>NZ_JBBCUO010000002.1:0-1221009 GCF_037147815.1 Kaistia sp. MMO-174 | reverse complement strand
ACGCTAGTCGGCAAGTGGGTCAGCCCCGCCCGCCTTCTGAACGATCCGGACTACGCCGTGTGGGTGCCGTTCTTCGACGGCTATCCGATCCGCGTCTTCGACAGCGAGACGCTGTTCCTGCCGCCCCCTCCTGAGGAATAGGCCCAAGGCCTAACCACCCTCCCACCACATCCCCGGAGATACCTCATGCTCGTCGCAAACTGGCGCGCGGTGCTTCAGCCCCGCCGGAAGCCCGGGCGCCTTCCGTGGTTGGGGTGGTAACCAAATTCCTCCTCGGCAAGAGCTCGTGCTTGGGCCGCGTCTTGAAGTTCAGCGAAGTACCCTAGGTGCATTCTCCGCCCCTCGTGCATGATCCGCGCTTGCCAGCGGCCAACCCTGGGCATCCAGTGGACGCCGATGACCCCGCTTGTGTTGTGAGAAGGAAGGCCTTGGTTCCGGGCATTGTCGACCCGACCAGCTAGGCGAAGATTGGCAATACGGTTGTCGGATCGTTCGCCATTTAGGTGATCAACCCTAGACGGCGGCCATTCTCCATTCTCGTACAACCAAGCCAACAGATGCGCTCGGTGGCGCTTGTTGAAGATCCCGATTTCTAGGTAGCCCTGCGAATTCACCGAGCCCGCACGCTTCCCAGCGAAGTGAGCGTTCCAGGCTGCCTGGTCTCTTCTCGCCGAGAACCACCTGGCATCTCGGTGCCTCCAAACAAACTCCCCCGACTCTGCCGAGTACGAAAGAAGTTCCTTCAGGACTTCGACGGTCACTACCGTGCGGCTCATGCAGAGTTCTCCATTGTGGAGCACAATGTAATGTTTATAGAAAACTGGCGTCAAGTGCTGAGGAGAGCCTGGAGCATCCGCCTGCTCATCATCGCCGGAGCGCTTTCCGGCCTTGAGGTGGCGCTTCCCCTGATCGGTGTCGACACCATCCCGGCCGGCACCTTCGCGGCCTTGTCTGGCCTCGTCACCGCCGCGGCCTTCGTGGCCCGGCTGATCGCTCAGAAGGGGATCACCGATGAGTAGGCTCAAGAAGGCTGGTGCCGTCACGGCTGCCGGCGCGCTCGCGGTCGCCTTCGTCGGAGCCTGGGAGGGCATGCGGACGACGGCCTACCGCGATGTGGTGGGCATTCCAACTGTCTGTTTCGGCGAGACACGCGGCGTGAAGATGGGCGATCGGTACACGGCCGACCAGTGCCGCGAGATGCTGGGCGACGGACTGGCGGAGTTCGAGGCGGGCATTCGGAAGTGCCTGGTCGCCCCAGACAAGATCCCCGACAAGCCCTATGTCGCTTTCCTCAGCCTCTCCTACAACATCGGCCAGAAGGCGTTCTGCGGCTCGACCGTGGCGCGCCGGGCGAACGCGGGCGATCTGCGCGGGGCCTGCGAGGCCATCGTCGTCTGGAACAAGGCCGGCGGCCGTGTCGTCGCTGGGCTCGTCAACCGTCGCGCTGCTGAGCGGGCCATGTGCCTGGAGGGGCTCAAGTGAGCATCCTCCTTCTTCTCACGCCAGTGTGGCGACGGCTGGGCGGCGCGGCTCTCGTCCTGATACTGGCCCTCGGCATCTTCGCCTACGGCCACCACAAGGGCGCCGCCAGCAACGACGCTAAGTGGCAGGCCGCCATGGCTGCCGAACAGACCCGGCAGGCTGCTGTACGGGCCAAGGCGCTCGACGAGGCGGTTGCCCGCGAACTGGCCCGCGCGGCCGAGAATGAAGCCCTCGAAGCTCAGGTGAACCAATATGAGGCGGATCTCGCTAAGTCGCTCTCTAAAGCGCCGGCTGGCAGCTGTGACTATCGTTTGCGCGGTGCCGATGTTGAGCGCCTTCGCATGTTCCAGAGACCGGGTAGCGCTTCGCCCTGATCTCCCGCAGATGCCGGCCGCTCTCCAGCAGCCGTGCAAGCACCCCCTCATCAGCGAAGTGGACGCGCGGGCGATCATAGCCCGCTACGCCGTCGCCCTCACCAAATGCGATGGCAAGCGCGCCGATGCGGTGGCTTTCCACGAGAGCCTCCGGAAGGGACTGAAATGAACCCAGCAACGGAAGACCCAGCCTCGTCTGGCTGGCATCTCGACAAGCGCGTCCCTATCGCCCTGATTGTGACGTTGCTGATCCAGGCAGCAGTCGGACTGATCTGGGCCTCCAAGCTAGATGCCCGCGTAGCGAGCCTTGAATTGGCGCAGACCGTAGCGGGCGACCAGCCCGCCCGAATCGTCCGTGTTGAGACACAGATGGAGGGCGTCCGCGGCACCCTCAAGGAAATGAACGACAAGCTCGATCGCTTGCTCGGCTACCCGGCGCCGGCGAGGTAGCGGATGCCGACACCGCGCCTTTCCAGAGATCTGGCGGAAGCCACAGTCAAACTCGTTCAGCAACACGTAGATGCGGGGTACATCCTCGGCGGTCCGCCGAGCGCGATCGAGGCGGCAGCGAAGGCTGCTCTGAAGTCTGGGTTTGTGAAGACGACCCGAGCATTCACGACACGATACCGAACAGCCGGGGAGACGTATGGGCTTGCTGCCCGACCTCCCGAGCCAAAGGACCAGTTCACTACCTATGAGGCCATCCACGCACCGCTCAGCAAGCCTCGGGTGCGGGTGCAGGCGCTCACGCAGTCTACGCCGCCTGAGGGGCCTATCGTTCGGGTGCTCGGCATCGGCGACGTTCACTGCAAGCCGGGCCGGACGCATGAGCCCGTCATTCTGGCCGGACGGCATGCTGCAGCAACAAAGCCCGACCGCGTCATTGCCATCGGCGACTGGGCCTCGCTCGATAGCTGCTCGTTCCACCCGGCGAAGGGCAGCGCCAAGGATAGTGAGCGCCCGGCGTTTCACGAGGAGCTGGCGGCTCTGGAGGATAGCCTCGATGCCTTTGGTCGAGAGTGCCCGGAAGACATCCCCCTCGACATCACCCTCGGCAATCACGAGCACCGTGCCTGGCGGATGGCGAATGCCGATCCTCGCGTGGCCGGCGACTTCCCGCTACGGCTCGAACAGGCCTTCGCCCGCTATCGCTGGAAGACGCATGAGTACGGCAAATGGCTCTACCGGCATGGCGTCGGCTTCGTCCATGTCCCCCTGAATGCCATGGGCCGAGAGTACGGCGGCCGTCATTCCGAGAACACGATAGGAAATGACGCCACGCACTCGGTCGTGTGGGGCCATGATCATCGACACCGTTTCAAGACGGTTCCGAAGCTTGGCCCCAATAATCGTATCTCTATATGCAATTTAGGGACATGTATGCCGTGGGGAGAGGTTGAAGATTACAATGTAGGAACTACAGGATGGACATACGGAATATGTGACTTATCGATCCAATCTGGTATAATAATCGCATGCCGTTTCTATGACATGCTTGAACTTCGCCAGATGTATGGAGGGTAAGGTTGCTAACCCAGTCAGATGTTAAAGCACTACTCGACTACGACCCAGAGACCGGCGTTTTTGTTTGGCGAGAGCGAGGACCGAAGTCATGGCACATCAACAGGTGGAACTCGCGCTACGCTGGTACGGTCGCCGGGAAGCGTAGTTCCTCCGGCCACACGCTGATCACCATTTCGAAGCGCTCCTATTGCGCTCACCGTCTGGCGTGGGTCTGGGTGCACGGTGACTGGCCGCCGCATCAGGTCGACCACATCAATGGAAAAAGAGACGATAACCGTCTCGCCAACCTCCGATTGGCGACGCACAAGCAAAACCTTCGAAACCAGACTACGCGGCGATCCTCGCAGTCAGGCTTTAAGGGCGTCACCTTCCACAAAGGCGCCGGAAGGTGGATGGCACGCATCACGGTTGATGGGAAGATGCGGTACCTGGGCCTGTTCGAGACGGCTGCGGATGCTGCCACGGCGTACCGTCAGGCGGCTGTTTCCATGTTCGGCGAATTCGCCAGTTGGCGCCCCGCTATGACCAGCTCGAACTGAGGGCGCTCTATGGTTGATCGCACGCTCGTCATCGGCTTCGCAGGTGTCGCCGGCAGCGGTAAGACGACCGCGGCCATGCACCTGCTCAACATACATGGCTATGTCCACACACGGTTCGCCGATCCGATCAAGGCCATGCTTCGGGTGCTCGGCCTTGGAAGTGCCGAGTTGGACGGTATGCTCAAGGAGAAGCCCATGGCGCTCCTCGGCGGCAAGACCCCACGATATGCCATGCAGACGCTCGGGACCGAGTGGGGCAGGGACCTGATCAGCCGGACCATCTGGGAGGACCTCTGGGTCGAGCGTGCCAGCGATTGCATCGATCTAGGCGGCCGGGTGGTCGTGGACGACGTCCGGTTCGCCAACGAGGCAGAGGCAGTTCGGAAGCTCGGCGGCATGGTCATTCGCATCACTGGGCGCGGCGGTATAGCCGGCGGCCACATCTCGGAGCAGATGGACTTTCCCACTGATGCGACGATCGAGAACAGCGGCGACCTCGGCGCCTTCCTCGACCAGGTGAGCGCGCTCACGCAGATATCACTCGCCTAGCTTGCATCTATCTCCCGCTTCACGTTACGCTGCGGGATGTGAGAGGGGGCCGTCATGCGGGCGTTAGTCTGGGCGGGCATCTTTGGCGTGTCGTGCGTGTCCTGGTGGGCAATCATCCAGGCTGGCATAGACATAGCTTCGGCGTTCTGATCAGCGCGGGATCGGCCCCGTCATCGAAGGTGTCGACGCGATCACCGTGATCTGGATGTCGCGGCTTCCGCATTTCGAGCAACGAAGTGCGCGGCGAAATGGCGTTTCCGCTCCGACGATCTGGAGATCCCGCCCGCGCTGTTCCGCTAGTCGTTCCATGTCGACCACGACATAGTGCCGGCAGCCGAGGCAGTGGGCGCCGAAGCCCGTGCGGCTGTCCAGAAATTCGCCGACTGTCCCGATCCTGCCCATGTTCAAGTTTTGTTCACGGCTAGCGATGGCCGTCAAGGATGAGAGTAACCGACTGCTCCTCCACGTGATTTCGGGCCAAGTCGACAAGGGATTCACACGCGATTCGGCATGGGGTAGAATGCGGGCGACGCGGCGGCGCTGACGGAAGCGCGGGTAATTGAAGCACGGCGGCGGTTGGGTCGACACTCCGCCGCGACCCTTGGCCGGTGTTATGGCTAGCCGGTATCAAGCCCGGCCCGCGTCGATCCTATCGCTCACGCTTTGTGAGCCACGAGACGGAGGGAGCCATGGGCAACCCCACATGACCAAGCGAGCAGCAGACAAGATCATTGAGGGGCTTCGAGAAGCCCTCGACCTGATCCAGACCGGGCGCCTTGAGAGCGTGCTGGTACGGACCAGGAGCAACCATGAACTTCAAACGCAAGCGGCCCAAGTCGACAAGGGCGGGCTGCCTTCTCTGTAAGCCGCATAAGAGGCAGGGCAGTTGCCTGCATCAGCGCGACAAGCCGAGTGACCGTCTTCGCAAGGCAATCGCCGACGACAAGATCCGCGAATTCGCCTGCCACTGACATCATCAGCCCGGCTCTGTCTTCGGACGGGGCCGGGCTATTTAGTCTTGGCCGACCGGATATGCCTGCATCAGACGCTCAAGTGCGTCCCTGAACGTCGTAGCCTGCATGACGTAAGCTCGTTTGGCGTTCATGTTCGTCAATGCGACCTCGACCATTCGCCCAGTGTGGTGGTGATCTAGACTGTGCGTCCGCGTCTTGTGGTCCAGATAGTCGATAAGCTCTGCGTCTGTCGCCATTGTCGGCTCCTCGATTCCGGTGATTCTACCACCCCGCGATCCACCTGACGAGCGCCAGCACGTTCCCGCCTATCACCCAGAGCATCACAGCCCATATGCCTGCGACGAAGATCCAGGCGGCGAGGGGGATGCGAAGGCGACGGTAGGACATGGGGGAACGATCCGAGAACCGGGCCTTGGCGCACTGTGCCGTGTGCCGTGCCGTGATTAACCGATGCTACGTTCGCTAGAGGCGCTAGGAGCGCCCCGAATCAGAAGGTAGTGCGTTGGAATATCAGGACTTTTCGACCGACCCGGCCGTTAACGCCAGCAATGTCGTCTGGTTTACAAAACCGCTGCTCTACCGCTGAGCTAAACCGGCCCGGTGACGGGTGTAGTGAGGACCGCACCCGCCGGTCAAGCGCGGATCGCGCAGATTTCCGCAATCGATCGCTTTTCCCTCCGCTGCCGCTTTGGCCGTGCGCGGGGAGGGCGGCGGGGTGGAATCACGCGGGAGGCGTTGGCTCGCGCGTGATTCGCAGTCGTGCCCGCCTCAGGCGGTGGGCGTGCCGAGATGGCGGTGGGCCAGGTAGAGCGACAGCACCGCCGCGTTGGAGACGTTGAGGCTCTTGATCGCGCCAGGCATGTCGAGCCGGGCGACGACGTCGCAGCGGTCGCGCGTCAGACGGCGCAGGCCCTTGCCTTCCGCGCCCAGCACGAGGGCGATCCGGTCGCCCTGCATGCCGTCCTCGATCGAGGTCGTGCCTTCGCTGTCGAGGCCGACGCAGGTGTAGCCCATGTCGCGGAGATCGGTGAGCGCGGTTGCGAGATTCGGCACCTCGATCATCGCGATGTGCTCGAGCGCGCCGGATGCCGACTTGGCGAGCACGCCGGTCTCGGTCGGGGCGTGGCGGCCTGTGGTGACCAGCGCATCGGCGCCGAACGCCACGGCCGAGCGCAGGATCGCGCCGACATTATGCGGATCCGTCACCTGGTCGAGCACGACGACGAGGCGGGCGTCGCCGAGCGCGTCGAGATCGAGCGGCTCCAGAGGTGCGACTTCGACGGCGACGCCCTGATGCACCGCCTCGGCGCCGAGCAGTTTGTCGAGATCGCGCGGCGACGCGTCCTTGAGGCCGGCGGGGAGGGAGGCGCCCTCCTCGACGAGCCGTGCTGCGGCATTCTGCGTCGCCAGCAGCGTCAAAACCTTGCGCCGGGGATTCGAAAGCACCGCTGCCACGGCGTGGATGCCATATATCCACAGCTGATCGGGCCGGCGTTCGGCCGGCGCGTTGGAGCCGAAACGGCGTTGGCCGTGTTGGCCGGGCTTGCCCTTGCCGCCCCGGAAATGGCCGGGTTGCCGCGGGGATTTGCTATGTTTGTTTTCGTCGGTCATGCCCCGCTTATACGGGCGGCGCGCGAAACCGGCAATCGAACCGGCCGCCGGATTCGGGCCCATGCACCGAAGCCGTGGAAGTTGGTTGGATATGCGTTGACAGGGCCGGGCAAGGTCGCCATAAGACGCCCATCGAACGACCCGCCCGGCGGGTTCGTCCGGTGACTGCCTGAACGGTAACGCTCTGCCGAAGTGATTTGGAGGAGTGCCCGAGTGGTTAAAGGGGACGGACTGTAAATCCGTTGGCTTAGCCTACGTTGGTTCGAATCCAACCTCCTCCACCATTTCGACGGAACGTTAGCGTGCGGGTGTAGCTCAATGGTAGAGCAGCAGCCTTCCAAGCTGAATACGAGGGTTCGATTCCCTTCACCCGCTCCATCAACTGAGCCTTGCGCTTCTGGCGCGATCTGAGCGCGTTGCGCAGCGGTTTGATGGTGCAGTTCGAGCCGTCCGGCTCGTAGGAACGAGACGACAGGAAGCGACGTCGATGGCAAAAGAGAAATTCCAGCGCAACAAGCCGCACTGCAACATTGGCACGATCGGCCACGTTGACCACGGCAAGACCTCGCTGACCGCGGCGATCACCAAGGTGCTCGCGAAGACCGGTGGCGCGACGTTCAAGGCGTATGACCAGATCGACGCCGCCCCGGAAGAGCGCGCTCGCGGCATCACGATCTCGACGGCGCACGTCGAGTACGAGACGCAGAACCGTCACTACGCCCACGTCGACTGCCCCGGCCACGCCGACTACGTCAAGAACATGATCACCGGCGCGGCCCAGATGGACGGCGCGATCCTGGTCGTGTCGGCCGCCGACGGCCCGATGCCGCAGACCCGCGAGCACATCCTGCTCGCCCGCCAGGTCGGCGTTCCGGCGCTCGTCGTGTTCCTGAACAAGTGCGACCTGGTCGACGATCCGGAGCTGCTCGAGCTCGTCGAGCTTGAGGTCCGCGAGCTGCTGTCGTCCTACGACTTCCCGGGCGATGACATTCCGATCATCAAGGGTTCGGCCGTCGTGGCCCTGCAGGATGGCGACGCCAAGCTCGGCGAAGACGCGATCCTCGAGCTGATGACCGCTGTGGATGCCTACATCCCGCAGCCGGAGCGTCCGATCGACCAGCCGTTCCTGATGCCGATCGAAGACGTGTTCTCGATCTCGGGTCGCGGCACCGTGGTGACCGGCCGCGTCGAGCGCGGCATCGTCAAGGTCGGCGAGGAAGTCGAGATCGTCGGCATCCGTCCGACCGTCAAGTCGACCTGCACCGGCGTCGAGATGTTCCGCAAGCTGCTCGACCAGGGCCAGGCCGGCGACAACATCGGCGCGCTGCTTCGCGGCATCGACCGTGAAGGCGTCGAGCGCGGCCAGATCCTGTGCAAGCCGGGTTCGGTCACGCCGCACACCGTGTTCAAGGCCGAGGCCTACATCCTGACGAAGGAAGAGGGTGGCCGTCACACGCCGTTCTTCACCAACTACCGTCCGCAGTTCTACTTCCGCACGACCGACGTGACGGGCGTGGTGACGCTGCCGGAAGGCGTCGAGATGGTGATGCCGGGCGACAACATCTCGGTGAATGTCGAGCTGATCGTCCCGATCGCCATGGAAGAGAAGCTGCGCTTCGCCATCCGTGAAGGCGGTCGTACCGTCGGCGCCGGCGTCGTCGCCAGCATCATTAAGTGATGCAAGTCCGACGCGGGTCTGCTAAGTAGCGGAGCGTCGTCGGAAAGGTTTTGAAAAGGGCCGGAAACAGCCCTTTTCTCCGGTAGGGGTATAGCTCAGCTGGTAGAGCGACGGTCTCCAAAACCGTAGGTCGTAGGTTCGAATCCTACTGCCCCTGCCAATTTAACACTTGAGGAATCGATTGATCGGTTCTATGTAACGCTTCCCAGCGGGGTGCGCAGACAGATGTTTGCGCGCCCGCAAGCCGTGAGCGGGTAATGGCCACCAAAACTAATCCATTTACGTTCCTCCAGCAGGTTCGTGCGGAGGTATCGAAGGTCGTATGGCCGTCGCGTCGCGAAACCGCGATCACGACCGTCATGGTCTTCGTTATGGCCGTGCTGGCGAGCCTGTTTTTCACGGTCGCCGATTTCGGTCTGAGCTGGGGCGTGTCGTTCCTGCTCGGCCTCGGCCGATAGGACGGAGGCTGGCCCATTGGATAAGCGCTGGTATATCGTTCACGCCTATTCGAACTTCGAGAAGAAGGTGGCTGAATCGATCCGCGAGCAGGCGGTTCAGCGCGGTCTGGCCGATCTCTTCGACGAGATCCTGGTGCCGACCGAGAAGGTCGTCGAGGTGCGCCGCGGCCGCAAGGTCGACGCGGAGCGCAAATTCTTCCCGGGTTACGTACTCGTGAAGATGGCGCTGACCGATGACGCCTATCATCTGATCAAGAACACGCCGAAGGTCACGGGCTTCCTGGGCTCGGACAACCGGCCGATGCCGATTTCCGAATCCGAGGCCAACCGCATCATCCATCAGGTGCAGGAAGGCGTGGAGCGGCCGAAGCCGTCCGTCAGTTTCGAGGTCGGCGAGCAGGTCCGCGTGTCGGACGGCCCGTTCGCTTCGTTCAATGGTCTCGTCGAGGAAGTCGACGAGGTTCGCGCGCGGCTCAAGGTCGCCGTATCGATTTTCGGGCGCGCCACTCCGGTGGAGCTCGAATACGGTCAGGTCGAGAAGGTCTGATCGTCGGCGTGGGAGGATGCGGCGCTCGCCAGGTGTCGCCATCCGGACCACGCCATTCCTGCCAGCTGCGGCTGGCAACCGGCCGATGTGATGTCGGCCTACCTCGTCGGCGGGTTGCCGACATGGGAAAGGAACAGAAATGGCAAAGAAGGTTGCAGGCTACCTGAAGCTTCAGGTCAAGGCCGGCTCGGCGACCCCGTCGCCGCCGATCGGCCCCGCGCTCGGCCAGCGCGGCATCAACATCATGGAATTCTGCAAGTCGTTCAACGCGCAGACCCAGGAAATGGAAAAGGGCTCCCCGGTTCCGGTGGTCATCACCTACTACCAGGACAAGTCCTTCACCTTCGTGATGAAGACGCCGCCGGTGAGCTTCCTCCTGAAGAAGGCCGCCGGTCTTGACAAGGGCGCGACGACCCCGGGCAAGGGTGCTGCCGCCGGCTCGGTCACGCATGCCCAGTGCGTCGAGATCGCGACGAAGAAGATGAAGGATCTGAACGCCGAGGATATCGAAGCGGCGGCTCGGATGGTCGAAGGTTCCGCCCGGTCCATGGGCCTCACGGTGGTCGCCTGATCATGGCTAAGCACGGCAAGCGCGTTATCAACGCCCGCGAGGGCATCGATCGCAACAAGCTCTATCCGATCAGCGTCGCTGTGGCGCTCATCAAGGATCGCGCGACGGCGAAGTTCGACGAGACCATCGAGGTTGCCCTCAACCTCGGCGTCGATCCGCGCCATGCGGACCAGATGGTCCGCGGCGTCTGCAACCTGCCGAACGGCTCCGGCCGTACGGTCCGCGTCGCGGTTTTCGCACGCGGCGCCAAGGCTGAAGAGGCCAAGGCAGCGGGTGCGGACATCGTCGGCGCCGAGGATCTGCTCGAGATCGTCCAGGGCGGCACGATCGACTTCGATCGCTGCATCGCGACCCCGGACATGATGCCGCTGGTCGGCCGTCTCGGTAAGGTGCTCGGCCCGCGCGGCCTGATGCCCAACCCGAAGGTCGGCTCGGTGACCATGGATGTCGCCACCGCCGTCAAGGGCGCCAAGGGCGGCTCGGTCGAGTTCCGCGTCGAGAAGGCTGGCATCATCCACGCCGGCATCGGCAAGGCGAGCTTCGACACCGAGAAGCTGGTCCAGAACATCAAGGCCTTCGTGGACGCCGTCCAGAAGGCCCGCCCGACCGGCGCGAAGGGCACGTACCTTCAGAAGGTCGCCGTCTCCTCGACCATGGGCCCCGGCGTCCATGTCGATCCGGCGACGACGCTCAACGCCTGAGGCGTCGAAATCTCCGCCCGGTAGAACGGGCGGCAAGATGGCCGGCGGTGGGTTCGCCCTCCGCCCGGTCGATACCTGTCCGAGACTGCAGGGGCCGGCTCGCCGGCTTAATCTCCTGCATAGACGGGGGGAAGAAGGATTTTCCGGTTTCGGCCGGTTGTCAGTTCGAACCTCTTTGACCCGAAGTCCGCAAGGGCGGCTGGGGGACAGGTACGCAGCGCCGCGACCCGACTTCGGAGCGCGGCATACGTAACCGGCGGATCCGGCCGAAAGGCCGCCCGCCAACTGGAGAGAGGCAAGTGGAAAGAGCGGAAAAGCGCGAACTTGTCTCGACGATGAACGAGGCCTTCCAGGAGACCAACGTCGTCGTCGTGGCACACTATGCCGGCCTCACCGTCGCTGAGCTGACTGCCCTTCGTGGCAAGGCTCGCGTCGCCGGGGTCAGCGTAAAGGTCGCAAAGAACCGCCTCGTCAAGCTCGCCCTTCAAGGCACGGACTCTGCCCACATTTCGGACCTGTTCACGGGTCCGACGATCGTCGCCTATTCCGACGATCCGGTGGCAGCGCCCAAGGTCGTGTCCGATTTCGCCAAGACGAATGACAAGCTCGTCATTCTCGGCGGCGCGATGGGCAAGACCAATCTGGATCCGAACGGCGTCAAGGCTCTCGCCACGCTGCCGTCGCTGGACGAACTGCGCGGCAAGCTGATCGGTCTGCTTCAGGCCCCGGCTACCAAGGTCGCGACGGTCGTCAGCGCACCGGCGGCGCAGCTCGCCCGCGTGTTCGGCGCCTATGCCAAGAAGGATGAAGCGGCGTAGGCCGTTTTCAACCCAACCCAAGTTCGAACTGATAGGAATATAAAATGGCTGATCTTGCAAAGATTGTGGACGACCTGTCCGCCCTGACCGTCCTCGAGGCTGCCGAGCTGTCGAAGCTCCTCGAAGAGAAGTGGGGCGTTTCGGCTGCGGCTCCGGTCGCTGTCGCTGCTGCTGCTGGTGGCGCTGCCCCGGCTGCTGCCGTCGAAGAGAAGACCGAGTTCGACGTCATCCTCGTGGATGCCGGCGCGAACAAGATCAACGTGATCAAGGAAGTCCGCGCGATCACCGCCCTCGGCCTCAAGGAAGCCAAGGACCTGGTCGAAGCCGCTCCGAAGGCCGTCAAGGAAGGCGTCTCGAAGGACGAGGCTGCCAAGCTCAAGACCCAGCTCGAGGGCGCAGGCGCCAAGGTCGACGTCAAGTAAGTCGACTGAATTCTGCCGGCCCCGGGTTACCGGGGCCGGTTTTCATCCTGGTCCAGAAGGACCACTATCCAGAGAGCCGCGCCCAAGCGCGGCTGAACGGCTTTCCGGATAGCTGTTCTTGAACGTAAAAAAGGAGCGAACATGGCCCTGGAATTCACCGGTCGTAAGCGCATCCGCAAGGTCTTCGGGTCCATCGGCGACGTCGCCGAGATGCCGAACCTCATCGAGGTTCAGAAGGCGTCTTACGACCAATTCCTCATGGTCGAGGAAATGAAGGGCGGACGTCCGGACGAAGGTTTGCAGGCCGTCTTCAAATCCGTTTTCCCGATCTCGGACTTCTCGAACACGGCGTTGCTCGAGTTCGTCCGTTATGATTTCGACCCGCCGAAGTACGACGTCGACGAGTGCCGCCAGCGCGGCATCACCTTCTCGGCGCCGCTCAAGGTCACGCTCCGGCTGATCGTGTTCGATGTCGACGAAGACACCGGCGCGAAGTCCGTCAAGGACATCAAGGAGCAGGAAGTCTACATGGGCGAAATGCCGCTCATGACTTCCAACGGCACCTTCATCGTCAACGGCACCGAGCGCGTGATCGTCTCGCAGATGCACCGCTCGCCGGGCGTCTTCTTCGATCACGACAAGGGCAAGACCCATTCTTCGGGCAAGCTCCTGTTCGCCGCCCGCATCATCCCGTATCGCGGTTCCTGGCTCGATATCGAGTTCGACGCCAAGGACATCGTCTATGCGCGCATCGACCGTCGCCGCAAGATTCCGGTGACGTCGCTGATGTTCGCCCTCGGCATGGACGGCGAAGAGATCCTCGACACCTTCTATTCGAAGATCGTCTACTCCAAGGTCGGCGACGGCTGGCGCATGCCGTATGATCCGGCGCGCATGAAGGGCATGAAGGCGGCGATGGACCTCATCGACGCCGACACCGGCGAAGTCGTCGTCGAGGCCGGCAAGAAGCTGACCGCGCGCGCCGCCCGCCAGCTGGCGGAGAAGGGCGTCAAGGCGCTGAAGGTTCTCGACGAGGACCTGCACGGCACCTATGTCGCCGAGGACATCGTCAACCCGTCCACGGGCGAGGTCTATGCCGAGGCCGGTGACGAGATCAGCGAGAAGCTGCTCCAGATTCTGGACGACGCGGGCTTCGACGAAGTCACGGTTCTCGACATCGACCACATCAATGTCGGCGCCTATATCCGCAACACGCTCGCCGTGGACAAGAACGAGTCGCGCGAAGACGCGCTGTTCGACATCTACCGCGTGATGCGCCCGGGCGAGCCGCCGACCGTCGACACCGCGACCGCGATGTTCCAGTCGCTGTTCTTCGACAGCGAGCGCTACGACCTGTCGGCCGTCGGCCGCGTCAAGATGAACATGCGCCTCGACTTGACGGCCGAGGACACCGTGCGCGTGCTCCGCAAGGAGGACATTCTCGGGGTCATCAAGACGCTCGTCGAACTGCGCGACGGCCAGGGCGAGATCGACGACATCGACAATCTCGGCAATCGCCGCGTGCGTTCGGTCGGCGAGCTGATGGAGAACCAGTACCGCGTCGGCCTGCTCCGCATGGAGCGCGCGATCAAGGAGCGCATGTCGTCGGTCGAGATCGGCAACGTCATGCCGCAGGACCTGATCAATGCGAAGCCGGCGGCGGCCGCCGTGCGCGAGTTCTTCGGCTCGTCGCAGCTGTCGCAGTTCATGGACCAGACCAACCCGCTGTCGGAAATCACCCACAAGCGCCGTCTCTCGGCGCTTGGCCCGGGCGGTCTGACGCGCGAGCGCGCCGGCTTCGAGGTGCGCGACGTGCATCCGACGCATTACGGCCGTATCTGCCCGATCGAGACGCCGGAAGGCCCGAACATCGGTCTGATCAACTCGCTGGCCACGTTCGCCCGCGTCAACAAGTACGGCTTCATCGAGAGCCCGTACCGGCGCGTCAAGGACGGCGTCGCGACGATGGAGATCATCTATCTGTCGGCGATGGAAGAGTCGAAGTACTACGTCGCCCAGGCGAGCGTGGAACTCGATCCGGCCGGCAAGCTGGTCGAGGACCTGATCATCTGCCGTCACTCCGGCGAAAACGTCATGGTCACGCCGGACCGCGTCGACTTCATGGACGTGTCGCCGAAGCAGGTGATCTCGGTCGCCGCGGCGCTGATCCCGTTCCTTGAGAACGACGACGCCAACCGCGCCCTCATGGGCTCGAACATGCAGCGCCAGGCGGTGCCGCTCGTTCGCGCCGAGGCGCCGTTCGTCGGCACGGGCATGGAATCGGTCGTGGCGCGTGATTCCGGCGCCGCCATCGCGGCTCGCCGCGGCGGCGTCGTCGACCAGGTCGACGCGACCCGTATCGTTATCCGCGCGACGGAGGACCTTGATCCTTCGAAGTCGGGTGTCGATATCTATCGTCTGATGAAGTTCCAGCGTTCGAACCAGTCGACCTGCATCAACCAGCGGCCGCTCGTCCGCGTGGGCGATCGCGTCGGCAAGGGCGACATCCTGGCGGACGGCCCGTCGACGGATCTTGGCGATCTGGCGCTCGGCCGGAACGTGCTCGTCGCGTTCATGCCGTGGAATGGCTACAACTTCGAGGACTCGATCCTCCTGTCCGAGCGCATCGTGTCGGATGACGTCTTCACCTCGATCCACATCGAGGAGTTCGAGGTCATGGCGCGCGATACCAAGCTCGGTCCGGAAGAAATCACGCGCGACATTCCGAACGTTTCGGAAGAGGCGCTGAAGAACCTCGACGAAGCCGGCATCGTCTACATCGGCGCCGACGTGCAGCCGGGCGACATCCTCGTCGGCAAGATCACGCCGAAGGGCGAAAGCCCGATGACGCCGGAAGAGAAGCTTCTGCGCGCCATCTTCGGCGAGAAGGCCTCCGACGTCCGCGACACCTCGCTTCGCGTCCCGCCGGGCGTTACCGGCACCATCGTGGAAGTGCGCGTCTTCAACCGCCATGGCGTGGAGAAGGACGAGCGCGCGATGGCGATCGAGCGCGAGGAGATCGAGCGTCTCGCCAAGGACCGCGACGACGAGCAGGCCATCCTGGACCGCAACGTCTATGGCCGCCTGATCGACATGTTCGAGGGCAAGACCGCTTCCAGCGGCCCGAAGAACTTCAAGAAGGACACCGTGCTGTCGCGCGATGTCATCGAGGAGTATCCGCGGTCGCAGTGGTGGCAGTTCGCTTTCGCCGACGAAAAGGTCATGGGCGAGATCGAGGCTCTGCGCGGATCCTATGACGAGAGCCGCAAGCGGCTGGAGAAGCGCTTCATCGACAAGGTCGAGAAGCTGCAGCGCGGCGACGAGCTGCCTCCGGGCGTGATGAAGATGGTCAAGGTCTTCGTCGCGGTGAAGCGCAAGATCCAGCCGGGCGACAAGATGGCCGGCCGTCACGGCAACAAGGGCGTCGTGTCGCGGATCACCCCGATCCAGGACATGCCGTTCCTCGAGGACGGTACGCATGTCGACATCGTGCTGAACCCGCTTGGCGTGCCGAGCCGCATGAACGTCGGCCAGATCCTGGAGACGCATCTGGGCTGGGCTTGCGCGGGCATGGGCCTGAAGATCGGCAAGATGCTCGAGGACTACAAGAAGACGGGCGACGTCAAGCCGCTCCGCCTGACCCTCGACGGCATCTACAACGGTCCGAAGGACGAGCCTGTCGCGGAGCTGGACGATGAATCGGTCGTCCGGATGAGCGAGCATCTGAAGAAGGGCGTCTCGATTGCGACGCCGGTCTTCGACGGTGCGCGCGAGCCGGACATCGTCGAGATGCTGAATGACGCGGGGCTGCATGCCTCGGGCCAGTCGGTGCTCTATGACGGCCGTACCGGTGAGGCCTTCGACCGCAAGGTGACCGTGGGCTACATCTACATGCTCAAGCTGCACCACCTGGTGGACGACAAGATCCACGCCCGTTCGATCGGCCCGTACTCGCTCGTTACCCAGCAGCCGTTGGGCGGCAAGGCGCAGTTCGGCGGTCAGCGCTTCGGCGAAATGGAGGTCTGGGCTCTCGAGGCCTATGGCGCCGCCTACACGCTGCAGGAGATGCTGACGGTGAAGTCGGACGACGTGGCCGGCCGTACCAAGGTCTACGAGGCGATCGTCCGCGGCGACGACACGTTCGAGGCCGGTATTCCGGAATCGTTCAACGTGCTGGTCAAGGAAATGCGGTCGCTCGGCCTCGACGTCGAGCTCAACCAGTCCAAGCGCGCCTTGGATGCGGAGGCCGGCGAGAGCTTGCCGGACGCGGCGGAGTAATCCGTCGCGTCAATCGGTG
Organism: Kaistia sp. MMO-174; assembly: GCF_037147815.1. NCBI lineage: Bacteria > Pseudomonadati > Pseudomonadota > Alphaproteobacteria > Hyphomicrobiales > Kaistiaceae > Kaistia > Kaistia sp. MMO-174. The sequence goes on along the minus strand of NZ_JBBCUO010000002.1, from coordinate 1,204,464 downwards.
AGCCCATTCAGTTTACATGCGGTGGGCCGGGATGAGCGATGTGCTCGACCGGCCACCGGCATCGAAGGAGATCGGCGATGAATCAAGAAGTCGCGAACATCTTCAATCCGCTGGCGCAGCCGGCACAGAACTTCGACCAGATCCGCATCCATATTGCGAGCCCTGAGAAGATTCTGTCCTGGTCGTATGGCGAGATCAAAAAGCCGGAAACGATCAACTACCGGACCTTCAAGCCCGAGCGCGACGGCCTGTTCTGCGCGCGCATCTTCGGGCCGATCAAGGACTACGAGTGCTTGTGCGGCAAGTACAAGCGCATGAAGTACAAGGGCATCATCTGCGAGAAGTGCGGCGTTGAAGTCACGCTCGCGCGCGTTCGTCGTGACCGCATGGGCCACATCGAGCTCGCGGCGCCCGTCGCGCACATCTGGTTCCTGAAGTCGCTTCCGTCGCGCATCGGCATGCTGATGGACATGACGCTCAAGGATCTGGAGCGCATTCTCTATTTCGAGAACTACGTCGTCATCGAGCCGGGCCTCACCCCGCTGAAGGAGCGTCAGCTCCTGTCGGAGGAAGAGTACCTGCGCGCCCAGGACGAATATGGTGACGACTCGTTCACCGCCATGATCGGCGCGGAAGCCATCCGCGAGATGATGATGGCGCTCGACCTGCCGAAGCTCGCCGCGGACCTCCGCGAAGAGATCGCCACCTCGACCTCGGAGCTGAAGCCGAAGAAGCTCGGCAAGCGCCTGAAGCTGGTGGAAGCGTTCATCGAATCCGGCAACCGTCCGGAATGGATGATCATGACCGTCATCCCGGTCATCCCGCCGGATCTTCGCCCGCTCGTTCCGCTCGACGGCGGCCGCTTCGCGACCTCCGATCTGAACGACCTGTACCGCCGCGTCATCAACCGCAACAATCGTCTGAAGCGGCTGATCGAACTGCGCGCGCCGGACATCATCATCCGCAACGAGAAGCGCATGCTTCAGGAAGCGGTCGATGCGCTGTTCGACAACGGCCGTCGCGGCCGCGTCATCACCGGCGCCAACAAGCGTCCGCTGAAGTCGCTCTCCGACATGCTGAAGGGCAAGCAGGGCCGCTTCCGCCAGAACCTGCTCGGCAAGCGCGTCGACTATTCCGGCCGTTCGGTCATCGTGGTCGGCCCGGAGATGAAGCTGCACCAGTGCGGCCTGCCGAAGAAGATGGCTCTCGAGCTGTTCAAGCCGTTCATCTACTCGCGCCTCGACGCCAAGGGCTTCTCCTCCACGGTGAAGCAGGCGAAGAAGCTCGTGGAGAAGGAGCGGCCGGAAGTCTGGGATATCCTGGATGAGGTCATCCGCGAGCATCCGATCCTTCTGAACCGCGCTCCGACGCTTCACCGCCTCGGCATCCAGGCCTTCGAGCCGGTGCTGATCGAAGGCAAGGCGATCCAGCTGCATCCGCTCGTCTGCTCGGCCTTCAACGCCGACTTCGACGGCGACCAGATGGCCGTGCACGTCCCGCTGTCGCTCGAAGCGCAGCTGGAAGCGCGCGTGCTGATGATGTCGACCAACAACATCCTGCACCCCGCGAACGGCCAGCCGATCATCGTGCCGTCGCAGGACATCGTTCTCGGCCTCTACTATCTGTCGATCATGGCGGAGAAGGAGCCGGGCGAGGGCATGTTGCTGAGCTCGATCGCCGAGATCGAGCATGCGCTGGCCGCCAAGGCGATCACGCTGCACACCAAGATCCGCGGTCGCTATCGTGGCATCGACGCGGACGGCAACGTCACGTCGAAGATCTACGACACGACACCGGGCCGCCTGCTGATCGGCGAACTGCTGCCGAAGCACCCGAACCTGCCCTTCGACGTCGTCAACAAGCTGATGACCAAGAAGGAAGTTTCGAACACGATCGACGCCGTCTACCGCCATTGCGGTCAGAAGGAGACGGTCATTTTCTGCGATCGCATCATGGCGCTCGGCTTCCGCGAAGCCTGCCGCGCGGGCATTTCGTTCGGCAAGGACGACATGGTCATCCCGCCGACCAAGGCCAAGCTGGTCGAGGAGACCCAGGCGCTCGCGAAGGATTACGAGCAGCAGTACAATGACGGCCTGATCACCTTCGGTGAGAAGTACAACAAGGTCGTCGACGCCTGGGCGAAGTGCGGCGACGCCGTCGCCGCCGAGATGATGAAGGGCATTTCCGCCGTTCAGTACGACGCGGAAACCGGTCGTCAGAAGCCGATGAACTCGGTCTACATGATGAGCCATTCGGGCGCCCGTGGTTCGCCGACCCAGATGAAGCAGCTGGCCGGCATGCGCGGTCTGATGACCAAGCCGTCGGGCGAGATCATCGAGAACCCGATCATCTCGAACTTCAAGGAAGGCCTGACCGTTCTCGAGTACTTCAACTCGACCCACGGTGCCCGTAAGGGTCTGGCCGACACCGCGCTGAAGACCGCGAACTCGGGTTACCTGACGCGTCGTCTCGTCGACGTGGCGCAGGACTGCATCATCATTGCCAAGGACTGCGGTACGACCAACGGCCTGAAGATGCAGGCGGTGATCGACAGCGGTCAGGTGGTGGCGTCGCTCGGCCTGCGCATCCTCGGCCGTACGGCCGCGGAGGACGTGGTGTCCGGCGCGACCGGCGAGCTGCTGGTTCCGGCCGGCAAGCTGATCGAGGAGCCCGATGTCGATCGCATCGAGAAGGCCGGCGTACAGGCGGTTAAGATCCGCTCGGTGCTGACCTGCGATACCAAGATCGGCGTCTGCGCGGCCTGCTACGGCCGCGACCTGGCGCGCGGCACGACCGTCAACATGGGCGAGGCCGTCGGCGTCATCGCGGCGCAGTCGATCGGCGAGCCCGGCACGCAGCTCACCATGCGCACGTTCCACATCGGTGGCACGGCGCAGGTGGTCGACTCGTCCTTCATCGAGTCGAGCTTCGAAGGCACGGTCACGATGCGTAACCGCAACGTGGTCCGCGACTCGAGCGGCAAGCTCGTGGCCCTCGGCCGCAACATGGCGATCGTGATCGTCGACAAGGACGGAACCGAGCGTGCGGTCAACCGCATCACCTATGGTTCGCGCCTGCATGTCGACGAGGGCGATCAGGTCAAGCGCGGTCAGCGTCTGGCGGAATGGGACCCCTATACCCGTCCGGTGCTGACCGAAGTCTCGGGCACGATCGGCTACGAGGACATGGTCGAAGGTATCTCGATCGCCGAGACGGCCGACGAGTCGACGGGCATCACCAAGCGCGTCGTCATCGACTGGCGCGCCAACCCGCGCGGCGGCGACCTGAAGCCGGCGATCGTGATCAAGGGCAAGGACGGCAAGGTGCTGAAGCTCGCCCGCGGTGGCGAAGCCCGGTACATGCTGTCGGTCGAGACCATTCTCTCGGTTGATCCGGGTTCGACGGTCCACGCCGGTGACGTGCTGGCACGTATTCCGACGGAAGGCGCCAAGACGCGCGACATCACGGGCGGTCTGCCGCGCGTGGCGGAGCTGTTCGAGGCCCGTCGTCCGAAGGATCACGCCATCATCGCCGAGATGGACGGCACGATCCGCTTCGGTCGCGACTACAAGAACAAGCGTCGCGTCATCGTCGAGCCGGCCGAAGGTGCGGTTGGTCAGGATGGCGAGCTGCTGGAGCCGATCGAGTACCTGATCCCGAAGGGCAAGCCGTTCCATCTCCAGGAAGGTGACGCCGTGGAGAAGGGCGACTACATCATGGACGGCAACCCGGCGCCGCATGACATTCTGGCGATCAAGGGCGTGGAGGCACTTGCGGCCTACCTCGTCAACGAAATCCAGGACGTCTACCGGTTGCAGGGCGTGCAGATCAACGACAAGCACATCGAGGTGATCGTTCGCCAGATGCTGCAGAAGGTCGAGATCTACGACGCCGGCGAGACGGAGTTCTTCACCGGCGAGCAGATCGACCGGCTGGAGTTCGACCTGGTGAACGACAAGGCCAAGGCCGAGGGCAAGAAGCCTGCCGCCGGCAACCCGGTCCTGCTCGGCATCACCAAGGCCAGCCTGCAGACGCGGTCGTTCTTCTCGGCTGCCTCGTTCCAGGAGACGACCCGCGTCCTCACCGAGGCGGCCGTCAACGGCAAGGTCGATCCGCTCGATGGTCTCAAGGAGAACATCATCGTCGGTCGTCTGATCCCGGCCGGTACGGGTGGCACGATGGGTCGCATCCGCGAGATCGCTACCAAGCGCGACGATCTCATCCTCGAGGAGCGTCGGCGCTCCTCGGCGGGGTCGGCCCCGGCCCAGGCCCCTGCGGGCCTGCTCGGAGACCTGACCAACGCTGCCGAGTAACAGGCGCGTCGCATCGAATGAAAGGCCGCCTTCGGGCGGCCTTTTTTCGTGGCGCAGATGTCGCGGTCCCGGAGATTCGTCCCGCAGGCCCCTGCGGCAGCGCATCTGTCACAGGGATCCGCTAGGGTGATGCCGATCTCGGGCGGCCGGGCGTTTACGCGCGGGGAATATCGCGGGTTGCGCATTGGCTGCGCGCTCGCATAGAGAGTTCGAGTAGATAATTGGGCCACGTCCTGCTTGCGCGGAGCGGCGGTGCCTTCGTTGACCAGGCTGTTCGTCCTTTTCGGGGGTAGCTCCACTTGCGTAGCGTGATGGTTTGGATCCGGACGGGCGTGACGAGCCTGGTTCTCGTCGGGCTGCTTGCCGGTTGCGGCGGCCGGCCGAAGGACGTTCTGCTGCCGGTTGCCGTCACGGCGCCGATTCCGGGCAGCAGCACGGTCGACATGATGGTGGCGACGACGCGCCAGCGGTCGAACGTTCCGGGCGAGATCTTCACCGGCGAGCGTGGCCGGGCCATCGACTTCGCCAATATGGTCGTCTCGATCCCGCCGGATAATGTCCGCAAGAAGGGCGACGTGCAGTGGCCGAAGAAGCTGCCCGGCGACCCGACGAAGGATTTCGTCACCCTGAAGGCGCAGGACATGAACCTGAAGCAGGCGAGAGCCTGGTTCAATAGCCGCATAAAGGCGACGCCGAAGCGGCAGGCCCTGGTCTTCATCCATGGCTTCAACAACCGCTTCGAGGATGCCGTCTACCGCTTCGCCCAGATCGTGCATGACTCCGGTTCCGACGTCGTGCCGATCCTCTTCACCTGGCCGTCGCGCGGCAGTGTGCTCGCCTATGGCTACGACCGCGAGAGCAACAACTATTCCCGCGATGCGCTCGAACTGCTGCTGAAGGCGCTGGCCGACGATCCGAACGTCGACGAGGTGTCGATCCTCGCGCACTCGATGGGCAATTGGGTGACGCTGGAAGCGCTGCGTCAGATGGCGATCCGCGACAAGCGCGTGGCGCCAAAGATCAGGAACGTCATGCTGGCCGCGCCGGACGTCGATGTCGACGTGTTCCGCCGCCAGATGGCCGATATCGGCCCGAACGGCCCGCAGGTGACGCTGTTCGTCTCGCAGGACGACCGCGCCCTCAAGGTCTCCCGCCGCGTCTGGGGCAATATCGAGCGCCTCGGCCAGATCAATGTCGCGCAGGAACCGTTTGCGACCGAGATGCAGCAGGACAAGATCACGGTCATCGACCTCACCAAACTGCGTACGGACGACCGGCTCAATCACGCCAAGTTCGCCGCCAGCCCCGAAGTCGTGCAGCTGATCGGCGCCCGCCTGGCCGAGGGCCAGACGATGACGGATTCGAAGTCCGCGTTCGGCGACAGGCTCGTGGCCGTCACCACCGGCGCCGCCGCAAGCGTCGGAACCGCGGCGGGCCTGATCGTGACAGCGCCCGTCGCCATCATCGATCCAGAGACGCGCGAAACCTACAACTCGCAGATCAAGGCGTTCGGCAACACCCTGTCGGACAATGCTGACTCGGCCGGCGCGCTGCTGAAGCCGGCGAGCGGCGTCGCCTACTAGCGCCGCCGGCGGGCGGCCCGCCGCTAGACATGTCGCTTCTGTCATGGAGGCGACATGTCGGTGTCGCTTGGCTGAGACATGGGCGCACTACGACATCGCCGTTCCCTTCGAACGGAGACCTGACCATGTCGCTTCGCCATGCCTTTCTCGCTGGCCTGTCGTTCGTCGCGCTTGCGACCGGCGCTTCCGCCGCCGAGCCCCGCCAGTTCGACGCCGTCCTGAGCCACCATGCCGTCCTGCCGGCCCAGAGCTTTGCGGTTCCGCCGGCGGATGCGCCGGCCGCGCTCAACACCTCCGGCCGTTATACAGGCACGGGCGCCGATCTCGGCCGCCGCTTCGACCGCCTCTATTCGATCTACGATGCCGATACCGGCCTTGCCCGTCCCTTCGCCGGGCAGCCGGTTCAGGGCTTCTCCGGCATCCGCGCGCTCGGCGACGGCACCTACGTCGTCCTGACCGACAACGGCTTCGGCGCCAAGGCGAACTCCGCCGATGCGATGATCATGTTCCACATCGTCAGGCCGGACTGGGAGACGGGCCGCGTCGAGATCGTCAAGACGATCTTCGCCAAGGATCCGAACCGCGTGGTGCCGTTCCGCATCGTCAACGAAAACACCGATAGCCGCTACCTGACCGGCGCAGACTTCGATCCGGAGAGCATCCAGAAGGTGGGTGACAATTTCTGGATCGGCGACGAGTTCGGCCCTTATCTGTTCGAAGTCTCGGCCGACGGCACCGTGCTGAGCCTGAAGGAGACCGTCGTCGACGGCGTCACCTATCGCTCGCCGGACAACTATGGCGTCGTGATGCCGGCCGGTCCCGACAAGCCGCTGCCGGAATTCAACGTTCGCCGCTCGAAGGGCTTCGAGGGCATGGCGCTCTCGACCGACGGCAAGACGCTGCATCCGATGCTCGAGGGCGCGCCGTGGGACGCCAAGGTCGGCAAGTATCTCGAGAAGGGCGGCAAGTCGGTCCTGCCGATCTTCGATTTCGACATCGCGTCGAAAGCCTTTGCCGACAAGGTCCGCTACTATCCGCTCGAGGACTTTGGCAACGCGATTGGCGACTTCAACATGATCGACGCCAACCGCGCCCTCGTGATCGAGCGCGACGGCGGGGCAGGCGACCCGCGCGAGGGCTGGGCGAAGACCCCGGCCAAGTTCAAGCGCATCTATCTGATAGACCTCTCCAAGACCGACGCCGACGGCATCGTTCGCAAGGTCGGTTTCATCGACCTGATGGCTATCAAGGATCCGAATGCCGTTGCCCGTGCCGGCTCGAAGGAAGGCGTCTTCACCTTCCCGTTCGAGACGATCGAGAATGTCGACCGCATCGACGACACCCACATCATCGTCGCCGACGACAACAACTTCCCGTTCTCCGTTGGCCGCGCCAAGGGCAAGGCCGACAACAACGAGTTCATCGTTCTCGAGGTCGCTGACTTCCTCAAGGCCGAGTGACGCGTTTACGCGTCCGACACCATCGTGAAGGGCTGCCCCCGGGCGGCCCTTTTCCTTTTGCGCGGGACCCTCTAGCAGTGACGCTGGGGAAGAACGGATGTCGGCCATGACGGCTGGCCCTTGCGCTTGGGAAGAAGCGCGCCCGGGGAGGGGCTCCTATGAATCGTCTATCTCTTGTCGCTATCGGCCTTGTGGTCATGGCAGGCGGCGCTTTCGCCGAAGAAAGCTATAAGCCGGCCGTGAAGGTGAAGCGGGTCCTCCAAACCACCACCACGACGAGCGGCGATCCGATCCGCTATCCGACTGTGTCGGACCCGGAAGTGCAGACGCTGATCGTCGAGATTCCACCAGGCGCCGAGACCGGCTGGCACACCCATCCGGTGCCGGCCTACGCCTATATCCTGGCCGGGACGATCGAGGTCGACAGCGAGGGCGGCGGGAAGCGAATCTTCAAGGCGGGAGATTCGTTTGCGGAAATGGTCGATCACCGGCATAACGGCCGAGTCGTCGGCGACGAAACCGTTAAAATCCTCATGATCGTAACCGGTCAGAAAGGAGTCGCGTTTTCGGAGCGGACGGCGGCGCCGGACTGAGTCGGTCTGATTCCGGTTTGTTCTCGCTCTGCGGAACCGGCCGGATTTCGAATGTTGCGCCGATGCCGCATCGATCTTGCGGAAAATTGCCGGGCCAGGGCGCTGTTTGGGGATTCCTTACGCGGCGCCAGCCCACGAAAAGAACCCCACGGAGGGGTTGACTGGAACCCTGCGAATAAGTAGGTTCCGCGAGCTTTCAGGCAGGTGGTAAGTGCAGTTTTCCGGCGGCGCCACGTCGCGGAGTTCAAGCTTAGACACTGTCCGAATCGAAACAGAGTTAGAACGACACGCATGATCGCGGTGAACGCCGTGATCCTCTGCTTTTCGTAGCGCCTCCGCGGCAAGCGGTCCGGGCGCTCTTTGTTCATGGTCAGTCGGCTGTGGCGAAGGTGCGGAAAGCGGAAGAGAGAAACAGAACCGTAGGCTAGCTGAAAGGCGAAGCATGCCGACAATTAACCAGCTCATCCGCAAGCCGCGCCAGGCGCCGGCGAAGCGGAACAAGGTTCCGGCGCTGCAGGAGAACCCGCAGAAGCGCGGCGTTTGCACTCGCGTCTATACGACCACGCCGAAGAAGCCGAACTCGGCACTTCGTAAGGTCGCGAAGGTTCGCCTGACCAATGGCTTCGAGGTCATTGGCTACATCCCGGGCGAAGGCCACAACCTGCAGGAGCACTCTGTCGTCATGATCCGTGGCGGCCGCGTCAAGGATCTGCCGGGCGTGCGCTACCACATCCTGCGCGGCGTGCTCGACACCCAGGGTGTCAAGAACCGCAAGCAGCGCCGCTCGAAGTACGGCGCGAAGCGTCCGAAGTAATAGGGAACAGGATCCATGTCCCGTCGCCATAGTGCAGAGAAGCGCGAGATCATCCCGGACCCCAAGTTCGGCGATATCGTCGTCACCAAGTTCATGAATGCCGTCATGTATGACGGCAAGAAGTCTGTCGCCGAGCGCATCGTTTACGGTGCCTTCGACATTATCCAGAACCGCACCAAGCAGGAGCCCGTCGTGGTGTTCCGCCAGGCTCTGGACAACGTCGCGCCGCACATCGAAGTGCGTTCGCGTCGCGTCGGTGGTGCGACCTACCAGGTTCCCGTCGAGGTTCGTTCGGACCGTCGTCAGGCCCTCGCCATCCGTTGGCTCCTCAACGCCGCTCGCGGCCGTAACGAGAAGACCATGGTCGAGCGTCTGTCGGGCGAGCTGCTGGACGCCTCGAACAGCCGCGGCAACGCCGTCAAGAAGCGCGAAGACACGCACCGCATGGCCGAGGCCAATCGCGCGTTCTCGCACTATCGCTGGTAAACGATCGGACAAAGGCAGACCATTATGGCCCGCACGCATAAGATCGAAGACTACCGCAACTTCGGAATCATGGCCCACATCGACGCGGGCAAGACGACGACGACCGAGCGGATTCTGTACTATTCGGGCAAGAGCCATAAGATTGGTGAAGTCCACGACGGCGCTGCAACCATGGATTACATGGAGCAGGAGCAGGAGCGTGGCATCACCATCACCTCTGCCGCGACCACGACGTTCTGGAACGGCAAGCGCCTGAACATCATCGACACCCCCGGCCACGTGGACTTCACGATCGAAGTCGAGCGTTCGCTGCGTGTGCTCGACGGTGCCGTGTGCGTTCTCGATTCGAACCAGGGCGTCGAGCCGCAGACCGAGACCGTCTGGCGTCAGGGCGACAAGTACCGCGTTCCGCGCGTTGTCTTCTGCAACAAGATGGACAAGACCGGCGCCAACTTCGACATGTGCCTGGAGGACATCAAGGTCCGCCTCGGCGCGCGTCCGGTTGCGCTGCAGCTTCCGATCGGCGCTGAGTCCGACTTCAAGGGCATCATCGACCTGGTCACCATGGAGGCCAAGGTCTGGAACAGCGATGTGCAGGGTTCGATGTACGACATCGAAGCGATCCCCGCTCATCTGCAGGAGAAGGCTGAAGAGGCCCGCGCTGCCCTCATCGAGGCTGCCGTCGAGCTCGACGACGCCGCGATGGAAGCCTACCTCGAGGGCAACGAGCCGGACCAGGCGACCCTGAAGTCGCTCATCCGCAAGGCTGTGCTGCACTCGGCCTGGTTCCCGGTCCTCTGCGGCACGGCGTTCAAGAACAAGGGCGTGCAGACGCTGCTCGACGCCGTTGTCGACTACCTGCCGTCCCCGGTCGACGTTCCGCCGACCAAGGGCATCGACCCGAAGACCGAGCTCGAAGTCGAGCGCAAGTCGAGCGACGAAGAGCCGCTTTCGATCCTGGCGTTCAAGATCATCGAAGACCCCTTCGGCGTTCTGACGTTCGCCCGCGTCTATTCGGGCGTGCTGACCAAGGGCACGACGCTGCTCAACTCCACCAAGGAGAAGCGCGAGCGTATCGGCCGCATGGTCGCCATGCATGCGAATTCGCGTGAGGACATCGAAGAGGCCTACGCCGGCGACATCGTCGCTCTGGTCGGCCTCAAGGAGACCCGCACCGGCGACACGCTCTGCGATCCGGCGAACCCCGTCATCCTCGAGAAGATGGAATTCCCCGAGCCGGTCATCGAGATGTCGGTGGAAGTGGCTTCCAAGGCCGACCAGGAGAAGCTGGGCCTCGCCCTGCAGAAGCTGGCGTCCGAGGATCCGTCCTTCCGCGTCTCGACGGACAGCGAGTCCGGCCAGACCATCATCAAGGGCATGGGCGAGCTTCACCTCGACATCAAGATCGACATCCTTCGTCGCGCTCCGTTCAACATCAACGTGAACGTCGGTGCTCCGCAGGTTGCCTATCGCGAGACGATCCGCAAGCAGACCGAAATCGACTACACGCACAAGAAGCAGACCGGTGGTACCGGCCAGTTCGCCCGCGTGAAGTTCGTGGTCGAGCCGAACGAGATCGGCGCCGGCTACACGTTCGAGAACAAGATCATCGGCGGTGTGGTTCCGAAGGAATACATCCCGGGCGTCGAAAAGGGTCTGAACTCGGTGATGAGCTCGGGTCCGATCGCCGGCTTCCCGGTGGTGGACGTCAAGATCTCGCTGATCGACGGTGCCTATCACGAAGTCGACTCGTCGGCGATCGCGTTCGAAATCGCGTCGCGCGCCGCCCTTCGCGAAGGTCTCATGAAGGCCAATCCGGCCCTTCTCGAGCCCGTCATGAAGGTCGAGGTCGTCTCGCCGGAAGAGTATGTGGGTTCGGTTATCGGCGATCTGAATTCTCGCCGCGGCCAGATCCAGGGCCAGGACATGCGCGGCAACGCGAATGTCATCACGGCCTTCGTTCCGCTCGCGAACATGTTCTCCTACGTGAACAACCTGCGCTCCATGAGCCAGGGCCGCGCGAGCTACACGATGCAGTTTGACCATTATGAGCAGGTCCCGCAGGCCGTCGCTCAGGAGGTCCAGGCGAAGTACGCCTAGGCCTTTACGACGCGAAACTGAACCTGCTGACAGATACGACGGAGAATTCCGATGGCAAAAGAGAAATTCCAGCGCAACAAGCCGCACTGCAACATTGGCACGATCGGCCACGTTGACCACGGCAAGACCTCGCTGACCGCGGCGATCACCAAGGTGCTCGCGAAGACCGGTGGCGCGACGTTCAAGGCGTATGACCAGATCGACGCGGCTCCGGAAGAGCGCGCTCGCGGCATCACGATCTCGACGGCGCACGTCGAGTACGAGACGCAGAACCGTCACTACGCCCACGTCGACTGCCCCGGCCACGCCGACTACGTCAAGAACATGATCACCGGCGCGGCCCAGATGGACGGCGCGATCCTGGTCGTGTCGGCCGCCGACGGCCCGATGCCGCAGACCCGCGAGCACATCCTGCTCGCCCGCCAGGTCGGCGTTCCGGCGCTCGTCGTGTTCCTGAACAAGTGCGACCTGGTCGACGATCCGGAGCTGCTCGAGCTCGTCGAGCTCGAAGTCCGCGAGCTGCTGTCGTCCTACGACTTCCCGGGCGATGACATTCCGATCATCAAGGGTTCGGCCGTCGTGGCCCTGCAGGATGGCGACGCCAAGCTCGGCGAAGACGCGATCCTCGAGCTGATGACCGCTGTGGATGCCTACATCCCGCAGCCGGAGCGTCCGATCGACCAGCCGTTCCTGATGCCGATCGAAGACGTGTTCTCGATCTCGGGCCGCGGCACCGTGGTGACCGGCCGCGTCGAGCGCGGCATCGTCAAGGTCGGCGAGGAAGTCGAGATCGTCGGCATCCGTCCGACCGTCAAGTCGACCTGCACCGGCGTCGAGATGTTCCGCAAGCTGCTCGACCAGGGCCAGGCTGGCGACAACATCGGCGCGCTGCTTCGCGGCATCGACCGTGAAGGCGTCGAGCGCGGCCAGATCCTGTGCAAGCCGGGTTCGGTCACGCCGCACACGGTGTTCAAGGCCGAGGCCTACATCCTGACGAAGGAAGAGGGTGGCCGTCACACGCCGTTCTTCACCAACTACCGTCCGCAGTTCTACTTCCGCACGACCGACGTGACGGGCGTGGTGACGCTGCCGGAAGGCGTCGAGATGGTGATGCCGGGCGACAACATCTCGGTGAATGTCGAGCTGATCGTCCCGATCGCCATGGAAGAGAAGCTGCGCTTCGCCATCCGTGAAGGCGGTCGTACCGTCGGCGCCGGCGTCGTCGCCAGCATCATTAAGTAAGTCGGAAGATCCGGACCGGGCGCGCGGATACGTCGCGCGCCCATGTCACCTGAGGACAGAAATCGATGAACGGTCAGAATATCCGGATCCGGCTCAAAGCGTTCGACCATCGCATTCTCGATGCGTCGACGCGTGAGATCGTAAACACGGCGAAGCGTACCGGCGCGCGCGTTGTTGGCCCGGTGCCACTTCCCACGCAGATTGAGAAGTTCACCGTGAATCGGTCGCCGCATATCGACAAGAAGAGCCGTGAGCAGTTCGAGATGCGCACGCATAAGCGTCTTCTCGACATCGTCGACCCCACCCCGCAGACCGTGGACGCGCTGATGAAGCTCGACCTGGCGGCCGGTGTGGACGTCGAAATTAAGCTCTGAGGCGAGCGAGGATAGAATGCGCTCTGGATTGATCGCACAGAAGGTGGGCATGACCCGCATCTACACGGATGCGGGCGAGCAGGTGCCGGTGACGGTGCTGAAGCTGGACAACTGCCAGGTTGTTGCTCATCGGACGGAAGATAAGAACGGGTACACCGCGGTCCAGCTCGGAAGCGGACTCGCCAAGGTGAAAAACACGCCGAAGGCTGAGCGTGGTCATTTCGCCAAGGCCGAGGTCGAGCCGAAGCGCAAGGTCACGGAGTTCCGTGTGAGCCCGGACAACCTCATCGAGGTTGGCGCCGAACTCACCGCCGAGCATTTCGTCGTCGGCCAGTTCGTCGACGTCAGCGGCACCTCGATCGGTAAGGGTTTTGCCGGTGTCATGAAGCGCCACAACTTCGGTGGTGGCCGCGCGACCCACGGTAACTCGGTATCGCATCGTGTTCACGGTTCGACTGGCCAGCGCCAGGACCCGGGCAAGGTGTTCAAGAACAAGAAGATGGCTGGTCACATGGGCGACGTCCGCGTGACCACTCAGAACCTCAAGGTCGTTCGCACGGATGTCGAGCGCGGCCTGATCATGGTCGAGGGTGCCGTTCCCGGCGCCAAGGGCGGCTGGATCGAGGTTCGCGATGCGGTCAAGCGCGCGCTCCCCAAGGATGTCCCGGTTCCGGGCGCCTTCCGGAAGCTCGGTGCGACGGCTGAAGCTGCGGTCGAAGCGAAGGAGGCCGAATGATGGATATTAAGGTCACCAAGCTCGACGGTACGGCTGCTGGCGAGATTTCGCTCTCGGACGAGATCTTTGGTCTCGAGCCGCGCGGCGACATCCTGCACCGCATGGTTCGCTGGCAGCTCGCCAAGCGCCAGGCCGGCACGCACAAGTCGAAGGGTCGCTCGGAGATCTCCGGCACGACCAAGAAGATGTACAAGCAGAAGGGCACCGGCGGCGCACGCCACGGCGCCAAGACTGCGCCGCAGTTCCGCGGCGGCGGCAAGGCCTTCGGTCCGGTGGTGCGCAGCCATGCGCACGACCTGACCAAGAAGTTCCGCCAGCTGGCGCTGAAGCACGCGCTTTCGGCCAAGGCCCGCGGCGACAACCTGGTCATCGTTTCGGACATCGCCATCGATGCGCCGAAGACCAAGGCGGTCAAGGAAAACCTTGCCAAGCTCGGCTGGGCCAATGCGCTGATCATCGACGGCGCTTCGGTCAACGAGAACTTCGGGCTTGCTACCCGGAACGTCCCGCATATCGACGTTCTGCCGGTGCAGGGCATCAACGTGTACGACATTCTGCGCCGCGAGAAGCTCGTGCTGACCAAGGCTGCGGTCGAGGCGCTGCAGGAGCGGTTCAAATGAGCGATCTGTCGCATTACGACATCATCCGCAGCCCGGTGCTGAGCGAGAAGTCGACCATTGCTACCGAACAGAGCAAGGTCGTCTTCAACGTTCTGAAGACCGCGACGAAGCCCGAAATCAAGGCGGCTGTCGAAGCGCTGTTCAAGGTCAAGGTCACGGGTGTGAACACCCTCGTCCGCAAGGGCAAGGTGAAGCGCTTCCGCGGTATCGTGGGCAAGCAGAGCGACGTCAAGAAGGCGATCGTGACGCTTGCTGAAGGTCAGTCGATCGACGTTTCTACCGGTCTCTGACGCGAAAAGAATAGGCTGAAGCCATGGCTCTCAAGCACTACAAGCCGACTACGCCGGGACAGCGCCAGCTTGTTCTCGTCGATCGTTCGGAGCTCTACGCCGGCAAGCCCGTCAAGGGCCTGACGGTTGGTCTCCGCCAGAGCGGCGGTCGCAACAATCTCGGACGCGTCACGGCCTATGGCCGTGGCGGTGGCCACAAGCGTTCCTATCGCCTGATCGACTTCAAGCGTAACAAGCGCGACATCCCCGCCGTCGTCGAGCGGATCGAGTACGATCCGAACCGTACGGCGTTCATCGCCCTCATCAAGTATGAGGATGGCGAGCTCAGCTACATCCTGGCGCCGCAGCGTCTGGCCGTTGGCGACAAGGTGATCTCGGCGGCCCAGGCCGACGTGAAGCCGGGCAACGCGATGCCGCTCGGTGCGATGCCGGTCGGCACGATTGTCCACAACGTCGAGATGAAGCCGGGCAAGGGCGGTCAGATCGCCCGTTCGGCCGGTGCTTATGCACAGTATGTTGGCCGCGACGGCGCCATGGCGATCCTGCGCCTGAACTCGGGCGAACAGCGCCTGGTCTCGCAGACCTGCATGGCCACGATCGGTGCGGTTTCGAACCCGGACCACGCCAACATCTCGCTCGGCAAGGCCGGTCGTAACCGTTGGCTTGGCAAGCGTCCGAGCGTCCGCGGCGTCGCCATGAACCCGGTCGACCATCCGCACGGCGGTGGTGAAGGCCGGACCTCGGGTGGCCGTCATCCGGTCACGCCGTGGGGCAAGCCGACCAAGGGCAAGAAGACCCGCAACAACAAGTCGACCGACAAGTTCATCGCGCGCAGCCGTCATCTGCGCAAGAGCAAGTAAGAGAGGGGCTGTCCGTGGCTCGTTCTATTTGGAAAGGCCCGTTCGTCGACGGCTATCTCCTCCGCAAGGCCGAGAAGAGCCGCTCTTCGGGTCGTGGCGAGGTGATCAAGATCTGGAGCCGTCGCTCCACGATCCTGCCCCAGTTTGTGGGCTTGACGTTTGGCGTCTATAACGGCCAAAAGCACGTTCCGGTCATCGTCAACGAGGACATGGTCGGTCACAAGTTCGGCGAGTTCTCGCCGAGCCGGACCTACTATGGCCACACGGCCGACAAGAAGGCGAAGAGGAAGTAACATGGGCAAGCCGAAGCGCGAACGCGCGCTGAAAGACAACGAGGCCCGCGCGATCACGCGCATGATCCGTGTCTCTCCGCGCAAGCTCAACCTTGTCGCCCAGCTGATCCGCGGCAAGAAGGCCAGCACGGCGCTCGCCGACCTGACCTTCTCCGAGAAGCGGATTGCGCGTGACGTAAAGAAGACGCTGGAATCCGCGATCGCAAACGCCGAGAACAATCACGATCTCGACGTTGATTCGCTGGTGGTCGCCGAGGCATTCGTCGGCAAGGCCCTGGTGATGAAGCGCTGGACGCCGCGGGCTCGCGGTCGCGTCGGCCGGATCGAGAAGCCGTTTTCGCACCTGACCATCGTGGTGCGTGAGACCGAGGAGGCTGCATAATGGGCCAGAAAGTCAATCCGATTGGCCTCCGCCTCGGTATCAACCGGACGTGGGACAGCCGCTGGTTCGCCAACAAGGGCGAATACGGCAAGCTGCTCCATGAGGACATCCGCATCCGCGAGATGCTCCTGGTCGAGCTGAAGCAGGCGGCGGTCTCCAAGATCGTCATCGAGCGTCCGCACCGCAAGTGCCGCGTCACGATCTACTCGGCTCGTCCGGGCATCGTGATCGGCAAGAAGGGCGCCGACATCGAGAAGCTGCGCAAGCTGGTCGGCAAGCTGACCGACAGCGAAGTGCATCTGAACATCGTCGAAGTCCGCAAGCCGGAGATCGACGCGACCCTGGTCGCGGCCTCGATCGCCCAGCAGCTGGAGCGCCGCGTCGCGTTCCGCCGCGCCATGAAGCGCGCCGTCCAGTCGGCGATGCGTCTCGGCGCCCAGGGCATCCGCATCAACGCCGGTGGCCGTCTTGGTGGCGCGGAAATCGCCCGCCTCGAGTGGTACCGCGAGGGTCGGGTTCCGCTGCACACGCTGCGCGCTGACATCGACTACGGCACCGCGACCGCCCACACGGCCTATGGCACGTGCGGTATCAAGGTGTGGATCTTCAAGGGTGAAATCCTCGAGCACGATCCGATGGCTTCCGAGCGTCGCCTGACTGAGGGTAACGAGCAGGGCTCGAATACTCGTCGTCGCGACGCCGCGGCCTAATCGGTCGGAACTGAGGGCGAGAGAGAACAGAAATGCTGCAACCGAAGCGCACCAAGTTCCGCAAGCAGTTCAAGGGCCGTATCCATGGCGTCGCCAAGGGTGGTACGGATCTGAACTTCGGCGGGTTCGGCCTCAAGGCCCTGGAGCCGGAACGCGTCACGGCGCGACAGATCGAAGCGGCGCGCCGCGCGATCACTCGTGCTATGAAGCGCGCGGGACGCGTGTGGATCCGGATTTTCCCGGATGTGCCCGTCACGTCGAAGCCGACCGAAGTCCGAATGGGTAAGGGTAAGGGCGCCCCGGAATACTGGGCGTCCCGCGTCAAGCCTGGCCGGATCATGTTTGAGATCGACGGTGTCGACGAGGAGACCGCCCGTGAGGCGCTCCGTCTCGGCGCGGCGAAGCTCCCGATCAAGACGCGCTTCGTACAGCGCATCGCCGATTGATCGGCGAACGGACGAGGATAGGGCCATGAAGGCGAAAGACGTTCGGCTGCAGACCGCCGATCAGCTCGAAACCGAGCTCGGAAACCTGAAGAAGGAGCAGTTCAACCTGCGCTTTCAGCGGGCGACCGGCCAGCTCGAAAACACGGCGCGTGTCCGGCAGGTTCGCCGCGACATCGCCAGGATCAAGACCATCGCTGCGCAGAAGAGCGCGGCGGACAAGCGCTGAGGAGGCGAGCATGCCGAAACGCGTTCTGCAGGGCAGCGTCGTCAGCGACAAGACCGACAAGACTGTCGTTGTTCTCGTCGAGCGTCGCTTCACGCATCCGGTCTTGAAGAAGACCGTGCGTCGGACGAAGAAGTACCACGCGCATGACGAAGGCAACGTTCACAAGATTGGCGACCTGGTCTCCATCGAAGAGACGGCGCCGATTTCGAAGAACAAGCGCTGGATCGTTGTCGGTACCGAGCAGTCGGGCGACAAGTAAGGCACTGGATAAGGTTCGTTGCTGCTGATCCCTTCGGGTCGGTGGCAACCATAAAAGTAGGCGGCCAGTCATGATTCAGATGCAGACTAACCTCGACGTGGCGGATAATTCCGGCGCTCGTCGTGTGATGTGCATCAAGGTTCTCGGCGGTTCCAAGCGGAAGTACGCCTCGGTCGGCGACATCATCGTTGTGTCGATCAAGGAGGCGATCCCGCGGGGTCGCGTGAAGAAGGGCGACGTCATGAAGGCGGTCGTCGTTCGCACAGCCAAGGATATTCGTCGTCCGGATGGCAGCGTCATCCGTTTCGACAAGAATGCGGCGGTTCTGATCAACAACCAGAAGGAGCCGATCGGGACTCGTATCTTCGGGCCGGTTCCGCGTGAGCTTCGCGCGAAGAACCACATGAAGATCATCTCGCTCGCGCCGGAGGTGCTGTGATGGCTGCCAAGATCAAGAAGGGCGACAACGTCGTCGTCCTCGCAGGCAAGGATAAAGGTAAGTCGGGCGAAGTGCTTCGCGTGATCCCGTCGGAAGACCGCGCCGTCGTGCGTGGCGTCAACGTCGGTCGCAAGCACCAGAAGCAGACGGCGAGCGAGCAGGGCGGCATCGTCGCCAAGGAGCTCCCGATCCATCTGTCGAACATCGCCCTGGCTGATCCCAAGGATGGCAAGCCGACTCGCGTCGGTTTCCAGGTGACCGAAGACGGGCGCAAACAACGCGTCGCAAAGCGTTCGGGAGATGTGATCGATGGCTGAGGCAGCTTACGAGCCGCGGCTCAAGAAGTTTTATGAAGACGAAGTACGGGCGAAGCTCGTCGAGGAATTCGGGTACAAGAACCCGATGCAGGTTCCTCGTCTCGAGAAGATCGTGCTGAACATGGGCGTTGGCGAAGCCGTCAACGATTCCAAGAAGGTCGGCACCGCCCTTGGTGACCTGGCGCTCATCGCTGGCCAGAAGCCGGCCGTGACGAAGGCTTCGAAGTCCATTGCGACGTTCAAGCTGCGCGAGAACATGCCGATCGGCGGCAAGGTCACGCTGCGCAAGGCGCGCATGTACGAGTTCCTCGACCGCCTGGTCACGATCGCGCTGCCGCGCGTCCGTGACTTCCGCGGCCTGAACCCGAAGAGCTTTGATGGTCGTGGCAACTTCGCCATGGGCATCAAGGAGCACCTGATTTTCCCGGAGATCAATTACGACAAGATTGATCAGGTCTGGGGAATGGACGTGATCGTCTGCACCACGGCCAAGACCGACGAGGAAGCTCGCGCCCTTCTGAAGGCGCTGAACTTCCCGTTCCGCCAGTAACCGGTGCCGGGATAGGACGAGGGACAATCGATGGCTAAGAAGAGCTCGATCGAGAAGAACAACCGGCGCCGCAAGCTTGCCAAGCAGTATGCCGGCAAGCGCGACCGCCTGAAGGCTGTGGCAAATGACGAGAGCCTGTCGCTCGAGGAGCGCTTCCAGGCGCGCCTCAAGCTGGCGGAGCTGCCGCGGAACGCGTCCGAGACGCGCATCCGCAATCGTTGCGAAGTGACGGGCCGCCCGCGCGGTGTCTATCGCAAGCTGATGATGTCGCGTATTGCATTGCGCGAACTCGGGTCGCTGGGGTTGATCCCGGGCCTCGTCAAGTCGAGCTGGTAAGGAGCACGGTCCGATGACAATGACCGATCCTCTGGGTGATATGCTCACCCGCATCCGCAATGCTCAGATGCGCCGGCAGTCGAAGGTTTCGACGCCGTCCTCGAAGCTGCGTTCGAACGTTCTCGGTGTTCTGCAGTCGGAAGGCTACATTCGTGGCTTTGCGGACTCGGTGGATGGCGAAGGCCGTCCGGTGATCGAGATCGAACTGAAGTATTATGATGGCGAGCCAGTGATCCGCACCATCGAGCGTGTCTCGAAGCCGGGTCGCCGGGTCTATGCCTCGGTAAAGAACATCCCGCAGGTCAAGAATGGCCTCGGCGTGTCCATCCTGTCGACGCCGAAGGGCGTGATGTCGGATTCGGATGCCCGCGACCAGAATGTCGGCGGTGAGGTTCTTTGCCAGGTATTCTGATCTGGCTGATGGCGAAACACGAACCGGACGGATTAGTCTGATGTCTCGTATTGGTAAGAAGCCGGTGGCCGTGCCCAAGGGCGTTACGGCTACGATCAACGGCCAGACGGTGTCGGTGAAGGGTCCGAAGGGCGAGCTGTCCTTCGACTTCACGGATCACGTCGCAGTGGAACTGACGGAAGCGGGCGTTCAGGTCGCCCCGCGTGATGACAGCAAGCCGGCTCGCGCCGCTTGGGGCATGTCGCGCACCATGATTTCGAACCTGATGAAGGGCGTGAGCGAGGGCTTCTCGAAGAAGCTCGAGATCAACGGCGTGGGTTACCGCGCCGCCGTCCAGGGTTCGAACCTGCAGCTCGCGCTTGGCTACAGCCATGACGTGATCTACGCGATCCCGGAAGGCATCAAGATCGAGACCCCGCGTCCGGTCGAGATCATCGTCTCGGGCATCGACAAGCAGAAGGTCGGCCAGGTTGCGGCCGAGATCCGCGAGTATCGCAGCCCCGAGCCGTACAAGGGCAAGGGCGTCAAGTACGCAACCGAAACTATCTTCCGCAAGGAAGGTAAGAAGAAGTAACGGAGACGGTCATGGCCAATATTCAGCAGGAACGCCGCGCTGCGCGCGTCCGCCGTGCGCTCCGCAAGGTTGCGAACGGACGGCCCCGGTTGAGCGTCTACCGCTCGTCGGAGCACATCTACGCCCAGGTGATCGACGACGCCGAAGGGCGTACGCTCGCCGCGGCTTCGACCCTCGAGAAGGACCTTCGTGGTTCGCTCAAGACGGGTGCCGACAAGGCAGCCGCCGAGGCGGTCGGCAAGCTCGTCGCAGAGCGCGCCAAGGCAGCCGGCGTTACGCAGGTCATCTTCGACCGCGGCGGTTACCTTTTTCATGGCCGCGTGAAGGCGCTGGCTGACGGCGCTCGCGAGGGCGGTCTCGACTTCTGATGCGCTGAGGCGCGTCATCACGAAACACAGGACGATTGGATCTTTCGATGGCCAGAGAGCAGCGGGAAGAGCGCGACAGCGAATTCGTCGACAAGCTCGTTCACATCAATCGCGTCGCGAAGGTGGTGAAGGGCGGACGGCGGTTCGGCTTCGCAGCCCTCGTCGTCGTCGGCGACCAGAAGGGCCGGGTCGGTTTCGGCCACGGCAAGGCGCGTGAAGTGCCTGAAGCAATCCGCAAGGCGACGGAAGCCGCGAAGCGCAGCCTGGTTCGGGTTCCGCTGCGCGAGGGACGTACGCTTCACCATGACGTGTTCGGTCGCCACGGCGCCGGCAAGGTCTTCCTGCGCGCCGCAGCGCCGGGTACCGGCATCATCGCCGGCGGCCCGATGCGCGCCGTGTTCGAGACCCTCGGTGTCCAGGACGTCGTCGCCAAGTCGATGGGTTCGTCGAACCCGTACAACATGGTGCGCGCCACGTTCGCAGCCCTGAATGCCGAAGACAGCCCGCGCAGCGTCGCGGCCCGTCGTGGCATCAAGGTTTCGGCACTGCAGGCCCGTCGCGGCGGCGAAGTCGACGCTTCCGCCGAGGCGTGAGCGCCCGATTGAATTCGAGGATTTGACCAAATGGCCAAGAAATCTGAAGGCGCCGCCAAGACGATTACCGTCGAGCAGACCGGCAGCCCGATCCGTCGCCCGGTCGAGCAGCGTGCTACGCTGATCGGCCTCGGCCTCAACAGGATCCGTCGCCGTTCGACGCTGCAGGATACCCCTGCGGTTCGCGGCATGATCGCCAAGGTGGCTCACCTCGTCCGCGTTGTGGACGAGGCCTGAGCCCAGAAGGACCAGTTCGATGAAGCTCAACGAGATCAACGACAACCCGGGCTCCAGCAAGAACCGCATGCGCGTCGGACGCGGTATCGGTTCGGGCAAGGGCAAGACCGGTGGTCGCGGCGTCAAGGGCCAGAAGTCGCGCACGGGCGTGGCGATCAAGGGCTTTGAAGGCGGCCAGATGCCGCTGCATCGGCGTCTGCCGAAGCGCGGCTTCACCAACATCTTCGCCAAGGACTACAACGAGGTCAGCCTCGCTCGCGTCCAGGCGGCGATCGATGCGGGCAAGCTCGATGCGAAGAAGCCGGTGACGGTCGAAGCGCTGAAGGAAGCCGGCGTTCTGCGTCGCGTCCAGGACGGCGTTCGCCTCCTCGGCGTCGGCGAACTCAAGGTCGCCGTCAACTTCGAGATCGCTGGCGCGTCTAAGCCGGCCATCGAAGCGGTCGAGAAGGCTGGCGGTTCCGTCAAGCTGCTCGCCGCCCAGGCAGAAAAGACGGACGCAGAGTAAACTGCGTCGTTCGGGGAGGGGCGCCGCTTGTCGCGGCGCCTCCGAGAGACCACTTGATGCCCGGCAGGGGCATTGGGGCCCGGTTTCCGGGCCCGAACGGAGCGGCGAATGGCATCAGCGGCTGAACAACTGGCGGCCAATCTCAATTTTGGCGCCTTCGCCAAAGCCGAGGCTCTGAAGAAGCGCATCTGGTTCACGCTGGGTGCGCTGCTCGTCTATCGGCTCGGCACCTATATTCCGCTTCCCGGCATCAATCCGGAAGCGCTGGCTAGCGCCTTCAGCAATCAGCAGTCCGGCATCCTGGGCCTGTTCAACATGTTCTCCGGCGGTGCCGTCGGACGCATGGCGATCTTCGCGCTCGGCATCATGCCGTACATCTCGGCGTCGATCATCATCCAGCTGATGACGTCGATCGTCCCCTCTCTCGAAGCCTTGAAGAAGGAAGGGGAGGCGGGTCGCAAGATCATCAATCAGTACACGCGCTACGGCACGGTCCTTCTCGCGCTCGTGCAGGCCTACGGCATTTCGGTAGGTCTCGAGGGCGGCAGCAACATCGTCATCGATCCCGGCATGTTCTTCCGGATCTCGACGGTGATCACGCTGACCGGCGGCACGATGTTCCTGATGTGGATCGGCGAGCAGATCACCTCGCGCGGCATCGGCAACGGCATTTCGCTGATCATCTTCGCCGGCATCGTCGCCAACATCCCGCACGCCCTGATCGGCATGCTGGAACTCGGCCGCCAGGGCGCTCTGCCGACCTGGGTCATCCTGGCCGTGGCCGTCGTCGCCGTCGTCGCGATCGCGTTCATCGTGTTCATGGAGCGGGCCCAGCGCCGCCTCATCATCCAGTATCCGAAGCGCCAGGTTGGCAATCGGATGTTCCAGGGTGAGTCGTCGCACCTGCCGCTGAAGCTCAACACGTCGGGCGTCATTCCGCCGATCTTCGCGTCGTCGCTGCTGCTGCTGCCGGCAACCATCGCCAACTTCACGGCCCAGGGCGGCGCGCCCGGCTGGCTGACCTCGACGGTGGCGCTGCTTGGCCATGGCACCGTGCTCTACATGCTGCTGTACGCGGCGATGATCATCTTCTTTGCCTTCTTCTACACGGCGATCGTGTTCAATCCGACCGACACGGCCGACAATCTGAAGAAGCATGGCGGGTTCATTCCGGGTATTCGTCCGGGCCAGAGGACGGCCGAGTACATCGACTACGTGCTGACGCGCATCACGCTTCTCGGCGCGATCTACCTGGTGATCGTCTGTCTGCTGCCTGAAGCGCTGATCTCGGCCACCCACGTTCCGTTCTACTTTGGCGGTACATCGCTGCTCATCGTCGTCAACGTGACGATGGATACGGTGTCGCAGGTCCAGGGCCATCTGTTGGCGCATCAGTATGAGGGCTTGGTCAAGAAGTCCAAGCTCCGGGGGAAAAGGCGATGAGACTGATCCTGCTCGGACCACCAGGAGCGGGTAAGGGTACGCAGTCGGCTCGTCTTGTGAAGCGTTACGGAATTCCGCAGCTGTCCACCGGCGACATGCTGCGGGCCGCCGTCGCGGCCGGAACGCCGATCGGCCTGCAGGCCAAGGCGATCATGGACGCCGGCAACCTGGTTCCCGACGAGGTCGTCGTCGGGATCGTTGCGGAGCGAATCGAGGAAGCGGATGCCCGCAAGGGCTTCATCCTCGACGGCTTTCCCCGCACGATCGCCCAGGCGGACGCGCTCGAGAAGATGCTGGCGAGCAAGGGCGTCAAGCTCGACGCCGTCGTCGAGCTCAAGGTCGATCAGTCCAAGCTGACGGATCGAATCACCAAGCGCGCCGACGAGACCCGCGCCCGCGGCGAACCGGTCCGGAAGGACGACGATCCGGAGGTCTTCAAGACCCGGCTCGCCGCCTATAACCGGGATACGGCGGTGATCTCGCCTTACTACAAGGCGGGCGGTCGCCTGATCGAGATCGATGGCATGCGTTCGATCGACGAGGTTTCGTCGGAAATCGAGAGCACGCTGGATAGACTTGACGAACAGGTCGAGAGTCGATAAGGCTCGCGACCTGCTGCAAACGGGTTATGGCGTTCCCTGATATTTCAGGGGACGGCATTGCTTGTTTGCGCAAGAGCATGCCCGCACGAGCCGGCCTCCACCGGACGCGGGATTTCGAGGCGCCGACGAAAAGTTTCGTCGGCTGGAGATGGAGACGGCAGTGGCCCGTATTGCAGGCGTAAACATCCCGACGAACAAGCGCGTCATCATCGCGCTCCAGTACATCCACGGGATCGGCGCGAAGAACGCGCTCGACATCATCACCAAGACGAACATCGCTCCCGAGCGTCGCGTCAACGAGCTCACGGATGCCGAAGTTCTGGCGATCCGCGAGGCGATCGACCGCGACTACGTCGTGGAAGGCGATCTCCGTCGCGAAGTCGCGATGAACATCAAGCGGCTTATGGACCTCGGCTGCTACCGCGGCCTGCGTCATCGCCGTGGTCTTCCGGTTCGCGGCCAGCGCACGCACACCAATGCGCGCACCCGCAAGGGTCCGGCCAAGCCGATCGCCGGCAAGAAGAAGTAATAATCATAGAGTTCGGGGCGCTAGGCCCCCGGTGGAGCCGCCGGTTTTACGGCGGTGTCGAGATCGAACGTAAGGATAGAGAATGGCCAAGGACACAACGCGCGTACGTCGCCGCGAGCGGAAGAACATCTCCTCGGGCGTTGCGCATGTGAGCTCGACGTTCAACAACACCATGATCACCATCACCGACGCGCAGGGCAATGCGATTTCCTGGTCGTCGGCTGGCATGATGGGCTTCAAGGGTTCGCGCAAGTCGACCCCGTACGCCGCGCAGATGGCTGCGGAAGACGCGAGCCGCAAGGCTGCCGAACACGGCATGAAGACGCTTGAAGTTGAAGTCACGGGCCCGGGTTCGGGTCGTGAGTCGGCTCTGCGCGCTCTGCAGGCTGCTGGCTTCACCATCACCTCGATC
The DNA here is from genome assembly GCF_037147815.1 of Kaistia sp. MMO-174. Classification (NCBI taxonomy): domain Bacteria; kingdom Pseudomonadati; phylum Pseudomonadota; class Alphaproteobacteria; order Hyphomicrobiales; family Kaistiaceae; genus Kaistia; species Kaistia sp. MMO-174. Next base: position 1,179,360 of record NZ_JBBCUO010000002.1, on the reverse strand, counting down.
CGTGATGTGACGCCGATCGCGCACAATGGCTGCCGGCCGCGGAAGCGTCGCCGCGTCTAAGGCCTTGGACGGCGTCCTCGCCGGGCGCCGTCTTCACCGCGTATCGGCATTCGGCGCTCCGCCCTTAGCCGGAGCGCCACGCCACCTGAACCGTCAGGTGGCGTTCGAGATCGAAAGGATACGATCGTGATCCATAAGAATTGGCAAGAGCTGATCAAGCCGAACAAGCTCGAGGTGACGCCGGGATCCGATCCCAAGCGTCTCGCCACCGTCGTGGCGGAACCTCTTGAGCGCGGCTTCGGTCTGACGCTCGGCAACGCGCTGCGGCGCGTGCTGCTGTCCTCGCTCCAGGGCGCCGCGGTCACCGCCGTCCAGATCGACGGCGTGCTGCACGAGTTCTCGTCCATTGCCGGCGTCCGGGAAGATGTCACCGACATCATCCTGAACATCAAGGAAATCTCCATCCGCATGCAGGGCGAAGGCCCGAAGCGCATGGTGGTCCGCAAGACCGGTCCGGGCGTCGTCACCGCTGGCGACATCCAGACCGTCGGCGACATCGAAGTCCTGAACCCCGAGCTGGTTCTCTGCACGCTTGACGAAGGCGCCGAGATCCGCATGGAGTTCACCGTCAATACCGGCAAGGGCTACGTCGCCGCCGACCGCAACCGCGCGGAAGACGCTCCGATCGGGCTCATCCCCGTCGACAGCATCTATTCGCCGGTCAAGAAGGTCTCGTACCGTGTCGAGAACACCCGCGAGGGTCAGGTTCTCGACTATGACAAGCTCACGCTGACGGTCGAGACCGATGGCTCGCTTCGTCCCGACGACGCTGTGGCTTACGCCGCCCGCATCGTGCAGGACCAGCTGTCGATCTTCGTCAACTTTGAAGAGCCGCAGAAGGAAGCCGTGTCGGAAGCGATTCCGGAGCTGGCCTTCAACCCGTCGCTTCTGAAGAAGGTGGACGAGCTGGAACTTTCGGTCCGCTCGGCCAATTGCCTGAAGAACGACAATATCGTCTATATTGGCGACCTGATTCAGAAGACCGAGGCAGAGATGCTCCGGACCCCGAATTTCGGCCGCAAGTCGCTCAACGAGATCAAGGAAGTTCTCGCCCAGATGGGTCTCCATCTCGGCATGGAGGTCACCAACTGGCCGCCGGAGAACATCGAAGAACTCGCCAAGCGTTACGAAGATCATTACTAAGACAGCACCCACGGCGTGAGCCGCCGGTCGTTAAACTGAGGAGAGAGCCATGCGCCACGGTAATTCCGGTCGCAAGTTCAGCCGCACCGCGAGCCACCGCAAGGCGATGTTCGCAAACATGGCTGCCGCGCTGATCACGCACGAGCAGATCGTCACCACGCTGCCGAAGGCGAAGGACCTGCGTCCGATCGTCGAGAAGCTGGTCACGCTCGGCAAGCGCGGCGATCTGCACGCCCGCCGCCAGGCCATCGCGCAGCTGCGCGACGTCGCCGCCGCCAAGAAGCTGTTCGACACGCTCGGCCCGCGCTACCAGGAGCGCCAGGGTGGCTACCTTCGCGTTCTGAAGGCCGGCTTCCGTCATGGCGACAACGCACCGATCGCCGTGATCGAGTTCGTCGAGCGCGACGTCGACGCAAAGGGTGCCGCTGACCGCGCCCGTACGGCCGCCGCCGAGGCAGCCGAAGGCGCCGCCGCGTAAGCGGATCGCACCCGGCAAAGTTACGAAAAGGGCGACCCTCGGGTCGCCCTTTTTGTTTTTGGAACTTGGTCTGGCGGGGTAGGTCGGCCCGAGCCGCGATCTCGATCTCCAGCCCGATTGGATGCCCGTGACCCGTATCCGTCGCGCTTGCCGGCCGGCCCTGGAGAAAGGGCGCAGGGGGGCTCGTCCCTGGTCCGGGCTTCGCTCGTTCGCAAGGCAAGGAGAGATCGCTCAGCCAACCCGCGCCCGCCTGTGGGCGAGGGCTCGGCCTGCGTATCGGTGGATGGGTGGGGTTGCTCGCCGGACTCCCTCTCCCGCCTGCGGGAGAGGGCTCGGGTCAGGGGCTTTGGGCTGCCTCGGCCCCTAGAGCTTCTCGACGGCGGTGAAGCGGAACAGGAAGCTCGGCTCCATCATCGACTGCATCAGCGAGAGACGGCTGGAGCGATAGCAGTCGGGTTCGTCGGCGAAGAAGGTTCCGGCGAAGCGGACGGTGTCGCCGGCCTTCATCTTGCCGAGGCTCTGCGCGACGGGCGAGCCGGCCGGGACCAGAGTCTGGTCCTCCATGTCCGACATCGCGTTGTTCCAGGTCTTCACCAGCGTGCCGTCGGGCAGCGCCATCGTCACGGTCAGCCGCTTGCCGGAATCGGTATCGAGCGACTGGATCTGGCCGATCCAGTTCTTCACTTCCGGCTTCGGCAGCGCCTTGCAGATGGCTGCCGCGCGCTGCGGCTGGATCGCATCGCGTTCGTCGTCGGGCGCCTTGTCAAAGGCGTCGCGGGCCGTACGCACGGCCTGGGTGAAAGCGGCCTGGTCCTTCGGCTGCTGCGGCGCCAGCACGCCGAGCAGGGCTGCCGCTTCCTCGGCGGGGCTGGTGCCGGCGGCAGCGGGCGGGGCCTCGGCGGGCGGTGCGGCGCCGGCGAGCGGATCCTGCTCGCCGCTCGGGTCCACCGTGGTGGTGGTGACAGGCACCGGATCGGGCAGGGCGGACGGCTCGAGTTGCGACTCGTCCTTGTTGGAGGCGGCAGGTGATTCGGCCGGTTCGATCACGCGGACCTGGGGAGCCGGCTCGGTCGGTTCGGGAGCGGCCGGGGCTTCCGCTTCGGCCGGCTGCGGCGTCTCGGCCGGAGGCTCGCTAGGCAGTGCTTCGGGTTCGGAAGGCTCCAGCAGGGCGATGTGCGGCATCGTGACCGGGAGCGCCGGCTTCATGATCACGCCAGCGGCGCCCGCGACGAGCAGCACGGTGCCCATCGCGATCGCGGCAAAGTTCGTGCGGCTGATTCCATTGAGAAGCAGGGGGACCAGCCCGGCCAGCAGACCCAGCAGACCTACGATGAACAGTGCGATCCAGAGCATTCCGATCCCTTCGTCCCGGCTGGATTATCCAGATGTCGGGCTCGCCGCCAAGAGCCGTCCGGCTGGCTGGAGCGAATATCCGCCGGTTTGGTGACACGAACTCTGGGCGAGGCTGTGGCAGTTGAACAGGGGGTTCGGGAACCGCCTGTGGATTCGCTCGCCAACCGGAGCGGGCATCGGCCGGCGAAGGCCACTGCCGCGCCGCATTTCGTGTAGCATTCTTGGCGAAGGAATCCCGTCAGAAAGGCTCTCTCCATGCGGTTTGGAATTGCGGTTGCAGTTGGATTGGCCGGCGCGTTGCTGTGCGGCCAGGCAATGGCCGCGGAACGCACGGTCCCCCCCTCGGAGGCCGCCCTCCGCTATTCCTTCTCGCCGATCGTCAAGCGCGTCTCGCCGGCGGTCGTGAACGTCTATGCCTCGCGCGTCATCCAGCAGCGCGCTTCGCCCTTCATGGACGACCCGTTCTTCCGCCGCTTCTTTGGCGGCGAGATGGACAATGCGCCGCGCAAGCGCGTGCAGCAGTCGCTCGGCTCTGGCGTCATCGTCGACGCGTCCGGCGTGGTGGTGACCAACTATCACGTCATCGCCAATGCCGACGAGGTCAAGGTGGCGCTGTCGGACAAGCGGGAGCTCGAGGCCGAGGTGGTGCTGAAGGACGAGCGGATGGATCTCGCCGTGCTGCGCCTCAAGGGCGGTGACGGCCAGTACCCGGTCGTCTCCTATGCCGATTCGGACGCGCTGGAGGTCGGTGATCTCGTGCTCGCCATCGGCGACCCGTTCGGGGTCGGTCAGACGGTGACGAGCGGCATCGTCTCGGCGCTGGCCCGCACGCAGATCGGCGCCTCGGACTACCAGTTCTTCGTGCAGACGGACGCGGCCATCAATCCCGGCAATTCCGGTGGCGCGCTCGTCGACATGGACGGCAAGCTGGTCGGCATCAACACGGCGATCTATTCGCGCAGCGGCGGCTCGATCGGCATCGGATTCGCGATTCCATCCAACATGGTGCGCGTCGTCGTTCAATCGGCGCTGAAGGACGGCAAGCTGCAATTGCCGTGGCTCGGCGCCGGCCTGCAGCAGGTGACCCCGGAGATCGCAGACGGTCTCGGCATCGGCCGTCCGCGCGGCGCGCTCGTCACCGACGTGGTGGCGTCGAGCCCGGCCGAGCGGGCCGGCCTGAGGTCGGGCGACCTCGTCATCAGCGTCGACGGCATCGAGGTCGACGATCCGAACGGCCTCAATTACCGCCTGGCCACGAAGGGCGTCGATGGCCGGGTGAATCTCGACTATATCCGGGCCGGAAAGACGTTTTCGACCGAGCTGGCTCTGATGGCGGCGCCGGAAATTCCGGCTCGCGACCAGCGTACGATCGACGGCAACTCGCCCTTTGCCGGCGTCACCGTCGTCAATCTCTCGCCGGCCGTGATCGAGGAGTTCGCCTATGCCGGCAAGCGCGACAAGGGCGTGCTGATCCAGTCGGTCGAGCAGGGTTCGGCGGCGGAAGGCGTCGGTTTCCGCGCCGGCGACATCATCGTCGAGACGAATGGCGTGCAGATCGGCTCGACGAAGGACCTGGCCGGTGTCGCGGCGGAGCGGGCTTCGCGCTATAGGCTCGTGATCGAGCGCGGCGGTCGCCTGATCCGTTCGCAGGTCGGACGCTAGTCGGTTGGACGTTTTGAGATGAGCAATCTGTTCGAGGCAGCCGGAATGGAGAGGGCCGCGCCGCGGCCCCTGGCCGATCGGCTTCGCCCCGAACGGCTTGCCGACGTGGTCGGTCAGGACCACCTGGTCGGTCCCGATGGCGCGCTGACGCGCATGCTCAATTCCGGTTCGCTCGGCTCGATGATCTTCTGGGGCCCGCCCGGCACTGGCAAGACCACCGTGGCGCGGCTGCTGGCGCATGAGACGGACCTGCATTTCGAACAGATCTCGGCGATCTTCTCCGGCGTCGCCGATTTGAAAAAGGTGTTCGACCAGGCGCGGGGGCGGCGGCAGATCGGCAAGGGCACGCTGCTCTTCGTCGACGAGATCCATCGCTTCAACCGCGCCCAGCAGGACAGCTTCCTGCCGGTGATGGAGGACGGCACGGTCACGCTCGTCGGCGCGACCACCGAAAACCCGTCCTTCGAGTTGAACGCCGCTCTGCTGTCGCGCGCCCGCGTGCTGGTGTTCCATTCGCACGGGCCGGAATCGATCGCCAAGCTGCTCGATCGCGCCGAGGCGGTCGAGGGCAAGCCGCTGCCCCTCGACGAGGAGGCACGCGAAGCGCTGATCCGGATGGCGGATGGCGACGGCCGCGCCTCGCTGACCCTCTCCGAGGAAGTCTGGCGCGCGGCGAAGCCGGGCGAGATCTTCGACGCCAAGGGACTGCAGGAAATCGTGCAGCGGCGGGCGCCGATCTACGACAAGGGCCAGGACGGCCACTACAATCTGATCTCCGCCCTGCACAAGTCGATCCGCGGCTCGGACCCGGATGCCGCGCTCTACTATCTCGCGCGCATGTTCGACGCCGGCGAGGATCCGCTCTATCTCGGTCGCCGGCTGGTGCGGATGGCCGTCGAGGATATCGGCCTCGCCGATCCGCAGGCGCTCGTCGTCGCCAACGCGGCGAAGGACGCCTACGATTATCTCGGCAGCCCCGAGGGCGAACTCGCCTTCGCCCAGGCGGCCGTCTATCTCGCCACCGCGCCGAAATCGAACGCCGTCTATACCGCCTTCAAGGCGGCGATGCAGGCGGCCAAGCAGGGTGGCTCGCTGCTGCCGCCCAAGCACATCCTGAACGCCCCGACCAAGCTGATGAAGGACGAGGGCTACAACGCCGGCTATCGCTACGACCACGACGAGCCGGATGCCTTTTCGGGGCAGGACTATTTCCCCACCGCGCTCGGCCGGCAGAGCTTCTACCAGCCCGTGGAACGCGGCTTCGAGCGCGACATCCGCAAACGCATGGACTATTGGGCCAAGCTGCGCAAGGAGCGCGGCGGCGGCTAGCCGCCGACCTCGTGACCCGCTTCCTTTCCCAGATTTTCTCATGTCCAAGTGACGGGAGGCGCGGGGAAGCGGAGGGGCGGATGCGGTGCCGTAGGTTGTTGTCGTGCTTCGGCGCGATCGGGTTGGCGCTCGCCATGGCGCAGGGCGCGGAGGCGGCGAGCCGCACGGAGTTCCATCAGTCGGCGCCGAGCCCGGTTCTTGGCCGCGCTATTCCCTATGCGGTCTATGTTCCGGACGGCCAGCCGGCGGCGGGCGAGCGCTGGCCGGTGCTCTATCTGCTGCATGGCTTGACCGGGCGCGACGGCGACTGGTTCACCTGGGGCAATCTCGCCACCATCCTCGACCGGCTGATCGCGTCCGGCGAGATCCGGCCCATGGTCGTGGTGGCGCCGGGCGCGGGCGACAGCTGGTATGTCGACAATTCTGATACTGGCAGCCTTGGCCGCATGGAAACGGCGCTGATCGAGGATTTCATTCCGGCGATCGAGGCGCGCCTGCCAACGGCGGCGTGCCGCGACGGGCGGGCGATCGGCGGGCTGTCGATGGGCGGGTATGGGGCGCTGTTCCTGACGCTTCGCCATCCGGATGAGTTCCGCGCCGTCATCAGCCTTTCCGGCGCCATCGCCGAGCCGATGGGGCCGGGCGACCCGCGCCTCCATGCGGATTTCGTGCGCGATCTCTACAAGGGCTCCTATGGCGAGCCGATCGACCGCGACCGCTTCAACGCGCTCAATCTGTTCACGCTCGCCGCCGCGACGCAGGCGTCGTCCGATCCCGTGCGGATCTGGATGGCGATCGGCGACCAGGACTATCCCGAACTGCGGCGCGCCGGCGGCCGGCTGGCCAAGGCGCTTGTGGCGCAGGGCTATCCGGTCGAGCAGAGGAGCGGCGAGGGGCGGCATTTCTGGGACTACTGGCAGCGGGCGATCGAGCCGGCGCTGACCTGGCTGTCGCCGCAGCTCACGACGCGCTGCGACTGACGGGGCTCTTTCCGGCCGGGGCGGCGAGTTGCATGATGGCGGCCTCAATGGGAGTGCGCGCCTTGATCCTCATCGGCCAGTATGATTCGCCCTTCGTCCGCCGCGTGGCGATCGCCATGCATCTCTACGCCATTCCGTTCGAGCATCGGCCCTGGTCGGTCTTCGGCGATGCCAAGAAGATCGCGCCCTACAATCCGCTGACACGCGTGCCGACGCTCGTGCTCGACGATGGCGACGTCGTCATCGAGAGCGCGGCGATCCTGGATTATCTCGATGAACTCGCCGGCGAGGAAAAGGCGATGATCGCGCCGTTCGGGCCGGAACGGCGGCGGGCGCTCAAGGTCTGCGCGCTGGCGACGGGGCTGGCCGACAAGGCCGTCAGCCTCGTCTACGAGGCCGTGCTGCGCAAGGACGAGTCCAAGGTCTGGGTCGAGCGCTGCAAGACGCAGATCGCCGGAGTCCTCGACGCTCTCGAGGCGGATCGCGCCGATCGGCCGTCGCCATGGTGGTTCGGCGACCGCATCGGCCATGCCGATATCGCGGTCGCCTGCGCCTATCGCTTTACCACCGAGGCCCACCCCGGCCTGCTCGGCGACCGGCACTGGCCGCGCGTCGAAGCGCTTTCGGCCGAGTGCGAGGCGCTTTCGGTGTTCGCCGAGAATTCCCAGGCGGTGTCGCCGCCCAAGGCCTGAACCGTCCGGCCTGACGGGCCTCACGCGAGCTTTTCGACCGCGATGGCGAGGCAGGCCTCGAAGGCGGCGAGATCGGTGTAGAGCGCGGCCGGATCGGCATTGCCGACGACGACCGCGCCGCCGCGCCGCTCGATGCCGCCATGCAGCATCAGATTGTCGATCATCTCGAAATCCTCGACCGAGAGCCCGTCCGGCCCGCGCTTGTGGCCGTCCTCGCCCTCGGCGACGGCGCCGCCGTAATATTCGAGCACGCGCGCGAAGTGGTTGGCGGAGACGTTGGTGTAGGCGAAGACGGGCTTGCCGAGCCCGCACATGAAGCCGAGTTCGAAGGTCGTGCCGGTGTCGGCGGCGATGCCGCGGAACGGTGTCAGGTTGGCGATGGTCGCGTCGGCCGCCAGCATCATCTGCTCGTCGACTTCGCTGATCGCCAGTCCGAAGCCCTTCTTGGTGTCGGAGGGCGGGATATCGAGGTCGCCTGGCGAGATCGGCGTGAAGCCGGCGGCGCGGGTCAGCGCCGCCTTGCGGTCGAGGATCTCACGGGCGTTGGCGAGGAAGACTTCGGGGCCCGCGAGGTAGATCTTTTTCGACAAGACTGGAAACCCTTTGCTGGGGACGGATGGACCGCCATGGATGCTGCCCGCCAGCGATACCGGCGCGCGTGAAGAAGGCGTAAGCGGGCGGGGCGTCAGGCCTTCCCGTCGGTCGCCGGCAAGGGTGAGGCGTCCTCGGCCGGCAGCCGGCGGCGCTTCAGCGTCGAGATCGTAGCGGCGAGGGCGAAGAGGAAGAGCAGAAGGAAGCTCGTCTCGACCGCGCCGAGGATCGGATGGCCGTAGAAGATGACATCGTCGGTGCGCGCGCCCCCGATCACCTGCATGCGCCAGGCGAGCGTCGACGCGGCGCTGGCGACGCCGAGACTGACGCCCAGCATGCGGGCGAGGTTGAGCATGGCGCCGGCCTCACCGGAAAGCGCCGGCGGCGCTGCGCCCATGGTGGCGCTGTTGTTCGGCGCCATGAACATGCCGAGCCCGGCGCCGAAGACCGCCAGCGACAGAATGCCGAACAGGCGCGAGGGGGCCGGCTCCAGCGCCACGAGCGAGAGCGCGAGCAGAGCCGCGGCGCAGAGCGCCATGCCGGCGAGGTTGAGGGTCGTGGCGCCGAGCCGGTTGACGAAGGAGCCGGCGATCGGCGCGGCGATGCCAAGCGCGATCGGGATCGCCGCCAGCCGCAGGCCGGCCAGTTCCGGCGTGTCGTGGAAGCCGCGCACCAGTGCGAAGGAAATCAGGTAGAACATGCCGTAGAGCATGGCGTAGCTCAGCATCACAGCGACGATGCCGAGCGAGAAAGCCTCCGACTGGAACAGTTTGAGATCGACCAGCGGCGAATCGGTCCGCCGTTCGTGCCTGACGAACAGCACCAGCAGCGCGATGCCAGCGAGGCTGGTGCCGATGAACGATGCCGAGGCAATGCCCCAGTCGGCGGCCTGGTTGAGCGCCAGCACGATGCAGAGCAGCGCCGGCGGCAGCAGCAGCGCGCCCAGCGCGTCGAACCGGCCCTCGGCGCGGCCTTCGTCGCGCGGCAGGATCAGCCAGCCGAGCAGGACGCCGACGACGCCGATCGGGGCGGTGACCCAGAAGATCGAGCGCCAGCCGAGCGAGCCGATCAGCAGGCCGCCGACGATCGGCCCCAGGCTGACGCCGATCGCCTGCGCGGCCGAGAAGATGCCCATGGCACGCCCGCGCCGTTCCTTGCCGGCGGCGCGGACCAGGATCGAGACCGAATTGGCGCCGAGCAGGGCGCCGCCGAGGCCCTGCAGGACGCGGAAGGCGATCAGTTGCGGCAGGCTGGTCGCGATGCCGCAGAGGACGGAGGCGATCAGGAAGGCCGCCATGCCGACGAGGTAGAGCTGCTTGCGGCCATATTGCTCGCAGAGCCAGCCGAAGACGGGCAGCGAGGCGGAGAAGCTGAGCAGATAGGCGAGCGCGACCCAGCTCGTCAGCGTCTCGCGCGTGTGGAAGACCTCGGCGAGATGCGGCAGCGCCAGTTGCACGACGCTGGCGTCGAACTGGCCCATGAAGCTGCCGATGCAGGTGACGCCGACGATGTACCAGGGATAGGCGGGCCGAGCCGCCAGCCGTTCGCGAAACGTGGCCACCGTCGGTCGCGGCGCATCCGCCGGGCCGCTATCTCTCAGTCCAAGCGGTTCATTCATGCATGCCTCTCCCACCCCTGCCGTTACGCTAGCATGGATTGGCGCGGATGCATCTTCCGCTACGCGTCTGGTGATCCGCGTGCGACAGGGTATTTTATCGTCGCAAGGCTGGCGTATAAGCGGCCGAGCCATGTGGAAGGGCCGCTCGCGGCCCGCAGAGAGGGAACATCCCAAATGAAGACTCGCGCCGCCGTCGCCTGGGAAGCCAACAAGCCGCTCACGATCGAAACAATCGATCTGGAGGGCCCGAAGGCCGGCGAAGTGCTGGTCGAGATCATGGCGACGGGCGTCTGCCACACCGACGCCTACACGCTGTCGGGCCTCGATTCGGAGGGCAAGTTCCCGGCCATCCTCGGCCATGAAGGCGCGGGCATCGTCCGCGAGGTCGGCGCCGGCGTCACCTCGGTGCGCCCCGGCGACCACGTCATTCCGCTCTACACGCCGGAATGCCGCCAGTGCAAAACCTGCCTGTCGCAGCGCTCCAACCTCTGCACGGCGATCCGCTCTACCCAGGGCCAGGGCCTGATGCCCGATTCGACCTCGCGCTTCCGTTGCGACAGCGAGACCGTGTTCCACTACATGGGCACGTCGACCTTCTCGAACTTCACCGTGCTGCCCGAGATCGCCGTCGCCAAGGTTCGCGAGGACGCGCCCTTCGACAAGATCTGCTACATCGGCTGCGGCGTGACCACGGGCGTCGGCGCGGTGATCCACACCGCCAAGGTCTGGCCGGGCGCGAACGTCGTCGTCTTCGGCCTCGGCGGCATCGGCCTCAACGTGATTCAGGCGGCCCGCATGGTGGGCGCCGACAAGATCATCGGCGTCGATCTCAATCCCTCCAAGGTCGCGATGGCGAAGAAGTTCGGCATGACGCATTTCGTCAATCCGGACGAGGTCGGCCGCGACAAGGTCGTGCAGGCGATCGTCGACCTGACCGGCGGCGGCGCCGATTTCTCGTTCGAGTGCATCGGCAATGTTCACACCATGCGCCAGGCCCTGGAATGCTGCCATCGCGGCTGGGGAGAAAGCATCGTCATCGGCGTGGCGCCGTCGGGGGCCGAGATCTCGACCCGTCCGTTCCAGCTCGTCACCGGCCGGGTCTGGAAGGGCTCGGCCTTCGGCGGCGCGCGCGGCCGCACCGACGTTCCGAAGATCGTCGACTGGTACATGGACGGCAAGATCAACATCGACGACCTGATCACGCACACCATGCCGCTCGATGAGATCAATACCGCCTTCGACCTGATGCATGAAGGCAAGTCGATCCGCAGCGTCGTCGTATTCTGATCGCCTGACGGAGGCGGGCGGCCCTTTCTGGCTGCCCGCCGCTCAAACTCCGAGCCACCGGGGCCCGCCTTGCCGCTGCGCCTGACCTCCGTTTCGGCCGAGCTCTATCGTTCGATCCGGCGCATCCGCCTGCCGGTCGAAGAGCTGACCGTGCTCGTCGGCAAGAACGGCGTCGGCAAGACCAATCTCTACCGCTCGCTCGAACTGCTGGCGGCCGCCGCGCGGGGCACGGTCACGCGCGAGATCGCGGAGGAGGGCGGTTTCGATTCCGTCCTGTGGGCTGGCCCGCGCGCCAAAGGCCCAGTACGGCTGAAGCTCGGTGCCGAATTCGGCGACTATGAATATTCGATCGAGATCGGCCTGCCGGCGCCGATCGACGAGGCGGCGCTGACGGCAACCGAGCCGATGGTCAAAGCCGAGGAACTGGTCCATCGCTTCCGCGGCAAGGCGGTGACGCTGATGAAGCGGCAGGGACCGAGCGCATGGCTGCGCGATGGCGACGGCCGCCGCCAGTCCTATGAGGAGGCGCTGGTTCCCTCCGAGACGGCGCTCGCCGGCTTTCGTGACCAGGGGCGGTTCACCGAACTCGACCTCGTCCGCCGCGCGCTGCTCGACTGGCGCTTCTATCATGATTTCCGCACCGACAAGGCGTCGCCGATCCGCCAGCCGGCGCTCGCGATCACCACGCCGACGCTCTCCTCGGACGGCTACGACCTGGCGGCCGCGCTGGCGAGCGTGATCGAGATTCGCGGCGAGGCGCCCGAAATCGAAGCGGCGATAGAGGATGCCTTTCCGGGCGCGGGGCTGGTGACCGAGTTCGGCAAGGGCACCGTCTCGATCGGCTTGAGATTTTCCGACCTGCCGCGCCCGCTCGGCGCGCACGAGCTTTCCGACGGCACGCTGCACTTCCTCTGCCTCGTCGCGGCGCTGTCCGGATATCGACTCCCCGGCTTCATCGCACTGAACGAGCCGGAGACGAGCCTGCATCCCGATCTCGTCGAGCCGCTGGCGCGCCTGATCGCGCGCGCCGCCGGACGGACGCAGGTCTGGGTCGTGACGCATTCGCAGGCGCTCGCCGACGCGTTGGAGCGCGAGACCGGCGTTGCATCGCGCGTTGTCGTCAAGGAGGATGGCGCGACATGGATCGAAGGGCTCAAGCTCTTCGGTGAGTTCGCCGATCAGGAGTGAAACATGCGGGTCGCCGTCTTCAGCACCAAGCCCTACGATCGGCAATATCTCTCCGAGACGAACGCCGCCTTCGGCCATGAGCTGGTCTTCTTCGAGCCGCGGCTCGACCTTTCCACCGCGCCTCTGGCGGACGGATTTCCCGCCGTCTGCGTCTTCGTCAACGACCAGCTTGACCGGCCGCTGCTGACCCATCTCGCCTCGACCGGTACGCGGCTGATCGCGCTCCGCTGCGCCGGCTTCAACAATGTCGATCTCGTCGCCGCGGCGGAACTCGGCATCGAGGTCGTGCGCGTGCCCGCCTATTCGCCGCATGCGGTGGCGGAGTTCACGGTGGCGCTGCTGCTGGCGCTCGACCGCCGCATCCCGCGCGCCTGGGCGCGGGTGCGCGACAACAACTTCGCCTTGGACGGCCTGATAGGCAACGACCTCTATGGCAAGACGATCGGCGTCGTCGGCACCGGCCGGATCGGCGGTCTGGTCGCGCGCTGCCTGAAGCTCGGCTTCGGCTGCCGCGTGCTGGCCTTCGACCAGTGGCAGGATCCGGCGCTGGTCGAGATCGGCATCGAATATCGCCCGCTCGACGAGGTGCTGACGGCGGCGGACATCCTCACGCTGCATTGCCCGCTGACGCCGGAGACGCATCACCTCGTCGATGCCGGCGCGATCGAACGGGCGCAGCCGGGCTTCCTCCTGATCAACACCAGCCGCGGCGCGCTGATCGACGCCGAGGCGCTGGTCGACGGTCTGAAGAGCGGCAAGGTCGGCGGCGTGGCGCTCGATGTCTACGAGCAGGAGGCGGATCTCTTCTTCGAGGATCTCTCGAACGAGATCATCCAGGACGACGTGTTCCAGCGCCTGTTGACCTTCCCGAACGTGCTGGTCACCGGCCACCAGGCTTTTCTCACCGCCGAGGCGCTGATGGCGATCAGCGAGACGACGCTCGACAACATCGCCGCCTTCGAGGCGGGAGGTGTGCTCGAAAACCGCGTGGTCGTGCAGGCTGTGGTCGGCCACTAGTCTTCGCCGCGGCCCGATTGCTTTTCGGCAGCGCCGCGCCTAATTCTCTCTTCCGGGAATGGAGTCTCCCGAGGTCTCCGAGACCTGAACCGCCGGATCGGCTGATGGCTCCTGCTTTGTGCTTTCGGGCCCATGGCAGGAATCCGTCTAGCTTCCTGTCACGGTATGTCGGGCTGGACCTCGCGAGATCGGGCGCCAGGCCCGAAGGAGATTCCATGTTTCCAACCGTCCTCATCTTCCTCGGTGCCGGTCTTGGCGGCGTGCTGCGCCATGGCGTCAACCTGACCGCGGCGCGCCTGTTCGGAACCGGATTTCCCTGGGGCACGCTCACCGTCAACGTCGTCGGCTCGCTCGCCATGGGGCTCTTCGCCGGCTATTTCGCCTTTCGCGACGGCATGAACTGGACGCAGCACGCAAGGCTGTTCCTCACCACCGGCGTACTCGGCGGCTTCACCACCTTCTCGACGTTTTCGCTCGATGTCGTGGTCCTGCTGGAGCGCGGCGAGACGGGCGGCGCTACGATTTATGCGCTCGTGTCGCTGATCGTGTCGGTTCTCGCGCTCTTTGCGGGGCTTTGGCTCGTCAGGACGCTCGCCGGGTGATATGAGGCGCCTTCAATAGAAGGACTTTTCTCATGGCGACCGTCGTCTCCAAGACTGTAGGGCCCGACGAGGCCGGCATGCGCCTCGATCGCTGGTTCAAGGAACACTATCCGGGCCTGTCGTTCGGGCATCTGCAGAAGTTGCTGCGATCGGGCCAGGTGCGCGTCGATGGCGGCCGCGCCAAGACCAATGACCGCGTCAATCCGGGCCAGGTGGTGCGGATTCCACCGCTCGGCGTCGATGCGGCCGGCGGCAGCCCGCATGTCGCGCGCCCGCTCGGCGCGCGCGGCAGCGCCGCCGACGCGCTGATGGCGATGTGCCTCTACGAAGACGACCAGGTCTATGTCTTCAACAAGCCGCAGGGCCTCGCCGTGCAGGGCGGTTCCGGCCTGACGACGCATGTCGACGGCATGCTCGAAGCGCTGCGTGACACCAAGGACCAGAAGCCGCGCCTCGTGCACCGGCTCGACCGCGAGACGACCGGCGTGCTGGTCGTCGCCAAGACGCGCCTTGCCGCCTCGAAGCTCGCGGCGAGCTTCCGTGCCCGCACGACCAAGAAGATCTACTGGGCGCTGGTGAAGGGCGTGCCGCGCCCGCCGCAGGGCCGGGTCTCGACCTGGCTTGCGCGCGACGGCGGCCCCGCCGGCGACAAGATGAAGATCGCCCGCCATGGCGAGGACGACGCCAGCCATGCCGTGTCGCTCTACTCGGTGGTCGATATCGCCGGGCAGGGGCTCGCCTGGCTGACCATGCGCCCCGTCACCGGCCGCACGCACCAGCTGCGCGCCCACGCCGCCCATATCGGCCATCCGATCATCGGCGATCCCAAATATTTCGAGGCGGATACGAACTGGGAGTTCCCGGGCGGCATCCAGAACAAGCTGCACCTGCATGCGCGTCGCATCATCATCCCGCATCCCTCGGGCAATGGCGTGCTCGACGTGACGGCGCCCCTGCCGCCGCACATGGTCCAGAGCTGGAACCTGCTCGGCTTCGACAAGGACCTGGGCGATACGGGTGAAGAGGATGAGTGAGCCTGGCAAGGACACGGGGCCGAAGGGCGGCCGGCTTGCCGATATCGGCGCCGGCGACGACGACGAGGGCGCGAAGCCGCGTGTCGCGCCGGAAAAGCTCGACGCTCCGAAGCTGCCGAAGCGCTTCTACGCGAACGCCGCCATAGCCCCCGCCGAGGGCGGCGGCTATCTGGTCCAGCTCGACGGCCGCTCGCTGCGGACGCCCTCCAAGGCCGTGCTCGCCGTGCCGGACGAAGCGATCGCGGCGGCGATCGTCGCCGAATGGGCAGGGCAGGGCGAGGTGATCGATCCCGGCTCGATGCCTGTGACGCGCCTCGTCAATTCGGCGCTCGACGGCGTCTCCCGCGAGCCGGAGGCAACGCGCGCCGAGATCCTGCGCTATGCCGGGTCGGACCTGCTCTGCTATCGCGCCGACGGACCCGCCAAGCTGGATGCTCTGCAGGACGAATTCTGGTCGCCGCTGATCGGCTGGATGCAGGAACGCTTCCATGCTCGCTTCGTGCTCGCCCAGGGCATCGTGCATGTCGAGCAGTTCCCGGAGACGATCGAGGCGGTCGACGTGGCGCTCGGCGATCTCGACATCCTTCGCCTGGCGGCGCTCAACACGATCACGACGCTGACCGGCTCCGCCATTCTGGCTGTCGCCGTGCTGCATCGCCGCCTGACGGCCGAGGAGGCCTGGGCGGCGGCGCATGTCGACGAAGACTACCAGATCGGCCTCTGGGGCGAGGACGAGGAAGCCAGCGTGCGCAGGGCCGGGCGCTGGAAGGAAATGCAGGCCGCGGCGCTGGTTCTGGCCGCACGGGGATAGGAGACAAGCGTGAAGCACGTCCTGGCTGAACTCGAGAAGCGTCGCGCCGAGGCTCGGCTCGGCGGCGGCGAGAAGCGGATCGCGGCCCAGCATGCCAAGGCCAAGCTGACGGCGCGCGAGCGCCTGGACGTGCTGCTCGACGAAGGGTCGTTCGAGGAGTTCGACATGTATGTCGAGCACCGCGGCACCGATTTCGGCATGGACAGGACCAAGATCCCCGGCGACGGCGTCGTCACCGGCTGGGGCACGATCAACGGCCGCGCCGTCTTCGTGTTCGCCAAGGACTTCACCGTCTTCGGCGGTTCGCTGTCGGAAGCACATGCCGCCAAGATCACGAAGATCCAGGACATGGCGCTGAAGAACCGCGCGCCGATCATCGGCTTGTTCGACGCCGGCGGCGCCCGCATCCAGGAAGGTGTCGCGGCGCTTGGCGGCTATGGCGAGGTGTTCCAGCGCAACGTGCTGGCCTCCGGCGTCATCCCGCAGATCTCGGTCATCATGGGTCCCTGCGCCGGCGGCGACGTCTATTCGCCGGCCATGACCGACTTCATCTTCATGGTGCGCGATTCGAGCTACATGTTCGTCACCGGCCCGGACGTGGTGAAGACGGTCACCAACGAGACGGTGACGGCGGAGGAACTGGGCGGCGCCTCGATCCACACCGCGCGCTCGTCGATCGCCGACGGCGCCTATGACAACGATGTCGAGACGCTGCTCGAGATGCGGCGGCTGATCGACCTGCTGCCGCTGAACAATGGCGGCGACATTCCCGAGATCGAGAGCTTCGACGCCGCCGACCGCATCGAGATGTCGCTCGACACGCTCGTGCCCGACAACGCCAACAAGCCCTATGACATCAAGGAACTGATCCTCAAGACGGTCGATGAGGGCGATTTCTTCGAGATCCAGGCGGCCTTCGCGAAGAACATCGTCACAGGCTTCGGCCGCATCGAGGGCCGCACGGTCGGCTTCGTCGCCAACCAGCCGATGGTGCTCGCCGGCGTGCTCGACAGCGACGCCTCGCGCAAGGCGGCCCGCTTCGTGCGCTTCTGCGACGCGTTCTCCATTCCCATCGTCACCTTCGTCGACGTGCCGGGCTTCCTGCCGGGCACGGCGCAGGAATATGGCGGGCTGATCAAGCACGGCGCCAAGCTGCTCTTCGCCTATGGCGAGGCGACGGTACCCAAGATCACCGTCATCACGCGAAAAGCCTATGGCGGCGCCTATGACGTCATGGCCTCGAAGCACCTGCGCGGCGATTTGAACTATGCCTGGCCCACGGCGCAGATCGCGGTGATGGGCGCCAAGGGCGCGGTCGAGATCATCTTCCGCGCCGAGACGGGCGACGCCGAGGGGCTGGCGGCGCGCGCCAAGGAATATGAGGATCGCTTCCTCTCGCCCTTCGTTGCGGCCGAGCGCGGCTATATCGACGAGGTGATCATGCCGCACTCGACCCGCCGCCGCATCGCCCGCGGCCTCCGCCTCCTGCGCAACAAGGCGCTGGAGAACCCCTGGAAGAAGCACGACAACATCCCACTCTGAGCCGATTGGCGAGCTAGTCGTCAGGCGATCAGTTCGGTTGCGACGCCACGACTTTGGGCGATTGATGCCAGCTTTCGGTCCGCTGTGCCAAGCACTGCCTGTTCGGCGCCGGCCAGCGCCAGATACAGGCAATCATAGACCGGGTGCTGCGCGTCGCAGGCAATGGCGATCGCGCTGTCGAGCAACTCCACGGATGGGACGATCCTGTCGATGACAAGGGGCGCCTCCTTGAGGAGCAGGCGCGCCATGTCGCAGTCCTTACGGCCGGCCTGAACATAGCGCCAGAGCGCGTTGGCCGTTTCGACCAGGATTATGTCGGGGGCGCTCAACGGGTGCCCTTCGATCCATTCGACAGCAGCCGCGGAGCCCTCGGTGCGGACGAGCGCGCGGACCAGTATGCTCGCATCAACGACGGCCATGATCGCCGTCTCGATCCTCGCGAATCCACGGCGTCGGGTCGGGCATTGCCGGCTCCATTCGAGCGCGCAATTCCTGCAGCCGGGCCAGCGCCTCTGCCTTCCGGTCGCGGGCATAGTCGGCGACGAGATCGCGCAGCGCCTGCTCGGTCGACTTGCCTTCGGATCGCGCGCGCTGCTTGAAGCGCGCGGCGACGTCGTCTTCGATATTTCGGACCAGCATCTGTGCCATGAAAAGCTCCATGCTATCTTGGTGATAGCATGGTCCTTCACGGCGTATTTCGCAAGCCGGCCCTCGGGCAGGGCAATTCGGCTAGAGCGTGCCGACCTTGCGGATGTCGTCGGCTTCGACCTCGGCGAGGATGGCGTGGATCGTACGACCCGCCACCATCGCCTGCGGCGCGATCTCCGCGAGCGGCACCAGCACGAAGGCGCGTTCGGTCATGCGCGGGTGCGGCACGATCAGGCCTTCCTCGTCGATGGCGGCATCGCCATAGAGCAGTACGTCGATATCGAGCGTGCGCGGTCCCCAGCGGATGGCGCGCTCGCGGCCATGATCGCGCTCGATGCGCAGACTGAGATCGAGCACCGCGCGCGCCGACAGCGTCGTATAGAGCTCGATGCAGGCGTTGAGATACGGTCCCTGCGGCACCGGTCCCCAGGGCGGGGTCTCGTAAAGCGAGGAGATCGCCGTGACGTGCACACCCGGCGTCGCCGCCAGCGCGGAAATGGCGGCGCGCAGCATCGCTTCGCGGTCGCCGAGATTGCTGCCGAGGCCGAGGTAAACCTTAGTCACGGGGGCGCTCCCGCTCGATCTCGATCGAGATGACCCCGGTCGCCAGCGGCACGGGCGCTTCCGGCTTGGTCACGCGCACGGTCAGCCGCTCCACGGGTGGGTAGGTATCGAACACCGCCTTGGCGATCGCCTCGGCCAGCGCCTCGATCAGCTTGTAGCGGTGCGTGCGGCCGATCTCCTCGATCAGCACTGCCATCTCGCCATAGTGCACGGTCTTGGTCAGGTCGTCGGTGCGTCCGGCCTCGGCGAGGTCCAGTTCGGCGGTGACGTCGACGCGGAAACGCTGGCCCAGCACAGCTTCCTCCGGCAGCACGCCGTGGAAGCCGAAGAAGCGCAGGTCGTTGATGAAGATGCGGTCGGTCATTGAGGTTCGCGGCTGGAGAGAATGGCGTCCGTGACGGCGAGCGCGTCGCGGTGGGCGGCGACGTCGTGCACGCGGAAGGAGGAAACGCCCTTCGCGGCGGCCAGGACATTGGTGGCGAGCGTGCCGGCGAGCCGCTGCTTGGGCTCTCGGCCGGTGATCTCGCCGATGAAGCGCTTGCGCGAGACGCCGAGCAGCACGGGGAATCCGAGCGCGACGATCTCGTCGATGCGGTCGAGGATCAGGAGGTTCTCGGCCAGACCCTTGCCGAAGCCGATGCCCGGATCGAGCACGATCCGGTGGTCGGGGATGCCGGCCCCGCGGGCCAGAGCGATCGAGCGGTCGAAGAAGCGCTTCATGGCGTCGAGGATCGTCGCCGGCGAATAGGTCTCGCGCTCCCAGTGGCTGGCGATGACGGCGGCGCCATGTGCCCCGGCGACGCGCGCGATCTCCGGCTCGCGCTGCAGGCCCCAGACGTCGTTGACGATATGGGCGCCGGCCATGAGCGCCATGTCGGCGACGGAGGCCTTGTAGGTATCGACCGAAATCAGCGTGCGGGTCGCCGCTGCCAGCGCCTTGACGGCCGGGATGACGCGGGCGGCTTCCGTCTCGGCGTCGACTTCGGCCGCGCCGGGACGGGTCGATTCGCCGCCGATGTCGATGATGTCGGCGCCCTCGGCGATCAGCTGCTCGGCATGGGCGACCGCCGGGCCGGCCTCGGCATGGTCGCCGCCATCGGAGAAGCTGTCAGGCGTGACGTTGACGATGCCCATGATCAGGCTGCGGCCGCTGGTCCGGCGGTCGAGGTGATCGATGACGATGGGGGCGGCAGGCGCCATCTGGAGTTCCCGGCAAGGGTTGCGATTCAGGCGGCCGCGAGCGGCGCGCCGCTGTTACAGCACCCAAACCCGTTGGCCTGTCAACGGATTGTCGGGCGCTGGTTCGACGCAGGCTGGCAGGGCAGGGATCCGGCAGCATGCGCAGGCGCCTCCGGGGGCCGGTTTCCGTCGCGCCCTGATTGCCGCCTTGGGGCAGACAGCATAGAAACCATCTGTCCAGAAAAGGCATTCTCGCCGGGGAGTTCGCATGTTCGACAAGATCCTGATCGCCAATCGCGGCGAGATCGCCTGCCGGATCATCAAGACGGCGCGGCGGATGGGGATCCGGACGGTGGCGGTCTTCTCGGACGCGGACCGCGACGCCCTGCATGTCGAGATGGCTGACGAGGCGATCCATATCGGCCCGGCGCCGGCGGCGCAGTCCTACCTCCTGATCGACAAGATCGTCGCGGCGGCTAAGCAGTCCGGCGCCAGCGCGATTCATCCCGGCTATGGCTTCCTGTCGGAACGCGCGGCCTTCGCCGAGGCGCTGGTCGCCAACGGCATCGTCTTCATCGGCCCGAACGCGAAGGCGATCGAGGCGATGGGCGACAAGATCGCCTCGAAGAAGGTGGCAGCCGCCGCCCATGTCTCGACGGTTCCGGGCCATCTCGGCGTCATCGAGAGCGAGGACGAGGCGGTCGAGATCGCTCGCCAGATCGGCTATCCGGTAATGATCAAGGCTTCGGCCGGCGGCGGCGGCAAGGGCATGCGCATCGCCCACTCCGACGCCGAGACGCGCGAGGGCTTCCGCCTGTCGCGCTCGGAAGCGCGCTCCTCCTTCGGCGACGATCGCGTCTTCATCGAGAAGTTCATCGTCAATCCCCGCCATATCGAGATCCAGCTTCTCGGCGACAAGCACGGCAATGCGATCTATCTCGGCGAGCGCGAATGCTCGATCCAGCGCCGCAACCAGAAGGTCATCGAGGAGGCGCCGTCGCCGCTGCTCGACGCCGCGACCCGCAAGGCGATGGGCGAGCAGGCCGTCGCCCTGGCCAGGGCGGTCGGCTACGATTCGGCCGGCACGGTCGAGTTCGTCGCCGGACAGGACAAGAGCTTCTTCTTCCTCGAAATGAACACCCGCCTGCAGGTCGAGCATCCGGTGACGGAGCTGGTTACCGGCATCGATCTGGTCGAGCAGATGATCCGCGTCGCCGCCGGCGAGCGCCTTTCGATCACGCAGGATGACGTGAAGCTGACGGGCTGGGCGATCGAGAGCCGCATCTATGCCGAGGATCCGTATCGCAACTTCCTGCCTTCGATCGGCCGGCTGACGCGCTATCGCCCGCCGGCCGAGACGCTGAGCGACGGCGTGACGGTGCGCAACGATACCGGCGTCGTCGAGGGCTCGGAAATCTCGATGTTCTACGACCCGATGATCGCCAAGCTCTGCACGCACGCGCCGACGCGCGCCGAGGCGATCGAGGCGATGAGCGAGGCGCTGGACGACTTCGTCGTCGAGGGCATCCAGCACAATGTGCCGTTCCTGTCGGCGCTGATGGCGCATCCGCGCTGGCGCGCCGGCGAACTTTCGACCGGCTTCATCGCCGAGGAATTCCCGGAAGGGTTCCATGGCGCCGGCGCCGATGCCGCCACGCTCGCGCGGCTCGCCGCCGTGGCGCTGACGATGGAGATCCTGCGCAAGGACAGGCTCGACCGGCTGTCCGGCCGGCTGGCGCCGCATGCCGGCAACTGGCGCGAGAACTGGGTCGTCTCGATCGGCGGCACCACCGTGGTGCTGACCAGCCCGACCGGGGTCGCGCTGCTGCCGCTGGAGGTCGAGATCGTGCTGCCGGGATCTCAGAAGCCGGTCACGGTGACGTCGGACTGGATGCCGGGCGAACCGGTCTGGGAGGGCACGATCGACGACGTCGCGCTCGCCGTGCAGGTGCGGCCGGCGCTCTCCGGCTACCGGCTGCTCTATCGCGGCATCGACGTGGTGGCGCGGGTGATGACGCCGCGCATCGCCGCGCTGCACAGCCTGATGCCGGAGAAGAAGGCGGCCGACACGTCGAAATTCCTGCTTTGCCCGATGCCGGGCCTTGTCGTCTCGGTGGCGGTCGAGGAGGGGCAGGAGGTGAAGGCGGGCGAGACACTGGCGATCGTCGAGGCGATGAAGATGGAGAATGTGCTGCGAGCCGAGCGCGACCTGACGGTGCAGCGCATCGCCGCCAAGCCGGGCGACAGCCTCGCCGTCGACGCCGTCATCATGGAGTTCGCCTGACGGCGCCGGGGGCAGGCAGCCTCAGACAGGCAGCCTCAATCCGCCTCGGTGGCGAGCAGGCTGTCCTTCTTGACGTCCATCTGGTTGCCGCGCCACTCGAAACCGCTGCCGCAGACGGCGGCGATCCAGAGCGCCGGCAGCGACAGGTCGCGCAGGATCCAGGCGAGCGGCGAACGACGCGAATAGTGCCAGCCGAGGCTCTTCGCGAGCACAGCCTCGGCGCCATACCAGGCGACCGCGAGGGCGACGGCGAGCGAGGCCGGGATCGCGCCTTCGGCGGCGAGCCAGGTTGCGAGCGCGATCGGAAAGAGGCCGCCGGTCAGGAGTTCCAGGCAGAAGAAAGCGGGGAAGGTGACCCGCCGCAGCCGGGCCCAGCGCAGCTGCCGGCTCCAGACGGCGCGCAGCGCGCGCGGCCCGAGCGGCTGGGCGAAGGGCTGGCGGACGAGACGGATTCGCTGGCCGTTGGCGCGGATCGCCTTGGTCGCGGCCGCATCCTCGGCCGGATCGGCGGCGAGCGCCGCGATGCCGCCATGCCGGTCGAGGTTCTCGCGCCGCCAGAACATCGACTTACCCTGCGCGAAGCCCTGGCCGACGGCGTCGGCGGCAAGCTGCCAGCGGGCCTGGTAGGTGTTGAGGTAGGCGCATTCGAACTCCGCGCCGTAGCCATCCGGCTCGCTGCCGAGCGGCGGCGAGCAGACGAGGCCGGTGGCGGCGTCCCAGCGATCCAGCATGCGGTCGATGTAGTCGGGCGGCATCAGCACGTTGCTGTCCGCCATGATGATCCACTCGTGCTTGGCCGCCGCCCAGCCTTTCACCAGATTGTTCAGCTTCGGATTGATGCTGATGCGATCGTCGCCGACGAGGATGCGCGCCGGCACGGCCGGGTTCGCCGCCATCAGGCGGCGGATGCGCGGGATCACCGGATCGGCCGGGCTGGCGACGCAGAAGACGAGCTCATAATCGGGATAGTCGAGCGCGAAGCCGGAGCCGAGCGTACGCTCGATCGCGTGCTCGATGCCGCATACGGGGCGCAGAATGCTGACCGGCGGCTGGCCGTGCGGTTCGGCATCGTCGGGCCGGTTGGTGCGGCTGCGCCAGGCCACGAGCGCGATGCTGCCGAAATGGACGAGGGCGGCGAGCCCGCAGAAGACCTGGGCGAGAAGGATGGCGATGCTCATCGCGGCGCCTGCGCTTGGAGAAGGGCTGAGGATCGCGACAAGGCGGTATCGGCTCCTTTGACCAAGGAAGGTCGGACCAGGGCAGGCGGCGGCATGTCCAGCGACAGGCCCACGATTCGCGAGGGCTCCGCTTCTGCTCTCGTCGCGCAACTGGGTGACGTTTTGATGAAGCCGGCCCGGGGCGAGGCTTGACGCGCGACCGTGAAGCGCGCACTCCGGGCGACGTCCCCCGTGCCAAACGGAATGCTGCCATGACCGCTGCCAAGCTCACCGCGCTCGTCGATCTCGACGGGACGCTGACCGATCCCTATCCCGGCATAAGCGCCTCGATCCTCTATGCGCTCGAAAAGCTCAACCGCCCGGCCGCCGACGAATTGGCGCTGCGCGCCGCGATCGGCCCGCCGCTGGAGGGCAGCTTTGCCGCGATGCTGGATGGCGATCCGATCCTGGCGAAGCAGGCGCTCGGCCACTATCGCGAGCGCTTCGGCACGATCGGCCTCTACGAGAACGCCGTGTTCGACGGCATTCCGGAAGCGCTCGGCTCGTTGCGCGACGCGGGCGTCGAGATGTTCCTGGCGAGCTCGAAGCCGCGCGTCTTCTGCGAGCGGATCCTCGACCATTTCGACCTGACGAAGTTTTTCACCGTCGTGCACGGCTCGGAATTCGACGGCCGCAACGGCGATAAGAGCGAGCTGATCGCCCATATCCTCTCGGTCGAGGCGATCCATCCCGAGCGCTGCGTCATGATCGGGGACCGCCGCTACGACATCGAAGGCGCACGGTCGAACCGGATCAAGGTCGCTGCCGTCGGCTGGGGCTATGGGACGGCGGAGGAGTTCATGGCGTTTCCGCCGGACGCGATCGTCGCGCGCGTGCCCGATCTCGCGCCGACGGTGCTCGATCTGCTTGGCTGAGGAGGCTCGAACATGGCCACCCGCACGTCCCATGTCCTGATTTCGGGTGTCGTCCAGGGCGTCGGCTATCGCGCCTGGGTCGAGCGCGAGGCCACCATGCGCCGGCTCTCTGGCTGGGTCCGCAATCGCCGGAGCGGGGCCGTGGAGGCCGTCTTTTCCGGCGCGGCGGCGGATGTCGCCGCGATGCTTACTGCCTGCGCCACGGGGCCGCGCCTGGCCCGCGTCAGCGCGGTCGATGCGAACGATCGGGACGAGGCCGAGACCGGGCCGTTTCGGGTGCTGCCGAGCGACTGACCGCCGCCGCCCGGAATGGATTAGGGTCCGGACTCCATTAGGTGTGGGGCAGCGTTGGGCCAAAGTCGCGCGCGGGCAGGAGCCGACCACAGCCGATGGCTATCCATCGGCGCGGATCGGCGACGCACTCGCGCACGACTTTCGCCCAACCCGAAGGGCTTGATGGAAACCGGCGCATTTCGGCGTCGCTGCCGGCTCGTTGGGAAAGACCCAACGTCGCCGACATCTCCTGGAACTGCCTTGGTTTCCATCAAGCGCTGCGCCGCTCCTAATGGAGTACGGACCCTAGCGTACCGTCTCGCCGAACAGCGCCTCGAACTCGCGCCGCATCACGGCGTCGACCTCCGGCATGGTGACGATCCGGCCGAGATCGGCCAGGCTGGTGACGCCGTGGCCCTTGACGCCGCAGGGCACGATGCCATCGAAATGGTCGAGTTCCGGTTCGACATTGATTGAGATGCCGTGGAAGGTCACCCAGCGGCGGACGCGGATGCCGATCGCGGCGATCTTGTCCTCCGCCTCGACGCCCTTGTCGGGCCGGCGCACCCAGACGCCGACGCGGTCGTCGCGGCGTTCGCCACGAATGTTGAAGCCGTCCAGCGTGCGGATGATCCACTGTTCCAGCGTCGCCACGAACAGCCGCAGGTCCGGCCGGCGGCGGTTCAGGTCGAGCATGACATAGGCCACCCGCTGGCCCGGGCCGTGATAGGTGTACTGGCCGCCGCGCCCGGTCTGGAACACGGGGAAGCGGTCAGGCGTGATCAGGTCCTCGTCATGCGCGCTGGTGCCGGCCGTATAGAGCGGCGGATGTTCAACCAGCCAGATGCGCTCGCGCGCCGTGCCGGCCGCGATGGCGGCGACGCGGGCCTCCATTTCAGCGACGGCATCCGGATAGGCGACGGGCGCTTCCGCGATAACCCATTCGACGGGCGGGCTGCCGTCTTTCGGCAGGAGCGAAGCGGGGAGGTCGTCGCGGAGGGTCATGTCAGCACTCTCGGCCGGCAGGCGAGCCGACCTTTCATTGTTTCAGTTCTCATGTCGGTTGATCCCGTCATAGCGCAAGGTGGCGCGTCGTTCACCTGCCGGCCAATTTCCGTCTCGCACGGGCTGCCTGTGGATGAAATGAAACAGTTCTCGAAGGCGCTTGTTTCGTCGAAGGTCATTTGCTACATCCCACCTCGCGCCGGGCAACACACCGGCTTGGGTTTCGCGGTCGTGGCGGAATTGGTAGACGCGCAGCGTTGAGGTCGCTGTGCCGAAAGGCGTGGAAGTTCGAGTCTTCTCGACCGCACCAAACCCAAATGCAAAAATCCTCGCAAAGCGGCGGCCCTCGGGCCGCTGTTTTTGTTTCTGGGCCAGGTCGGGTCTGGAAAGAATCTCGGTTCGGCGCTTGCGCGGACCGAGGCGCATGTGAGCCCATTGGGAACACATTGTTCGCGAGAATGCGCGCAACCGCGCATTTCTCCGCTTCGCCCTCCCAGGGTTGGCGGCACGTTGAGGGGCCATGTCGGACGAGATGATCATCGAGCGCGACAATCGCGCGCCGGACGACCTGCCGCCATTGCGCGACGAGAACGACAATATTTCGTCGTCGTTCCTGGAAGCGCTCGGCGCCGCGATCGAATCGGGCAACCAGGAGCGCGCCCGCGCGCTGACCGAGGATCTGCACGAGTCGGATGTCGGCGCGATCCTCGAGGCGCTGGAGCCGGACCAGCGCCCGGCGCTGATCCAGCTGCTCGGCGACGCCTTCGACTTCACCGCCCTGACCGAGCTCGACGAGGCCCTCCGCGTCGAGATCCTGGAGGAGCTCCCTTCCGAGACCGTCGCCGAAGGCGTGCGCGAACTCGATTCGGACGACGCGGTCTACATTCTCGAAGATCTCGACAAGGCCGATCAGGACGAGATTCTCGCCCAGATCCCGTCCGTCGAGCGGTTGGCGCTGAAGCGCAGCCTCGATTATCCGGAAGACAGCGCCGGCCGGCGCATGCAGACCGAGTTCATCGCCGTGCCGCCGTTCTGGACGGTCGGGCAGACGATCGACTACATGCGCGAGGCCGAGGACCTGCCGGAGGAGTTCCACGAGGTCTTCGTCATCGATCCGGGCTACCACCTGCTCGGCACGGTTTCGCTGAACCGCCTGCTGCGCACAAAGCGCCCGATCAAGATCGCCGACCTCGTCAGCGAGGCGCATCACCTGATCCGCGCTACCGAGGACCAGGAAGAGGCGGCGCGTACCTTCCAGCGCTACAACCTGATCTCGGCCGCCGTCGTCGACGAATCGGACCGTCTCGTCGGCCTGCTCACCATCGACGACATCGTCGACGTCATCCAGGAGGAAGCCGACGAGGACATCAAGCGCCTCGGCGGCGTCGGCGACGAAGAAGTGTCGGACAAGGTCTGGTACATCGCCAAGAGCCGGTTTCCCTGGCTGTTCATCAACCTGATCACGGCCGTGATGGCGTCCTTCGTCATCGGCCTGTTCGAGCACCAACTGCAGAAGATGGTGGCGCTCGCCGTGCTGATGCCGATCGTCGCCAGCCAGGGCGGCAATGCCGGCACGCAGACCATGACGGTGGCGGTCCGCGCCATCGCCATGCGCGAACTCGGGCCGCACAATGTGCTCCGCGTCATCGGACGCGAACTCGTGGTCGGCATGTTCAACGGCTTTGTGTTCGCCGCGATCGTCGGCGCGATGGCCGTCTACCGCTTCGGAATCTTTGATCTTGGCTTCGTCATCGCCGCGGCGATGGTGATCAACCTGATCGCCGCAGCGCTCGGCGGCATTCTGATCCCGCTCGCTCTGAACCGGCTGAAGATCGATCCGGCGGTCGCCTCCAGCTCCTTCGTGACGACGATCACCGATCTCGTCGGCTTCTTCTCATTTCTGGGCTTCGCCGCCCTTTGGTTCGGACTGACCTAGGGCAGGGCCGGCGGCGGCGGTCGACCGCATCGGCGGGCACGAATCACGCAGTTGCGGCGCCAGCCAGTCGAGCGCCGGGACGATCGACTGCGCCCAGTTGGTCCAGTCATGCTGGCCCGCGCCGATGCGCAGCGTCGTGTCATAGCCGGCGCGCCGCAACGCGACATGCAGTTCCGCCGATCCGGTGATGATGCCGAGCCCGTCGCGGTCGCCGGCGGTGATCCAGAAGCTCGGCTTGTCCGGAAGCTCGGCATCCTTGTCGACGCGCGGAAAGACGTTGGCGGCGTTGTAGCGCTCGACGTCGAAGGGCTTGCCGAAGGCGCCGTCGTAGTATTCGTCGCCCTTCTTGATCCGCACCGCGTCATCCGGGTCGATCGGCTCGGCAATCGCACCGGAGAGGCTGATTGCCGCAACGAAACGGTCCGGATGATCGAGGGCGAACAAGGTCGCGCCATAGCCGCCCATGGAGAGGCCGCCGACGGCTCTTCCGGAGCGGCAGGCAGCGGTCGGCAGCGTCGTGTCGATCGCCTCGACGAGATCGGTGGACAGCGCGGTTTCGACCTTTCCCGCGCCTCCGGCGTCGGTGTTGTCGACGAACCAGCTCTCGCCGCCGCCGTCCGGCATGACGACGACGAGCGGCGGCAGCTTGCCCGCCGCGATCTCGTCATCCAGCGTCGCGGCGATCTTGCCGTAGTCGAGCCAGTCCTGGTCGCCGCCGCCACCACCATGCAGCAGGTACAGCACCGGCCAGCGCGTGCCGGCGGCCGGCGCCGCCGCCGGCTTGTAGAGCGAATAGGGGATGGCATGGCCGAGGGCGGCGCTGGGCGCCGTCAGGTGGCGCTCGACGATTCCGTGCGCCTGGGCAGCACCGATCATCCCGGCGCCGCAGAGGAGCGAGCGGCACAGGACGGCGAACATTCGTTGGGGCATGTTAAGGGTTCCGAACTGCCGGGGACGGCCGGCACACGGCCGATGATATAGGGGCCGAGGCTTTCGGGGCATCCTCGGCGGCGATCTGTCACGCGGACGTGATGACCAAGCCCGCCGTGTCGCGCCATGTTTCCCAGATGGACAAAATGTGACCGTGTTTGTGCGGCCATTGATCGACTTTGAGCGAGAATTCGTTAGACCGGTGCGGGCGAAGCGGGCTGCTTCGTTCCTATCGCGGATTGCAGAAAGTAGTGGGATTGACGACGAGCGAAATCAGGACCGGGGTCATCGGGCTCGGTTATTTCGGTTCCTTCCACGCGCGGCAGCACGCCGCCAATCCGAAGGGCCGCCTCGTGGCCGTCGTGGATGCCGACCGGGAGCGCGCCGAAGCGGTCGCAGCTCAGCACGGTACGACGCCGCTCTCCGATCCCCGCGACCTGATCGGCAAGGTCGATGCCGTGTCGATCACGGTCCCCACCTCGCTGCATCATGCCGTCGCCGCCGAATTCATCGATGCCGGCGTGCATGTCCTGATCGAGAAGCCGATCTGCGATTCGCCGGATGCGGCGCGCGACCTGATCGCGCGGGCTGAGGCCAGGGGCGTCGTCCTGCAGATCGGCCATATCGAGCGTTTCTCGCCGGTGTTCGGGCTGCTGCGCGACAAGGTGAAGACGCCGCTCACGGTCGAGTGCACGCGGATCGGTCCCTGGAAGGGCCGCGCCATCGACGTCGACGTCGTGCTCGACCTGATGATCCACGACATAGACCTGGTCCTGGCGCTGGTCGGTTCCGAGGTCATTGCCGTCGAGGCGATGGGCTCTCCCGTCCTGGCGCCGACCAATGATTTCGCGCAGGCGCAGCTGCGCTTCGCCAATGGCGCCGTGGCGCATCTCTCGGCCAGCCGCATCGCCGACCGTTCGGAGCGCACGGTCAAGGTGGTCGAGCCCGGGCATTACTGGGTGGCCGATCTCGCCGCCCGCACAGTCACCTCCGTCGCGCGCGGACACACCGTGCTGGCGCAGGAGGAGATCGCCGTTCCGCCGAGCGACAATCTCGCGCTCGAAATCGACTCGTTCCTCGACGCGGTCGCCGGCCGGGGCCGGGCCGTCGTCGACGGCAAGGCCGGGCTCGACGCCCTGGTCGTCGCCGACATGATCATTCAGCGAATTGCACAGACGTCGCGCCGTGGCGCGACCGTCTCTATTGGAGACCAGCACTGATGGCAGCTTCCACGCAACCGACCGTCGCCGTCGCTTCCGACCGCATCGGTTTCTTCGATCTGCAGCGCCAGCAGCGCCGGATTCACGACGATGTCCGCCGGCGGATGGATGCGGTGCTGACGCATGGCCAGTTCATCCTCGGCCCCGAGGTTTCGGAGCTCGAGGCCAAGCTGGCTGCCTTTGCCAGCGTCCCGCACGCAATCGCCGTTTCGAGCGGCCGCGACGCGCTGATGATCGGTCTGATGGCGCTCGGCATCGGTCCGGGCGACGCTGTGTTCGTTCCCGCCTTCACCTTCGCCGCGACGGCGGGCGCCGTCTGCTCGGTGAACGCGACGCCGATCTTCGTCGATGTCGATCCGGCGACCTGCAACATGGATCCGGCCGATCTCGAGCGCGCCATCGCCGAAGTGGTGGCGAAGGGCGAGTTGAAGCCGCGCGTCGTCATGCCGGTCGATCTCTACGGCCTGCCGGCGGATTACGAGGCGATCGGCAAGATCGCGGCGAAGCACGACATGACGGTGTTCTCGGACGCCGCGCAGAGCTTCGGCGGCCGTTCCGGCAACAGCCGCGTCGGCGGCATGGCGCCGATCTCGGCCACGAGCTTCTACCCGACCAAGCCACTCGGCTGCTATGGCGATGGCGGCGCGATCCTGACCGACAATGACGAGATCGCCGATGCGGTGCGCACGCTGCGTTCGCATGGCCGCCAGGGCACCGGCGACGTCGCCGTCCGCAACGGCATCACCGGCCGTCTCGACACGCTGCAGGCCGCCGTGCTGCTCTCGAAGCTGACGATCTTCGAGGAAGAGCTGGAGCGGCGCGACCAGGTCGCCAGGCGCTACGACGCGGCGCTGACCGGCAAGGTCGGCGTGCAGAAGCGGCCCGCCGGCTATTTCAGCGCCAATGCGATCTACACGATCACGGTCGAGGACCGCGATGCGCTGAAGGCGGCGCTCGACGCGCAGAGCATCGGCAACGCCTTTTTCTACCGCCTGGCGCTGCACCAGCATCCCGCTTTTGCCGAGGCGCCGAAGCGGCCGCTGCCGGTCTCGGAGAAGTTCGCTTCGACCGTCATCAGCCTGCCGATGCACCCGGATCTGACCGACGCCGAGGTCGATCGGGTTATCGCGGCCGTGGTGGCGGCCGTCTCCTAGGCAACCGCTACAATGTACTTCCCCGAAGGAATTGTTCCTTAAGGGGTTTCGATCTATGAGGTCCCCCGCAGTCCCACAATGTGGACTGGGGGGATCCGCGCGCCGCCATGAAGCTCGACGTTCCGACCTTGCTGGTTGTGCTGGCTTTCATGACCCAGATGGCCGCCGTGTCGATGGTGACGAACTGGGCCAGGCGCAAGCCGGACGTCCATGTGCTGTACTGGGCGCTGGCGCTGCAGCTGGGCACGCTCTGCTGTATTCTGCTGGTGTTGCGTAGCTATCTGCCGTTTTGGCTTGCCGTCGGCGTCGGCAATGCCGGCGTGTTCGTCGGCCTCGGCCTCGCCTGGAACGGCGCGCGCGCCTTCAATGGCCGCCGGGCGAGCTGGTGGCCGGTATCCGTGATGCCCGCGATTTGGATGCTCGCCATGCTGGTGCCGGCGATCGCGGATTCGCTTGCCTATCGCATCGCCCTGAGCTCCGTGCTGAGCGGCATCCTCTCGCTGGCGCTCGCCTGGGAGATCTGGGTGAACGGCAAGGACGAGCTCGTTTGGCGCGGACCCTTCGCCGCCGTTCCTGCGGTGCATGCCGGCTTTCTCGTCCTGCGAACCATCGCCGCGCTCACGCTCGACCTTCCTTCCGACGTCATGCAGGGCGGCTCGTTCATCGGGCTCGGCATCCTGGAGCCGATCCTGATGATGTTCGCCGCGACGATCATCGGGCTTCGCCTCTCGGATGAAAGGCTGAAGAACCTGCTGAAGCGCGCCGCGCGGACGGACGGCCTGACTGGCCTTCTGAACCATGGCGCCTTCATGGACGTCGCCCGGAAGCGGGTCGAGCACAGGAGCGGGGAGGGCGACGAGGTCACCTTGCTGCTGTTCGATCTCGACCGCTTCAAACAGCTCAACGATCGCTATGGCCATGCGGCCGGCGATACGGCGCTGAAGTGCTTCTCGACGCTCGTCCGGCAGCATGTCACGGATTCGGACTTCGTGGGTCGCGTCGGCGGCGAGGAATTCGCGGCGCTGCTCGTCGGCTGCGGCGCCGAGCGCGGGCGCCAGGTCGCCGAACGCATTCGCGCCAATTTCGCCGACGATCCGATCCATCATGCCGGCCATCGTATTCCCGTCACGGTCAGCGTCGGCGTCATCACCGCGACAGGCCTTGGGGTCGATTTCGAGCGGTTGATGGTCGCGGCGGACGAGGCGCTCTATGCCGCCAAGCGGGGTGGCCGAGATCTGGTGTTCCAGGCGGCAGGCTGAGCTTGACCCTGTCGCGGTAGCGCAGGATGGTATCCGCCCTGTCCCCCGCTGGAGAAATCTCATGCAGACGGTCAAGGCGCATGGCGCCATTTTGCCGGTGATCGGCCTCGGCACCTGGCAGCTTTCCGGCGAGACGGCGACCACGGCCGTCGCCTCGGCGCTCGAGGCGGGCTACCGCCACATCGATACCGCCATCGGCTATGGCAACGAGGCCGAGGTGGGCGAGGGGCTGCGCCGCTCCGGAATTGCGCGCGACGACGTCTTCATCACCTCCAAGATCCCACCTGAGCAGCTTGGCGCCGACGACATGATGCGCGCGGCGGAAGCGTCGCTGCGCCGGCTGCGCATCGACCAGCTCGACCTGATCCTGATCCACTGGCCGAGCCGGACGCTTTCGTCGGCCGAAACGATCCGCTCGCTGAACCGCGTCAAGCAGCGCGGCCTGGCGCGCCATATCGGCGTTTCCAACTATACGATCCGCCTGCTCGACGAGGCCTGGGCCGCGACCGAGGAGCCGATCGTCGTCAACCAGTGCGAACATCATCCCTATCTCGACCAGTCGAAGCTGCGGGCGGCGACGCTGGCGCATGGCACGGCCTTTGTCGCCTATTGCCCGCTGGGGCGTGGCGACGTGCTGGACGAACCGGTGATCCAGGACATCGCCGGCCGCTTCGGCCGCACGCCTGCCCAGGTCGTGCTGCGCTGGCAGATCCAGAAGGGCTGCGTCGCCATTCCGAAGAGCGCCCATGCGGCCCGCATCAGGCAGAATCTCGACATCGAGGGCTTCGAGCTGCCGGAGGCCGACATCGCAGCGATCGACGCGCTGAAGACCGAAGGTTCGCGCATGTGCGATTCGGCCTTCTCGCCCGATTGGGACTGAGCCGAGAACCGCTTTCGATGTTCTTCTATGCCGCCAAGCTGGTCTGGTTCTTCCTGCAGCCGTCGGCCGCGCTGATCCTGGCACTCGCCGCCGGCGTCCTCGCCATCGGCCTCGGCGCGGTGAGACTCGGCGCCGGCCTTGTGGTGGTGGCGGCGATCGGGCTGCTCGTCGCCGGCTTCTCGCCGCTCGGCGCGGCGCTGCTCCTTCCGCTCGAGAACCGGTTTAACCGGGTCGAGCCGGATGGACCGGTGACCGGCATCGTCGTGCTGGGCGGCGGCATCGACCAGCGGATCGGCGAGGCGCGGCAGTCGGTGACGCTGACCGATGCCGGCGATCGGCTGACGGACGGCGTCGCCCTGGCGCTGCGCCATCCGGAGGCACGCCTCGTGTTCACAGGCGGCACCGATCAGTTCGTGCCGGACGGCAATTCGGAGGGCGAGGCGGCACGGCGCTTCTTCCTCTCCATGGGCATACCCGCAGCCCGCATCACGATAGAGGATCGCAGCCGCGACACCGCCGAGAATGCCCGCTTTACGAAGGCGCTGGTCGATCCGAAGCCCGGCGAGCGCTGGCTGCTCGTGACCTCTGCCTTTCACATGCCGCGCTCGGTCGGATGCTTCCGCGCCATCGGCTGGGACGTCCTGCCCTGGCCATCGGACTATCGTTCGGCCGGCACGCAGGACCTGACGCGGTTCGTGTCGCAACCCTCCGTCGGGCTGGAGCGCGTCGACATCGCGACCAAGGAGTGGATCGGGCTTCTGGCCTATTGGCTTTCGGGCCGCACCGACAGCCTCTTTCCTGGCCCCTAGACGGCCTCCGGCGCGTCCCCGCCCTCGGCAGGCGCCGCTGCGCCGATCCGGTAGACGCCCTTGAAATCATGCGGGTCGACCGGCCGGCCCTTGCGCAGGATCGTCGCGCGGCCGTCATCGGCGAGGCGGATCGCGACCGCCCGGATCGGCACCATCAGCAGGCGCCAGACCTTTTCGTCATTGCCGGCGATGGCGCGCGCGAGCTCGGTCGGGTCCAGGCTCTTGCCTGGGGGCAGGGAGGCGAGGAGGCCGACCAGGGTGGTTTCGATGAGCTCGTGGCTGACTTTCATGGGACTTCCTGGCGCGCGGCGGCGGCGATGACGATCTTGGCCGAATCCGAGAAGAACTGCCGGTGCAATTGCACGAGCGCCACCACCAGCGTGGTGACGATCAGTGTCCAGCCGTTCACGAACCAGCCGAGATAGCCGATGGAGAAGAAGAAGGCCCGGAGGCCATGGTTGAAGTGGCGGCCGGCGGTGATGGTGAACACCGCGGCGCGCTCGGCGGCGGCGACTGTCTCCGGCTCGGCCGCGTGGGCGGCGGTCGGGGTCGCCCCGATCAGGATCGAGGCATAGTTGAACAGCCGATAGGACCAGCCGAACTTGAAGAAGGCGTACCCGAAGATCAGCATCAGCCCGATCACCTTGGCCTCGAAAAGGCCCCGCGGCACCGTCGGCACCAGGGCCAGGTCGCGCATCACGCTATTGATGTGATCGGCCGAGTTGAGCATGGCGAAGCAGCCGCCGATCGCCAGCAACGAGGTCGAGGCAAAAAAGGCGGTGCCGTTCTGCAGGCCGCTCATGATGCCGGTGTCGATCATGCGGAGATCGCGGTGCATCATCGTCCGCATCCATTGCCGGCGCTGGATATCCATCGCCGAAGACAGCGTGCGGCCGGAGGCGGCGAGCCGTGACAGGATCACGGAATAGAGAAACCACGACGCACCGAATGTGACGATCGCGACGATGTCGATCGCGGAAATCTCGAACACGATTGGCTGCTCCTCCCGCTAGCCGGTTTGCCGCCGATGGTGCCAAACCGGCTTGGCCTGAGCAACACGCCGCTCAGCGCGACGAGAGCAATCGCGCGATTGGACGCCGCAGGAGTACCAGCACGACAATAAGGAAGAGGCCGAGTCCGCCGAAGATCGGCTGGCGGAACATCATGCCGGCCGCCGTCAGCACCAGGCCGGCGATGATGCCGACCATGGCCACGCGGCTCGCCTTGTCGTCGATGGGGAGCTTCTGTTCCGTCATGTTCGCCTCGTGCTAGGGGACCGACGCCGATCCGGACGGGCGTCGAACGGGCTGCCGCAGCGCTGTCGCATCTCCCCCTTCCTGCTTTCGCGGGGCGGGCGGAACGCCTATGCTAGCTTGCGCCGTTTCCAGACAGGCTCATAGGCCAGTCCGAAGCCGAGCGCC
Source organism: Kaistia sp. MMO-174 (assembly GCF_037147815.1). Lineage (NCBI taxonomy): Bacteria > Pseudomonadati > Pseudomonadota > Alphaproteobacteria > Hyphomicrobiales > Kaistiaceae > Kaistia > Kaistia sp. MMO-174. The sequence continues at coordinate 1,144,319 of NZ_JBBCUO010000002.1, read as the reverse complement.
ATTTCATCCTTGTGGAAAAATCGACGCGGCCTTCGCCGCCCGCCCGTTTGAGGACAAGTCTCCCCGCATGGCCCTGCATCTCATCAAACTCTGCGTCGGTGTCGAATCGATCGATCAGCTGACCGATTGGATCGCGGAGGATCTGGTTCGCCAGCGCGGCATGGGGCTCGAACCCGAGGACACCCACACCACCCGCATGATTCCGAAGCGCATTCCCGAGCTTCTGGACGGCGGATCGCTCTACTGGGTGATCAAGGGCCAGGTACAGGCGCGCCAGCGCCTGCGCGATCTTCAGACGGTGACCGGCGCGGACGGCATCCAGCGCTGCCGGATCGTCTTCGACCCGCAGGTCATCCCGACCGAATGGCAGCCGAAGCGGCCGTTCCAGGGCTGGCGCTATCTCCAGGAAAAGGACGTGCCGCGCGATCTGGCGTCGATCGGCGGCGCGGGCGACGAACTGCCCTCGGCGTTGAAGGCCGAGCTCGCCGAACTCGGTCTGCTCTAGCCGTCCTAGACGGCGATGTTGTCGATCAGCCGGGTCTTGCCGAGCCAGGCGGCGGCGAGCATCCGGCGTGGCTCGTTCGCGATGTCGACGATCTCCGCCAGCGTCTCCGCATTGCGCAGCACCAGATAGTCGACGCGGAATCCGGCCGCCGTCAGCGTCGCCCGCCCTTCGGCCAGCGCCGCTTCGGCATCGCCGTCGGCCCGGATCGCGTCGGCGGCATGCCGCATGACGCGCGAGATCGTCGTCGCTGTCTGACGTTCCTCGGCCGAGAGGTAGGCGTTGCGGGAGGAGAGGGCGAGGCCGTCCGCTTCGCGGATGGTCGGCAGTCCGACGATTTCCGTCGGCAGCCGCAGGTCGCGGGCCATCTGACGCACGACCATCAGCTGCTGGTAGTCCTTCTCGCCGAACATCGCGACGTCAGGGAAGGCGGCGATCAACAGCTTGGAGACCACCGTCGCGACGCCGGAGAAGAAGTGCGGCCGGAAGTCGGTTTCGAGCCCGATCGCCGGTCCCGCCAGCGAGACGGTGGTCGAATAGCCGGCCGGATACATCTCGTTGGCGTTGGGGGCGAACACCGCCTCGACGCCGAGTTCCGCGAGCTTGGCGACGTCGCTCGTCTCGGTGCGGGGATAGGAGCCGAAGTCCTCGGTCGGCGCGAACTGCGTCGGATTGACGAAGATCGAGACGATGATCCGGTCGGCGCGCTCGCGGGCGGCGCGCACGAGTTCCAGATGTCCGCTGTGCAGCGCGCCCATGGTGGGCACCATGCCAATGCGAAGGCCGTCTCGTCGCCAGTCGGAAACGGCGGATCGCAAGTCGTCGACGGTGCGGTGGATGATCGGGCTGGCGGGCATGGCATTCCTCTTTGCGCGGAGCGCGGCCCGGCGTCGCCAAGGATTGTGGTTGGCGGCGCCCGCGACCGTGCGGCGCCTGTCTAGCAAATCATGCGCGCGTCATCCATCGCGGCCGCCGGCCCTTGCCGCGACGGACACTTGTCCGCAATAGAGAGGGAAGGGCCGGACGGAATCGGCCAGTCTGGAGAACCGATGGGCCTGATAATCCCGTTCCTGGGCGTGCTTGCCGTGTCGATCGGCATCGCCTTCCTGTTCGGAGGCGAGAAGGGCGCGCATGCGCTGGGGCGCTCGGTGCGGCGCGGCGCCGCCGGGGCGCTGATATCGACGGGCATTTTCACCGCGGCCACCGGCCGGCTCGGGGCGGGCATACCGCTGCTCGCCATCGGACTCTGGCTGCTGAAGCCGAAGATCCTCGAATCGATGAAGCCCTGGATCGAGGGCAACCAGGTCAAGCAAGGCCGGTTCGCCGGCCGGATGCTCGATACGCTCGGCCGTAACGAACTCGTCGTCCTCTATTCCGAAGTCGCGGGCAGGGCCCGCGACCGCGCTCTACTCGAAGCTTATCTCGACCGCCGAATTCCCGGTTGGCGTGAAAACGTCGAGAGTGACCCGGCAGGCGGGCCGCGCCGCACGGCGCGCGCGGGCGCCATGACAGATGAGCAGGCCTACCAGATCCTTGGCCTTTCGGCCGGCGCTTCCGAGGCCGAAATCAGAGCGGCCTACCGGCGGTTGATGAAACGCGTCCACCCCGACCAGGGAGGATCGACGTTCTTGGCCGCCCAAATCAACGAGGCGAAGGAAAGACTCCTCGGCGGACATCGCTAGCTCCCAGACGCAAATACAAAGAAGGAGGGCGAAAATCGGGTATGCGGCCAGCCGCTATTGACGGATGGCAAGGCAGGAAACATCGCGCTTCGTCAGGTAGGCGCAAACGGCGCGGGCCTGATCCTTGTTGTCGAACCCGGCGAAACGGGCCCGATAGAGAGTCGATGCACCCTTTGCGACAGGCTCGACGCTCGGCGTTGCGCTGGCGAGCATCTTGCCGGCCTTCGACTTGGCGCGATCGAGCATCAGTCTAGCACCATCCTCGTCCGGCGCAGCAGCAATCTGAATCTTCCAGCCATCGGCGATTTCGGCGACAGGCGTTGCCGCCGGAGCGATGCTGCCAGTGACGCCATCGGCCGCTTCGTCGTCCGCGGTCGGAACCGGCTGGATGATCGAAGCCGTCTTGACGCTCGGCCGGGCGATCTCGCGACCGGCGGGGCCGGTCTGGAACACCATGCGCGGACCCTTGGCGGCGGCGGGCTCGACCGGCTCGGGCGCATAGGCCTGTACCGAAACGGGCTGCTCGTCCTCGACGGAGGCGACCTGGACGGGGGCGGGCGCCGGGAGCGGCACGGCCTGCTTCAGCGGCGTCGCGGTGGCCATGGCAACGGCCACCGGCTCGGCGCGGGCCGGGCGAGCGGCGGGAACGGGGGTAGGAACCGGCTCGGCAGCCGCGACGGCGACCGGAGCGACATCGGCGTCGTCGTCCACGGCGGCGGGGGCATTGTTGCGGGCAAACAGCGAGCGCGACTTGGCCGGGCCGGCATAGGCGACGGGCAGGTACTTCTCGAGCAGGACGGTCATCTGCTTGTCGCGGGCGGCACCGGTATTGCCGCCCATGACGGTGGCGACCAGGGAGCGGTTGTCGCGCTTCACCGACGAAACCAGGTTGAAGCCCGACGCATTGGTGTAGCCGGTCTTGATGCCGTCGACGCCGTTGACGCGGCCGAGCAGCCGGTTGTGGCCGTTGATGACGCGGCCATTGTAGACGAAGCTCTTGGTGGCGAAGAACTTGTAGTAGCGCGGGTAGCGATCCTGGAGGGCGCGGCCGAGCGTCGCCATGTCGCGCGCCGTCGACCACTGGCCGTCATTCGGCAGGCCCGAGGCGTTGCGGAAGGTGGTGCGGCTCATGCCGATCGACCGGGCGGTCTTGGTCATGCGCTGGGCGAAGGCGGCTTCGGAGCCGGCGAGGTTCTCGGCGATCACCACGGCGGCGTCGTTGGCGGAGCGGGTGATCAGGCCGAGCATGGCGTCGCGGACCGCGATGGTCGAGCCCGGCTTGAGGCCGAGCTTGGTCGGGCGCTGGCGCGATGCGAATTCGGAGACGCGGAGCCGCGACGACATGGTGAGCCGGCCGCTCTCCAGTTCGCCGAAAAGCAGATAGAGCGTCATCATCTTGGTGAGCGAGGCGGGCCGGCGCAGCGCGTCGGGCTCCTTCGAATAGAGCACCTTGCCCGTCTTGGCATCGACGACGATCGACGAGTTGGGGGCTGCGGCCGCTTCCACCGTGACCGCGGTGAGCGCTACTCCGGCGACCAGGAGGCCGGCCATGGCGCGTCGAACCGAGCGGAGGCAATGCCGGCCGAGAGGGTTCAGACCCATCAACATACGAGTGATCACTCCGCGTCTCACAGAACCGGAACTTCCGTTCCGGCAGTGCCCAATTGCCAATTCACCGCAAGACCGGAACTTTTTTGAGGCAAGAACGGATATTTTTCGTTCCCACACGGGCTGAAGCGATGCTGCCGCGCCTGGTTTCCGATGTTCCGTCCTGTCTTCGAAAGCTGCCCGCGTTCGAAACGCGGGGCTCTTCGGTCTTACGGATCGAAGCTAGGCAAACGCCGTTACGAAACCGTAAAAATGACCGATGGGTTTTGGATCCCGATTTGGGCCTCCGGAGTAGCTTCCGCAGCGTCGGCAAACGGTTCGGTGAATTTGTGCGGTGCAACAGAATTTCTTGACTTCCTAACGGCGGTGCTGGAACGTGCTTCCTGTTGAGCCAGCTTTGGCACGGTTTGAGCGGGGAGGCCCTTCCTTTGATCAAGGATTTCGACGGTATGCAGAAGGCGAGCAAGCAGGGCATCGACATGGCCATGGAAAGCTTCGGCTCCATGACCCAGGGACTGCAGGCGATCGTGGTGGAAGCGGCCGATTATTCGAAGAAGAGCTTCGAGTCGGGTTCGGCGGCGCTCGAGAAGATCCTCACCTCGTCCAGCGTCGAGAAGGCCGTCGAGGCGCAGAGCGACTACGTCAAGTCGTCCTATGAGGGCTACATGGCCCAGATGACGAAGTTCGGGTCGATGATGACCGAAGTGACGCGCGACGCCTACAAGCCGTTCGAGCGCGTGTTCGGCTCATTCCCGAAGTAGCCATTTCCGGCTCTCCCGGGCCGGCCCGAAGCGTGGCCGGCCTTTTCGCTGGTTTCCTTGGATTGGCTGTGACCGGGCGTGGTCCGGACGCCGGCGTTTGTTCTGGTTCGCCCCTGTTCTCCCGGATGGCGCAGCCTTGCCGCTATGCGCTTGCAACATGGCCTCAAGGCTCGGATTTCGGTGGGAGCCGGGCCACGGGATGTGACGCGAAAGTGACGCAAACCGACCGAAGCTCGGCGCCGCGCGCGGGGTGCACTTCCATCCCCGAGAAGCCTCCCCATATAAAACCTCGACATCTCCCCGCTGGGTCTTGCACGCTAAGGCGCGGATGCTCGAAATGAGCGATTGCGCCGCAGCGAGATTGTCGGCAGGATTCCGTTTTCGCGACGTATTGATCGAACCCTATGAGCAACGAAACTCGTCGTTCCGACGATGGCGACAACGACATCGGCGTCGTCACCAAAACGCGGCCAAAGACCAAAAGGCCGAACCTGTATCGCGTTCTGCTGCTGAACGACGACTACACGCCGATGGAGTTCGTCGTGCATGTGCTCGAGCGGTTCTTCAACAAGAACCGCGAGGAGGCAACGCAGATCATGCTGCATGTGCATCAGCATGGCGTGGGGGAGTGTGGTGTCTTCACCTATGAAGTGGCCGAGACAAAGGTCACGCAGGTGATGGATTTCGCACGCAAACACCAACATCCGCTGCAATGCGTGATGGAAAGGAAGTGAGGTCCTAACGTGCCGTCATTCTCCCGCAGCCTCGAAAAGGCCCTCCACCAGGCGCTCGCTTTCGCAAACGAGCGACACCAGGAATATGCGACACTCGAACATCTCCTGCTCGCTCTGATCGAGGATCAGGACGCAGCAGCCGTCATGCGTGCCTGCAATGTCGACCTCGACATGCTGAAGCGCAGCCTGATCGACTACATCGATACCGAACTGGCCAATCTGGCGCACGGTCCCGACGAGGACTCGAAGCCGACCGCCGGCTTCCAGCGCGTCATCCAGCGCGCCGTGATCCATGTCCAGTCGTCCGGCCGTGAGGAAGTCACCGGCGCCAACGTGCTCGTCGCGATCTTCGCCGAGCGCGAGAGCCATGCCGCCTACTTCCTGCAGGAGCAGGACATGACCCGCTACGACGCGGTCAACTACATCTCGCACGGCATCGCCAAGCGGGCCGGCATGAGCGAGAGCCGGCCGGTCCATGGCGTCGACGACGACGCCGCCACGGTCGACAGCCGCGAGGAAAACAAGAAGAAGGCTGACGCGCTGGATGCTTATTGCGTCAACCTCAACGAGAAGGCGAAGAAGGGCAAGATCGACCCGCTGATCGGCCGCGACATCGAGATCGCCCGGACGATCCAGGTGCTGTGCCGCCGGCAGAAGAACAATCCGCTCTTCGTCGGCGACCCCGGCGTCGGCAAGACGGCGATCGCCGAGGGCCTCGCCAAGCGGATCGTCGAGGGCGATGTTCCCGACGTGCTTGCCGGCTCGACCATCTTTTCGCTCGACATGGGCACGCTGCTCGCCGGAACCCGCTATCGCGGCGATTTCGAGGAGCGGCTGAAGCAGGTCGTCAAGGAGATCGAGGAGTATCCCGGCTCGATCCTGTTCATCGACGAGATCCACACCGTCATCGGTGCGGGCGCGACGTCGGGCGGAGCCATGGATGCCTCGAACCTGCTGAAGCCGGCCTTGGCGGGCGGTTCGATCCGCTGCATCGGCTCGACCACCTACAAGGAATACCGGCAGTTCTTCGAGAAGGACCGGGCGCTCGTCCGCCGCTTCCAGAAGATCGACGTCAACGAGCCGACCATTCCGGATGCGATCGAAATCCTGAAGGGCCTGAAGCCCTATTTCGAGGACTTCCACCGCGTCCGTTACACCAACGACGCGATCAAGTCGGCGGTGGAGCTGTCTGCCCGCTACATCCATGACCGCAAGTTGCCGGACAAGGCGATCGACGTGATCGACGAGACCGGCGCCTCGCAGATGCTGATTCCGGAGAACCGCCGCAAGAAGACCATCGGCGTCAAGGAGATCGAGGACACCATCGCCACCATGGCGCGGATCCCGCCCAAGACGGTGTCGAAGGACGACCAGGAAGTGCTGAAGGGTCTGGAAGCGGCGCTGAAGCGCGTCGTCTACGGCCAGGACAGCGCTATCGCCCAGGTCACCTCGGCGATCAAGCTGGCGCGTGCCGGCCTGCGCGAACCGGAAAAGCCTATCGGCTCCTACCTGTTCGCCGGTCCGACGGGCGTCGGCAAGACCGAGGTCGCCAAGCAATTGGCGGCCAGCCTCGGCGTCGAGCTGATCCGCTTCGACATGTCGGAATACATGGAACGCCACACCGTCTCGCGGCTGATCGGCGCGCCTCCCGGCTATGTCGGCTTTGATCAGGGCGGCCTGCTGACCGACGGCGTCGACCAGCATCCGCATTGCGTGCTGCTGCTCGACGAGATCGAGAAGGCGCATCCGGATCTGTTCAACATCCTGTTGCAGGTGATGGACCACGGCAAGCTGACCGACCACAATGGCAAGCAGGTCGATTTCAGGAACGTCATCCTGATCATGACCACCAATGCCGGCGCGGCCGATCTCGCCAAGCCCGCCATCGGCTTCAAGTCGACGACGCGCGACCCCGACGACCAGGAGGCGATCAACCGCCTGTTCGCGCCGGAGTTCCGCAACCGCCTCGACGCCATCGTCCAGTTCGGCAATCTGCCGATCGAGGTCGTCCACAGCGTCGTCCAGAAGTTCGTGCTGCAGCTCGAGGCACAGCTGGCCGATCGTGGTGTCACCTTCGATCTCTCGCCCGAGGCGGTCGATTGGCTGGCGCACAAGGGTTACGACCGCCAGATGGGCGCCCGCCCGCTGGGCCGCGTGATCCAGCAGTACATCAAGCAACCGCTGGCTGACGAAGTGCTGTTCGGCAAGCTGCGCAAGGGCGGCACCGTCAAGGTGACGGTCGAGACCAAGGAAGACGGCGAGGCAGGGCTGCATCTCGAGCCGATCGAGGATGGTCCGGTGACGCCGAAGCCCGAGCCGGAAGAGCCGAAGGCCAAGGCGAAGCCCCGCCGCAAGGCGGCCAGCGCCAAGAAGGCGGCTCCGGAGACCCCGACGCCGCCGAAGCGCGGCGGCCTAGTGCCGAAAGTGCCGCTGAAGACGGAGTGATCCGTCCGGCTGCGACATGAAGAAAGGCGGGACGCGATGGAGTCCCGCCTTTTTCTTTTTTGCGCTCCGGGATCACGCGTCCGCGTGGTGCAGGAAGGCTTCCGCACCGGCGAGCTTGTCGGGATTGCGCATGCTGTAGATCGCGACGATGCGGCCGTTTTCGAGTTCGAGCGCGATCGCCTGAAGCGTTCCGAACGGGTCGAGCGAGACGAAGCCGGGGAGGCCGTTGATGCGGAGCGGCCCGGACCAGACCTGAACCGGACGGGCGTCCGGCTTTTGGAGGATACCCGCGAAGAAGCGGCCGATCTTGTCCGCGCCATGGATCACGTTGAGCGTGGCGGGGCGCTTGCCGCCGCCGTCGCCATGGAGGCGGGCGGCATCCGCCAGAAGGTTGCGAAGCGCCGAAGCGTCGCCGCTGGAGGTCGCGGCGAAGAAGGCGGTCACGACCCGCGCCGCTTCCGTGGCATCGACATCATAGCGTCGTTCCGTGTCGCCGACATGGTTTCGCGCGCGGACGAGCAACTGGCGGCAGGCCGCCTCGCTGCGGTCGATGGCGCCGGCGATCTCGCGGAACTCGAAATCGAACAGGTCATGCAGGATGAACACGGCGCGCTCGAGCGGCGAGAGCCGTTCCATCGCCAGCATCAACGCGACCGGCGTGTCGATGCGCTCCTCGGCGGCCTGCGCGGCATCGGCCGCCGCCGGCGGCGCGATCACCGGTTCGGGCAGCCATTGGCCGACATAGTTCTCGCGGCGCGCGCGGGCCGATTTCATCAGGTCGAGGCAGAGGCGGGTGACGGTCGTGCCCAGCCAAGCGCGCGGGCTCGCGACCTCCGCCGGCGCCGAGCCGTGCCAGCGCAGGAACGCGTCCTGGACGATGTCCTGCGCATCCGCCAGCGATCCGAGCATGCGATAGGCAAGCGCGGTCAGGAAACGCCGGTGCTGCTCGAACTCGGGATAGGACGCGTCGGCCATGGAGTTCCGTAACTGTCTGTGCCTCTCCCGGCCACGGCATGACCGCCGCGGCCGGGAGCGGGTATATCACGCCGCCGCGAGGGCAGCCGCCTTGCGGTCGTTCGGATGCACGGTGCGGAAGCCGACGGCGAGCCGGTTCCACGAATTGATCGTGCCGATCAGGAGCGTCAGCTCGACCTGCTCGGCGGGGGTGAACGCGGCCTTCAGCGCCTCATAGTCGGCGTCGGGCGCGCCGGTCTGGGCGACGAGCGTCAGCGCCTCGGTCCAGCCGAGCGCGGCGCGCTCGCGCGGCGTGTAGAGCAGCGACTCGCGCCAGGCGCTGAGCAGGTAGATCCGCTCCTCGGTCTCGCCATGCTTGCGCGCATCGGCCGTGTGCATGTGCAGGCAGTTGGCGCAGCCATTGATCTGCGAGGCGCGGATCTTCACCAGTTCCTGCAGGCCGTGCTCGATGCTGATCGCGTTGATCCTGGCGCTGAACTCGAGCATCGCCTTGAAGGCTTCCGGCGCGGCGGCAAAGGCGTTCAGTCTCTCGGTCATGATCGTCTCCGTTGGTTGACGGGACTAGACGAGACAGACCGGCCGCCTGTGACGCGCGCGCACGAATTTTTCCGGATTATTTCGCGTTGAGCGCCGCGCGCACCCGTTCGGCGTTCTCCGCCAGGATCTCCGGCCTCTCCATCGCGCCGGTATGCGGGTGCAGCGGCTCGCCGTCGAAGCGGGGGATGATGTGGAAATGCAGGTGGAACACGGTCTGGCCGGAGGCCGGTTCGTTGAACTGCATCACCGTCACGCCGTCGGCGGCGAAGGCGGTCTTGGCTGCGCGGGCGAGCTTCTGCACCACCGGGATCAGGCGGGCGAGCACGGCCGGATCCGCATCGAGCAGGTTGCGCGACGGCGCCTTCGGCACGACGAGCAGATGCCCGGGTCCCTGCGGCATCACATCCATGAAGGCGACCGTCTCGGCGTCCTCGTAGACGCGCTGGGACGGGATTTCCCCGCGCAGGATGCGGGCGAAGATGTTGGCGTCGTCATACTGGGTCATGCATGTCTCCCGTCGTGATGGTCAGGCCCGTTCGGGCAGGGCGGCGGCCTGCGGCGCTGCTTTGCCGAGGTCGATCATGCCCTGGTCGATCAGCGTGCGGTGGAAGCGGTTCTTTCGCTCCGATTGTGTCGCCATATAGTGCGCGCCGCATTCGCCGATCAACTCGGCCCGCGTAGCGCTGATGGCATCGAGCGGCAGGCCGGAGGCCTGCAGCGCCACGGTGCCGAGCATGGCTATGTCGAGCCGCTCCGGCACGCTTTGCAGCGCCGGATCGAAGTGGAGCGCTTCGATCGCGTAGAAGGTCTCGAACTGGCGCGGATCGTCGGACTGGATGCCGCGCGCCTCCTCGATCGCCCGCGTCATCGTCGGCTGGTGGTCGCCATAGCGGACGATCAGCATCGGCCGGCCGGGATAGCGCGTCTTCAGCGCCGCCTTGAAGGCGGCATAACTGTCGGCCGTCTCGCTCAGGCGGGCGCAGTATTCGCCGTAATTGCCGTCCGGCAGCGCTTCGAGCGCGAAGCGCCGCTCGTCCTCGTAGTGCCCCGGCGGGACGAGGCGGGTTTCGTGTGGGCCGTGGTTGAAATTGGTCAGCGCCATCAGGAAACGCGGCGCCGGGTCGCGGTCGATCGAGCGTTCCAGCGCGCCCTGTGTCGCCGCGAAGAAGGCCGCGTCGGAATTGTTGACCTCGAAGGTGGCGAGATCGAACGGCGGCGGGAATTCGTCGGAGAACACCCGCTCGTCGACGTCGATGCCGGCGTAGAACGCGTCGTAGTTCATGAACTCGCGCCGGCAACTCGTCGAGAGCATGGTCCGGTAGCCGAGGGCGGCGAGTTCGCCCGGCAACGAATGGCGGAAGCGGCCGACGCCCTTCTTGAACAGGAAATAGGAATCCGGGCCGAAGCTGGCGGAGGAGAGCCCCGTCAGCAGGCTGAATTCCGTCTGCCACGAGCCGCCACCATAGATGTCGACATGCAGCGTGCCGTTGAGCCCGTCCTTTGGCGTCAGGAACGCCGCGATGCGGTCGTCGACGGGAAGGCCATAGAGGCGGGGATCGAACACCGATTCATGCTGGATGACGATGATGTCGGGGCGGATCTCCGAGCGCGCCGGAATCGGGGCGGCGAGCGGCAGCGGCGTCGCGGCGACGTCGAGCATCCGGAGGCCGCCGGTCGGCCACCAGCTCGCGACATCGACCAGCGACATCATGAAAAACGAGAAGAAGCGCTTCTGCTGCGTCACGTCTGTGCGGTAGGCCGTGCCGCCATTGACTCGCCAGAGCGCGTAGAGCGCGGCGGCGGTGGCCGCCAGGATCAGCAGTCGCGTGGAGACGGCAAAGGCGCCGCCGCGAACGAGCGCCAGGGTCGCGAGGGCGGCGAGGAAAAGCAGGACCGCGCCGGCGATGGTGAGCGCCGCCGTCCGCCGGTATTGCCGCAGCATGAACGGAATGGTGCCGGCAAAGGTGAGCGCCAGGTCGGCGACGGCGAGCTTCATGCCGCTGTGGTGATGCTTGACGGCGGAGGCACCGACCAGGGTGAGCGCCAGGATCAGCGCCAGCAGGGTGGCGCGTTCCAGGTCGCCGACCACCAGCAGGAAGCAGGCCGTCAGGAAGGCGAAAGCCACGAGGGCGGAGGCGGGTTTCGTCGCTTGCCGCTCGGTCACGAGCAGGATGGCCGCGGCACCGACCCAAAGGAGAATCGCTGTCATGCCAATCACGTATCAGCTTTGAACGGCGTGTGCTCGTCGAGGAATTCGTGGTCGGCGGCAACCGCTTCGCGCTCGCGCGACAGATAGTCGGCGACGGCGCGGCGCAGCCCGCGATCGGCGATGAAGTGGGCCGAGCGGGTGACGATCGGCCGATAGCCACGCGCGAGTTTGTGGTCGCCCTGCGCGCCGGCCTCGACGCGCGGCAGGCCATGCGCGATCGCCCAGTCGACAGCCTGGTGATAGCAGATCTCGAAATGCAGGAAGGGCACGTCTTCGGAGGCGCCCCAGTAGCGGCCGTAGAGCGCGTCCGAGCCGATCAGGTTGAGGGCGCCGGCGATCGGGATGCCGTCGCGCCTGGCGAGGATCAGAAGCACCCGGTCGGCCATGCGCTCGCCGAGCAGCGAAAAGAAGCGCCGGTTGAGATAGGGACGCCCCCATTTGCGCGAGCCCGTGTCCATGTAGAAGCTGAAGAAGACGTCCCAGTCGGCCTCCGTGATGGCGGCGCCGGTCAGGTGCTCGACGGTGATCCCGCCGGCCAGCGCCTCGCGCCGCTCGCGCCGGATCGTCTTGCGCTTGCGCGAGGCCAGCGCGTCGAGGAAGTCCTCGAAGTCGCGATAGCCCTCGTTGATGAAATGGAACTGCTGGTCCATGCGGGCCAGGAAGCCGCTGTCGTCGAAGAGGTCGGCGTCGGGCTCTTCCAGGAAGGTCGCGTGGATGGAGGAGGTGCGCAGCTGGCGGCAGAGTTCCAGCAGGCCCGCCACCAGCAGCTCGCGCGCGGCCGGCGGCGCATCGGCCCGCGTCAGCAGCCGTCGCCCGGTCGCCGGCGTGAACGGAACCGAGACCTGCAGCTTCGGGTAATAGTTGCCGCCGGCCCGCTCATAGGCATCGGCCCAGCCCTGGTCGAAGACATATTCACCCATCGAATGGGGCTTCTGGTAGCAGGGCACGATGCCGACCGGCTTGCCGTCCTCGCCGTCGAGCACGAGATGCCGCGCCTGCCAGCCGGTGCGGCCGGTGGCTGAGCCGGATTCTTCCAGTGCATGCAGAAAGTCGTAGGAAATGAAAGGGTTATAGGCGGGTCGCTGAGATTTTGATTCAAGCGCGCCGGCTTCATGTCCGGATTCCGCGCGTCGATGGTAAGCCTTTAGAAAAGCTGAGGGATCATCGCCGAACGGGCGGGCGGATGGCCAGCCGGGATTGGCGCAGGCGTCCCATTGCTGCCGATCGAATTCGGCGAGCGAGGAGAGGACGCTGAGGCGCGCATCGGTGGAAGCGGTCATGGGGGGAGGACGATCTCGCTTGAGCGCATGGGACATCCCAGCATCTATGGCGAAACGCCGCAAGCGCAAGTCGCGCCGTGCTCTCCGGCGCAATGGCTTCCGCGGCGCCGGGCCGCGAAAGCCGTCTTCGGCCGACCGCAGCTCAGCCCTGGTCGGGATCGAACCCCTCGAAGGTGATCTGGTCGGTATAGAGCCTGGCCTTCTCGGCCTGCTCGCGCGTCCGCACGGTCCAGGTGATCAGCGGCAGGCCGCTGGCCCGCACCATCGACGGGGCGAAGGAAGGCAGGCCGTTCAGGTCGTACGAGACGAAGCCGGCGCCGACCTTCGGCACGGCCGAGAGATTGCGCAGCGCGAAACGTTGGCGCGGCGTGAGGTAGCCCCATTCGTCGAGATCGGTGTAGCGGTCGGCGACGATGCCGCGCGGTATCGACGGCAGCAGCCACTGCATGACGGCCATCGAGTCCGGGTCGAACGACATCACCACCGCCGGACCGGCATAGGCCGCGAGGATCGGCGCGACGGCCGCTTCCAGCCGGCGGTTGCCGTCGAAGTTGCTCTTCAGCTCGATCACCAGCGGAACCTTGCCGGCGACGGCCTCGAGCAGCTCGGCCAGCGTGGGCACGCTGTCGCCGCCCTGCCTGAAGGCGGTGGCCTTGAGGCTGGCGAGCGACATCGCGTCGACGCGGCCGCTCGCCTGCAGCAGGCGGTCGACCGTGTCGTCATGGAAGACGACGACGGCGCCGTCGGCGGTCAGCTGCAGGTCGACCTCGATCGCGAAATTGCGGTCGATCGCGGCGCGCACGGCCGAGAGCGTGTTTTCGACCCGGCCGCTCGCCGCGTCATGGTAGGCGCGGTGGGCGATCGGGCGCGCGGTCAGCCAGGCGGGGGCCGCGGTCGAGTTGGGGCTGCTCATGACCGGTCAGGCGATCTCGAGGATGGCTTCGACCTCGACGCCGACGCCGAAGGGCAGGGCGGCGACGCCGACGGCCGAGCGGGCGTGGCGCCCCTTGTCGCCGAGAACCTCGACCATCAGATCCGAGGCGCCGTTGACCACCTTGGGCTGGTCGCCGAATTCCGGATCGGAGTTGACGAAGCCGACCAGCTTGACGACGCGGCCGATCCGCTCGAGGTCGCCGAGGGCGGCCTTCGCCTGGGCTAGGATGTTGATGGCGCAGAGGCGGGCGGCGGCGCGGCCTTCCTCCAGGCCCAGTTCGCGGCCGAGCTTGCCGACATATTCGATGCCGTTCGGGCCCATCGGGATCTGGCCCGAGATGTAGAGATAGCCGCGACTCTCCACGGCCGGCACGTAGTTCGCGGCCGGCGCGACCGCCGCGGGCAACACGATTCCGAGAGCTTCGAGGCGGCTTTCGATCTGGCTCGACATGGGGTTCTCCAATGGCTTCTGAGGTTTTTCTCGGTTTCGCTTGATTCCGCGGCGCCTGCAAGCGCGGCGCCCGTCCGTGGGTGGCGAAGCCGTGTATGTGATGCGTAGACGTTTCGCCGTTTTGCTGATTGAAATGCGCTCTATGTCAGCCCTATGTCGGCTTGACGACGATGGGAGTGAGCATGAGCGTTTCAATGGGTGCAGGTCGCAGGGGTCTGGCGCTGGCTGCGGGTGTCGCATCCTTGCTGGTCATGGCGGGATCGGCCGTCGCCCTTTCGCCCGCGCCGGCCAAGCTGCCGTTCGCCGCGCATCAGGCCGTCTATGACCTCAGGCTCGACTCCGGCGGCAAGTCCGAGACGGTCAGCGATGCCGAGGGGCGGATGGTCTATGACTTCTCCGGCACGCGCTGCGACGGCTACAATACCAAGCTCCGTTTCGTGACGCGCATCAGCGACGGCGACGGCAATTCCCGGCTCACCGATGTCGCTACCTCGACCTTCGAGGATGCCGACGGCAAGAGCTTCAGCTTCGCCACCAAGAGCTATGTCGACGGCACGCTGGCCGAGGATTCGACCGGTTCGGCCGAGCGTGAGGGCGGCAAGCTGCATGTGACGCTCGCCAAGCCGAAGTCCGAGCGCTTCGACATCGCCCCGACGTTCCAGTTCCCGAACCAGCATCTCGCAACGATCATCGATGCGGCGATGCGCGGCGACCGCTTCGTCGAGGTCGGGCTCTTCGACGGCTCGGAGAAGGGCGAGAAGCCCTATGCGACCGCGGCGGTGATCGGCGCGACGAATTCCGGCGCGGACGACCTTGGAGACGAAGCGACCGCCAAGCAGGCCGGCATCGCCAATGTCCGGCATTGGCCCGTCACGCTGAGCTACTTCGACCAGAAGGCGAACGGAGAACAGTCGCCCGCCTATGAGCTGTCGTTTATCGTTTACGAGAATGGCGTGACGCGGCGTATGCGGCTCGACTATGGCGACTTCGCGCTGACCGGCAAGCTCGTCCGGCTCGACATGAAGCCGATCAAGGTCACCGCCAAGCGCTGCCACTAGGTGCAGTCGCCGGGCTCAAGACTTTTTCGGATAAGTCGGATCGAGCGAGGCGGGCCCCGCCTCGCTCGATCCGTTTTCAGGCGTGGACGGCCAGACCGGCGACCGCGCCCTTCAGCTCGTCGAAATGGCTGATCACCACGTCGGGGCCCAGCTCCGTGACGGGAACGGGCGTGTAGCCGAAATCCACCGCGACGACGGGAATGCCGGCCGCCTTGGCCGTGTCGATGTCGGTCTTCGAATCGCCGATCATCACGGCGCGGCGCGGATCGCCGCCGGCGCGGCGGATGGTCTCGTTGAGGGCGAGCGGGTCGGGCTTCCGCGCCGCGAAGGTGTCAGCGCCGCAGATCGCCGCGAAGCGATTGGAAAGGTCGAGCTCGTCGAGCAGCAGCATCGACAGCCCCTCGAGCTTGTTGGTGCAGACGGCGAGCAGCCAGCCTTCGGCGGCGAAGTGATCCAGCGCCGCGATGACGCCGTCGAAGGGGCGGCTCGTATCGGCGATATGCGCCGCGTAATAGGCGATGTAGGTGTCGAACAGCCGGTCGATCGTCGCCGTGTCGCGGGTGACGTTGTTGGCGGCGAGGCCGCGCTCGATCAGGACGCGGGCGCCATGGCCGACCATCGCCCGCGCATCCTCATAACGCACGGTGGCGAGGCCCTCCTGTTCGAGCACGACGTTGAGCGTCGCGACGAGGTCGGTCGCGGTGTCGACGAGCGTGCCGTCGAGATCGAAGACGAGGATGGGGCGCATCGGGGAGGGGATTCCGTTCATGGAGGTTCGCGAACCTACCAACTCCATTCATCGCCTGAAAGGCGGGACGATGTCGCGTGGGCGTTGGCGGCGGCCACGCCCCATGCTAACAAGCCGCGCCGGATCGGCATCACACCGCAACCTGAAGTGCCAGATGATTTCCAGCGACGAACTCAAGAAGCAGGCGGCGCTCGCGGCCCTCGAGCAGGTCGAGGACGGCATGAAGCTCGGCCTCGGTTCCGGGTCGACCGCCAATCATTTCATCCGCGGTCTTGGCGCGCGCGTTCGCGGCGGTCTGTCGGTGGTCGGCGTTCCCTCGTCGGAGCACACGGCGGAGCTGGCGCGGGCCGAAGGCGTTCCGCTGGCGACGCTGGAGGAACTGCCGCATCTCGACCTGACCATCGACGGCGCCGACGAACTCGACAGCCGGCTGCGCCTGATAAAGGGCGGCGGCGGCGCGCTGCTGCGCGAAAAGATCGTCGCGGCGGCGTCAAGCCGGATGATCGTCATCGCCGACGGCTCCAAGCTGGTCGAAACGCTCGGCGCCTTTCCGCTGCCGATCGAGGTCAATCATTTCGGCATCGGCGCCACCACGGCGGCGATCGCCGATACGGCCCGCCGGCTGGACATGCCCTCGAGCCTGACGCGACGTCTCGCCGCCGATGGCTCTCCCTTCGTCACCGATGGTGGCCACGCCATCATCGATGCATCTTTTGGCCTTATTCGCGATCCAGAAGCCTTGAGTCTCGCTCTTGCCGCGATTCCGGGGGTCGTGGAGCACGGTCTCTTCATCGGACTTGCATCTGCCGCCGTCATCGCTCGGCCGGAAGGCATCAGCTGGTTGGTGGCTTAACATCATTTCGCCCATCGGGAGTTTCTCCATGACCTTCATCCGCAAATCCATCGGCGCCGCCGTGCTGGCCGCCGGCCTGGCCATGGGCTCGGCCGGCTTCGCTCAGGCGCAGGAAGTGACCGATTCCCACGTCGCTGCGGCGCTCGAGGCGGTCCATGCGGCCAAGACCTCGCGCGGCTTCGACAATCTGCTGCCGCTCCTGTCGCAGCAGACCCAGAACAAGCTGATCCGCCTCCGTCCGGACCAGCACCAGGCGATCGCCGAAGTGGTCGACGCCCAGGCGCTCGAGCTCGTCGCCCGCCGCAAGGACCTCGACAACGACGTCGCCCGCATCTGGGCCAAGCACTTCTCCGAGGACGAGCTGAACGCGATCTCGACCTTCTACAAGAGCCCGGCCGGCGCCAAGCTCGCCGATATCGGCCCGCAGGTCGTCGGTGAGACGCTGCAGTCGGTCAAGGGTTGGTCGGATCGCGTCGGCGAAGAGCTGTTCGAAAAGTCCCGCGAGAACCTGAAGAAGAAGGGCATCGACTTCTAAGTCGAAGCCCCGGAAGCCGAAATCCTCTCATGACCCAGTTCGACGTCGATCTCTTCATCATCGGAGCCGGTTCCGGCGGCGTTCGCGCCGGCCGGATCGCCGCCGGCCATGGCGCCAGCGTCATGGTTGCGGAGGAGTATCGCGTCGGCGGCACCTGCGTGATCCGCGGCTGCGTGCCGAAGAAGCTGTTCGTCTATGCCTCGCGCTTCGCCGAGGAGTTCGAGGATTCCGTCGGCTTTGGCTGGACGCCGGGGGAGGCGACCTTTGACTGGTCGCGCCTCGTGGCCGCCAAGGACCAGGAGATCGACCGCCTCAACGGGATCTACATCCGTAATCTCGAGCGCTCCGGCGCCAAGCTGGTGCAGACGCGGGCGGAGATCGTCGATCCGCACACGGTGCGGCTCGTCGGCGAGGATCGCCTCGTCACGGCCAGGTACATCCTGGTCGCGACGGGCGCCGCGCCGTTCATCGAGCCGGACCTGCCGGGTAGAGAACTGGCGATCTCGTCGAACGAGGCCTTCCATCTGCCGCGCCTGCCGGAGAAGATTGTCATCGTCGGCGGCGGCTTCATCGCCGTCGAGTTCGCTGGCATCTTCAACGGCCTCGGCGTCGAGACGACCCTGATCCATCGCGGCGACGCCGTCCTGCGCGGCTTCGACGCCGACCTGCGTCGCACCCTGCGCGAGGAGATGGAGAAGAAGGGCATCCGCGTGCTGACCGGCGACGTGCTGACCTCGATCGAGAAGACGGCGGACGGCCTGCTGGCGCGTACCCGCAACGGCGAGGCGCTGCCGGCCGGCGAGGTCATGATCGCGACGGGCCGGATCCCTAATACGCGCGGGCTCGGGCTTGAAAATGCCGGGGTCCAGCTCGACGGCGCTTCCGCCATCGTCGTCGACGAATTCTCGCAGTCGAATGTTCCCTCGATCTACGCGGTCGGCGACGTCACCAACCGGGTCAATCTGACGCCGGTCGCGATCCGCGAGGGCCACGCCTTCGCCGATACGGTTTTTGGCAGCAAGCGCATCTCGGTCGATCATCTCGGCATTCCGAAGGCCGTGTTCTCGCAGCCCGAGATCGGCTCGGTCGGTCTTACCGAGGAAGAGGCGCTGGCCGAATTCCCGGCGGTCGATGTCTACCAGACCAGCTTCCGGCCGATGAAGCACACGCTTTCGGGGCGCAACGAGAAGACGCTGATGAAGCTGCTCGTCGATGCCGACAGCGACCGCGTCATCGGCTGCCACATCCTCGGCCCCGATGCCGGCGAGATCGTGCAGATCGTCGCCATCACGCTGAAGATGCGCGCCACCAAGGCTGATTTCGACTCGACCATGGCGCTGCATCCGACCGCCGCCGAGGAACTCGTCACCATGCGCGAGCCGAGCATCCGGCACCGCCGCAACGGTTGACCGCGTCCCGGCTTCGCCGTTCCCGTCGCCTTCGAATTCCGTAGCAAGAACCGGATGGCGGCGCTGTCGGCATCGGGCTAGCGCAGCGCAATCGACCGGCCGATGTTGCGGCATGAGGGAAACGCGCGGAATGGAATGGACCCTGAGCCTGCCAGCCGGATTCCGGCCGGAATATGCGCTCGCCTATCATGGCCGGGACCGGCTCAGCGTCAGCGAGCGGGTCGAGGGGCGGATCATCGCGAAGACTCTCCTGATCGATGGCTCCGGGCATCTTCTCGAAATCGACCTCGCTTATTCCGACGATTTCGTCCTGCCGAGAGCCGATATCCGCATCGATACGGACGCGTTGTCTTCGGACGCTGTGGAGCGGATCGTTTCGCGCATGCTCGGGCTCGGCAGCGATCCCGTCGGCTTCGAGGCGCTGGTGGCGCCGCGCGCCGATGGCGCCCGCATCGTCGGCTCCCGCAGCGGGCTGCGCATTCCCTTGACGGCCGATATCTGGGACGCCGTCTGCTGGGCGGTGATCGGCCAGCAGATCAACCTGACCTTCGCCGCCGCGCTCCGTCGCGCCATGATCGAGCGCGCCGGGGTGCGTCACGCCGCAAGCGGCCTCTATGCCCATCCGGATCCGTTCCGCGTCGCGGCGCTGGAGATGGAGGATTTGACCGCACTACGCTTTTCGCGCTCCAAGGCGAGCTACCTGATTGGCGTCGCGGGATTGATCGTCGAAGGGCAACTCTCGCTTGATGCGCTTGCCGCCGGATCCGCCGTCGAGGCGGAGGCGGCGCTTGTCGCCGTGCGCGGCATCGGCACCTGGACGGCGCGCTACATCCTGCTGCGCGGCTTCGGCTTTCCCGACATGGCGCCGATCGGCGATTCCGGCCTCGCCGCCGCGTTGCAGCGATTGCACGGCCTTGCCGAGCGTCCCGACATAAAGGCGCAGGAGGCTTCGATGCTGGCTTTTGCCCCGCATCGAAGCCTCGCCACCACCCATCTCTGGGCGAGTCTCGCCGACGGCTAGGCGCCCGGTGCGAAGTCAAGGAAGCCGACGACGCTTGCAAGCCTGCCAGCTTCGATCGTTGCGAAATCGGTGCCGCCGGCGACCGAAGGCCCGCCTTCCGGGCCGAGTTCCCACGAGAAACGGACCCGATCCTCATAAGCATCGACCTTGCCGACCTGCTTGATGCGGAGGCCGGTGAAGCGCTCTTGCACGGCCGCCAGCATCTGGTCGATGCCGCCATGGCCCTGGCTCTTCATCATCGGGTCGACATAGGCGGCCTTCTCCGTGAATGTCGCGGCGATCAGGTCGCGGCGCTTGGCGGCGTCGGTCTCGTTCCAGCTGGCGATGTAGCGTTCGACGAGTGCTGCTGTGTTGGTCATGGTCAATCTCCAGGGGGCAGTTGGGAGGGATCGCTCGCGCGGGGAGGGGGAGAGATCAGGCCGGGATCGGCGAGGTGGCGCGCAGGCCCATTGCCTCCAGCTCCGCCACCACGGCGACGACGAAAGCCTGCGCGACCACGAAGACGATGCCGAGTGCCGTCGGCGCGGCGAAGCCTCCGATCAACAGGGCAGCGCTGCCGGCGACCCAGACGGCATTGCAGCCGATGATCAGCCAGACGCCGGGCCGTGAGAGGATCGGCCGGCTGGCGACGAACAGCACGAAGGCGGCGAAGGGCAGCAGCACCAGGCCGGCCGCGCGCAGCAGGTCGGCCGGCAGTCCGAGCAGGTCGGCGACGAGCCCGGCGCCGAGCGCCAGGGCGGCACCGATGGCGAGGCAACTGGCCGCGTCCGCCAGGAGCAGGCGGCGCAGGAAATGGGGGTGGCGGGTGATGTTCATGATCCGGTTCCTCGGTTCGTCGTTGCTGACAGGCCGGAGATTTGCGGGCCGAGGGCATGAAGTCGATTACGTCCGAGGTAATTGGATCGACGCCCGGGCTTGCCGTATCGTCGCCGCATGGAACCGAATCCCCGCCCGATCGGCGAACAGATCCGCGACTGGCGGCAACGCCGGCGGCTCAGCCAGATGGAACTTGCCGGCGATGCAGAGATGTCGACGCGGCATCTGAGCTTCATCGAGACCGGCCGATCGCGACCGAGCCGGGACATGGTGCTGCGGCTCGCCACCGAGCTGGAGGTGCCTTTGCGCGAGCAGAACCGGATGCTGGTCGCCGCGGGCTTCGCCCCGGTCTACCGCGAGAGAGAGCTGGACGATGCCGGTTTCGCTGCCGCCCGTCGGGCGGTCGAGCGCATCATCGAGGGACACGAGCCCTATCCGGCGCTGGCGATCGACCGGCATTGGAACCTCGTCGCCGCCAACGCCGCCATCATGCGGCTCGTCGCCGGCGTCGATGCGGCCCTGCTGGAGCCACCGGTCAATGTCCTGCGGCTGGCGCTGCACCCGAACGGGCTGGCGCCGCGCACCCTCAATTTCGCGGAATGGCGGGCGTATCTTCTGGCGCGGCTGGCGCATGAGATCGACCTGTGCGGCGATGGGGGGCTCGCCGACCTGCTGGACGAATTGCGCGCCTATCCGGCGCCGCCGGCGCCGAAAGGGCGGGCTGCCGAGGACGATTTCGGCGGCATCGCCGTGCCCTACCGCGTCCGCCTCGGCGACGAGACGCTCTCCTTCATTTCGGCCACCACGCTGTTCGGAACCCCGGTCGACGTGACGCTTTCGGAACTGGCGGTGGAATCCTTCTTTCCGGCCGACGACGAGACCGCCGAGGCCTTGCGCCGGCTTGCAGCGGCGTCATGATGCAACCCTTCACGGGGGGCAGGGCGATGGCATCGGCGAACAAGGGGCTTTCCAGGCGACTGAGGCTGCGCAACCTGGTCACGGGCCTTGTCGCCGTGCTGCTGCTCTATGGCCTCGCCGCCTATGTCGTGCTGCCGATGGCATGGACGCACTACGAGCACCAACCGGGCCTTGCCGACCGGCCGATGGTGACCCACACCGCGCAGGGCATTCCCGGCGACCCGCTCAATGTCGGCCTCGTCGGCGGCAAGGAGGACGTGCTGCGGGCCATGCATGGCGCGGGCTGGTATCCGGCCGATCCGATCACATGGCGCTCCAGCATCGAGATCGTCGGCAGCGTCGTGCTCGACCGGCCCTATCACGACGCTCCCGTCAGCCCGCTCTTCTATGATGGCCGGCGCGAGGATTTCGCCTTCGAGAAGCCGGTCGGCGAGAGCGCCGACAAGCGCGACCATGTCCGCTTCTGGCAGGTGCTCGACAGAGGCGCGGAGGGCCGGCCGGTCTGGCTCGGTTCCGCCACCTTCGATCGCGGCGTCGGTCTCAGCCACGACACCGGCCAGGTGACCCATCACATCGGCCCCGACATCGATGCCGTGCGCGACCTGCTGACCGATGATTTGCAGAAGGCCGGCATGGTAGAGGCGACGTATCAGGTCACCGGCATCGGCCCGACCGTGAACGGTCGCAACGGCGAGGGCGACCCCTACTACACGGATGGCGAGATCTGGGTGTCGCGGCTGGTGCCGGATGGCGCCAAGTCCACCAAGCCGCCCGAGATCCTGCCGCCGCCTGCCTTTGTCGGCTTCAAGGATCGTCTCTGGCACTGGGCCGTGTCGCTGTTCTGACGGGAAGGTTACGCTCCGGCCTCTTCGGTAGCCTCCCGCGCAGCATGCGTGTATAAGACCGCACCTTTCGAGACCCGACGAGGTCCGTCACGCGCGAACTCGATGTGCGAAGGCGGGCAGGGGTGTGGAGTGACGACGATGAAGACGAGTTGGAAGCCGGACAGCTGGCGCTCGAAGCCCATCCAGCAGGTTCCGGACTATCAGGATCCAGCGGCGCTCGCCGCGGTCGAGGGACGGCTTTCGAGCTACCCGCCGCTCGTCTTTGCCGGCGAGGCGCGCAAGCTCAAGAAGAGCCTGGCAGCCGTGGCGCGTGGCGAGAGCTTCCTGCTCCAGGGCGGTGATTGCGCCGAGAGCTTCATGGAGCATCACCCGGACAACATCCGCGACTTCTTCCGCGTCTTCCTGCAGATGGCCGTCGTCCTCACCTTCGCCGGCTCCATGCCGGTCGTGAAGGTAGGCCGCATCGCTGGCCAGTTCGCCAAGCCCCGCTCGGCGCCGACCGAGACGATCAACGGCGTCGAACTGCCGAGCTATCGCGGCGACAACATCAACGGCATCGAGTTCACGCCGGAAGCGCGCGTGCCCGATCCGCGCCGGATCGAGGATTCATACCGCCAGGCTGCCGCGACGCTGAACCTGCTGCGCGCCTTCGCGCAGGGCGGCTACGCCAATCTCGAGCATGTGCATCAGTGGATGCTCGGCTTCGTCAAGGATAGTCCGCAGGGGCACCACTACCAGGAGATCGCCGACCGCATCTCCGAGTCGATGGCGTTCATGCGCGCCTGCGGCGTCGATCCGGATACGACGCCGTCGCTGCGCTCGACCGATTTCTTCACCTCGCACGAGGCGCTGCTGCTCGGCTACGAGCAGGCGATGACGCGCGTCGATTCGACGACGGGCGACTGGTACGCCACGTCGGGCCACATGCTGTGGATCGGCGATCGCACGCGCCAGCCGGACCATGCGCATGTCGAATACATGCGCGGCGTGAAGAACCCGATCGGCTTGAAGTGCGGCCCGTCGCTGACCGGCGACGGCCTGCTGCAGCTGATCGACCTGCTCAATCCGGACAATGAGCCGGGCCGGCTGACCCTGATCTGCCGCTTCGGCGCCAACAAGGTGTTCGATCACCTGCCGCAGCTGATCCGCGCCGTCGAGCGCGAAGGTCGCTCGGTCGTCTGGTCCTGCGATCCGATGCATGGCAACACGATCAAGGCTTCGAGCGGCTACAAGACGCGGCCGTTCGACCTGATCCTCCAGGAAGTGAAGAGCTTCTTCGACGTGCATCAGGGCGAGGGCACGTTCCCGGGCGGCATCCATATCGAGATGACCGGCAAGAACGTCACGGAATGCACGGGCGGCGCCCGTGCCATCACCGACGAGGACCTGTCGGACCGCTACCACACCCATTGCGATCCGCGCCTCAATGCCGACCAGGCGCTGGAGCTCGCCTTTCTCGTCGCCGAGCTGCTGAAGACGAGCCGCCAGGGCGTCGTCCAGCAGCGCGCCGTCGCCGGCCTCTGAGGCGCACGCGGTGACGGGCGGGGAGACGCATTCCGGCGCCTGTCTGTGCGGGGCGGTGACCTATCGGGTCGCCGGCCCGCTGGCCCCCGTCGTCGGGTGCCATTGCCGGATGTGCCGCCAGCAGACCGGCCATTTTCTCGCCTCGACCTCGGTCGAGCGCGCGGATCTTACGATCATGGGCAGCGAGCATGTGCGCTGGTACGCGTCGTCGGAGACGGCGCGGCGCGGCTTCTGCGGAACCTGCGGCTCGGTGCTGTTCTGGGAGAATGCTTCGTCGCGGATCGCGATCGCCATGGGCGGTTTCGACGGGCCGACTGGCGTCACCTGGGACAAGCATATCTTTGTCGCGGACAAGGGCGACTATTACGGCATCGAAGACGGCGTTCCCGCCTATGCCGTCCGGCGCCCCGCGCCCTCGGCCGAATAGAACGACATCCGTAACGGGATCCGGCGCGCGCCGAGGCACGCGCCGGTTTTCGTTTAGCGGCGCACCGGCGCCTGGGCGCGGGTCAGGTGCAGCGAGCTGACGCCGGCTGCAAGGTTGAGGCCGGTCTGGGCGCTCACCGACAGCGGCTGCAGGGCGATGCTGTTTTCGCCGCCACCGACGAGGACATTGGCGCCGAGGCCTACGCCGACGGTCGCCTGCGCGGTCGCGCCCGTGTAGCGGCCCGAGAGGTCGCCATGGCGGCGCGTCGGCTCGAACACGTTCCAGACGATCACGCTGTTGCGGGTGACGCCGACGTCGAGCCCGACTCGGTCGATGCGGCCCTTGTAGAATTCCGTGGTGCCGCGGCGGGAGCGATACTCGCACTCGACATTGCGGCGCGAGCCGAAGATCAGGCCGACGCCGGCCGAGACGTGACAGGTCAGCACGCCGGTCTTGACGGCGGCCTGGGCGGTCGTGGCCATCGGGAGGGCGGCGGCAACGGAGACGACGGCGGCGACAAGCGCCTTATGCAGATTCGACATAGTCGACCTCGTGGAATTTGTTTGGGCATGGCTCATGCGAAGGGTCATGAGTCGCCCTCCTTCTACACGCGAAGCGTGCGAATTGGCATTCCCAAAACTGCAAAATTCGTTGATGGACGCTGGGTCAGGCGGTCGCCAGCTGGGGTGCGCGCCTGCGGCGACCGATCATCAGCGACAGGAGCGCGGCGACGATGCCGGTCGCGCCGGCGATGATGAAGGCGTCGAGATAGTTGCCCTGGGCCGTGCGCATGTATCCCGCGAAATAGGCGGCCGAGGCGGCGCCCAGCTGATGGCCGGCGGCGATCCAGCCGAAGACGATCGGGGCCTTTCGGTCGCCGAAGGCTTCGTTGGCGAGCTTCACGGTCGGTGGAACGGTGGCGATCCAGTCGAGGCCGTAGAACACCGCGAAGATCGACAGGCTGTAGACGTTGAAATCCGTGAAGGGCAGGAACATCAGCGACAGTCCGCGCAGCCCGTAATAGACGAACAGCAGCTTGCGCGGATCGAAGCGATCGGTCAGCCAGCCGGAAGCGGTGGTGCCGAAGAGGTCGAACAGCCCCATCATGGCGAGAAGGCTGGCCGCCTGGACCTCGGGCATGCCCATGTCGCCGCAGAAGGCGATCATGTGCGTGCCGACCAGCCCGTTGGTGGTGAAGCCGCAGATGAAGAAGGTCGCGAACAGGTACCAGAACGTCTTGGTGCGGGCGGCCTCGAACAGCGCGTTGAAGGCATTGGCGAGCGCGCTGCCCTGCGGGCCGGCCGGGGCCGGGTCGCCTTCCGCCGCGCCAAAGGGACGCTGGCCGATATCCTGCGGCCGCTCCGGCACGAAGAAATAGGCGATCGGCACGAGGACGGCGGAGACGACCGCGACGGTGATGACGACCGCCTGCCAGCCGCCCCATTGCGCCAGCGCCGCCATGCCGGGCAGGAAGATCAGCGTTCCCGTCGCCGTGCTGGCCGTCAGCAGGCCCATCATCAGGCCGCGATTGGTGACGAACCAGCGGTTCACCACCGTGGCGCCGAGGACCATGGCGACGGAGCCGGAAGCGACGCCGGAGAGCACGCCCCAGGTGGCGACATATTGCCAGGGCGCCGACATGAAGACGCTGATGCCGGTCGACAGCGACATCAGGATCAGCGCACCGATCAGCGTGCGGCGGATGCCGAAGCTCTGCATCAGCGCGGCGGCGAACGGGCCGGTCAGGCCATAGAGGAAGATGCCGATGGCCGCCGCGAGAGAGATCGTCTCGCGGCTCCAGCCGAAGGCGGATTCGATCGGCAGCATCATGACGCCCGGGGCGGCGCGGAGACCGGCGCCGGCGAGCAGGCAGACGAAGATCACGCCGGCGACGACGAAGGCATAGTTCTGGCCAAAGGGCCGACGGCGGACCATATTCATGTTACTGACCGTTCCGTTTCGGATTGATGCATGTTACGTACCGTTCAGTTACATCGTCAAGCGGCTCGGGAGACGAAGTTTTGGAAAGCAGCGGCGATCGACCCGCAGCGAAGGCCAGCAAGGGGAGGGCGGACGCGCCGCCGCGCGCCGCGGACCGGATCCGCGCGACCGTACGCGAACTGTTCTACCGCCAGGGCATCCGTGCCGTCGGCATCGAGGAGATCGTGGAGCGGGCCGGCGTCACGAAGCCGAGCCTGTATCGCAATTTCGCGTCCAAGGACGAGCTTGCCGCCGCCTATATGCGGGATTACGACACGGAATTCTGGGGGCGCTATGACGCTGCGGTATCCAGGCATCCGGGCGATCCGCGCGCGCAGATCATGGCTTATCTGAGCGCGATCAGCGTCCGGGCGCAGAGCGCCGATTATCGTGGCTGCGGCATGACCAACGCGGCCGTCGAATTCCCCGACAGGAGCAATCCGGCGCGGCTGGTGGCGGTCGGGAACAAGCACGAGCTTCGCCGCCGGCTGACCGAACTCGCGCGCCAGCTCGGCGTAAGGGAGCCGGAGGTGCTCGGCGACGGCCTGCTTTTGCTGGTCGAGGGGGCCTATGTCTCCGGCCAGCTCTTCGGCGAAGGCGGGCCGGCGCGCTCGATCGCGATCGCCGCCGGGCTGATGATCGACGCCAGCCTGAAAACGTAGCCCCTTCCGGAGATTGATCACGCGAGTTGAACACTGCGTGCTTTGTTGTGCATCTTCTGGGTAAGGGCGGCCGGGACTACCTTTCGATCAACATGCAAAGGATAGTCCGATGTCGCTTCCCACCTTCTTCCTGTCGCATGGCTCGCCGATGTTGGCGCTGACGGATACGCCGGCCCATCGGTTCCTGCAGAATTTCGCCTCAACGATTGCGCGTCCCCGCGCGGTGCTTGTCGTCTCGGCCCATTTCGAGACGGAGCAGCCGACCGTCGTTGCCGATCCGCATCCCGAAATGATCTATGATTTCCGCGGTTTCCCGCGGCCACTTTACGAGATCAACTATCCGGCGCCGGGCGATGCCGCCGTCGCCGCCGAAGTGGCGGACGAACTGCGCGCCGCCGGCCTGCCGGTCGACGTCGCGCCGAAGCGCGGCTTCGATCACGGCACCTGGATCCCGCTGTCGCTGGTCTGGCCGGATGCCGACGTGCCGCTGGTGCAGCTGTCAATCCAGCCGCATCGCGACGCGGCCCATCATCTGGCGCTCGGCCGGGCGATTGCGGCGCTGCGCGAGCAGGACGTGCTGGTGATCGGCACCGGCGCGGCGACGCATAATCTGCGCGTCCTCTTCCGCAATCCGGGCGGCATGCCGGCCGTCGATGCCGAGCCGGTCGCCTGGGCGCGCGAATTCGCAGACTGGGTTGCCGACACGGCGGCGGCGGGCGATGCCGACGCGCTGGTCGATTATCGCGCCCGGGCGCCGCATGCTGTGATGGCGCATCCCGAGGACGATCATTTCATGCCCTTCTTCGTCGCGCTCGGCGCGGCGGGCGAGGGCGCGAAGGGCGAGCGCATCCACAATTCCTACGAATATTCTGCGCTCTCGATGGACATGTATCGCTTCGGCTAGATGTCGGGGCAGGGCGGCCGGCCGGAGTTTTTCGGCCCGCCGTCGACTTCCCGTTGCCGCCGCAAGGGCGGCGCGGTAAAGGCAGAACATGACCCGCCCCGACACGCTCCGCATCGCTCTTGCCCAGATCAATCCGATTGTCGGCGACATCGCCGGCAATCTCGCGAAGGCCCGCGCCGCGCGCGCGACGGCGGCGTCCGGCCAGGCCGACGTCGTCATGTTCAGCGAACTGTTCCTGTCGGCCTATTCGCCGGAAGACCTGGTGCTGAAGCCGGCCTTCCAGGAGGCCTGCCGCGCCGCCTGCGAGGCGATCGCCGCCGATACCGCCGATGGCGGCCCGGCCGTGCTGATCGGCCTGCCCTGGGCCCAGGACGGCGAGCTCTACAACGCCTATGCGCTTTGCGACAACGGCCGGATCGAGGCGGTCCGCTTCAAGGTCGACCTGCCGAACTACGGCGTCTTCGACGAGAAGCGCGTGTTCACGCCGGGACCGCATCCGGGACCGATCGTGCTGCGCGGCGTCAGGGTCGGCGTGCCGATCTGCGAGGATATCTGGGGGCCTGATCCGGTCGAGTGCATCGCCGAGACCGGCGGCGAGATCCTTCTGGTGCCGAACGGTTCGCCGTTCCGCCGCCGCGTCATGGACCAGCGCTTCAACGTCGCCGTCGCGCGCGTCAAGGAATCCGGCCTGCCGCTCGTCTACCTGAACCAGGTCGGCGGCCAGGACGAGCTCGTCTTCGACGGCGCCTCCTTCGTGCTCAACGCCGACGGCTCGCTCGCCGTGCAGCTGCCGGCCTTCCGCGAGACGGTCGAATTCGTCGACTTCGCCAGGGACGAGGGCGGCTGGCGCTGCATCGACGGGCCGAAGGCGCGGGTGGAAGAGGGCGACGAGGCCGACTATCTCGCCTGCGTCGTCGGCCTGCGCGACTATGTCGGCAAGAACGGTTTCCCGGGCGTCGTGCTTGGTCTTTCCGGCGGCATCGATTCGGCGCTGGTGGCGGCGATCGCCGTCGACGCGCTCGGCGCGAAGCGCGTCCACTGCGTGATGCTGCCCTACCGCTACACCTCGCAGGACAGCCTGGTCGACGCCAAGGCCTGCGCCGAGAAGCTCGGCGTGCGCTACGACATTGTGCCGATCGCCGAGCCGGTCGAGGGCTTCATGCACGCGCTGGCGCCGATGTTCGCCGGCAAGGCCGCCGACATCACCGAGGAAAACCTGCAGTCGCGCGCGCGCGGCACCATCCTGATGGCGATCTCGAACAAGTTCGGCGCCATGGTGGTGACGACGGGCAACAAGTCGGAAATGTCGGTCGGCTACGCCACGCTCTATGGCGACATGAATGGCGGCTTCAATCCGATCAAGGACCTCTACAAGACGCAGGTCTTCCGCATCTCGCATTTCCGCAACGCCAACCTGCCGGAAGGCTGCCTCGGGCCTTCGGGCGAGGTGATCCCGGAGCGGATCATCACCAAGCCGCCGACGGCCGAGCTGCGCGAGAACCAGACCGACCAGGATTCGCTGCCGCCCTATGACGTGCTCGACGATATCCTCGAGAGCCTCGTCGAGGGCGAGATGCGGGTTGGCGACGTGATCGCTCGCGGCCATGACGAGGCCACGGTGAAGCGCGTCGAGCATCTGCTCGCGATTGCCGAGTACAAGCGGCGCCAGGCGGCGCCGGGCGTGAAGATCAGCCGCCGCAACTTCGGCCGCGACCGCCGCTACCCGATCACCAACAAGTTCCGCGACCGCGCCTGAGCCGGCGCGGCGCGGTTCCCGTCGGGACCGCGTCTCGCGCACGGCGCTTTGTCGTATCGCCCAAAAGAAAAGGCCCTCCGGATGGAGGGCCTTTCTGTTTCGGACAGCTCGATCAGCCGTGGACGTTGTCCGGCGGGATCGGCACGTAACCGGCGGTCGAGGCCGGCTCGGGATCGGGACGGGCGCCGCCCTTGGAGTCGTAGACCGCGACCGGATCCGGCGTGGAATTGCCGAGGACCTTGACCTTGGTGCCGATCGGGGCGCGGCTGTAGAGGTCGATGATGTCGTGGTTCATCATGCGGATGCAGCCGGACGAGAGCGACTTGCCGATCGACCAGGGCTGCGTCGTGCCGTGGATGCGGTAGAGCGTGTCGACCTTGCCCTGGTAGAGATAGAGCGCGCGGGCGCCGAGCGGATTGCCGGGGCCGCCGGGCATGCCGTCCGGCCACTTCGCGGCTTCCGGGTCGCGCGCCATCATCTCCTTGGGCGGATGCCACTTGGGCCACTGCTGCTTGGCCTGGATGGTTGCATCGCCCGACCAGGCGAAGCCCTGGCGGCCGACGCCGACGCCGTAGCGCAGCGCGCTTCCGTTCTCGAAGACGAGGTAGAGGAAGTGGTTGTAGGGGTCGACGACGATCGTGCCCGGTTCGGCATTGATCTCGGACGGCAGGTTGACGACCTGGCGGTAGAAGCGCGGGTTGATCTTGGTCAGGTCGATCGCGCTGACGGGGAACGGCTCGTCGGTGATCGGGCCGTACATCGACGCAAAACCCTGGTCGATGACCGGGGCATTGCCCATGCCGCCCGCGCTCGCCACGGGGCCGCCCGGCTGCGAGGTCTGGCAGGCCGCAAGCACCACTGGCAAGCCGATCATGAACGTCCGGCGGCTGAGCTTACCCGCCGTCTTGAGAGGCTTCGTCTCGTTCAAAGCCTGTTCCTTTTCATTATCATGCTGGGGGGGAACCCAATTAAAACCGGAACGCCTTGACAAGGCGCGCCCGAACCCGATCGTCTCGATTGGTCCGAACCCGCCCACGCCCTGGCGGCGCGATCCAATAAGAATGATATTTGTTCTTACTGGTTACTTTCGCGTTTTGCCGCAATGACAATTTGGCCACACAGATTGCCAATCCGAGAGGGCTTGCCGCCCCTGCGTGGTCTCGCTCGTTCTTGTCTGAGGCCGAGATTGGCCGAAACCAAGGCGTGTTAAGCATGTTTTGGCTCCAAAGGTTGAGAAGCCGGACACTGTTGCTTAAATGACGCGGGCATTCGCCCTCCGCATTCCTGTGCTCTGCGCATGAATCGGCTATCAGGGGCGGGTCATTGCCTCGGAGCCTTCATGCGCTGGTCGCCCCAACAGGAAAATGCGCTCTCCGCCGTATCCAGCTGGCTGCGGCGCGGAGACAGCCCGATCTTTCGCCTGTTCGGCTATGCCGGAACGGGCAAGACGACGCTCGCCCGTCATATCGCCGAAGGCATCGACGGCGACGTCGCCTTCGCGGCCTTCACCGGCAAGGCGGCGCATGTGCTGCGCTCCAAGGGCTGCGAGGGCGCCGGCACGATTCACAGCCTGATATACCGACCGCGCGCCAATGATGACGACGACGAGCAGCCGACCTTCGCGATCAACCATGACAGCGCTGCGTCCAAGGCCGATCTGATCATCATCGACGAATGCTCGATGGTGGACGAGGAGCTCGGCCGCGACCTGCTTTCCTTCGGCACGCCGGTGCTGGTGCTCGGCGACCCGGCGCAGCTGCCGCCGGTCAAGGGCGGCGGCTACTTCACCGAGTCCGAGCCGGACCAGATGCTGACCGAGGTGCATCGCCAGGCGCAGGACAATCCGATCATCCGCCTCTCGATGGCGGTGCGGGCCGGCGAACCGGTCGAATATGGCGAGCACGGCGAAAGCCGCGTCATCTCGCGCCGCGAAATCGACGCGGCGCAGATCCTCGCCGCCGATCAGGTCCTCGTCGGCACCAACAAGACGCGCCGGCTCTACAACCAGCGCATCCGCGAACTGAAGGGCCTGCTGAGCCCGATGCCGGCGGTCGGCGACAAGCTCGTCTGCCTGCGCAACGACAAGCAGAAGGGCCTCCTGAACGGCGGCACCTGGGTAGTCTCGGAGCTGGCGGCGCCGCGCAAGAGCCTGCTGCGCCTCGCCGTGAAGCCGGAAGAGGACGCCACCGGCAAGGCGGTCAAGGTGTCGGTCCATCCGAACTTCTTCGAGAATGGCGGCGAGGACCTGCCTTATGCGCAGCGCCGCAACTCGGACGAGTTCGACTATGGCTACGCGCTCACCGTGCACAAGTCGCAGGGCTCGCAATGGGACAATCTCGTCCTCTTCGACGAGAGCTACGCCTTTCGCGAGCACCGCGACCGCTGGCTCTACACCGGCCTGACCCGCGCCGCCAAGCGCATCACCATCGTCCGCTAGCCGCTCGTTGCAGCGGTCGGCGGCGCACGCTAAAGCGTTCGCCATGACCAGCCCATCCGTGACCAGCCCATCCGTTATCGTCCGCTTCGCGCCGTCGCCGACCGGTTACCTTCATATCGGCAACGCGCGGCCCGCCCTGTTCAACTGGCTGTTCGCCCTGAAGGCGGGCGGGCGGTTCATCCTGCGGCTCGACGATACGGATCGCGAGCGCTCGAGGGAGGAGTTCGCCGAGGCGATCCAGCGCGATCTCAACTGGCTCGGCATCCTGCCGCACCAGTTCGAGCGCCAGTCGCTGCGCACGGACGCCTATGACGCGGTTGTCGTGCGGCTGAAGGCCGCCGGCCGCCTCTATGCCTGCTACGAGACGTCGGAGGAACTGGACCGCAAGCGCAAGCGCCAGGCCGCGCGCGGCTTGCCGCCGGTCTATGACCGTGCCGCGCTGAAGCTGACCGATGCGGACAGGGCGAAGCTGGAAGCCGAGGGCCGCCGGCCGCATTGGCGCTTCAAGCTCGACGAGACGGTCGGCCATGTGACCTGGGACGATCTGGTTCGCGGACCGCAGACGGTCGATATCGGCTCGCTGTCCGATCCGGTGCTGATCCGCGAGGACGGCACCTATCTCTACACGCTGCCTTCCGTCGTCGATGACGCGGACATGGGTGTCACGCACATCATCCGCGGCGACGATCACGTCACCAATACCGGCGTGCAGCTGCAGCTGTTCGAGGCGCTGGGTGCGCCCCTGCCGGTCTTCGGTCATCACAACACCCTGACGACCGCGAGCGGCGAGGGGCTCTCGAAGCGCACCGGCGCGCTATCGCTGGGGTCGCTGCGCGAGGCGGGCTATGAGCCGATGGCGGTCAATTCGCTCGCCGTGCTGATCGGCACCTCGGTCTCCGTCGAGCCGGTCGCCGATCTGCCGACGCTCGCCGGTCTCGTTGATCTCTCGATGGTCTCGAAGGCGCCGGCCAAGTTCGATCCGGCCGATCTCGACGGCCTCAACGCCAAGCTGCTTCACGCGAAGCCCTATGCCGAGATCGCCGATCGGCTGCAGGCGCTCGGCGTCGGCGGCGGCGAGGATTTCTGGAGCGCCGTGCGCGGCAACCTCGTTCGCCTCAAGGACGCGGTGGAATGGTGGACGGTGGTCACCGGCCCCGTCGCGGCGCATGTCGCGGCGGATGCCGAGGAAGCCGCTTTCCTGGCAGCGGCGCGCGAGGCGCTGCCGTCGGGACCGTTCGACGGCCAGAGCTGGAAGGCTTGGACCGACGCGGTCAAGGCTGCGACCGGTCGCAAGGGCAGGGCGCTGTTCATGCCGCTGCGCCAGGTTCTGACGGGCCTCGATCATGGCCCGGAACTGGCGGCGATGCTGCCGCTGATCGGCCGTGAGCGGGCCCTGGCCCGCCTCGATGCGGCGCTCGCCACCTGAATAGGAACGAGGCCGGCAAAGCCGGCCTCGATGATCGTCTTTGGAACTGTCTCGCGGACGGTCAGGCCAGTCCGCGCGCCAATGCCGTCGCCGCGCCCGGCGCGGCCGGCAGTTGCGGCAAAAGCAGCGCGTTCAGTACGTGATAGGCGTCCGGGCGACCCGGCCAGACGGAGCCGGCCTCGGAGAGGTCGGCGGCGAGTTGGTGCTTCCAGGTGCCGCGCTCCTGCTCTACGAAATATCGCGCGGCGTGGTCCCAGAGCTTGCGGTACCAATGCTCGTAGAGCGCGTCGCCCGTCACCGCGCCGAGAAGGGCGGCGGCGGCGATGCCTTCGCAAAGTGCCCAGTGCATCCGGACGTCGGTGACGACGGCGCCTTCGAAATCCGTCGTGTAGACGAAGCCGTCATGGCCATCGACCGACCAGCCGAAGGTGATGGCGTGGTTGAACAGCGCCGTCGCGGCCTCGCGCAGCCAGGCCGGCGGCGAGGCGAGCGACGCCTCGATATGCACCAGCAGGCGTGACCACTCCAGCCAATGGCCGACCGTCGAGCCATAGGGCCGGAACGGATGGGCGCGGTCGTCGGTGTTGTATTCGGGGCGCGGGTTCCACTGCGTGTCGAAATGCTCGGGCAGGAACCAGTTGCGCTCGCGTGCGGCGTGGTTGATCAGCCGGTCGGCCATGGACAGGGCCCGGTCGTACCAGACAGCGTCGCCCGACGTATCGCCGGCAGCGAGGCAGGCCTCGACCAGGTGCATGTTGGAGTTGGCGCCGCGATAGTCCTCGGAGTCGGTGAAGTCCCACGCGAAGGATTCGCGCGACATGCCGGCTTCCTCGTCCCAGAAATGCTTCAGGAACACGGCGACGGCGCTGTCGAAGAGCTCGCGTCCGCCCGGCCGGCCGGCTTCCGTCGCCGACGCGCCGGCGAGCAGGACGAAGGCATGGTCATACGCCGCCTTGCGGCCGGCGATCGGACCGCCGGCCGGCTCCAGCGCCGAGAACCAGCCGCCATTCGCGCGGTCGTGAAAGTCGTTGGTAATCGCTGCGATGCCGTGGTCGATCAGGTGGGCCGTGCCCGGAATGCCACGCATATAGGCGAGGGCGGCGACATGGGTCAGGCGGCAATTGAGATAGAGCTCGCGCGGGCGCGTCAGGTCGGCGGTGCCGTCTTCCAGCAGATAGCCGAAGCCGCCGGCTTCCAGCCGGGAGCCCTGGACGAAGCGGACCAGACGGTTGATCTGATCGTCCAGCCAGGCGCGATGCGTCGGCAGCCCGAGCCAGGGCGGCGTGGTGATGAGGGTCATTGGCGTCTGCTCCCGTCCTGTCCATGCCGCTCCGCCTTGCTGGCGGTCGGGCAATCGTTATCTGGCGCGCCGCCCGTGCGCACCCCAGGGGCGCGAGCGTCGGCGAACGCGGCGTAGTTGAACACTGAGTCGATGCGGCCGTCCATCATGCCGCGCAGGGGGGCATGCCCATCCTTCATCGCCGGAGAACCAGCAGGATCGGTCCTACTGGGCGGCGTAGAAATAGGAGGGGCCGACCCGGCGCAAGACGCCGGCCTGGCGCGGCGGCGCGAGGTTGGCGACCGGTGTTTCGACGCTGGCCGTGCCGAGGGAATCGGGGTCCAGCCCACCGGCGCGGTTGGCGAGCGTCTCGGGATCCTCGCCGGTCGGCGGAGCCGTGCCCGGCACGGGCGGCATCGGCTCAGAAAGCGCGGTCTCGGTGGCGAGCGTCGATGCGCTGTAGCCGCCGGTGAACGCCGCGACCGAGGACGGGCTGCCGCAGGTGCAGCCCGGATTGAAGCTGGTGCGGTAGGCGAAAGCGGTCGGCAGCGCGCTATAGGGGGTCTCGTCCGTCGTCGAGCGCGCGTCGCCGCTGTTCTGGCCCGGATTGCGGTGGGCGTAGAGGGCGACATTGGTGCCGGGGCACATCTGCTGGCAGACCTGCTCGTCGGTGGCGAAATTCGAGCGGCGCGTCGAGAAGCTGATCGGGAAGTAATAGCCGTCGCAGGTGCGGACGCAGAGCGTGCGATAGCTGCCGCCGCCGAAGCCGCGCTCGGTCTCGCCGGAGCTGTAGCCTGGATCGCGTTCGGCAACCGCCGGGACGCGCGCCACCTGCTGGGTGTCGTAGACGCGGTTTTCCGGGTTGAACAGGCGCTCGAGGAAGTTGCGCGGCCGCTGCTGGGCATAGGCGGCGTATTGCGGGCCGCAATCGTTCAGGGCGAGCTGCTGCAGGATGTCCGAGCGCTGGCGGGCACTGGCGTTGGGATCGAAGGCCGAGGCGCTGCGGCGCTGCTCCAGCCGGTTGAGATTCGCCTGTATGGCGTTGATCCGCTTCAGGATGCCGCTGCATTGCGGCGCGGCGGACGTCGACTTGAACATCAGGAAGCCGCCCTTGCAGCCGGCGCGCCGCGCTTCGGCGTTGGCGGCGTTGAGAGCGGCGCGCTGCTGGTTGATGGCGTTGTCCTGGCTGGCGGCCTTGCCCGCGCTCGCGCCCTGGCTGCGCTGCAGCGAGGCGAGGCGACCTTCCAGCCGCGTGCAGACGCTCGACGCCGCTTCGGCCGTTGCGGCGCCCGCGAGGAGGATCATGGCCGTTGCCAAGATTCGCGAAAACACACTCTCGATACGCATGGAACTGGCCCTTGGTCGCGTGCGCTGTGCCGGTCTGCCCCTCGTTCCAAGGGCAAGACGCCATAGCACGGATGCGTCGGACGGTCATCACCATGGCCGCGCTTTTGCCACAAAGACGAGCCGGCGGTCGGCATCTGCAACAAGGCTGATGGCTGATATCAGGATCTTTGGTTGGCTATTCGGCGCGGGTTGTGACTAGGTGGCGCGCTGGTGGCGCGGGCGATACCGCGTCCCTTCACCACGAGAGAATCCGCATCATGACCGCGCGTGCGCAGGCCCCGGCGGGGGCCGACAGAACCCACCCCTGGCTGGCCGAGATCCGGGCGACGATCCTGCTGTCGTTGCCGCTGATCCTGACAAACCTGGCGCAGACGGTCATCACCGCCACCGATGTGGTCATCCTCGGCTGGGTCGACGCGCGGCATCTGGCGGCGAGCGCGCTGGCGACGAATCTTTATTTCGCGCTGTTGATCTTCGGCATCGGCCTCGTTTCGGCCGTGTCGCCCATGGTGGCGCGCGAACGCGGGCGCAATCGCCATGCCGTGCGCGAGGTCCGACGCACCGTGCGGCAGGGACTCTGGGCGTCGGTCGTCCTCGCCATACCGTTCTGGATCCTGCTCTGGCACACGGAGGAACTGCTGCTCTGGCTCCGCCAGGACGCCGAACTCGCGCATCTCGCCGCTACCTACATGCGCGGCATGCAATGGGCGCTACTGCCCTTCCTCTGGTATCTGGTGCTGCGCTCCTTCATCGCCGCGCTGGAGCGGCCCTTCTGGTCGCTCGTCGTCGGCATGGCCGGCGTCGCCTTCAACGCGTTGATCGTCTGGGCGCTGGTGTTCGGCCATTTCGGCCTGCCGAAGCTCGGCATGTTCGGCGCCGGCATCGGCAGCACGCTCTCGGCCACCGTGATGTTCCTCGGCATGGCGCTGGTCTGCACCCGCGACCGGACGTTCCGGCGCTATCGCGTCTTCGGCCGCTTCTGGCGGGCCGACTGGCCGCGCTTCCTGGCGCTCTGGCGGCTCGGCCTGCCCATGGCCGTCGCCGTTGCGCTCGAGGTCTCCGTCTTCAATGCGGCCGTGTTCCTGATGGGCCTGATCAGTCCCGTCGCCGTGGCTGCGCATGCGATCGCGATCCAGATCGCCGCGCTCTGCTTCATGGTGCCGCTCGGATTCTCACAGGCCGTCACCGTCCGCGTCGGCATCGCCTATGGCGCCGGCGACGCGGACGCCATCCGCCGCGCCGGCTGGACGCCCTTCATCCTGGGCGTCAGCTTCATGGCCTGCACGGCGCTGACGATGCTGGCGATTCCCGAGACCCTGATCGGCGTGTTCCTCGATCGCACGGATCCCTCGAATGCCGAGGTGATCGCGCTCGCTGTCTCCTTCCTCGGCATCGCCGCCCTGTTCCAGGTGTTCGATGGCGCCCAGGCGATCGCCGGCGGCATGCTGCGCGGCATGCATGACGCCCGCGTGCCGATGATCTATGCGGCGCTCGGTTTCTGGGGCGTCGGCCTCACGTCGAGCGTGCTGCTCGGCTTCTGGGCGGGGCTCGGCGGCATCGGTATATGGATCGGCCTTGCTACCGGGCTCGCCGTCGTGTCGGGGCTGCTGCTGGCGCGCTGGCTGCGGCGCGAACGGCTCGGCCTCCTGCGCGGCGGCTCCGAGCCGATCGTGATGGCGCATTGATTTCCGCGTGCCGCCGCGACGGGGCTCGTTGCGGCGGCACGCCTACCTATATTGGGCGCACTGTCTTGTCTCGGAGAGCAATATGCGCCTTGGATCCGTCCTCACCGCCGTCGCCCTGACCGCCGCTGCCATGCTGGCCTCCGCCGGGCCTGCGCTGGCCGATGGTCCAGACCTGATCTTCAAGGAATCGACGACCTTCAAATGGGTCACGCCGAACGACAAGATCGCGGTCTACGGCGTCGACGACCCCGACATTGACGGCGTCGCCTGCCATTTCGCCGCGCCGGAACGCGGCGGCGTGTCGGGCATGTTTGGCCTTGCTGAGGAGACGTCGGACGTCTCGCTCGCCTGCCGACAGGTCGGTCCGATCAGCTTCAAGGACAAGATCGACCAGGGCGACGAGATGTTCCGCCAGCGGCGCTCGATCTGGTTCAAGAAGATGCAGATCGTGCGCGGCTGCGACACCAAGCGCAACGTGCTGGTCTATCTCGTCTATTCCGACAAGCTGGTCGACGGCAGCCCGAAGAACTCGATCTCCAGCGTGCCGATCATGCCCTGGGGCGACAAGCCGGCGCCGAGATGCGCCGATTTCGTCAAGTAGCGCGCAGCCGCCATGGCGCCAGAGCGCGCTCCGACGCCGCGTTTTGACCGACAAGCCTTGCCGGAAGCCGCGCAAGGCTCTAACCGGATGATCAGTATTCT
The DNA here is from genome assembly GCF_037147815.1 of Kaistia sp. MMO-174. Taxonomy (NCBI): domain Bacteria; kingdom Pseudomonadati; phylum Pseudomonadota; class Alphaproteobacteria; order Hyphomicrobiales; family Kaistiaceae; genus Kaistia; species Kaistia sp. MMO-174. Next base: position 1,105,870 of record NZ_JBBCUO010000002.1, on the reverse strand, counting down.
ATTCGGAGTCATCTCGCATGAACGCCATCGTCCGCCAGCCCGATCCGAAGAAGCTGATCAAGGGCGCGACCGGGGACTGGGAAATCGTGATCGGCATGGAAGTCCATGCCCAGGTCCTGTCGAATTCGAAGCTCTTCTCCGGCGCTTCGACCGAATTCGGCGGCGCGCCGAACTCCCATGTCAGCCTGGTCGACGCGGCGATGCCGGGCATGCTGCCCGTGATCAATGAGGAGTGCGTCGCGCAGGCGGTGCGCACCGGCCTCGGCCTCAACGCGCAGATCAACACCTACAGCGTCTTCGACCGGAAGAACTATTTCTATCCGGACCTGCCGCAGGGCTACCAGATCTCGCAGTTCAAGCAGCCGATCGTCGGCGAGGGCGAGATCGTCATCGACCTCGACGGCGGCGAGACGGTCACGGTCGGTATCGAGCGCCTGCACCTGGAGCAGGACGCCGGCAAGTCGCTGCACGACCAGCACCCGACCATGAGCTTCGTCGACCTGAACCGCTCGGGCGTCGCGCTCATGGAGATCGTCTCGAAGCCGGACCTGCGCTCGGCCGACGAGGCCAAGGCGTACCTCACCAAGCTTCGCACCATCGTGCGCTATCTCGGCACCTGCGACGGCAACATGGACGAAGGTTCGATGCGCGCCGACGTCAACGTTTCGGTTCGCCGCCCGGGCGAGCCGCTTGGCACGCGCTGCGAGATCAAGAACGTCAACTCGATCCGTTTCGTCGGCCAGGCCGTCGATTACGAGGCGCGCCGCCAGATCGGCATCCTCGAGGATGGCGGTTCGATCAACCAGGAAACCCGCCTGTTCGACGCGAACAAGGGCGAGACCCGGTCGATGCGCTCCAAGGAAGAGGCGCATGACTACCGCTATTTCCCGGACCCCGACCTGCTGCCGCTCGAACTGGAGCCGGCCTGGATCGACGGGCTGAAGGCGGCGCTGCCGGAGCTCCCCGACGTCAAGAAGGCGCGCTTTGTCAACGAACTCGGCCTCTCGGCCTATGACGCCGGCGTGCTCGTGCTCGAGCGCGAGACGGCGGACTATTTCGAGGCCGTCGCCAAGGGGCGCGACGCCAAGGCCGCTGCCAACTGGGTCACCCAGGAACTGGCGGCGCGGCTGAACAAGGACGGCAAGGACATCGCGTCGAGCCCGGTCTCGGCCGAGCAGCTCGGCGCCATCATCGACCTGATCGGCGACAACACCATTTCCGGCAAGATCGCCAAGGACCTGTTCGAGATCGTCTGGAACGAGGGCGGCGACCCGAAGACCGTCGTCGAGGCGCGTGGCCTGAAGCAGGTGACGGATACCGGCGCGATCGAGAAGGTCGTCGATGACATCATCGCCGCCAACCCGGAGAAGGTCGAGCAGGCCAAGGCCAAGCCGACGCTCGCCGGATGGTTCGTCGGCCAGATCATGAAGGCCTCTGGCGGCAAGGCGAACCCGCAGGTCGTCAACGACATCCTGAAGAAGAAGCTCGGTATCGAATAGGGCGGCAGGGTCTCGGATCCATCGAAATCCGCGCTATGGTCGCCCTCGACGTTCCAGCAACCGTCGAGAGGGCGACCATGACGAGGATTGTGCGGAAGACACAGGCGAGCGCCACCGGTGCAACAGCGCTGGGGGCTCTTGCGATCGGCGCGGCGGCGATCGGCGCGATCGCCTTCGGCGCCATGGCGATCGGTCGCTTGCGGATCCTGGAAGCCCGCATCGACAGGCTGACAGTCGGCAGGCTCACCGTCGAGCATCTCGACATCCGCGACCCGGGGCGCTGACGCTTCGGCGAGCCCGCATTCCGCGAAGGGCAGGGCCGCTGGCGTGCGCCGGCTTCCAACCTTGGTTTGTAAGCCTTGCCTTACTGCCGCGGGAAACCCAAATTAGGGGATGCGACCTGTCGTTCGCCGCTTGGTGATCGATCCAGCTCCAGCCAAAGCCAAAGGTTTCCCATGACCGTGACGCAGACGCAGCCGATCGAGCTGCATTACTGGCCGACCCCGAACGGCAAGAAGATCACCATCCTGCTGGAGGAACTTGGCGTTCCCTACAGCCTCCACTACGTGAATATCGGCAAGGGCGACCAGTTCAAGCCGGAATTCCTGGCCATTTCGCCGAACAACAAGATGCCGGCGATCCTCGATCCCGAGGGACCGGGTGGCAAGCCGATCTCGGTGTTCGAATCCGGCGCCATCCTGCTCTACCTGGCGCGCAAGTTCGGCAAGTTCTATCCGGCGGCCGACGAGCGCGCCCGGGTCGAGGTCGAGGAATGGCTGATGTGGCAGATGGGCGGTTTCGGCCCGATGCTCGGCCAGCGCAACCACTTCTCGGAATATGCGCCGGAGAAGATCCCCTACGCCATCAAGCGCTATCAGGACGAGACGCATCGCCTTTATGGCGTGCTGAACAGGCGCTTGGCCGAGCGCGACTATGTCGCCGGCGAGTATTCGATCGCCGACATGGCGATCTTCGGCTGGGCGGCCGGCTGGGAGAGCCAGCGCTTCGACACGTCGGAATTTCCGCATGTGAAGGCCTGGATCGACCGTATGAATGCGCGTCCGGGTGTCGCGCGCGGCATGGCGATCAAGGCGCCCGTCGCGCCGGTCAGCCTGGCCGACGACAAGGAAGCGCAGAAGGTTCTCTTCAACCAGCGCGCTCGCTGATCCCGGCGATGAATCGCGGGCTCGTCCGTCCTCGGCAGAGGCGGGCGGGCCCGCTTTGCTTTTCGGCGGCGGGGCGCGCGGAGGCCCGGAAAAGCACCTTTGCTTTCAAGCATATGATGAAAGCGGCGCGAAGCGGCTACAATCGCGGCCACAACAGACGCTTCCCGCATTCAAGTTGAAAGTTGATCCGATCAAACATACTATGAAAACGGGATTTGACCGGCTTTCCCGAGGGATGCCGCGTCTTGGTTGAAGGCAGGGATCGAGGAGGGGCCCCGGCGATGCGAGGCGCCCAGGACAAGACGCGACAGCTTCGCCCGACGGGCAGGGAACGTTCCGGCAGTCTTTCCGACAAGCTGGCGGCCGAGCTCGGCCGCAGGATCGTGTCGGGCCTGTATAACCCCGGCGACACGCTGCCGACGGAGCCGAAGGTTCAGGAGGAATTCGGTGTGTCGCGCACTGCCGTGCGCGAGGCGATCCGCCTGCTTTCGGCCAAGGGCCTCACCGTTTCCCGCCCCAAGATCGGCACCAAGGTGCGCCCACGCGTCGACTGGAACATGCTCGATGCCGACGTATTGCACTGGCAGATCGACCAGCGCCCGAGCGACGAGTTCATCCATTCGCTGTTTGAGATGCGCGAGATCATCGAGCCGGCCGCAGCGTCGCGGGCGGCCGAGCGCGCCACGCCGGAGGAGATCGAACGCCTCGGCAAGGCGCTCGAGGGCATCCGGAATCGGGATCGCGGCAGCGTCGAGCAGATCCGCGCCGATCTCGCCTTTCACATGACCGTCTTGGAGGCGTCGCACAATCCGATGCTGCGTTCTGTCGGTGGCCTGATCGAGTCGGGGCTGGTGATCAGCTTTTCGCTCGGCTGGCGAACCGTCATGGGGGACGATGCCGTCGTCCAGCATCGCGACGTCTTCGAGGCCATTCGCGATCGCAACCAGGACGAGGCTTTCCTCGCGATGCGCCGGCTTCTGCGCAACGCGAAGGGCAATGTGTTCGATTCCATCTGGGTCGGCCGCAGTGCCGACGCCGATGGCGAGATCAGCACCGGCTAGAGACATTCCAACGCATCAAGGGCAGGCCGCGGGCGTAGGCGAAGACGGCCGCCTGGCACAACAGGAGAGAAACGAATGAGACTGATGCAGATCAAGACCGAGGCCGGCGAGCGCGCCGTCGTCGCCACCGTGCCGAGCGGCGCCGGCGAGCGGTCCTACATCGTTCCGGGCTACAAGACGGTCTATGCGCTCGCCAAGGCCGCCATCGCGGCCAAGACCGGCATCGAGTCGATTGTCGAGAAGGCCTCAGTCGGCGCGACCGAGGAAGTCGACCGCGCGGCGCTGCTGGCGTCCGGCCGCGTGCTGGCGCCGATCGACCACGAGGATCCCGCGCATCTGCTCATCACCGGCACGGGCCTGACCCATCTGGGCTCGGCTTCGGCGCGCGACGCCATGCACAAGACGCCGGACGAGGCGGAAGTGCTGACCGATTCGATGAAGATGTTCCGCATGGGCCTGGAGAACGGCAAGCCGGCCGCCGGCCAGCAGGGCGTCCAGCCGGAGTGGTTCTACAAGGGCGACGGCGCGCTGCTCGTCGGCCCCGGCCAGCCGCTGACCGCGCCGTCCTTCGCGCAGGATGGCGGCGAGGAGCCGGAAGTCGCCGGCATCTACATCGTCGGCGACGACGGCCAGCCCTACCGCATCGGCTTCGCGCTCGCGAACGAGTTCTCGGACCACATCATGGAGCGGGTGAACTATCTCTACCTCGCCCATTCGAAGCTGCGTCCCTGCTCGGTCGGCCCGGAACTGCTCGTCGGCGCGCTGCCGGACGACGTCCGCGGCCGTTCGCGCATCCATCGCGGTGACAAGGTGATCTTCGACGAGCCCTTCCTGTCGGGCGAGGCGAACATGTCGCACACGCTGGCGAACCTTGAGTACCACCACTTCAAGTACGACTTCTTCCGTCGTCCCGGCCAGGTGCATGTCCACACCTATGGCACGGCGACGCTGAGCGTGGCTTTCGGCGTCAAGACGGAGCCCGGCGACGTGTTCGACATCGAATCCGAGGCCTTCGGCCTCGCGCTCAAGAACCCGCTCGCCTTCGCCAAAGAAGAGAAGGTGTCGGTCACCCAGCTTTGAGGGTTGGCCCAGGGGGGCTGGAGGGATACAAGGACGGCAACCCGAGCCTTGCTCCTAACAGTCCCTTTCGCCCGGCTCGTCCGGGCGGATCCCGTTCACGACGTTCAAGGATCATCTGATGAGCGAACTTCACAAGAACTACATCGGTGGCGAGTGGGTTGGCGGCGATGCGCGCCCCAACATCAACCCGTCCAACACGAACGAAGTGATCGGCGAATACGCGCAGGGCACGGCGGCCGACGCCAAGGCCGCGATCGACGCGGCTGCCGACGCCTTCAAGACCTGGTCGCTGTCGGGCATCCAGCAGCGCCATGACATCCTGAAGGCGACCGGCGACGAAATCCTTGCCCGCAAGGAAGAAATCGGCCGCCTGCTGTCGCGCGAAGAAGGCAAGACGCTCCCCGAGGGCATCGGCGAGACCATGCGCGCCGCGCAGATCTTCCATTTCTTCGCCGGTGAGACGCTGCGCCTGGCCGGCGAGATCCTGCCGAGCGTGCGTCCGGGCATCGACGTCACCATCACCCGCGAGCCGGTCGGCGTCGTCGGCCTGATCACGCCGTGGAACTTCCCGATCGCCATCCCGGCCTGGAAGCTCGCTCCGGCGATCGCCTACGGCAACACCGTCGTGCTGAAGCCGGCCGACCTGGTTCCGGGCTGCGCCTGGACGATCGTCGACATCCTGGTCCGCAACGGCCTGCCCAAGGGCGTCGTCAACCTGGTCATGGGCCGCGGTTCGGTCGTCGGCCAGGCGATCCTCGAATCGCCGAAGGTCAACGCGCTGTCGTTCACCGGCTCGGTCGGCACCGGCAAGAAGGTCGCCGAGGCCTCGATCGCGGTGATGCGCAAGTTCCAGCTGGAGATGGGCGGCAAGAACCCGACCATCGTGCTCGATGACGCCGACCTGAAGGTTGCCGTCGAGACCACGGCGAACAGCGCGTTCTTCTCGACCGGCCAGCGCTGCACCGCTTCGTCGCGCCTGATCGTCACCGAGAAGATCCACGACCAGTATGTCGAGGCGCTGACCGCCCGCATGAAGGACCTCGTCGTCGACGACGCCATCAAGCAGGGCACGCATATCGGCCCGGTCGTCGACAAGAGCCAGCTCGATCAGGACCAGAACTACATCCAGATCGCCAAGGACGAGGGCGGCACGCTGGTCGCCGGCGGCCATCTCGTCGAGCGCGAGAACCCCGGCTTCTTCCTGCAGCCGGCGCTGTTCACCGGCACCACGCCGGACATGCGCATCAACAAGGAAGAAGTCTTCGGCCCGGTCGCCAGCGTGATCAAGGTCAAGGACTACGAAGAGGCGCTGGCCGTCGCCAACGACACGCCGTTCGGCCTCGCCGCCGGCATCGTCACGACCAGCCTGAAGCATGCCACCCACTTCAAGCGCAATGCCGAGGCCGGCATGGTGATGGTCAACCTGCCGACGGCAGGCGTCGACTACCATGTGCCGTTCGGCGGCCGGAAGGGTTCGAGCTACGGCCCGCGCGAGCAGGGCAAGTACGCGGCCGAGTTCTTCACCACGGTCAAGACGTCCTACACGCAGCCGTAATCGGCTGTAGTCAACGACTTCGGAACGGGCGCTTTCGGGCGCCCGTTTTCGTTTGCCTAGAGGGGTTAACGCGTTAGCCGCCTGGTAACGGGCCGTTAGCACCGCCACCGGCGCATCGCGGCGATGGCGGCGATCCGCCGGAGAGGCGCCTAGATCGTCGGGCGGTCCAGCACGAGAATATCCTCCCGCGTGAAATTGACCGTCACCGGCTGGCCGCGCTCGGGCGGGGCGGCGTGCGGGCGGTTGAAGGTGTCGAGCGAGACGACATTGTCCTTGAAGCGGACGCGGATGCGCACGACCGAGCCGAGGAAATGCACCTCGTCGATCGTGCCGGTCAGATTGTTGCTGCCGCCATTGGCGTGGCCGATCGACAGCGCCTCCGGCCGCAGGGCGAGGGCGAGCGTGTCGCCGGTGCTGGCGCCGCCGAGCTCGCGGGCGGTGACGATTTCCTGGTCGTCGATCGAAAGCCGGCCGGAGGTCGAATCGAGCACCCGGCCGTTCAGGATGTTGAGCGTGCCGACGAAGGAGGCGACGAAGCGCGTCTTCGGATAGTTGTAGATCTCGAAGGGCGTGCCGAGCTGCTCGATATTGCCGTCGTTCATGACGCAGATGCGATCCGACATGGAGAGCGCTTCTTCCTGGTCATGCGTCACGAAGATCGTCGTGATCCCCAGCGCCCGCTGCACGGCGCGGATTTCCTCGCGCAGCGAGATGCGGATCTTCGCGTCGAGGGCGGAAAGCGGCTCGTCCAAAAGCAGGATCTGCGGCTTGACGGCGAGGGCGCGGGCCAGCGCCACGCGCTGCTGCTGGCCGCCGGAAAGCTGGTAAGGATAGCGGTCGCCAAGCTGCGGCAGCTTGATCAGCTCCAGCATCTCCTTCACCCGCGCGGCGATCTCGGCCGAGGACTTCTTCGCGACCTTGAGGCCGAAGGCGATGTTGTCGGCGACGCTCATGTTCGGGAACAGGGCATAGGCCTGGAACACCATACCGATATGCCGCTGGTTGGGGCGCAGGTCGGTGATGTCCTTGCCGTCGATCCGGATCGTGCCGCTGGTGGCGCTCTCGAAGCCCGCGATCATGCGCAGGATGGTCGTCTTGCCGCAGCCGCTGGGGCCGAGCAGCGTGACGAACTCGCCCCTCTCGACGGCCAGGTCGACGCCCTTGACCGTGGTCTGGGTGCCGAAGGTCTTGACCAATTTCTCGATCGTCAGGAATGCCATGGTCGCTTCCTTGGAAACTCGTTCAACGGCGGGTCGTCTGCCGACCCATCGCCGCGAATAGATTGATCAGGCCCATGCAGGCCCAGGTGATGGCGAAGGCGATGATGGCGAGCGCCGCCGGCTCGTAGGCGCGGTTGGCGCCGATCCGTTGCAGATACGGACCGAAGGCCGGGCGGTTCAGCAGGCTCGCCATGGTGAATTCGCCGATGACGATGGCAAAGGTCAGGAACGCGCCCGAGAGCACCGCGACGCGCACATTGGGCAGGATCACCGTCAGCAGGATGCGCGGCCATGAACTGCCGAGGCTCTGGGCCGCCTCCGTCAGCGTGCGCACGTCGATCGCGCGGAGTCCCGTATCGACCGAGCGATACATGTAGGGCAGGGCGAGCGTGACGTAGCTGAAGGTCAACAGGAGATCGGTTCCACGCGCACTCGAGGTCAGGGGCAGCCAAGACGAGGAATTGTACATCCTGAGATAGCCGAACACGATGACGATCGCCGGGATGACGAGCGGCAGCAGCGTCAGGAACTCGATCAGCGGGCGGATGCGCGGCAGCTTCAGCTGCACGACATAGGCCGTCGGCACGCAGAGCGCGACGCCGACCAGAATGGTGCAGACCGCGATTACCGCCGAATAGCCGAAGCTCTGCTGGAAGTACGGATCCGCCAGGACGATGCGATAGGCCTCGAACGAATAGCGCCCGCGCTCCATGCGCAGCGAGAACTCGAACGTCGCGATCAGCGGCACGAGGAAATAGACCGCGCCGAAGATGACGCCGAGCCAGGGGAAGAAACGGGATTCTTTCATCGGATCCACCGCCCGGTGCGCGAGCTCAGCCAGATATAGACTCCGTTGGAGATGCCGGTGATCAGGATCATGCCCAGCGCAAGCGCATAGCCGAGATTGGGGTCATGCAGCACGTCGCCGCGGATCTGCGCGTAGAGCAGGATGGTGATGATGTTGAGCGACGAGCCGGTCAGCGCATAGGCGGTGGCAATCGCGCCGAAGGAATTGGCGAATAGCAGCATGAAGGCGCCGAGCAGGCTCGGCCAAAGCACCGGCAGCGCGATCATGCGCCAATACTGGAAGGTCGTTGCGCCGAGGATCGCCGAGGCCTCGCGCCATTCGCGCTTCAGCCCGTCCAGCGCCGGGGTCAGGATCAGCACCATCAGCGGGATCTGGAAATAGAGATAGGTGACCGTCAACCCGGTGAAGCTCAACAGGTTGAAGCCGTAGCGGTAGATGTTGATGCCGAAGACGTTGAACAGCAGCGCCGTGACGAGGCCGGTGCGGCCGAGCGTCGCCAGGAAGGCGAAGGCGAGCGGCACGCCCGCGAACTGCGAGGCGACGCCGGAAAAGGTCATCAGCATCGGCCGCACCCAGCGCGGCAGCTTGCCGAGCACGATGGCCAGCGCCAGCCCGAAGCCGAGCAGCGAGCCGAGGAAGGCGGAGGCCGCGCTGATCGAGATGCTGAGCCGGTAGGCCTTGAGGATGTTGGGCTGGTTCAGATTGGCGATGTTCTGCAGCGTGAAGCTGCCATCCGGCGTCTGGAACGCGCCGATCACCAGATAGCCGGCCGGCAGGATGAGGAACATCAGCGCGAAGATCAGGAAGGGCGCGACGCCAAGCCAGCTCAGCGGCAAGGGCCGCGGCTTCGCTGGGGCGATCTCGACTGTCGATTGAGCCATGGGCAACCTGTGCTGGCCGTCGGTTCTGGAATGCAGGATGCTGGGGCACCCGGCAAGAGGCAAGGGCGCGGCCGAAAATAACCCGGCCCGCAAGGCCGCCCTTAGCCGGCAAAAAGACGAAAAAGAGCCTGGTCGGGAACCAGGCTCTTCCGTCTCGCGTCAGTCCCTGGAAGGGACTTTGGGACCGCCTACTTGGCGACTTCGGCGCCGACGACCGAATCCCACTGCTTGGAGATAACTTCCTTGTTGGCGTTCTGCTGCTCGACGGTCGGGAACACCGCCTTGGCATAGGCGTCCGCCGGCGGCAGCTTGGCGAGCAGGTCGGCCGGGATCTTGCCGTTCTTGGCGAGATCGTCGAAGCGGATCGGGTGGCAATAGCCCTTCAGCCAGCCGATCTGGCCTTCGTCGGAATAGAGATATTCCATCCACAGCTTGGCGGCATTCGGATGCGGCGCGTAGGCGCTGATCGCCTGGACATAGACGCCGGCGACGACGCCGGTCTTCGGCACGACGACCTCGGCGGCCGGGTTGCCCTTCAGGATGTCGCGCCAGGAAAGCGCGTTGTAGTCCCAGGCGATGATGACGGGGGTCGAACCCTGCGCCAGCGAGGCCGACTTGCCGATCACGGGCACGAAATTGCCCTTCTTGTTCAGCTCGGCGAAGAACTTCAGGCCTTCCTCGCCCGCCTTGGCGATGTCGCCCTTGTCGCCGGAGAGGCCGGCGGCGAACACGCCCTGGATCGCCTGGTTGGCGACGCGCGGATCGCCGGCGAGCGCGACCGAGTTGGCGAGCTCGTCGGAAAGCAGGTCCGGCCAGTCCTTCGGCACGTTCTTGACGATGTCGGTGTTCACCAGGAAGGAGAGCACGCCGTAATAGTCGCCGTACCAGTAGCCTTCGGCGTCCTTGGCGCTGTCCGGGATCGTGTCCCAGGTCGAGACCTTGTAGGGCTGCAGCAGGCCTTCGGCCTTGGCGGAGGGGCCGAAGGAGAGGCCGACGTCGATGACGTCGGGCGCCTGCGGGCCGGTATTGCCCTTGTTGGCCTTGATCGCCTCAATCTCGTCGCCCGAGCCGGCGTCGGGGTTCAGCTCGTTGACCGCGATGCCGTACTTGGCCTTGAAGCCCTCGATGATGTCGCCATAGCCGCACCAGTCATGCGGGAGCGCGATCGTCGTCAGCTGGCCTTCCTTCTTGGCCGCCGCGATCAGCTCGTCCATGCCCTGGCCGAAGGCCAGGCTGCTCGAGGCGCAGATGGCGAGTGCGGAAACCGTCATCCGCATCCAGTTGGTCTTCATGCTTTTTCTCCCTCGGCGAATCAACGCCCAGTTGCCCCGGCACGGCCCCCTGGCCGGCCTGATGATAAGCCGTCTAGTTTCGACGCTAGCATGCATTCTTGAAGCTTGGATGTCGCTCGAAGTCGAGGCGCGTCGCGGCTTTGGCCTGTTTTGCCGACGTTCCGCGCGACCCGGGCGATCCCGAATGCATGCGTTCCCCTTTTTGCGTCGCGGGCGGAAGCAAGCCCGGACGGGCGTGAGCTTAGCGCAGGCCTTCGAAACCCGTAAGCCGTCTTGTTTTGTCCGCCGGGGACGGCTGGGCCGCTCCCGAGCGGGCGCGGGGCGCATTTTTGGACAGTCCGCTATCTGCTTTCCCTCGTTTCGTCGTGGCTCGCCTGGGGCGAGGCCGAGGTGTGCTCTGCCCTCTTTCCGAGGGCTCTTCCCATGACGCCGTCCCCAGACACGTCGACGAGGCCGGGAAGCCGCCTCGAAGCCTGCAGGTCGGCGCAGGCAACAAGGCTTGCCCACAGGTAGCGCGTCCTTCGAGACGGCCTGGTACCGCAAGCCTGCTCAGAAGCGCTGCCGTCGGACGTGGAGGCGGCAAGCGCCCGGTCGACTAGCCTGTGAACAAATCGGCTCTGTCATCGGATGGATAAAAAGGGTGGTTGACGGCAAAAGGGGCGCGGCCTATACGAACGCCATCAACGCGGCGCCGGGCGCTGGCCCGCCGCTCCGGATGCTCCGGCATCCTCGTTGGGGAATAGTTTAACGGTAGAACGACGGACTCTGACTCCGTTAGTCTTGGTTCGAATCCAGGTTCCCCAGCCACTTTCTTCTTCACTAAAATCAACGATCTACGGCCTTGGGCCGATGCGCTTTGACGTTGGTCCTGCCGCAGGGCGCTGTTTAGGGCTTCCAGCGATTGCGGTTGGTTGCCCGCAAGTCCCTGCGACATGGCGAAGGCGCGCCATGCGTCGAGCAACCGGCGGCGTCGTCCATATGGCCGGCCCGTCCGAGGAGCGTGCCGACAACCTCGAAGCTGATCATCGCGCGGACGAGCTTCTCGGGCATGCGATCACATCCGGGCGGGGCTGCTGCCGTAAACGGTGCGCTTGTTCTGGCAAGGGGGCCATGGCGCTTGGCCGGCAACTCGCGCGCTTGTCGTCACGTTTGGCGAGGGGCCGGGTTCAGTCTTCCATGCGGCAGAGGGTGCGTGCCGTCTGTCCAATTTTTGAATTGAAATTCATACATTATTAAGACTCGTCGGCCAGCTTTCCTTGGCTGTTCGGCCTACATCCCTCCCGGGCAGCATTCTATAAAAGTCCGGTGGGATCGTGCTGACAGGATCAATGACCGCGAAAAGAACGCTTCTCGCAGGAGCAATCTGTGTAATCGCCAGCAGCGTTGCTGCACAAACTCCAAAGATGGTCCAAACCTATTCTGACTGGACCTTGTATACATACCCGAGCAACAAGGGGAAGGTCTGCTTCGCGACGGCAACACCTACCTCGCAGCGGCCAACCGGCGTGAATCGGGATCCCACCTTTTTCATGGTGACCACCCGGCCGGGTGAAAGAGTCCGCGACGAAGTGTCCGTAGCCATCGGTTACCCGTTCAAGGCGGGCTCCTACGCTACAGTGAGCGTGGATGGCGAGAAGTTCAGGCTTTTCACCCAGGGCGACGGCGCCTGGATTGATCAGACATCTGAAGAACGGCGGCTGGTCGATGCCATGAGGGCAGGAAGCCAGATGTCCGTCCACGGACTTTCCAGGCGGGGCACGAACACCACGGACACCTACTCCCTGAAGGGCGTGTCAGCAGCCTTGAGGGCGGTGAGCAACGCCTGCTCTTGACGGAAAGTCGCCAGGTTTTGGAACGCGGTCCTCGTGCGGGCACGGGGCCTTCCTGAGTTCAAAGGGCCGCCGCGGATGGCGGCCCGGATCAGGCCGAGCCGCCCGATGACGAGAATGCCGACCGCCCTCACGAACCCTCGCGCCTGGGCCGCCTTTTGCCGGAGCGGATGCGAGTTTACGGGCCGCGGCGTCGTCGTCGAGCCTTCGGTCGGTTCTGGACCTGCGGCCGGCCAGGCGGCCCGCAGGTCGCCCGGCCGATGATCTCTTCACGATCACTCGACAATCTCTTGCCGATCTCCCGGCAGTCCGCCGCTATTTGAAGACGGCCTCCACCGCGCTTCCCAGCGTCGCGCTGGCGTTGCTCTTGCAGTAGCCGGCGATCTTTTCGGCGTTGGCATGAGCCTTGGTCGTATCGATCATGGCATTGCCGGCCTTGCCATGGACATAGCCGCTCACCCACAGGGCGATGCCGACGATCTTGGCGGGCGCCATGGCGCCGACCTCCTTGCAGGTCAATTTCGAGACGTCGACTTCTTTGGCCATGGCCGGAACGGCCGGAACGGCCAGGACAACACACGCAGATGCGATCATGCCTAGGAAATGACGTGTCATGGTCAGGGCATCCCTTCTAGAGCCCCCCGTCGACAAAATAGAGCGCGCGGAACTCACGTTCCGATAACAAGCGCGACGATCACATGAAATTGACCTCTGGGATCGATAGCAAGAAGCCAGACTAAAAATACTATCGATCGGGGATCTGATCTCGTTCAGGTAGTACTTGGCTATCCATCTTCTGGCGGATCGATCGCAAGTGATCGTCCTCGCTAGAGGAAAGATCGGTCGGGCGATGGCGTTCTTGTGTCGATGTCCGCACGCGCAGCCTCATTCACGGTGCTCGCGAGCTCCGATATTGTTCGCGGCGGTTGTCGGCAGGGATCAAAGCGTGAAGGGCGCGGATCTCTTGCTGGCGTTCAGCGTGCCCTGCAGGACGGCGGAGCGGTTGGCGAGGGTGGCGCCGAGTTCGAACGGCTTGGCGTTCAGCATGAACGGCACGACGGCGCCCGGCGGAACGACGACCGAACCCTTCCGGATGTTGCCGCTGAAATCGATCTCGTACTCGACATGGAAATTGTCGTCGCGGTTCAGCGACACGGTGACGGTTGCGCCGACCGTGGGGGAGACGATGACGTCGCTGCCGAGCTTGTGCTGGGTTCCGGGCCCGCCCGACGGAAAATCCGAGCTCTTGTGCGAGAAATGCGCGCCGAGGAATTGCGTCGTTCCGAAGGTCGGGTCGCTCGGGCGCAGGGAGTAGCTCGTCAGCAGGAACTCGCCATGCAGCTGATAGGGCAGGAGCGGGCTGTCGATGGGCGACGTCATGAATGATCTCCCGATCCGGCGACAATCTGGGTGACTTCACAACCGTATCAAAGCGGGTTGCTTCCGCGCGCGCAAGGGGGCGCGATCTTCGCCGCGATGAACGCGCGCCCTCGCGCCGGTCTTCGCTCTCGACGACCAGCCCCGGATCAGGGCTCCTTGTCTGCGGGCGCTGCGAGGCCCGAGGCGATGGCCGCGGCGCGCAGCGCTTCGTTCATGCGGTCCTGCCAGCCGGGGCCGTCGGCCTGGAAATGCTCCAGCACGTCGCTGTCGATCCGGAGCGAAACCGGCTCGCGGACCCGCGGCAGCGCGCTCGGCTTGATCTCCGGCGCCGCCGGCTTCTTTTCCTCGACCCTGGAAGAGGGACCGGGAGCCGGCCATGTGCTCTGCGGCGCATTCTGGGGGATTGCCGTATTGACGTGCATCTCGTTCTCGGACACGTTCTGCGTGCGCCATGTGACTCATGTGCACTATTGCCAACATTTGCATGGGCGTTGCGATGATGTTCGTAGGTCTGTCAGGTTTCCTGAGGGCTCAGAACAATGGGTGCGCTGGTTCCGGGGGGGGCGGCCGACTTCAGACCCAGTCTGGCTTGGTTAGGGCTCCAGATCTTCCTATTCCCTGTTAGAGGCGAAGGTGATCGCGAGACGAGAAGCGGGAGCGACCGGGATGGAATAGGCGCGGCGTTCGTAGCTCTCGGTGGCACCAAGTGCTGCCTGCCTCATCCGACGCACCGATGCCGCGGCGTCGTCTTCTACTGACCAAACAGTCTCCGGGAATAAGCTTGCATGAGAATTGCGTTGGCGATTGGCCTCCTCGTCGCGATACACTCAACCGCTCTGGCTGCCGAGCCGACCAGATATGTGCCAACGGGTCCGCTCAGCGTCGCGAGCATGAAAGGCGTGTCGAACTTCTACGAGTGGACCCTCAGGTGGGTATCCTGGGATCGGCAAATGCGGCTGGGGCTGGATGGTCGTGAGGCAGAGGTCTGCGCCAACCAGCAATTCGCTCGATATGGTCAGGCAGATGCGGCTGAAGACTGGCCCTTCAACGTGGACTGGAAGAATCCAGAAGGCTGGACGGACCTGCCGCAATTCCACACCGAAATAGGCAAGCGTTCGAAGTACGATGAGCTTCAATTGAGGCTATGTCTCAAGGACGCCGTCGATCGGGCTGTCTTGGCGGCTTCGGTCAAATCCATGACCGAAGAAGAGAGGGAGGAGATCGTATCGGAAGATGTTGCTGCCGACGCCGATCGAATGGTTCAACTGTCCGAGGATCTCGGTTTGGGCAGAGAATTCGTTGCCTACTGCAGTACCAACCTTCTGAAGCTGCGGAACGAAGCTTCGGCTTCGGGGGTGCACTCGAAGATTCCGCTCGGGCAGTGGGCTTCCGATTTCAAAGATCCGGATGAGCTGCGTGTGTTTGTGAAGGAGATCAGAGACTATGGCTGGTCCTACTACCAACTCTGCATGAGAGACGCGGCGCGGCAGATGCAGGACTAGGGTAGCGCGGTCGCACGGGGAGCGGCTCGATGAGAGGATTTGGAATGACTTGTTCGCGCTGTGAGCATCTGGACGAGGTTGTGCACTTGAGGACGCCTGGCGAGTTGTTTCGCGCAATCGGAACGATACGACGGTCGTTGACTGATGGATACATCGAAGAGATCGATGCTGGCCCACTGAGCAGTGCGCTGGCATTCTCCGATCTATCCGAAGAGGGGCTGCTAGACGATATCGTGCACTATCGCTTCCGCTGCCCCGACTGCGGGCAAAACTTCGTGCTGAGCGCGGAAACTTATCACGGGCGTGGTGGGTCATGGAGCAGATCGGAGCCCCTCAAATCCGCTTGATCGGCGCCACACCAAAAGCGTGATTCAAAACAGTGCCGATGTCCGGCTCGCGATCTCTACCTCCTTTGGTTCTCCCCTCAGCCATCCTTGTCCGTCGGCGTCTCCAGTCCGGCGGCGATGGCGGCGGCGCGAAGGGCTTCGTTCATGCGGTCCTGCCAGCCGGGGCCGTCGGCCTGGAAATGCTCCAGCACGTCGCTGTCGATCCGCAGCGAGACCGGTTCGCGCACACGCGGCAGCGCGCTCGGCCTGATCTCCGGCGCCGCTGGCTTCTTCTTGGAAAACATCGCCTCCGCGGCGGCGAAGGGATCCTGGGGGCGGCGGGGCCTGTCTGACGGCATGGGTGTTCCTCGGCTTATTCGGCCTGCTGGCCGGTTGCAGGCGCGAGGCCCGCGTTCGGCGGATGAAGCTCATCAATGCGCAAGTCAGCCCGGCGATACAAGGCGTGGCGTCGATCCGGCCGTCACCGATCGCCACCAATCAGCTCGAGCGTCGGCCCCCTATGGCTCTACTATCCCTGCGCGTTGCGCCGCCCAACGGCCGGGCGGCGATCTCCATCGCTTCCACCGGTTCGAGACCATCCGCCGTCCTCAGCCTTCCGTGTTCAGCGACAGGACGTCGACATAGAGCGGGCCGAAGACCGTGCCGGCCTCGGCGTCGCCGGTTTCCTTTTCGACCAAAGCGCGGACGCTGGTGACGAGGTGGTCGCGCATCGCCGCCGCCGCGCCGTTCGGGTTCTGCCTGGCGATCTCCTCGTAGATCCGCTCGTGGTCGCGATAGATCGAATCCATCTCGCGCGTGAAGCCGCCAGACGTGCCGCCGGCGATCATCTGCTGGTCGAACAGATTGTCGAGGATCCCGGCCAGACGCCGGCTGCCGGAGATCAGCGCGATGCTGCGATGGAAGCGGGCGTCCGGCTCCAGGTGGGCGCGCACATTGGTCGAGGTCGACTTGTAGGCCTCCTGCACCTCGTCGAGCGATTGGCGCAGCTTGCGCAGTTCCGGCGGAGTGATGCGCATCGCGGCTCGGTAGGCGGCCGGCACCTCGAGCAGCACGCGCAGGCTGAAGATCTCCTCCAGGTCGTGCACGGTGGTCTCGAGGATGCGGGCGCCGCGATTGCGCTCGAAGCTGATCATGCCGAGCTCCTCGAGCTTCAGCATCGCCTCGCGCACCGGGGTGCGGGAGACATTGAGCTTCTCGGCGATCTCCTGGACCGAATGCAGGCTGCCGGGTGCGAACTCGCCGACGACAATCGCATTGCGGACGATCTCGAAGACCCGTGTCGCCAGGCTCTTCTGATGCAGGTCTGTGCTTTTCATCAAGGTTCGCTTCTCGGTGAGCCGGCGGTCGATTTTCGCGACACGATACCTGTAGGTCGCATGGATCACACCCATGCAGCGCAAGATTGTGTCCGGAAACCCGACGTTTTCGCGCCGTCGCCCCCGTGGATCAACCCGAATGACCAGGATTTCAGCGGTCGCTCAACATGGCGTCGCGGGCCGCCGCGATTCTGTGCATTCGAGTCGTTGACTTGCATGTGTAGTGTGACATGCTACTCCCATCATACACGTACGGAGCCATGATGAAAATCGCGGTTGCACAAGTCGGATCGATCAAGGGCGCGGCGGCGGAAAACGCCGAGGCGGTCGTCCGCTGGATCGAGCAGGCGGCGGGCGAGGGCATCGTCCTCACGGTCTTTCCCGAATGCTGCCTGACGGGCTACGTCTACAATGACCGCGTCGAACTCGAGGCGGCGGCGATCGCGGCGGACGGTCCCGAGATCGAGCGGATCCGCGCCGCCTGCGCCGAGGCTTCGATGCATGCGGTGGTCGGCCTGTTCGAGGCGGATGGCGGGCGCGTCTACAACACCGCGCTGCTGATCGGGCCGGACGGCGTCATCGGCCGCCATCGCAAGCGTCACCTGCCGTTCCTCGGCGGCGACCGCTTCGTCGACCAGCCGGAAGGGATCGAGCCGGCGGTGTTCGATTCCCCTGTCGGCAAGGTCGGCCTGGCAATCTGCTACGAGATCCGCTTCCCGGAGGTCGTGCGCACGCTGGTGCTGAGCGGCGCCGAGATCGTGGTGCTGCCGACCAACTGGCCGGTCGCCTCGCGCATTCTCGCCGATCTGTTCACGCCGGTCCGGGCCGCCGAGAACTTCGTCTATTTCCTGGCCGCCAACCGCAATGACAACGAAGACGGCACCGCCTTCCTCGGATCGAGCCAGATCGTCGATCCGATCGGCAAGGTCATTGCTCATGCCGGGACGGAGACCGGCCTGTTTTCGGCCGATGTCGACCTGGAGCGGGCGCGGAACAAGACGATCATCTTCGAGTCGGGGGAATTCGAGATCGCGCCGTTCAAGGACCGGAAGCCCGAAACCTATCGACTCTGAGACCAATAAAAGACCAAGAGGGGATATCGTTATGTGTGTTGCTTGTTACGTGGATGCGGCGACGAAAGACAAGATCATCGCCTACAACGCCGAGTTCCATAAGGTAACGAAGAGTCCCTTCGGCAAGAACGACCAGATCGGCATGCTAAACCTGATCGACGGCGAGTCGCGCTCGGCGATCCTGAGCCGGGCCGACGCCAGCAAGGTCTTCGATCTCTCTGTCGATCATTTCATCGGCATGCCGGGCTGGTTCGGCGCCGGCGACCAGCCCTACCAGATCTGGATGACGCATACGCCGGCCGGCGAGATCGTCGACGACAGCATGAAGAAGGGTCTCGAGGCGAACCAGCTGGTTGCCTATTCCGGCGACGGCATCTCGATGTACACCCATTGCGGCACGCATATCGATACGCTGAACCACTTCGGCTACAACGGTAAGATCTTCAACGAATTCAGCGCCAAGGACCATCTCGGCAGCCGCAACTGGAATGTCGCGGGCCCGGAACTGCATCCGCCGATCTTTGCACGCGGCGTGCTGCTCGATGTCGCGGCGCTGCATGGTGTCGATGTCCTGCCGCCGAGCCACGCGATTGGCGAGGCCGATCTGAAGGGCTGCCTGGCGCACCAGAACATCAAGCTGAACCTTGGTGACGTCGTGCTGATCCGGACCGGCCAGATGCGGCTCTGGCCGGACATGGCGTTCGTCTCCAACACGCCGGGCATCAACCGCGAGGGCGCGGAATTCCTGGCGAAGAACGGCGCCATCATGGTCGGCGCCGACAATCTGACCGTCGAGCAGACGCCGACGCCCGATCCGCTCAACTTCTTCCCGGTCCACACCTACCTGCTGGCCGAGGCGGGCGTGCCACTGCTCGAGATGGTCAATCTCGAGGAGATGTCGCAGGAGCGCTGCTACGAGTTTGCCTTCTTCGGCGCCTGCATCAAGCTGCGCGGCGCCACGGGCGCGCCGATGCGCCCGGTGGCGATGCCGCTGTCGCACTGAACGATCGCGGCCCGCGCCCTTGGGCGCGGCCGCCTCCGAACCAACACCGCATCCAGAACCGGCAGCGGCCCGCAAGGCCGCCGCCGCGAAGGGAAACTGCGTCCGCAGAGACGTGGCCTTCGCAAGGACGTCGAATGCAGGGAACACAGGCCATGTCACCATTGCTGCAGTTGCACGCCGTCGAAAAGGGCTTCGGCGGATCCCCCGTGCTGAAGGGCATCAACCTGGCGCTCCGCGGCGACAGCTACATCTCGCTGCTGGGGCCGAGCGGTTCCGGCAAGACGACGCTCCTGCGCGTCATCGCCGGCTTCGACGAGCCGGATCGCGGCGACGTCATCCTCGATGGCAAGCGTATCGACGACGTGCCAACCTACCAGCGCAACATCGGCTTCGTGTTCCAGAACTTCGCGCTGTTTCCGCATCTGAGCGTGGCGCGCAATATCGGCTTCGGGCTGGAAAACCGCGCCATCGGCGCGATGCCGGCGGCCGAGCGGCGCGACCGGGTCGCCGCCATGATCGAGCTGGTCGGCCTCACGGGCCTCGAGGAGCGCGGCATCGCGCAGATCTCGGGCGGCCAGCGCCAGCGCGTCGCCCTGGCGCGGACGCTGGTCACCGAGCCGAAGCTGGTGCTGCTCGACGAGCCGCTCGGCGCGCTCGACGCCAACCTCCGCACCCGCATGCGCGACGAGCTGCGCGCCATCCGCGAGCGGCTCGGCGTCACCTTCCTGCATGTGACCGGCAGCGAGACCGAGGCGCTCGCCATGGGCGATACGGTCATCGTGCTCGCCAACGGGCGCATCGCCCAGGCCGACGCGCCCGACACGGTCTATAGTCAGCCCGCCAGCGCCGAGATCGCGCGCTTCCTCAATTGCTACAACATCTTTTCCGGCACGCGCGACGGCGGCGACTTCGTCGGCCCGGCCGGCCGCTTCGCCATTTCCGCCGCCTCCGTCCGCGCGGCGGAATCGGCGCCCGCCTATGCCATTCGCCAGGACAAGATCGCCGTGAGGCCGGACGGGGCAGGGGCGGGCGACGGCGAGGAGAGCGTCGGCGGCACCTTCATCGCCAGCGAATATTCGGGTGCCGCGGTGCTCTCCTTCTTCGCCCTCGACGACGGCCGCGTGATCGAGGTCGAGGACCATCTCAGCCTTCGCGAGGCGCCGGCCTATGCCGAGAAGCAGCGCTACCGCCTGACCTGGCAGACGCGCGACGCGCTGGTGTTCGCGTGAGCGCGCCGTTGGACAAGGGACAGCCTTCCATGACGATGACCACCACCGCCGCTGCCGCCGAAGTCCCGGCCGCCAAATCCACCAGCCGCCGGAAGAGCAACCGCACGGCCTACTGGCTGATCGCGCCCGGCGCGCTCTGGATGCTGCTTTTCCTCGTGCTGCCGATCGCGATGATCCTCTACGTCTCGTTCTGGACGCAGACGACCTTCGCCATCCAGCCCATTCTGACGACGAAAAGCTGGACCACCTTCTTCTCCAGCGACACCTATCTCTCGGCGCTCTGGACGACTGTGCGGATCTGGCTGACCGTGCTGTTCGCCACCATCCTGGTCGGTTATCCGGCCGGCCTTTTCGTCGGCCTTTTCGTCAAGAACAAGACGCTGCAAACGGTGCTGCTGACGCTCTGCGTCATCCCGTTCTGGACCTCGTTCCTGATCCGCGTGCTGGCCTGGCGGCCGATGCTCGGCAAGGAAGGCGCGATCAACATCGTGCTGCAGTGGCTGGGCATCACCAGCGCGCCGATCGATGCGCTGCTGTTCTCGGAGCTCTCGGTCGTCATCGGCATGACGCAGATCTACTGTGTGTTCATGGTCGGCCCGATCGCCTTCATGCTCGGCCGCATCGACCCCAACATCATCGAGGCGGCGCGCGATCTCGGCGCCGGCTTCGGTCGCATCTTCCGCACCATCATCCTGCCGCTGTCGCTGCCCGGTGTCGTCGTCGGTTCGATCTTCGTCTCGGTCATGGTGCTGGGCGAATTCGCGACCTCGGCCGCCCTTTCGGGCCGCAAGGTCAACCTGCTCGGCAACATCATCGTGACCCAGGTCGGATCGCTGAAATGGGCCTTCGCCTCCGTCATCGGCGTGGTGCTGACCCTCATCATCGGCGTCGTCGTGGCGGGCCTGCTGCGCGTCGTCAACCTGCGCAAGGAGCTCTGAGCGATCATGCAGTCGACCTTCGTGAAGCCCGCGCTCGGCGTCTACACCGTCCTGTTCCTGACCTTCCTCTATGCGCCGATGGTGGTGCTGGCCATCATCTCCTTCCAGACGGGACCGGAAGGCGGGCCGCAGTTTCCCATCGTCGAGTGGTCGACCTACTGGTACCGCCACCTGCTCGGCCTGGTGCCGCCGAGCCGCATCGCGCCGCTGCCGGTCGGCTCCGGCCTGCTGCGCTCGCTGGTCCTCGCCTTCATGACCATGGTCGTCTCGACCACGCTCGGCGTCATGTCGGCCCAGGCCTTCCGCAGCCGCTTCAAGGGCTCGGGCGTCGTCTTCTACCTGATCGTGCTCGGCATGATGGTGCCCGGCCTGCTTGTCGGCCTCGGCATGTCGCTGGTCTCCAACGTGCTCGGCATCGACCGCCACTGGTGGGGCACCGCCTTCGTGCTGCACGTCGTCTACACCTATCCCTTCGCCTTCCTGGTGATGCTGGCGATCTTCAACCGCTTCGATCAGAGCGTCGAGGAAGCGTCCTGGTCGCTCGGCGTGTCGCCGGTGCGCACCTTCCGCAAGGTGACGTTCCCGCTGATCTTCCCGGGCGTGCTGTCGGCGATGATGTTCGCCTTCACGCTCAGCTACGACGAGTTCTCGCGCACGCTGTTTGCCTCCGGCCGCGACCTGACGCTGCCGCTCGCGATCTACGGCACGTTCTCCGTCGAGATCCATCCCAACATCTTCGCCTTCGGCGTCCTGACGACCCTGTTCTCCTTCGCGCTGCTGAGCGTCTACGGCGTGCTGATGGGGCTGTCCGTGCGGCGCGCCAAGCAGGTTGCGATCCAGGAGGAGGCGGCCTGACCCGCCTCCATGCGAACTAGCGAGGAGGTGGCCTGATCCGCCTCCGTCTTTCCAGTGTTCCGGCTCCGCCGCCTGACGGACGCCGGTCAGAACAAAAGCAGCAGGCATAACCAGACCGAGGTGAAGCATGAACAAACAGATGGAGATGACGCGTCGCTTCCTGCTCAAGGGTGCGGGCGCAATGGCGGTTGCGGCGGGCAGCGTGCCGTTCGCCTCGGCCTCGCGGGCCTTCGCGGCGGAGAGCGCGCTGGCGAACGAAAGCCTGCGCACGATCGGCCTGTCGGTCACGGTGCAGGAACGCATCCTGGCCGATTTCAAGACGGCGTCCGGCGTCGGCTCGGTTTCGGGCACGGCTTCGACCCATCCCGACGCGCAGACCAAGATCCTTTCCGGATCGGCCGACTATGATTGCTGGGAAACCAATGTCGAGCGGCTTCCCGCCGTCGTCATGACCAACAATGTCGAGGCCGTGCCGGTCAGCTCGCTGAAGAACTGGGCCAATATCCGCGACACCTTCACCAAGCCGGACGCCAAGTGGGCGCCGAACGCGCAGATCACCGGCCAGATCTGGGCCGATGAAGGCCAGACCAAGCTCTGGCTGGTGCCCGCCGTCTACAACTACGACTCGGTCGGCTACAATCCCGAGGTCGTTTCCGATGAGGAAGCCAACAGCTGGACGGCGCTGTTCGACCCGAAGTGGAAGGGCAAGTCCGGCCTCAACACCGATCCGCTGACCGCGTTCGGCCAGGTCTTCATGGCCATGAACACGCTCGGCCTCTCCGACGTGAAGAACCCGGCGAACCCCTCGCAGGCCGAAATCGACGAGGCGATCAAGTTCCTGATCGCCAAGAAGAAGGATGGCCAGTTCCGCGCGCTCTGGGGCGATTTCGGCGAGCTCGTCAACCTGCTCGCCTCGGGCGAAATGGTCGTCTGCGACGCCTGGCAGCCGGCGGTCATGGCCGTCAAGGCGCAGGGCAAGGCCTGCCGCTACGCCGTGCCGAAGGAAGGCTATCGCGGCTGGGCCATCGGCCCGGCCATGCTCGCCTCCTCGCCCAACAAGGAAGCCGTCGCCGCCTATGCCGACTACTGGCTGTCGGGTCCTCCGGGCATCGCCGTTTCGGAGCAGGGCTACTACTCGCCCTCGACCAACCTGAAGCAGTTCATGTCGCCGGAGAAGTATGCCTTCTGGTACGAGGGCAAGCCCTGGGTCGGCGCGCCCGAGCGCGGCATCAAGGAGGGAGACCTGCGCGACGGCGGCTCGCTGGAGCAGCGCGCGGCCAATGTCGCCTACTGGCACCAGTGGCCGGAAGAATATGACCACATCGTCCAGAAGTGGGACGAGTTCCTCAGCGCCTGACGGCGAGAGCACGCTGGAGCGGCGTCCCGTGACGCCGCTCCTCCAACCGAATGCGCGACGCGCCTCGCGCTCGGCAGCAGGAGAATCCCGTGGGCTACGATCTCGAACTCATCAATCTCGGCAAGACCTATGACGATGGCACCACCGCCGTCGCCAATTTCGACCTGTCGGTGACCAAGGGCGAGTTCATCGCCTTTCTCGGGCCGTCGGGCTGCGGGAAGACGACGACGCTCCGCATGATCGCGGGCTTCGAGTCCATCACCTCCGGCGACATCCGCATTCGTGGCCAGCGCGTCAACGACCTGCCGCCGGAGCGCCGCCCGACCTCGACGATCTTCCAGAGCTACGCCCTGTTCCCGCACATGACCGTCCGTCGCAATATCGGCTACGGGCTCGAGGTGAAGGGCATGGCCAAGGCCGAGCGCGACGCCAAGGTCGAGCGCATGATCGCCAATCTCGGGCTGGAAGACATTGCCGACCGCCGCCCGGACAAGCTTTCCGGCGGCCAGCGCCAGCGCATCGCGCTCGCCCGCGGCCTCGTCGTCGAGCCCGACATCCTGCTGCTCGACGAGCCGCTCGGTGCGCTCGACGCCAATCTGCGCAAGTCGATCCAGAACGAGCTGAAGCTGCTGCAGCGCGAGCTCGGCGTCACCTTCGTCTTCGTCACCCACGCCCAGTCCGAGGCGCTGTCGCTCTCCGACCGGATCGTCGTGATGAATCGCGGTCGCGTCGAGCAGATCAGCCGGCCGCACGAGCTCTATACCCGGCCCAACACCGCCTTCGTGGCGCAGTTCATCGGCCGCAACACGATCTTCGAAGGCGTCATCGGCCAGGTCGAGGGCGAGCATGTCGCCGTCGATACGCCGATCGGCCGGCTGGTCGGCGTTGCCAATGGCGCGGTCGCCGGCGGCTCCAGCGCCAAGGTCGTCATTCCGGCCGAGGCGATCGACCTCAAGGTGCCGGTCGCCGGCGAGACGCCGCCGCGCAACGCCATCGCCGCCCGGATCACCCGCAGCCACCGCGTCGGCAATGTCCGCCGCCTCGCCGTGGTGCTGCCGGACGAGCGCACCGTCGTGCTCGAGGCGCATGTCGACAAATACCCTGATGACACGTTCGCCGACGGTCGCGACCTCGTTTTGACCTGGCTGCCCGACCGGGCCACCGTGATCGCGGCCTGAGCCGGCGGCAGGGAAGGGAGACATCATGACGGATACGGTTCTCGTCACCGGCGCGGCCGGGCTGGTGGGGCGCGCGCTGCTGCGCCAGCTGACCGCCGCCGGCCGGCCCGTTCTCGCCATCGACCGCGTCGCGACCCGCATTTCCGGCGTCGACGTCGTCGCCATCGACCTGACCGAGACGCACGCGCTGCATGCTTTGGCGGGCCGGCAGAAGCTTGCCGGCATCCTGCATTGCGGCGCGATCTCCGGCCCGATGGTCGGCAAGGAGAAGCCTTTCTCCATCGTCGAGACCAACATCGTCGGCACGGCCAACATGCTGGAGCTGGCGCGCATCCACGGCGTCCCGCGCTTCGTCTATTGCTCGTCGGCGAGCGTCTATGGCTCGACCGGCGGCGCGCCGATCGACGCCGCGACACCGCCGCAGCCCTCGACGGTCTATGGCGCCAGCAAGGTGGCGAGCGAGCAACTGGTCAACGCCTATGCGCGCGAGCATGGCGTTTCCGGCGTCAGCCTGCGGCTTTCGTGGATCTACGGGCCCGAGCGCAGCACGTCCTGCATCCTGCGCCGGATGATCGCGGCAGGCCTAGCCGACGAGGCGCTCGACCTGCCGTTCGGTGCCGGCTTCCCGCGCCAGTACATCCATGTCGAGGATGCCGCCGCGGCGCTGATCGCCGCCCTCGACGCGCCTGCGCTGCCGCGGACCTATTACGACGTGACGGGCGGCCGGATCGACACGCTCGACCGTGTCGCCGAGCTGGTGGCCGAACAGATTCCGGGCGCGCGCATCACTTTGGGCCCGGGGCCGGACCCGCTCGACGACCATCACGGACCGATCGATATCGAGGCCGCCCGCCGTGACCTAGGCTACCGGCCCGCGATCGACCTCCCCGAAGGCATTGCCCGCTTCGTCGAGGCGATGCGCGCGGCGGGGTGAGGGGTATGGGCCGCGTTCTTGCCTCTCCCTGAGGGAGAGTGAAGCAAGGGTGGTTCAGCCACGCGTTGCGGCGCCCGCTGGATCCTCCTTCGAGGCCTCGCTGCCGCGAGGCACATCAGGATGATGGTTGAGCTTTGCAGGCCGATATTGCCAGAGCTCAGCGACCCGACATTCAGCCCTGGATCTGCCGGTGCTCGATGCTGAAGGCGCCGGGCATGACGGCGCGCATCAGCGCCTCGACGAAGAAGTAATCGCCGAACAGCACCGCCGACTGCACGCCGATCTGGTGCGGCATCGAATAGCAGGCCTTGGTCAAGAGGCCGCGATGGGCGGGGTCGCGGGCGAGATAGTCGTGGCAGAGGCCGGTCAGGAGCCGGTCCGCCTCGCCCTGCCACCTGGCGCGCTCGGCCTCGTCGCGATGAAGGCGAGCGAGATCGATCAGGCCGGCCGCCATGATCGCGCTGGCGGACGAATCCTTCGCCGCGCCGGGCGCGGTGTCGTTGAAATCCCATGGCGGCACGATGTCGTCGCCCAGCTGTTGCAGCCACCTGTCGGCGATGACGCCGCCGCGCGCCAGATACTGGCCATCGCCGGTGGCGCCCGCGGTTGCCGCCAGGCCGTAGACGGACCAGCCGGTGCCGCGCGACCAGGACGATTCATCGTGCTGGCCCTGATAGGTGTAGCCGCGCAGCCTTTCGCCGCTCGTCGTGTCGTATTCGACCGCGTGATAGAGCGTCAGGTCGGGGCGGGTGAAGGCGCGGTCGGTCATGCGGGCATGCGCCTCGGCCGCGAGCAGGAAGCTCGCATCGCCGCTCTCGGTCGCCGCCCAGTAGAGCAGGGGGATGTTCGCCATCGTGTCGATCGCCGAGCTGGCGCGGCCGCGCGGATCGCTCATCGGCCCCCAGGACGAGATGTAGGCGCCCTTTCGCGTCACGACGAGGCGGTCGCGCAGGCGGGCGGCGGCGCGCAGCGCGATGTCGCGATACCGGCGCTCGCCGGTGATGCGGTAGAATGGCATCGCGGAACTCAGGAAGATGAAGCCGATATCGTGCGTATTGCCGTCCTCGGCGCGCTGTTCGACCAGCAGCATCCGCTCGCGCGCCAGCGTCAGGAATTTCTCGTCGCGCGTGTGCAGGTAGGCGGCGAGCAGCAGGCCGACCCAGAAGCCGCAGAACCAGTTGCCATGGCTCCAGTTGGCGCCGGTATAGCCGGCCGAGACCGAGGCCGGCATGGTCTGCCAGGCGCCGTCCGGGGCGGTGACATAGGGAAACTCGACGCCGATCGTCCGCTCGTCCTCGATGAGCTTTGCGGCAAGAAGGTCGAGAGCCTTGTGATAGGGCGCAGTCGACATCGGGCAGGGTCCTCCGGTTATGTCGCGGTGTCCAAGCCGGCGCGGAAGTGCCGGGCTTGCCTCCTCAGGGCCGCTTTGTCATCCTGTATCAGAAAACGTTTTCAGAATTGAAGCGCGTTTTTTCATCTTGCCCGATTTGGAGTTCTCATCTTGCAGATACCGGCCCCCCTGATCGCAATCGCGCGCCCGTCCGAGCATGTGCTTCAGGTCAGCCTGAACCGGCCGGCCCAGCGCAACGCGCTGAGCAACGCCCTGCTGCAGGAACTCGCCGACGCGCTGACGGCGGCGTCGCTCGACGACACGGTGCGCTGCGTCGTGCTGGCCGGCGGTCCCTCCCTGTTTTCGGCCGGCGCCGACATCAAGGAAATGCAGCGCGACGGCTTCGCGGCGATCGACAATCCCGCCCGTATCGCCGCCTGGCGGGTGGTCGAAGGGTTCCGCAAGCCGATCGTCGTGGCGATCGAGGGGATCGCCTATGGCGGCGGGCATGAACTGGCGATGCTGGGCGATATCGCCATCGCCGGCGCCAGCGCCCGCTTTGCCCAGCCGGAGATCAATATCGGCATCCTGCCCGGCGACGGCGCGACGCAGAGGTTGGCGAGAACGGTCGGCAAGTCCTTGACGATGCGGATGGTTCTGACCGGCGAACCGATCTCGGCCGAGGCGGCGCTGCAGGCGGGGCTGATTGCCGAGATCTGCCCGGACGGCGAGGCGGTGGCGCGCGCGCTCGCCGTGGCCGAAACGATCGCGGCCAAGGCGCCGATGGCGGCGCGCCTCGCCAAGGAGGCGGTGCTGGCCGCCTATGAGACGCCGCTTGCCATGGGCCTCGCGGTCGAGCGCGGCGCCATCCGGCATGCCTTCACCACCGAGGACCAGCGCGAGGGCATGCGGGCCTTCGTCGAGAAGCGCCCCGCGCGGTTCACGGGGCGCTAGCGGCCGCTATTCCGCGGTTTTGCCGAGTTTCGGGCGGCGGATCGCGCCAGGCAGCGGTCCGGCGGAACCGCGGATGATGAGCCGGTGCGGCAGGGTGGTGATCACGGGAATGCGCACGCCGGCCGCCGCATTGACGAGGTGATCGGCGGCGGCGCGGCCGATCTCGCTGGCCGGGACGCTGATCGTCGTCAGCGGCGGGTCGAACTGGCTCGCCAGTTCGATGTCGTCGAAGCCGGTGATAGAGATGTGCTGCGGCACCTTGAGGCCGAGCGATCGCGCCTCGGCCAGCGCGCCGATCGCCAGCGTATCGGTCGTGCACATCACCGCCGTGATCTCGGGATTCGCCTGGATCAGCTGCCGGAGGCCCTGGCGGCCGTGCTGCAGGGTCTGGCTGATGCTGATCACATGCGAATGGGGCAGGGGCACGTCGGCCTCGGCCAGCGCCGCGCGAATGCCGAGATAGCGCGACATCGAGCGGTCATTCGATTCCGGCAGGTTGGCGATGATGCCGAAATGTCGGTGACCGAACTCCAGCAGATAGCGCGCCATCGAGGCGGCGGCCCCTTCATTGTCGATGCCGATCGCCTGCACCGCATCGCGCGCCGTGGCCACGTAGGTGGTGAGGTAGGGGACGCCGTGCTGGCGAATTAGCTGATGGGTTTCAGGGAGTTGCGCGTCGCCGACCAGAGCGAGCCCGTCGACGCCATGCTCCAGCAGGCTTGCGACTTCCTGCAGTTCGCGGCGCGCTTCATATTGCGAATTGGCGATCAGCAGCGTGTAGCCATGCTCGCTCAGCCGGTTCTGCATTGCCTCGACGCCTTCGGCGAAGATGCTGATGCCGAGCGTGGGTACGACGACGCCGAGGGTGCGGGTGCGGCGCGACTTCAACGCCCGGCCGGCGCTGTCGCGGGTATAGGCGAGCGCCGTCACGGCGCGACCGACACGCTCGCGCAGTTCGGGGCTGACGATCTCCGGGTGGTTGAGGACGCGCGACACCGTTGCAGGCGAAACGCCGGCTTTCCGGGCGACGTCGCCGAGTTTCACCTTGCTGTCCGATCGTGTTGTCGTCGGCGCGCTGCTCTTATTCTTGGTCATGGACGTTGAACACGGCTTTGGGCAGCCGAACGACCGCCACGGAGCGAATGGCGGCACTATCGTCGAATTGGGTGTCCGGGTCCATCACCGCAACCGAACGCAGCCCGCTTCGCAATTGTCCAAAAAAGGCGCTTGACCTGCTGAAGCTCGCGCGCCAATCTGAAAACGATTTCAGAAGGCGGCGAGGCGCGCATTCCGGCTCGTCGGCGCGCTGCGATCCAGTCGTTTCCGCGACGCCCTGGCGCGTGGATTGCGGCTGCCTGGGAGCGAGTGTTCCGCGTGATCGGGGAGATCGGCGGAGAAGGACGGCCGGGGTGCCGGCGTCCGATGTCCCCGGCGGCAAGGCGGTTGAGGAGCCGTCCGTCGTCCGGGGTTCGACCAACAGGAATGAAGGCAGGGTGTCCGGCGGCTGCGCTGTCCGGCAAAGGGCCGTG
Source organism: Kaistia sp. MMO-174 (assembly GCF_037147815.1). Taxonomy (NCBI): domain Bacteria; kingdom Pseudomonadati; phylum Pseudomonadota; class Alphaproteobacteria; order Hyphomicrobiales; family Kaistiaceae; genus Kaistia; species Kaistia sp. MMO-174. The sequence goes on along the minus strand of NZ_JBBCUO010000002.1, from coordinate 1,076,554 downwards.
CTGTGTCCGCAGCGCGGCGAGAAGGCGCAAGGGCGCCGATTTTACTGCGGAGGGAACGCATGAGAATTCTAAGCCGATCGGTGGCCAGGGTGCTGCTGCTGGCGTCGTCGCTGACCGCGCTGTCGGCGGTTGGCGCGCGCGCCGAGACGACGCTCAATCTCTGCTACATGAACCATCCGGTGATCGCGGCGAACGTCACGATCCTGGAGAAATGGGCCAAGGAGCAGGGCGTCACGCTCAACAAGACGCCGGTTTCCTATTCGGTCTACCTGCCGAAGATCACGCAGATGCTGAGCGCCGGCGCGACCGACCAGTGCGACATCATCTGGAACAATGACGACTGGGGCCAGGACCTCGAGGGCTATCTCGCCTCCGTCGAGGACGTGACCGAGGTCCGCAACGTCGCCGAGGGCCAGCTCGAGCCGTTCCACAACAAGGAAGGCCAGACGACGGCGGTGCCGATCGTCACCACGGCCGGAATCTTCTTCTACCGCACCGACCTCGTGCCCGAGGACCAGGTGCCGAAGACCTGGGACGAGCTGGTCGCCGTCAGCAAGAAGCTGCAGGAAGAAGACAAGGTCCGCTGGGGCTATGTCGGCGGCATGTCCTACACCAACACGTTCTTCAGCTTCTGGTGGACGCTCTGGAACAACAATTGCGACATCTACGAGCCGCTCTACGAGCGCGACAACGTCAAGATGGGCGAGGCGGGCTGGAAGCCGATGACGGCGTCGGCCTGCCAGAAGGAAACCGCTGAATTCTGGTGGGATGCACTGCATGCCAACAAGATCAGCCCGCCCGGCATGACCACCTATTCGCGCGATGAGGCCAACGCCATCTTCCAGGCGGGCGACGCGGCCTTCACGGTCGCCGACACCACCTTCCTCGGCAACTTCAACAATCCCGACAAGTCGAAGATCGCCGGCAAGGTCGGCATCGCCAGCTTCCCGCAGGGCCCCAACAGCAGCGGCCACCGCAACTGGATCGACATCTGGGGCTGGTCGATCCCCAAGGTGATCGATGCCGAGAAGCAGGCGGCGGCCAAGAAGCTGCTCGGCGCCATGATGACCGACGTCGACGGCCAGATCGAGCAGTGGAACCTGACCGGCGGCCCGCCGCCGAACACCAAGGTCTGGAAGGTTCTCGATGAAAAGGATCCGAACTGGGTCAAGATGAGCAAGATCCTGTTCGACTCCGCCCATGTCCATGACGCCTATTACTTCCGCAACTGGGCGGCGACCCACAAGGTCTATTCGGACGTCATGATCAAGGCGATGAAGGGTAGCCGAGAGGATATCCAGGCCACGCTGGAAGCCGGCGTCCAGCCGATCCATGACGGCGCACCGAAGTAAGCCGATGAAACGGGTCGCGGCGAAAACGTCACGCCTCGGCGAGAGGGAGCGATTCATGCTCCTTCTCGTCGCCCCCGCAGCGCTGGTGCTCGTCTGTTTCCAGATCATCCCGATCTTCATCGGCATGAATGCGAGCTTCCGCGACTGGTCCCTTGTGAACCCCGCCAAGACCTGGATTGGCCTCAAGCACTACAAGGACGTCCTCAGCGATCCGGTCTTCCTCCATACCGTGCTGCCGAACACCTTCCTGCTGATGGTGTCCTCGGTCGTGCTGTCGCTGGCGTCCGGCCTCGGCCTGGCGCTGCTCCTGAACAAGCCGTTTCTCGGCCGGCCCATCGTCCGCACCGTGATCCTGCTGCCCCTGACGGTGGCGCCGGTGATCACGGCGACGATGATCCGCTGGTCGTTCAACGACCAGTTCGGCGTCATCACCACGCTGCTGAACGTGCTGGGCTTTCCGGAAGTCGGCTGGCTCTCGGACAAGTGGCCGAGCTTCTCGCTCATCATCCTGACCGATGTCTGGATCTGGGCGCCCTGGTTCACGATCATCATCCTCGCCGCGCTGCAGGGGCTGCCCAAGGAGCCGTTCGAGGCGGCGCAGATCGACGCGTCCGGTCCCTGGAAGACCTTCACGCACATCACGCTGCCGATGCTGAAGCCGGTGATCATCGTCTGCGTGCTGATCCGCTCGATCGACGCCTTCCGCACCTTCGACCAGGTCTGGATCCTGACCGGCGGCGGGCCGGCGCGCGAAACCGAGGTGTTCAGCGTCTACGCCTATGTCGAGGCCTTCGTGCATCTCGACTACGGCAAGGGCGCCGCGGCCGCCGGCCTGGGCGCGCTGATCATGCTCGTCGTCGGCATCGGCCTCTACAAGCTCGTCAACCGCCTGATGGAGGTTTCCCGATGACCGTCGAAACCTTCCCGACCCCGATCGTCGCGCCGGGTCCGACCCTGTTCGAGCGCTTCGCGCCCGGCGCCTGGCGGGTCTTCCTGGTCCTCATCGTCGTCGCCGTCCTGCTGATCTTCATCGGCCCGGTGGCGATCCTGATGGTGACCTCGATCCGACCGCCGTCCGGCATCTACTACATCTGGCGCGGCAGCGAATTCACGCTGCAGAACTATGTCGAGGTGCTGCAGCAGCCGCAGATCCTGCATGCGATGTTCAACAGCTTCGTCATGGCGACGCTGGCGACCGTCGTTTCGCTCGGCGTTACCGTCGGCAGTGGCTACATGCTGTCGCGCGTCACCGGCCGCATCCAAAAGACGTGGTTCGCGACGATCTACGTGTTCCGCACGGTGCCCTACATCTCCTTCGTGCTGCCGCTCTATCTCGTCACCACGAATTTGCGGATCTACGACACCTATCTCGGCCTTCTGCTGCCGCACATCGCCGTGCATGTCTGCTTCTTCTCGTGGCTGATGAAGGGATTCTTCGACAGCATCAATCCGTCGATGGAGCATGCTGCGCTGATCGATGGCTGCACCCGCTGGGGCGCGTTCCGCCGGGTGGCGCTGCCGTCGGCCATGCCGGGCATCGCGGCGCTGTCGATCCTGTCCTGGCTGTGGACCTGGAACGAGTTCCTGTTCGCGCTCATCCTGACCGGCCAGCGCACGCCGATGATCACCTCGACCATGGCCCAGTTCGTCACCGAGACCGGGACGGAATGGAACCTGATGAGCGCGACCGCCGTGCTGGCGATGCTGCCGGCGCTGCTGGTGACGATCTTCGGTCAGAAATACGTCATTCGCGGCCTGCGGATGTAATTCCCTCAGCTTTCTGGAGGCCGCAATGGCTGAAGTCATCCTGAAGAATGTCGGCAAGGCTTATGGCAGCCACCCGGTTGTCCATGACGTCAACCTGACCATCGCCGACAACGAGTTCGTCGTGCTGGTCGGCCCGTCCGGCTGCGGCAAGTCGACGACGCTGCGCATGGTGGCGGGGCTCGAATCCATCTCGTCCGGCACGATCCAGATCGGCAACAAGGTCGTCAACGACCTGCCGCCGAAGGATCGCGACATCGCGATGGTGTTCCAGAACTACGCGCTCTACCAGCACATGACCGTCTACGACAATCTCGCCTTCGGCCTGCGCAACCGCCGGGTCGACGAGGCTACGATCAAGAAGGAGGTCGAGCACGCCACCAACATCCTTGGCCTCGCGCCGCTGCTGTCCCGCAAGCCGTTCCAGCTTTCGGGCGGCCAGCAGCAGCGCGTGGCGCTCGGCCGCTGCATCGTGCGCCATCCGCAGGTGTTCCTGTTCGACGAGCCGCTGTCGAACCTCGACGCCAAGCTCAGGGCGCAGATGCGGATCGAGCTGAAGGCGCTGCGCGAGCGCGTCGCCACCACCTCGGTCTACGTCACCCACGACCAGGTCGAGGCGATGACGCTGGGCGACCGCGTCGTCGTGATGAAGGACGGCTATATCCAGCAGGTCGGCACGCCGCTCGACATCTACAACCGGCCGAAGAACCGCTTCGTCGCCAGCTTCATGGGCTCGCCGGCGATGAACTTCATCCATGTCGACCTCGTCAATGAGGGCGGCCGGACGCGCGCCGTCGCCAAGGATCTCTCCATCGCCGTGCCGGAGCGGCAGGTCGCGAGCCTTTCGGGGCAGGGCAGTCGTTCGGTCATCCTCGGCATCCGGCCCGAGTATATCCATCTCGGCACGCCGGCGGAGGATCTCGGCACCAGCTTCAACGGCCGGCTGACCGTCACCGAGCAACTGGGATCGGAGCTCGTGGTAGGCACCAAGGTGGCGGACACGCTGATCATGGCGTCGCGCATCGCGCCCGAAACGGAACTGCGCGTGCACGAGCAGGCGCCGTTCTGGGTCGATCCCAAGGCGATGCACTTCTTCGACGCCAAGACCGAGGCCGCCATCCGCTGAACGAACGCGGCTTCGGCCGGCTCGGGTGCGAGCCGCAGCCGTGGCCTGAAAATCTCGTCCGCCCGGCGCGCGCCAACGCTGCCGGGCGGATGACCTTTTGGGCGTGCGAGCGTCGTGATAGTCTCGCGCCGGCTGCAGTCGCAGCCTTCCTACGTGCATTCCAGGCGATGTTCCGGTCTCCGTCGCGGCCATGGTTCGATGGTGCGCCGTCGTGAGGCGATCCTGCGAAAGATGGACAGGGGGCTGCGATGGAGGATCTTCGGGCGGAAATCCTGGTGGTGGGGGCGGGACCCGTCGGGCTGACGCTCGCGGCGGAACTGGCGCGGCACGGCGTGCGCGCCCGCATCGTCGACAGGAGCAGCGCGCCCTTGCCGTATTGCCGGGCGATCGGCGTGACGCCGCGCTCGCTCGAAGTGTTCGAGGACATGGGGATCGCGCGCGATCTGATCGACGCCGGGCTCTGGCTGACCGGCCTGCGGCTCGCCATCGCGGGCAGCCCGACCCGCGACGTCCTGCACGATTTCTCCGATCTGCCCTATTCCTCGCTCGGCGTGCCGCAATATGCGACCGAGGCGGTGCTGACCGCCCATCTCGCCACCTTCGGCGTCGCGGTCGAGCATGGCACGGCGCTCACCAGCCTCGATTTCACCGAGGACGGCATCGAGGTCGGCCTCGACACGCCGCAGGGCGCGACGCGCGGGCGCTATCGCTATGTGATCGGCTGCGACGGCGCGCACAGCGCCGTGCGCAAGGCGCTTGGCATCGGCTTCGACGGTGACGCCTTCCCGATGGGGTTCATGCTCGGCGACGTTCATATCGACTGGGACCTGCCGCGCGGCCTCGCCATGCGGGCGATGCGCCTTGTCGAGAACGGCCCGCCCGATTTCTTCATCGCCATTCCGCTGCCCGGCAAGGGCCGCTACCGCGTCTCGATGATGGCGCCGGAAGCGGGCCCGGCCGATGCCGCCGACGGCGTCGAGCACGGCATCCAGACCGACCGGCCGGGCGCGACACTCGCCGATCTGCAGGCGGTCGCCGACCGGCTGCTGCCGGAGCCGGCCGTCCTTTCCGACCTGCGCTGGTCCTCGACCTTCCGCATAAGCATGCGGCTCGCCGATCGCTACCGGGTCGGCGACGCCTTCATCGCCGGCGACGCCGGCCATATCCATCCGCCGACCGGCGGTCAGGGCATGAACACCGGCATCCAGGACGCCTACAACCTCGCCTGGAAGCTGGCGCTGGTGGCGGAGGGCAAGGCCTCGGCCGGCCTGCTCGAAAGCTACGAGGCCGAGCGATTGCCGGTCGCCGCCGACGTCGTGGCGCGCACGACCGAGCAGAGCGTCCATTTCGGCCGCGACCGCGCGCCGCCAAACCGGCTGCAGGATACGCAGCTGCTGGTCGCCTATCGCGACGGGCCGCTCAGCGTCTCGGCCGGCGAGGGGCCTGTGCAGGCCGGCGACCGGGTTCCCGATGCGCAGGGCCTGCGCCGCGCCGGCTTCGGCTATCCGCTGCGGCTGTTCGACCTGCTGCGCGGGCCGCGCTTCGTGCTGCTGGTCGCGGCGGGCGAAGGCGACCTCGACAAGGCGGAAGCCGCGGCCGCCGCGTTCGAGGCCGCCTGGCCGGGTCTCGTTCGCGTCGTCGCCGTGACGGCGGCGTCGTCCGATGCGCAGCCCCTTGGCGTCGAATGGGTGCACGATGCGGATGGGACGTTCAGCGCCGCCTTCGGCCCGCAAACCGATGTCGCCTGGCTTGTGCGGCCGGACAAGTATGTCGGCTATCACGCGAGCGACTGGTCGGTCGCCGCCGTGCTCGACTATCTGCGCGGGACGATCGGCCTGACCTGATCAGCCCGCGGCGGCGCGCCAATCGCTGGGCGACCGGCCGACATATTTCTTGAAGGCGCGACTGAAGGCGGCCTCGGAATCGTAGCCGATCTCCTGCGCCACCGCCGCGACCTTGACGCCGCCCTCGGCCAGCCGGCGGGCGGCGATCTGCATGCGCCACTGCGTCAGGTACTGGATCGGCGGGCAGCCCACCAGCTGCGTGAAGCGTTCGGCCAGGGCCGAGCGCGACGCGCCGGCGGCGGAGGCGAGATCCTCCAGCGTCCAGGCGCGCGCCGGTTCGCCGTGCAGCAGCGCCAGCGCCCGCCCGACCAGCGGATCGCGCAAGCCGGCGAGCCAGCCGGTGCGCTCGGTGCCGAGCTCGTCCATGTGCTGGCGCACGACTTCGAGGAACATCAGCTCGGAGAGCTTGTTCAGGATGCTCTGGCTGCCGGGGCGCCTGTTCTCCGCTTCGCTGGTGGCGAGGCGGATGAACTGGTCGAGCCGGCTCTCCGGCGTGCCGGCGGAACGGCCGAGCCGCATGAAGCGGGGCAGGGCGGCGAGCAGCGAATTGAACGGCCGCGCGTCGCAGCTGAAGAAGCCGCAGACGATATGCGTTTCGACCGGGCCGTCGCTGCCGGCCTTCAGGACGAAGGGCAGCATCGATTCATCCGGCGGGCGGCGGTGGAGGCTCCATTCCGGCTCGGCCCGCATGCCGGGGCGGCTCGACAGCGCGTGCGGGTCGCCCTGCGGCATCACGGCGATGTCGCCCTCGCGCAGTTCGACCGGCTCGAACGCGCCACGATCGACGATCGAGATCCAGCACGAGCCGCGCGTGACGACGTGGTATTCGATCGTGTGCTGGGCGCCCGGCATGACGAGACTGCCGAACCGCTCCGTCGGCGGCGCCTCGGCCACCCAGGGCGCGCGCGCCGAGACGTCGTAGAACACCGCGCCGGTAAGCCGGATGGCGGAAAGCACGTCCGAGAGGACGTCGATCTTGTCGTCGACATTCATGAGCGAAACCGAAAACGCCGCAGGCAGGCCAAATCCAGATGCGAGGCGGTCGCCGATCGCCGACCGGACCGGATGGACAGGCGCCGCGCGCGGCGGCCCCGATGCCGTCCGGGTGACGTTGGGTCAATCCGAGAATAGCAGGTCTGGACGCTCGGGCAAGAAATCCGGCGGCGCGATCATTCTGCCCCAACGGCAACTGCGCTACTCCATCCGCCGCCCCAGGGACATCGTGTCGGGCAGATCCGCGTGGCAGGCCTGAGCAGCCTCAGTCGGGTTGGCATGGTCCCGGGGAGCTCATCGGTGCCTTCATGACGCAACCGATTTCGACGTGCCGCCGGTGCGACCGGCGGCGCGGCCGCGCTTCACCCCTCACGGCCGCCAGGCGGCCGATCGAACGCTCGACAATGAACCTCGTGCGTAAACCGTCCAGGAGACGAGCATGACCATGACTTCGATTGGAAGCGACACCATGAACCCCGCCGTGATGACCGCGGCCCCCGACCTCGCCGCGCTGAAGGCGAAGCAGCAGGCGACCTGGTCCTCCGGCGACTACGCCGTCGTCGGCACGACGCTGCAGATCGTCGGCGAGAGCCTCTGCGAGGCGATGGACCTGCGCTCGGGGCAGAACGTGCTCGACGTCGCCGCCGGCAATGGCAACGCTACGCTCGCCGCCGCGCGGCGCTGGTGTGACGTGACCTCGACGGACTATGTCGACGCCCTGCTGGAACTCGGCCGCAAGCGCGCCGACGCGGAGGGACTCGCCGTCACCTTCCGCCACGCCGACGCCGAGAACCTGCCCTTCGCGGATGGCGCCTTCGACGCGGTGATGTCGACCTTCGGCGTGATGTTCACCGCCGATCACGACCGCGCCGCGGCGGAAATGGTCCGCGTCTGCCGCTCCGGCGGCAAGATCGGCATGGCCAACTGGATGCCGGAAGGCTTCATCGGCCAGATGTTCAAGACAATCGGCAAGCATGTCGCGCCGCCGCCGGGCGCCAAATCGCCGGCGCTCTGGGGCACGCGGTCGCGCATCGACGAGATGTTCGGCGGTGCGGCGCGCGCCATCGCCGCCGAGCCGCGCCAGTTCGTGTTCCGCTACCGCTCGCCGGCGCATTTCCTCGACATCTTCCGCCGCTTCTACGGGCCGACGCTGAAGGCCTTCGGCGCGCTGGACGCAGCGGGCCAGAAGGCGCTGGCGGAAGACATCGCGGCGCTGATCGCCCGCTTCAACAAGGCCGAGGACGGTACGCTGGTGGTGCCCTCGGATTATCTCGAAATCGTCGTTACCCGGCGCTGAGCGCCTGAGGCACGACGCAATTCATCGATAGCCGGCTGAAGCGGCGTCGCGGCGAAATCCGCGACGCCGTTTTTCATTGTCCGCCGGGCTGTGTGCCCCGGCATTGCAGGCTGACGTTTTGCCGGCAACTGGACTAGGATCGCCCTTCGCCCGCGCGATGGCGCGGCGGACGGAATGGAGGCCAGCCATGGCGGAAGCGGATAGCGGCAAGACGGCGACCGGGGGCGAGATCGGCATCCTGCAACGCCGGCGGATCGAGGCGGCGATCATCGCGCCGATCTATGCCGGCATGGTGCGCGAGATCGGCGAGGCGAGGGCGCAGGCGATCCTCGACGCCGCGATCAGCCAGGCGGCGATCGATATCGGCCGCGCCTTCGCCGAGCGGACCGAGGGCGGCACCAGCCTCCGGACCTTCCAGGAGCTGCAATCGCTCTGGACCCAGGACGACGCGCTCGAGATCGAGGTGGTGCGGGCGACCGACACCCATTTCGACTACAACGTCCATCGCTGCCGCTATGCCGAGAGCTATCGCGAGATGGGGCTCGGCCAGATCGGCCATCTGCTTTCCTGCAACCGCGACGGCGTCTTCTGCCAGGGCTATGACCCGCGCATCACGCTGGAGCGAACGCAGACGCTGATGGAAGGCGCCGAGCACTGCGACTTCCGCTATACGTTCCATCCCGACGGCGCGTAGCGACGCGATTCCGCGCCGGCCCGACAGTCCCTTCCTGCCTTTCCCCGCCTTTTGCCCGGCCGTTTGCGGGCTTGCCGACGCATGGCTTGCGGCGGGTTCATGAGTCGCGTCAGGCGCTTGAGCGGCGTTGCTCAGCGGATGGGCGAGGCGCGCGTACCAACAGGCCGGTCGAAAAGCGGTTGCCAGCGGCGGGATCGTTTCGTATGAGTGTTATGTTATAACATAACATATACGGAGTATCCCGATGCGGACCCAACGCCTTCTCCTCGCCTCCGCCGCCCTGCTGCTCGGCTCGCTCACCGCCTCGGCGCATGGCGTCTGGACGGCGGAACGCTGGGGCGAGACCGGCATCGTCTATGGCCACGGCGCCGAGGACGGCGCCTATGACCCGGCCAGGGTGAAAACCGTCCGCGCCATCGACAAGACGGGCAAGGCCGTCGAGGCCAAGGCAGTCGCCGGCGACCGCCGCGCCGTGGTCGAGGCGGCGGATGGTGCTGCGATCCTGCTCGTCGATTTTGCGAACGGCTTCTATTCGAAGGGCGCGGACGGCAAGTGGGTCGCCAGGCCGAAGGACGAGGTGCCAGGCGCGACGGAGGCGGGCGACAACTGGAAGCACAATGTCACCATCCGCCATCTGCATGGCGACGCCGTGCCCGCGCTGCCGGCGCAGCCCCTGCAGATCGTGCCGCTTTCAAACCCGACCGAGCTCGCCGCCGGCGACCTGTTCAAGGTGCGGGTGCTCTATGACGGCAAGCCGGTCGAGGGCGTCGCCATCACGCCCGACTATGTCAACGCGTCGGAAGCGAAGCTCGGCAAGACGGATGCCGACGGCGTCGCCGAGGTGCTGATCCGCAATGACGGGCTGAACGTCATCGCCGTCTCGCATGCGGTGCCGTTCGCCGATGCGAGCAAGGCCGATACGGCGAACCATTTCGCCACGCTCTCCTTCGTCAACGGCCACCACGAAGACTGATGCCTTCCCGGCCGGAGGCGTCCGTCCCCGGCCGGTCCTTTCCCGACCTCCTTCCTCACCATGGATCCGCCTATGCCCGCGTCCCGTCCCGACGATGCCCGCCTGCCTGTCACCGTGCTTTCCGGCTTTCTCGGCGCCGGCAAGACCACGCTGCTGAACCACATCCTGAACAACCGCGACGGCCTGCGCGTCGCCGTCATCGTCAACGACATGAGCGAGGTGAACATCGACGCGGCGCTGGTGCGCGACGGCGGCGCCAACCTGTCGCGCACCGACGAGCGGCTGGTGGAGATGTCGAACGGCTGCATCTGCTGCACATTGCGCGACGACCTTCTGGCCGAGGTGCGCCGGCTGGCGGCGGAAGGGCGGTTCGACTATCTGCTGATCGAGGGCACCGGCATCGCCGAGCCGCTGCCGATCGCCGCCACCTTCGATTTTCGCGACGAGGCCGGCCTTTCGCTCGCCGACGTCGCCCGGCTCGACACCATGGTGACGGTGGTCGATGCGGTGAACCTGCTGCGCGACTACTCCAGCCACGACTTCCTGCGCGATCGCGGCGAGACGGCCGGCGAGGGCGACGAGCGGACGCTGGTCGATCTGCTCGTCGACCAGATCGAGTTCGCCGACGTCGTCGTCATCAACAAGGCCGAGGATGTGCTGGACTTCGAGCGCGACCGGGTCGCCGCCGTGGTCAAGGCGCTCAATCCCGACGCGCGTATCGTCTTCGCCTCGTTCGGCCGCGTCGCCATCAACGCGGTGCTCGGCACCGGCCTGTTCGACTATGACAAGGCCGAGGAGCATCCGCTCTGGTTCAAGGAGCTGAACGGCTTTCGCGACCATGTGCCGGAAACCGAGGAATATGGCGTGTCGAGCTTCGTCTACCGGGCGAGGCGGCCGTTTCATCCGGCCCGATTTCAGGCGTTTCTCGACAAGACCTGGCCGGGGCTCGTCCGCGCGAAGGGGCTGTTCTGGCTGGCGACGCGGCCGGAATGGGTCGGCGACATGAGCCTTGCCGGCGCGCTCTGCCGCACCGGGCCGATGGGCTTCTGGTGGGCGGCGGTGCCGAAGGAGCGCTGGCCGGATGATCCCGACTGGACGTCGATGCTTCGCCGCAACTGGGCGCCGGTCTGGGGCGACCGCCGGCAGGAGCTGGTCTTCATCGGCATCGGGCTCGACGAGGCGGCGATCCGGGCCGCGCTCGACGAATGCCTGGTCGGCCCGTCCAATCCGGCCCGCTTCGATTTCGGCGCCTTCGACAGCCTGCCGGATCCGTTTCCGTCCTGGCGGCGCCAGCGGGTCGCCTGATCTTGCGCCTGTTCAACCCGTTCGCGCCGCGCGATGCCGCCCGGCGCGCCGAGGCCGCGGCCCGGATCAAGGACTGGACCCGCGCGGCTCTCGGCCTCGACGCGGCGACGCGGGTGCTGGTGCACGAGCTCGCCTGCTCGCGGCCCGACTGCCCACCGCGCGAGACGGTGATCCTCGTCGTCCCCGCCGAGGCGCCGCCCTTCAAGCTCGCCCTGCACAGTGCCATGGACGATCTGAGCGAAGACGATCTGGCGCAGGTTTGGGCTAGCAGGGAGGGGGTGCCCTAGAACCCCTTTGCGGCGGCGGCGCCCAAGAAATCGGCAGCTTGGCGCGCCGAAGCGCTTTACAGCGCGGTGCCACGCTTCTACCTCTGCCGGCTTCGCAATGACGTTCGACAGGCTCCCCCATGGTTTCCCCCGCCGCGCCGCTTCCCGCCGATCTCCTGATCGACGCCACCGATGAGATCGCGATCCGCCAGGACCTGACGCTGGTGGCGCTCGGCAAGCGCCCGGCCGACCGCGTGCTGCGCGTCGGCCGGCTGCTCGACGTGCATTCGCGCACCTGGGCAGTCGACCAGGAGATCGTCATCAAGGGACGCCGCATCGCCTATGTCGGCCCGGCGGGTTCCTGGACCGGCGAGGCGGCGACACGCGCGCATGAGCCGGATCTTGCCGCCGTGCCGGGCTTCGGCGAGGCGCACAAGCACATCGAGAGCTCGCACCTGACGCCGGAATACGAGGCGGCGCTGGTGATGCCGCACGGCATCACCTGGGTCTGCGAGGCGAGCCACGAATTTTCCAACGTCAACGGCGCCAACAATCTCGAATTCTGGCTGGAGGCGCGCCGGCGCGGCTCGCCGATGAAGATCTTCCCGCTGCCGGGCTCGGCCGTGCCGCCGACCGCTTATGAGTGGGGCGGCGGCTATTTCGGCTATGACGAGCAGAAGCAGTTCCTGAGCGAGAGCCTGATGGTGGCGGGTCTCGACGAGGTGATGGACTGGCCTTCGGTCTGGAACCCGGAAAACCCGTCCTATGACCGGCTCTGGGGCATGATCCGCGCCACCTTCGAGAAGCGCGGCGTTGTCGAGGGCCATGCCGCCGGCCTGCGCGACCTTTCGTCGATCAACGCCTTCGCCGCCGCCGGCATGGCGTCGGACCATGAGGGCTGGTTCCTGGAGGAGGTCTGGGAGAAGCTGACGCACGGCCTGTTCGTCGAGCTGCGCCCGCATTCGCTGCCTGACATCATCAAGGGCCTGATCGCCAAGGGCCTTTCCGACTGGTCGCAGATCGCCTTCGTCACCGACGACCGCAGCGCCACCGATACGCTGAAGCTGGGCGCGACCGACTACAACATGCGGCTCGCGATCGAGAATGGCCTCGCGCCGGAGATCGCCATCCAGTGCGTCACCATCAATCCGGCCCGCCACATGCGGCTGACGCCCTGGGTCGGCTCGATCGCACCGGGCCGTTTCGCCGACATCGTGCTGCTGGAAGATGTCGCCTCGCTCAAGATTGCCAAGGTCTGGGCCGATGGCCGGCCGGCCTCGGAAGGCTCCAGCTTCGTCGGCGAGCTACCAAAAATCGACTGGCCGGAATGGGCGACGCGGACGGTGAAGATCGACCGCACCGTCACGGCGGCGGATTTCCGCATTCCGGCGCCGGGAGAGGGCGCCACCGCCCAGGCGGCGCTGCTGCGGCCGTTCCACTGGCATGACGACTTCATCACCATGGAGCTTCCGGTCGAGGACGGCGCGGTGCAGCGCGACTTCGAGCGCAACGTCACCAAGTTCGCCATCGTCGACCGCTTCTCCGGCGAGGCGAAGGTGTCGAAGATGTTCTGGCTCGGCACGGGGCCGCGCACGCCGGATACGGCGCTCGGTGCGACGCTCGGCCATGACAAGCACAACATCTGGGTCGTCGGCTCCTCGGACGAGGCGATGGCGATGGTCGCCAACGAACTGGCGGCGCAGCAGGGCGGCTGGGTGCTGGTCTCCGGCGGCAAGGTCGTGGCGCGCGTCCTCTACGAGGTCGGCGGGCTGATGACGGCGCGGCCGGCCGAGGTGCTCGATGCCGAGATGCAGGCGCTCTATGTCGAGGGGGCGAAGATCGACTGGATGTACGAGCCGACCTTCTCGCCGCGCTGGTGGCCGGGCTTCCCGGAGCGGCTCTCCTTCGCCACGCTCACCTGCGCGCCCTGGCGCTGGGTGCTGGTGGCGCCGTCGCCGCTGGCGCCGGAAGGCTTCGTCAACGTGGCGACCGGCGCGACCCATCCGGTCGTCTGGTAACCATGCCGGCAGGCGGCACGATTTGAGGCTGTTAAAGCCTGCGATTTAGGCTGGCTAAAATTTGTGCTTGGATTAGAGCATTCGGCCGAATGGGCGCCTGGCCCGCAGCAGGGAAAGAGGAACGACATGTTTGAGAGACTGAAGCAGGGAATTCGCGTCGCGGCGGTTGCGCTGCCGATCGCCATCGGCGGCATGTCCGTGGCCGAGGCGGACGGCCTGAAGATCGCCATGATCCTGCCGGGTCCGATCAGCGACAATGACTGGAATTCGGTCGGCTATAACGGCCTGCAGGCCGCCGCCAAGGCGCTCGGCGCCGAAGTCGCCTATTCCGAGAACGTCACCGACGCCGACGCCGAGCGTATCCTGCGCGACTATGCCTCGCGCGGCTATGGCCTCGTCTTCGCCCATTCCTTCTCGTTCGGCGACGCGGCGCTGAACGTCGCCGAGGATTTCCCGGACACCGTCTTCATGGCCGGCACGGCCAAGGAACTGGCGCCCAATCTCGGCACCTATTCCAACCCGGATTACCAGGGCGCCTATCTCGCCGGCATGCTCGGCGCGGGCGCGTCGAAGTCGAAGACGATCGGCTGGGTCGGCGGCATGCCGGCGCCGAACATGCTCGCCAACCTGCACGCCTATGAAGCCGGCGCGAAGGAGATGGTGCCGGACGCCAAGGTGCTGCACACCTTCATCGGCTCGTGGTTCGACCCGCCGAAGGCCAAGGAAGCCGCCATCGCCCAGGTCGAGCAGGGCGCCGACGTGCTCTCCGCCCAGGGCGTCGGCGTCATCGACGCGGCGCTTGCCAAGAACGTGCTGGCGCTCGGCGCCATGACCGACCAGAACCACCTCGGTCCGAAGGTCGTGCTGACCAGCGTGCTCTGGGATCTCGGCCCGCTCGTCACCGCCGTCGGCAAGGCGGTCGAGGACAAGAGCTGGAAGAGCGAGAACTGGGCCTATGGCATCGCCGAGGGCTCGGTGAAGCTCGCCGACTTCCACGGCCTCGACGCCAATGTCCCGCCGGAGGTCCTGAAGGCCGTCCAGGCGAAGTTCGACGCGATCAAGTCCGGCGCCTTCACCGTGCCGCTCGACACCTCGAACGCCGAGTAATCTTCGGGCGGCCGGGCTTACGTCCGGCCGCCACCACGCACTTGCCGTCATCCTGGGCTTGACCCGGGATCCACTAAGCCGTCGCTGACCGCGCCTAAGGCGGCGACGGTCCGGCTGCATGGATCCCTGCCTTTGCAGGGATGCCGGAGTTTTGTGGGGCCGACTTTTCTGCCTCCCCCACGAAGACCTTTCTACGCTTCCCGTCCCACCAGACGGTGAGAGGACCGAATTGCCACCATCCTCCACGCCACTCCTCGACATGCGCGGCATCCGCGTCGTGTTCGGGCCGCTCGTCGCCAATGACGACGTCAACCTGGTGGTCGACCGGGGCGAGATCCACGCGCTGCTCGGCGAGAACGGCGCCGGCAAGTCGACGCTGATGCGGGCGCTTGCCGGCCTGCTCGTGCCGGCGGCGGGCGAGATCCGCATTGATGGCAGGCTGGAGCCGCTCGGCTCGGCGCATGAAGCGATGCGGCTCGTCATCGGCATGGTGCACCAGCACTTCATGCTCGTGCCGACGTTGACGGTGGCGGAGAATGTCTGCCTCGGCCTCGCCTCGACCGGCCGCGTCTTTCCGGACCTGAAGACCGCGGCGGCGAAGATCCGCGACCTCGCCACGACCTATGGCCTCGATGTCGATCCGAATGCGCGCGTCGCCGATCTCTCGATCGCCGGCCAGCAGCGCGTCGAGATCCTGAAGGCGCTCTATCGCGGCGCCCGCATCCTGATCCTCGACGAGCCGACCGCCGTGCTGACGCCGCAGGAGACGGAAGGCTTGTTCCGCATCCTGCGCTCGCTGGCGGCCGAGGGCACCGCGATCCTCTTCATCAGCCACAAGCTGAACGAGGTGATGGCGCTCACCTCCGGCGTCACCGTGCTGCGGCAGGGGCGGGTGGTCGCGACGGCGAAGACGGGCGACACCGACGCGCGCGGCCTCGCGCGCATGATGGTCGGCGCCGAGATCGAGCTGCCGAAGCTGGAGGACGTTCCCTCGCTGGAAGCGGCCGGCACCGAGCCCGATGCCATGGGCAGGCCGGCGCGGGCGGCGGCGACGCCGATCCTCGCGGTCGAAAGCCTCGTCTGTCGCGATGTCCGCGGCGCGGTGCGGGTCGATGGCGCCAGCCTCGCCGTGCGGCCGGGCGAGATCGTCGGCGTCGCCGGCGTCGACGGCAATGGCCAGCAGGAACTGGCGGAGGCGATCGTCGGCTTAAGCCGCGTCGAGGCCGGCGCGATCCGGCTGATGGGCGAGGACGTGACGGCGGC
Organism: Kaistia sp. MMO-174; assembly: GCF_037147815.1. Classification (NCBI taxonomy): domain Bacteria; kingdom Pseudomonadati; phylum Pseudomonadota; class Alphaproteobacteria; order Hyphomicrobiales; family Kaistiaceae; genus Kaistia; species Kaistia sp. MMO-174. The sequence goes on along the minus strand of NZ_JBBCUO010000002.1, from coordinate 1,060,552 downwards.
CTCCGTGGCGCGCCGCATCGCGCTCGGCCTGGCGCATATCCCGGAGGACCGGCACCGCACGGCGATCGTGGGGCCGATGTCGATCGAGGACAATCTCATCCTGGAGCAGGCGGGCGAGCCGCCGCTCTCGAAGCGCGGCTGGCTCGATCGTCGCGCCATCGCCGACAATGCGCGCCGCATCATGGCCGCCTTCGACGTGCGGGCGACCGGCGCGAGCCAGAAGGTCGGCACGCTCTCGGGCGGCAACCAGCAGAAGGTGGTGCTCGGCCGGGCGCTGTCGCGCGCGCCGAACCTCGTCGTCGCGGTGCAGCCGGTGCGCGGGCTCGATGTCGGCGCCACCGCCTTCGTGCACCGGCAATTGCTGGCGCGCCGCGCCGCCGGCGCCGGCGTGCTGCTGATCTCGACGGAGCTCGACGAGATCCTGGCGTTGTCGGACCGCATCGTCGTGATGTTCAAGGGCGCGATCATGGGCGAACTCGCCCGCGCCGACGTGACCGTGGAGAAGCTGGGCTTGATGATGGCGGGACGAACGGCATGAGCGCGGTCGAACCGATGCCCGCCTCGAGGTTCAGGCTACCGCCGGCGCTCGCCGGCAGCGTCTTCGCGGTTCTCGCCGCCTTCGTCGTCGGCGCGGCGCTGATCGCCGCCGTCGGCGTCAATCCGTTGACCGCCTATTCGGCGCTTTTCGAGGCGGCGCTCGGCAGCCGCAACGGACTGGCCGAGACGCTGCTGCGCACCGTGCCGCTTTCGCTCTGCGGCCTCGGCATCGCGCTCGCCTTTCGCGCCGGCGTGTTCAATGTCGGCGCCGAGGGCCAGCTCTTCCTCGGCGGCACGGCGGCGGCCGCGATGGGTGTCGCTGGGGCTGGGCTTCCGAGCTACCTGCTGCTGCCGGCGATGGCGCTTGCCGCCATGCTGGCCGGTGCGCTCTGGTCCGGCCTCGCCGCCTGGCTCAAGCTGCGGTTTCGCGCCGACGAGCTGATCACCACGATCATGCTCAACTATGTCGCGATCCATCTCGTCGGCTTCCTGCTGCACGGGCCGCTGCGCGATCCGAACGCGGCGCTGGCGCAGACGGCGCGGCTGACCGCCGATGCGCGCCTGCCGGTGCTCCTCTCCCGCACCCGCCTGCATGCCGGCATCCTGATCGTCGTCATCGCCGTCATCCTCGCCCATCTCTTCCTCTGGAAGCGCACCAACGGGTTCCGGCTGCGCGTCGTCGGGCTCAATCCGCGCGCGGCGCTGAATGCCGGGATGAACGTGCGCGGCACGATCCTGTTCGGCTTCTTGATCTGCGGCGCGTTGGCGGGTCTTGCCGGCTTCGCCGAGGTTTCCGGCGTGCAGCGGCGGATGATCGAAAACCTGTCGCCCGGCTTCGGCTACACGGCGATCATCATCGCGCTGCTCGGCCAGACCAACCCGTTCGGCGTGCTCGCCGCCGCCTTCCTGTTCGCGGCGCTGCAGATTGGCGCCACGACGATGGAATCGGCGGCCGGCGTGCCGGGCACGCTCACCACCGTGATCCAGGGCCTTGTCGTGCTGTTCCTGCTCGCCCGCCCGGCGCTCGCCATGCTGCGCGCGCGGTTCGCGAAGGGAGGCGCTCGATGAACGCGCTCGCTTTCCTCACCGATCCGGTGCTCGCCGGTTTCCTCGCCGCCTCGATGCGGCTCGCCATCCCGATCCTGCTGGCGGCGCTGGGCGGGATGTTCTCCGAGCGCTCCGGCGTGCTCAACATCGGCCTCGAGGGCGCGATGCTGATCGGGGCCTTCGTCGGCTTCGTCGCGGCCTTCCTGTCCGGCAGCCTCGCCATCGGCGTCGTGGCGGCGATCCTTGCCGGCATCGTCTTCGGCCTGATCCTCGGCTTCTACACGATCACGCTCGGCGCCAATCAGGTCGTCGTCGGCATCGCGATGAACCTGCTTGCGGTCGGTGTCACGGCCTTCTTCTACCGGCTGATCTTCGGCTCCGGCACGCAGAGCCCGCGCATCGACGCCTTCCCGCCGCTCGATCTCGGCGCACTCGCCGATATCCCGCTCGTCGGGCCGCTGCTGTTCCGGCAGGATCTGCTGGCCTATATCGCGCTCGGCCTCGTCGTCGTCGCCTGGGTGGTGATGGCGAAGACCCGGCTCGGCCTCAACATCCGCGCCGTCGGTGAACATCCGGAAGCGGCCGAGACGCTCGGCCTCGACGTCTACCGGATCCGCTATCTCGCCGTCGCCATCTCGGGCGCGCTCGCCGGGCTCGGCGGCGCCTTCCTGTCGCTTTCGGCGACCGGCATCTTCATCGACAACATGACGGCGGGACGCGGCTATATCGCGCTGGCGATCCTGATCCTCGGCCGCCGCCATCCCGTCGGCGTGCTGCTGGCGGCGCTCCTCTTCGGCGCGGCCGATGCGCTGCAATTGCGCGCGCAGCTGCTGCCGACCGGCGTGCCGTTCCAGTTCATGCTGATGCTGCCCTATGTCCTCACCATCATCGTGCTGGCGGGCTTCGTCGGACGCGGCGGCGCACCCGCCGCGCTCGGCGTGCCGTTCCGGCGCGGCCGCTCCGGAGACTGATTGCCATGCTCGATCTTCATGCCGCCACTTCGCCGGAAGTGAAGGAAGCGCTCGGAAAGGGCGCGGTTGCCGTGCTGGCGGTCGGCGCGCTGGAGCAGCATGGCGCGCACCTGCCGCTCTCGACCGACACGATCATGTCGCAGGGGGTCGCAAGGCGGATCGCCGCCGAGATCGACGGCCTGCTGCTGCCGCCGATCGCCTATGGCGACGCCTGGAACAATGAGGGCTTCGCCGGCACGCTGTCGCTGTCGTCCGATACGATGCGAGCGATCTTCCTCGATATCGGCCATGGCCTGAAGCGGATGGGTGTGAAGGCGCTGATCATCGTCAACGGCCATTTCGGCAACCGCGTCGCGATCACGCAAGCCGCGCAGGCGCTCAAGGTCGAGGCCGGCTTCCCGGTCATGTATCTCGACTATCCCGGCATGGAGGCGATCGCCTCGAAGATCTGCGACAGCGAGCCGGCGGCGCCGACCTTCTACCACGCCGACGAGGTCGAGACCTCGATGGTGCTGGCGCTGGAGCCGCAGCTCGTGCGCATGGACAAGGCGGCGGCGGAGTATCCTGTATTCCCCGAAACCTTCGGGCTGGAGCCGATGGGCCTCGATACGTTCAACAAGTCCGGCGTGTTCGGCGACCCGCGCCCGTCGACGGCGGAAAAGGGCGAGACGCTCATCTCCGGCATCGCCGAAGAGAGCGTCCGCCTGATCCGGCTGTTCCTGGCCAGGCTCGGCTAGGGACCGCGATCTCCCGCCGTCACGGCCCTATCGCGCGGCGACCGGGCCCGCGCGGTATTCCGCCTCGGTGACCTTTTCCAGCCAGGTCACGACATTGCCGTCCTGCGCCTCGGCCATCGCGAAATGCACCATCGGCTCGGTGGCGCTCGCCCCGTGCCAGTGGCGCAGCTGCGGCGGGATCCAGACGACGTCGCCGGGAAGGACCTCTTCGATCGGTCCGCCTTCCTTCTGAACCCAGCCCTTGCCGGAGACGATATAGAGCGTCTGCCCGAGCGGATGGGTGTGCCAGGCGGTGCGGGCGCCGGCGGCGAAGGAAACAGTCGCGCCGCTGATCCGCGCCGGCGCATTGCCCTGGTAGCGCGTGGCGACGCGGACCTGGCCGCTGAAATAGGCCTCCGGCCCGGCATCGCCGCCATTCGGATCGGCGCGGACGATCTGTAGCTCGGCTGCGGGCGGCTCGGCGGCCTTCTCCTCGCGGGCGGCAAACACCTTCTGCAGCACCGGCACCGCCGACATGGCGCGTGGCCAGCCGGCATAGAAGCCGAGATGGGCCGGCACTTCGGCGGCCTCGGCGCGCGTCAGGCCGTTGTCCATGGCGCGATTGGCGTGGAAGGGAAGCTGCTCGGGCTGCCCGATGGCGATGAGCGCCGCCATGGTGACGAGGCTGCGATCGCGCGCCGACAGGTCGGGCCGCCGCCAGAGATCGCCGAACAGCACGCGGTTGGTGAGCTCGGCCAGGATCGGCGCGGTCGGGGCGACATTGGCGTCGACGGTGGCGGTGCGCGCCGCTTCGGCGGCGGCCTCCAGTTCGATGCGGGCGGCGTCGCTGTCGGCGACGGGGCCGATCTTGCGCTCGTCGAAGACCTTCTTCGTCTCGGCGACGGCCGACATCGCGTTGGGCCAGCCGGAATAGAAGGCGAGATGGGTAATGAGCTCGCCGATCTCGCCCGGCTGGACGCCGTTGTCGAGCGCCCGGCCGACATGGGCGCCGATCTGCGCCGTCCGGCCGGTCGAGACCAGCGCCGCGACGGTGACCAGGCTGCGGTCGCGCGGCGCCAGTTCGCCGCGCTTCCAGACTTCGCCGAAAAGGACCTCGTCGGTGAACTGGCCGAGGCCGGGGGCGACCTCGTAGACGGCGGCGGGTGCGATGCGGGTCATGCTATCCTCCCTGGCCTCGACCCCGGTTGCGGCCAGGGTCGAGATGGCGATGGATGCTGCGATGTTCTTCATGGCGGAACCTCGGTCTCGGACTAGACGCTGAGCAGCGTCTTGATGGCGCGACGCTCATCCATGGCGCGATAGCCCTCGGCGACGTCCTCGAGCGGCACGGTCAGGTCGAAGACCCTGCCGGGATTGATCTCCCGCTTCAGCACCAGATCCATCAGGTGCGGCAGGAAACGCCGCACCGGCGCGGGGCCGCCGAGCAGGCTCTTCTGGGCGAAGAACAGGCCCTGGCCGTCGAGCTGGACGCCGTGCGGCACGCCGACGAAGCCGATATTGCCGCCGGGCCGGGCGCAGTTCATGGCCTGGGTCATCGATTCCTGCGTGCCGACGCATTCGAGCACCGATTCCGCGCCGACATTGCCGGTCAGTTCCTTGACCCGCGCCACGCCGGCATCGCCACGTTCGGAGACGATGTCGGTGGCGCCGAATTCCAGCGCCAGGTCCTGCCGCGTCTTGTGCCGGCTCATGGCGATGATGCGGTCGGCGCCCATCTGCTTGGCGGCGAGCACGCCCATCAGGCCGACCGCACCGTCGCCCACGACCACGGCCGTCGATCCCGGCTGCACGCGCGCCGCGTCGGCGGCGTACCAGCCCGTGCCGAGAACGTCGGATGCCGCGAGCAGGCTCGGGATCAGGTCATCGGCGGGCATTTCCGGCGTGGCGACCAGCGTGCCGTCGGCGAGCGGCACCCGCGCATAGGGGGCCTGGGCTCGGCTCATGAATTCGCGCTGCTCGCAGGACGACTGGAAGCCGAAGCGGCAATGCGGGCAGGTGTTGTCGGAAAGGCAGAAGGAGCCGACGACGAACTGCCCCGGCTTCACGGTGCGGACGGCGCTGCCGACCTCGACCACGACGCCGCAATATTCGTGGCCCATATGCATGGGCTGGTTCATCGGCTGCAGCCCGCGATAGGGCCACAGATCCGAGCCGCAGATGCAACTGGCCGACAGCTTGATGATGGCGTCGGTGGGATGGAGGATCTGCGGATCCTCGACCTCTTCGCAGCGGATGTCGCCGGGGGCGTGGAGAACGGTTCCGAGCATGGAAAGCTCCTCTGGCAGGATGGGGATCAGGAAAGGGGTTCGATGCGGAGGGGGAATTTTCCGCGTGTCCGCAACGGCTCGAAGCCGCCGTCGATGCGGCCGAGCCGGATCAGCCCGCGCGACCAGCGATAGCCGGCGTAGAAGAAGGCGAGATTGCCCCAGGGCGCGTAGTAGCAGAGGTCGCCGGGTCGCTCGTCGCCGAACGGACCGCTGCCATCCTCCGTCAGCCTGCGCGGCAGGTAGCTGATCTTTTCGTTGTTGGCGTAGTCGTCGATCGAAAGGTCGCGGAGTGGCAGCAGCGTCGCGAAATCGCGCGCGGACGGGCTGTCTTCCAGCGTCGCCGCGAGGTCCCGATCGCCGAACGAAATCCGTATCTTCATGGCAAGGGATCCTTGGCCTTGTGCGGCCCCCGGCGTCGTTCCGGCAAGCGCCAAGGGCGGGGCCGCGAGCAGGCAGGCCTTCAGCAGGGCTCGACGGTTGGGGGCTGGCGATCTCATCGGGCGGCCTGCCGGGTATCGAGCGCGGCGGCTGCGGCGACGACGGCGGAGGCGAGCAGCAGCCCGGCGGCAAGCGCGAACGGGCTCCACCATCCCAGCGCGTCGAACAGCAGGCCGCCGAGGGCGGCGCCCAGCGTGATGGCGAACTGGATGACGGCGACCTGCAGGCCGCCGCCGGCCTCGGCGTCGTCGCGCAGGGCGCGGCTCAGCCATGTGCCCCAGCCGACCGGCGCGGCGGTGCCGAAGAAGCCCCAGCCGACCAGCAGGATCGCGACGGCGGCGGGCGTGGAACCGAAGGCGATCAGCGCCGTCGCGACGAGCGCCATCACGAACGGAATGGCGATGACGATGCTGTAGAGCCGTGCGCCCAGCAGCCGGCCGATGGCCCAGGTTCCGGCCACGCCGGCGAGCCCCATCAGGAGGAGCATCGCCGAGAGCGCCGGAATGCTGACGCCCGTGACGGTCTCGAGGAACGGCCGCAGATAGGTGAACAGCGAAAACTGGCCCATGAAGAACAGGAAGATCGCCGACATGCCGAGCGCCACCTGGCGGCGCCGCAGCAATCCGAACACGTTGCTCGATCGCCTCGCGCCGGCCGGCGGCAGCGCCGGCATGCCGATCCACTGCCAGACGAGGGCGAGCAGGGCCAGCGGAACGACGAGGAAGAACGCGCCGCGCCAGCCGACATGTTGGCCGAGGAGGCTGCCGAGCGGCGCCGCGATCGTCGCGGCGATGGCGTTGCCGGCGTTGATCATGGCCAGGCCCTTCGGCACCGCATCCTCCGGCACCAGGCGCATGACGATCGCCGTGGACATCGACCAGAAGCCGCCGATGGCGATGCCGAGAAGGGCGCGGCCGACCATCAGCACGGCATAGCCGGGCGCGAAGGTGACGATCAGGCCGGAGACGACCAGCAGGGCTGAAAAGGAGAGCAGGACGAGCTTCCGGTCGATCCGCCGGACCAGCCCGGCGATGAACAGGCTGGTGACGACGGCGAAGATGCCGGAAACCGAAATCGCCTGGCCGGCGCGGCCTTCGCTGATGCCCAGGCCGCCGGCGATCGGCGTCAGCAGGCTCACCGGCATGAATTCCGAGGTGATCAGAACCGCGACGCAAAGCGCCATCGAGAATACCGCGCCCCAGGCCGCCCGAGGTTCGATCAGTTCGCTGTCATAGGTCGTCGTCATCCATCCACCACGCGAAAACCGCCGCGCAGGCGGCGCTATTGCGTGCAACATAGTCGGATGCAATTGCTGTGATTAGACGGAAAGCCTCGTTTGAACTTATCGATATAGGCCATAAATTGATGCCGGCCGGACCAACAGCGGAGCGAACCCGTGCGCGACAATTTCAACGATCTGCTGTGGTTCCTGGCCGTCGCCGAAGAGCGCAGCTTCACGAGGGCAGCGGCCAAGATCGGGATCACGCAATCGACACTGAGCCACACCATCAAGCGCCTCGAGACGCGGATGGGACTGCGTCTGCTGGCGCGGACGACGCGCAGCGTCTCCACAACGGAAGCCGGCGAGCGCTTGCGACAATCGCTGGCGCCGCGCATCGCCGCGATCGAAACCGACATCGCCGCGCTGACCGATGACCGGGACAGGCCGTCGGGCACCGTGCGCATCACCGTTTCGGACCATGCGCTCGAAAAGCTCATCTGGCCGAAACTGAGGCCGCTGCTGCTCGACTATCCCGACATCCGTGTCGAGTTCAGCCGTGACAACGGACTGCGCAACATCGTCGAGGACGGGTTCGATGCCGGCGTGCGGCTCGGCGAAACCGTCGAGAAGGACATGGTGGCGGTGCGGATCGGCCCCGACTGGCGGCTGGTCGCCATCGGCTCGCCCCGCTATTTCGCCGAGCGCGGCGTGCCGCTCACGCCGCAGGACCTCGTCTCGCACAATTGCATGATGTTGCGGCTGACGTCCGGCGGCGGCTTCTACGCCTGGGAATTCGAGAAGGACGGGCGGGACATGCGCATGCGCGTCGAGGGCCAGCTGCGCTTCAACACCACGCTGCCGATGGTCGATGCCGCTCTGGCCGGTTACGGCATCGCATACGTGCCGGAGGATCTTGTCGACGAGCATGTCGCGGCTGGGCGCCTGCAGATCGTCCTCGACGATTGGTCGCCGCCATTCGCCGGCTACTACCTCTATTTTCCGAGCAGCCGGCAGAACTCGGAGGCGTTCAAGGTCATCGTCAACGCGCTGCGCTATAGCGCTAGGTGATGGCAGGGAAGGACGCGCCGCCGCGGCGATGCGGGCGGCGCGCCGAAGTCAGCGGTTGACGTCGACCAGCGTGCGGCCGCGCACCTTGCCTTCGAGGATGGCGGCCGCGACCTGCGGCACCTCGGAGAGGCCGATCTCCTGCACGGTCGTCTCCAGCTTGCCGAGGTCGAGGTCGGTCGCGAGGCGGGTCCAGGCGACGCTGCGGACGGATTGCGGCGCGTTGACCGAGTCGATGCCGGCCAGCGTGATGTTGCGCAGGATGAACGGCGCCATCGAGCCGGGCAGCTCCATGCTGTCGGCGAGGCCGCAGGCCGTCACCGTGCCGCGATAGTCGGTCTGGGCCAGCACGTTGGCGAGGGTGTGGCCGCCGCAGCTGTCGATGGCGCCGGCCCATTTCGGCTTGGCGATCGGCGCGCCCGGCTCCGACAGCGACGCGCGGTCGATGATCTCGGCGGCGCCGAGGCGCTTCAGATAGTCCGCCTCCTGGACGCGTCCGGTCGAGGCGATGACGCGGTAGCCGAGCTTCGACAACAGCGCGACCGAGATCGACCCGACGCCGCCGGAAGCGCCCGTCACCAGCACCGGGCCGCGATCCGGCGTGATGCCGCCATGCTCCAGCCCCAGCACGCTCAGCATCGCCGTGTAGCCGGCGGTGCCGATCGCCATCGCGTCCTTGGCGGAAATCGAATCCGGCAGCTTCACCAGCCATTCGGCCGGAACGCGGGCGCGCTGCGCATAGCCGCCATGATGCGTCATGCTCAATTCGAAGCCGTTCAGCACGACGCGGTCGCCGGGCTTGAAGCCGGGATTGCGGGAGCTCTCGACCGTGCCGGCAAAATCGATGCCGGGGATCAGCGGGAACTTGCGGATGATGGCGCCTTTGCCGGTGACCGCGAGGCCGTCCTTGTAGTTGACGGTCGAATAGTCGACTGCGACGGTGACGTCTCCGTCCATCAGCTGGTCGTCTTCGAGGCGGGCGAGGGCGACCGATATTGCGTCGTCCGTCTTGGTTGCCCAGAGGCCGTTGAAAGTCATTGCTCGCTCCGATGCATGGCTGTTGCCACGGACAGGTGGCGGCTTTCGCATCGGATCGCAAGGGGACCTTAGCTTTTTACCCGCCAGGACCTCTGGCCCGGAGAACTAGGCCGTGGGCGGATAAACGCGTTCGGCGGCTCGGATCCGGCCGGCATTGCCGAGCTCGATCACGTAGCCGAAGTCCTTTTCCGTATCGAGATAGTAGTGCTCATCCTCGTCGATCCGGCCGCTCTGGATCACCGGATAGCCCTGGCGGGTGAAGTTCTCGACCGCCTTCGCGCAATCGGCATAGAACAGCTTGATGTGGTGCAGGCCTTCGCCGTGCTTCTCGAGGTGTTCGTCATAGATGCTGTAGCCGGTCAGCGGCTGCATCAGCTCGAGCTGGGTGTCGCCGCTCCAGGTGACGGCGATCAGGCAGGTGTGGGTGGCCGGCTTGCCGCGATAGATGTAGTTCTGAACCTTACCGGGCTCGAACTGGTAGATGTCCCACGGGCCGATGCCGAACGTGTCCCAATGGCGCTTCATCGCCGCTTCGAGGTCGCGGACGACATAGGCGACCTGCATGGTGCCGCCTTCCTTGAAGCTTCGCATCCCGTGCCTCCCCCTTCTTGACGCGCATCTCCCTGCGTCAAGCTAGGCTTGGGGGTTGTGCAGGGTCAAGCGGCGCGGATCAATCGACCCGATGGCCGGGACGAGGGCGCGGCAGCGGCGCCTCGGCGACCGAAACGGCGCCGACCTTGCAGCAGGGCGCCGCATCCGAGCGGATGCCGTCGTCGGTCGAGGCGACGCGGATGGCGGCGGGAAGCCGCTGCGCCGAGGGGAAGCGGGACGAGGCGACCGGCGCGGCGAAGGCGAGGGCGGTCGCATCCTTGGCGAAGCGCGACGAGGAGGCGCTGGCCAGCGCCAGTTCCGGCCGGGCGATGGTGCTTTCGGCGAAATCGGCGACGGTGCCCGTCGGCGGCGACACCAGCGCGGTGGCGTAGACCAGGCCGCGGACCGGGCCCTTGATCGGCTCGACCGCCGCAACGGCATCGACTGCCTGAACGGGCAGCGCCGGCTTGTGGCGTGGCAGGATCGGCATGACCATCTCGGCCATTTCGACCACGGGCTGCGCCACGACGGGCCGCCGGAGCGGCTTCGGCGCGATGGCGTCCTCGGCGCTGGCCACGATGGCGGCCGTCGGCTCGGCCGCCGCGGCTTCCGGCTTGGCGCCCTCGGCGAGGACCAGCTTCGGCGTCGCGGCCTTGTCGGCGACGGGCGCCCGCGCGGGTGTCGCGAGCGCCAGCATCGTCTCGTTGGAGGGCCGCGTCGTGAGCTTGCCGGCGAGCAGCACCGGCGTCTCGCCCATTGGCACGCGGATCAGTTTCGAGAGCAGGCGCTTGCGCTTGGCCTCGTAGTAATAGCCGTTCTTGTAGAGGGCGTGCGCGCGGGCCGAGTTGCCGCCGGCGACGATATAGGCGTTGGCGAGATAGGCGCCGCCATAGATCAGGTTGGTTTCTGCGTCGAGCAGGCCGGAGGCCGGGCCCTCGAAGCCGATGCCCTTGGCCGTGTCGTGCCGGATCTGCATCAGGCCCCAATAGGGACCGTTTCGCGCGCCCGGATTGAAGGTGCTCTCGGTGCGGACCACCTTGCGCAGCAGATCGACCGGCAGGCCGTAGGTCTTGGCATAGTAGGCGATGCGGGCCTCGATGGCGTCCCGCGACGTGGTGCTGTCGGCAAGCGCCGCGGCGGGAATTCCGACACAGACGAGCAGCGCGAGGACGGCGCGTTTCCAGCCGCGGACGGCGGGGGAGGTGCGGCCAGATCGTCGGCGCATCGGGAGCAAGGGTCGGATCAAGGAGGCTCCAAGCCTGGTTAATCGTTCAATAAGACTCTCACGCGAAGGCCGATGAGGCAAGTCACCTGCCGAAATGCGCGCGAACCGACGCATGGCGCCGCCGCACATGTGTTGAAAGAACGGTGATTTGTGGCTTTTCCAAGAAGCCGGATTATTCTGTTAATCATGATGGTTGCCGGGACCGGATCCTGCGATCCGGGCGCTTTTGCCCCGTTTGGAGCGAAGCTCATTGCCGGCGCGCGCTTGTGCCGCCGCCGCTTGCTGCTACACTTGGTCCCAACAAGGCACGCGATGAGCTGCGCGCCGGGCCTATTTGCCCTGTGTCCGCGCGGCCAAAGGATTTGATGTGACAATCTCGGGCGAGGATCCGCGGATCGCGGATTCCGGTGCGCCCGTCAGGGATTCCGTGGCCACGCCACGGAACCATGTCGGGACCGCCGATGGTTCTGGCCAGCCACAGGGTGGCAATGGCCCAGGACATCCAGGCAAGAAGAAGGGCAGGCGGCGCAAGAAGCGCGGGCCGGTCTATGCATCCGGGCAGAAGCCGGACGCCAGGAATGGCGGCAAGCCGGCGGAGGCCCTGCGGTCGGATTCCGGCGATCGCGGTCCGGCGGCGCGGACGCAGCCGGCGTCGGCGGGCCGTCCTGGACGGTCGGGAGCGGCGCGCCCCGCCGGCCACGCCTCCCGCCCGCAGCACCATGCGCAGGGGCACAATGGCGCACATCCGCATCAGGGGCCGTCTGGGCAGGATGCACGGCCAGGCAGGCCTGACGCGCGTTCGCGCGCCGAGGAGCCCGCGCCGACCGACACGCTCTATGCCGCGCTCGATCTCGGCACCAATAATTGCCGCCTGCTGATCGCGCAGCCGCGCGAACGCGGGTTTCGCGTCGTCGATGCGTTTTCGCGCATCGTGCGGCTCGGCGAGGGCGTCGGCCGCAGCGGCCGCCTCGGTGAGGCGGCGATGGACCGCGCCGTCGAGGCGCTGCGCATCTGCCGCTCGAAGCTCGCTGATCGCGGCGTCGCCCGCGCGCGGCTGATCGCGACCGAGGCCTGCCGCTCTGCCGAGAATGGCGCGATCTTCCTGGAGCGTGTGCGCAGCGAGACCGGCCTGTCGCTGGAGATCGTCTCGCGCGAGACGGAGGCGAGGCTCGCCGTCTCGGGCTGCGCCTCGCTGATCGACCCGAACTCGAACGGCGCGCTGTTGTTCGATATTGGCGGCGGTTCGTCCGAGTTGGTCTGGATCGACCTGACGCGCCCTGCCGAGGCCAGGCGGCGGCGCATGTCGGACCGCATCCGCACCTGGGCTTCACTGCCGGTCGGCGTCGTGACGCTGAGCGAGCGGCATGGCGGCGAGCTGGTGACGCCGGAAGTGTTCGAGGCGATGGTCGTGGAAGTGAGCGACATGCTGCGCGACTTCCCGGAGGCCGAAGCGCTCGACCATGCGGTGGCGGCGGGCAATCTCCATATGCTTGGCACGTCCGGCACGGTGACGACGCTCGCCGGCGTCCATCTCGGCCTGGAGCGCTATGACCGGCGCCGGGTCGACGGCACCTGGATGACGGGCGACGAAGTCAATCTGATGATGAATACGCTGACCGGCATGGACTATGCCGCGCGGATCGCCAATCCCTGCATCGGCAAGGAAAGGGCGGATCTCGTGCTGGCGGGCTGTGCCATTCTCGAGGCGATCCGCCGGCGTTGGCCCTGCCAGCGGCTGCGGGTGGCCGATCGTGGCTTGCGGGAAGGTATTCTGGTGGAAATGATGGCGGAGGACGGCGTCTGGCGCCGCTCGCCGCATCGGCAGAACGGAAGGCCGTCATGACCGGCACCAAGAACAATTCGGGCAGGGGATCGGGCGGGCGCGAGCTCACGGTCCGCGTCAAGACTTCGCGCGGCCGCACGGCCTCGTCGCAACGCTGGCTGGAGCGGCAGCTGAACGACCCCTATGTCGCGCGCTCGAAGCGAGAGGGCTATCGCTCGCGCGCCGCCTACAAGCTGATCGAGATCGACGACAAGCACCACATCCTCGCGCCGGGCATGCGCGTGGTCGACCTCGGCGCCGCGCCGGGCGGCTGGTCGCAGGTGGCGATCGAGCGCGTCGGCTCGACCGACGAGGACAAGCGGGTGGTCGCGATCGACTATCTGGAAATGGACGAGCTTCCGGGCGTTATCCTGTTCCAGAAGGATTTCCTGGACGAGGATGCGCCGGCTCTGCTGGAGCAGGCGCTGGGTGGACTTGCCGACGTCGTCATGTCCGACATGGCGGCGCCGACGACCGGTCATCAGAAGACCGATCACCTGCGGACGATCTATCTTTGCGAGGTCGCTGTCGATTTTGCACTCAATGTGCTCAAGCCTGGTGGTCACTTTTTGACCAAGGTGTTCCGTGGTGGTGCAGAAAACACGGTGCTGACGCAGCTGAAGCAAAACTTCGCCTCCGTCTATCACATCAAGCCGCCGGCGAGCCGCGCCGGTTCGGTCGAGCTGTTCCTGCTCGCCAAGGGCTTCAAGGGTCGCAAGGCCGCGCCGGAAACGGCGGCAGCCGCCGAGGGCGGCGAGGACGAAAGCGGCTGGCGGCCTTAACGCCCGCACAATCATCCCGAGAAAAAAGCGCGATCCGGCAAGCCGTTGGATCGCGTTTTTCATTTGTGCGGCGCGGCGGCGAGCGCCCGTCCGGGTGCCCGCCGGTAGGCGGGCGCGCGGCCTGCGACGCCTGGTTGCGAACATCGCGATTGCCATCTCCTTGGTATGGTGCTTGCATCGTTGTCGAGCAGCGCTTGGCTACGGTTCTATGCAGAACAAGGAGACCGAATGGCCCTCTTCGAGATGACCGATGCGTCTGGTGTAGTACGCCCCTGCTATACCGAAGTGCAGCGCTGGGTCGACGAGGTCGGGATCGAGGGATTGAGGGGCCGGCTGAAGGAAGCCGAGACCATCTTCCGCCGGATCGGCATCACCTTCGCGGTCTATGGCGAGGGCGGCGATCCGGAGCGACTCATCCCCTTCGACCTGCTTCCCCGCATCTTCGCCGCCGACGAATGGCGCACCCTCGACCGCGGCATCCGCCAGCGGGCGCGGGCCCTCAACGCCTTCCTCTATGACGTCTATCATCGCGGCGAGATCATCCGCGCCGGCATCGTCCCGGCCGACCTGATCTACCGCAACCGCGCCTTCGAGCCGGAGATGATCGGCTTCGATCCGCCGGGCCGGGTCTACAGCCACATCGTCGGCATCGACATCATCCGCACCGCCGAGGGCGGCTTCCAGGTGCTCGAGGACAATTGCCGCACGCCTTCCGGCGTCAGCTACATGCTCGAAAACCGCGAGACGATGCAGCGCATGTTCCCGGAACTGTTCGGCTCGGTCCGCATCGCGCCGGTCGACAGCTATCCGAACGACCTGCTGGAGACGCTAAAGGAAGTGGCGCCGGCCGGCGCCGGCGGTGACCCGACCGTGGTGGTGCTGACGCCGGGCTCGTTCAATTCGGCCTACTACGAGCACAGCTTCCTCGCCGACATGATGGGCGTCGAGCTGGTCGAGCCGATGGACCTTTATGTCGACGACGATCGGGTCTGGATGAAGACGACGCACGGGCCGAAGCGGGTCGACGTCATCTATCGCCGGATCGATGACGACTACATCGATCCCCTGACCTTCCGGCCGGATTCCCTGCTCGGCGTGCCGGGGCTGTTCGGTGCCTATCGCGCCGGCGGCGTGACGCTTTGTTCAGCCCCGGGCGCGGGCATCGCCGACGACAAGGCGATCTACATGTTCGTGCCGGACATGATCCGCTTCTACCTCTCGGAGCAGCCGATCCTGCACAACGTGCCGACCTGGCGCTGCGCAGTGCCGGACGAATGCGCCTATGTGCTGGAGCATCTCGACGAACTGGTCGCCAAGGAAGTGCACGGCTCCGGCGGCTACGGCATGCTGATCGGCCCGCGCTCGACCCGCGCCGAGATCGACGCCTATGCCGCGCGCATCCGCGCCAATCCGTCCGAGTTCATCGCCCAGCCGACGCTGGCGCTTTCCACCGCGCCCGTGCTGGGCGCGAAGGGTATCGTCCCGCGTCATGTCGACTTCCGGCCCTATTGCCTGGTCGGCAAGGAGATGCGGCTGTCGCCCGGCGGGCTCACGCGCGTCGCCCTCACCGAAGGATCCCTGGTGGTCAATTCCTCCCAGGGCGGCGGCGTCAAGGACACATGGGTGCTGGAAGACTGACATGCTGAGTCGTACCGCCGAGAACATCTTCTGGATGGCCCGCTACATCGAGCGGGCCGAAAGCACCGCCCGCCTGATCCAGATGGGTCAGCGCATGACCATCCTGCCGGGACCGATCCACCGCGAGGAATGGCGCTCCGTGCTGCGCGTCACGGGCTGCGACGCGCTGATCGAGGGCGGCCGCAGCGTCTCCGAGGCGGACATCGTCCGCCTTCTGCTGCTCGACGATACCAACCCTTCCTCGATCCGCTCCTGCATGATGCGGGCGCGCGGCAATGGCCGCGCCGTCCGCACTGCGCTGACGCAGGACATGTGGGAGGCGCTGAACGACGACTGGCGCCGGCTGGAGAGCTACGACACCGCCCGCGCCCGCCGCGACCTGCCGGAACTGCTCGACTGGGTGAAGACCCGCGCCTCGACCTTCCGCGGCGCGGCCGAGACGGGCCAGCTTCGCAACGAGGGGCACGACTTCCTGCGCATCGGCGGCGCGCTGGAACGGGCCGAGATGACGCTGCGCCTGCTCGACGTCAAATATTACGTGCTGCTGCCGGAGACCTCGGTCGTCGGCGGCGGGCGGGACCACTATCAGTGGACCTCGGTGCTGCACGCCCTGTCGGCGGCGCGGGCCTATCTCCATGTTTATGGCGGGGGCAGCTACACGCCGTGGCGGATCGCCGACCTCCTGATCCTGAACCGGCAGTTCCCGCGCTCCGTGGCGTTCTGCTTCGGCCAGATCGGCTGGCATCTCGAACGCCTGGCCGATGCGCATGGCGGCAACAAGCCGCCGCACGACACCGTCGCCATGGTGCGCTCCGAATTGCGCGATCGCGAGAACGGCGAGATCTTCGAAGAGGGCCTGCACGAGTTCGTGCAGACCGCCCTCAGCGTCACCAACCGGCTGTCGCGCGAGATCGCGCAGGCCTACCATTTTAACTGACATGCTGCTTGTTGTTCGCCACCTCACCCAGATGCAGTACCCCCTCGGCGCCACCAGCGTGGCGCTGCGGCTTCGGCTGTTCCCACAGAGCTTTGACGGCCAGCGCGTGATCGACTGGCACGTCAGCGTCGACGGCAAGGAGATCGAGCGCTCCATTGTCGGCGGCTATGGCGAGCGGAGCGCCCAATGGCTGTCGCAGGGACAGCGCACCGAGCTCGAGATCCTGGCCTGGGGCCGGGTCGAGACGGAGGATCGCGCAGGCATCGTCGCCGGCCTGCGCCGGGCCTGCCCGACCGGCGTCTTCCTGCGCGACACGCCGCTGACGCTCGCCGACGCGGCGATCCGTGCGCTCGGCGGGGAACTGGAGCCGGGGGGCGACACGCTTTCCGGCCTGCATGCCCTGTCGGCCCGCGTTCAGGAGGCCTTGCCCTATGTCAGCGGCGTCACCGACAGCACGACGACGGCCGCCGCCGCGCTCGCTGGCGAAGGCGGCGTCTGCCAGGACCACGCGCATATCTTCATTTCCGCCGCACGGTCGCGGGGGATTCCGGCGCGCTATGTCGTCGGCTACCTGCTGGCCGGCGATTCCGAGCACCAGCGGTTCGAGACGCACGCCTGGGCGGAGGCCTTTGTCGAGGGCCTCGGCTGGGTCGGCTTCGACGTCGCCAACGGCCTGTGCCCGACCGACCACTATGTCCGGCTCTGCACCGGGCTCGACGCCCATGATGCGGCTCCGGTGCGCGGAGTGGTGACGGGCGGGGATGCCGGCACGGTCGTGGCCGATGTCCGCATCGCGCGGGGCGATGGCGATGTCGACGCTATCCAGCAGCAACAGCAGTAATCCGGGGCCTGAACTGACATGACCTATTGCGTCGCCGTGCGCGTCAATTCCGGCCTGGTGCTGCTGTCGGATACCCGCACCAATGCCGGGATTGACAATTTCTCGCGCTT
The DNA here is from genome assembly GCF_037147815.1 of Kaistia sp. MMO-174. Lineage (NCBI taxonomy): Bacteria > Pseudomonadati > Pseudomonadota > Alphaproteobacteria > Hyphomicrobiales > Kaistiaceae > Kaistia > Kaistia sp. MMO-174. Next base: position 1,043,284 of record NZ_JBBCUO010000002.1, on the reverse strand, counting down.
TTCCAAGATGTTCACCTGGGAGGTTCCGGGCGAGCGCGCCGTCGTTATGATGACCTCGGGCAATCTCTCGATCGCCCAGGGCGTGATCACGCGGATCAACCAGGCGATCGAGCGCTCGGCTGAGGATCCGACGATCGAGACCATCCTGAACGTCGACAGCCTCTATCATGCCGCCGAACTGGTCGGCGAGGCGATGCAGGGGCTGCAGGACCGCTATCGCCAGTCGATCCAGGCGGACGGCGCCGGCGCGGACGTGACGATGCTCGTCGCCGGCCAGCGCAAGGGCGGGCGGCTGCGCCTGTTCATGGTCTATGCCGCCGGCAACTTCATCGAGGCGACCGACGACACCGTTTACTTTCAGATCGGCGAGCACAAATACGGCAAGCCGATCCTGGACCGCGTCGTCTCCTCCACCACCTCTCTCGAGGACGTGGTGAAGGCGGTATGCGTGTCGATGGACTCGACGCTGCGTTCCAACCTTTCGGTCGGCATGCCGCTCGACCTCTGCGTCATCCGCCGCGACAGCTACCGCTTCGACGTGCGGCAGCGGATCGAGGCCGGCGATCCGAAATTCCAGGCGATCTCGCAGCACTGGGGCGCCGCGCTGCGAAGCGCCTTCTCCGGCGTGCCGGACATCATCCCGCGCATCGCGACCTGAATCGCCCGAACGGCGCGGGCGGGTGCCGTGCCTTTCGTCCTTGCTGCGGGCGCGCTCAGGCGCGCTCGCGCATCGCGGTGACCGGGTCGGGCGCAAGCTCCTTGGTGGCGCGCTGGCGGCCGGACATTTCCTCTCCGGCGTCCTTCGGCATCCTGACGAAGAAGATCACCGAGCTCGCCGCGATCAGGCCGATGGCGATGAAGGCCGGGTGGAACGCCGCGAGGTCGAGATGGGTGCCGCCATGCGCCTTCATCGTCAACTGCAGCGAGATGGCGCCGGTCGAGATGCCCAGCGACAGCGACAATTGCTGGAACACGCTGGTCATGCTGGTCGCCCGGCTCATCTTCGATTGCGGCACGTCGGCGAACGACAGCGCGTTGGCGCTGGTGAACTGCAGCGAGCGGAAGAAGCCGCCGACGAACAGCAGGCCGGTGATGAGATGCATTGGCGTGCCGATCGAGAACGCCGCCGGAATGCCGACGAAGAACGCGGCAATGAACGAGTTCGCGATCAGCACCGTGCGGAAGCCGAGCCGGCGCAGCAGCGGCGGCGCGACGAACTTCATGGCGATGGCGCCGATCGCCGAGACGAAGGTGATGGTGCCGGACTGGAACGGCGTCAGCCCGTAGCCGAGCTGCAGCATCAGCGGCAGCAGGAAGGGCAGGGCGCCGATGCCGATGCGGAACAGCATGCCGCCGATGACGCTGGCCGCGAAGCTCGGTATGGCGAACAGCGACAGGTCCAGGATCGGGTCGGCGACCCGGCGGCTGTAGAAGAAATAGACCGTCAGCAGCGCCGCGCCGCCGAGCAGGCAGGTGGCGACATAGGGCCAGGGCATCAGGTTCAGGCCGAGCGAGGTCGAGCCGGTGATGAAGCCGGCGATGCCGAAGGCCGTGAGCAGGAAGCCGGGCACGTCGAAGCGTACCTGCTGCTCGCCGCGTATGTCGGGGATGAACAGGGTGGCGAGGACCACGCCGAGCACGCCGATCGGCACGTTGATCCAGAAGATCCAGCGCCATTCGAAATAGGTGGTGATGAAGCCGCCGACGACGGGCCCGACGACGGGTCCGATCAGCGCCGGCACGGTCAGCCAGGCGAGCGCCCCGACAAGCTCGGACTTCGACACCGACTTCAGGATCACCAGTCGCCCGACCGGCACCATCATGGCGCCGCCGATGCCCTGCAGCACGCGCGACGCGACGATTTCCGGGATCGAGCTCGACAGGCCGCAGCAGATCGATCCGAGGGTGAACAGGACGATCGCGAGGCGGAATACCGAGCGGGCGCCGAACCGGTCCGCCACCCAGCCGGAGGCGGGGATGAAGATGGCGATGGTCAGCAGATAGGAGGTCAGCGCCAGCTTCAGGTCGATCGGGCTAACGCCGAAATCGCGGGCGATGGCGGGAAGGGATGTCGAGAGGACGGTCGAATCGAGATTCTCCATGAACAGCGCGCAGGCGACGATCAGCGGGAGCAGGATCCGGGCGGGGGGGCGATGCGGAACCATGGGGCCTCTTGGGCGGGCGCTTATCCTAAGCCTACCTTAGGACGGTCCGCGTCGCTTTCGTAGCCGCGAAATCAACCGTCAGGCTTTCACCATCGCGTGATGCAGCGCGGACACGCCGTCCTTGTGGATGGGAGCGAGGCGAAGCTCGCGCAACGCTGCACGGCAGCGCATCGCCTCGGCCTCCGAGGGATCGCGCCAGCAGCGACCGAGCAACTCGTTGAAGCGCGGGTCGTTCCATTCGACGATCGCGCTCGCATGATAGGCCGTGAGTTCGCCGATCTTCAGCCCGTGATCGGTCAGGTAGACATCGACCCGCAGATGGCCGAAGCCGGCTGCGACGCGCCCGGCGACATCGGCGAGCGCGCGCGCCAACTCCGGGGCGAGCCGATAGGCGCCGACCGGAATGTCCTTCGACTTCAGGCTCAGTTCGACGCCGTCGGTATCGAACCAGTTCGCGTGACGCGTCTCGCGCCCCTTCCGGCCGGTGAGGATGCGCATCATCACGGCCCGGCCGTGGAAGGTCATCACCTGGACCTCCGGCGGCGTCTCGCCCGTTTCGGTGGTGAGCAGGGCCTCCGCCATGATCCGCCGCGGCAGGTTTCGATAGCCCCATTCACAGGCACAATCGAAATAGTCCTGGCGCAGCCAGCGCCGCATCTCCGTCACGAGGGCGGCGCGATCCAGCCGGGCGGCGTCGGGCACGAGCGCGACCATGCCGGAGCCGTGGTTCGGCTTCAGGACGAAGCGGTCGGGCAGGCTGTCCCAGGCGATTTCCTCCGGTCTCGTCCAGGCGCCGATGAGCGGCACGAGGAAGGTCTCGCCGACCCGCTCGCGGATCAACTCCCGCACGGCGAGTTTGTCGGAAACGATCTTCAGGCGCGGATCGCGATCGAACAGGATGCGATGCAGCAGGTGCTCGGAATAGGTGACCGGCGGCGCGAGCCGTGGCAGCTCGCCCATGCCGGCCGCATAGCGCCGGACATGCCAGTGCCGAAGGAACGGGCTGCCCAGGACCGGCAGGCGTCGCAGCTTGCGCAGGACGCGGCGCCTGAGGCTTTGCCAATGCCGGGCGAGGAGCGCCGGGCGGCTCATGCGACGGCGCGCTTCCGATATTGCTCGATCCAGGGAGAGGGGTCGTGCGGGGCGGCGTCCCGGATCGCCTGGCCAAGGTCTGGGATCATCCCGATCGCGTTCGGCTCCTGCCACAATCGGCCGAGCAGCCGGTCGCAGCCGGGTTCGCTCCACCGGTTCAAACCCGCGCCGTGATAGGGTGTCAGCTCCCCGATCCGCAGTCCGTCGGCGGTGAGATAGAAATCGACGCGCAACTGCTGGAACCCCTTCGCGGCACGCTCGGCGACCTCGACGAGGCGGCGGGCGACGGACGGAGCGAGCCGGTAGTCGCCACGCGGGATCTTCAGCGAATGGAAGGAGAGGGGCGCGCCCTCGGCGTCGAACCAGTTGTCGCGACGCTGCGGGGTGGATTTCGGGCCGGTGAGGACGCGGATCATGGCGGCCTTGCCCCCAAAGGTCATCACCTGCGGCTCGGCCGGCAGCTCGCCGTCGGGGCCGCGCAGCAACGGCTCGGCGAGGATCCGGCGCGGAACGCCCAGATAGCCCCACTCGAAGCTCTGGTCGAAATAGTCCCTCTGCAGCCAGGTCTGCGCCTGCCGGGCCAGCGCATCCCGGTCGAGCTCGGCCGTCCGCCGGACGAGCACCGCGATGCCGGAGCCATGGCTCGGCTTCAGCACGAAACCGTCCGGCAGCGACGGCCAGGCGATGACGGCGGCGTCGGACCAGATGCCGAGCAGCGGAACGATGAATTCGGCGCCGACGCGTTCGCGGATCACCTCGCGCACCGCTACCTTGTCGCAGATGTGCTTCAGCATCGGGTCCCGGTCATAGAGCATCCGGTGCACGACGCGGTCGTTGAAGCCGATTGGCGGGGCGAGCCGGAGCGGCTGCTTCATGATCTCCAGATAGCGCCGCGCCAGCCAGGGCCGGTTGATGCGCTGGCCGATCCAGTCCGATCGGAGCGCCGTCCGCCAGGCGTCGGAACGAAGCCGCTTGTAGGTCCGCTCGATCCTGCGGGCCGACATTGCGAGCTGGGCGGGGAGATGCATCGGGAACATCAGGACTGCGCTGTGGGGCGGCGCGAATCTGCCGCCGGTTCGGAAGGCTCTTTCTGTCCTCTGGATCAGGCTGCGCGTTTCCGCAAGGCTAGGCTGAGCCGGGCGGCCCGTTCCCGCCGCCCGCGCCCCCTCAGTCCGAGGCGGCGATGACGGCGCCGAGATCGTCGATCCGGTCGATCCAGTCGGGGTCGTCCCACATGCGCCCGAAGACGTTGTCGCAGCCGCGCCGGTTCCAGGGGATCAGGCCGGCGCCGCAATAGGGGGTAAGCTCGCCGATTCGCAGGCCGTCCCGGGTCAGGTAGAAATCGACCCGCAGATGGCTGAAGCCCTCGGAAACCGCTTCCGCGGCGGCGATGATGCGCGCGGTCGTATCGGGATCTATGGCATAGTCGCCGGGTTGGTATTTCAGCGAATGGAAGGGCAGGCGAGCGCCGTTCCTGTCGAACCAGGTATCGCTCCGCTCCGGGGTGCCCTTGCCGCCGGTGAAGACGCGAATCGCCGCGACCTTGCCGCCAAAGGTCATCGCGACCGCCTCCGTCACCGCCGCGCCGCCTTCTCCGTCCAGCATCGGCTCGGCGAGGATCCGCCGCGGAAGATCGCGATAGCCCCACTCGAGCGAGACGTCGAAATAGTCGTCGCGCAGCCAGTCCGCCGCCTGCCGGGCCAGGGCCTCCGGGTCGCGGTCCGGCTCGCCATGCACCAGGGCTACGGAACCGGAGCCGTGGTTCGGCTTCAGCACGAATCGTTCCGGCAGCGCCTCCCATTCGATCTCGCGCGGATCGCTCCAGACGCCGAGTAGTGGGACGACGAACGCCTCGCCGACGCGCTCCCGGATGAGCTCTCGCACGGCGATCTTGTCGCAGACGATCTTCAGGCGCGGATCGCGGTCATAGAGAATGCGATGGACGAGGTGTTCGTTGAGGTCGACGGGTGGGTCGAGGCGAAGCGGGCGCTCCATCCGCTGTTCGAAGCGCCGCCTGTGCCAGGAACGGACGAGATGCGGACCGATGACGGGGGAGCGTCGAAGCCAGCGTCTGGCTGCGTGGCGGAGCCGCTTGTACGCGGATGGGGGCGCGCGGTCTGCCATGGCTGCCTTTCGCGGTGACGGGGAGGTTGCTGCATATCGGGCCGCATTGGACGGCACAACTTCTGCGGCGTCTGTTACGCACGTCACAGCCGCGGCGGGCCGCTTCCCGCGTCGCAGCCACCACATATGGGATAATTTGTGCAGTGCGAGACTATTCACGGGCGGCCCAACCGTGATAGAGACCACCGCCAACTCTATTCGATGAAACCTCGACCCGCCGGTGACCTATGGTCCCTCGGCCGGTCTTTTGCATTCGGAGCGTTGGCCATGGCCCAGATCCTAGAATTGTCGACCGGACGCGAAGCCCTCACCTTCGACGACGTGCTGCTGCAGCCCGGCCACTCGCTGGTCATGCCCGGCGAGGTCGACATCCGGACGCGGCTGACGCGCGAGATCGAGCTCAACATTCCGATCATTTCCTCCGCCATGGACACGGTCACCGAGGCGCGACTCGCCATCGCCATGGCCCAGGCCGGCGGCCTCGGCGTCATCCACCGCAACCTCTCGGCCGAGCAGCAGGCGGAAGAAGTCCGCCAGGTGAAGAAGTTCGAATCGGGCATGGTGGTGAACCCGGTGACGATCGGCCCGGACGCGACGCTCGCCGAGGCGCTGGCGCTGATGAAGCAGCACCGCATCTCCGGCATCCCGGTGGTCGAGGGCGAGAGCACGCCCGGCCGCCTCGTCGGCATCCTGACCAACCGCGACGTGCGCTTCGCCTCCAACCCGAATCAGAAGGTCTATGAGCTGATGACCCGCGAGGGTCTCGTGACGGTGAAGGAGAGCGTCAGCCAGGACGAGGCGCGCCGGCTGCTGCATCGCCACCGCATCGAGAAGCTGCTCGTCGTCGACGACGCCTATCGCTGCATCGGCCTGATCACCGTCAAGGACATGGAGAAGACCCAGCTCAACCCGAACGCCGCCAAGGACGAGCAGGGCCGGCTCCGCGTCGCTGCCGCCACCACGGTCGGCGACAACGGCATCGAGCGCACCGAGCGGCTGATCGATTCCGGCGTCGACCTGATCGTCGTCGACACCGCGCATGGCCATTCGCAGCGCGTTCTCGACGCGGTGACGCTGGTGAAGAAGTTGTCCAACCGGGTTCAGGTCATGGCCGGCAACGTGGCGACGGCCGAAGGCGCGCAGGCGCTGATCGACGCCGGCGCGGACGCGGTCAAGGTCGGCATCGGCCCCGGCTCGATCTGCACCACCCGCGTCGTCGCCGGCGTCGGCGTGCCGCAGCTGACCGCCATCATGGAAGCCGTCGCGATCGCCGAGAAGGCCGACGTGCCGGTGATCGCCGATGGCGGCATCAAGTATTCGGGCGATGTCGCCAAGGCGCTCGCCGCCGGCGCGCGCTGCGTGATGATCGGCTCGCTGCTCGCCGGCACGGAGGAGAGCCCGGGCGACGTCTATCTGTACCAGGGCCGCTCGTTCAAGTCGTATCGCGGCATGGGCTCGGTCGGCGCGATGGCGCGCGGCTCGGCCGACCGCTATTTCCAGGCCGAGGTGCGCGACACGCTGAAGCTCGTTCCGGAAGGCGTCGAGGGCCAGGTTCCCTACAAGGGCCCGGTCGGCGGCGTGCTGCACCAGCTCGCCGGTGGCCTGCGCGCCGCCATGGGCTATGTCGGCGCCGAGAACCTCGAGGTCTTCCGCGACAAGGCGCGCTTCGTCCGCATCTCGACGGCCGGCCTGCGCGAGAGCCACACGCATGACGTGACCATCACCCGCGAGAGCCCGAACTACCCCGGCGTGGGCTGATCGGTCCGCTTCCCGTCTTCCCACACTCGCCGTCATCCCGGGCTTGGCCCGGGATCCATCCAGCCGGGTTGGCGATTCCTGAATCTCCCAGCTCGGCGGCTGCATGGATCCCGGCCTTCGAAGGGATGACGGCGGTGGGTGGGCAGGCGATGTGATGCGCCAATAGCCAAGACGGTCCGGCGTCGAGCCGGGTGGGGGCGGGAACCTTCCGCCCTTTTTCGTGTTTGCGCCTTGCCGGGCGCTGGAAATGCGGCGAGCCTCGGCGCATCGATCGGGGGCACCATGCTGAAGACCGTCATTCTCTGGCCGGCGATCGCGCAGTTCGCGCTGATCGCGCTCTGCTATCTCTGGCTCGGCATCACGCGCCGCAACGCCGTCACGAGCGGCGCCGTCGCGTCGACGGACTTTCCGCCCGGCGTGGCGGAGCCCGATGCCTCGGCCACGGCCCGCCGCCACCTCGCCAACCAGTTCGAACTGCCGCTGCTCTTCTTCGTCGTGCTCGGCTTCCTGTTCGGCGTCGACGGCGTCTCGATCCTGGAACTCGTCGTCGCCTGGCTGTTCGTCGCGAGCCGCCTCGTTCACACCATCGCCTCGCTCCGCGGGCTGCTGGCGCTGCGTCATGCCGGCTTTTTCATCGGCTTCGTCCTGGTCTGCCTGCTCTGGCTCGACCTTGCCGTCCGTATCCTCTAGAAGCGCGGAACCATGATCCCAGCCGCACGCATCTCCGCCGCCATCGAGGTCCTCGATGATATCGCAACCCGTCGCCGCCCGGCGCCCGACGCCCTGAAGGACTGGGGCCTCGCGCACCGCTTCGCTGGCTCGAAGGATCGCCGCGCCATCGGCGATCTCGTCTTCGACGCGCTCCGGCACAAGAACTCGTCGGCGGCTGTCGGCGGCGGCGACGATGGCCGCTCGATCCTGCTTGGCCTGTTCCGCCAGCATCGCGGTCTCGACATCGCGGCGATCGAGAAGCTCTTCTCCGGCGAGCGCTTCGCCCCGGCGCCTTTGACCGACGACGAGCGCGCCGTGCTTTCCGCCGACCCGCTCGCGGGCGCGCCGGATTTTGTCCGCGGTGATTATCCGGAGTGGATCGCGCCGAACTTTGCCCGCGTGTTCGGCGACAATGTCGTGGCCGAGATGCAGGCGCTGGCGACCCCGGCGCCGCTCGACCTTCGCGTCAACACGCTGAAGGCCGAGGCGGACCATGCCGCCTCCGAGCTGACCGCCGCGATCGGCCGTGCCCCCGAACGTCCGGCGCTCTCGACGCTCTGCCTGCGCCTGCCGCTGGAGCCGGGATCGGCCGAGCCGCACATCGCCTCGACCGAGCCGTTCCTGAAGGGGCATATCGAGATCCAGGATCTCGGCAGCCAGCTCGCGGCCGAGTTTGCTGGCGCGCGCCCGGGCATGCAGGTGCTTGATCTCTGCGCCGGCGGCGGCGGCAAGACGCTCGCGCTCGCGGCCGCCATGCAGAACCATGGCCAGATCTTCGCGCATGACAGCGATCGCCGCCGCCTGGCGCCGATCCATGACCGGCTGGCGCGCGCCGGCGTCCGCAACGTCCAGGTCCGCACGCCGCGTCCGAACAGCGACGTGCTCGACGATCTCGAGCATCGCATGGATCTGGTGCTGGTCGATGCGCCCTGCACGGGGACCGGAACCTGGCGCCGCAATCCCGACGCCAAGTGGCGCATTCGCCCCGGCAGCCTCGCCGAGCGCAACAAGGACCAGGCGCTGGTGCTCGAAACGGCAGCCCGCTACGTCAAGACCGGCGGTCGTCTCGCCTACATCACCTGCTCGGTGCTGGAGGAAGAGAACACCGACCAGATCGCCGCCTTCCTGAAGTCGCATCCCGGTTTCCAGATGGTGCCGCCGCAGAAGGTGGTCGAAGCCTATGAGCAGGAATCGATGAACATTCTCGGCCCGGCCGTGCGCCTGCTCTCGAATGGTCTTCTGATGACCCCGCTTGCCAGCGGCACAGACGGGTTCTTCGTTTCCGTGCTGACGCGGACCACCTGACCGCATTCATCTGTGAGCCCTCCCGGTGTTCCCGGGCGTTCGTCTCGACACGGCGTGGTTGCGCCGATAGAAGGACGGCCCCGGGGTTTCCCCGATTACGGAGGTAGACTTATGCGCCTGCTCAGGCTTATCGCCATCATCCTTGTCCTGCTCGCGGGATACTGGGCCTATTACGTGTTCGCCGCGGCGAACCCGAACGACCAGTTCGGCGTGCAGATCAACAAGGTGCTGCCGACCGCCGCGCGCGAATTCGCCTGCAAGAAGCTGAAGGAACGCTTCGCCGACGCCAAGGCGCCGGAAGGCTGCGCCGAGTTTGCCTTCTGGGCCCCGGCTCCCGAGCCCGTCGTCGAGACCCCGGCAGCCCCGGCTCCGGCCGCAACGCCGGCCCCGGCAGCGCCTGAGGCGGCGCCTGCGCCTGCACCGGCCGCCGAGACGCCCGCTCCCGCGGCTCCGGCCGAAACCGCCCCGGCAGCAATGCCGGCACCGGCCGCCACGCCCGCGCCCGCAGCCGAAACCCCGGCGCCCGCCGCTCCGGCAACGCCGGCTCCGGCGACTGATACGCCCGAGACGGCCGCGCCCTGATCGCGATTTTCGGCCCGCTCCACCCGGAGCGGGCCGTTTTCTTTACCTATGCATCGGCGGATGGCAGCTCCGCGATTGCAGTTTTCGGCCCGATCGCTTAACCGAGGGGCCATTCCCCTCAGACGCCGGGCCGCTTCCATGACCGACAGCATTCTCATTATCGATTTCGGGTCGCAGGTAACGCAGCTGATCGCGCGCCGTCTTCGCGAAGCGGGCGTCTATTGCGAGATCCATCCGTTCCAGAATGCGGAGGCCGCCTTCACCAGGATGCAGCCGAAGGGCGTGATCCTTTCCGGCAGCCCGGCCAGCACCGGCGACATCGGCTCGCCGCGCGCGCCCGAGGCGGTGTTCGCCGCCGGCATCCCGGTCCTCGGCATCTGCTATGGCGAGCAGACCATGACGGCGCAACTCGGCGGCCGCGTCGAGACCAGCGACCACCGTGAATTTGGTCGCGCCTTCGTCGAGGTGAAAACGGCGTCGCCGCTCTTTGAAGGCGTCTGGGACAAGGGTAGCCGTCACCAGGTCTGGATGAGCCATGGCGACAAGGTGATGGCGATTCCGGAGGGCTTCGAGGTCATCGCCGTCTCCGAGGGCGCGCCCTTCGCGGCGATCGCCGACGAAGCGCGCCGCTTCTATGGCGTGCAGTTCCATCCGGAAGTCGTTCACACGCCGGACGGCGCCAAGCTGCTTTCGAACTTCGTGCACAAGATCGTCGGCCTGAAGTCCGACTGGACGATGTCGGCCTATCGCGAGCAGATGATCGAGAAGATCCGCAAACAGGTCGGCAAGGGCAGGGTGCTCTGCGCGCTGTCGGGCGGCGTCGATTCCGCCGTCGCGGCCGTGCTGATCCATGAGGCGATCGGCGACCAGTTGACCTGCGTCTTCGTCGACCACGGCCTGATGCGCCTGAACGAGGGCGACCAGGTCGTCTCGCTGTTCCGCGAGCATTTCAATATTCCGCTGGTCAGCGTCGATGCTTCCGATCTCTTCATCGGTAAGCTCGAGGGCGTCTCGGATCCCGAGACCAAGCGCAAGATCATCGGCGGCCTGTTCATCGACGTGTTCGAGGCCGAGGCGAAGAAGATCGCCGCCGACGGCAAGGGGGCGCCGGAATTCCTGGCCCAGGGCACGCTCTATCCCGACGTGATCGAGAGCGTCTCGTTCTCGGGCGGCCCGTCGGTGACGATCAAGTCGCACCATAATGTCGGCGGCCTGCCGGCCCGCATGAACATGAAGCTGGTCGAGCCGCTGCGCGAGCTGTTCAAGGACGAGGTGCGGGCGCTCGGCCGCGAGCTCGGCCTGCCGGACAGTTTCGTCGGCCGTCATCCGTTCCCGGGCCCGGGCCTCGCGATCCGCCTTCCGGGCGGCGTGACGCGCGAAAAGCTCGACATCCTGCGCAAGGCCGACGCGATCTATCTCGACGAGATCCGCAAGGCCGGCCTCTACGACACGATCTGGCAGGCCTTCGCCGTGCTGCTGCCGGTGCAGACGGTCGGCGTGATGGGCGACGGCCGTACCTATGACTCGGTACTGGCGCTGCGCGCCGTCACCTCGGTCGACGGCATGACGGCGGATTTCTACCCCTACGACATGAACTTCCTCGGCCGCGCCGCGACCCGCATCATCAACGAGGTCAAGGGCATCAATCGCGTCGTCTACGACGTGACGAGCAAGCCGCCCGGCACGATCGAGTGGGAATGAGGAGATACGGACGGCGGCAAGTTTGCCGCCGTTTTGCTATCGAGCGCGTGTCGTTCGGGATCCGCCCGGGCCGCCGGTTTCTTGTCCTAACCTGCCAGCTCGGCGCAATCCTCGCGGAATAGTCCTGCCGCGAAGGTCTGGATGCGGCGCGGCCCGGCAATGGCGGGTCGCGACGTTTGCGGCAATACAACATGCCGTTGTCATTTCCCCGGACGTAATGGCAGGATACGGCGCAATTCGACTCGAAAACCGAACAATGCGCGAGGAACCATGAAGTCCCTGGGCTGGTTTTTTCTTTGCAATGTGATGACGATTTCTGCGGCGATCGCTGAGACCCCTGACATGAAGGGGGATTGGGTTGGAAAGACCAATACGATCATTGCCGGCATGGGCGGACCGCACTGGCCCGACAGCAAGGGCACCTGGGAAAAACCGCTGCTAGCGGAACGCGACATCACGCTCCGCATCGTCGGCCAGAGCGATCGCCGCTTCTGGGGCCAGAGCATCATCGCCGGCGACGCCGCGTCGGGCGGCGCGGTCACCACCGAACCTTTCATCGGAACCGTCTCCAAGGGGGGCGACAGCGTGATGATGGCCGATACGGATGGCTATTTCTTCGGGGACCTCGAGGGCAATACGCTCTCCTATTGCTATGTCCAGGCCGGCGCCAAGCAGGCTGCGGACAAGCCGGCCGTCGTGACCTGCCTCGACGTGACGAAGCGCTGACCGCTTTCTCCATGGTGGTGACGCTGCGCTCCTTTGGGAGTGCAGGGTCATCTTCCTCTTCGAGCTCAGGTCCTGTCCGGAACCGGATGTCCGGGCAGGGCTGTCGCTAGTCGCCCGGGCAGATCAGCTTTACCCGGATCGTCTCCTTGCCAGAGGCCGAGAGGCCGCCGCCAGCGAGCCGCTTGGCGAACTCCATGTCTCTGACGTCGCGGGAAAAATCGGTTTCCGTCCGCACCTCCAGGCCGGAGAAATAGGCGCCGTTGCCGACCTCGTTTTGCGGGCGCATCGACATGCCGTGGCCGCCCCGGCACTGCACCTTCACGTCGCCCGGCGCGCTCGTCGACTTGCCGGTCAGCGCCATGGTGAGGCCGTCGGTCCGCATCGTCAGGTCGACGCCGGTGTTGAGCTGGCCGGTCGAGCTGCATGTCATCCCCGCGAGGCGCATCCGGGCGATCCGGCCGACCTGGACGCCCTTGCCCTCCAGCGACCATTCGTCGGCGCCGCTGCTCTTGCCCTTAAGCTGGATCGGGCCGGTGGCGTAGGAATAGGTCACATCGAACTGCGGGCTCTGGAGTCGCGGCTCCATGCGCGCCTCGACGGTCATCTCGCCGTCGTCGAGCACCTTTTTCAGGAGGCGCCGCAGGGCGGCGGCCTGCTCCTGGTAGCGGGCGACTTCCTCCGTCGCCATCTTGCTCGGCAGCCGCTTCCAGTATTCGGCTGCGCCCATCGCAGTGCATTCGGCCCGGTGCGCCGCCTCATGCGCGAGGTTGATGTCGGCGAGTTCCCGGCACTGCGAGCCTGACCGCAGGGCGTCCAGATCCTGCGTCGGCTGCTCGCAGGTTCCGTAGCGCATCTTGATTTCCTCCGGACCGGTGTAGCCCTTGACCTTCGGATAGGGAAACTGGAACCGGCTGACGATCCGTGTCCGCTCGCGGAGCGAGCGATCGTAGATGTTGACGTCCGAATCGGGGTGGGTCGGGTCCTTCTTCGCTTCGATCAGCGGCGCTTCGATCGCCTCGAGCTCCCGGGCGATCTTCTTCTGCAGCTCCAGCAGCGCCTCGGCATTCTTCAGCTCCTGCTGGATGCTTTCGAGATGGCGGCAGGAGCAGGTCGCGTCGTCGGCGAGCGTTGGAGATGCCGGGATGAGCATGGCGAGGGTGGAGGAAAGGATGATCGGGCGTTTCGGCATGGTCTCTTCCCTGTGGCTGTAGAAGGTCACGCCTAGGGGGCGGCGGCGGGTCGGAGCAAACGGGATCGACTGCAATTTGACGCCTATTTGCAGCGGCGGCCCGCGCCGGGTGAAGAACGCAGCACTCCCTGCCGGCGATCTCTGGGCGCAGGGCCCGATCGGAACCCTGTCCGAAAGCCATGGGTTTTGGCACTGACGACGGCTGCGGGGCCACTATCGACGGCGCCCTGATTTGATGACAATCTTGCCCTAGGCGGCCGAACTTTGATTCGAGGAGGGCCGCTGCCGGTTAGTGTCTCGTCATCGCGGCGGGTAGGTGGCGGATCGATCGGCGATCGCAAGCCCATCGACAATCAGACCTGATTTGCGAGAGGCACCTCCATGGATCAGAAGCTGCGGCGCTTTTCGGCACTCCTGACGGCCATTTTCGTGGCCGTGGCGGCCGCGCCTGCGGCTTTCGCTGCCGAGGGGGGCGTCGGCTTCTACCTGCTGGGTTCGAAGGGACCGCTCGCCGGCATCACGCCGCCCGAGGGCGTGTATATCCAGGACGATTTCTATTTCTATTCCGGCTCCGCCGGCGCCAGCCGCGAGATTCCGATCGGCGGCAAGGTCGTCGCCAATATCGATGCCGACGCCTACATCAATCTGGCCACCGTCCTCTGGTCCACCGACCTGTCGGTGCTGGGCGGCACGCTGGCGTTCCAGGGCACGCTGCCGATCGGCGGGCAGGACGTCAGCGCCTCTGCCTCGCTCGTCGGCGGACCGAGCCGTTCCGTGAGCGACAGCGTGTTCACCGTCGGCGATCCGGTTCTCGGCGCGCAGATCGGCTGGAACCACGACAATTTCCATTGGAACTTCACGACCCTGGTCAATGTTCCCATCGGCGACTACCAGGAAGGCCAGATCGCCAATATCGCGTTCCATCGCTGGGGAACGGACCTCTCCGGCGCGCTGACCTGGCTCGATCCGACGATCGGTATCGATCTTTCGGGCGTGGTGGGCGTGACCTTCAACGGCGAGAACCCGGACACCGACTACACGACGGGCACGGAATTCCATGCCGAGTGGGCTGCGGTGAAGAACTTCTCGCCGGCGTTCTCTGCCGGCCTCGTCGGCTACTATTACAAGCAGATCACCGGCGACAGCGGCCCCGGCGCCAGCCTCGGGGATTTCGAGGGCCAGGTCGCGGCGCTTGGCGGCACGGTCGCCTGGAACTTCAAGGCAGGCAACACGCCCGTCACGCTGCGCGCCAAGGTCTACCGCGAGTTTGCCGTCGAGAACCGTCTCGAGGGCACGTCCGGGTTCGTGACCCTGTCTTTCCCGCTCGGCGTGTCGTCCCACTAGAGCGCTTTCGAGCGAAGTGGATGCCAGTTCGAGTGAATAAAGCGCGATAGAACAAGGAGATGGATCGTTTCGGCGTTTCCGCGAAACGCTGAAATAATCCGGTCGCCACTGCGAGCCTGCTTGTCGGACCGCCCGCCATGCTGGCGAGCCTTTTGGCAACGCATGATTCCGGCGTTGATTTCAGGGGATCTGTCTCTGCTCTGCGAGCTGATCCCTGGCTGCGAGATCTCCTGCATAATTCGGGGATTTTGTCGCTGAACCGTCTGATCCGGCGATTGACGATCGCCGCCCGGACGGTCAACCTCCGGATATGTCTCAGCCATCGGGCGGAGAACCCGGAGAGCGGCCCAGGCTCGGGCGCCTGCTCCGCGGTGATCTGCCTGTTCCCCCGATTACACCGTTGCAGCTTTCAGGAGCTCCGCCGTCATGGCGCTTCTCATTGAGATTGCCGAGTTCAGCATCGTCCTGTTCGGCCTCGTTCTGCTCTTCTTGCAATTGCTGGTGCATGAGGTCGGCTATCGCATCGGCCTGCGGCGGCGACAGTCGGCGCCCGGCGAGACAGTGGGCGTCGTCGTCGGCAGCATGCTGGGCCTGCTCGCCTTCGTGCTGGCGCTGACGCTTTCCTTCTCGACGACCCGCTTCAGCGAGCGCCGGCAGGGGACGATCGTCGAGGCGAACGCGATCGGCACCGCCTGGCTGCGCGCCAAGGCGATCGGCGCGCCGCGCGGCGAGGAGATCGCCAGGCTGCTCGAAGACTATACCGCGCTGCGCAAGGAGTTCGTGCTCGCCGAGGGCGGTCGCGGCGGCAGCGTCGAGGCGCTCAACACCCGCACCAACGCGCTGCAATCGCAGATCTGGGGCCAGCTTGCCGGTCTTGTTCGCGAGCAGCCGAACCCGATCAGCGCGTCGCTGATGGCGTCGCTCAACGAGGCGTTCGACGCCGCGACCAGCTCGCGCTTTGCTTTCGAGACGCGCCTGCCGCCGCAGATTTTCTGGCTGCTGATGGCCATGACCATGCTCAGCATGGGGTGCCTCGGCTATCAGCTCGGGCTCAAGGAGCGGCCGTCGCGCCTGCTGATCGCGCTGCTTTCGCTCATGTGGACCATCGTGATCGTCGAGATCCTCGACCTGTCGGCGGCCCGGCTCGGGACGTTCCGCACGGGTTCGATCGTCTATGACTGGACGGAAACCGGCTTCAAGGGCGGTGTCACGGTGCCGCCGCTGCCGGCGCCATAAAGGCTGGAGCGGGCCGTCCGGAGAGCGTGACGGCCTGACGCCTATTGTCCGGAGGCGGCGCGCGCCGGGTCATAGACATAGCCGTGTCGGCGGGCGATTGCCTTGCGCGCCTCGAGGAAGATGCGGCCGATCTCGAACAGGCGCTGCGTCGGCATCAGGAGGAGGCGCCGGCGATCCTTCGGGTCGGGCGTGCGCACCAGCGTGCCGGAGACCACCATGTCGTCGATGTGACGGGTGATGGTCACGTCGCTGGTGAAGGCCTCGAAATAGGTCGCGACCTGCTTCACGGTCAGGATCTCGCCCTGCAGCCATTTGTGGCCGATCAGGGTGAAGATCATGTCGGCCTCGAAGATGCTGCGCCAGGGATGCTTCAGGAAGCCCTGCTTGATCATCTGCCGGCGGAATTCGGCCCGGTATTCGAGCCAGGATACGTCCAACGCCAGCAGGGCGCGTTGCTCGAAGTCGAGCGCCACTTCCGCATGCTCTTCGATCCGCAGGACGTCATTGGGGATCCCGCTAGGCGTGATCCCGGTGGCGAGCTTGGTCATGCGTTGGATTTCCGGCTCTGGGAACGGCGGTATTGCGATTGGGGGGATGCCGTTTCGCACGTCTTGCGGCGGCTGGCTGTGAGCGTCGTCACACCTGTTGCCGACGGAATGGCGCGGCGGAGGCCGACGGGGCGGCCCGGAAAGAATAGGCGAAGAATTGTAGCTAATTGGGTCTTTGGTTCCGCGCAGACCTTCGCTAACGCTCGATGAGGCTGGCTCTTCCTGCTTCGCGATCTCGCGTCGGGCAGGGGCACCGGTCCCTATAGCCTGCGCGCCCGGCCTGACGGCGGGAGCGGGCAGCAAACACAAGCATGGATCTCTTCATCCTTCGGGAGCCCCGGCTCCCGTCGCCGGCGGAGCTTTGTCTGCGCCGGACA
Source organism: Kaistia sp. MMO-174 (assembly GCF_037147815.1). Classification (NCBI taxonomy): domain Bacteria; kingdom Pseudomonadati; phylum Pseudomonadota; class Alphaproteobacteria; order Hyphomicrobiales; family Kaistiaceae; genus Kaistia; species Kaistia sp. MMO-174. The sequence goes on along the minus strand of NZ_JBBCUO010000002.1, from coordinate 1,026,426 downwards.
ACGCGGAGCATGGAATTGCCGTTTGGAACCCTTGATCCCGCCCTCCCGGCGGCCGCGACCCGTGTCCGTCCTGCGCGCCGGCCTCCGGGCCCGTCGCCCAGGACGCCGGAACGATGTCGGCCTCGCGCCGGCATCGTCCGCCCTATCAGCCAATGAAATGGAATGACCATGAGCATCGATCTATCGAGCCGTTCCGGCTCCGAGAGCCTCGCCGCGGCGCCGCCGCGCTTTTGGACGAAGCTGGACCAGATCCTTCGCATGAGCTGGGTCGGCTATGTCGCCCGGGTCCTGCTGACTTTCATGTTCTGGTCGAGCGGCGTGGCAAAGCTGCTCGACATGGATGCGGGCGTCGCCGAAATGCGGCATTTCGGGCTGGAGCCGGCCATCCTGTTCTACTGGGCGACGGTCGTCGTCGTGCTCGGCGGCTCGCTGCTGGTCATCCTCGACCGCTGGACCTGGCTCGGCGCCGGGGCGCTCGCCGTCTTCACCCTGCTGACCATCCCGATCGCCCACGGCTTCTGGTCCATGGAGGAGCCTTTCCGGACCATCGAGTTCCACGTGGCGATGGAGCACGTCACCGTGGTGGGAGGCCTGCTGGTCGCGATCTATGGCTCCGCGATCCGGAAGAAGGGCGCCCAGTCATGAACATGAAAGAGCTTCTGATCGCCGGCCTGTGCCTGTTTACGGCCGGCTGCACCAGCGATGCGCGGATGGGGGCGGTGCGGGCCGACCTGGCCAGCCGGCAGGCGGCCGCCGAGGTCGCGGCCAGTCGTCCCGGCGCCACGGCCGAGGACAAGGAACGCGCTCGCGGCTACGCCTCCGCCCAATCCTGCATCGATCAGATCCAGGCGCATGGCAAGGCGGCGCAGGCGAAGCACATGGCGGCGACGGGCGCGATGGCCGCGGTCAGCTTTGCCGGGCCGGGCGGCGCGATGGCGGCCCGCACGATGGCGCCGGTGGCCGCCGCGGCGACGCGGGACCAGCCGTTCAGCGTCGCCTGCTACTAGTCGAGGCTCGACATGACCGCATCCTCCCCCGTCGAGGCATCGATGAACCGATATCGAAACGGCCAGTCGCCCGGTGTCGCGCTGGCGTTGCTGGCCTGTCTCGCGACGGCCGCGTGCCAGAGCGCGCCGTCCAATTTCCAGGGCCCGAACTTCTCGAACGAGACGAGAGCCCTGGAGAAGCAGCTGAACGCCGAAGCCACGGCGTTCGGCGCCGCCCAGGGCGCGACCAGCCTCGCGGCGTCCGCCGACCCGACCGGCATTTCCAGCTTCGTCAAGGCGCCGGTGGCGCACGCGGCGCGAAACGCCATGGCGCGCAGCGCCGACGCGCGCATGGACGCCCAGCTGGCGCGCGACGAGCAGGAACTCTATCGCCGCTACGGCATGAAGCCGGACGGCACGTCGTCCGGCAGGAAGCCGGCGGACTAGGGGGGCCTCGCGGAAGTCTGGCCGGCTAGCGGCGCAGATTGGTCCGGGCCAGCTCGATCACCTCGTCGCCCCTGCCGTTGATGATCGCCTTCAGCAGGAACAGGCTGAAGCCCTTGGCCTGTTCGAGCTGGATCTTGGGCGGCATCGCCAGTTCCTGCTTGGCGGCGACGACGTCGAGCAGCACCGGCCCGTCATGGGCGAGCGCCGCCTTGACGCTGTCTTCGAGCGCCGCCGGGTCCTCGACGCGGATGCCGCGAATGCCGATCGCCTCGGCCATGGCGGCGAAGTTCGGATTGTCGAGATCGGTGCCGGTGTCGAGATAGCCCGCCGCCTTCATCTCCATGGCGACGAAGCCGAGCGACCCGTTGTTGAGCACGACCAGCTTCACCGGCAGCTTGAGCTGCTTCAGCGACAGCACGTCTCCCATCAGCATCGAGAAGCCGCCATCCCCGGAAAGCGAGATCACCTGCCGGCCCGGGAACGCGGCCTGCGCGCCGAGCGCCTGCGGCATCGCGTTGGCCATCGAGCCGTGGTTGAACGAGCCGACGAGGCGGCGTTTGCCGTTCATCGCCAGATAGCGCGCTGCCCATACCGTCGGCGTGCCGACATCGGCCGTGAAGATCGCGTCGTCATCGGCGAACTCGCTGAGCAGGCGGTTCAGATGCTGCGCGTGAATGCGCGGGTCGCCGGCCTTCGGCCGCGCCAGGTCGTCGAGCCCGGCGCGGGCCTCGGCATAATGGGTCCTGGCGCGTTCGAGGAAGGTGCGGTCGGTGCGCCTTGCAAGGCGCGGCAGGATCGCGGAAATCGTGGCGCGGACATCGCCGATGAGGCCGAGATCGACCGGCGCGCGGCGGCCGATCGCCTCGGCGCGCGTGTCGACCTGCACGACCTTCGCCTTGTCGGGATAGAAGTTGCGGTAGGGAAAGTCGGTGCCGAGCATGACCAGCGTGTCGCAGTTGAGCATCGCGTGGTAGCCGGACGAGAAGCCGATCAGGCCGGTCATGCCGACATCGAACGGATTGTCCCACTCGACATGTTCCTTGCCGCGCAGCGCATGGACGACCGGCGCGCCGAGCGCATCGGCGAGCGCCACGACCTCGTCATGGGCGCCGGCGCAGCCGCTGCCGCAGAGAAGCGTCACGGCGGCGGAGGAATCGAGCAGCGCGACCAGCCGGTCGATATCCTCCTCGGCCGGGCGGATGACGGGCGGCTTCACCGCGCTGAGGTCGATCCGCGCGCCGGCCGGCATCGGCTTCAGCGCGACATCGCCTGGAATCACGAGGACGGAGACGCCGCGTTTGCCGATCGCCGTGCGGATCGCGGTCTCGAGCACGCGGGGAAACTGCTCGGCGCTGGAGACGAGCTCGACATAGTGGCTGCACTCGCGGAAGAGCTCCTGCGGATGCGTCTCCTGGAAATAGCCGAGGCCAATCTCCGAGGAGGGGATGTGCGCCGCGATGGCGAGCACGGGCACGTGGTTGCGATGGCAGTCGTAGAGCCCGTTGATGAGATGGAGATTGCCGGGGCCGCAGCTGCCGGCGCAGACGGCGAGCTTCCCGGTGACGGCGGCCTCGCCGCCGGCGGCGAAGGCGGCGGTCTCCTCATGGCGCGTATGCATCCAGCGGATGCCGCCGAGACGGCGGAGGCTGTCGTTGAGGCCGTTCAGGCTGTCGCCGGTCACGCCCCAGATGCGCTCGACGCCGATCTCGGCGAGGGTCTCGGCGAGGAAGTCTGCGATCGTCTTCGTCGGCATGTCGCTATCCCTTCTTTCCTTCGTCCCTCCCGCAGCGAACACGGTGGCGCCGTCGAAAGCAACCGGCCGACGGCGCCGCCGCGATGGGCGTCAGCGATAGACGATGCCGCCGTCCGTCAGGATCGCCTGGCCGGTGATGTAGTCGGAATCGTCGCTGGCGAGGAAGGCGACCAGGGCGGCGACGTCGGCCGGCGTCTGGGCGCGGCCGAGCGCGATGCCCTCGACATATTTCTTGTAGGTCTCGCCTTTCGGCGTGCCGGTGATCTCGGAGAAGCGCTCGTCGATCTCCACCCACATGTCGGTGCCGACGATGCCCGGGCAGTAGGCGTTCACGGTAATGCCCTGGCTCGCATATTCCTTGGCCGCCGCCTGGGTCAGAGCGCGCACCGCGAATTTGGTGGCGGAGTAGACGCCCAGCATGGCGAAGCCGTCATGGCCGGCGATCGAAGAGGCGTTGATGATCTTGCCCTTCTGCTTGCGCGCCTGAAACGTCCTGGCGGCCGCCTGGATGCCCCAGAGCACGCCGTCGACATTGATGCGGAAGATGCGCTCGAGATCGGCTGGTTCCACCTCCGAGAGCGGCTTGACCTGGGCGATGCCGGCATTGTTGACGATCACGTCGAAGCCGCCGAGCGTCTTTTCGGCGTGGTCGACGGCAGCGAACACCTCGTCGCGCTTGCTGACATCCGCGATCGCGGTCGTCGCCTTGACGCCGAGCGCTTCGACCTCCTTGCGGACGGCCTCGAGCTTCTCGGCCTTGAGATCGACCAAAGCGAGGTTGGCCCCGTCCTTCGCCAGCCGCAAGGCGATGCCACGGCCGATGCCCTGGCTCGCACCGGTCACGAGGATGACCTTTCCTTTAACTGACATATCCTTGGTCCTTTCATGTTGCCGCATTCGACTTGCGGACGGGAGGAATGGGTCGCGGGGGCGGCCCTATCTCAGCAGGTAGGCGACGAGGGGCGCCGCCAGCAGGTTGAGGAGACCAACCAGCACCATGACGAGTCCGGCGACCGCGCCCTCGGTCTCGCCGATCTGGTGGGCGCGGGCGGTTCCCGCGCCATGGGCTCCCACCCCGAAGAGTGAGCCGCGCGCCAAGGCCGAGGCAAACGGGATCCGCGCCAGGATCATGTCGCCGATGACGGCGCCGGCAAGGCCGGTGACGACGACGAAGACGGCCGTCAAATCGGGGATGCCGCCGATGTCGCTGGAGACTTCCATGGCGAAGGGCGTGCTGATCGAGCGCGGCAGCAGGCTGAGACGCAGCGCTCCGTCGAGGCCGACCAGCGTCGCCAGCGCCCAGCTCGAAACCATGGCGGTCAGGCTGCCGGCGAGCATGCCGACGAGCAGGACGGGCCACTGCCGGCGGATCATCGCGCGCTGCTCGTAGATCGGCACGGCGAAGGCAACCGTCACCGGGCCGAGCAGCACGACGAGCCACCTCGTGCCGCGGATATAGTCGCTGTAGCTCGCGTGAAGCGAGAGCACGGCGATGGCGATGAGGACAGGCGCGACGGCCAGCGGCATCAGCCACCAGCGCGGCCAGCGTCTGTAGATCCGCTTGGCGAGCGCGTAGAAGCCGATCGTGACGGCCGACCACAAGAGCGCGTGGAAGAGGGGTTCAGCGAGGATCTGGTTCAGCGCGGGCATGGCCGAGCCTCCACCGATAGCAGCGATCAACGGCGAAGGCGGTCGCCAGCATCACGGCCGCCGTGCTGATCAGGATGACGAACAGGACCTTGAGCCCGACGAGGCCGAGAAATTCGCGATGGTCGAGCACGGCCAGCACAGCCGGGACGAAGAAGAGGAGCATGTCGGCTAGCAGCCAATCGGCGCCGCGCCGCATGCTGCGCGGGCTGAGACTTCCCGTCGCAAGCAGGACGAGCAGCAAGGCCAGACCCAGGATGGCGCCGGGAACGGGGAGGGCCAGCAGCCGGACCAGGGCTTCGCCCGCCAGCCAGAAGGCGATCACGAGCCCGGCCTGCAGCCATGCGCTGTGGCGGACGAACCGGGCGGCCTTCTGATGCGGACTCATGGGGGAAGCTCCTTCGTTCTCCAAGATATGTGGCGCTGCAGCATGATGAAAATGAATTGATCGACTAGCGTATATTCAGATACGGAATGGCGATGGAATTCCGTACGCTCCGCGCCTTCGTCGAGGTTGTGCGCCAGGGAGGCTTCTCCCAGGCCGCCAAGACCGTGTTCGCGACCCAGTCCACGGTCAGCAAGGCGGTGAAGCAGCTCGAGGAAGAGATCGGCGTGCCGCTGCTCGACCGCATCGGCCATCGGAGCGTCCTCACCGTTGCCGGCGAGGTCGTCTACCGGCGCGGCGTCCGCCTGCTCGCCGATCGCGACGACCTGCTGGCGGAGCTGGACGAAATCCGCGGCCTGAAGCGGGGCGCGCTGCGGCTCGGCCTGCCGCCGGTCGGCAGCAGCACGCTGTTCGCGCCCCTCTTCGCCCTCTATCGCCAGCGCTATCCCGGCATCGACGTGCGCCTGGTCGAGCATGGCAGCGCGCAGCTGGCGGAAAGCCTGCGAGCCGGAGAGATCGACTTCGCGGGCGCGCTGATCCCGACCTCAGAGGAGTTCGACTGGCAGGTGGTCCGGCGCGAGCCGCTGGTGGCGCTGGTGCCGGCGAGCCATCCCCTGGTCGGCCGGCGTTCCGTAACGCTTGCCGATCTCCGGGAGACGCCGTTCATCCTCTTCGAAAGCGGCTTCGCCTTGCACCGGGTCGTGCTCGATGCCTGCCAGCGCGCCGGATTCGAGCCCAATATCGTGGCGCAGAGCAGCCAGATCGATTTCATGATCGAGCTGGTTGGCGCGGGGCTCGGCGCGGCCTTTCTGCCGCGCATGATCGCGGCGCAGAGGCGCCAGTCCGCCGTCCGCCACCTCCTTCTCGACGAGCCGGGCACGGAATGGCACATGGCGATGACCTGGCGCCGCGGCGCCTTCCTGTCTGCCGCCGCGCAGGCCTGGCTCGATCTCGTGCGCGAGATCCATAACGGCGACTGAGGCGGCGAACAGGGCTGCCATCGACCCGCTTTCGCCATGTCGCAGTGCAGCGTAGCTTTCCTGTCGCCGGCGCGCCGATGCGAGACGATCCCTTCCGATCGCCGGGGGCGCCCGCCACGACGGGAGATCTCCACATGGACGAGCCGATCCAATCGACCCTGAACGATCCGGCCAAGGCGCGGCGAGACGTCGTGCTGCAGGAAATCCAGCCGGCCCTGCTCGGTCTGATGGACGGGTCCGTCTCGACGCTGGCGCCGATCTTCGCGACGGCGGGGCTGACGGGAAGGCCGCTCAGCGCGTTTTTCGTCGGGCTGGCCGCCTCGCTGGGCGCGGCCATCAGCATGGGACTCTCGGAAGCCCTTTCCGACGATGGCAGCGTGACGGGGCGCGGGGGGCCGGTGCGGCGCGGCACGATCACCGGCGTCTCGACCGGGATCGGCGGCATGCTGCACACCATCCCTTTCGTGATCCCCAACCTGCAGGTCGCGCTCAACGCCGCCTATGCGGTCGTCGCCTTCGAGCTGATCGCGATTGCTTTCATCCGCTACCACTTCATGGGCGGCAGGCTACTCAACACCATCGTCCAGGTGGTGATCGGCGGTGCCATCGTCTTCGCCATCGGCGTCTGGCTCGGCAAGATCGGCGCGGGTTGAGCGAGGCGGCAGGACGCCATCCTCGTCGATGGATCAGGCTTGCGTTGACATGCAGGTAAATGCCTGCATATTATGATCCGGCAATCGGGTGAGAACGATGGACGCAGACAAGGTCTTCAGAGCGCTGGGGGATCCGACCCGCAGGAAGCTGCTGGACCTTCTCTGCGAGAGGAACGGGCAGACGCTCGGCCAGCTCTGCGAGAATCTCGATATGGCCCGGCAGTCCGCCACGCAGCACCTGGAGATCCTGGAGGCGGCCAATCTGGTCGCAACGATCCGGCGCGGCCGCGAGAAGCTGCATTTCATCAACCCCGTTCCGCTCCAGGAAGTCTACGAGCGGTGGGTCCGGAAGTTCGAGCATCATCGCCTGAGCCTGCTTCATGACCTCAAGAAGGAACTGGAAGGAGAGTAAGATGACCGGTGACACGAAGAGCTTTGTCTATGTGACTTACATCGCCTCGACACCCGAGAAGGTCTTCGAGGCCATCACGCGGCCGGATGTCGCCCGCCGCTACTGGGCACATGAGAACGTCTCCGACTGGCGGCCGGGTTCCCGGTGGGAGCATGTCCGCAATAGCGCGGCGCGCGAGGTCGATATCGCCGGCAAGGTGATCGAGAGCGAGCCGCCGCGGCGGCTGGTGATCAGCTGGTTCGATCCCTCGGCGTCCGAGGATCCCGCCCAGCACAGTCGCGTCACCTTCGAAGTCGTGCCGTATGACGGCATGGTGCGGCTGACCGTGATGCATGACGACCTGCAGGCGGGCAGCCGCATGGAAGCGGGCATTACCCGGGGCTGGCCGATCGTGCTGTCGAGCCTGAAGTCCTTGCTCGAAAGGGGCGAGGGGCTCAATGTCTACGCCAAGCCGAGCGAGGACGCCGGCCGGGCCGCCTGAACCCTTGAGGCGAGGAGCGCGTCGCATGAAGGATCCTTATCGGGGCGGGTGCGCCTGCGGCGCGATCCGCTATGAGACAACGAGCGAGCCGATCGTCCAGCTCCACTGCCAGTGCCGCGACTGTCAGCGGCGAAGCGGCACCGGCCATTCCTCCTACCTGACTTTCGCGCAGCGCTCCGCGATGCGCATCACCGGCGAAGCGACGAGCTGGCGCGTCGCCGGTGAAAGCGGCAACGAGAAGATCCATGCCTTCTGTCCCGTCTGCGGCGCGCCCGTCTACCTGACCTTCGCCGCCATGCCGGAGCTGATCGCCGTTCATGCCGCGAGCCTGGACGACCCCGGCCGGTTCAATCCGGGCTTCGTCACCTATGGCATCCGTGCCCAGTCCTGGGACCGGATGGATCCGGGACTGCGGCGCTTCGACAGGATGCCGCCGGGCTGAGCGCTTCCTTCGCTTCGGCAGAGGCTTGCGCTATAAACCTCATCCAACGATGAGGTTTGCGATGCGCGATGGCGAAACCAGGGTGATGCTGGCGGTCGGCGAAGTGGCCCGGCGCAGCGGCATCGCGGTATCGACGGTGCATTTCTACGAGTCCAAGGGGCTGATCGCCGGCGAGCGGACGCAGGGAAACCAGCGGCGATATCACCGCTCGGTGCTGCGCCGGATCGCCATCATCCGCATCGCCCAGCGCGCCGGCATTCCGCTTGCTACCGTCAACGAGGCGCTGCGCGACCTGCCGCACGACCACACGCCGAATGCGCGCGACTGGCGGCATTTCACCGAGACGTGGAAGGACATGCTGGAGGAGCGGATCACCGGGCTGATCCAGCTGCGCGACCAGCTCACCAGCTGCATCGGCTGTGGATGCCTGTCGCTGGAGGATTGCCCGCTGCGCAATCCGGACGACGAGCTCGGCAAGCGCGGCGCCGGCCCGCGCCGCCTTCTTCCGGATGAAGAGCTGCTCTCTTGACCTCAACTTTGGTTGAGGTTCTATAAGCCGTGTCGGTCGGCGACGAATCGTCGCCAATGGAGTGCCGACATGAATTTTGATCTGGATGTGCCAGCGCCGAAGGCTGGCGAACTGATGGTGATCGCCCAGCCAAGCGCGCCCGCCGGCTGGGGCGAGCTGCTCTCCGGCAAGAATGCCGTCTACGCGCTGGCTCTCGCCGGCGGCGTGACGCTGCACGCCGTCAACATCTACATCGCCACCACGGTGATGCCGTCGGTGGTCGTCGATATCGGTGGCCTCGATTTCTATGCGTGGGCGACGACGCTGTTCGTCGTGGCCTCCATCCTCGGCGCGGCGCTGACCGCCAAGCTGCTGAAGGGCGCGGGCCCGCGCGGCGCCTATGTCGTGGCCTCGCTGCTGTTCGGCGGCGGCACGCTGCTCTGCTCGCTGGCACCCAGCATGCCGGTGATGCTGGTCGGGCGCGGCGTGCAGGGGCTGGGCGGCGGTTTCCTCTATGCGCTCGCCTATGGCCTGACGCGGCTGGTGCTGCCGGAGCGGCTCTGGGGCCGCGCCATCGGCCTGATCTCGGCGATGTTCGGCATCGCCACGCTGATCGGCCCGGCCGTGGGCGGCGTGTTCGCTCAATATGGCGCGTGGCGCGCCGCCTTCTGGTCGCTGATCCCCGTCACCGCCGTCTTCGCTCTCGTCGCCTATGCGACCCTGCCCAGGGCGAGCCGCGACCGGGATGCCGGCACGCCCGTGCCGCTGCTGCAGCTCGTCTTCCTCACTGGCGCGGTGCTGGCCGTCTCGGCGGGCAGCCTCTCTTCGTCGCTGTTCTGGAACCTCGCCGGCCTCGTCGCCGGCATCGGGATGACGGTGCTGATCGCCGCGGCCGAGGGCATGGGCGGCGCTCGCCTGCTGCCGCGCGGCGCCTTCAGCATCGCCACGCCGCTCGGCGCCCTCTACCTCACCATCGCGTTGCTGATGATCGGCATGCAGCCGGAGGTCTTCGTGCCCTACCTGCTGCGGCAGCTGCATGGGCAGTCGCCGATCTGGGCGGGCTATCTGGCGGCGCTGATGGCGCTCGGCTGGACGACGGCGTCGCTCCTGAGCTCGCGCTGGCAGGAGAGCCATGGCGACTGGTTGGTGGTCGGCGGTCCGGCGCTGGTGGTGACCGGCCTCGCCCTGTTCGCGCTGTTCATGCCCGTCCACAGCGCCGGCGAGATCGCCTATCTGCTGCCGATCTGCCTCGGCCTCGTGCTGGTCGGCTTCGGCATCGGGCTGGCCTGGCCGAACCTGGTGACGCGCGTCTATGGCAGCGTCGGCGAAAGCGAGCAGGGCCTGGCTGCCGGCGGCGTGACGACGGTGCAGCTCTTCTCCATCGCGCTCGGCACCGCCGGCGCCGGCATGGTCGCGAACTTCGCCGGCATCGCCGAGCCCGGCGGCGTGGAGGGCGCGTCGAACGCGGCGCGCTGGCTCGGCGGCGTCTTCGCGCTGGCGCCGGCGCTCTGCGTCGTCGTGGCGGTGCGGGCCGTCAGCCTGACGACCCGGCGGGTGCGCCGGACCGCCTGACCTCCGGCTGCCCGATCGGGAAGGGCCGGCGCTGCGAAAGCGGCGCCGGCCCCTGTCGTTTCCGGCCTTGCTGCACTGCAATGGTTGGGTCGTCCGCGCCGACTGGCTATAAGGCCGCCAACGATCCTTCCAGACGCTGCGGACCCATGATTCGTCTCGACAACATCAGCAAGCAGAACGGCCACCAGATCCTGTTCATCGACGCCTCGATGGGGCTGCAGAAGGGAGAGAAGGTGGGACTGGTCGGGCCGAACGGCGCCGGCAAGACGACGCTCTTCCGGATGATCACCGGCGAGGAGCTGCCGGACGACGGCCAGGTGTCGATCGATCCGGGCGTGACCATCGGCTATTTCAGCCAGGACGTCGGCGAGATGTCGGGCCGTAGCGCCGTGTCGGCCGTGATGGACGGCGCCGGCCCGGTCAGCGAGCTGGCGGCGGAGATGGCCGAGCTCGAGGCGGCCATGGCCGATCCCGACCGGATGGACGAGATGGACGATATCGTTGCCCGCTACGGCGACGTCCAGGGCCGCTTCGAGGAACTGGACGGCTACGCGCTCGAAGGGCGCGCGCGGGAAGTGCTTGCCGGCTTGAGCTTCAGCGAGGAGCGGATGGACGGCGACGTCGGCTCGCTGTCGGGCGGCTGGAAGATGCGCGTGGCGCTCGCCCGCATCCTGCTGATGCGCCCCGACGGCATGCTGCTCGACGAGCCGAGCAACCATCTCGATCTCGAAAGCCTGATCTGGCTGGAGGATTTCCTGAAGGGCTATGACGGCGTGCTGCTGATGACGTCGCACGACCGCGAGTTCATGAACCGCATCGTCGGCAAGGTCGTCGAGATCGACGGCGGCTCGCTCACCACCTATTCCGGCAACTATGATTTCTACGAGCAGCAGCGCGCGCTCGGCGAGAAGCAGCGCCAGGCGCAGTTCGAGCGCCAGCAGGCGATGCTCGCCAAGGAGATCAAGTTCATCGAGCGCTTCAAGGCGCGCGCCTCGCATGCCTCGCAGGTGCAGAGCCGGGTGAAGAAGCTCGAGAAGATCGACCGGGTCGAGCCGCCGCGCCGCCGTCAGTCGGTGCAGTTCGAGTTCCGCCAGGCGCCGCGCTCCGGCGACGACGTCGTCAGCCTGAAGAATGTCCACAAGGGCTTCGGCAGCCAGTCGATCTACGAGGCGCTGAATTTCCAGGTTCAGCGCAGGGAGCGCTGGTGCATCCTCGGTGTCAACGGCGCCGGAAAATCCACGCTGCTGAAGATGGTGGCGGGCACGGCCGACCCGGACCAGGGCAGCGTGACGCTCGGTGGCAGCGTGAAGATGGGCTATTTCGCCCAGCACTCGATGGAACTGCTCGACGGCGACGAGACGGTGTTCGAGTCGCTCGAGGGCTCGTTCCCACAGGCGGGACAGGGTTCGCTCCGGGCGCTCGCCGGCTGCTTCGGCTTCTCCGGCGACGACATCGACAAGCGCTGCCGGGTGCTGTCGGGCGGCGAGAAGGCGCGTCTCGTCATGGCCAAGATGCTGTTCGACCCGCCGAACTTCCTGGTTCTCGACGAACCGACCAACCATCTCGACATGGCGACCAAGGAGATGCTGATCCAGGCGCTTCAGGATTTCGAGGGCACGATGATCTTCGTCTCGCACGACCGCCATTTCCTGGCGGCGCTTTCCAATCGCGTGCTGGAACTGACGCCGGACGGCGTCCGCCAGTATGGCGGCGGCTATACCGAATATGTCGCGAGCACCGGCAGCGAAGCGCCCGGCCTGCATCCGGCCGGGTAGGGCATTACGGCGTCGGCGCGGCCGGATCGAGCAGGCCTTCCGACTTCAGGTCGGCCCAGAGCGCTCTCGGCGCCGGTTCGTCCAGCGCCGCGAGGTTGCGGGCGATCTCGGCGGGATTGACCGCGCCGAGCAGCAGCGACGAGACCGCCGGATGCCCGAGGCAGAACTGGACGGCGGCGCGCGCCAGCGGCACTCCGTGCGACCGGCAGACGAGATCGATCCGCGCGACGCGCTTCAGGATCTCCGGCGGCGCGGCCTCGTAGTTGTAGCGCGCGCCCTCGATGGCGCCGGTGGCGAGGATGCCGGAGTTGAAGATGCCGCCCAGCATGACGCCGACGCCCTTCTTGAGCGCCAGCGGCATTAGCGTCGCCAGAGCCGGCTGCTCCAGCAGCGAATAGCGGCCGGCGAGCAGGATGGTGTCGAAATCGCCGTCGCGCAGGAAGCGCTCGCACCATTCGTGGTCGTCGAGCCCGACGCCGATCGCCTTGACCATGCCCTGGCGCCGGAGATCGCTCAGCGCGCGATAGGCGCCCTTCATGGCCTCGCAATAGCGCGCCTCGACGCCATCTTCGCCATGCGTCCAGCCGTCGATATCGTGGATCAGCAGGATGTCGATGCGGTCCGTGCCGAGCCGCAGCAGCGACTGCTCGAACGAGCGCATCGCGCCGTCATAGGAATAGTCGAAGCGGGCGCGGTGCGGCAGGCTGCCGACAAAGCCGCGCGCCGGCCTGGCGAGGGGCTCGCTGCCATGGCGGGCGGCGTCCATCACCCGGCCGATCTTGGTCGAGAGCACGACGCTGTCGCGCGGCACGGAGCGCAGGGCCGTGCCGATGCGATGCTCGGCCAGGCCGTTGCCGTAGTGCGGCGAGGTATCGATCAGCGTGATGCCGGCGGCGATCGCCGCCTCGACCGTGCCGATGGCGGTCCGCTCGTCGAGTCTCTCGAAGAAATCGCCGAGTGGCGCCGAGCCGAACCCGATGCGCGAGACCTCGAGGCCGGTGCGGCCGAGCGGGACGCGGGCAGGCGGGCCGCTCATGCCTTTCTCCGGAACTGCAGGTAGAAGGCATAGCGCTCCGGCAGCACGAAATCGGGTCTGTCGAGGCCGAGCGCATGGGCGGCGCGCCAGACGAAGGCGGAATCCGCCATCAACTCGCGCCCGAGCGCCACGAGGTCCGCCTTGCCGGAGGCGACGATCCCCTCCGCCTGTTCCGGATCGGTGATGGCGCCGACCGCCATGGTCGCGATGTCGGCCACGGCGCGGATCCGCTCTGCGAAGCCGATCTGGAAGCCGGGGCCTTCCTTGATGTGGCCGGGATTGGTGCGAACCAGGATGCCGCCGGCGGAGCAGTCGATCACGTCGACGCCGGCCGGCTTCAGCGCCTTCGCGAGTTCTACGGCGTCGTCGAGCGTCAGGCCCTCGCCGGGAACGCGGTCGATGCAGGAGGCGCGGTAGAACAGCGGCATGTCGGCCGGGATCGCGACGCGGACCGCTTCGGCCACCTCGACCGCGAGGCGCATGCGGTTTTCCGGCGAGCCGCCATAGGCGTCGGTCCGCTGGTTGGAAATCGGCGAGACGAAGCTATGGATCAGGTAGCCATGCGCGCCGTGGATCTCGACGAAGTCGAAGCCGGCCGCCACCGCCCGGCGCGCCGCGGCGGCGAAGGCGGCGACGATGCCGGCGATCTCGTCGATTTCGAGCGCGTGCGGGACCGGCCAGTCCTCGTGATAGGCGATCGCCGAGGGCGCGACGGTGGTCCAGCCGCGCGGATCCTCGGCCGGCAGCGCCCAGCCGCCGGACCAGGGCGGCGTCGAGCTGGCCTTGCGCCCGGCGTGGCCGAGCTGGATGCCGACGACGGCGTTCTGGCGATGATAGATGGCGGCGATCTTCGACAGACCGTCGATCTGCGCATCGTCCCAGATGCCGAGGCAATCCGGCGTGATGCGACCCTCCGGCAGAATGCCGGTCGATTCGACCATGGCGCCGCCGACGCCGCCCAGCGCGAAGCGGGCATGGTGGTCCAGATGCCAGTCGCCGACCCGGCCGTCCTCCGCCGCGTACTGGCACATGGGCGAGAGGACGACCCGGTTCTTGAAGGTGACGCCCCTGAGCTTCAGGGGCGTGAAAAGTCCAGCCATTCGGGATTTCCGCCGGTCGATGCTCAGATCTCGGCCAGCAGGCTGTTGTCGAACATGTCCTTGGTGACCTTGATGCCGACCTTTTCCAGCGTGGCGATGTTGTGTTCGATCGCGGCGTCGTCGAGCGCGAACACGCCGTTCGGATGCTGCATCAGCGGGTTCTGCGCCTTGCTGTGGAACTCGGAGGCGCCCGGCGTATAGCCGTTGCCCTTGAACCAGGTGTCCTCGTACTTCTTCAGGTAGGTGGCGCCGTTCTTGAAGTCTTCGTCCCAGCCCTTGCGGCTGGCGCGCAGGAAGCCGACCAGATCCTTGCGGCGGTTCTTCAACGTGTCATCGGTGACGGTGACGAAGTCCTGGCCGAAGGGCAGGCCGGAATCGTAGAAGAGGATGTAGTTGGCCTTCTTGCCGGATGTCTGCTCGACGATGTAGGGCAGCGAGGTCATGAAATCGACGACGGCGTCTACCTGTCCGGTCGCGAGCGGCGTCGGGTCGAAGGCGTAGGGAACGATCTTCACCGTGCTCGGATCGACGCCGTTGAGGCCGAGCAGCACGTTGAAGGTGCCAAGGCTGAGCGGCGGGCAGGCCACGGTCTTGCCGACGAGGTCCTTGATCGACTTGATGCCGCTTGCTTCCAGGCTGATGACGCTGTCCGGGCTTTTCTGGAACTGGCAGCCGATGATCTTGAACGGCGCGCCCTTCTCGGCGACGGCCGAGGCGGTTTCCATCAGTGAGGTGAGCGCGACATCGGCCTTGCCGGTCAGGAGCGAGGCCGGCGGGATCACGTCCGGGCCGCCCGGGATGTAATTCACATCCAGGCCCTCGGCCTTGTAGTAGCCTTCGTCGATCGCGATGAAGTAACCCATGAATTCGGGATCGTTGATCCAGATCGACTGGAAGTTCAGCGGCGTGGTTTCGGCAGCCTGGGCGCGTCCGAGCGGCCCGAGGCCGACGAGGGCGGCGCCGGCGAACAGGGTCTTGGCGAAATCACGGCGCGACTGCACGAATTTCATCTTCTGCGTCCTTCAGTTCGGCAAAGCGGGGCGGCGGGACAGGGCGCATGCGCCTGTTCCGGGCGGGAATGGATGGATGGGAAGAGGATCGGGATGTTCATGGAGCGACTGGCGACAACGATCCGTAGCAGTATTCGTCCTGCAACTGGAAATATTATGCTGTCGGCTCGATCCGAATTTTCGGTCAATCAAACCGTATAAGATGATTTTATCGACGCGATTTGCCAGATCAACATGATTTTGTTTTGTGCGATCCCAAATTTGAAGCAATTGCATTGCCGGATTTGCACAAGATTCAATCAGGCGCGCCGCGTCGATGCGGCGGGTTGCTCTCAGGCCTCCGTGGCAAGAAGAAGGAACTCGATTTCGAAGAAGGCGCCGCCGGGCGCCTCGCAGTAGATTGCGCGTCCGCCGGGGAAATCGATCGCCCGGCCGAGAATGCGCGCTCCTGCGGCCACCGCCGCCGCGACCGTGCCCTCGAAATCATCGACATGGAAGGCGACATGGCCGGCGCCGGGCCGCCAGGGCAGGGCGTCCGGCTCGGGCCGTTCCTCCTGTTCGGAACGGAAGGCGATCAGTTCAAGGATCAACGGATAGGCATCGGCGCGGAGCTGCGCGAAGTCGCAGGCGAGGCCGGGTTTGCCCGTCATGGCGGCGATGTCGTCTGTCATGCCGCGCTCGATGAAGATCGGCGCGAAGCCGAACACCGCGCCGAAGAAGGCGATCGCCGGGTCGATGTCCGAGACCGTCAGCGAGGCATGGTGCCAGCTTATGCCGGCGGGCGTGTTCATCGGCGCACCGTCCGTTCGAGCAGGCCGACCGCTTCATAGGCGGCGACGGAGATCAGGATGCTGACGAGCGCGCCGGCCCAGATCATGTCGTAGTCGAGCCGGCCGCGCGAGATGTTGAGCAGGTTGCCGAGGCCGACGCCGGAGAGCAGCCATTCGGCGAGCAGCACGCCGAGCAGCGCCTGCGGCGCGACCAGCCGCGCGGCGGCGAAGAGATGCCCGGTCGAGAACGGCACGGTGACGAAGACGAGCCGCTTCAGCCGGCTGCCGCCATAGACGCTGACGAGGTCGCCGGCGGCGCGCGGTACCATGGCGAAACCCTGGTTGAGCATCACATAGGCCGGGAAGAACACCACGATCACCGCCATGAAGACGGACGCCATGGTGCCGCGGCCGAACACCAGCACGACGAACGGTACCAGCGCCACCAGCGGCATGTTCTGCGCCACCATGGCGAAGGGCAGCATGGCCCGCGCCAGAGCCGGGGCGAGCACGGAGAGCGCCGCCAGCACGAAGGCGACGGCGAGGCCGGCGACCAGGCCGAGTGCCGCGATCGGCAGCGTCTGCGCCAAGGCATGGCCGATCGCCGCGCGCGCCGCGGCGGCGCCGTGGCCCTGGAAGAGGAACAGCACCGTCTGCACGGGGCCCGGCGCGATGATCGGGTTCAGCTTGCTGAGCCAGAGGCCGAACGACCAGAGCGCGAAGGGAAGCACGAAGGCGGCGGCGATCAGCGCCAGGCGGATCAGCCGCGTGCGCATGCTGGTGGCGGCGAAGGATGGCCGCAGGGCGGCGAGGGTGACGGCGGAGGTCGTACTGGCGAGGCGCCGGGCCGGCAGCAGGAAGATGCCGTAGCCGGTGAGCGCGATGGCGCTGGAGAACAGGCCGATGCCCCAGAGCTTGGCGGGATTGCCCTGCGGCAGCGACGAGAGCAGGAAGGAGCCGAGGCCCCAGCGCGTGCCGGAGCCGAACTCGCCGAGCACCGCGCCCAGCACGGCGATCGGCGCGGCGACGCGGAGCCCCGCGAACAGCGACGGCAACGAGCCGCGCAGGCGGACATGGCGAAACATCGTCCAGCGGCTGCCGCCATAGGTGGTGACGACGTCGGCGAGCCTCGGGTCGGTCTCGCGCAGTCCGAGCAGCGTCGCTGACATGGCCGGGAAATAGACCATCAGCGCGGCGAGGATGGTCTGCGGCCAGTTGCCGGTGAAGAACAGCACCAGCAGCGGGCCGACGACGATCGCCGGCATGGCGAAGAGGGCGATGTTGACGCCGCGAAAGGCAAGCTCCAGCCCTGGCAGCAGGCAGAACAGGCAGGCGGCGAGAATGGCGACGGTGGTGCCGATGGTGAAGCCGATGATCGAGGTCTGGATCGTCGCCAGTCCGTGGAGCCAGTAGAGCTCGCGATCGGCGAAGAACTGCAGGATGATGCGCGACGGCGCCGGCATCATGGCGACGCCCCAGGCGGTCGTCTGGCCGAGAAACTCCCAGACCGCCAGGAAGAGCAACGTCCCGAACAGGATGCGGGCGTTCGACCGGGTCGCGAGATCGGTCATTCGGCGTGGCCCTCGCCGTGCAGGCTCGCCATCAGCCGGTCGCACAGCGCGTGGAAATGCGGATGACTGAACAGCTCCGGTGTGCGCGGGCGGGCAAACGGGATCTTGATGATCTCGGCGATGCGGCCGGGCTTCGCCTGCATCACCACCACCTCGTCGGCGAGGAACACCGCCTCGTCGATGCCGTGGGTGACGAGGATCGTCGTCGTCTGGCGCGCCGCCCAGATCCTCTGCAGCTCGACATTCATCGTGCGGCGCAGGATCTGGTCGAGCGCGCCGAAGGGTTCGTCGAGCAGCAGGACGGACGGGTCGCTGACCAGCGAGCGGGCGATCGCGACGCGCTGGCGCATGCCGCCCGAAAGCTGGCCGGGCAGCGAATCCTCATGGCCCTTGAGGCCGACCAGCTCGATCAGCTCGTGGATCTTGTCGGTGTGCGCCTTGACCGAGCGGCCGAGGATCTGCAGCGGAAAGGCGATGTTCTGGAACACGCTGCGCCAGGGCAGCAGGGCGGCGTCCTGGAAGGCGATGCCGAGTTCGCCCTCCCTGCGGAATTGTTCCGGATGCTTGCCACGGATCAGCACGGCGCCATTGTCCGGCTGCTCCAGACCCGCCGCCATGCGCAGCAGGGTGGACTTGCCGCAGCCGGACGGGCCGATCAGCGCCACGAACGAGCCCTTCGCCACCTTGAGCGAGATCGGCGCCAGCGCCACCATCGGTCCGCGCGCGGTCTCAAAGGTCTTGCCGGCCTGGTCGATGATGAGGTCGACCGGCGGCTGCGGCCGCGTTTCGCGGCTGTCGACCGGTTCCAGGGCTGGATAGTCGCGGGCGGGAAGGGCGTTCATGATGGCTGGGCCGGACCTTTCGATGTTTCTGGTTCAGACCGCTTCGAGGAAGGCGCGGGCGGCCGCGCCATGCTCGTGACGAAGCCGTGCAAGATCCACGCCGACAGGCGCGCCGTCGAGGACACGCCATTTTCCGCCGACCATGACGCGGTTGGCGCGGTGGGCGCCGCAGAGCACGAGGGCGGCGATCGGGTCGCCGGCGCCGGAGAAGCGCAGTTCGTCGAGGGTGAAGAGGGCGAGGTCCGCCTGCCTTCCGGCCTCGATGCGGCCGATGTCCTTGCGGCCGAGGCAGGCGGCGGAGCCCTCCGTCGCCCAGCGGATCGCGTCCTGGTGGGTGACCGCCTCGGCGCCATAGCGCAGCCGGCCTAGCATCAGCGCGTGGCGGATGCTCTCCATCAGGTTCGAATTGTCGTTGGAGGCCGAGCCGTCGACGCCGAGGCCGACGATCGCGCCGGCCGCCTCCAGTTCCTTGGTCCGGCAGATGCCCGAGGCGAGCACCATGTTGGACGTCGGACAGTGACAGACGCCGATCCGGTGCTTGCCGAGGCGGCGAATCTCGTCGTCGTTGAAATGGATGCCATGCGCCAGCCAGACGCGCTCGTTCAGCCAGCCGACTTCCTCGAGATAGTCGAGCGGGCGGCAACCGAAATGGGCAAGGCAGAACTCGTCCTCGTCCCGCGTCTCGCCGAGATGGGTATGCAGCCGGCAATCATATTTCTCGGCCAGGGCCGCGCTGTCGATCATCAGCTGCCTGGTGACGTTGAACGGCGCGCAGGGCGCGACCGCTACGCAGCGGAACGAGCCCTCCGAGGCGTCATGATATTTCGACAGCACACGCTCGCAGTCGGCGATGACGGTGTCGTAGCCCTGCATCAGCCGTTCGTCGGCGATGCCGCCGCTCTTCGAGCCGAAATTGATGGCGCCGCGCGTCAGCGCGATGCGCATGCCGAGCCGCTCGGCTTCCTCGGCCTCGATGTCGACGGCATCCGGCATGTCGGCGCCGAAGACGAACAGATGGTCCGAGGCGGTGGTGCAGCCGGACATCAGCAATTCGGTGAGCGCGAGGCGGACGCCGAGGCGGAAGCGGTCGCGGTTCAGATGCGCCCCCCAGCGCGGATAGAGCGCCTTCAGCCAGGGAAACAGTTCCTTGTTGATCGCGTCGGGATGGGCGCGGGTCAGCGTCTGGAAGAAATGGTGATGCGTGTTGACGAGGCCGGGCAGCACGACGTGACGGCTGGCATCGACGATCTCGTCGCAGGGCGCGGTCGGCCCATCCCTGCCGACCAGCTCGACGATCCTGCCGCCGGCGATCACCAGCCCGCGCTCTGA
Source organism: Kaistia sp. MMO-174 (assembly GCF_037147815.1). Taxonomy (NCBI): domain Bacteria; kingdom Pseudomonadati; phylum Pseudomonadota; class Alphaproteobacteria; order Hyphomicrobiales; family Kaistiaceae; genus Kaistia; species Kaistia sp. MMO-174. Next base: position 1,006,727 of record NZ_JBBCUO010000002.1, on the reverse strand, counting down.
GCCGTCGGCGAAGACGGCGATCGGGTCGCGCAGCCAGACGCGCTTTGGTGACGTGTCAGCGGCCATGGTCTGTCCCTTCATCGCGCATAGCCGAGGACGGCCTTCACTTCGAGGAACTCGCGCATGCCGTGGTCGCCGAGCTCGCGGCCATTGCCGGACTGCTTGTAGCCGCCGAACGGCGCGTTGAAGTCGAAGGGCGGGTTGTTGATGAAGATGCGGCCGGCGCGGATGCGCGCGGCGGTGCGGCGGGCGTGCTCCTCGTCACGGGAATAGACATAGCCGGCGAGGCCGTAGACGGAATCATTGGCGATCCGGATCGCTTCTTCCTCGTCGTCATAGGCGAGGATGGAGAGCACCGGCCCGAAGATCTCCTGCCGGGCGATCGTCATGTCGGGATCGACGTCGGCGAAGATGGTGGGGCGGACGAAATAGCCGCTTTCGATGCCGTCCGGCCGGCCGGGGCCGCCGGCGACGAGCGTCGCGCCCTCGGCGATGCCGGTCTCGATCATGCCCTGCACCTTGGTGAACTGGGCGATGCCGGCGACCGGGCCCATGCCGGTCTCGCCGAGCGTCGGGTCGCCGACGACGACGGTCTCGGCGATGGCGCGGGCGCGCTCGACTATCTCGGGGAGCAGGGCGCGCGGCACGAGCATGCGCGTCGGCGCGATGCAGGACTGGCCGGAATTGATGAAGCAGCGATTGACGCCATCGGTGACGGCGAGGTCGAGATCGGCGTCGGCCAGGATGATGTTGGCGGACTTGCCGCCGAGTTCCTGGTGCACGCGCTTGACCGTATCGGCGGCCGCCTTGGCGACCTGGACGCCGGCGCGGGTCGAGCCGGTGAAAGAGACCATGTCGATGTCGGGATGGGCGGCGATCGCCTCGCCGACGACCGGGCCGGTGCCGTTGACGAGGTTGAACACGCCCTTCGGCACGCCGGCGTCATGCAGCACCTCGGCGAGGATGTGAGCCGATAGCGGCGACAGCTCCGATGGCTTCAGCACCACGGTGCAGCCGGCGGCGAGCGCCGGCGCGAGCTTGGTGACGATCTGGTTCAGCGGCCAGTTCCAGGGCGTGATCAGGCCGCAGACGCCGATCGCCTCGTGCGTGAGCAGCGTGTTGCCCTTCAGCGTGTCGAATTCGAAGTCGCGCAGAACGGCGGCGGCATCCTCGAAATAGATGATGCTGGAGGCGGTCTGGATCTCCCAGGCGAGCCAGGCGGGGGCGCCCATCTCGGCGGTGACCGCCTTCGCCATGTCGGCCCGTCGCGCCTTGAAGCTCTCGACGATGCGGGTAAACAAAGCGAGCCGCTCCTCACGGCTGGTGGCCGAGAAGGCGGGGAAGGCGCGCCGCGCGGCGGCGACGGCCCTGTCGACATCGGCCGCGCTGCCGAGGCCGATCTTGCCGGCCGGCTGTTCGGTGGCCGGGTTGATCACCTCCGCGGTCGCAGGCGTCACCGGCGCCACCCAGCTGCCGTCAATGTAGAAATGCGTCGTATCGGCCAAGGGAGGCGCCTCGTGTCAGATCAGCGGGACATGCGTTTCCGCGAGGCGGATGACGGCGTCCTGGTGGGGTTGAAGGGTCTGGTGCGGCATGCCGGCGATGAGCGGCTCGAACGGGTCCTCGACCGAGCCCTTGCGGCCGGAAAGCGTTTCGAGGATCGCGAGGCCGAGGAAGGGCACGGACGGGCGGTGATAGCCGCCCTCATGCGTCATCAGCAGGCGCCCGTCGCAGAGTTCGTCGGCGGCGGTCATCATCGTCCGCGTCATCTCCGCGAAGGTGCTGCCCGCAAGCATCATCCGGCCCTGCGGGTCGTAGGCGCCGGCATCGAGGCCGGAGGCGACGACGATCATGTCGGGCGCGAAGCGCCGCAGCGCCGGCAGCACGACGCGTTCCATCGTGGCAAGATAGGCGCCGATGCCGCTGCCGGGCGGGAGCGGGATATTCAGGTTGCGGCCTTTGCCGGCGCCGCCGCCGATTGCGTCGATCGCGCCGGAGTTGGCGGGATAGCAGCCGTCCTGGTGGATCGAGATCGTCAGCACATCAGGGTCTTCCCAGAAGATGTGCTCGGCGCCGTTGCCGTGGTGGACGTCCCAGTCGAGGATGGCGACGCGCTTCAGCCCATGCGCCTGCTGCGCATGGCGGGCGGCGAGTGCGCCGTGGTTGAAGATGCAGAAGCCGAAACCGTGCTCCGCCTCGGCATGGTGCCCGGGCGGGCGCACGAGCGCATAGGCGTTGGCGACGCGCCGTTCGACCACCGCGTCGACGGCTGCGAGGATGCCCCCGGCGGCCAGCGCCGCGATCTCGAAGCCGCCCGGCCCGAACGGAGTTTCGCCGCCGACATGGCCGAGCGCGGCGTCGCCCCCATCGCCGGCGCTCATCGTCCTGAGCGTTTCGAGATAGGCCGGCGCATGCACGCGGGTGAGCTCGGCGTCGGTCGCGGGCCTCGGCTTGACAAGAAGAAGTTCTTCCGTCAGGCCAGAGACATCGAGCAGGTTCTTGATGCGCCGCTTGCCGCCAGCGCTCTCCGACGGCTCGTCCGGCTCGATCACGCCGCGGCCGGATTTCAGGAACCCGGCCAAGGCCGACGTGTCGTGCCACATCAGCAGTTCGTGCCAGACGAGGCCCGTCGGAAGCGGCATCAGATCACACCGAAATGCTTGGCGGTGGCGTCGAGCGCCTCGCGGGCGATGTCGAACACCGTGTCGAGCTGCTCGGTGGTGATGACCAGCGGCGGCATCAGGCTCATCGTGTCGCCATTGGCGCGGAAGGCGAGGCCGCGCTTCAGCGCCTCGGCGCTGCAATGGTCGCCGATATGCGCCTCGTAGTCATAGGCTTCGCGCGTCGCCTTGTTCTTGACGATCTCCAGCCCGCCCATCAGGCCGACGCTGCGGACATCGCCGATCAGCGGGTGGTCGGCGAAGGTCTCGAGCTTCGCCTTGAAATAGGGGGCGAGCACCTTGCCGGCGTTCTCGACGATGCCTTCCTCTTCGAGGATGCGGATGTTTTCCAGAGCGACGGCGCAGCAGGCGGGATGGCCGGAATAGGTGTAGCCATGCGCCCACTCGCCGCCCTGTTCGATCAGCACGTCGGCGACGCGGTCGGAGATGATGGTGGCGGAGAGCGGCAGGTAGCCCGAGGTCAGGCCCTTGCCGACCTGCATGATGTCGGGAACGATGCCGTAGAAGTCGCGGCCGAACCACTTGCCGGTGCGGCCGAAGCCCATGACGACCTCGTCGACGACGAGCAGCACGTCGTATTTCCGGCAGATGCGCTGGATCTCGGGCCAGTAGCTCATCGGCGGGCAGATGGCGCCGCCGGCGCTCTGAGCCGGCTCGGCATAGAAGGCGGCAACATTCTCGGCGCCGATCTCGAGGATGCGCTCCTCCAGCCAGCTTGCCGCCAGGATGCCGAACGCGTCGGGATCCATGCCGAAGCCGTTGCGGTACTGGTAGGGCGTCTTGATGTGGGTGACGGTCGGCAGCGGCAGGTCGCCGCCGGCGAAGTGCATCGGCGTGATGCCGGAGAGGCTGGCGGCCATATGCGTGCTGCCGTGATAGGCGAGCTCGCGGGCGATGATGACGCGCTTCTGCGGCTTGCCGACGAGGTTCCAGTAGCGGCGCAGCAGGCGCACGGCGGTCTCGTTGGCCTCCGAGCCGGACGACTGGAAGAAGACGTGGTTGAGGCTGTCCGGCAGCATCGAGGTCAGCTTCTCGGCGAGCCTCACCGCCGAGCGATGCGTCGTCTTGAAGAAGGACTGGCAGTAGGAAAGCTCGGACATCTGGTCGGCGGCCGCCTTGACCAGTTCGGGGCGGCCATAGCCGACATTGACGCAGCCGAGGCCGGAGAGGCCGTCGATGATCCGCTCGCCCTCGGTGTCCCAGACATAGACGCCTTCGCCGCGCACCGCGACGCGCGAGCCCGTCTGGCGCAGGCTGGCATGGTCGGTGAACGGGTGCAGATAATGGGCGCGGTCGAGCACCTGCCAGGCCTGCGTATCCATCTCTTGATAGGTCATGTCTTCCTCGGATTTCGGACGGCGAACGCACGCCGCGGCATGACCTGATTGAACCGCGCCGACCGGTGCGGCGCCATCGCCGCGCCTGGTCCGGTCTGGCGCAAAAACATGGCTCTGCGTGCGCCGGTCAGTTGAGCTGCCCGTTGCGGTAGTCGCGCGGGCTGACGCCGTACTGGCGGCGGAAGGCGCGGCTGAAATGCGAGAATTCCTTGAAGCCGCGGCTGAGGGCGATCGTGTTGATCGGCAAGCCGCGCTGCAGCGGGTCGGCCAGTTCGCGGCGGATGCGGTCGAGCCGCTGGCACTGGATCCAGCGGGCGACCTGCTGGCCTTCGGCCTCGAACAGCTCGTAGAGCCGGCGCAGCGAGATGTTCTGCGCGGCGGCGATGTCGCGGGGGGCGAGGTCGGGGTCGTCGAGGCGCGACAGGATATGCGCCTTGATGCGATCGACGAGCGCGAGCCCGCTCGCGGTCAGCGGCGCCTGCGCGTCGGCGCCGATGAGCGCCGTCGCCATCAGCTCGACGATGTGGCTCTCCAGCCGCCCGGCCAGCGCCGCCGGCACCTCGATCGGCTGCAGGCAGAGGCCGGCGACGAAATCGAAGATGAAGCGGCCGGCGAGGCCATCGGCGGAAAGCTCGTGCGCCACCAGCCGGTCGACCGCCGGCACGCGCTCGCGCAGCGCGTCGCGCGGCACCTTCAGCGAGATCTGCCGATAGGGGCCGTCAAAGCCCATGCGATAGGGCTTGCGGCTGTCATAAAGTACCATCGAGCGCGGTGCGGTCACGAGGTCGCGGCCGTCATGGCTGAAGGCGCATTGGCCGTCGAGCTGGATGGTCAGCTCGAACCAGCGGTCGTCACTGGCGCCGATCTCCTTTTCGGTGCGGATGACGTCGAGCTTGGTCGAGCGGATGTCGGCGACGGTCAGCTCGCCGATCCGGAGCCACGAGACCTGGCCATAGAAGCCCGAGGCATCGGCGCGGCTGAGCCGGGTCGGCGGAAACAGGCTGTTGGTGGCCTCGCACCAATAGTCGAGCCGGTCGGACGCCGCCACCGCGTCCGTGTGAAGCTCCTGCCAGGCGAATCCCGATGCCGTCATGGCTGCTTCCGCTCCATCGTCAGGTTGCGAGAATGTCGGCGCCGTCGAACAGGTCTTCCGGCCTGAAGTCGGTGGTGATCAGGGCGTCCTCGCGCAGGTAGCGGATGATCACTTCGAGCATGGCCCTGTTCCTGGCGAAGCCGGCCGGCCAGTAGTCCTTGCCCAGCTTCGCCTCGGCGTCGAGCAGCGCTTCGAGCTGCCAGGGCAGGATGGTCGAGAGCGCGGCGGCCTCGTACATCTTGGCCCGCGCCACGGCATGGGCGGCGACGAAGGCGTCGTAGAGCGCCTTGGTGACGCCGGGATTGGCCTCGGCGATCGGCCGCTTGATCGCCAGGATATGCATCGGCGGATAGATGCCGGTGCGCTGGTAGTAGTCGAGCTCGACCGGCATCGGGTTCTCGAACAGCCGGCCGACCGTCTCCGACGGCCAGGTGCTCGGCGCGCGCGCCGTGTAGAGCGCGTCGATCTCGCCGGTCGAAAGCATCGCGGCCAGGCTCTTGTCGGTGCGGTGCTCGACGGTGAACTGGTCGGGATAATATTGCGGGTGCTCGTCGCCGGAACGCGGCGCTTCCAGCCCGCCGGTGACATAGATCGGCGCCGTGCGCGGCAAGCCGTAGTGCTCCTCGAAGATGCCGCGCTGCCAGACGGCGGCGGCCATGTCGAACACCATCAGGCCGATGCGCTTGCCGGCGAGATCGGCCGGCTTGGTGATGCCGGCGGCCTTGTTCACGAACACGCTGGAAAAGCGGAAGTGGCGCGACGGGAAGATCGGGATGCCGAGATAGGGCCGGTCGGGCCTTTCCAGCGTGCGCAGATAGGTCGCGAGCGGGAATTCGCAGACGTCATAGGTGTGCTCGGCCAACTGCTTGTTGAACAGCGCCTGCACGCCCATCAGTTCGATATCGGCGTCTACGCCCGCGATCTTCGCCTCGCCGAAGGCGAGGGGGCGGGTGCGGTCGCTGTCGCTGACGCCGATCTTCAGTTTCAGGGAAGTCATCGTCTTGGGCATTCCTTGGTTCAGAGCGGGCGCAAGCGGGCTACGAGCACATCGAGCAGTTCCGGCAGCGCCAGCGGCGTCGCGTTGGCGCCGCCGCGGGCGTAGATGCCGGTCGCCTGGGTGATGTCGGTGCCGAGCCGGGCGGCGAGGCGCTCGACGGCGTCCTTGCAATCGTCGAGGGTCGGCAGGCAGGCGATCGGCTGTCCGGCCGGCAGGTGGTCGTTGGCGCCGACGAGCTCGACGCGGCCGGTGCCGACCTTCTTCGCTGCCGGCACGTTGTTGGCGGCGCGCTCGCCGCGGCCGATGACGAAGCTGCGATGCGTCAGGCCCGGCGCCACCCAGGCGACGATGTCGTCATAGTGATGGCCGATGCGGGCGATCACATGCGCCAGCGCCTCGGACATGGCGTTGTGCATCAGCGCATAGTGGCGGCGCTCCTCGTCGCCCCATTTCCAGCGTGTCGCCGAGATGGCGATGGCGGTCGAATTGGCGCGCCACGGCGACACGGCGTTGCCGCGCTTCTCGAACAGGCCGGGATCGTCATAGGCGGTCGCCGGCGACGGCAGGCCCTTGAAGGAGACGATGTGCTCGTAGGGCACCAGCGCCATCGGCTCCGAGATCACCATGCGGTGGATCACCGTGCCGGCGTCGTCGGTCAGCGGCGACAGGTTGAGCACGTCGTTCGAGAACTCCGGCTCCAGCCGGGCCTGAAGCTCCTGCGGCAGGTCCAGCCGTTCGGTCGGGCGGAAGCCGGAATCGATCAGGCGCTGGTTGATCGCCTTGTGCTCGGACGAGAACGGGTAGGGCTTGGTCTTGGTGCAGGGCATGAACAGCAGCACCCGCCGCTTCGCCTCGGGAAGCTTCGGCTCGTATTCGTCGCGGATGAAGTCCAGCCAGGCGGCGATGCGGGGATGCGCGAGCGAGTCGACATTGTCCTGGGGGCTGTAGAGGCAGAGCGACGGATCCAGCTCGAACGGGCTCTGGATCTTCTCGGCCGATTCCAGGATGCGCTGGGCGCGGTCGGTGACGGTGACCATGGCGAACTCTTCTCGATTGCGGGTTCAGGCGACTTTGGTTTGGCGGACGGCGCGCGCGGCGTCGAAGGCGGAGGTGTCGAGTTCGGCGACGTCATAGGCCTTGAGGCTCGGCAGGTACTCGTCGGCGTCGTCGAGGAAGAGCTGGCGGGTGATGCCGAGCGCTATCCGGTCGGTCGAGAATTTCAGCTGCGAGATGCCGGCGGCGCCGCCGAGGCTCGCCATGGCGCCGAAGGTGTGGCTGTAGATGTTCTTCAGCCACGGGGCGCTGCCCGGCACCTTCTCGGTGAACTGGAAGCTCCCCGTCAGATAGGGGTAGCCGGCCAGTGTCGCGTCCGCCTCTCCCGGCTCGGGCTCAAAGCGATCGGACCAGAGCGCGATCTTGTCGGCGAAGCTGGCGGTCTCCGGCCGGTTGGCGAGGTCGATGACGAAGCCGGTGCCGACGATCAGGAAATCGCACTCGAACACGCCGCGCGGCGTCTTCAGCCGGACCGAGCGGCCGTCGAAATCGACGCTCTCGAACGGGCTGCCGAGATGGAGATCGAATTCGTCGAAGCGGGCGCAGCGCTCGAACGTGTCCTGCGGCGGCGGCTGGTTCATGCCGAGGAAGTGGCGCATGAACGACCATCGGCGTGCATCGTCGAGATCGCCGAAATGGCGCATGAAGCCGGCGAATTCGATCCAGCGGTTCGGGTTGATCCGGGGCAGGGCGCGGCGGCGCGCGAAGAGATCGACCGAGGCGGCGCCATGCTCCAGCGCGGTCGCCGCGTTGTCGAAGGCCGAGGCGCCGGCGCCGAGAACGGCGACCCGCTTGCCGCGCAGCGCCTCGAAGTCGATCGCCTCGGAGGTGTGGGCGTAGCGCTCGCGCGGCAGCGCCTTCTCGATCATCGCGGGCACCGCCCAGCGTCCGGATCCTTCGATGCCGGTCGCCAGCACGACATTGCGCGCCAGGATCGTCTCGACCGTGCCGGCGATGCGGGTCTCAATCGCCAGATAGCCGTCGTCGCGCGGCTGGATGCCGACCACCTCGGCATCATGGGTGGTGTCGATCCCGGCCGTCCGTCGCAGCCATTCGAGATAGTCGTTCCAGTCGCCGCGGGGGATCTTGCCGAGCGCCGCCCAGGCTTCCCTGCCGTATTTCGTTTCGTACCAGGCGCGGACCGAGAGCGCCGCGATGCCGAGCTCGGGACCGGAGACGGTCTTCGGCGTCCTTAGCGTGTGCATGCGGGCATAGGTCACCCACGGGCCGGAGAATCCGGAGGGGCTGCGGTCGAGGACGCGGATATTGGTGACGCGGTCCCGGAGAAGCCGGAAGGCGAGCGACAGGCCGTTCTGGCCGCCGCCGACGATGACGACGTCATGGACCGGGCGGCCGTCCGCCTCGCGCGGCCTCACCCATTCGCGCGCCGGATAGTTCACGCAATCGAGCTCGAAACGGGCGCGCTGCGCCAGTTCGTCGAGATCCCGGGCTTCCTGTGTCATGCCTTGTGCTCCAACTTCCTGCGTCTGGCCCCGGCCGAAAATCCGCATGCCGCCGCAAGTCGCGGCGCTGGTGGCGTCGGATGGATGGGGTTGGACCGATCCGGTTTTCCGGTCACTCGGGCCAGTTTCAGCGAAGCAATTGCCGTACCAGTTCAAAGTCACGCCGGCTGGCGGGGGCGGTTGCCGACGATGCTGCCGGATTGGGCATTCGCCGCTTTCCGCCGCAGCCGGCCCGAGGCGCTTGCCTAGCCTTCGGCCAGAAGCCGCCCCCAGCCGGAGATTGGTGTCGAGATGCCGGCGAGCCGGCACGCCTCCCAGAAAGTCACGGCGATCGAGTCGACGATCGGTATGCCGAGCTCGGCCTCCATTTCCTCGACCAGCTCGGTGGCGTTGAAATTGGTGCAGACGACGGCGATGCAGTCCGGCTTGCTCTTTGCCGCTTCGCGCAAGAGCGCACGGATCGGCTTCGGTCCGGTGGCGCCGATCTCGATGTTCTCGCGCACGCCGAGGTGGGCCGAGCCGACCACCGGAAAGCCCTGACGGCCATATTCGACGGCGATCTGGCGGGTGATGTCCTCGGTATAGGGCACGGCGAGCGCGATGCGGCTCCAGCCCTTCTCGCGAAACGCCTTGAAGAAGGCGATGGTCGAGGTCGAGGCGACGACGCCGGTCTCTTCGGTGATCGCCTGGCAGAGCGCGATGTCGTGTTCGAGCCCGCGCCAGCTTGCCGAGGTGCCGTTCCAGAGGATGGCGTCGAGCGGCGCATCGGCCAGCAGCCGCGCGCCGGCCAGCATCGGCTCCATCTGGAACTGCGCCTCCGAACTCGCCTCCAGCGCGAGATGGGTGACGCGGATGCGGGAGAAATGATGCGCGAGCTTGCCGTCCAGCGGACGGTTCATCGCGTAGGTGAGGGGCTCGAGCGCCGTATTGGAAGAGGGGGTGATATGGCCGATGCGGGCGATGGTCATGACAATCCGGAACGTTCGAGGGCGGGAAGGCCGGCCGTCATCCGGCCCTGGTAGAAGGCGAGCGGCGCGCCGTCGCGGCAGGAGAGCGCCACGACCTCGCCGATGAGGATGCGATGATCGCCGCCGTCGAGGATCTGGCGCGTCTCGCATTCGAGATGGGCGAGCGCGTCGGTCAGCAATGGCAGGCCGCGTTGCGAGTTCGTGATCGCGTGACCGTCCGGCGCATAGGGGCCGGGCCGGGCGAACTGCCTGGCCGTCTCCATCTGGTCGGCGGCCAGGATGTTGATGGCGAAGTGGCCGGCCGTCTCGAAGACGGGGCGCGACCAGGCCTGGTCGCGCAGGCTCCAGAGCACGAGCGGCGGATCGAGCGAGACGGACGAGAACGAGTTGATCGTCATCGCGGTCTTCACCTCGCCGAGCGCGGTGGTGACGACCGCGACGCCGGTCAGGAAGGTCGAACAGGCCTGGCGGAACTGCGTTGTGTCGAAGGTCTGGGTCAGGGCTGTCATGGATTGTCGCCTTCGAGCGGAAGCAGGCGGGAGATCGGAAGCGGCTGGCTGCGCGCAGCGCGGGCGAAGGCGACCGCATGCGGCTCGATGCGGCCGGCCAGCGCGCGGGCGCCGGCGAGGTCGGTCGCGAGGCGGGCGACCGCCTCGGCGACACGGCCGCGGATCGAGGCCGGGTCGATCGTCGTCGAACGTCGGTCGGCGACGACGAAGCGGCCAGCGACCATGACGTCCGTGACGGAGGCCGAGTCCGCCGCCGTCACCACCTGGTTGAGCGGATCCGTGAGCGGCATGAAGTCGATATGGCCAAGATCGAAGAGGACGAGGTCGGCATCGGCCCCGATCGCGATCCTGCCGCCCGAGTGGTGCCCGAGCAGGCCGGCGCTGCCGGCGGTCGCCAGCCGCAGCGTTTCCGCTGCGCCGAGCCAGTCCTCGCGCCGGCTGTCGAAGGCGCGCGAGGCGTAGGAGGCGAGCCGGATCGCCTGCAGCATGCTGAGGGCGTCGGAAGAGTTGGCGCCGTCGGTGGCAAGACCGACCGGGATGCCGCGATCGAGCATCGGCCGGACATGCGCGATCCCGGCGCCGAGCCGGAAATTGCTGGCCGGGATATGGGCGACAGCGCATTCGTGCGCGGCCAGCAGGTCGAGATCGGCATTGTCGAGCCAGACCGCGTGGGCGGCGATGAAACCCGGACGCAGAACGCCAAGATTGGCGAGGCGGCGGACCGGCGATACGCCCCAGAGTTCGCGCGCCACCGTCGCCTGCAGCCGCGATTCCGCGATGTGCATGTGGATCGGCAGGTCGTGGCGATCGGCGAGATCGACGCATTGGCGCAGGAAGCGCTCCGAGCAATGGTGCGGGATCGTCGGCGCGATGGCGAGTTCGATGCCCGGAGGCATCTCGTCGCGCATCGCGAAGATCGATTCGAGGGCGGCGATGGTCTCGTCGCCGGAGCCGAGCGCGAAGCCGCCGATCGTCTGGCGCAGGTCGTCGGGAAGGGAAGCGAGCAGGCCGGGAATGGCCGTGAACAGCGTCTTGTCGGCCACCATCGGCGCGAGCACGGCCCGGATGCCGGCGTCGGCATAGGCGCGCGCCACCGCCATGAAGCCTTCCGGCGTCGGCCGGGGGAATTCGTAGACGAGATCGAAGCAGGCGGTGCAGCCCTTCGACAGCAGGTCGAGCGCGCCGACCAGCGTCGAGAGATAGATCGTCTCGGGATCGCGCGCGCCGCCGACCCAGGGACCGTTTGTAAGCGAGGCCTCCAGCGTCCAGCGGTCGGCCACGCCCTTCATCAGATTGGCGTGGCCATGGGTGTGGGCGTTGACGAGGCCGGGCAGGATCAGCCGGTCGGTCGCGTCATGGCGGATCGCGTCGCCGGCCTCGATGCTGCCCGGCGCGGCGATGGCGCGGATACGGCCGTCCTCGATCAGCAGATCGCGGGTGGCGACCGCATCGGATGCCGGATCGGCGACGAGGCCGCCGGTGACGAGGATGCGCGGGCCGGTCATGCGCCGACCTCCGGCGGATGATTGGCGATCCAGTGCCGGGCGACATCGGAGCGGCCGGCGAACCAGACGCCCTCATGACCCAGGGCGAAATCGAGGAAGCGCTGGATGCCCTCGAAGCGAGACGGCTGGCCAGAGATGCGGCCATGCAGGCTGACGGTCATCATGCGCGGGTGGCGCGCGCCTTCGGCGTAGAGCACGCGAAAGGCGCTGGCGAGATGATCGGTGAACTCGGCCGCCGTCGCGAGCTTCGCCGTCGCCAGGCGGTTGTCGTTGTGGGTGAAGCTGTGCGGCACGACGAGATGCGGCGCGCCCGATACCTCGACCCAGTAGGGCAGGTCGTCGGCGTAGGAGTCGGAATCGTAGAGGAAGCCGCCATGTTCGGCGAGCAGGGCGCGGGTGGTTTCGCTCGACGAATAGCGGCTCTGCCAGCCGAGTGGCGCGCGGCCGACCGTCCGCTTCAGGCTGGTCACGGCGCGTGCGATCGCCGCGCGTTCTTCTACTTCGTCCATGCGGTAGTGCCGGACGAAGCGCCCGCCATGGCAGCAGAGATCGAGCTCGCCGTCGCGGATCGCTGCGGCGATCTCGGGATTGCGCTCCAGCGCCTGCGCGCAGGCGTTGATCGTGAGCGGGATGCCGAGGTCGATGAAGAGGTCGTGTAACCGCCAGAAGCCGACGCGGCTGCCATACTCGAACAGCGTCTCGGCGACGAAGTCGCGCCGTCCGGCCGCGACCTCGCCGGCGATGGCGTCGGTCAGGCCGGTTTCGGTGGCGGCGTCGCCATCGGCGATTGATGGTTCGGCGCCTTCCTCGACATTGAGCACGAAGACGACGGCGAGGCGCGCGCCGTCCGGCCATTTCGGGTCGGGCGGGGTGCGGCCGTAGCCGACGAAGTCGCGCGCTCCGTTCGGGAGGGGCCTCATGGGCGTGGCCGATCGGCGAGGAGGTTGCCGAGCGCCTCGGCAAACGCGAGCAGTCGCGCCTCGCCGCGCGGTCCGGCGATAAGCGAGAGCCCAACCGGGCAACCGTCGATCACGGTCGCGGGAATCGCGATCTGCGGCAGCCGCGTCAGGCTGGCGATGCAGGTGAGGGCCAGTGTCTTCTCGCGGAACTCGACCTGCGCCGAGACGGGCGCGTCGCGGCGCGGCGGCAGGTCGTGCGCCGTCGGGATGATGATCATGCCGTCATCGCCGAGCAGATCGACCAGCCGGTCGGTCAGCGCTTCGCGGCGCGGAATGGCGGCGGCGACGGCTTCGGCCGGAACCGTCGCCGAAAGCGCGATGCGCTCCTCGACCGCCTGGCTCAGATTTCGGCCCGGCGCGGTGCCCCAGGCGCCGAGGGTCGACCAGAGGTCGTGCAGTTGCAGCGGCCGGAAGGTGTCGAGCCAGGGCGCGATGCCGCCCTCGAACAGGCGGATCTCGGTCGCCGCGCCGAGCGAGCGGGCGATCGGCAGCAGGGCGTCGCCTATGCCTTTGACGGGAATGTCGAAGGCGTCGCGGGCGATCATCAGGCGCGGCGTCGCCTGCGGTCCGATCGCGCCGAAATAGACCTCGCTGACACGTCGAAGCGTCTTCGGATCGCTCGCCAGCCAGCCGACCGTGTCGAAGCTCGGCGCCATCGCCATGACGCCGGCGACCGAGACGCGGCCGAAAGTGGTGCGCAGGCCATAGAGCCCGCAGAAGCTCGCTGGAACGCGGATCGAGCCGCCCGTGTCGGTGCCGAGCGCGAAATCGGCGAGGCCGGCCGCGACGGCGGAAGCCGAGCCGCTCGACGAGCCGCCGGGCGCGCGGTCCGGCGCGTTCGGGTTGATCGGTGTGCCGAAATGCGGGTTCATCCCGAACATGCCGCAGGCGACTTCGTCGGTATGGGTTTTGCCGACCAGTCTTGCGCCGGCGACGAGCGGGACGAGCACGGATGGCGCGGTCGCCACGGCCGGCTGGCCGTCGCGCAGTCGGTCGGGATTGCCGCAGGCGGTGACGCTGCCGGCGACATCGAAAAGGTCCTTGACCGCGAAGCTCAGGTCGGCGAGCGGCCCGGTCTCGGAAAGCCGGAACGGCGCCGGGCCATGGTCGACGAAGGCGAGCGAACGGAGTTCCGCCGCCGGGTCAGCAATGCGTGCATTCATGGCCGGTCACTCGGCCGCCGAGAGCAGGGACGGGTTTTCCGGCAGGCCGTAGCTCGCCTGGAACTCATCGACGAAGCCCTTGACGCCGTCCCAGTCGAAGAAGCGGAAGGCGTTGCCGCGCGTGACGAAGGTCGGGCCGGAATAGAACATCTCGTATTGCAGGTGGCGCGAGCCGAATTCGGAGCCGACCGCGTCCCAGGCGAGCTTCATCAGCTTGACCCGGCCGACCGCGTCGGTGACGACGGAACGCTGCGTCTTCTCGATGATGGCGCGCGTCTCGGGTGTCTCGAAATCGGCGATCGAGGAGGGCACCATGATCATACCGCCGCCCGAGAGCGTGCGGATCGCCTCGACGATCTCGGGATAGGTCGTCTGCGCGATCACCTGCGCCGTGCAGAGGATGGTCCGGTTCGGCACGTAGTAGCCGTTGAAATATTCGCCCGAGGCTTCCATCGCGATGATGAGCGCCTCGATGTTGTTGACCTTGGCGGCCAGCAGCCCCAGCGTCTCGCGCACCTGCGGATAGTTGATGATGTTGTTGAGCTCGGCGATCTTGCGGGCGAGGCCGAGCAGGAACTTCACCTTCACCATCAGCCGGATGATGCACTGGTAGTTCTGGAAGACGTGCGCGCGCGTGTCGTGCCACTGCGCCTGCGCCATCTTCAGGTCCTTGTGGACGAAGACGCGGTCCCACGGGATCTTCACATCGTCGAAATGGACGACGGCGTCGTTTTCGTCGAAGCGGGACGACAGCGGGTAGTCGAAGGTCGATGTCGCCGATTGCTCGTAGCTGCGGCGCGACATCAGCGTCAGGCCCTTCTCGCCGATCGGCAGCGCGGCGGTGAAGGCATAGGCCTCGTCGCCGGCCTGCAGCGCGTTGAAGCCCGAGACCATCATCTCGTTCGCCATCACGCCGCTGGTCGCCAGCATCTTGGCGCCGCGGATGGTGATGCCGGTGCTGTCCTCGTCGACGATCGAGGCGACGAGGTGCGGGTCCGGCTGGCCGCTCGCCGTCTTCGCCTTGTCCGACTGCGGGTTGATGATGACGTAGGAGAGGTAGAGGTCTTTGTCGCGGGCGTAGTCGTAATAGCCCTCGAGCGCGTCGGCGCGGGCCGGGTCATGGTCGCGGAAGGCGGAGAGGCCCATGCGGAAGCCGGCGAAGGTCGAGGCGACGTGGTCGGGCGAGCGGCCGATCATGCCGCAGGTCAGGCCGGCCCATTGCTCCAGCGCCTTGCGGCGTTCCACCAGCTCGCGATGGTTCTTCGGCAGCTGCCAGCCGCGGCTGACCTGTTCGCCGGTCTTCGGCGAGCGGAAGGTCATCGCCTCGATGTTTTCCGGCGCCGCCTGGAAATCGTAGAAGCTGCCGGCGGTCGCGACCGCGTTTGCAAAGGCGGGATCCGTCGTCACATCGGCGACGCGCCGTCCGTCGATATAGATCGAGCGACCGTCGCGCAGGCTGTCGATGTGTGTCTTGCCGTTCTTGACCATGGCTGTTCCTGCTGAGCGAGCTGGAGGCCACGATGCCGGGCTTTTGCCCTCCGCGATCGTAAGCGGATAGAAGGGGAGAAGACGCTCTGCCGAGGCAGGAAGCTTGGCCGCCCAATATCGGGTTCGGCGCTGCTTCCCGAAAGCTATGCGCTGGCCGCCTCACGCGTCAAGCTCGGCAGCGAGCAGGGGTGATAGGCATTTGCTGCTTTATCGGGCAGGGCGCGCTTCTGGGCATTGTGTCGTCCGATCTGCGGGCATCGTGACCGGCCCGGATCGACGCGTGGTGCGCACGCGAAGATCCGAACCTCATCCATGCCAAGCAAATCGCAGGCCGTGACGGGCCGGGCTAGCCCTTCGCCAGCGCCACGACCGGATCGAGCTGCGAGGCGTTGCGGGCCGGCAGATAGCCGAAGACGACGCCGATCAGGCTGGAGCACAGGAACGCCATGACGATCGAGGTGGTCGAATAGATCAGGCTGAAATTCGAGCTGAAGATGCTGAACAGGACGCCGAAGCCGAGCGCCGTGCCGATGCCGATCAGCCCGCCGATCAGGCAGACCAGGATCGCCTCGATCAGGAACTGCTGCAGAATGTCGCCCTGCCGCGCGCCGACCGCCATGCGCACGCCGATTTCCGAGACGCGCTCCGACACCGACACCAGCATGATGTTCATGACGCCGATGCCGCCGACGATCAGCGAGATCACGGCGATCGAGGCGACCAGCAACGTCAGCGTCGCCGTTGTCGCGGTGATGGTCTGGCGGATGTCGTCGGTATTGAGGACGAAGAAGTCCTTGGTGCCATGGCGCTGGGTCAGGAAGGTGGTGACCGCGGCCTCGGCGAGGTCCGTCGCGACATCGTCGGCGACGCGGACCGTGATGCTGCGCAGCGACGTGCTGCCGAGGAAGCGGGCCTGCACGGTGGTGTAGGGCAGGAACAGCGACAGGTTCTGGCTCGATCCGAAGCCGCCCTGCTGCGGCTTGGCGATGCCGACGATGCGCGCCGGCACCTGGCCGATCAGGATCACCTGGCCGACGGGACTGCCGTCGAAGTCGGAAAACAGCGCCTTGCGGGTGTTCTCGTCGATGACGACGTCCTGCGCCATCGAGCGGACGCTTGCGGCGTCAAAGAACTGGCCGGCCGCGAGCGTCGTGCCCTTGGCGGCGAAATACTGTTCGCTGACGCCGTTGACGAGAGCGCTCGCCTCCTTCGAGCCGAAGCGCACCGAGCTCGAGGTGGAGACGGTCGGGGTGACGGCGGCGACATAGGGCTGTTTCGCCAGCTCGTTGGCGTCGGCGACCACCAGCGTGGTGATCTTGCCCGAGCGCATGTCGCCAAAATCCTTGCCGGCGAAGATCTCCAGCGTGTTGGTGCCGAGCCCGGAGATGTTGGCGAGCACCTTCTGCCGTGATCCCTCGCCGAGCGCGACGACGCTGACCACCGAGGCGATGCCGATGATGATGCCGAGCATGGTCAGGAAGGTGCGCAGCTTGTGGGCGCGCATGGAGAGCAGCGCCATGCGCAGCGCCTCGCGGCCGCGATCGAGGATCGAGCCCCAGCGGCTGCCTTTCCTCTGCGCCTTCGGCGCGGCGTGGCCGATGGCCGGGGAGAGCGGCTCCTTCGGCTTGCGCGTATCGGAGATGATGACGCCGTCGCTGATCTCGATGATGCGCTCGGCGCGCGCGGCGACCGCCATGTCGTGGGTGACGATGATGACTGTCTTGCCCTCGGCATGCAGCTCTTCGAGGATCTTCAGCACTTCCTCGCCGCTGTGCTTGTCGAGCGCGCCGGTCGGCTCGTCGGCGAGGATGACGTTGGCGCCGTTCATCAGGGCGCGGGCGATCGAGACGCGCTGCTGCTGGCCGCCGGAAAGCTGGCCGGGGCGGTGATCGGTGCGGTCGGCCATGCCGAGGCGGCCGAGCAGGGCGGCGGCGCGGACCTGCCGGTCCTGCGGTGACTGACCGGCATAGACGGCCGGGATCTCGACATTGCCGAGCGCGGTCAGTTCGGCGAGCAGGTGATAGCGCTGGAAGATGAAGCCGAAATGCTCGCGTCGCAGCGCCGCCAGTTCGTCCGGCTCCAGCAGCGAGGTCTCGCGGCCGGAGATGCGATAGCTGCCGGAAGTCGGCCGGTCGAGGCAGCCGAGAATGTTCATCAGCGTCGACTTGCCGGAGCCCGACGCGCCGACGATCGCCACCATCTCGCCGGCGGCGATCGAGAGATCGACGTCCTTGAGCACCGCGATCGTGCCGTCACCGGAGGGAAACTCCCGGCGCAGGTCGGATAGCGTGATCAGCGGTTCGGCGGTGTTCGGGGCGTGCATTCGCTCAGAACCCCATCGGCGGCGGGCCGCCCATCCGGCGCGAACCGGAGGCGGAGGCGGTCGCGGAGCCCTCGCCGGTGACGACCTTGTCGCCGGCCTTGAGGCCCGACTTGACCTCGGCGATGACCTTGTCGTTGAGGCCGATCTCTACCTTGCGCGGCGTGATCTTGTCGCCCTCGACGACACGAACGGTGTAGCTGCCATCGGCGTTGCGCGGACCGAGGGCCACGGCCGGGACCGTCAGCACATCGTTGGCCTTGCCGAGCACGATGTGGACTTCGGCCGTCATGTAGGTGCGGAGCCGGCCGTCCTCGTTCGGGACGTTGAAGATGCCGTTGTAGTAGATCGCCGACGAGGTCGACGAGGAGGAGGTTGTCGTCGACGAGGTCGAGAAGCTGCTGTCGCTGCGGATCGATTCCGGCGCCGGCTCGATCGAGGCGAGCGTCGCCTCGTAGCGCCGCTCCGGATCGCTCAGGATGGTGAAATAGATCGGCTGCCCGGCGCTGACGCGGACGATGTCGGCCTCGGAGATCTCGGCGCGGACGGTCATCACGTCGAGCTGGCCCATGATGACGATGGTCGGCGCCGACTGTGCGGCGTTGACCGTCTGGCCCTCCTGGGTGACGACGGCGAGCACGGTGCCGTCGATCGGCGCCGTGATCTGGGTGTAGCCGAGATTGGCCTCGGCGGTCGAAACCGCGACTTCCGCCTCGATGATGCTGGCGTCGAGCGCCTCGATCTGGGCGCGGGTCGTCTTGACGTTGGCGTCCGCCGTCTCGAAATCGGCCTGCGAGACGGCCTTCTGCGCCAGCATGGATTTCTGCCGCGCCAGCGTCTGCTCGGCGAGTAGCAGCGAGGCTTCCTTCTCGACGCGCTGGGCCCGGATATTGGCGAGCGCGGCCTTGGAGGTGCGGAGCGCGTTTTCCTGCGTGACCGAGTCGATCTCGGCGATCAGGTCGCCCTTATTCACCTGCTGGCCGAGCTCGACCTTGAGCGCGGTGACGCGGCCGGAGACCTGCGCGCCGACGGCGACGAGCTTGGACGGTTTCAGCGTGCCGGTCGCCAGTACGGTTTCCTCGACGTTTCCGGTCGAGACGGTGGCGGTCATCATCGCCGGCGCCTTGGCGCCGGTGAAGCTGGACCGGAAGGCGTAGCCCGCGCCCGCCAGCACGATCAGCGCGAGGATCAGGAAGGGAAGGCGGGAGCGCCTGCCTTTGGGGTTCGTGCTCATGCGGGTCGGGTTCCGGGAGATGGCTGAACCGCCCCGTTCCGGGTGCGCGGAGAAGCGGCGCACGGCGTCGGCGGGGCGAGGGCGGGGTGAAGGGGGCGCTGGCGACTATTGCCGGGCAAGGTGGGGGCCCATGCGCTTGTCGACGATGACCGGCTTCGAACTGTCGATCGCGCCGCTCCAGCCGCCGCCCAGCGCCTTGTTGAGCGCGACATAGTCGGTGGCGATGGCGACGCGGCTCTCGATCAGCGCGTCCGATGCCGAATAGAGCGAGCGTTCGGCGGTCAGCACGTCGAGGAAGCTGGAGGAGCCCGCCTGGAACAGCGTCCGCGCGACCGTATTGGCCTCGCCATAGGAGCGGGCGGCCGAGGCCAGCTTGCCGGAGCGGATGCGTTCCTGCGACAGCGCGACGATGGCGTTTTCGACATCTTCCAGCGCGGTCAGCACCGCCGCCTGATAGGCGATGAAGCTCTGGTCGCGCTGGGCCTGCGTCACCTCGACGGCGGCCTTCAGCTGGCCGCCGTTGAAGATCGGCACGGTCAGGCTGGGGCCGAAGACCCAGCTGATCGACGAACTCTTGCCGAGGTCGCCGAGCTTGGCGCCGTTGGTGGCGATGTTGCCGGTCAGGCTGGCGCTCGGATAGCGCGCCGCTTCGGCCTGGCCGATCTTCGCCGTGGCGCTTGCATATTGCGCCTCGGCGAGGCGGACATCCGGGCGGGCGGTGAGGATGTCGGCCGGGATGCCGGCCGGGATCGGCAGGCGCGGCGCCGGCACCGGCCTTGGCTTCTTCATCCGCTCGACCAGCGCGCCGGGGGCGCGGCCGGTCAGGACGGAGAGGCGATGCACGGTCTCGGCATAGGCGGCTTCGAGCGACGGGATGCCGGCCTCGGTGCTGCTGGCCTGGCCCTCGGCGGTGGCGACGTCGGCCGCGGTGGCGCCGCCGGCCTCGAACTTGTTGCGGGTGATCGCCGCCGTCTCGCGCTGCGATGCCGCCGTGCGCCTGGCGAGCGCGATGCGGGCCTGGTAGCCGCGGGCGGTGACATAGTTGCTGGCGACGTCGCCGATCATGGTCAGCAGAGCCGCGCGCAATTCTTCCTCGGCCGCATCCATGCCATAGCGGGCCGCTTCGACGGCGCGCTTGTTGCCGCCGAAGAGGTCGAGTTCCCAGCTGGCGTCGACCCCGGCCTGGAACTGACTTGAGATGTCGCCATTGCTCTTGCTGCGCGTGGCGGCGCCGCTGCCATTGGCCGACGGCAGAAGCGTTCCGACCGTCTGGCGGTAGCTGGCGCGCGCTTCGCGGATGCTGGCCTTGGCGGTGGCGACGTCGAGATTGCCGGCGACGGCCTCGTTCACCAGCTCATCGAGCATCGGGTCGCCGAGGCGTTGCCACCATTGCGACAGCTCCGGCGGCTTCGACGGCTTGACCGCGGAGCCGGCGCTCCATTTCATCGGCAGCGAAACTGTCGGCTTCTCGACATCCGGCCCGACGACGACGCAGCCGCCGAGCGCCGTCGTCAGGGCAAGCAGCAGCCCCAGACGGGACAGTCTGGCGGACGTGCGCTGGGATGCTCCGGATGGAGCCTGTCCGGAGCGCGGTTCCGCAAATTGCCGGGCGACCGGAAGCCTTTGAAGAAGCAAGTGTGAATCCAAATTAATTATAATGAAGGCTAGCTATATTCGTCGGCTCAATGGCCCGTCAACGCCGCCCGGCAGGGCGCATGGCCGCATGCAGATTGCGCTGCGGCGTCTTGCACGCGGCCTTCGGGGAGGCCGGATCTGCATCTCTGGCGTGGCAGCCGCTATGATCGGCGCAGGGAATCGCGGGCGGCTGGATCCAGCCAGCCTGCCTCACAGGAGAAAGACGGCGTGACGGTCACGATCTACGGCATCAAGAACTGCGACACGATGAAGAAAGCCCGGCAGTGGCTTGATGCCAATGGCATTTCCTATGAGTTCCATGATTACAAGGCCGAGGGCATCGATCGCGTGCATCTCGATCGCTGGGTTGGCGAGCTGGGCTGGGAGACGGTGCTGAACCGGGCGGGAACGACGTTCCGCAAGCTCGAAGACGCCGACAAGCAGGATCTCGACGCCAGCAAGGCGATCGGCCTGATGCAGGCGCAGCCCTCGATGATCAAGCGGCCGATCCTCGATCTCGGCGACGGTCGCCTGCTGGCCGGCTTCAAGCCGGAGATCTATGCGGCGGTGTTCGAATAGGCCTCATGTCGATATAAGGATATCTTTATATCCCGCTTGACGGAGGGCGGCACGACGCTTAGGAGTCGGGCGTCGTGGTTCCCTGGGCCGTCTGCGCGGCGCCAGGGCTAAGAGGGAATCCGGTGCGTCTGTCCGAAGGGGCGGGCAACGCCGGAGCTGCCCCCGCAACTGTGAGCGGCGAGCCCGGGTCCATTCCGTGTCACTGAAGCGAGCGCTTCGGGAAGGCCGGACCGGGGCGGCGACCCGCGAGCCAGGAGACCTGCCGCGACCTCATAACGTCCCTGGGCGGGGTGTCCCGGTGGTGCGCTTGCGCCCGCCGTTCTTCGCGCCGGGATTCTACGCATGCGTCCGCTCGGCCTTTGCCCCCAAACATTT
Source organism: Kaistia sp. MMO-174 (assembly GCF_037147815.1). Classification (NCBI taxonomy): domain Bacteria; kingdom Pseudomonadati; phylum Pseudomonadota; class Alphaproteobacteria; order Hyphomicrobiales; family Kaistiaceae; genus Kaistia; species Kaistia sp. MMO-174. The sequence goes on along the minus strand of NZ_JBBCUO010000002.1, from coordinate 985,368 downwards.
GGGGTAAGCCGATGTCTCCTTCTCCTTCCACGCTGCCTGTCAGCACGCTCGGTACGCCGCGGATCGGTCCGCGCCGCGAGCTCAAGTCTGCCCTCGAAAGCTACTGGTCCGGCAAGAGCCGCTCCGATGACCTGCTCGCCAGCGCCGCCGCGCTTCGCGCCTCCAACTGGGCGCGCCAGCATGCGCTCGGCGTCACCAACATCCCGTCGAACGATTTCTCGCTCTATGACCATGTGCTCGACACCAGCCTCATGGTCGGGGCGATCCCGGAGATCTATGGCTGGACCGGCGGCCCGGTGCCGCTCGACACCTATTTCGCCATGGCGCGCGGCAGCCAGGGCGATGGCGCGCATGCGGATTGCGGGCATCATCATCACGGCGCGGGGCAGGGCGTGCCGGCGCTCGAAATGACGAAGTGGTTCGACACCAACTACCACTACATGGTGCCGGAATTCACGGCCGGGCAGCGCTTCAGCCTCGCCGCGACCAAGCCGCTTGACGAATATCTGGAGGCGAAGGCGCTCGGCTACGAGACGCGGCCGGTGCTGCTCGGTCCCGTCAGCTATCTGAAACTCGGCAAGAGCAAGGATGCCTCGCTCGATCCGCTGTCGCTGCTGCCCGGCCTGCTGCCGGCCTATGTCGAGATGCTGCGCCGGCTGGCGGCGAACGGCGCCGAATGGGTGCAGATTGACGAGCCCTGCCTCGTCCTCGACCTCGACGACAAGAGCCGGCAGGCGCTCCGCGTCGCCTACGGCATGTTCGCCTATGCGCTGCCCAAGCTGAAGCTGATGCTCACCCCCTATTTCGGCGCGCTCGGGGACAATCTCGACACCGCGCTGGAGCTGCCCGTCGCGGGCCTGCATCTCGATCTCGTTCGCGCGCCGGAGCAGCTCGATGCCGTGCTGGCGAAGGCGCCGCGCGGGCTCGTGCTGTCGCTTGGTGTCATCGACGGCCGCAACATCTGGCGCGCCAATCTCGCCACCCTGCTCGACCGGCTGGAGCCGGTGGTGGCGCGCCGGGGTTCGGATCATATCCAGATCGCTTCGTCCTGTTCGCTGCTGCATGTGCCGATCGACCTGGAACAGGAAACCGAACTCGACGCCGAGCTGAAGAGCTGGCTGGCCTTCTCCGTCCAGAAGATGGGCGAACTGGCGAGCCTCGGCCGGGCGCTGGCGGGCGGGCGCGAGAGCGTCGCCGCCGAGATCGCCGCCTCGGTGCTTGCCGTCGGCACGCGTTCGACGTCGCCCCGGGTTCATGACGCCGCCGTGGCGGCCCGCTCCGCCGCCGTCACCGCCGAGCAGGCGCGGCGGGCGAGCCCGTTTGTCGAGCGGCACGCGCTGCAGCAGGGCGTGCTCGACCTGCCGGCCTTCCCGACGACGACGATCGGCTCCTTCCCGCAGACGTCAGAGGTGCGCAAGGCGCGCGCCGCGCATGCCAAGGGCGCCCTGGACGACACCGCCTATGAGGCGTTCCTGCGCCATGAGACCGAGGCGGCGATCCGCTGGCAGGAGGAAATCGGGCTCGACGTGCTCGTCCATGGCGAGTTCGAGCGCAACGACATGGTGCAGTATTTCGGCGAACAGCTCGCCGGCTTCGCCTTCACCAAGTCCGGCTGGGTGCAGAGCTATGGCTCGCGCTATGTGCGGCCGCCGATCCTGTTCGGCGACGTGTCGCGGCCGAAGCCGATGACGATCGAATGGTGGCGCTATGCCCAGTCGGTGACGAGCAAGCCGATGAAGGGCATGCTGACCGGACCGGTGACGATCCTGAACTGGTCGTTCGTGCGCGACGACGTTCCGCGCAGTGTCGCCTGCCGGCAGATCGCGCTCGCCATCCGCGACGAGGTGCAGGATCTCGAGAAGGCCGGCGCGTGCATGATCCAGATCGACGAGGCGGCGCTGCGCGAGGGCCTGCCGCTCCGGCGCGGCGAATGGGGTCCCTATCTCGCCTGGGCCGTCGAGAGCTTCCGGCTCTGCGCCTCGGGCGTCGCCGACCGGACCCAGATCCACACCCACATGTGCTATTCCGAGTTCAACGACATCATCGACGCCATCGCGGCGATGGATGCCGACGTGATCTCGATCGAGACGTCGCGCTCGAAGATGGAGCTGCTCGAAGCCTTCGTCGGCGACAATTATCCGAACGACATCGGGCCGGGCGTCTACGACATCCACTCGCCGCGCGTGCCGGCGGTGGCAGAGATGACCGACCTGCTCGACAAGGCGGTCGAGCGCCTGCGGGCGAGCCAGATCTGGGTCAATCCGGATTGCGGGCTGAAGACGCGCAAATGGGAGGAAGTCCGCCCGGCGCTCGTCAACATGGTGGCAGCCGCCCGGCAATTGCGGGCGCGCTTCGCCGAAGCCGCGGAGTAACTCCGGTTGTCAGCCATGCCGGGGAGCCCTCTCCGGCATGGCGAAAGGCGATGTCGACAAAGGCGAGTCCGGCCAACGGCTTGCGCGGTTATCCTCGCAGGGCGCGCAGCGCGTTCAGGATCACGGCGACGTCGATCGCCTCCTGCAGAAGTGCGCCCTGCAGTGGCTGCAGGTAGCCGAGCGCGGCGGCGATCATGGCGAGGATCGAAAGGCCGAGCCCGACGACCACGCTCTGCATCGCGATCTTTGCCGAGCGATGCGAGATGCCGATCGCATCGGCGAGGCGGTCGAGCCGGTCGACCAGCAGCACGACATCGGCCGATTCCGACGAGGCGGCCGCGCCGCGCGCGCCCATGGCGACGCCCACGTCGGCGACCGCGAGCGCCGGTGCGTCATTGACGCCGTCGCCTACCATCATGACGGGGCCGATCTTGCGCGCCTCCAGCACGACATCGACCTTTTCCTGCGGCGTCAGGTCGGCCTTGAGCGCGTCGATGCGCAGGGCCTCGACCAGCGGCCTCGCCACGGCGGCGCGATCGCCCGTCGCCAGCACGATGCGGTCGATGCCGGCCTTGCGCAGGCGCTGGATGACGGTCGCCGCGTCGCCGCGCATCGGATCGGCTAGCACCAGCACGCCGGCCAGCGTGCCGTCCACGACCACGTCGACGGTAGCGGCGCCGCTTGCGAAGGCCGGCTTGCCGATCCTGCCATTGTCGCCGACATGGTCGCGCGCATAGATCGAGCCGCCGACGGCGACCTTGTGGCCGTCGACGATGCCCGCGAGCCCGGCGCCCGCCGTCTCCAGCACGTTCTGCGGCGTTGAGAGGCGGAGCGAGCGCGCACGCGCGGCCTCGATCAGCGCCTCGGCCATGACATGGGTCGAGGCCTGATCGAGCGAGGCGGCGAGGCGCAGGATTTCGTCGGCCTCGAAGCCGGGCGCGGCCCAGATGTCGGAGAGTCCGGCGCGGCCATGGGTCAGCGTGCCGGTCTTGTCGAGCACGGCGACGCGGGCGCGGCCCAGCGCTTCCAGCGCGCCGCCGCCCTTGACCAGAACGCCGACGCCGGCCGCCCGCGAGATGCCGGCGATGATCGCGACGGGTACGGCGAGGATGAGCGGGCAGGGTGTCGCCACTACCAGCACGGCAAGCGCGCCAATCGGGTCGCCGGTCCAGATCCACGCGCCGCCGGAGAGCAGCAGCGTCAGCGCGAGGAACCAGAGCGCGTAGCGATCGGCGAGGCGGACCGAGGGCGCCTTCGATTGCTGCGCCGACTCGACGAGCCGCACGATGCCCGCATAGGCGCTGTCGGCGGCGGGGCGCAGCACGGTGAGATCGAAAGGCGGGCCGATCGCCGTCGTGCCGCTCAGCGCCTCGCCGCCGCTTTCGACCGTGACGGGCAGGGATTCGCCGGTCAGCGCCGAGGTGTCGATCGTGGCGCTCCGGCTGGCGACGACGCCATCGACGGGGAGCACCTCGCCTTGCCGGATCAGCAGCCGGTCGCCGGGCGCCAGGCTCTCGATCGCCACCTCCTGCAGCCCGTCCGGGCCATGCTTCATCGCCGTGCGGGCGACCCGGCCGAGTAGCGCGGTCATCTCGCGGCGGGCACGACGCTCGGCAAAGTTTTCGAGAAACTGGCCGCCTGCATACATCAGGGCTACGACATTGCCGGCGAGCGGCTCGCCGAAGGCGAGCGCCGCCGACATGGAAAGCGCGGCGATGATGTCGAGCCCGGCATCGCCGCGCCGGAGGGAGGTGACGATCTGGATCAGCAGGCTGAGCAGGACCGGCAGCGTTGCCAGGCCCCAGACGAAGGACGCCGCGCCGCGGCCGCCGACGAGATAAAGCAGCGCGCCGGCCGAGAGACCGCCGAGCGCCGCGGCGAGAAGCGCCATGTTGCTCGACCAGATGGGTCGCCGCGTCTGCTCCATCTTGCCCGAAATCCCCAGCCCCGTTCGCTTCGGCGCAGCTTCCCCGGGAAAGCCGCTCGGCTCCCGATTGCACCTGTCTGGCGACAGCAGCGCATTTTCTCGCGGCTGTCGATGGGCGAGGGGCGGTGCTAGCGGTCTTCTCCGGCTGCATCCCCGGATTCCAGGATCGCCCTCAGCACCACCGCCTGATTGTGGGTCTCGTCCTTGGCGCCATACAGCAGTGTCGTCGTGCGGCCGGCGCATTGGGCGCGGAGGGCGGCGACGGCGTCCGGCTGTGCGGCCAGCTCGGCGCGATAGCGGATGACGAACTCGTCCCAGTTCGCTGCCTCGTGGTGGAACCAGGTGCGCAGTTCCGTCGAGGGCGCCAGTTCCTTGGCCCAGAGATCGACGCCGGCGCGCGCCTTGCTGATCCCGCGCGGCCAGAGCCGGTCGACCAGCACGCGAAAGCCGTCGGCGGCAGAGGGGGGCTCATAGATGCGTTTCAGCAGGATCATGCCGGATCATCGCCGGAATGCGGCATTCGGTCCAGAGCGCGGGAGCGTCGTCAGCCGGTGGCCGGCGCGACGGCCTTCGCCGGTTGCCGCTGCACGCGCTGGCCGTACCAGATGCTGCCGAGCACGGCGACCATGCCGATCAGCTGCGCCGGGCTCAATGTCTGGCCGAGCGCGGCCCAGCCGAGGATGACGGCGGTGAGCGGGCTCAGGAAGCCGAGCGGCGACACGGTCGGCGGCCCCAGCCGCTCGATACCGCGGAACCACAGCGTGTAGGTCAGCGCCGCGCCGATCAGGCCGAGATAGGCGAGGCCCAGCACATTGGCGCCGGTCAGCTCTGCCGGCATCGGCTCCAGCCACAGCGCGAGCGGCAGCAGCAGGATGCCGCCGGCGGTCAGCTGCCAGGCCGTGAAGGTCAGGGGCGAGACGGGCGGCTGCCAGCGCCGCGTCAGCACGTTGCCGCAGGCCATCGACACGGCGCCGACGAGCCCGGCGAGGATGCCGATCGGATCGAGCGCCGCCTGCGGCGTCAGGATCAGCAGCGCCACGCCGGCCATGCCGACGATAGCGGCGAGCACCGCCAGCGGTCGCACGGCCGTGCCGAGCAGCAGGCGGGCGAGCAGGATGACGATCAGCGGCTGCACGGCGCCCACCGTCGCGGCGACGCCGCCGGGAAGCCGATAGGCCGAGACGAATAGCATCGCCCAGAAGATCGAGAAATTGAGCGCGCCGAGCACGAAGACGCGTGGCCACCAGATGCCGTGCGGCAGCCTGCGCACCGCCACGAGCAGCAGCAGGCCGGCAGGGAGGGCGCGCAGCACCGAGACCGTGAGCGGAATCCCCGGCGGCAGCAGTTCCGTCGTTACCAGATAGGTCGTGCCCCAGATCGTCGGCGCGATTGCCGTCAGGAGCAGGTCGAGATTGCGGGACATGACGGCACTTTCGCGGGATATCTCGACTTCAAGATAAATCAGTTTGTCTTGACGTCAAGATATCGCAGAGGCGATGGTCGTCCGATGGATGCCGTCGACGAAATCCTGAAGCAATGGAACCACCATCGGCCCGACCTCGATGTCGAGGCGATGGGACCGATCGGCCGGCTGGGCCGGATCGTGCATTACCTCACCCGCGAGATGGACAAAAATCTCGCCCAGTTCGGGCTGACGGCGGCGAGTTTCGACGTGCTGGCGCCGCTGCGCCGTTCCGGGCCGCCCTACCGGCTTTCGCCCGGGGATCTCCTGGCGACGATGATGGTCACCTCGGGCACGCTGACCAACCGGATCGATCAGCTCGAGAAGGCCGGACTGGTGGTGCGCCTGCCGAACCCGGACGATCGGCGCAGCCTGCTGATCTCCCTGACCGAGACAGGCTTCGCCACGATCGACGCGGCGGTGACCGCGCATGTCGAGACGCAGAAGCGGCTGATCTCGATCCTGTCGCCCGAGGAGCAGGCGGCGCTCGATCCGCTGCTGCGGAGCTTCCTGGCCGGGATCGCGGCGCGCGAGCTAGGCTGAGGCTGCGTGCCTCGCCTCGTGATCGAGCAGCCAGCGCTTGCGCTCCGTGCCGCCGCTATAACCGGTCAGCGCCCCGTCGGCGCCGACCAGCCGGTGGCAGGGGATGACGACGCAGAACGGATTGGCGCCATTGGCATGGCCGACGGCGCGGGGTGCCTGCGGCCTGCCCAGCCGCTCCGCCAGCCGGCCATAGGCGAGCGGCGCGCCCGGCGGCACCTCGCGCAGCGCTTGCCAGACCTGCTGCTGGAACGGCGTGCCGTCCGTCTTCACCGCGATCCGTTCGAGCGCCGCGATCTCCCCGGCGAAATAGGCCCGCATCGCATCCGTGATCGCCGCCGGCGCGGCGCCCGGCTCCAGAGAAAAGCCGTCCCTGCCGAGCCGGCGCGCCAGCAGGCGATCGAGTCGGTCCTCGCATCCGACATAATCCGTCGCGCGCAAGAATCCGTCACGGTCGGCGGCGAGCAGAATGTCGCCGATTGGCGTCCGGAACGTCTCGACAGTCAGCCGGATCGGCATGGCTCAGCTCGCATCGTGGAAGATGAGCCCAAGCGTGTGTCGGCGGCCGGAGCGGACGCGGCTGACGCCATGGCGGAGGTTGACGCGGTAGCTGCCCTTCGTTCCCTGGACCGGGCGGTTGTGCACGGCGAAGGCGACGGCGTCGCCCTGGCGGAGCGGCACCACCTCGGCCCGGCTCTGCATGCGTGGCCGCTGCTCGGTCAGCACGAACTCGCCGCCGGAGAAATCCGCGCCCGGCTCGGAAAGCAGGATCGCCACCTGCAGCGGGAAGGCGAGGTCGCCATAGAGGTCCTGGTGCAGGCAGTTGAAGTCGCCCGGCCCGTAGCGCAGCAGAAGCGGCGTCGGTCGAACCTGCCCGGCGGCGTGGCAGAGCGCGAGATAGTCGGCATGTTCCGCCGGATAGCGGGCGTCCTCGCCCATCCGCGCGTTCCAGTCGTTCGCGACCGACGCCAGCCTTGGATAGAGCGCGGTGCGCAGGCTCGCCACCAGATCCGGCAGCGGATAGCGGAAATAGCGATATTCGCCCCGGCCGAAGCCGTGCCGCGCCATGTGGATATGGCTGCGGAAATGCGCCTCCTCGTCATAGAGCGCGGCGATCGTCCGACACTCTTCCGCCGAAAGCAGGCCCTCCAGCACGGCGTTGCCATAGCCGTCGAGGTCGGCGGCAAGGCATTGCCAGTCGTAGCCGCCGACGCGGGTCTCGGCCGCGTCGGCGATGCCGGTCAGGCGGGGCGCGGCGGTGTTCATGCCTGCGCCTCCTTCTCGAGCAGCGCGCGCTTGCGCTCGACGCCCCAGCGATAGCCGGAAAGCGCGCCGTCGTTGCGGACGACCCGGTGGCAGGGGATCGCCACGGCGATGGCGTTGGCGGCGCAGGCGCCCGCCACGGCGCGCATGGCGGTCGGCGCGCCGATCCGCTCGGCGATGTCGCGATAGCTCGCCGTCTCGCCGGCCGGGATCGCGCGCAGCGCCTGCCAGACGCGCTGCTGGAACGCCGTGCCGCGCACGTCGAGCGGCAGATCGAGGCCGAGCTGCGGCGCCTCGACGAAGCCGACCACCCGCGCCACCAGGGCCTCGAATTCGGCGTCGCCGCCGATCAGGTTGGCGTTCGGAAACCGGTCCTGCAGCTCGCGCGCCAGCGTTTCCGGGTCGTCGCCGAGCGTGATGGCGCAGATGCCCCTGTCGCTCGCGGCGACCAAGATGGCGCCGAGCGAGCACTGCGCCAGCGCGAAGCGGATCTCGGTATCCACCCCGCCGGCGCGATAGGCCGTTGGCGTCATGCCGAGCACGGCGTTCGAGGTCGCATAGAAACGGCCGCTCGAATGGAAGCCGGCATCATAGATCGCCTCGGTGACGCTGCCGGCGCGGGCGAGCTGTTCCTTTGCGCGCGAATCCCGATGCGCGGTCGCATAGGCCTTGGGCGTCAGCCCGGTCACGGCCTTGAAGACACGGTGGAAGTGATAGGGGCTCATGCCGACCGAGCCGGCGAGTGCCTTCAGCGACGGCATCGCCTCGGCCGTCTCGATCGCCCGGCAGGCCTTCTCCACCGTCGCCGCATGCTGCTCGGCGAGCGAGGCGGCGTTCGGTGTGCAGCGCCGGCAGGCGCGGAACCCGGCCGCCTCCGCCTCGGCCGGACCGGCGAAGAAGGCGACGTTTTCCGGCTTCGCCGGCCGCGCCGCGCAGGAGGGTCGGCAATAGACGCCGGTCGTCCGGACCGCATAGACGAAATCGCCGTCCGCCGCGCGGTCGCGCGCAACCACCTTCTGCCAGCGCGGGTCGCGCTCGACGGCGCGCGCCGCGGCGGCGGCGCGGCCGGCCTTGGTGGCGGCCTTGGTGTCGATCTCGGCCCCGGCAACCTCCCGGGCCGGGGCATTTTGGTGCAGCGCGTTCTCTTGCAGCTCTTGGGCCATGACATTCATCCTTCGCATGGATCGTGCCCTCTAGGTAGGCCCCGGCCGGCAGGCCCGCACTCCGGCGCTTGCTTTCGAATTTCCGCGACACGAGCGCCAGCGCGACGTGGCGGGGAGGGCGCGGATCCCCGGCATTCGCCCGCCTGAAATCCCCGGTTGCAGGGTCGGTCCTCGTCAATTGACCGCTGCGGCGTGGAGCTGTTCAATACAGGCTGGGAGCCTGGGGGACGGACATGAACCACACGATTCGAAATTGCGCGGCCGCGGCGCTGCTGGCGCCGGCGCTGCTGCTGGCGCAAGGCGGGGCCAGTTACGCCAAGAACGGCCAGAACGCGGCGGCGCTCATCGGCGGCATTGCCGGCCTCGCGGTCGGCGCGGCGATTGCCGACAGCGCCAATCGCAACAACGACATCTATGGCGCGCCGCCGCCGCCGAGCTATCGTCCGCCGGCGCCGTTCTCGCCCGCCGGCGGCGTCATCTGCTATCCGGATCAGCGCGCCTGCTACAACAATGGTGGCGCCTATAGTGGCAACTGGACCTGGCGCGTCTATGACCGCTGAGGGGGGAATCATGCTCGCACATACATCCTGGCTCGCACCGAGCTTCCGCCACGCCCGCGCGCTCCGCGGCGCGCTCGCGGCAACCGCCTTCGCCGCCCTCCTCGCTTTGCCGATGACCGGCGCTTCGGCCGAGACGGCGAACATCGCCCCGACGCCGCCGGCCGGCGCCGCCGCGCCCGCGCCCGACGCCGACAATGACCGCGCCGACGCGGCCTGGGCCGATTTTCTGGAGACCGAGGGCGCCATCCTCGCCGATGCGCAGTTCGCGGCGCTGAACAACCTCGCCTTCCAGGCGGCGGCGGTCCGCGTCTGCGACGGCCACGCCCTCGCCAAGGAAGCCTTCGGCAAGGCGATCGGCGACGTGATCGCCAGCGGCGACAAGGAGCTTTCGGATGACGACGCCGAAGCGCGGAAGACGGCGATCCTCGTCGCCTTCGGCGCCCGCTACGGCCTGTTCATCGCCGAGGCGCATGGCGACAAGACCGATTTCTGCGCCTCCGCCGCCAAGCTGAAAGCGGAGCCGGAAGGGACGCCGGTGTTTCTGGAGTAGGTTTTTTGGGATGGGCGGCCTTCGATCTGAGGACGCCCTCGCCATCATCTATTGCCTGTGGCTGCTGCGTTCAACGGAAGTTCACGGGCGTAGTTTAGCCATCGCAGGTGGTGTGCCGCTTGATGGAGCGCTTTTCTAGTCTGAAGCACTAGATTTGGGGTTGCGGTAATGCGTCGAGTATCCAGGACTGCTCTATGGCGCTTAGCCGTCTGTCTGCTCCTAGTGCGAGGCTCCTGAGCCGCCCGCTAAGGTCTGCGACTGTGTCGTTCTTTCGAAGAAACCGTTCAGAAATCTGAATAGGAACGCCTCTTTCCTCCAGAATTTTTAGTGGTTCTGCTCTAAACCACCTAGGCATCTCAGCGATGAAAAGCTCATAGTTGCTTGATCCGCCCTCTCTTCTGATTAGGAGGTCGATCACCGCAAAATACTCGGGCAAGCTATATTCCGCCGCGCGAAGAAACTTAAACACGCCATCGATTTTGTCCGGATCGCCGGTAAAGGTACCAGCGTGCCACATAAAGAATTCTCTAATTGTGGAGGCTGACCGAAGTTTCGATAGATACATAGCAAGTTGCTTGTATGAATGTACTCCGAATTCGTTCATTCGCTTCGCGTGGGACAAGATCTCGCAGACTGCACAAATCTCTTCATAGTTCGGCCGAGCTGACCATTGAATTTGGGCCCTACCGCGTAGTCTGCCGATAACCAGTTCCCGGAGTTCGGCAAGTGTTTCAATGCCGATTGATGAGAAACGGCGCAACTCTTGAGGGCTCAGGCCGACTTTCTCAACTAGGTCAGCAATGCGATCATCGATTGCTTGAGTGGTATCATCCTCGTCGATATGAACGACAAATTCGTCGGGTGCGTCATCTAGATCACCGAAAAGTGGAGCTGTAACTTCAATATCTGACGCGCCAGGTGGTGTATGGAATAGATAAACATTTCCGACATGGTGTTGCCCAAGTCGACCAGCCCGACCTCTAATATTTGAAAATGTAAAAAAGTCGTAGTCGGCTCGATTTATCTTCTTATCGTATATTAGCACCGATTTGGCAGCCGTATTTACGCCCTCAATCAATGTGGAGGTGCATATTAGGATCGGAATCTTCTTGTCGTTAAATAGCCTTATTAAGCGGGAGGCGAGTGCACGTGGGACGCGACCGTGGTGCACCCCTACGCCAGCCGCTACGGCTTCTGTTACGCTCCAGCCTGTGCCATAGTTACTCTCCATCCAAAGCGCCAGGTCCTTCCCGTCTCCTATTGCTTTGTTAACTTCGGCCAGTTCCTTGGACAGCTTGTTGGCGCGATCTGGGGATGAAACAAATACGAGCGCTGGCCAGTTGGATTCTCTGTAAACTTCTTCAGATAGCCGAGAGGCTTTGTCCTTCACCCCATTGAGATCGAATGTATCAACAGCAACAGTGGAAAATCTTGTTTTAAGAAATTGGAACGTCCATCTATTGTCTTGAGAAATATTGACGTTGTCGATATTCGGTCCAATAAAAAAGAACTGTTTCGATTTTTGTAGTAGCTTATATACTGCCGCATTCAGCGTGACACTTCTATCGTCTTTACGGGAGGGGTCCAGTTTATAGAACTCATCGACGACGACCAAATCAAGAAAGCCGAGATCATCACGATTTATAAGACGCTCCTGAGTTCCGAGGAATATTACTTTCCGTTGAATCTGTTTTTCGGAATGGTGCATCAAGACGTCGAATGCACTCCCAAACCTTCCTACTAAACGCCGCCTAAATTCGTCGAGAAGGGCTATCGTGGGCAGTACAATCGCTATGCGGTTGAAACGCCCGGTCAGCAGCAATGCATCGACCAAAAGGCTCTTTCCAAAGCTGGTTGGTGCGCTCAAGATTAGGTTGTTGCCGTTGAGTAGTGTGTTTAGAGCAGATAACTGTTCGCGATGGAGGGCGATGCCCAGTGCTGGTACGGTAGCGGCCTCGGCTATCAGTTCATCTCTTATATCCGCTTGAGCCCGATCAATGTAATTCCATAAACCTACCGACCGCGCGAGAGCGTTGTACGCTTCTTGAAATGACGATAGTTCGGGTCTCCTTTCTAGGAGTTCAGCTAAGCGCGGTACGATGCCGAGTAGCGCGGGACTATCGTTGGCCTCGACTTGTATGGCCTGAGAGGCGATTTGCAGTACTTGAAATATTTGGCCTTTAAGCCGATCACCTGACAGATCGTTGATCGCTCGCCAATCAATTTCTGGAATCGTCATTGCAGGCCCTTCAAACGGCGATCGAATGCCTCAACTAAGGAATTCTTGTTGGCGAGCGGCGTGTAGATGAGTCGAATACGAACTCTCTGGTTTAGTCCGCTATTGTTTATACGTGACCAAAGGTATTCGAGTTCAGACCGAATTTTCTGTAAATATGCATTGTCTGTAGTCTGTGCCTCAAGAGCGGCCAAACTGTCGCAGGAGATTCCTATTACAAAGACTGCATTGCCGATCAGTTCGTCTAGGCTGGAATTCTTATTGAAAAGCGCTACTATTTCTTCATAACGAGGCGTGGATTTAGGTATCTGAGGGCCTAGGAGTACCTTCTGGTTTGTGAGGAAGCCCGCATCTAGGTGCTGGCTTACAGATGCAATTGCGTCGGAGACGGCTTTGGAGGCCGTCTCATAGAGCTTTGACTCCCCGAGCCAAATTTCAGGCTTTTGGTTGTCGATAAGTCTCACATGAACCATGTCGAAGGCTTTTACGACGTCGTTCGAGGATGATTTATAGAAAACGCGAGGGCTTAGAGGTATTGTTCCGAAGTAATCTCGGCAAATTGCGTGAAGTGCAATTTCGCCTGCTTCACCACGATTTTTGTACTTCTCACTAGTGTAGACGCGGATAGCTGCCTGATGTAATTTCATCAGTAGATTTTCGTGATGTATCCGAAGCTCTTCTTCCGGGAGCGCATACTCTGGAAGCCATTCTGCTAAATGGAATGCGAAAGGCGAGCAGCGCCATTCATTCATCTCAAACCCAGCACAATAGGCTTCTGTGCCTTCGCCAAGCGATACTTGCAACTTCGCAAGGAAGCGATCCGGCTTTTGATCGTAAACAGACATGATTCCCCCGCACTAACGATACACGCTTGCGGGGGAATCTCTAGCTAGAGTTGAAGTGGGCGATCTGGGCTAGTTAGAGTGTGTCCGCTAATGAGCGATGCCTAGTAGCGCAGTTGCTGCGGAGAGTGTCAGCGCCTTTGTCTCGCGGTGTGGATCGATCGGGTCTCCCCAGCTCATCCCCCCTGAAACACCTTCGCCACCACGGCCCGCGCGTCGGCCTGGATCTGCTTCAGGTGGTCGGCGCTTAAAAAGCTTTCGGCGTAGATCTTGTAGACTTCTTCCGTGCCGGAGGGGCGGGCGGCGAACCAGCCGTTTTCGGCCACCACCTTGATGCCGCCGATCGAGGCGTCGTTGCCCGGCGCGCGGGTCAGGCGCGCCGTCACCTTCTCGCCGGCCAGTTCGTCGGCGTCGATCTTCGACGGGTCGAGCTTGCCGAGGATCGCCTTCTGCTCCGACGTCGCCGGCGCGTCGATGCGGGCGTAGTAGGATTTGCCCAGATCGGCGGTGACCGACTGGTAGAACTGGTTGGGGTCGCTTCCGGTGACGGCGGTGATCTCGGCCGCCAGCAGGCCCATAATCAGGCCGTCCTTGTCGGTGGTCCAGACCTCGCCGTCGCGGCGCAGGAACGAGGCGCCGGCGCTTTCCTCACCGCCAAAGGCGAGCGAGCCGTCGATCAGCCCGGCGCTGAACCATTTGAAGCCGACCGGCACCTCGACCAGCCTGCGGCCCATCTTCGCGACGACGCGATCGATCATGCCGCTGGAGACGGCCGTCTTGCCGAAGGCGCTCGAAGCCTTCCAGTCCGGCCGGTGGGTGCAGAGATAGGCGATCGAGGCGGCGAGGAACTGGTTCGGGTTCATCAGCCCGCCCGAGGGCGTGACGATGCCGTGGCGGTCGGCGTCGGTGTCGTTGGCGAAGGCGATGTCGAATTTGTCCGCCAGCGCGATCAGCGGCGCCATGGCGTAGGGCGACGAGCAGTCCATGCGGATCTTGCCGTCCCAGTCCGCCGTCATGAAGGAGAAGGTCGGGTCGACGATGTCGTTCACCACCGTGGCGTCGAGCTTGTAGCGCTCGATCATCGGCTGCCAGTAGCGGACGGCGGCGCCGCCAAGCGGGTCGATGCCGATCTTCACGCCGGCCGAGCGGATCGCCTCCATGTCGATGACCTTGTCCAGATCGGCGACATAGGGGGTGATGTAGTCATAGGGGCGGATGCAGGCTTCCTTGCGCGCACGGGCGAAGGGCAGGCGCTTCACGCCGGCGAGCTTGGCCGCCAGGAACTCGTTCGCCGCCTTGCCGATCCAGGAGGTGACGTCGACATCGGCCGGGCCGCCATTGGTCGGGTTGTACTTGAAGCCGCCATCGTCGGGCGGATTGTGCGACGGGCTGATCACGATGCCGTCGGCGAGGCCTTCGGTGCGGCCTCTGTTATAGGTGAGGATGGCGTGCGAGATGACCGGCGTCGGCGTGTAGCCGAGATGCTCGTCGACCATGGTCTCGACGCCGTTGGCGGCGAGCACCTCGATCGCCGAGGCAAGCGCGGCTTCTGACAAGGCATGGCTGTCCATGCCGATGAAGAGCGGGCCGGTGATGCCGGCGTGCTGGCGATACAGGCAGACGGCCTGGGTGATCGCCAGGATGTGCCATTCGTTGAAGGCGGAGGCGAAGGCCGAGCCGCGATGTCCGGACGTGCCGAAGGCGACCTTCTGGGTCGGGATCGCCGGGTCGGGCTGCAGCGTGAAATAGGCGGTCATCAGCCGCGGGATGTTGGTCAGGGCCGAGCGCGGAACCGGCTTGCCGGCGAGAGGATGGAGCGTTGCTTCCGACATGTGTTTTCTCTGCGATTCCACGGGGCTGATGTTGGGCGATCATGAGGGGCGGCGCGGGCGCGGGCAATATGCGTTTTGGGTGGCCTGCGACGCGGGCGGGGAAAGCCGCGCCGCTTGGTTTACGATTGGCTTTTCGGCTTTCGCCGCCTGGCGGCGAGCGACTGGTTGAGCGCCACGGCGGCGCGGATCAGCGCCTTGAAGGCGGTCTCGTCCAGCGGCGCGCCTTCGGGAATGTCGAGCGCGCGGCGGGTGTTGCCCTCGAGGCTCGCATTGAACAGGCCTGCGGGATCGTCGAGCGCGGCGCCATGCGCGAAGGTCAGCTTGACCGCCTTTTTATAGGTCTCGCCGGTGCAGAGGATGCCGTCATGCGACCAGACCGGCACGCCGCGCCATTTCACTTCCTCGACCACGTCCGGGTCGGCCTCGTGGATCCACTTGCGGACGCGGGCCAGCGTCTCGCCGCGCCAGTCGGCCAGTTCGCGGATCTTGGCGTCGATGGCCTCGGAGGCGCTGGCCTCGGTTGCTTCATAGGCTGCTGTCATGGTGGTCGCTTACATCTTCTCGCCGGGCAGGCGGCTCGCCTGCTTCACCCAATCCTCGAACCGGGCCTCGTCGAACGGCTTGTCTTCATGGATATCGAGATAGCGCACATGCTCCTGCTTCGAGGCGCCGGGCGGCGGCGGATCGAGCGCCGCGCCGCGAAAGAAGGCGACTTTGACGTATTTCGTCATGCAGTGAAGGCCGAGGAACCAGCCGTCCTCGTCGGCGCCATAGAGCGGCGAGTTCCATTTGACCGCCTTGCGCACATCCGGCACGGCGCGGGTGATGATGGCGTCCAGCCGCTTGCTGACGTCATGCTTCCACGCCGGCATTGCGGCGATATAGGCCTGCACCGGCTCGTCGCCATAGCCCTTGGCGATCTGCGGATTGCCGCCGGCGAGGAGTTTTGGCGGCGACGGATCCGCTTTTGTCGCGGATTTCGCCTTGGCGGGCTGTTTCGCCGGCTTTCCGGCCATGGTTTTCCTCCCGATCTGGCTGTTCCACCCAGCACTTGCCGGGAAGCATAGCGGCGGGGCGTGACATGACCAAGGCGGGGCGGGGGCTACTCCGGCTTGCGGAAGGTGAGGCCGTGTTCGACGGCGCCCTTGCCAAACTTGCCGCGGACCTTATCGATCGCTTCCTCGGCCTTCGCGCGCTTGGCGGCGGCGGGGTCGACGAGGTCGTCGGGGTCGGCCAGCTGCGGATCGGAGAAATCGGAGACCTGGACGCCGATCAGCCGATAAGTCGTGCCGTCGGTCTCATGCGCCAGCATCTGCTCGGCGGTTCTGAAGATGCGGTCGGCGAGGCGGGTCGGGTCGGCGAGCTGGCGCGAGCGGGTGCGCAGCTTGAAATCGGCCGATTTCAGCTTGAGCGTGACGTTGGAGGCGGCGAGCTCGGCCCGTTTCAGCCGGGCGGAGACCTTTTCCGCCAGCCGGCGCAGGATCGGCCGGAGGCTCGCGAGGTCGGCGCGGTCATGGTCGAAGGTGGTCTCGGCGCCGATCGACTTCGCCTCGTGGCGCGGCTCGACGGTGCGGCGGTCGTCGGCGCGGGCGAGGCGGGCGAGCCGCAGCCCCATGACGCCATAGCGCCTGGCGAGGTCGCTCTCCTCCATCCGCTGCAACTGGCCGATCGTCTTGATGCCCTGCTCGGCGAGCTTCGCCTCCAGCGCCTTGCCGACTCCCCAGATCATGCTGACCGGCTTGTCGGCGAGGAAGGTCTGCGCCTCGGCGCGGCCAATGACGGAAAAGCCGCGCGGCTTGTCGAGGTCGGAGGCGAGCTTGGCCAGGAACTTGTTGAAGGAGAGGCCGACCGAGATAGTGATGCCGACCTCCTGTTCGACGCGGCGGGCGAAGCGGGCGATCGTCAGCGCCGGGACGGCACCATGCAGCCGCTCGGTGCCGGAGAGATCGAGGAAGGCCTCGTCGATCGAGATCGGCTCGACCAGCGGCGTCAGTTCCTGCATCAGGGTGCGGATCTGTTGCCCGACAGCGACGTATTTCTCCATGTTCGGCCGAATCACGACGGCCTCCGGACACAGCTCGAGCGCCTTGAACATCGGCATGGCGGAGCGGACGCCGTGGATGCGGGCGATGTAGCAGCAGGTCGAAACGACGCCGCGTTTTCCCCCGCCGATGATGACGGGGAGGTCGGCGAGACCAGGATCGTCGCGTTTCTCGATCGAGGCGTAGAAGGCGTCGCAATCGACATGGGCGATGGCGAGCGAGCCCAGTTCGGGGTGCGAGGCGATGCGCGGGCTGCCGCAGGCGCGGCAACGCGCGCCGGAAGCGGGTGTCAGGCAGTCGCGGCAGAAGCCGGCGAGGGAGGCGGCGGAGATCGACATGACGGCCCGGCGGCGGCGCGATGCCGCGAACGGGCAAACTAGCCTCCCGTCCGCATCGCCGCAAATCGTTCCGCCGATCGGCAATCCGCTTCGGTTTCGGCCTGTTCAGTTGCGATGCGGCAAGGGCGGGTGATATAGCGAGCGGATCATTTTCGCCGTAGCCGGGTCGCTCGACCGGTTCTGCCAACGGCTCTTGCCAAAGGGTTCTCGCCATGTCCGTCGACATCGCCACCGTCAAGCGGGTCGCTCATCTCGCCCGGATCGCTGTCACCGAGGAAGAGGCCGCGTCCTTCCAGGGCGAGATCAACGCCATTCTCGGTTTCGCCGAGCAGCTGAACGAGGTCGATGTCGAGGGCGTCGAGCCGCTGACCTCGGTCGTCGCGCAGACGATGAAGAAGCGCGCCGACGTCGTCACCGACGGCTTCTATGCCGAGCGCGTGGTCGCCAATGCGCCGGTCTCTGACGATGATTTCTTCGTCGTGCCGAAGGTCGTCGAGTGACGGCCTGAGCCGGGCTCCGAGTTTTCCGAAGAGGGCGGGCGCGCCCTCATCCCGGTGACGCCGTTCACCGTCTCCGCTTCCCCAATTTCGAGATGCCGATGTCCTCGACCGATCTGACCAGCCTGACCATTGCCGAAATCCGCGATGGCCTGTCGAACAAGGCCTTTTCCGCCACCGAGCTGACCAAGGCCTATCTCGCCTCGATGGAGGCGGCCCGTTCGCTCAATGCCTATATCGTCGAGACCCCGGAGCAGGCGCTCTCGATGGCCGCCGCTTCCGACGAGCGGCTGGCGAAGGGCGAGGCGAAGGCGCTCGAAGGCGTGCCGATCGGCGTCAAGGACCTGTTTGCGACCGAGGGCGTGCATACCCAGGCGGCGTCGCACATCCTCGACAAGTTCAAGCCCACCTATGAATCGACCGTCACGGCCAATCTCTGGAACGACGGCGCGGTCATGCTCGGCAAGCTCAACATGGACGAGTTCGCCATGGGCTCTTCGAACGAGACCTCCTATTACGGCCCGGTCGTCAATCCGTGGCGCCGCGAGGGCTCCAACGTTCCGCTGGTGCCGGGCGGTTCGTCGGGCGGCTCGGCCGCCGCCGTCGCCGCGCGCCTCTGCGCCGGCGCGACCGCGACCGACACCGGCGGTTCGATCCGCCAGCCGGCCGCCTTCACGGGCACGGTCGGCATCAAGCCGACCTATGGCCGCTGCTCGCGTTGGGGCACCGTCGCCTTCGCTTCGTCGCTCGACCAGGCCGGCCCGATCGCCCGCACCGTGCGCGACGCCGCCATCCTGCTGAAGTCGATGGCCTCGGTCGACGCCAAGGACACCACCTCGGTCGACGTTCCGGTCGGCGACTATGAGGGCGCGGTCGGCCAGTCGGTGAAGGGCCTCCGCATCGGCATTCCGCGCGAATACCGGCTCGATGGCATGTCGGCCGAGATCGACGCGCTCTGGCAGCAGGGCATCGCCTGGCTGAAGGAGGCCGGCGCCGAGATCGTCGACATCTCGCTGCCGCACACGAAATACGCGCTCCCGGCCTATTACATCGTGGCGCCGGCCGAGGCCTCGTCCAACCTCGCCCGCTATGACGGCGTGCGCTACGGCCTGCGCGTGCCGGGCGAGGACATCGCCTCGATGTACGAGAACACCCGCTCCGCCGGCTTCGGCCGCGAGGTGAAGCGCCGCATCCTGATCGGCACCTATGTGCTGTCCGCCGGCTATTACGACGCCTACTACGTTCGCGCGCAGCGGATCCGCACCCTGATCAAGCGCGATTTTGATCTGGCCTTCGCCGCCGGCGTCGACGCCGTGCTGACGCCCGCGACCCCTTCGGCCGCCTTCGGCCTCGAGGAAATGGCGCTTGCCTCGCCGGTCGAGATGTACCTGAACGACGTCTTCACCGTGACGGTGAACATGGCCGGCCTGCCGGGCCTCGCCGTTCCGGCCGGCCTCGACAAGTCGAAGCTGCCGCTCGGCC
Source organism: Kaistia sp. MMO-174 (assembly GCF_037147815.1). NCBI lineage: Bacteria > Pseudomonadati > Pseudomonadota > Alphaproteobacteria > Hyphomicrobiales > Kaistiaceae > Kaistia > Kaistia sp. MMO-174. The sequence continues at coordinate 966,262 of NZ_JBBCUO010000002.1, read as the reverse complement.
TGCAGCTGATCGGCCGGCCGTTCGAGGAGGAGACGCTGTTCCGCCTCGGGCAGGTGATCGAGGATGCGGCCGGCACGTTCACGCCGTCGAAGTGGTGGTGAGGCCGTGACCATCCGCAAGCCGGCCGACTGCACGACCAAGGCGCATATCCGCTCCGAGATCGACCGGCTGGATGCCGATCTGGTCGCGCTGCTGGCCGAACGCTTCGGCTATGTGCAACGGATGGCGGAGATCAAGTCTTCGCCGGACGAGGCGCTGGTGCCCGAGCGGGTCGATGAAGTGCTCGACCGGGTGGCCGTCGCGGCCAGCAAAGCCGGTCTCGATGAGCAACTGGCGCGCGATCTCTGGCGCAGGCTGATCGAATGGAACATCGAATTCGAGCGGCGCACCATCGCCGCCCGCCTCGGGCAGTGAGGCAAGAAGGCCGGCGGACCACCAGGTCCGCCGGCCTTTTTCTTCAGCGGTTGTCCAGCTGGGCGCGAACTGCGTCCAGGCCCGCCCGCGTGATGCGATAGGGCGCGCCGTTTTGCGACGCGATCAGGCGTCGCCGCTTCAGGCGCAGGAACAGATCGAGCGAGCAATCCGTCAGGATCCAGCCGTCGCGGGTTGCACAGTCGGCCGCGATGATGCGGCCGGAATCGTCCTTGTGATGGCGGATGACGCCGCCCTGAGCGAGCGCATGCAGGATGCGCTGCTCGACCTTCGAGACATTCATGGTGGGATTTCGTTCAGAAGTAGTCGGGTGATCGAAGCCGCGATTCCGCGGGCCGCGCGCCGATGGCGCGAGGGCTCCAGACCCTGCCTAACGGGGGCAGGGGATCACCGGGACTGCGAGGTAGTCGACATCCAAACTCCTGAGACGCCGGTTTTCTAGCGGTATCCGTTGGCGCGGGCAAGCCGGTTTGGCATGCTAGGTTGCAAACGGATGCCGAAGGAACCCCATCGTTGCCTTACGGCGACGCCATCGGGAGGAAGAGATGGATCAGACGCCAATCGGATCGCTGGCGGATTTTCGTGCGACGCTCGGGAATGCCGCGCCGCCATCAGCGCTCTCCGGCCCGCTTCAGGCGCTCTGGCATCTGGAAAAGGGAGAGTGGGACGCCGCGCACGCTCTGGTGCAGGACGACGAGAGTCGCGCCGGCGCCTGGGTCCACGCGCATGTTCATCGCATCGAGGGCGATCTATGGAATGCGCGCTACTGGTATGGCCGGGCCGGCCGGGCGGCGGGCGAGGGCGACGTTGCTCTGGAGCGCGAGGCGATCGTCGTCGCCCTTCTGCGCGATTGAAGACAATGAAAAACCCGGCGGATCGCTCCGCCGGGTTCCGGTTCCGGGCCTCTTGGCCTGGAGCCAAATTGATTACCAGGAACGCTTCAGCCAGAGAACCGACTGCCAGGCGTCGCCGTCCTTGACCTTGGAGGTGTCGGAGGAGACGGAGCTGTAGAAGACGTCGACCAGGAAGTCGAGGCCCTTGACCGGCGTGAAGTTCGTGGTCGAACCGACGCGCCAGGCGTCGAACTCGCGGTCGTTCCAGGCGGCGTAGTCGGCGGTGCCTTCGAACTTGGCGTAGCCGCCCGAAAGCGACGTCCAGACGCGATCGGACCAGACGTGCTTGTAGGAGACGAAGCCGCTCCAGCTGTCGCCGGGGACGAAGTCGAGCGCCGACATGCCGGTCAGCGAGCCGGACAGGTTCGACACCGAGGTGCCGCCGGTGATGCCGGTGAACGAGTTGGCGTTCTGGGCGTAGCTGGCCGAGATCTGGAACTTGTCGCCCTTCGAGAAGCTGTCGAGCGCCAGCTCGACGATGCCGCCGACGGCGAAGCCGCTCTTGTCTTCGAAGACATACGGGTTGGACGGGGTGCCGGCGCCCGAGATGTCGATGGCATGCTTGACGTAAGCCGCGGCAACCTTCGTCTTGAAGATGCCCGAGGCGTAGGTCACGGCGCCGATGATGTCGGGGATGTTGTCCTGGCCGCCGCTGGCGATCAGGTTGTTGTTGACGTCGTAGAGGCCGTCGACATAGCCGGCGCCGCCGCGGTCACGCGGGTCTTCCAGCGACAGCGAGAGGCCGAAACCGTTCACCGAATAGGTCAGTTCGATGTGGTCGGTCTTGGTGTCCGACGCGAACATGCCGGTGTCGTCGAAGCCCTGGCCGAAATCGAACAGCGAGTCGAAGCGACCGGCCTTGATCGGGCCGAACTGAAGCCAGGCGGTGTCGACATAGGCCGAGTTGGTCGAAGCGTTGACCAGGTCGGCGAGCGTGCCGGTGCCCGGCTCGTTGCCGGTCTTGGCGCGCATGTCGATCCAGCCGGTGAGGTTGCCGTACTCGGTGATGGTCGAGCCGGTCAGCTGGATCGAGGCTTCCGTGTAGAAGTTGTTCCAGTTGCTGTCGCGGTAGAGCTTGTTGAAGGGGCTGTAGTCGTTGTCGCCGAACGAGGTGACGAACTTCACGTAGCCGCCGACCTTGATGCAGGTGTCGGTGCCGGGCGAGTAGAAGAAGCCCTTGCCGAAGGCGTCGCAGACCTTCACGTAGTCGACCGGCTCGGCAACGGTGAGATCCGCAGCATTGGCGGCGCCGGCAACCATCATCGCGGCCGCGGAGCCGAGAATAAGAGACTTAAACGTCATTTCTGACCTTCCAAAAAGTGTGGGAGGGTAAAATGCGCAGCCGCTCCGGCCCCAGGCTGACCCGCAGATCAGCCCGTCGCGACAGCAATGCGCCCCAGACCCCCGTTTCGTGTTGGCCGCCGCGCATCCCTGTTCGGGACACTGCGTGCGGTGCCCGCTGCGACCCCTCGCGGCAGGCACCGGCAACCTAGTCGGTCGGTCGGAAGCTGCAATGTAAAATGATCAGAATTTGAAGTATTACAGGTTTATGAATTTCACTAGTGGCTTAATTGCGCTAGGTGTTATTGTAATTTGCCGGCTTGTCACAATTATGTATTATAAGTATATCCGGATAAATTTAAAAATCAGGCCGTGACTCAATCGATGTTCGAGAGTTGATGTCATAGTCAAGGTAATGTTGAGGAACTTCTGTCGCTATCACCGGATATTTTCATTCTGGCGGATGACGAAATACGAATCGGCGGATCGCTCGTCCTCTCGCAGGTGACGTAGAGGCGCTCGCGCCCATCTCAGGAAACCGTCGCTATCCCATGGGGTTGTGTAGTCGAGACAATCGTATTGCATCGCAATAGAGGCCCCGATTTCGGCTCGATCGGCGTCGTAGATTCTGGCGTCCGAGTCGCCGGTCAGTAATCGATCGGGGTCCTTCGTTAGAATTATTGCATTTGCGATGAAACTTTCTCAAAACTGCTGCCGTTATCACAGCGTAGGGTGGGTTCGTATAGCAGACGGCAATGGAGGGCTTCATGATCCGAATTCGAGTTGCAGCCACGTCAGCAGCCTTGCTGATGGGAACCATGCTGATGCCGGCCTATGCCGGTGGCGGCCTTGGCGGCGTTGTTAGCGGCGTCACGGGCGCCGTTGGTGGCACCGTCAGCGGTGTCACCGGGGCGGTCGGCAATACCGTCGGCGGCGGCCTCGGCAACACCGTGACCAATACAGGCAGCGCGCTGGGCAATACGGTGTCGAATACCGGGACGGCAGTCGGCAGCATCACGAATGGCGTCACCGGCGCGGTCGGCAGCGTCGTGAGTAGCGCCACGGGCACGGATTCGAGCGGCACCACCACCTCGACCCTGCGCACCGAGCCGCGGTCAACTCTGGTGTCGGGTATCGACGCGCGCATCGACCTGTTGTCGAAGCGCGAGCTGATCCGCCTCTGCCTCGGCCTCGGTGGTCAGGCTTCCTGCGGCGGCAGCCGCGATCAGGTGACTAAGCTGATCGATGCGCGGCTCAAGCTGCTGTCCAAGGACCAACTGGCCAATATCTGCGTCAATGTTGGCGCAAGCTGCGGCGGTCCGAACGCGAAGGGCGGCACCCGGGTTACGGCCAATGTTCTTGGCAAGAACGGTCTCGCCGATGCGCGGGTCAAATCCGACCTGATCGGCGGCATCAATGCCAAGGCAGCCGTGCTTTCGAAGAAGGACCTGGTCAAGGTCTGCCTGAACGCGGGCGGCGGTTCGGCCTGCGGCAATGGCGATCGCAACCAGATCCTCGGCCTGCTCGATACGCGGTTGGCCGTGCTGCAGCCGAGCCGGCTGCTCAATCTCTGCCTGAGCGTGGGCGGCTCCTGTGGCAGCGGTACGCGCAATCCGGGAGGTCCGGGAGGCCCTGGCGGTCCGGGAGGTCCCGGAGGCCCCGGCGGACCGGGCACCGGCAATCCGGGCGGACCGACTTCCGTCTCGGACAGCGGCCTGAGCGGTGCGGACCAGCAGGCGCTGCGCAACAAGTGCCCGACCATCCTGCGCAATCCGTTCTCGTTCGATGCGGATCTGGTCAAGCTCTGCAAGATGGCCCGCCGGATCTAGTCCGGTCGGCACGAGAAACAGAGAAGGCCGCCGCATCCCCGATGCGGCGGCCTTCTTCGTGTGTTTGATCCGTCGGGGCTCAGGTCTGCGCCTTGCCCGATGCCATGCGGGCGATCATCAGCGCGCCGAGGATGATGGCGCCATAGATCGCTTGGATCCAGAACGACGGCACCTGCGCCAGCGTCAGCAGGTTCTGCACGACGCCGAGGAGCAGCACGCCGGTGAGCGCGCCGAACATCGTGCCGCGACCGCCGTCGAGCGAGATGCCGCCGATCACCGCCGCCGCGAAGACGGTGAAGATCATGCCGTTGCCCTGGTTGGCGCTGATGGCGCCGACATAGCCGGTGATCACCAGGCCGCCGATGGCAGCCAGAATGCCCGCCAGGATGTAGACGCCGATGGTGATGCGCTCGACGCGGATGCCGGCGGCGCGCGCCGCCTCCGGATTGCCGCCGATGGCATAGAGGGCGCGGCCCAGCCGATGATAGCGCAGCACCACCGCCGCGATGATGAAGGCGAGCGCCGCCAGCCAGACCGCCAGCGGCAGGCCGAGGAAGGTGATCACCATCAGCGCGTAGAAGGCGTCGGGCAGGTCGAACAGGGTGCGGCCGCTCGTGGCGCCGACCAGCATTCCGCGCAGGATGATCAGCATGGCGAGCGTCACGATGAAGGCGTTCAGCGTGAAGCGGACGACGAGGATGCCGTTGATCAGGCCGATCAGCGCGCCGACGCCGAGCACGATCAGGATGCCGACGAAGGTGGGCAGCTCGACGCCGAACCCGTTATTGGCGACCGGCAGCACGAGCAGGGCGCCGATCGCCGGCGCGAAGCCGGCGGTCGATTCGAGCGACAGGTCGAACTTGCCGGTGATGATGATCAGCGATTCCGCCAGCACCACCAGCGCCAGCGCGGCGGAAGAGGTGAGGATGGTGTTGATGTTGCCCTGGGTCAGGAAGGCCGGACTGATGAAGGCGCCGATGATGATCAGGATGACCAGCGCCGGCAGCAGGGCCAGGTCGTGCAGGCGGATCAGCGACCGGCGCGGGGCGGGCTTGCCGCTGCTGCCGAGCGCCGCCGCGGTGGCGGTTGGTTGCGTGTTCATGCGAGCTCGATCCCTTCGATGGAGGCGACGAGCGCGTTGTCGCTCCAGCCTGCCTTGTGTTCCGCGACGACCGATCCGTGCTGCATCACCAGCACGCGGTCACAGGTTCTCAGATCCTCGATCTCGCCGCTGACGACGAGGATCGCCTTGCCCTCCTGCCGCATCCGCTCGACGACGGTCAGGAGCGCCTCCTTCGACTTCACGTCGACGCCGGCGGTCGGATCCATCAGCACGAGCACGGAAGGGTCGTTGGCGAGCGCGCGGCCCATCACGACCTTCTGCTGGTTGCCGCCGGAAAGGCCGGAAACGAGCTGGTCCGGGCCCTGGGTGACGATGCCGAGCGAGGTGATCGTCCGGTTGGTCAATTCGGCCCGTCGCCTCGGTGCGATGAAGCCGAACGGCCCCATGTGGCGGTTCACCGTCATGATCGCGTTGTCGGCGACCGATTGCGACAGCACCAGCCCCTGGTCGTGCCGGCTCTTCGGCACGCAGCCGACGCCGAGTTCGAGCGCCGCCGTCACGTCGCCGGACGGCAGCGGCTTCTGGTCGATCCGGATGGTGCCGCCGGTATAGGGCGAAAGCCCGGCCACCGCCTCGGCGAGGCCGATGCGGCCGCCGCCGGTCGGGCCGGAGAGGCCGACGACCTCGCCGCGACGGACCTTGAAGCTGACGTCCTGGAAGTCCTCGCCCGAGACGCGGTCGATTTCGAGCGCCACGGCGGCCCCCTCTGGCACGGTGCGGCCGGCGGCGTCGGAGACACCGAGATGGACGTGCTCGCCGGTCATCGCCTCGATCAGCCGGTCCTTCGGCAGGTCGGCGACCGGCGCGGTGATGATGTGGCGCGCGTCGCGCAGCACCGTCACCGCCTGGCAGATCTCGTAGACCTCCTGCAGATGGTGAGAAATGAACAGGAAGGTGACGCCGGCCGCCTGCAGCTCGCGGATGCGGATGAACAGACGCTTGATCTCGTCGCCGTCGAGCTGCGCCGTCGGCTCGTCGAGGATGATGAAGCGAGCGCCATAGGAGAGGGCGCGGGCAATCTCGACCAGCTGGCGCGCCTCGATGCGAAGGTCGCCGGCGCGGGCGTCCTCCGAGACGTTGACGCCCCACTGGTCGAGCACCTCGCGGGCGCGCCGTCGCAAAGTCGACCAGCTGATGAAGCCACGCTCGGTCGGATGGCGGTTGATGAACAGGTTCTCCGCGACCGTCAGGTCGGGAATGATCGTCGAATGCTGGTAGACGCAGGCGACGTTGCGGCGCCAGCCCTCGCGATCGGAGATGGCCGGGGCCGGGACGCCCGAGAACAGCACCTGGCCGGAATCCGGCGCGCGCAGTCCGGTCAGGATGCCGACCAGCGTCGATTTGCCGGCGCCGTTGCGGCCGACCAGCGCGTGCGACTCGCCGGCGAATACCTTGATATGCGCTTCGTGCAGCGCCGTGGTCGGGCCGTAGCGCTTGGAGACGCCGCGCGCCTCGACGATCGGCGTTCTCGTGTCAGGCGGCTGCATGATGGCCCCGCCCTGCGTCTGGAAAGAAGAAATGCATCGGGGTCTCCGGAGTTCGGGAGACCGGATCCATGCCGTCGGCACGGATCCGGTTTATCAACACCTTGCGCCAAGCGCTTGATCCAGCGGGGAAAGCGAGACGCTTTCCGGGATCAGGCAATCAGAGCTGGTTGCCCCAGAAGGCCTTGTCGTCGACATTCTCCTTGGTGACGAGCGGCGCCGCGAGCTGGTCTTCCAGCACGCCCGGGCGGACCTCGACGATGTTGCTGTCGTGGTCGGTCGGACCCGGCTTGAAGGTCGTGCCGTTGATCGCCTCCTTCAGATACTGGATGCCGTACTTGGCATAGAGGTCGGCCGGCTGCGAAACGGTGGCGTCGATCTCGCCCTTGCGGATGGCGTCGAATTCCTGCGGGATGCCGTCATTCGAGACGATGACGATGTGGCCTGCCTCGCCCGCCGGCTTCAGCAGGTTCTTGCGCTTCAGCGTTTGCAGGGTGGGGGCGAGGAACACGCCGCCGGCATGCATGTAGATCGCCTTCAGGTCGGGCTGCGCATTGAGGAGCGCGTCGAGACCGGCTGCGGCGTCTTCACCCGACCAGGCCTTGGTCGGGATCTCGAGCAGCTTCAGGTTCGGATAGTTCTTGGTGATGCACTCGCGGAAGCCGTTGCCGCGATCGCGTCCGTTGATCGAGGCCTGGTCGCCCATGATCTGGACGACGGGGCCTTCCTTGACGTTGTCGCCGATGAATTTGCAGGCCTTCTCGCCATAGGCGAGGTTATTGGCGCGTACGACGATCGCCACCGGGCCGGCATCCGGCGCGACGTCGACGGCGACGACCTTGGCGCCGGCCTTCTCGGCCGCCTTCAGCACGGAGCCGGCGGCGGCGGATTCGAACGGCGAGAAGATGATGCCCTTGGCGCCGAGCGACAGGGCGTTCTGCACGCCGGTGATCTGCTTGGCCGTGTCGAACTCGGAATTGAAGGGTTCGAGCAGGTCGACGCCCTGCTTCTTCGCTTCCTCGACGATGTACTTGTTGTACGAGGTCCAGAAGGGCGAGGTCAGCGTCGTCAGGTCGACAGCGACCTTCTCGCCATCGGCCCGCGATGCGCTGGCGCCGAGCATGGTGGCAAGCAGCGCCGCGCCGAGAACCGGCACGGTCTTCTTCAGCATGTTCATGTGGTTTCCTCCCACTGGTTCAGTCACGCAGTCCCGCGCCGAGGGAAACGTCCGGTTTTCCCGGTTCTGTCGTTCCCGCGGCGACGTCCTCCTCCGACATCGCGCTTGACCGTTTGGCCCGCCTACGCGCGGACCGGAAAGTCCTCCGGTGCGCGCGACATCATCGCGTCCCGGCTCGCGGCCAGATGGGCCCGGAGCGCGGAAACGGCCTGTTCGGCATCGCCTTCGGCCACGGCGTCGACGATCGCGGAATGTTCCTGCCGCGTCCGTTCGGGCGTGTAGCTCTTCAGCGTGAAGTTGCGGATCGTCTGGGTCTGGCGCTGGATGACGCGGTGCCAGCTGGCGATCGTGTCGTTGGCGCCGAGCTGGACGATCAGCTCGTGGAATTCGCGGTCGAGGCGGATCGCGTCGACGAGCGCCTCGTCGCTCTGCTTGTAGACCGCGGCCATGTGCGCATCGAAAATCGCGCGCAGCCTGGCGATGAATTCCGGCGTGGCGCGACCGGCTGCGATGCCGCGGGCGAGCGCGTCGAGCTCGACCAGCATTCGCGCCTCGAAGATCTCGCGGATCGCCTCCGGCGTGAAGCGGCGAACGACGGAGGCGCGGCGCGATGCGCCCTCGATGAGCCCGTCGCGCGCCAGCATGGCGAGCGCTTCCTTGACCGGCGTCTGGCTGATCATCAGCTCGCCCGCCAGCTGGTCGGCGAGCAATCGTTGCCCGGCTGGCAGCCGTCCGGAGACGATCTGGCTCCGTAGCTCCTCGTAAGCCTGTTCTGCGAGTGTGGCGCGTTTCAGCTTGGGCATGCCGCAACGATAGGCTCGGTTTTACTCGCCATGCAATAAAAAATTTTTTGTTTCTTTTGGCCGGATGATGGGCTAGCTCGAAGGAAGAGCCGGGACATTCTGAGCAGAGCCGTATCGCCATGCCCAATCCTTCGCCTGACCCTTCCCATGACCTTGCGCCGGCCGTTTCCGGCACGGACAGTCGCCTGCTTCTTCTCTTCGAGGACGACAATGTGCTGGTCGCGCGGATGCGGATCCGTGCCGGCGAGGCCGTTTCCGTCGAGGGGGCGGCGGTGACGCTCGCGGCCGACCTGCCGCTCGGCCACAAGCTGGCGCGGCGTACGATCGCGGCCGGCGAGAAGATCGTCAAATATGGCGCGCCGATCGGCACGGCGACGGAAGCGATCGCGGCCGGGACCCCGGTGCATGTCCACAACGTCAAGAGCGACTACACGCCGACCTATCACCTGATGGACGCGGCAAAAGCGGGAGCGGGCGCATGAGCATGGCCATCGCTACAGGGACCACCTCCGTTCCGCCGTGGCTGGCCCTGACGGAAACCATGCGCGGCTGGCTGCGCAGCGATGGCCGCAAGGGCATCCGCAACACGGTTGTGGTCGCCTATCTCGTCGAGTGCGCCCACCACGTCGCCCGCGAGATCGCGATCCCGTTCCGCGAGCACGACGTGCATGTGATCGGCTTTCCCGGCTGCTATCCGAACCCCTATGCCGAACGGATGATGGAGCGGCTCTGCACGCATCCGAATGTCGGCGCGGTGCTGCTGATCTCGCTCGGCTGCGAGAGCTTCAACAAATACGCGCTGGAGAAGACGGTGCGCGACAGCGGCCGCCCGGTGAAGACCATCGTCATCCAGGCGGCGGGCGGCACCCGCAAGTCGATGGACGAGGGCAGGGCCTTCGTCGCCGAGCAGCGCGCCTTGCTGGACGAGGCGCCGACCGTGCCGATGGCGCCGAGCGAACTGATCATCGGCACCGTCTGCGGCGGATCGGACGGAACGTCCGGCATCTCCGGCAACCCGGCCGCCGGCCGCGCCTTCGACCAGTTCGTCGCCGAGGGCGCCGCCTGCATCTTCGAGGAGACCGGCGAACTGATCGGCTGCGAGCACATCATGGCGGCGCGGGCGGTAACGCCGGAGCTGGGCGGGATCCTGGAGGCGTCGGTCGCCAAGGCGGCGCGCTATTACGCTACGCTCGGCTATGGCTCGTTCGCCGCCGGCAATGCCGAGGGCGGGCTCACCACCATCGAGGAAAAGTCGATGGGCGCCTATGCGAAATCGGGCGCTTCGCCGATCTCCGGCCTGATCAAGCCGGGCGACGTGCCGCCGCATGGCGGCCTCTATCTGCTCGACGTCGTGCCGGATGGCGAGGTCCGCTTCGGCTTTCCCAACATCAACGACAATGCCGAAATCGCCGAATTGATCGCCTGCGGCAGCCATGCGGTCCTCTTCGTCACCGGGCGCGGCTCGGTGGTGGGTTCGGCGATCTCGCCGGTGGTGAAGATCTGCGCCAATCCCGAGACCTATCGCCGGATGGAGGACGACATGGACGTCGATGCCGGCCGCATCATCGAGGGCCGCGCCAGCCTCGACGAGGTCGGCCGCGAGATCCATGATCTGGTCGTCGATCTCGCGCGCGGCAGGCGCACGAAATCGGAGGAGCTGGCGCACCAGGAATTCGTGCTCGGCTACAAGAGCTTCGAGCCGATCGGGCCGGCCTGCCTGCCGGTCTGACACGGAAGAAGGGACATCGGGGAGGATGTTTTGACGGATCTGACCGCCAGGCTGGAGGCCTGCTACACCGGCGTCGTGCACGACGTCATGCGTGCCATGGGCCTGCGCGATTTCACGCTGCCGGCCGAATTGCGGCCAATCCTGCCGGAGCGCCCGCTCGCCGGCCCCGCCTTCACCATCGAGGGGCGCGCCGATCCAGACGCCGACGGTCACGAGACGCTGCTCGCCTGGACGGGACTGCTCTCCAAGGCGCCCGCCGGCTCGATCTGGGTTTCGCAGCCGAACGATCGCATCGTCGCGCATATGGGCGAACTTTCGGCCGAGACGCTGAAGAACAAGGGCGTGCGCGGCGCCATCGTCGACGGCTTCATCCGCGACACCAATTTCCTGCTGGAGATGGGCTTCCAGACCTGGTGCCGCGGCTTCACCCCGCGCGACATCGTCGGCCACTGGTTGCCGGTCGCCACCGACGTGCCGATCGTGATCGGCGGCATCGACATCCGGCCGGGCGATTATTTCCTCGGCGACCGCGACGGATTGGTCCGGATTCCGGCCGAGCATCTTGCCGAAGTCGTCGAGCGGGCCGAGACTGCGATCTCGACCGAGAACCTCGTCCGCAAGGCGATCCTCGCCGGAACCGATCCCCAACAGGCATATCTGAAGCATGGCAAATTCTGATCTCGCCGCGGTCGAGCCGCTGCACCCCATCCTCGCCGAAGGCGTGAAGGCGCGGCGCGCGCGGCCGGCCTTTCCCGATATCGGCCCGGAAGCGGCGAAGCGCCTGTTCGAGGAGATGCAGGCCAATCCGGAGGGGCTGCCGGCGGTCGCCGAGGTCGAGGCGCTGACGGTCGCCGGCGCGGAGGGGGCGCTCGAGGCGCGGCTCTACCGGCCGGACACGCAGGCGCTTCCGCCGCTGGTCGTCTATTTCCATGGTGGTGGCTTCGTCGTCGGCAGCTTTGCCACGCATGACCGCAATGCGCGGCGCATCGTCAATGCGGCAGGCGCGCTGGTGGTTTCCATCAACTATCGGCTGGCGCCCGAGCATCCTTTTCCCGCCGGTCCGCTTGATGCATCCGCGGCCGTCGCCGATCTGGCCGCCCGCGCCGAAGCGCTCGGCGCCGATCCGGCCCGCATCTTCGTTGCCGGCGACAGCGCCGGCGCGACGCTCGCCATCGCCGCGGCGCTGTCCGGGCGGGATGGACGCGGCCCGGTGCTGGCCGGCCTGATCGCCTTCTATCCCGTCACTGACATGACGACGATCGGCGCGGGCGTTTCCTATGAGGCGTTCGGCGATGGCTCCGTTGGGCTGTCTGAGGCAGACATGATCTGGTTCCGCGATCTCTACGCGCCCGATCCGGCCGACTGGAACGATCCGCGCTGTTCGCCGCTGACGGCGGAACTCGCCGAACTCGGCGAATTGCCGCCGACGCTGGTGATTACGGCCGCGTATGACGTGCTGGCGGAGGACGGCGCATTGCTCGCCGCTCGCCTCCGATCGGCCGAGGTCGCCACGACCTATCTGCATGTCGAGGGCGTCAACCACGGCTTCATCGGGGCTCCCAACCCGCCCCCCGCGACGCTTTCCACCTACGAGGCGGTCGCGGACTGGATGAAGTCGCTCGGGTAAGGGGTAGAAAGACCCTCACCCCAACCCTCTTCCGCGCGCGGGAGAGGGGGAGCGGCGGCGGCCGGAAGGTCCTGGCGAAGGTCTGGGTGAGGGTTTAGGGAATCTTCCGGGTGAGGCGGTAAACCCCACCCGCCGCACTGCGTGCGGGGTCCTCTTCCGAAGGGAGAGGTGAAGAGCGAGGCTCGCCGGATCCTCAGAACCGCCGCGCCATCGTCAGGCCGCCGGCCGGCAGTTCGTCCGAGACGACCGGCGCGAAGCCGAGCTTCTCGTAGAAGGCGATCGCCGCGTGGTTCTGCGGGCTGACGTCGAGATGCATGCCGCGCGAACCGGCGGCGGCGAGCGCCGCCATCAGGTGCTCGAAGCCGCGCCTTCCCCAGCCGAGACCGCGCGCCTCCGGCAGGAAATCGACATGGCCGTGCGAGGGGAACGGATGCAGCGCCGGCGGATAGAGATAGGGCGGGCGGTGGATCAGGCGGCGCACCCAGTCGCTGCCGGACCAGCGGCTCTCGTCGTCGCCGGGATCGCGCAGGCGGGGGCGGATCTTCGCCAGCCAGTCGCGTTCCATGCGGCCATAAAAATCCGGCGTGTCGAGCGCGCCCATGACATAGCCGGCGACGCCGTTCGGCCCTTCCAGCACGAAGGCGAATTCGGGCTCGAGCACCAGATAGGGGCCGATGAACATGTGGCCGAGCGCGTCGGGATCATCCTCGCGGGCGCTCGCGTCCTGCCCGGCATTGCCGGTGCGGAGGCACACCCGATAGACGGCGGGCATGTCGGCGAGGTCGGCCTTGCGCAGGCGAAAATCGACTTGGTTCGGGGAGGCCATGGCATTTCCGCTGCGCGATCGGAATACGGCCGGGAGCGGTCGTCCCGGCCGGCTTCCTGTCGGGCGATCGATCAGGCGAGGGTCCGCCCGCCATTCACGGCAAGCGTCTGGCCGGTGATGAAATCGGCCGCGGGTGAGGCGAGGAAGGTGACGATGCCGGCGATATCGTCCGGTGTGCCCTGATGGCCGAGCGGCACCAGGCGGCGATAGTCTTCCAACTCGTCGGCCGTGGTGCCGGAATGGCGCTCGACCGGAATGAAGCCCGGCGCCACCAGGTTGACCGTGATGCCCTCCGGGCCAAGTTCGCGCGCCCAGGAGCGGGTGAGGCCGACCATGGCCGCTTTCGCGGCGACGTAGTGGCCGAATTCCGGATTGCCCATGTCGACGACTTCCGAGCCGATATGGATGACGCGGCCGACGTGACGGGCCCGCCATTCCGGCAGCACGGCCTGGAGCAGCAGCAGCGGCGCCTTGACGAAGAAGCGAAGCTGGTCGAGATGGTCGTCCCAGGTCTGTTCCTCGATCGGGATCAGCGGCTGCGGGCCGGTCGCGTTGTTGACGATCACGTCGACGGGGCCGAGATGGCGGTCGATCTCGGCGATGCCGTGGCGGACGCTGGCCTTGTCGGTGACGTCGAACTTGAAGGCGGCCGCCTTGCCGCCGGCGCTGGTGATGGCGTCGACGACACTGCCGGCGCCGACATCGTCATGCGCAAAGTTGACGGCGACGGTCCAGCCGGCGGCGCCCAGCCCCTTTGCGATCGCTGCTCCAAGTCCGCGCGACGCGCCCGTGACGAGTACTACTCCCACGATCATCCTCCCGAAATCACGCCCGTCTCTCGGATTCGACGCGGGCTGTACCGATCGAAGCACAGCCCGTCGGGATTGTCTTCCGACTTCTGAAAGCCGGCTTCGGATCGGCTCAGCCGGAACTCGCGACGGGCAGGACGCCGTCGGTCGCGAAAACGATGCCCGCCACCAGGTTGCGGCCGGCGGCCTTGGCGACATAAAGCTGCTCGTCGGCGGCGCGGATCCACGAGTCGGGCTGGCTGCCGGGAATGCACAGCGCCGTCGCGACGCCGAGGCTGACCGAAACGAAGGGCGAAGCGTCGGAGCCGGAATGCGGGATGCCGAGCGCCTGCACGCGATCGCGGATGCTGTTCGCTATCTCCATGGCCTCGGGGTGCTCGATTTCCGGCAGAACGCAGGCGAATTCCTCGCCGCCATAGCGGATGGTGACGTCGTTGGCGTGATGGACGGCACGGTTCAGCGCGGCGGCCACCATGGTCAGGCAGCGGTCGCCGGCCGTGTGGCCGTAGAGGTCGTTGAACTTCTTGAAGAAGTCGATGTCGAGGATGATGACCGAGAGGAGGCCGCCGCTGCGTGACAGGCGCGACGTCTCCTGGTTCAGCACCTTTTCCAGCCGGCGGCGGTTGCCGAGGCCGGTCAGCGCATCCGTGACGGCCATTTCGGCCAGCTCGTCGCGCATCCGCTTCATGTCGAGATGGTTGCGTATCCGGGCCCGCACCACGACCGGCAGGATCGGCTTGGTGATGTAGTCGATGGCGCCGAGCATCAGGCCCTTCACCTCGGCTTCCTGGTCGCCCAGCGCCGTGGTGAAGATCACCGGCACGTCGGCGATCAGCGGATCGGCCTTGATCGCCGCGCAGACCTCGTAGCCGTCGACACCCGGCATGAGCACGTCGAGCAGGATCAGGTCCGGCAACGTCGTGCGGGCGATCTCGATGGCTTCGGTTCCGGTGGTGGCGAAGTAGATATCGTGATCCTCCTCGAGCGTCGCGCTCAGGATCTCGATGTTGCTGACCTCGTCATCGACAATGAGGATCGATGGCCGTTCGCTCAATTCTGTACTTCCCTGGTATCGACGAAATGACGCTCAATGGCGTCGAGCCCGGCGAGGGCGTTGTTGAAATCAAGTCGGCTGATCGGGTCGCGGATCTCGGCCAGGCGTCCGGCCTCGGGCGTGCCCTGCAGCCTGGCCTCAAGTGCCTCGAACGTCCTTCGGGCCCGCATGCTGCGCTTGCTCAGTTGCTGGCGGAGTTCATAGAGGAGCTTCGCCGCCTCGTCCCGCGCGGCCGCGTCGAGGCTTGCCGCCGGCGCGGCGGCGGATGCTTCCTCGGCCGGCGACAGGGTGCGCGCCGCCGCGATGGCCGGCTGAAGCACGGCATCGAGGCGCTCGATCAGCTCGTCGACATTCGCCATCTCGCGATGGGCGATCGCGTCTTCCAGCTGGCGGGACGCCTCCGACACCCTGCGAAGTTCCAGCGAGGCGGAAACGCCCTTCAGCGAATGCGCCAGCCGGCGCGCGTCGTCGAGGGCGCCGGCATCGATCTCGCCGCGCAGTGTCGCGACGAAACCGCGATAGTTGGTCCCGAAGCTGACGATCAGCTTGCGCAGCAGCGCGGTCTTGCCGTTGACGCGGACGAGCGCGGTCGCAAGATCGAAGGGCGGCAGCTCGGCCGGTAGATCGGCGGCCGCCGGGACCTCGACGGATTTCGCCGTCGACCCGCTGCCTTCCGCCCTGCGCGGCTTCAGCCAGCGCTCGAGCGCGTGCATCAGCGTCGCCGGATCGACCGGCTTGGCGACATGGTCGTTCATGCCGGCCTGGAAGCAGTTCTGCCGCTCCTGCTCATAGGCGTGCGCCGTCATGGCGATGATCGGCAGCCTGTCGGAGGGGAACGCCTGGCGAATGCGCTTCGTCGCTTCGATGCCATCCATTTCCGGCATCTGCACGTCCATCAGCACCACGTCGTAGCTGCGGCCGGACCGGAGCACCATATCGCAGGCGATGCGGCCATTCTCGGCCAGTTCGACGACGAGGCCGCCGTCGCTCAGAATCTCCGAGGCGACTTCGCTGTTGATCTCGTTGTCCTCGACGAGCAGGACGCGCGAGCCGCGATACTCCGGCGCGACCATCGGGATCGCGTGCGCGGCGGGTGCGGCGGCGCGTTCCTGGCCCGTCCGCTGCCCCAGGAGCTGGGTAATTTCTGTCAGCAGCAGCGAAGCGTCGATCGGCTTGACGAGGAAGGCCGAGATGCCGGCCTCGCTGGCGTTTTGCATGGCCTCTTCGCGCGCATAGGCGCTGACCATCATGATGGTCGGCAGGCGGGTCAACGTCTCGCTGCTGCGCATCGCCTCGACGGCCTCGATGCCGTCCATGCCGGGCATCTTCCAGTCGATCAGCATCAGGTCGTAGGCGACGCCGCGCGCCTGGGCGTTTTCAAGCAGCGCGATCGCCTCGGTGCCGGAGGCGACCAGGTCGGCCTGGACGGACCAGCCCTCGAATATGGTGTGCAGGATCTCGCGCGAGGCCGGATTGTCGTCGGCGATCAGCACGCGGAGCCCGCGCAGCTTCTCGACATCGGCCGCCTCGGCCAGCATCAGCGTATCGCCTTCCTCCAGGCGGACGGTGAAGGTGAAGGTGCTGCCGGCGCCGGCGATGCTGTCGACGCGGATGGTGCCGCCCATCAGCTCGACCAGCTGCTTGCTGATGGCGAGCCCAAGCCCGGTGCCGCCGAATTTGCGCGTCATCGAGCTGTCGGCCTGGCTGAAGGAGCGGAACAGCATCTGCTGTTGTTCCGGCGTCATGCCGATGCCGGTATCGCGGACCGACACTTCGAGCAACAGCTGCCGGTCGACCTTCTCCAGCGTGCGGATCGACAGGACGACAGCGCCGCGCTCGGTGAACTTCACCGCGTTGGAGACCAGGTTCAGGATGATCTGGTTCAGTCGCAGAGCGTCGCCTAGCAGGGTCGCCGGCACGTTGTCGTCGATGTTGATGCGGATATCGACGCCCTTCTCGGCCGCTTTGACGGTGGAGATGGTGGTGGCGTTCTCGATCGTCTCGCGGATCTTGAAATGGGTGCCCTCGAGCGAGAGCATGCCGGCCTCGATCTTGGAAAAGTCGAGGATGTCGTTGATCAGCGCCAGAAGCGCGGTGCTGGCCGACTTGATCTTGTTGATGTAGTCCGCCTGCTTCGGCGTGAGGTCGGTGCGCAGCGCCAGGTGGCTGAAGCCGAGGATGGCGTTCATCGGCGTACGGATCTCGTGGCTCATATTGGCCAGGAACAGGCTCTTGGCGATGTTCGCGGCGTTGGCCTCGCGCGTGCGGTCGGCGACCTTCTGCTCCAGCGTCTCGTTGGCGAGCACGATTTCGGCGCTCATCGCCTCGATGCGCTGGAAGCTCGCGACCAGCCGCATGCTGAGCCAGACGAGCACGACGGTCTGGAAGGCGACGATGGCGGCGTGCAGGCTGACGCGCTCCAGGTCTGCGCCCAGCGGGAATACCGCATAGGGGAAGACCAGGTTCAGCATCAGGTGATGCACCGCCACCGTCACGGCCGCGACGATCACCGGGCGCCAGTCGCACCAGCCGATGACGAGCGCCAGCGTGGCGAAGAAGTACATGTGCATGTCCATCTGCCACGGATGGCCGGAGAACATGAAGACGAACAGGGCCGGCTGTCCCATCAGCGCGACGGCCGACACATAGCGGGTCACCGGCGCGGGCCCACGCAGCGTCCAGGAGACCTGCATCGCCAAGGCCAGCAGCACCGCCACCAGCGTCGGCGCGACCATGCTGCGTCCGATCGACCATGCGACCAGCGCGATCACCGGCACGTGGATCCACATCAGGAAGACGAGGAATAGACCGAACTTGTGTCGCAGCCTGTCGAGCTCGGCCATGCGCCAATCCTTGAAAAAAATCTGGGCGTACCGCTCAGACGGAGAAACAACCGCGCAACTTGATGGCGTCTAGCACGAGCCAGGCGCCGGAGTGGTAGAGGCGGGAAATGAAGTCGGGGCTGTCCGAGTGGGCGATGATCACATTGGCAATCCCGCCACCGGCAACGATGCTGCCGCCCGAGCGAGCCACGATGCCGGCCGTGTCGGCGGCATCTGCCCAAGGCGGCGCGACCACGGCGACTTCCGCGCTGCCTGCGTCCGCGGTGAGCGTGCTCACAAAGATCGCGATGGCACTGGCAACCAGAAGCAGGCCAGCCGGAATCAGATCCGTCCAGCTACCGCGTTCGGTAGTCTGCCCGATAGGCCTGCCAGAAATTCAATGCCCCCGTCGATGAGAATGCTGACGGCATCAAACCCGGTTAACTATAATATTTCAATAGGGATGGAGCGCAGCGCCCAGGCGTTTCCGGGCGTGGTGTGATCGACGTCACGTAACCCTGGATGGTGGGCCTGTGGGTAGTGCGCGGGATGGTATCTATCGCCGCCGTGCCCCGGAGGCTGACCGCCGCTGTGATGGCTGACTTTGCGTCGGAGCGATTCGGATGCGCCTTCGAGCAGGTTCCCGCAATGCGTGCGCGGGCGTCCTCCTGCATTCGCTAGAGGCGTCAGTCGAGGTGGAAGACTTCCTCCATCAGGGACCACCATTCGCCGGGCGCAGCCGAGGCGAGGGGCTGCTGGCAGGGACTGGTCTGCCCGAGCCAGGCCTGGATCGCGGGCTCCTTGTCGAGCCGGGCGGCGTCGGCTGGCCAGTCGGCGCCGTGATATTCCCAGTAGCCGAAGAGAAGGTTCTCCGGCTCGCGCAGGTAGATCGAGTAGTTCTTCACGCCGCAGGCCGAGAGCAGGGCGTTCACCTCGGCCGAGCCCGTGGCGTGCAGCCGCCTGTATTCGGCGACCGCCTCCGGCTTGACGCCGATCACCATGGCCATGCGCTGCATTTTTCGTTCACTCCTTCAGGCTGAGGCTATTGCTTACGGCTGGAGGGCCCTCACCCCAAGCCTCTCCCGCAAGCGAGTGAGGGAGTAGGCCAGCGCTGGTTCTTGCATTGGCCCGGACTTGATGAGTGTCACCAGCAGTAGCCCTCGCCCGCTTGCGGGAGAGGGTAGGGTGAGGGGCTGGCTAGGAGCAAAGGGCGTGGGCTGCGCCCGCTAGCTCACCCCTTCACGGCGCCGACGGCGATGCCGTTGACGATCTGGCGCTGGAAGATGACGTAGATGATGACGATCGGCGCGGCGGCGAGGCAGATGCCGGCCGCGAGCAGCGGCACGTTGGTGGTGTATTCGCCCCGCAGCGCGGCGATGCCGACCATCAGCGTGCGCTGGTCCTGCAGCACGAGCAGCGAGATCAGCACGTCGTTCCAGCAATAGAGCGTGTTGAGGATGCCGAGCGTCAGCAGGGCCGGTTTTCCCATCGGCAGCATGATGTGCCACCAGACCTTCACGAGGCTGGCGCCGTCGATCTGCGCCGCCTCGAACAGCTCGCGCGGCAGGCGGGCGTAGAAGGCGGTCATCAGGTAGACGCTGAAGGGCAGGAAGAACGCCGTGTAGGCGATGATCAGGCCCGGCCGGCTGTCGACCAGGTGCAGGCCGATCATGGTGCGGTAGAACGGCACCAGCACCACCTGCACCGGGATCATCAGCGACACGAGGATGGTGATGAAGATGATCTTGCGGCCGCGGAAGCGCAGGATCGCCAGCGCGAAGCCGGCCATCGAGGCGACGACGAGCAGCACCAGCACGGCGCCGACGGTGACGACGACGGAATTGTAGAAATATTCCGACAGCCGCGACTGGTTCCAGGCCTGGGCGAAATTGCCGAAGGTCGGGTCCGTGGTCAGGCCGAAGCGGTTGAGCACGTAGCCCTTGCGCGTCTTCAGCGCCGCGTTGATGGCGAAGAAGACGGGATAGACGGCGGAAAGGGCGAGCAGGGCCATCGGGATCGAGATGATCCAGAGGACGCGCCTCTCGCGGGTTTTGACTTCTGCCATGGCGCCCTCAGATGCTCGCGTTGCGGGACATGATGCGGATCTGGATGGCGGCGAGGCCCCCCATCATCAGGAAGAGCACCATCGAGATCGCGCTCGCATAGCCGGGCCGGTTCATCTTGCCCTGTTCGAGCCAGATCAGGAATTCCGGCAGGATGGTCGAGGTGCCGGGGCCGCCGGCGGTGAGCACGTAGATCAGCCCGAACATCGAGGTCAGCATGCCGATCGTGGTGACGACGGCGGCGAATTCGATGATCGGCCGGATCGACGGGATGACGATGTACCACCAGGTCTGCGTCAGCTTGGCGCCGTCGAGCTTCGCCGCCTCCAGCATGTCGGAGGGCACCGTCGACAGGCCGGCGATGAAGATCAGCAGGCTCATGCCGAAGGTCGACCAAAGCTGCACGGCGATCAGGCTGAACAGAGCCGTCGAGGAATTGCCGAGCCAGTCCACGGCCGAGAAGCCGAGCGCCTTCAGGAACAGGTTGAACGACCCGTCATAGCGCAGCAGCACGTTGAAGATGGCGCCGACGATGACCGAGGAGAGCACGGCCGGGAAGAAATAGACGGCGCGGAACAGCTTGCCGCCCGGCACGCCTTGGTGGATCAGGATCGCCAGCACCAGCGGCAGGCCGATCCAGATCGGCAGCGTCGCGAGCAGGATCAGCATGTTGACCAGGCTGTCGAGGAAGACCGGGTCGTGGGCGATGCCGATATAGTTGTCGAGGCCGACGAAGCGCGGCGCCGACATGCCGTCATAATCGGTGAAGGAATAGCCGAGGCCCCAGATCAGCGGGACGATGCGGAACACGACGACGAGCGCCAGCGCCGGCAGCACGAACAGATAGGCGAAGCGTTCGACGCTGCGGCTGCCGGGATCGGCAGGTGCGGCGGCGGCCTTGCGGCGCTTTGCGTCCGTTGCGGTCAGGGTCTCGGTCATCGCGGGCCTCGGGTCAATGCAACGCGGCCTCATCTCGCGGGGAGGTGGGCGCAACTCTGTCGGGGGAAGCGGCGTCGCCCGCTGGCGACGCTCGATGTCGGGAGGCGGAGCCGCATCCTCGACCTTCCCCGGTGGGAGAGGTCGGACCGATGGTCGCGCGAGGGATCAGGCCCTCGCCGGATGGCTCCCCGAACCCTCGCTCGCCGGCCCGCCTTCGACCTCTCCCGACGGGAGAGGTGAAGGGCGGAAGCCTGCGATCGGCGAAGGCGGAGCTTACTTCTTCTTGGCCTGGGCCTGGACTTCGTCGAGGCGGGCGACGGCCTTGTCGACGGTGGTCTCGCCGGTGAAGAGCATCTGGCTCTGGCGATGCCATTCCTCGGTCTCGGCCGTGGAGGTGTTGTTGTGCAGCAGCGGCACGCCGTCCGAGAGCGAGCCGAGCACGACCTTGGCCGAGGGGCTCTCGACCTTCGACGTGTCGACGGCCGTATCCGAGGGAACCGCGCCGGCCGCCTCGAAGAACACCTGCATGTTGGGGGTGTCTGCGAAGCTCTTGGCGAGCGCGACGGCGAGGTCCTGGTTCGGCGAGAACTTTGTCACGGCGTAGCCGATGCCGCCGGCGAGCGGCATGCGCAGCTTGTCATAGGCGGCCGGGGTGACCGGCGGCAGCACGAAGACGCCGACATTCTGCGGCTCCAGGAATTCGTCGAATTCCTTCCAGTGGGCGACGTCCGACAGCAGGCCGATCGTGTTGGCGTTCTCGCCGCGCTCGAAGCTCTGGTATTCGTCCATGAACTTGGCGGTCGAGTTGGCGCCCTCGGCGTACCAGCCGTCCTTCTGGGTATCGACCCACTTCTGGACGATCGCCTTGATTTCCGGGCTCGACCACTTGAGGTCGCCGGTCGTCCAGGCAGCCTGCTGCTCTGCCGTGAGCGCGTTGGCGGCCGCGGCGGAGTAGAAGAAGTCGGCGCCGTAGCCTTCCTTGTTGCCGAGGGCGAAGCAGGTGGTGCCCGCCGCCTTCAGCTTGGCGCAGATAGCCTCCAGATCGGCCCAGGTCTTGGGCGTCGCTTCCGGATCGAGGCCGGCCTTCTTGTAGAGTTCCTTGTTGTAGTAGACGGCGAGGCCCTGGATCGAGATCGGCACGGCATAGACGCTGCCATCGGCGCCGGCGAACTCGTCCCAGCCGGCGACCCGCGCCTTGATGTCGGCGACCTTGTCGTCGAGCTTGGTGAACGCCGCGATGCGCTCCTTCGCCTGCGAGCCGCCGTGCACGAGCACGACGTCGGGACCCTGGCTGGCGGCGATCGCCGTGCCGAGCAGGGTGTAGTACTGGTCATGCGGCTGCATGACGAACTTCACCGTCACGCCGGGATGGGCCCCCTCGAAGTCGGCCTTCACCTTGTCGTAATAGGGCGCCGTCGTCGGGTCGCCCGATTTCCAGTCCCACACGGTGAGCGTCTCGGCCTTGGCCGATGCCGCCACGCCGAGCGTCATGACAAGCGCGGTGGCGAGCATCGTGCCGGCGCGCAGGACCCTGTTCGTCGTCTTCATCTCGTCTTCCTCCCTAGCAGATCTCTCTCCACCCCCGGCCGCCTGCGCGGCCGTGGGCCCTCTTGCAATCTCAGTGCGGCAGGCGCGTGTTCACCGGCGCCGGCGGCAGATCCTCATTGGCAACGACTTCGGGCACGGCCCATTCGCTGCGCGCCGTCTCCGACAGCACCAGGCCGTGGCCCGGGCGGTCATGCGCATAGATCCAGCCGTCGCGGATCTCGAACGGCTTCTCGATCAGGTGGTCGAAGTTCTGGAACGAGTATTCGAGCCATTCGACCTCGGGCAGGGCGAGCGCCATGTTGACGCCGATTTCCAGGAACGAATTGCCGAGGCTGACCGGAATGCCGTGCTCGGCCGCGAGCCAGCCGATGCGCATCACCTGCGACACCCAGCCGTGCACGTTGATCATGTCGGTGCCATGCGCCTCGATGAGCTGGCGCTTGCCATGCGCGTCGAAATATTCGCCCGAATTGACCAGGGTGAACGGGCAGCCCTGGCGGATCATCTTCAGGCCTTCGAAATCGTAGCGCAGGCAGGGATCCTCGATCCACAGGATGTCGAAGCCGGCGTCCCGGATCTTGTTCATGTTGCGGACGGTCTGCTGCGGCGACCAGCCCTCGTTGGCGTCGATCATGATCGCCTCGGGCTTGCCGACCGTCTTCACCAGGAGGTCGAGGCGGTGCAGGTCGCGCTCGATGTCGGGATGGCCGACCTTGATCTTGAACGACTTGTAGCCGATCGACGCGGCGTGATCGAACAGCGCGCAGAAGTCATCGTCCGAGAGATGGAAGTCGAGGCCGCTGGCATAGGCCTTGACGCGGCTCTTGGTGCCGCCGAGCAGCTTCCAAAGCGGCATGCCGACCTGCTTGGCGGCGAGGTCCCACAGGGCCTGGTCGAGGCCTTCGCCGAAAGGCAGCGAGGCGCCGCGGATGTTGCCGCCGCGCGGACGGGTGAGCTTGTGGGCGAGGGCCGCCGGCGACTGGCCTTCGAGGCCCGGCCAGATCTCGGCGCGGAAGAGGCGCTCGATCTCGGCCTGCGACGGCAGCGGATTGAACAGCGACGGCACGAAGCCGAGACCGACCATGCCGTTATCGGCGATCAGCTCGAGGGTCGCGACATGAGCGTGCGCGATGCGGACCTGGCTGTCGCCGATGACACGGTCGCGGGCGAACTGGAAACGGACAATTCGGAAATCCACGATGCGCATGCTATAGTCGCCTAATCGATCAAAAGTGAGAGTTGATATGTCACGTAAGCGATCTGATAGATCAGATCCGATTGCATCGCAAGCCACCGGCGCCGCCGAGCCAGCCGAACGCGACGTCGAAACCGTCACGGTGTCGCTGAGCGAGGTCGCCTATGAGCGGATCCTCGACATGCTGTTCGGGCGGGAACTGCCGGCCGGCGCCTTCGTGTCGCAGAACGACCTGGTCAAGCTGATCGGCGTGCCGGTGGCGCCTCTGCGCGATGCGCTGCGCGTGCTGCAGACGGAGGGATTGCTGACGATCCATCCGCGCTCCGGCATCCGCTTCCTGAAGGCGGATTTCGAACTGGCGCGGAATACCTACCAGCTGCGTGCAATCCTGGAGCGGCCGGCCGTGCGTGTCTTCGCCGAGACGGCGGAACCGGCGCTGCTCGACGCCCTCGTCGCGCGCCACGAACGGGCGATCGAAGCGCTCGAGCGCGACGGCTTCACCCAGGCGATCGCGCCCGAGATCGTCGCGATCGACGCGGCGCTTCATGTCGAGATCATCGCGGCGCTCGGCAATCCGCTGATCGTCTCGACGCACCGCCGTGTCCACAATTATCTGCAACTGATCCGGCTCGACCGCACGCTGTCGACGCCGATCGTCATGCGCACGCTGCGCGAGCACATGACGCTGCTGGAGGCCTGCAAGGCACGCGACGCGGACACGGCCGAGACGGCGCTGCAGGCGCATTTCTCAAACGCGCTGCAGCGGACGCTGGGGATTTTCTAAGACGTTTGGTTGCTGGGGCAGGAGACCCTCACCCCAACCCTCTCCCGCGGGCGGGAGAGGGGAGCATCGCACCCGGTCGCAAAAGAGCGCCATGGCGATGAAGGGCGCTGCCCGAAAAGCCCTCGCCCGCTTGCGGGAGAGGGGTGGGTGAGGGGCTTGCCTGCCGCTGTGCGGATCAGCTCGCCTTGGTGACCCAGCCGAGCACGTTCTTCCAGAGGCGGGCATAGCCCGGCCATTCGACGAAGCTGTTCGGCAGCCAGTGCGGGCCGATGTCCGAGGTCCAGGCGACGCTGCGGCCTTCGCCGAATTCGCCGGCGACGAGAAGCGGATGGCCGCCCTCCGAATCGGGCAGGCGGGCCAGCAGTTCCACGTCCGCGCGGTCGCGCAGCTTCACCTCGTTGGCGCCGAGCAGAATCGGCCATTCGCCGTCGAGGCCCGCCAGCAGCGGATGGGACCGGTTGCCGACGATCTCGGCGCGGAAGCCCTCCGGAACCTCGATGCGGTCGTCATGCGGCAGGCAGGTGACCGGCAGCGCGTCCTCGACCGCGGTGCGCGACCAGCGGCCGCGTCCGTCGATGCCCTGGAAGGTCAGGTAGCCGCCGATCATGACGAGGCCGCCGCCCTTCTTCGTCCATTCGCGCAGCAGCTTGAGCCGGTTCGGCATCGGCTTGCCGTGCAGCCAGACGTCGGGGTGCAGCAGGATCGAGTTGGAGCCGATGTCGGACAGGATGATCGCGTCATAGGCGTCGAGGCCTTCGAGCGTCAGCGGCAGCTCGGTCGGCACCTGGTGCGCTTGCATGTAGGTGAGCTCGAATTCGCTGCCGGCCAGAGCTTTCACCAGCGGCTCGGCGCCGAGATGGAAGGTGACGCTGCCGAACTGGTCGAAGCCCTTGTAGTGCGTGGCGCTCGACATCCAGCTTTCGCCGACGAGCAGCACCTTCTTCACAGTCATACTTACCCCCTGTAGTGCCGCCTCAAGAACGAGGCGGCTTGACGGATTCGCGGATGATCAGTTCGACCGGCAGCACCTCGCTCACGGGCTCCCGCATCTCGCCCTTGATCAGGTCGAGCACCATCTCCACGGCGCGCCGGCCCAGTCTTTCGACGGGCTGGCGGATCGCCGTCAGCGGCGGATCGAACAGTTGCAGCGGACCGACGTCGTCAAAGGCGACGACAGAGATGTCGGTGCCGACTCTCACCCCACGCTGTTTGAACACGGACAAGAGCCCGAGCACAATCTCGTCGCTCGCGGCGAAGACGGCGCTCGGCACCGGATCGAGCGCCAGGATCTGTCCCGCCGCGAGCCGGCCATGCTCGGACGAATAGGGGCCCTGGATTTCGGCCGCGATCGTCACCGGCCGTTCCGAGGCCGCCACGGCGCGGCGAAAGCCGCCGAGGCGGCCCCGGCTGCTCGAAAGCCCTGCTGGCCCGCCGACATAGCCGAGCCGGCGATGGCCCATTTCGATCAGGTGACGGGCGGCGAGGAAGCCGCCCTGGTCGCTGTCGGCCATGATCGTCGGCGCGCGGGCGCCGATGATGTCGTCGTCGACCAGCACGACTGTCGAGGTGCCCTGCAGCGCGCGGCCCAGCGCGGGATCGTCGCCATTGTTGGTGGCGAAGAGCAGCCCATCGACATGGCGGCGGGCCAGCCGGCCCAGATAGTCGATCTCGCGGTCGGTCCGGCTCAGTGTCGGGCAGAGCACCAGGCCGAGCCCGAACTCGGAAGCGGCCTGTTCGACCGATGCGGCGAGATGCGCGAAATAGGGATTGGAGATATCGGGAACCACGAGCCCGATCGTCTCGGAGCGTCCGAGACTGAGGCTGCGGGCGTGCTGGTTGGGCTGGTAATTCAGGGCCGCGATCGCGGCGTCGATCCGCCCGATCGTGGCGGGCGGCAGCTTGATCGACCGGTTCAGGTAGCGCGAGACGGTGGCGACCGACAGCCCGCAGGCCTCGGCGACATCCTTCAGCGTCGCATGCCTTCGCGTCGGTGGATCCGGCTTGTCGTTCATCGCGCCTCCGAGATCGCCCCTGTCCGACGGCGTTGGATTCCCGTCTGCTGGATCCCGGGAACCATGGCGGATTCGTCGGATGCCGCGCCGAAATATATACTCGTGGTGCGTATGTCAGGCGAGAACAATTCCAGGTTATACCTAGCCGGTCCGCCCGATCCCGGCCCTGATTGCACAGTGCGAGATAGTCCCTTCGGGGCTGCGTCAGCAAGATCGATGACGCAAACTTGTCCGTGATTCGCGCGGCCATGCGTCTGTCTTTCCGGCGTTTCCCGGACGGTCGGGCGGCTTTGTTCAAGCTATTGTTATCGATTCTCGATTTTTACTAAGGAGCGTGCGGTGATCGCAGTCGATCGGTTTCAGCCGGATCCAGCCATTGGCCTGCGTTGCCAGTCGCTACTTGGCGACAAGGGGCAGGCGATCTCGGCCGAGGTGACGCATGCGCTCGCCGCGCGCCGAAATTCCCATGACGGCCTTGTCGTGCCGGCCGCGCTGGCGGCGGATCTCGTCGCGAGGCACGGGCTCGCGGGCATTTCCGAGCTGATGCTCCTGCTGGTTCCCCTGGCGCGGGGCGTTGCGCGGCCGCCGATCTCCCATTTTACAATCGGCGCGGTTGCGCTGGAACGCGAGACCGGCGATCTGATCCTCGGCGGCAATGTCGAGTTTCCCGGCGCCAATCTCGGCGAGGCGATCCATGGCGAGCAGTTCCTGTCGGCACGCGCCTTTTCGCGCGGCACGTCGATCGCCGAGATCGCCCTGGAGGCGGCGCCGCCCTGCGGCCATTGCCGGCAGTTCCTGGCGGAGTTCAGCGGCGGTCTCGATCTCCCGATCACCACCATGCAGGGCCACCGCGTCGAACTGCGGCACCTGCTGCCCTGGGCTTTCTCGCCGGCGGATCTCGGCGAGGCGGGGGTGACGCCGGTCGGGCAGGGCGGGGGGCGACAGGCGCTGCGGGTGCTGCGATCGGATATTTCCGATGCGCCGGAAATGGAGGCGGCGCTGCTGGCAGCCGGACAGCTTGCCTATGTTCCCTATAGTCGAGCGCCTTCGGCGGTCGTCCTTAAATCGGCGGATGGAATGGTCGTCACGGGGGCTGCGCTGGAAAATGCCGCCTTCAACCCGAGCCTCGGTCCCTTGCAGGTGGCTTTGGTCAGCTGGATCGCGGCCGGCCGGGCCTATGCGGATATCGAGCTGGCGGTGCTGGGCGGCGTCGAGCGCGGCGCGGTCGACTATGCGGCCGATCTGCCGAACCTGCTGGCGACCGTGGCGCCGAAGGCCGCCTTCAGGCGGGTGGCCTGGGAGGTTCTCTCTTGAATGGATGCCCTCTCCCGCCGGGCGGGGGGAGAGGGATATTCAGCGGGATCAGGCCGCGACGGGTTCGCCGAAGGCGGGAATGGTCGAAGCGATCTTGTCGCCCGTGAAGTTCGCGACCCAGCCATCCGGCGAGATGAACAGGCGGATGCAGGTGAAGTTCGGCTCGGGGCCCATGTCGAACCAGTGCAGCGTGCCGGCCGGGACCGAGAGCAGGTCATCGCGCGTGCAGACGACGCGGTACACCTTGTCGCCGAGATGCAGATAGAACGCGCCGGAGCCCTCGACGAAGAAGCGGACCTCGTCCTCGTCATGCGTGTGCTCGTCGAGGAACTTGGTGCGGATGGCCTGCTTGTTCGGATTGTCCGGCGTGATGCGCATCACGTCGATGGTCTGGTAGCCCTCTGCGGCGGAGAGCCGATCGACCTCGGCCTTGTAGGCGGCGAGGATGTCTTCATGGCTGGCATTGGCGGCCAGCTCCGCGCCGGCCTTCCAGCGCTCGAACAGAACGCCGACCTTGTTCAGCTCGGCGGCGATTTCCACCGGGTCGGACGTGACGGCGACGGGGTTGGCCGGATCCTTGTCCGGATAGATGGTCAGCGTGGTCATGGCGTGAACCTCCTGTAGGAAAGCTCGAACGCGAATAGCGTTTCGAGCGCTTCGAGATGGCGGGCGGCATCGGATTCCGTGGCGCCCCAAGCGTAGACGCCGTGTCCGGCGAGAAGATAGCCGGGCGCGGCGATGGCGTCACCGACCGGCTGCGCCAGCCGCGCGAGCACGCGGCCCGAAAGCGCGCTGATATCCTGGTCGTTGGCGAAGACCGGAACGTCGACCGTCGCCTCATGCGTGCGCACGCCGACAAGGGCCTTCTGCAGTTCCCAGCCGGTCAGCCGCAGGCTGCCCTCGGCCAGCGCCAGGCGCGACAGCACGGTGGCGGCGGGGCTGTGGACGTGGAAGATCGCTCCGAGCTCCGGCCGCTCGCTGTAGAGCGCGGTGTGCAGTTCCGCCTCGGCCGATGATCCCGGCAGCAGCTTTTCTCCGAGCGGCTGGATCAGGATGTCGGAGGCGAGCAGGTTGCCCTTGTCGACGCCCGAGCGCGTGATCGCGATCGTCCAGGCGTCGATGCGGACGGAAAAATTGCCGGAGGTCGCCGGCACCCAGTGGCGCGCTGCGCTGGCTCGGCCGGCCGCGATGACGCCGGCCACGGCCTTCGCCTCGGCGCTCTCGCCTCCCGCGACAAGCGGCTCGGATTTCAGGGAACTCGTCTGCGCCAACCACGCTACTCCATTAAAAGGCACGGTCCCGGCAAGCGGGCCGGGCGCCACCATACTAACTAAAACGCGCGCGCAAGCGTGGGGTAGATCAAATTTCCCAAGCCGTCCCGAATAAAGAGAAAATCCTTCGTTCCGTGCGCGTCAGCCGTCGCGCTATCAGAATGAAATTGCAACTTCGCCGCCGGGGCGCTGCGTGTTGCCGGGATCGTAGCCGTCCTTGGGGACGCATGGGAGAGAATAGATGAAGCGTTTTGCAATCGGCCTGGCCGGCGCGGGCCTGCTGGCGACCAGCCTCCTCGGCGCGCCCGCCTATGGCGAGGGCCTCGCCGGCGCTCCCGCTCCCTTCGACAAGGGCGGCGTCAAGGTGGCGCTGGTGACGTTCATTTCCGCCGGCGACTTCTTCCAGTCCTACCAGGCTGGCGCGCAGAAGCAGGCCAAGGCCCTCGGCATCGACCTGCAGATCTTCTCCGGTCGCCAGGACGCCGCCGCCCAGCGCGAGCAGGTCGAGCAGGCGATCAACCTCGGCGTCCAGGGCATCATCATCGATCACGGCCAGCCGGAATCGCTGAAGGACGTGGCGCAGAAGGCGCTCGACGCCGGCATCAAGGTCGTCGCCTTCGATGTCGATCTCGGCAATCCGGCTATCCCGCAGGTCGAGCAGTCGGACCACGAGCTGGCCAAGACCGCGCTCGAGCAGGCGATCTCCGACAATGGCAAGGCGTTCAACGCCGGCTATGTCTATGTCGCCGGCTTCGCGCCGCTCGACCGCCGCAACGAGGTCTGGGAAGAGACCAAGAAGGCAAATTCCGGCATCGTCGAGAAGGCACGCTGGGGCGCGGTGAACGACACCACCGCCTCGTCGACCGCCGACCAGACCAAGGCCGCCTTCCAGGCCAATCCCGACATCTCCGTCGTGTTCGCGCCCTATGACGAATTCGCCCGCGGCGTGAAGCTCGCCACTGACGAACTCGGCATCTCCGACAAGGTGAAGATCTACTCGGCCGACGTTTCGACCGCTGACATCACCGAGATCGCCGCCGAGGGCAGCCCGTGGGTCGCCACCGTCGCCACCAACCCCGCCGTCGTCGGCGAGGTTTCGGTGCGCGCCGTCGCCAAGCTGATCGCCGGCGAGGATCCGGGCCACAACATCGTCGTCAAGCCGGTGCTGATCACGCAGAAGGACCTGCGCGCCAATGCGATCAAGACGGTCGAGGACCTCGACGCCAAGCTGCCGGCCTTCGGCAAGAGCGACGCGGCGACGGCCGCCTGGATCCCGGCGGCGAAGTAACGCCTCGTAAGCCGGCTCTGGCGCGCGCGATCGAGACGCGCTAGGGCTGACCGCCATTGATTTCGACGCGGCGCGGGACTGGCTCCCGCGCCGCTTTCTTGCCAGCCGCGCCAGGCGCCGAAGACGCAGCGCGACAACGATAGAGCAGCCTCCATGTCCCTCGACGTGCCCGCCGGTTACCACCCCCTCGACAGCCATTCCGTCCGCGGCTTCCTCGACGGCTTGCCGGCGATGCGCGAGAAGCTCGGTGGCGCGCCGGAAGGCTGGACGGTGCAGGAAGTCGGCGACGGCAATCTGAATCTCGTCTTCCTGGTCGATGGCCCGGATGGCTCGGTCTGCGTGAAGCAGTCGCTGCCCTATGTCCGCGCCGCCGGAGAGAGCTGGCCGCTGCCGCTCGATCGCGCCTTCTTCGAGCAGTCCTATTACCGGGCGGTCGGCGCGCATGTCGAAGGCCTGGCGCCGCGCTTCTACCACTACCAGCCCGAGCTCTACGCCTTCGTCATGGAGCGCCTGTCGCCGCACATCATCCTGCGGCGCGGCCTGATCGAGGGGAAGCGCTACCCGCATGTCGCCGAGCATGTCGGCGAGTTCGCCGCCCGTTCCACCTTCGCCACCTCCGATCTCGGCGCGACGATCGAGGAAAAGGCCGAGTGGACGGCCGCCTTCGCGAAGAACACCTCGCTGATCCGCATCACGGCCGAGGTCGTGTTCTCCGATCCGCTCAGCCAGTCGCCGCGCAATCGCTGGACCAGCCCGGAGCTGGACGGCCTGGCGCGCGATTTCCGCGCCGATTCCGCCCTGAAGGGCGCCGTCGCCGATTTCGGCTGGCGCTTCCTCACCAGCGGGCAGGCGCTGATCCATGGCGATCTGCACACCGGCTCGGTGATGGTGACCGAGACCGATACCCGCGTCATGGACCCGGAATTTTCCTTCGTCGGGCCGATCGGCTTCGATGTCGGCGCCTTCCTGGCCAATCTCGTCATGAACTATCTGGCCCAGCCCGGCCATGCGACGGCAGGCGACGACCGCCGCGCGCAGGCCGACTGGGTGCTCGACCAGGTGCCCGTGTTCTGGAACACGTTCAAGCACCGCTTCCTGGCGCTCTGGGAGAGCAGCGCCCGCGGCGACGCCTACCCGGCGACGATGTTCGCCAACCCGGCGGATGCAGCCGTCCTGGCGGCTCGGCGCGAGGCATTCCTCGACCGGATCTTCGCCGACGCGGTCGGCTATGCCGGGGTGAAGACCATCCGCCGCATTCTTGGCTTCGCCCACAATGCCGATTTCGAGCGTATCGCCGACCCGGCCCGCCGCGCGCCGCTGGAGACCAAGGCGGCCCGCCTCGCCCGCACCTTCCTGCTCGAGCCGCACAGCTTCCGCACCCCGGAAGATATCGTCGCGGCCGCCAGGGCGGCCTGAGGCGAGGGCGGGGGGTAGCCTTCGGGCCAGCTCACGACGCGGGAGATGATCACCCGGAGGGGGCGGCGCCGCGAAGCGTAGCCGCTCTGGTGCGCAGCCCGGATATGCGGGGCGGCGATGGTCGCCTGGCGGTGCATCCGGCAGGCGACGCGGCGCCAGTATTTCGGGCGCAGTCAAAACCAGCCCGGGCACCGTCCTCCCTCAGCCGCTTGAAGTCCCGCCGGGCGGTGGCGCCGGGATCTGGGCGCCGGATTCGAGGCGATAGGCGTCCAACTCCGTCGTCATCCCGTGGCCGGAGACAGGTCGACATGGCTGGGGCGGGCGGACCGGCATCTCTTTCGCTCGAAAGCGCTCTTACCGCTTCTTCTTGCCGAGGCCGAAGGTGAGCGCCAGCGCGCCGACGAGGACGACGCCCTTGACGAAGTCCTGCGTGTAATAGGGCGCGTTCAGCATGGTGAGGCCATTCAGCAGCACGCCGACGAAGATGGCGCCGAGCACCGTGCCGAGCACATGCGGGCGGCGCTTGTCGAGCACGGCGAAGCCGATCAGCGAGGCGGCGACGGCGTCGAGCAGCAGCGAGTTGCCGGCCGAGACGTCCCCGCGGCCGACGCGCGAGGCGACGATCAGGCCGCCGAGCGAGGCGAGCGTGCCGGAGAGAACATAGGCCCAGAGGCGATAGGCCTTGGTCGGCGCACCGGCGAGGTGAGCGGCGGTCTCATTGCCGCCGATGGCGTAGAACACGCGGCCCCAGCGCGTGCGCTCCATCAGGAACCAGGCGAGGATGGCGACGATGGCCATGACGATGACCGGATAGGGCACGGTGTCGAACAGCCGGGCGCGGCCGAGGATCAGGAAGGCCGGGTCATACGCACCGGCCGCCGTGGTGCCGTTCGGCAGCATCATGCCGGCGGTGATCGAGCGGCCGCCGGTCGGGATCAGCTGCAGGCCGGCGAGCAGGAACATGGTCGAGAGGGTCGCCAGAAGGTCGGGCACGCCGACGCGGACGATCAGCAGGCCGTTCACCAGGCCGATGAAGGCGCCCATCAGCAGCACGAGGCCGAGCGTCTCGAAGGCGTTCAACTGCAGCACGACCATGGCGTAGCTCGCCGCCATCACGGATGAAGCGGCGACGCTACCGACCGAGAGGTCGAAGCCACCGGCCGACATGGTGATCGAGACGCCGACGCCGAGGATGGCGACGACGGAGACCGCCTGCAGGATCGAGAACAGATTGGCCGAATTGATGAAGGCGGGCTGGGCCGACCAGAAGCCGACCAGCATCGCCGCCAGCAGGACGAAGAGCGCATATTTGCGCGCCGTTTCGGCGAAGGTCGAAGCCGGCTTCGACGAAGATGCAGCGTGGTCGGTCATCATGGGTGTCCTGTGCCGGCAGCCTGGGTTTCGGCGCTCTCGACGCGGCCGATCATGGCGGCGAGCGATTCATGGCGGCCGTCGGCCTCGTAAAGGGAGTGGTCGCGCATGACAAGGATGCGGTCGGCAACCTCGAGCGCTTCTTCGGTGTCGCTGGTGGCGATCAGGGTCGCCGAGCCGGACTGGCTGTTGCGGATCGCCGCGATCAAGTCGGCGCGGGCGCCGACGTCGACGCCCTGGAAAGGTTCGTCGAGCAGCAGCAGCCGGCAGGACGCCGCCTGCCAGCGCGCCAGCACGACCTTCTGCTGGTTGCCGCCGGAAAGCTGGTCGAGCGTGTCGTCGGGACCGCGCGCCTTGATGCCGAGCCGGCCGATGGCGTCGGCCGCGACCAGCCGTTCGCGCGTCTCGCGCAGCAGGCCGAGCGGGAACCAGCGCGGCAGATGCGGCAGCGCGATGGTGCCGGCAATCGAGGCACCGGGAATTTCAGGCGGCAGCAGCGACGAGGCCCAGCGATCCTCGGCGACCATGAACACGCCATTGTCGATCGAGCGGGCAGGGCCGTCGGAAAGCCAGGGCTTGCCGTCGAGGGTGAACGAGCCTTCGGCGAGCGTCTCGAGCCCGAACAGGGCGCGCAGCAGCCGGGTCTTGCCGGAGCCGAGCGTGCCGGTGATCGCCACCACCTCGCCCGAGCGGAGGTCGAGATCGAACGGCCGCGAGCCGGGGATCAGGCGCGCCCGCTTGACGGAGGCGAGGATCGGAGCCGTCGAGACCGAGCCGGCATGGCCACCGGCGTCGAGCGTGCGGCCGATCATGGCGGCGACGGCGGCCGAAAAATCGATCGGCTTGGCGAAGGAGGCGACGACCTTGCCGCCGCGCAGCACGACGGCGCGATCGGCGATCGCCGCCAGGTCGCCGGTACGGTGCGAGATGTAGAGGATGGCGATGCCGCTCGCCTTCAGGCGGCGCAGCACCGAGAACAGCCGTTCGGCCTCGGTCGAGGACAGGCTGGAGGTCGGCTCGTCGAGGATCAGCACGGATGCCTTGGCGGCGACCGCGCGGGCGATGGCGATCAGCTGGCGTTCGGCCGGGCGCAGGTCGATGAAGTCGCGGTCGAGCGGCAGATCGAGGTCGATCAGCGCGGCGATCTCCTTCGCGCGCTTGCGGGTCGAGCGCGGCGAGACGAAGAAGCTGCCGGTGCCGCAGAGCTCGTTCAGCGTCAGGTTCTCGGCCACGGTCAGCCCGGCGGCGCCGGCCTGATCGGTCGCCTGGTGCACGGTGGCGATGCCGGCGGCTTGTGCTTCGGCCGGCGAGCCGAAGGAGACCGTCTTGCCATTCAGCAGGATCGTGCCGGCATCGGCGGAGATCGAGCCGGAGAGGATCTTGACCAGCGTCGACTTGCCGGCGCCGTTGGCGCCCATCAGCGCGACGATCTCGCCGGCCTCGACGACGAGATCCGCGCCGGCGAGCGCGCGCGTCGGGCCGAACGATTTTTCGAGCCCCGTGACGGAGACGGCGATCCGGGCGGAGGAGGGCGTGTTGCTCACCCTTCATACTCCATGATGGCGAGACCGGCATTGTAGTCGGTGGAATAGATGATGCCGTTGGCGTCGACGAACAGATCGGCCGACTGGATCACGCGCGGGCGGTTTCCCCGCTTGTCGACCATGCGCTCGGGCGCCGCCGGCACCAGCGCGCCGGTCTCCTTCGGCTCGAACGGGTTGGAGATGTCGAACACGCGCACGCCGGCATTCTGGTAGGTCGCGAAGATCAACGTGTCGGAGACGAAGCTGCCGGGCCGGTTCTCGTGCAGATTATGCGGGCCGAAATGACCGCCCTTGGCGGTGTAGTCGGCCTCGGCCGGCGTCGGCAGCGTGGCGATCGAGATCGGGTTCGCCTTGTCCTTGATGTCGAAGATCCAAGTCCGCTTGCGGCCGTCTTCCTCGTGGTCGAGCACGGCCTCGTCGGCGACGACCAGCAGGTCGCGCTTCGGCAGCGGCAGCGGCGAATGGGTGCCGCCGCCGAAGGGCGGCGACCAGTTCTTGTGCGTGATCAGCTTCGGCGCCGACTTGTCGGCGATGTCGAGGATAGTGAGGCCGCCGTCGCGCCAGCAGGCATAGGCGGTGTCGCCTTCGACGAGGCTGTGATGTAGCGCATAACGCCGGCCTTCGCCCCATGTCGCGTGCTCGCCGCCGGCGAGATGCATGCCGGGGATCCACCAGCGGCCGGCCTCGACCGGTTTCGTCGGATCCTGAAGGTCGACGATCATGAAGATGTAGTCGCTATAGCCGTCGACGAGCGCCGAGACATAGGCGTAGCGGCCGCCAACATACCAGATGCGATGGATGCCGACGCCCTCGACCGGGAAGAAGCCGATCTGGCGCGGCTGGGTCGGCTTGGAGATGTCGTAGATCGCCATGCCGGCCGACCAGTTGCGGGCGGTCTTCGCGCCGCCGGCCGTGCCGACCGTCTCGCCGACCGACTTGGTGTAATAGACCTTCTCGTCCACCGCGAAGGCGGCATCGGCGAAGAGGTCGCGCGCATGGATGACGAGCAGCAGGTCGTCATGCGTCTGCAGGTGGATGGTCCAGGTGTTCGGCGGCGCCGGCACGAACACTGTCTCGCCCGGGTTCTTCGGGTCGCGCACGTCGATGATGGAGAAGCCCTGCGACCAGGGATGAGCCACATAGGCGAAGCCGCGATGCACCATGACCTGCAGCGCGTCCGGCCGCCCGCCCTGGTCGGAATGGCCGATCAGGCGGATATTCTTCGCATAGTCGGGGGTGGGGAGGGCGGTCATGGTCTTTTCTTTACTTTGGGCGAAGCCGAAATCACGAGCGAAACCCTCCCCTTGAGGGAGGGTCAAATCCGCCTTGGCGGATTTGGGGAGGGGGCAGCTTCGGTAAGCCGAAGCGTTCCTCTCCCCGACATCTCAGGCACCCCTCCCCAAAAGTGCTGTGCACTTTTGACCCTCCCTCAAGGGGAGGGTTCAGGCGGAGCGCCCTTCCTTACTTCGAGGCCGGGATCCAGTCCTTCTTGGCGGCGTCGCTATCCTTGAAGGCCGGGAACTTGTCCTGCAGTTCCTCGATCGTCTTGATGTTGTTGTCGACGAGGTCTTTCTTGGTGACCAGCGTCGGCTGGATCAGGACCGAGTGGCCCGGGTCCTGGCCGGCGATCAGCTGCGCCAGCGCGCGCACCGACACTTCGCCGACGACGGCCGGGTTGGTGGCGGCGGTGGCGACCCACGGGCTGTTCGGCTCGAGCATGGCCTGGATGTCCGAGGTCGAGATGTCGACGCCGTAGATCTTGACCTTGTCGGCGACGCCGGCCTCGTCGATGGCGAGCTTCACGCCGCGGGCGAATTCGTCCCAGGGGGTGAAGACGACCGAGAGGGTCGGGTTGGCGGCGAGCACGGCCTTGGTCTGGTCGGCGACCGAGGCGGGGACGCTGTCGTTGACGACGCCCCACGTCGCGACTTCCTTGATGCCGGGATACTTCTTGCCGAAGTCCTTCCAGACGGCATAGCGGCGGTCGAGCGGCGCGAAGCCGGAGACGTAGACGGCGCCGCCGTCGAAGGTCTCGCCCTGCTCCTTAACGGCCTGCTCCAGAACGAGGCGCGCCATGTCGGCGTCGGACTGCTCGATCTGCGGGATCTTGGCGTTGTCGAGGTTGACGTCATAGGCGACGACCGGGATGCCGGCGTCGAGGGCCGCCTGCGCGACGTCCTTCAGCGCTTCCGGCTGGCCGTTGTTGATGACGATGCCCTTCACGCCGAGATTGATCGCCTGCTGGATCAGTTCGCGCTCGGCGTTGATGTCGTTGCGGGCCTGCGAGATGTTGGCCTCGATCCCCAGCGCGTCGGCCTGGCGCTTCACGCCGGCCTCGAAGGCCTGCAGCCAGTCGCCCGAGCCGAGGAAGGAGATGACGGCGATCTTGACGCCGCCCTTGTCGAACGGCGCCGGCGCGCCGGCGATGCCCTCGGCATAGGCGCCCGAAGAAAGCGCAGTCAGGCCTGCGGCCAGCGCGAGCGAAAGAAGCTTCTTGCCCATGATCTTACCCCCATAGTCTCGTGAAAACGTCCCGTGCCGCGCCCCCGGACGGCGCTTGCGGTCCCGTCGCGGCAATTCGCTGCCAAGCTAGCGTTCCGCCGACTGGCATAAAGAAAACTGATTTCAATTCAAGATCGATATTGGGTCGTTTGTTGCGCCTGGAGGCGTCGCAGGGCCGGGCGACGTCAGCCGGTGCCGCCGACGCGCCGGCCACCGATCCAGATCTCGGCCAGATTGCCCTTGGAGGCGGTGTAGACGATCTTCTGCAGCGCGTCCGCGTCGCTGTCGATGTCGTCCCAGACGCGCATCGTCCCGCCCGGCGCGTGCGGGTCGACGAGGATGGCGTCGAAGTGGCAGCCGGGCGCGAACCGGCCGACCGGCAGATCGAGCGCTTCGGCGCCGCCGGCGGTGGCGAGATGGAAGGCGACGTCGAAATCGATGCGCGAACCCGGCCGGCCGCGCTCGGCCTGCGGCAGTGTCGGGTCGACGCCGGTTTCCAGCATGCGCGAGGCAGCGATCGCCATCCGCTGCGCCTCGATCATCGAGGCGGTCGGGCCGCCCGAAATGTCGGTGCCGAGGCCGACGCGCACGCCCTTGGCGAGCGCCGCCCGGAGCGGGAAGACGGCATTGGCGAAATAGGCGTTGGAGAGCGGGCAATGCGCGACGCCGGCGCCGCGCGCATGGATCAGCTCCATGTCGCCGTCGGTCAGGAAGTTCGAATGCGCCAGCACGGTCCTGCGCGTCATCAGGCCGAAGCGGTCGAGCGTCTCGGCGTCGGTGCGGCCGAAGCGGTCGAGCACATAGCCATGTGCCCAGTCGCTTTCCGAGCAGTGCGTCTGGACATGGCAGCCGCATTGGCGCGCCAGTTCGCCGAGCCCTTCCAGCAGGGGATCGGTGCAGGAGGGAACGAAGCGTGGCGTGATCACGGGATGGACCAGGCCGTGGTTTTCCGGATGCGCGGCGACATAGTCGATCAGCGCCTTCGTGCCCGTGATGCCTTCCTCGGCCGAGGCGTCGCGATAATAGTCCGGGCATTCGGCCGGATTATCCATCGCCACCTTGCCGACCAGGGCGCGCTGGCCCTGTTCGAGGCAGATGTCGACCAGCAGTTTGGACGCCTCGACATGCTGCGTGGCGAAATAGAGCGCCGTCGTCGTGCCGTTGGCGATCAGGTCCTCGACCAGCGCTTCATAGTGGCGGCGGGCGAAGGCGAGGTCGGCATAGCGCGCCTCGAGCGGGAAGGTGTGCTGCTGCAGCCAGACTTCCAGCGGCACGTCGAGCGCCTTGCCGAGCTGCGGATATTGCGGCGCGTGGATATGCAGGTCGACGAAGCCGGGTAGGATGTAGCTCTCGGCCGGCGCCTCGACGAGCGCGCCGGAGTCCGCTGCCCGCGCGCGCTTCGCGGCATGGCCGGGATCGCCGGCCGGAGTCACCGCCACGATGGTGCCGCGACCGTCGATCTCGACCAGCGCGTCTCTCAGGATCTCGATCGAGCCGAGTTCGGGAGCATGGCAGAACGTGCCGGCGATGGTCTTGCTGCGCAGGTCGGTCAAGGCGGGTTCCAGTCTGGCGGTCTCAGCCCAGGCTGCGCTTGCGCAGCGCATGGGCGCGGGTGCGGAATTCGCGGCGGATTTCCGCCTCGTCTATACCCGCGACGAAGCGGTTTTCCATCAGCATTCGCCCGTTGACAATGGTGTGGGTGACGTCGTCGGCCCGGCTCGAATAGACGAGGGCGGCGGCCGCGTCATAGACGGGCAGGCTGTGCGCCTTGTCGAGATCCACGACGATGACGTCGGCGGCCATGCCGGGCGCGAGCCGGCCGGTCTCCGGCCGGTTCATCGCCTTCGCGCCCTCTGCGGTCGCCAGCTCCAGGATTTCCGCCGTCTTCAGGAACTCGACGTCGTTGGTCTTGTCCTTGTGGATCAGGCCGGCGAACTTCATCTCCTGGAACATGTCGAGCGTGTTGTGGCTGGCGGGGCCGTCGGTGGCGAGGCCGACGGTGATGCCGTGCTCCAGCACGCATTTGAGCGGCATGGTGCCGGAATTGAGCTTGGCGTTGCAGCAGGGGCAGTGGCCGATCTTGACGTCATGCGCCGCCAGGATCTTCATGTCTTCCGCGTCGAGCTGGGTGCAGTGGGCGGCGGTGATGTCGCCCTTCAGGAAGCCGAGCGACTCCAGCCAGCGCACCGGCGAGGTGCCGTAATTCTCGGCCATGTAGGCCATTTCCTGCGTGCCCTCGGCGAGGTGGGTGTGGATCGGCACGCTGTAGGCGTCGGCCACCTCGCGCGTCAGCCGGTACATCTCCTCGCCGCAGGAATAGGGCGCATGCGGCGACAGGCCGATTTGCAGCAGGCCGTCGCGTGTCTTGTGATGCTTGGAAACGAGGTCGCCGAAATTGTTCAGCGTCTTCCACGACCAGTCGGTGATCGGCGCGTAGAGGCCGCGATCGGCGAAGCCGTAGCCGAGCGTCGCCCGCAGCGGAATCCGCTTCAACGCCTCGATCTCCGGCTCGACGGCATAGGCGTCGAAGTGCTCGTTGAAGGTGGTGATGCCCGACTTCACCATTTCGACGAGGCCCATCAGGCTCGCCCAGTAGAGCGTCTCGGGGTCGAAGTTGCGCTTGAGCTGCCACATTGTCGAAAGCCATTCGAACAGCTTCACGTCCTCCAGCAGGCCGCGCAGCAGCATGTTGGAGGCGATGTGGGTGTGGCTGTCGCAGAAGCCGGGCATGACGGCCGAGAGCGAGGCGTCGATCACCTTGCGCGCGCCGCGGATATCGACCGCGTCGGCGGGGCCAACGGCAGTGATTGTGCTCCCCGTCAGGGTGACGACGCCGTTCTCGATCGGCTTGGCGCCGCCCATCGGAAGCACGGTGCCGTTGATGATGGCGATATCGATGGTCATGGCAATGCGGCCCCGAAATGCTGGCTTCGAAAAAGACTTTGGCGAAGGAACGGCGGGAAGGTTCAGGCGGCGCGTTCGGCGGTGCCG
The DNA here is from genome assembly GCF_037147815.1 of Kaistia sp. MMO-174. Lineage (NCBI taxonomy): Bacteria > Pseudomonadati > Pseudomonadota > Alphaproteobacteria > Hyphomicrobiales > Kaistiaceae > Kaistia > Kaistia sp. MMO-174. The sequence goes on along the minus strand of NZ_JBBCUO010000002.1, from coordinate 926,135 downwards.
AAGGTGACGCCCTTCTCCTTCAGCCAGCGCCGGTAGGCGACAGAGGAGATGTCGGCGCGGGTCGGAATCTCCGCGCGCGGCTCCAGCGGCAGCAGGCGCGGGCGCTGGTTCTCCAGGATGATCCGGTCCTGCAGGAAGATCAGCTGCTGGAAATGCACCATGCTGGTCAGCGTGCTCTCGTCGTCGATGATGAACATCACCGGATGGGCGCGGCAGCGGTCATGGTCGAGCGGCTGCACGAACAGGCAGATCACGTCCCAGCGGTTCGCCGCCGCGGGGCAGGTCTTGTAGAGCAGCGTCTGGAACGGCGCCGCGACGCGGTACATGTACTGCGTCATGATCCCGCCTGAGGCGGAAAGCGCTGCCTGCGGCTGGAAGAACTCGCAATTGGTGGCCCAGACCTCGTCGACGTCGCGGCGGATCTCGGTCGTGTAGTGGCGCACTTCCGTGTGCGGCTCGGCGCCGAGGATATCGGTGTGGACGAAGGGGAAATGCGCCATGTCGAGGAAGTTCTCGACGATGCGCAGGCCCGAGGCGCGCACGGCGACCGCGCCGCAGACGACGTGCCGCCGGTCGGGCTCGTCGGCTTCGGGGATATCGAACAACTCGCGCTCCGGCGTGCCGAGGGTCGTCCAGATGAAGCCGTAGCGATCGCGCGTCGGCAGCGCCTCGCCTAGAACGCCGCCTTCCAGCTTTTCCCGCACGACGACCGTTCCCGCCGTATCGCGGGAGACGATCAGGTCGCGGCCGAGCAGCCGGTTCGGCTTCGGCTCGGCCGGAATATCGGCCGCGATGTCGATCACATACCACTGGTCGAGGGATGCTTTTTCAGCCGGTCGTGCCATGGCCATTCTCCTCAGGGGCAGATGCGGCGGGCAGGCCGCCAAATGTTGCACACACTCGCTTTTCGAGCGAGTCGGGTCATCGTTCGTCGCGGAAGAACGGCACGCCGAGGCCAGCCGGCGCGGTGAAGCCGAGCCGCAGCCGACGCCACAGGAATACCGGCAGGATCATTGCCAGCATGGTGCCGAGATAGGGCAGCATGGAAAGGAATGTGGGCGAGATCGGCCAGTTGCGCGCCTGCCCCACATAGCCGATCGCCGTGATCACGCCGAAGAGCAGCGCGCCGAACACCGCTCCGAACGGCCGGTAGCCGGCGAAGATCACCAGCGCCACCGCGATCCAGCCGCGCCCGGCGACGACGCCGTCCGACCAGGAGGGCACGAAGGCGAGCGTCAGATAGGCCCCGGCACCCGCTCCGAGAGCCGCGCCGATGGTGACGTACCAGAAGCGGATCAGCGTCACCGGGATACCGGCGCTGTCGGCGGCTGCCGGATTCTCGCCGACGGCGCGGACATTCATGCCGTGGCGGGTGCGGAACAGCACGAAGGAGATCGCCGCCGGGATGACCAGGTAGATCAGATAGACGAGGATGTTCTGCGAGAAGAGGGCGCGGCCAAGGATCGGCAGGTCGCTCAGATAGGGCACGACGATCTTCTCGAAGGTCGCCTTGGCCGGCATGCCGGAATAGCTCTTGCCGATGGTGACGGCGAGGCCGGAGCCGAGCATGGTCAGCGCCAGCCCGCACAACACCTGGTTGGCGCGGAAGACGACCGTCGCTAAGGCGAACAGCGCCCCGAAGCCGAGGCCGACGAGAAGCGCCATGGCGAAGCCGAAGAAAGGATTGGGGTAGAGCGTCACGGCGATGATGCCGGTGACGCCGCCGAGCGCCATCAGGCCCTCGACGCCCAGGTTGAAGACGCCGACGCGCTCGGCCAGCACTTCGCCGAGCGCCGCCAGCGCCAGCACGCCGCCCGCCAGGATCGCCGTCGTCAGGATGCCGGTAATGAGTTCCATGGGATTTCCTCAGCCCGCGGCCGTTGCCGGCGCTGCCTGGGGCAGGGCGCGGACGAGGCGGTAATGGGCGAACTGGTCGGCGACCGCGGTGAACATCATGATGAGGCCGGTCAGGGCGAGAACGGCGGCGGTGGTCAGGCCCTGCGTCTGCAGGATGATGCCGGCGTTCAGGATGATCGCCATCAGCGCCGCGCCGGCGATCACGCCGACCGGCGAGCCGCGTGCCAGCACCGCGACCATGACGCCGAGATAGCCATAGTTGTTGGAGATGCCACCCTGCAGGCGATGCACCGTGCCGGTCACTTCCAGCATGCCGGCAATACCTGCGATGGCGCCGGAGAGCAGCATGATGGTGATCATGCGGCGGCGGACCGGGATGCCGGCATAGTGCGCGGCCTCCGGATTGGCGCCGGTCAGACGAATCTCGTAGCCCCATTTCGTGTAGCGCAGCAGCAGCCCGAACAGGATCGGCGCGACCACCGCGATGACGAAGCCCCAGTGCAGCGAGCCGAAGAAATCCGGCATCTGGTAGGGCACGCGGCCGGTCGAGGCGACGGTTCCCGTGGTGCGGTCGCGCCAGGGACCGGTGGCGACGTAATAGACCAGCAGCAAGGCGACGAAGTTCAGCAGAAGCGTCGTGATGATCTCATCGACCTTGCCATAGGCGCGCGCCAGCGTCGGCACGAGGATCCAGAGCGCGCCGCCGGCCGCTCCGGCCGCGAAGCAGAGCAGCAGCATGAAGGGCTCGGGGCCCTTCACGAACAGGCCGATCGCGGTCGCCGCGAAGGCGCCGATATAGAACTGGCCGTCGGCGCCGATGTTCCAGAGGCCGATCTTCATCATCACGGTGACGGCGAGACCGGTCAGGATCAGCGGCGTCAGAAGCAGGCCGAGATCTTCGAGGCCAAAGCGCGATCCCAGACTCTTCTTGATGATCTGGGTGCCGAGATGCAGTGGGTCGAAGCCGCATGCGGCGAGCACGATGGCGCCGACGGCGAGCGCCGCGATGAAGCCGATCGCGCGAGCGGCAAGGATACGGCGGCCGGAAACGGTGGAGCTACGGACAAGGCGCAGGGACGGGAAGCCGCTCATGTCAAGCAGCCTCGACGGCTTGGGTGGCAGGCTGCTTCGTCTGCCCGCCCATCAGCAGGCCGACCGTTTCGAGATCCGCGTCCTGCGTCTCGAAAAGTCCCATCACCCGCCCCTTGAACATGACGGCGATGCGGTCGGTGACGTCGAACAATTCGGATAGCTCCTCGGAAATCAGCACGACGGCGACGCCGGAATTGCGCAGGTCGATCAGGTAGCGAAGCAGGGTCGAGATGGCGCCGACATCGAGGCCGCGGCTCGGATAGGCGGCGACGATGGCGAGTCTGGCGATGCGCATCTCGCGTCGGGCGACGAGGCGCTGCTGGTTGCCGCCGGAAAGGTTGCGGATCGGAGTGCGCAGCGAGGGCAGCGTCACCTCCGCGTCGGCGGCAATCTCCTTGGCGAGCCGGTCGGCGGCGCCGGGCTTGAACAGCGCGCCTTGGGCGATCGGGGGCTCGGCATAGGTGCGCAACACGGCGTTGTCGGCGACCGAAAGGCTCGGAGCGACGCCGCTGCGCAGTCGGTCCTCCGGGATATGGCCGACGCCGATATCGAGGAAGAAGGCCGGCGACGGGTCGTCGACGGCAACGCCTTCGATCAGGATCCGGCCGCCGGTCGGCTTGCGCACGCCGGTCAGGATTTCGGAGAGCTCGCGCTGGCCGTTGCCGGCGACGCCGGCAATGCCGAGGATCTCGCCGGCGCGCACCTCAAGATCGGCGTCGATCAGGCCGGCACGGCCGCGATCATCGGCGGCCGAGACGTTTTCGAGCGCGATGACGATGCGGCCGGGTTCGTGGCGCGGCGTCATCATCTCGCGCAGGCCGCCCAGCACCATCTCGCGGCCGACCATCAGCTGCGCCAGCTTCGTCGTGGTGCAGTTCGCCGTCGGTTCGGTGACGACCTTGCGGCCGCCACGCAGCACCGTGACGCGGTCGGAAATCTCCAGCACCTCGTCGAGCTTGTGGCTGATGAAGATCACGGAATTGCCGGCGGCGCGGAAGGCCCGCAGCGCCTTGAAAAGGGTGCGCGCCTCGCTCGGCGTCAGCACGGCGGTCGGCTCGTCGAGGATCAGCACGCGCGCCTGCCGCGCCAGCACGCGCAGGATCTCGACGCGCTGCTGCTCGCCGGCGGAAAGCTCGTCGATGCGCGCGTCGGGTCGGACGGCGAGGCCGTAGCGTTCGGAGAGTTCCCGCGTCCGCGCTTCCAGCACCTGCGCCGAGGCGAAGCGGGGCGTATCCTTCCAGCCGAGATGAACGTTCTCGGCGACGGTGAAGGCGCGCACCAGCTTGAAGTGCTGATGCACCATGCCGATGCCGGCAGCGATCGCCTCGACCGGCGAGCCGAAGCTCTGAACCGCGCCATCGAGCAGGATGCGGCCGGAATCCGGCCGGTAGATGCCGGTCAGGATGTTCATCAGCGTCGACTTGCCGGCGCCGTTCTCGCCGAGCAGCGCATGGATTTCGCCGGGGCGGAGGTCGAAGTCGATATCGGCATTGGCGATGACGCCCGGAAACACCTTGCCGATGCCTTCCAGCGCGATGATCGGCCTGGCAGGAATGTCGCGTGCCGGAGCTTCAGGCATCGATGGGCGTCCTCGTCGTCAGCATGCAGGAGAGCGGCCCCTCCCGTCGCCGGGAAGGGGCCTTTGGATTGGGCGTCAGACCTTGAGGCCGGACACGCCTTCGATCGACCAGTCCCAGGTGTAGAGGGCTTCCGGAGTCATGGTCTCGCCGGCCTTGACGCGGACATTGCCGTCGATGTCCTTGATCTCGCCGACGAAGGGATTGAAGCCTTCGTTGAGGATGCGGTCGCGCACCGCGTCCGCCTTGGCGGCGACCTCGGCCGGGACCTTGGCGCCCCAGGCGTCGCGGTCGATGCCCTTGCCCATCGGCAGCAGCGTGCCCTCGCCGCCGGTCCATTCGCCGGCGAGGCGCTTGCGCACCTGGTCGACGTAATACTGGTTCCAGTCGAGGACGATCGAGGTGACATAGGCATCCGGGCCGTAGCGGCGGATGTCGGTGTTCCACATCGCCGCCCAGACGCCGCGCTCCTGCGCGACCTGCAGGTAGGCGGCCTCGTCCATGATGCCGAACAGGAAGTCGCAGCCATTGTCGATCAGCGCGGTGCCGGCCTGCTTGGCGCCCTGCGGGTCGAACCAGGAGTTGATGACGACGGTCTGCAGCGTCGCTTCCGGATTGACGGTGCGCGCGCCCATCAGGAAGGCGTTGGTGCCGCAGAACACGGCCGGGACCGGGAAGGAGGCGACATAGCCGAGCTTGCCGGTCTTCGACAGCAGGCCGGCGGCGACGCCCGCCACATAGGTCGGGAACCAGTGCTGGATGTAATAGTAGGAGAGGTTGTCGGCCTTGCGGTGGCCGTCGCACTCCATGAAGGCGACGTCCGTGGCGCGGTCGGAAACCTCGTAGATCAGGTCGCCATAGTTGGAGGTCGAGATGATCATGTTGGCGCCGTCGGACACCATCTGCCGATAGATGCGCGTGCAATCGGCTGAGAAGGGGATGTTCTCGACTTCGAGATACTTCGCCTTCGGGAAGGCGGCCTTGACCGCCTCGAGGCCCTGGTGGTGGCTCCAGGTCCAACCTTCATCCGAGATCGGGCCGACATGGCCGAAGCCGATCACGGCATCCTCTTCCTTGACAGCGGCGAGCGGTGTCGCGCCATAGGCCGGCCGGCCGAACTGCGGCAGCATCAGCGACGAAGCGGCCGTCATGCCGGCAAGGCCCATGAAGCGGCGGCGGTCCATGTTCTTGAAGTCGATCATTCGTTCCCCTCGGTTCTCGGTGGTGTTCAGGAAGTGAATTCCGGGTGCGACGCGGCGGGCGCGGCGTCGAGTTCCGCCATCAGCCCGTCGATCTCCTTCGACCAGTCGCCGAGCCAGTCGCGCTTGGTGTCGGCGTCGAGCCAGGAGGCACGGATACTGTCGAGTGCACACTTCTTGAGCATTGGCGCGTCCATGTGCAGCTTTTCGGCGGCCAGAACGTACTCATTGGCTAAATCCGTGCCGAACATGGGCGGATCGTCGGAGTGGATGGTGACGTTCAGTCCGGCGTCGAGCATGCGGCGGATGGCGTGGTCCGGCGCCGACAGGTCGCGCCAGATCGTCGTCGCCTCGGTCGTGCTCGGGCAGCAGGTGAAGAAGGTGCCGGCCGCGCGGCATTGCGCGACGAGGGCGGGATCGTCGACGACGTGATAGCCGTGGTCGATCCGCTCGACGCCGAGAATTTCCAGCGAATCCCGGACGTTGGCGGCGGGGCCGCTTTCGCCGGCATGCGCGGTGACGTGCAGCCCGGCCTGCTTCGCCTGCTCGAACAGTGGGCGGAACGGCGCGGGCGGGAAGGGCGCCTCGTTGTAGTCGAGGCCGATGCCGATGATCGCGTCGCTGCGATGCTCCAGCACCATGTCGAGGAATTCGAGGCCGCTCTTGAGGCCGAGTTCTCGGCTGTGCGCCGGGATCAGGCGCGACGTCAGGCCCTTGTCCGTCTCGATGTCGGCCATCGCCGCCAGGATGCCGTCGAGCATCGTCAAATAGTCGACGCCATGCGCCTGGTGGGCATGGGCCGAGAAGAAGAACTCGACATGGCGGGCGTTACTGGTGGCGCAGCTCTCCAGCATCTCGTAGGTGATGCGATGGAAGTCATTGGCATCGCGGATCGAGCGGCTGACGAGGTCGTAGATCTTCAGGAAGTCCGGCAGGTTGTCATAGCGGTAGAGCTCGCCGATCTCGTCGAAATAGGGCAGTTCCACGCCGTTCTTCCGCGCCAGTTCGACAAAGGTCGACGGCCGCACCGCGCCCTCGAGGTGGAGGTGCAGTTCGATCTTGGGAAGGCGACGCGCGAAACTCGTAAGGTCCATCGGGCTTGCTCCTGGGGCCGTGCCTCCTCTCGAAGCAATGTTCAGGCCAGCGCCGACGTTCGTCGCGCATGGCAGTCGGCGCCGAAGCCCGGGTCAACCGGCGTATTGCCGGGCTTCCGTGCGCTTGCGGGAGGATGCGTTGCGCTCTCGCGCCGGTCGTCTTGCGCTGGGCGGCGGGTCGCTTCGGCCCGGTCGGCGCGAAGGCGCATTGATGTCGCATTGCCTACAGGTTAGACATGCCTGAATGTTAGGCGATCGGCATTCGTTGCCGACCATGAGGGGATTTCATGCTTCCGCCAGCTGCCCGCGCCCTTCTCGACCACCCGGAATGGGAAGCCATGATGTGGCGGAGCTGCAGCCCGATGACGGTGGCTCCGGGCGACCGCGCGAGCTTCCGCGCCAGCCTCGATCTCTGGGATCTCGGCACCCTCGGCCTGCGCCTGTTCAACGCGCCGCGCTATGTCGCCTTGCAGACGCCGCACGAGATCTACCGCGCCCATCGCCAGCGGCTTGTACTGACCATCCCGCTCGACGGCCGCTGCAGCTTCTCGCAGTTCGGTCGCACCGTGCAGCTCGAGGCCGGCGACGCGGCCTTTCACCTGACCACCAGCCCGCTCGAATATGTCCAGGCGGAGGAGGGCGCGGTCGCCATCCTGCAACTTCCGTCGAACCGCATCGGCCTCTATGTCTCCTGCCTGGAAGACATCTGCGCCCTGCGCATCGCCGCAAGCGATCCGGTCCTCGGCGCCGTGCTCGGCAGCGCGCGCGCCATTCCCAATATCCACGCTATCGCCTCGGAGCGCGCGCGGGACGCCTTCGCCGAGAGCGTGGTCGCCAGCCTCGGCGCCCTGGCGGCGATGCTTTCGGAATCGCAGGAGAACCAGAGCTCGGTGATCCAGCGCCGCCGTCTGAACGCGGTCAAATCCTTCATCGATGCGGAGCTCGCCGATAACGGCCTCAATCCCGATCGCATCGCCAGCGCCAACGGCATCTCGGTGCGCTATCTGCACCATCTGTTCCAGGGCGACGGGCAGTCCGTCACCGACTGGATCCGCGAGCGCCGGCTCGACCGCAGCCGCAAGGGGCTGGAGAGCGCCGACCTGCGCGCGCTGACCGTGAACGAGATCGGCCTGCGTTCCGGCTTCAACAACGACGCGCATTTCCGCCGCGCCTTCAAGTCGCGCTTCGGCGTCGCGCCGCGTGACTATCGCCGCCAGCAATTGGCGGAATTCGAGGACGAGCGCGTCGGATGAGCCAGCCCGTGCAGACGAACGCGCCGGTGACGATGGCCTTCCTGGGCCATTTCCAGCCGGAGAGCTTCACGGAATTCATGCGCCATCGCGCCACTCGCCTGTCGCTCGTGCTGCGCCTCGGCGCGGTCGGCTGCGAGCGGGTCGAGGTCGCCGTCGAGGGGGCGGCCGATCTGGTCGACATGTTCGAAATGGCGTGCAGCCTCGGACCGATCGATTGCCTCGTGCTCGACATCCACCGCAAGACGGAACGGCAATGACCGCTCCGGAATATCCAGAAGACAGGGGAACGGCAATTATGGGTTTTGCAGCGGGCTGGTATGCCCTTGGGCTTGGCAACGGGCTGGAGGTGGGGACCTCGGCCGGCACGCAGCTTTTTGGCAAGGAGCTGGTGATCTGGCGCGACGCATCGGGCGCCAGCCATGTCTGGGAGGATCGCTGCCCGCATCGCGGCATGCGGCTTTCCTTCGGCTTCGTGCGCGGCAACCACATCGCTTGCCTCTATCACGGCTGGCAGTATGACGAGGCCGGCCAATGCCGCCACATCCCGGCGCATCCGAGCCTCGAGGTGCCGGAGACGATCAAGGTGCCGACCTACGCCTCGGTCGAGGCCGCCGGCATGATCTGGGTGCAGTCCGCGCCGGAGGTGGGCGGGCCGCCGCCGCAGGATATCGCCGCCGTGCCCGTCCGTAGCCTCTATATCGACCGCGCGCCCGAAGCCGTCGCCCACGCGCTGGAAGCGGGCCTGGCCGGCACGTTCGAATCGCTGTCGCCCAGCACCTTCGCGGCGACGCCGGGCGGCGCGACCTTGTTCCTGGCGCTGCAGCCCTATGGCGCCGAGCGCACGGCGCTGCATATCGCCCGTACCGGCGGGGACGTGCCGTTGAAGGATATCGCCGTCTGGGCCGAGGATCTCCGCGCCGCGCTCGAGGCGCTGCCTGCAGGCGCTGTGGCGCCGGTTGCCGGCCATGCGGGAGCGGCGGCATGAGCCTGATCCTGCACGATTACGAACTGGATTCCGACAGCTACAAGGTCCGCCTGCTGCTCTCCGTGCTGGGCGTCGAATACGACAAGGTGGCGGTCAACGTTCATCCCGGCCACGAGCAGCGTTCGCCGGCCTATCTCCGCCTCAATCCGCTCGGCAACCTGCCGATCCTCGTCGAAGGCGCGACCGCCCTGCGCGATGCCGGCGCCATCCTCTGCTATCTCACCCGCCTGCACGACAGGGATGGCCAGTGGTTGCCGGCCGATCCCGTCCGCTTCGGCGAGGTGATGATGTGGCTGTTCTTCGCCGGCCAGGACCTGGCGCCCGCGACGCTGGCGCGGCTGCATGACATGCTCGAAGTCCCGGCGGACCGGGATGCTGTCATCGCCGCTTCCCGACGCGCCTTCCGCATCATGGACGACCACATGACCCGGCGCGAACTGGAGGGCTTCGACTGGTTCGTCGGCGAGAATGCGACGCTCGCCGAGATCGCCCTGTTCCCGACGATCGCGCTGTCGCGTGACTTTGGCGTCGATCACGACGAATATCCGGCTCTCCGGCGCTGGATGCGGCGGGTTCGTACGATTCCGGGCTTCATCACCATGCCGGGCATCCCCGACTATCATTGATCGCGTAGCAGGATCACTTCATGACCAGGCTCACCCGCTTCTCCGTCGCGCCGCTCGCCACCCAGACCCGGCGCCTCGCCGACGTCGCTTCCGGCCGCGCCGCTCCCGATCTCGTCATCAGGGGCGCGCGCGTGCTCTCGACCTATTCGGAGCGGATCCTGCCGGAGCGCGAGATCTGGATTTCCGGTGGCCGCATCGCCGCCGTGAAGCCGTCCGGCACCCACAAGGGCGGTGCCAGGTCGATCTATGACGCCAAGGGCGGCATTGTCGCGCCGGGCCTCGTCGATCCGCATATTCACATCGAATCCTCGATGGTGACGGCCTGCGCCTATGCCGAGGCCGCGCTTTTGAACGGCACTACGACGATCTTCTGCGACAGCCACGAGATCGGCAATGTCATGGACGTCGCCGGTGTCGAGGCGATGCTGGAGGATGCGCGCCAGGCGCCGCTCTCGATCTTCCTGACCGTGCCCTCGACCGTCCCGGCGACGTCACCCGAGCTTGAGACGGCCGGCGGCGACCTGACGCCGGAGAAGATCGCGGCGCTGTTCGACAAGTGGCCGGAGGCTGTGGCGCTCGGCGAGAAGATGGATTTCGTCCCCGTCGCCATGGGTGACGAGCGCAGCCACGCCATCCTGGCGGCGGCGCTGTCGCGCGGCCGTCCGGTCTCGGGCCATGTCTATGGTCGCGAGTTTGTCGCCGCCTATGCCGCCAGCGGCGTCACCGACACGCATGAGGCGATCGACCGCGAGATCGCCGACGACATGCTGGAGGCCGGCATCTGGCTGTTCCTGCGCGGCGGCCCGCCGACGACGCCGTGGCATTCCCTGCCGCAGGCGATCAAGACGGTCACCGAGCTCGGCGCCTCGCACAAGCGTGTTGCCGTCTGCACCGACGACCGCGACGCCGACGACCTCCTGCATTTCGGTCTCGACTGGGTGGTGCGCGAGGCGGTCAAGGCCGGCATGTCGCCCGAGCAGGCCTGGTCAATGGGCTCGCTGCATGGCGCCACCCGCTTCGGTCAGGATGGCGAGATCGGCGGCATGGGCGGCGGCCGCCGTGCAGACCTCGTGCTGATGGGGGACGGCCTCGATCCGCAGTCGACCTGGTATGGCGGCGAGCTGGTCGTCGATGGTGGCAAGATCACGCCGCTGCTCGACGCGGCGCTTTCCGATCGCTACCAGTATCCGAAATCGGCCTATCAGACGGTCAAGCTGCCGAAGAACTTGAGGCTGACGCCCGACCTTCCGTCAGGCCCCGGTACGCTGCATGCGATCCGCACAGAGCTTCCGGGCATCACGCTCGGCCATGAGAAGATCGAGATCGGCGCGGCGAACGACTGGGAGACCCTGTTCGAGCGGCACGGGCTCTGCTTCGTCACCGTGGTCGAGCGGCACGGCAAGTCGAACGGCAATGTCGCGCATGGCGTGCTGTCGAATTTCACGCTGAACTATGGCGCCGTCGCCTCGTCGGTCGGCCATGACAGCCACAATATCATCATCACGGGCACCAACGAGCCGGACATGCAGCTGGCGCTCGAGACTGTCGCCGCCACCCAGGGCGGCGTCTGCGTCGTCGCCGATGGCAAGGTGCTGGCGAAGATCGACCTGCCGATCGGGGGCCTTCTCTCCGACAAGCGGGTCACCGAGGTGGCGGAGGAGACGAAGGCGCTGAAGATCGAGTGGGAGAAGGCCGGCTGCTCGATCCCCTATATGGGCTTCAACCTGATCCCGCTTTCCGTCATCCCCGAGATCCGCATCACCGACAAGGGCCTGGTGCTGGTGCCGGAGATGGAAATCGCGCCGATGTTCGAACCGGCCTGAGTCCAAATGAAAACACCCCCGACGTCCAGTGACGGCGGGGGTGTTGAAACTCGTCCTTTAGCCGACGTTGCTGCCGGTGACAGCCGCGACGCGCTCGATCTTCTCGCGCTTGATCAGAGACGGGGCTTCATAGGTCTTCTTGGTCATGGTGCTCGCTCTCGATTCGGTATGAGATGTCCGGCGCCCGTGCACAAGGCATCAGGCGCCGGCGGTCGCATTAGACCGGGTTGCTGCTCGGCGCAGCGGCGACGCGCTCGATCTTCTCGCGCTTGGTCAGAACCGGAGCTTCATAGGTGCGCTTGGTCATTCTTGGCCTCATCATCTGATTGGAGCTTGCGCTCCGAAAATAACGGTGTCGAACCGCCCGGAACGGGATCGCGAACGACTTATGGCTGCAACTGGCTGGTCGCGAGTCGCGCTTAGGTAACCCGGCTGCCGATCGGCTCGGCCGCGATGCGCTCGATCTTCTCGCGCTTGGTCAGAACCGGAGTCTCATAGCTACGCTTGGTCATGTTAGCCCCCACAATAATAGTGACGGCTGAATTGTTTCTGATTTTGGTGAAGCTACGCAAGCGTTTAGTGAGAGTAATTCAAATCGGTCACGGTCGTTCTGACGCCAGAGTTGCTGTTTTGTAACGCTATCTTCGCAGGCTGCGACGCACAGAAAAATGCCCCGGCCGCAAGTGCGACCGGGGCATCCAATGTCTTAAAAGCCTGCGGCCAGCCCCCGGGTCGTGGCGCGGCAGGCCTTGTCGACTTTACTTGCAGTCCGAGCCGGCGCAGCCGGCCGCGATGCGGTCGAGCTTCTCGCGCTTGACGAGTGCCGGAGTCTCGTAGGTACGCTTGGCCATGGTGCCCCCCATTTGCCGATGCACTAAGCGGGAGACGCATCCCGTCTTTCGTGATTCCGTGCAATCGGAAATCGTTGCCGGACGTCGCGGCGACCTGTTGCTTCCGACGAGTTTGCCGTCGTGTGACGCGCGCGCCACAGTTGGCGCGGAAGGCGGCAGCGGCCCCGGCTAGAGAGCCGAGGCGACCAGTTCGCGCGCCTTGCGGTCGGCGTCCTGCAGGGCGAGGAAGACGCGATACTTGGCGTCATGGATACCCGCGGTAGTGCCGCCGGCCGGGCGATGCTCGGAGGCGAGGCGCGACATCTCGTCGATGGCCGCGACCGTGCCGGGGAAGGCGCCGGCCGCGACGGCGCCGAGAATGGCGGCGCCCAGCAGGACCGGCTCGGCTGATTCGGGCACGGCGATGGTGAGGCCGGTCGCATCCGCCATGACCTGCCGGACGAGCGGGCTCTGGCCCGCGCCGCCGGAGACGACGATGGTGTCGAGTTCCGCGCCCTGCTTCGCCAGCGCGTCGACGATCTGCCGCGCGCCATAGCCGAGCCCGCAGACGCCGGCGAGATAAAGTCGCGCGAGGCTGTCGAGGTCCTCGTCCATGTCGAGCCCGGCGATGACGGCGCGGGCGGCGGGATCGGCGTTGGGCGAGCGGTTGCCCAGGAATTCCGGCACGACCTGGATGGTAGCGGCGAGGCGGGCGATCGCCTCCGGCGTCGAGGCCAGTTCGGCGACGCGTGCTTCCAGGAGGCCGAGAAGCGATCTGCCGCCCGCCTTGGCGCTGGCGACGGCCTGCGGATAGGCGGGATGCAGCTTAACCAGGTGGTCGATCGCGGCGCCGGCCGCCGACTGGCCGCCCTCGTTCAGCCAGAGGCCGGGCAGCATGGCCGAGAAATACGGACCCCAGACGCCGGGCACGAAGCGCGGCTCGACCGTGGTCGTCATGGCGCAGGCAGAGGTGCCGAAGATATAGGCCATCTGGCGCTTGGCGTCGGTTGGCTGGTTCGACGTATCGCGCGCGCCGATCGAGCCGACGCCGCCGGCATGCGCGTCGATCATGGCGGCGCCGACCGGGGTTCCCGGCTTGAGGCCGAGCTCTTCGGCGGCGCGCGCCGTCAGGCCGTTGCCGAGCGGCGTGCCGGGATCGACGACCTCCGTGCCGATGCGGGCAAAGCCTTCGTCGGCGAGCGAGCCGAGGCCGATCTGCCGGAAGTAGCTCTCGTCCCAGCGCTTCTCATGCGCGAGATAGGTCCACTTGCAGGTGACGGTGCAGACGGAGCGGGCGAGGCTGTCGGTGGCGCGATAGCTCAGCCAGTCGGACAGGTCGAAGAAATGCTTCGCGCTCGCGAAGCTTGCCGGCAGGTTCTCGCTCAGCCAGAGCAGTTTCGGCGTCTCCATCTCGGGCGAGATGACGCCGCCGACATAGGCGAGCACGGGATGGCTGGTGGCGTTGATGCGGCGCGTCTGGTCGGTGGCGCGGTGGTCCATCCAGACGATGATGTTGCGGGCGGGATCGCCGGAACGGCTGACCGTGACGGGCCGGTCGTCGGCGTCGATCAGCACCAGCGAGCAGGTGGCGTCGAAGCCGATGCCGGCGACCTGATCGGCCGGGATCTTGGCCGCCGCCATCGCCTCGCGCACAGAGGCGGCGATCGCCTGCCAGATGTTCTCCGACGACTGTTCGACGACGTCGCCGGGCTCGTGCCAGAGCGTGATCTCGCGCTTGGCCGAGGCCTTCAGCACGCCGGTCGCGTCGAAGATGCCGGCGCGGGCGCTGCCCGTGCCGACATCGATGCCGATGAAATAGCTCATGGAAGCGTCCCCGTTCGCGTCTTGGAGCATTGCACCGTTTCGTAAAAACGGTGCAATGCTCTCACTCTTTGTCTGGTCGCGTTTTCTTCACGCGAACCGGCCACCACTTCGCTTGAAAACGCGTCTCAACCGGCGGCGTCCGCTCCATAGCCGGGCCGCAGCAGCACCTTGATCGAGTCGAGTCCATAGGCCTTGTCGATGGCGGTGGTCCAGTCCTTCAGCCCGTAGTGGTGGGTGACGATGCCCTTCGAGGTGACGAGGCCGCGCTGCAGCAGGTCGATCGCGATCGGATAGCAGTAGGGCGCGAGATGGGCGCCGCGGATGTCGAGCTCCTTGCGGTCGCCGATGATCGACCAGTCGGCCGTCGTCTCGGCGCCGAAGACGGAGAACTCGACGAAGCGGCCTAGCTTGCGGATCATTTCGAGGCCCTGGGTGACGCCGGCCGGCACGCCCGTCGTCTCGATATAGACGTCGCAGCCATAGCCGTCGGTCAGGCCGCGGACGATCTCGATCGGATCCTGTTCGCGCGGGTTGATCACCACGTCGGCGCCGAACGACTTGGCGAGCGCCAGCCGCTCCGGCACGAGGTCGACGACGACGAGCTTCTTCGGCGTCTTCAGATGGGCGATCTGCGTCATGAACAGGCCGAGCGGACCGGCGCCGGCGATCACCACGACATCGTCGAGCTGGATGTCGCCGCGATTGACGGTGTGGATGGCGCAGGAGAGCGGCTCGATGATCGCCGCGTCCTCGAGCGAGATCTCTTCCGGGATCTTGTGCAGGCGCGCCGTCTCGGGGATGCGCATGTATTCCGCCATGCCGCCATCGGCGACCTGCTTCTGGAAGCCGAAGATGTTGTGCACCTCGCACATCCAGTAGCTGCCGGAGCGGCAGTAGCGGCACTTGTCGCAGGGGACGATCTGCTCGGCGATGACGCGGTCGCCGACGGCGACGCCGAAATGCTCGGCCGCGTCCTCGCCGATCGCCTCGACCCGGCCGAAGAACTCGTGGCCGGGGATCACCGGCGGCTTCACATAGGGATTCTGGCCGCCCCAGAACATGTTGGCGCCGGACCAGCACTTGCAGTCGCTGGCGCAGATGCCGCAGGCGTCGATCTTCAGCACCAGTTCGCGCCGGCGCGGCTCCGGCTTGCCGACCGCCTCGACGCGATAGTCCTTCGGGCCGTGGCAGACGATCGCCGTCATCGAGCGCGATTGAAACATGGAGGGCCTCCCGGGGCATTGGCGCAGCCCATCGCGGCAGCGCTGTTTTGATTGGTGGGACGGGAGGATAGGGGCTGTTCGACTCCCGCGCCAATGCCGAATTGCACACCGACTGATACGGTTTTGACAGGGCGCTGATGGTCGGGGCGAGATGGAGCCCGGATCGCCGCTCCGCCGCGTCCGGGCAGCGGCGAGGGCGGGTGAGGGGGGCGAGCCGGGGCTCCGGGCCCGTCTCACACCTCCGGGATATTCTCCTTGAAGATCGCCTGCAGGCGCGTCGCCGGGCCGGTCGGGTTTTCCTCGCCGCGGGCGGCGCGGGCGAGGCGGTCGACGGCTTCGCGCGCCTCGACGCGCGGGTTCTGGTCGATCGCCGCGTCCATCGTGCCGGAGATCAGGAAGCGGCGCGTGTGCTCGGTCAGCTCGTGGCCGATGAAGACGACCGACTTTTCCCGGCCCGCCTCCTGCAGGGCGCGCGAGATGCCGCGGTTGCCGGCGCCGATATTGTAGATGCCGGCGAGATCGGGATAGCGCGCGAGCAGCGCCACCGCCTCGCTATAGGCGCGCTCGGTGTCGTCGCGGATCTCGCGCAATTCGACGATCGAGAGCCCCGGATATTCCTCGCGCAGCATGTGGCGGAAGCCCATCTCGCGCTCTTCATGGCCGCGATAGGAGAGCGAGCCGGCGAAGAGGGCGACCTTGCCGGTCTCCGCCTTCAGGAAGCGGCCGAGCAGGTAGCCGGCGAGCCTGCCCGCGGCGCGGTTATCGATGCCGACATAGCCGACGCGCGGCACATGGCTGATGTCGGAGACGAGCGTCATCACCGGCACGCCGGAGCCGGCGAGCGAGCGGATCGCCTCGCGCACCACCGGATGGTCGAGCCCGATCAGGCCGACGCCCTGGCTCTTGCCGCGCAGCGCCTCCAGCTTCTCGGCCAGGAGCACCGGCTCGAAGCCCTCGATCGAATGGATGCGCAGGTTGACGTCGGGCCGGATGGCGGCGATGTCGGCGAAGCGGTCGGCGAGATTGTTGATGAAAGTGTTGGTGCCGCCCGGCAGCACGATGTCGAGGTCGACGATATCGAGCGGGACGCCGCCGATCGCGGCGCCCGACGCGCCGGGACGCAGCATGTCGTCGAGGTAGCCGAGCTTGCCCGCGATCGCGAGCACATGGCCGCGCGTGCGTTCCTTGACGCCATCGCGGTTGTTGAGGACGCGGTCGACCGTCGCGGTCGACACCCCCGCCTCCTTCGCGATGTCCGCCAGTGTCGTCCGCATTCCGTTTATCCTAGTCGTTTCAGGGCTTTGGAAACCGCAAGCTACGCCGTTTGCCGGGGGAACCGGAAGCGGCAGCGGTTGCGTGCCGGCAAATGATGTCTTTGATGTAAAATGATGTCAATGACGGTTTTGATCATTTTGATCTCCCGCCGGAAAATCGGTGCTGCTTCAACGTCTCAGCGGAGCATGTCCGGCTGATTTCGGCCGAAAATGGCCTACATCGTCGCAAAATCCGGCGCGGTCGTCGGTCCACGCGATCAGTTGGAATCCTGTCATTGCTGCAATGCATCATCGGATTGGGCATATTGTGATGCATTGCATCGCCTGTTGACATCGAAACAAATCAATATCAATCATCTCCGCCGATGTGACGGATCGGGAAACGGTCCGCTGTCCTTGGGAGGGGAAATCATGTCCATGCGCGGTTCGTCCGCCGGCTCGTCCGGCTTCACCCGCCGCCGTCTGCTGAAGACGGGCGGCTCGGCCTTCGCTCTCACCGCCGCCGTCGGCATCGCGCCGAAGTTCCTGCGGCCGGCCTTCGCCGATACGGCGCTGGCGCCGGGCATGATCGGCGGGCCGACCGGCTTCGCCGGCGCCGAGCGCTACCAGTATGGCGCCGATACGCCGGAAGGCCGCGCCATCGAGGGCATCAAGGCGCTGAAGGCCGCCGGCAAGGCGCCGTCGAAGATCGTGCTCGGCCTGTCGGATGGCTCGATCGGCCAGCTGACCAAGCCGTTCCCGGAAGGCGCGCCGTCGATCAAGGACCTTTGGGAGAAGGAAACCGGCGTCACGCTGGAGATCGTCGGCCAGCCCAACGGCCAGGAATTCACCAAGGCGATGCAGGACATCTCCACCCAGGGCGGCGCGTTCGACATCTACGCCGTCGAGTGGAACCGCCTGGGCGACCTCGCCGAGACCAATGGTCTCGTCAAGATGGACGATTTCGTTGCGCAGTATAAGCCGGAATGGGACAATCCCGAGCGCGGCTATCCGGGCGGCGACGCCGGCGTCAGCCTGTTCAACCGCTATCGCGGCTCCGTCTACGGCGTCTCGCTCGATGGCGACTATCAGTGCTGGGTCTACCGCACCGATCTCTTCGGCGACGCGGCCGAGCAGGCGGCCTTCAAGGACAAGTTCGGCTACGACCTGGCGCCGCCCTCGACCTGGAAGCAGCACAGCGACATCGCCTCGTTCTTCCATCGCCCCGACAAGGGCCTGTTCGGCTCGACCGACCTGCGCAACCAGGGCTGGGGCTACACCAACTGGTACCAGCGCTTCGTCTCGACCGCCTCGCCGAACCAGTTCCTGTTCGACGACAATGGCGCGCCGCTGATCAATTCGGCCAATGGCATCCTGGCGACGACCGAATATGTCGACAGCCTCGCCCATCATTCGCCGGACGCGATCTCCTGGGGCTGGCCGGAGCAGTACGGCAATTTCGGCAATGGCGGCGCGGCGATGACCTGCGCCTTCTCCAACCTGCCGAAGTTCCTCGACAACAAGGCGAATGACGGCTCGAAGGTCACCGGCAAGATCGGCTCGATGCTGCCGCCGGGCCGCGTCATCGACGACAAGCTGGTCCGCCGCTCCGTGCTCTGGCTCAACCTGTCGGCCTCGATCTCGGCCCAGAGCCAGCATCCCGAAGCCTGCTACCTGCTGCTGCAGTGGCTTGGATCCAGCCGGATCTATTCCTGGATGACGGCCAATCCGGGCGGCTATTTCGACCCGTTCCAGCTGGCGAACTTCGCCGATCCGCTCGTCCGCGAGACGTATCACGCCTACCACATGGACAATCTGCGCGAGGTCGTCGCCCGCACGGTGCCCACCATCAACTATCCGGGCGCGACCGCCTTCCACAACGCGCTCGACGAGAACCTCGTCGCCGCCTGCACCAAGGCGAAGACGCCCGAGCAGGCGATGGCCGACACCGAACGCGAATGGAAGCGCATTGCCCGCCGCATCGGCGAGGACAAGCTGCTCGATGCGATCCGCAGCAACAAGGCTTCGTGGCCGACGGTGCTGGACCCGGTCGTGACGTAAGCCGCTGGGCCTAGACCCTCACCCCAACCCTCTCCCGCAAGCGGGCGAGGGGGCGCTCCTCACCGGCCGCGAGGCGGATGCAGAGCTACGGCGGAAAGCCCTCTCCCTCAGGGAGAGGGTGGGGTGAGGGCCTTGGCGGCCAGGAATGTGGGGACCCTTTCACCTCTCCCACGGGGAGAGGTCGGCGGCGAAGCCGACGGGTGAGGGGGTAGGGAATTTTCCGGAGAGGGCTCAACCCCTCACCCGGACCTGCGGTCCGACCTCTCCCCATGGGAGAGGTGAGGGCCGCTGCCGAGGAAACGAGTCGACCCATGCGGCGTTCACCCGCCTTTGAAACCTTCCGTTATGCCGCGATTGCGCTTGCGCTCGCGCTGACGCTGCTGCCCATCCTCTGGATGGTGTCGATGGCCTTCAAGCCGATCCCGGAATGGTCGGCGACCGGTGCGGACCTGACCTGGATTCCGCGCGCGCCGACGCTCGACAATTTCCGCTTCGTCTTCGGCGAAAGCACGTCCGACCTGATCGTCGCGCTGGAGCGCACCGCCTGGCGGCCGATCCTGTCGTCGCTACTCTCGGCCGTGTTCGGCACGGTTATCGCCATGGGCTGCGGCACCGCCGCCGCCTATGGCCTGTCGCGCTTCGGCTCGGGCAAGAACCTGCCGCTGGCGCTGATCCAGCTTCGCCTGTTCCCCCCGATGGCGGTGATGATCCCGATCATGATCATGTGGGCCTTCCTCGGCCTGATCGATACGTGGTGGGGTCTGGCGCTGATCTACGGCATCGTCACGCTGCCCTTCGCCTTCTGGCTGATGAAGACCTTCTTCGACGAGATGCCGCGCGAGATCGAGGAAGCGGCGCTGGTCGAGGGTTGCTCGCGCTTCCGCGTCTTCATGAAGATCACGCTGCCGATGATGCGCGCGCCGCTCGCCTCCTCGGCGCTGCTGGTCTTCATCCTGAACTGGTCGGACTATCTGATCGCGCTGCTGCTGACGACGAAGAACTGGGTCACCATCCCGGTCTACATGGCGTCCCTGTCGTCCTCGATGACCGGCCAGCTCTATGGCGCCAAGGCGGCGCTCGGCCTGCTCGCGGCGATCCCGCCCGTCATCCTCGGCATCGCCATCCAGAAGCACCTGGTCCGCGGCCTGACCTTCGGAGCGCTGAAGCAATGAGCGCCACCGAAACCATCCCGAGCGCCGCCTCGGCGACGCCGCCGCGCGCGGCCCAGCCCGTCGACCTGGAATCGCGCCGCCTCGGCTTCCGCCTGACGCTGCCGACCCAGTTGCTCGTGCTGTTCATCGCCGTCTTCCCGCTGCTGATGCAGCTCTACATCAGCCTGACCGACTGGTCGCCGCTCGACGGCGTCAGCTGGTGGAGGGCCTGGCAGTCCTGGAACAATTTCGCCAACTATACCGACCTCATGGAAGACCGGCGCTGGTGGGGCGCGCTCTGGCGCACCTTCATCATCATGGCCGTCTGCGTGCCGGCCGAGTTCCTGCTGGCCCTGGGCCTCGCCACGCTGTTCATGGACGACTTCCCCGGCAAGCGGATCTTCTACTCGATCCTGCTGATGCCGATGATGGTCGTGCCTGCGGTCGCCGGCTACATGTTCTTCATGTTGTTCCAGTCGAGCGGGCCGCTCAACGGCATCCTCTCGGCGCTTTCCGGCATGGATGTCCGCATCGCCTGGCTGTCCGATCCGACGCTGGCGCTCGTCGCCGTCATGATCGCCGACATCTGGCAGTGGACGCCGCTGATGTTCCTGATCCTGCTCGCCGGCCTCGTCGGCGTGCCGGAGGACCAGCTGAAGGCGGCGACCCTGCTTGGCGCCAGCTGGCGGCAGCGCTTCTTCACGATCATGCTGCCGCGCATCAAGACGATCATGGTGATCGCGCTGGCGATCCGCGTCATCGAGATCTTCAAGATCTTCGACACGCTCTACATCATGACCGGCGGCGGCCCCGGCGTCGCGACCGAGACGATCTCCGTCTACGTCTACAAGGTCACCACGCAGGACCTGATCTGGGGCTATGTCGCGGCGATCGCGCTCGTCATCCTGATCGTCCTCTCCGTGCTCGCCGTCTTCGCCATGAAGCGGATGGAAGCCGCCAAAAGGGAGGGCCGGGCATGACCACGATCCGCCTCGAAAACCTCGTCAAGCGCTTCGGCGACTTCACTGCGCTGAAGACGATGGATCTGGAGATCCGCGACGGCGAGTTCATGGCGTTGCTGGGGCCTTCCGGCTGCGGCAAGTCGACGACCATGAACATGATCGCCGGCATGGAGGACCCGTCCGGCGGCCGCATCCTGTTCGACGGCCGCGACATGAACGGCGTACCGATGGGCAAGCGCGGCGTCGGCTTCGTGTTCCAGAACTACGCCATCTTCACCCATATGACGGTTCGCCAGAACCTCGCCTATGGTCCGAAGATGCGCGGCATGAGCCGGTCGGAGATCGACCGCCGCGTGAAGAACATCGCCGATTTCCTGCAGCTGACGCCGCTGCTCGACCAGAAGAGCGCCAAGCTCTCGGTCAACATCCTGCAGCGCCTCGCCATCGGCCGTTCGGCCATCGTCGAGCCGGCGATCTTCCTGCTCGACGAGCCCCTGTCGAATGTCGACGCCGCCTTCCGCGCCGTGATGCGGACGGAGTTGAAGCATCTGCAGAAGCAGTTCAGGCAGACCATGGTCTATGTCACGCACGACCAGCTCGAGGCGATGACCATGGCCGACCGCATCGCGGTGATGGATCATGGCGTGCTGCAGCAGGTCGGCACCCCGCTCGAGGTCTATAACAACCCGGCCAACATCTTCGTCGCCAGGTTCATCGGCGCGCCGGGCATGAACCTGATCGCCGGCGAACTGGCCGAGACGGATCGCGGCCTCGCCGTCGATCTCGGGGCCTGGGGCGTCTCGCCGCCGCTGCCGGACGATCTCGCCGCCGCGGCGCGCGCCGCCGGCAGCCGGGCCGTGCAATACGGCTTCCGGCCGGAGGAGGCGACGCTTGCCGCCGAGGGGCAGGGGCTGCGTGCCCGCGTCACCTTCGTCGAGCGCATCGGCGCCCGCACCATCGTTCATGTCGAAAGTGGCCAGCCGGCCAAGATCGTCGCCGGCAACGATGTCGGCTTCTCGGTCGGCGACGTCGTCTCGATCGTGCCGGCGCCGCAGGCCGTCCGCCTGTTCGACGCCGCTTCCACTGCCGCGATCCGGGGAGGCTGAGCATGGCCGAGATCACCTTCGAGAACGTCTCGAAGCGCTATGGCGACACGCTGGCGCTCGACCGGGCTTCCTTCACCATCCGCGACAACGAGTTCTTCTGCTTCTTCGGCCCGCCATCCTCCGGCAAGACGACGATCCTGCGCCTGATCCTCGGGCTGGAGACGCCGGACGAGGGCGAGATCCGCATCGGCGGCAAGCGGGTCAACGAGGTGACGCCGGCGGAACGCAACGTCGCCATGGTGTTCCAGAACCTCGCGTTGTTCCCGCATATGACCGCGCGCGAGAACATCCGCTTCCCGCTGGTCGAGCGGAAGGTGCCGGAGGCGCAGATTGCTGCCAAGCTCGCCTCGGTCGCCGAGAAGCTGCATATCGGCCACATCCTGCACAAGCCGCCGGCGCAGCTCTCCGGCGGCGAGCGCCAGCGTGTGGCGATCGCCCGGGCGCTCGTGCGCGATCCGGCCGCCTATCTGATGGACGATCCGATCTCGGCGTTGGATGCCCGGTTGCGGGAAGAGACCCGCGTCGAGCTGAAGCGGCTGCAGCAGGAGCTCGGCCACACGCTGGTCTATGTCACGCATGACCAGGAAGAGGCGATGTCGGTCGCCGACCGGATGGCGATCCTGGAGCGCGGCATCATCCGCCAGGTCGATGTGCCGCGCGCCATCTACGATCGTCCGGCCAGCCGCTACGTCGCCGGCCTCGTCGGCGCGCCGACCATCAACCTGCTCGCCGGAACGGCCGATACGGTTAACGGAAGGCTAACAGCAGCGGATGGCGCGATCCGCCTGCCGCTCGCCGGCGTGCCCGAGCGCGCCACCGCCTTCGGCATCCGTCCCGAGAGCCTCAAGCTCGCGCCCTGGCGCGACGGCGACGGCGCGGCGGCGACGATCTTCGAGGTCGAGCCGCTCGGCGGCTTCACCGTGGTGACGCTGACCGCCGGCGAGGAACGGCTCAGGGCGCTGCTGCGCGGCCAGCCGAAATTCGTGGCCGACCAGAAGATCACCCTCTCGGTCGATCCGGCCGACATCCACTTCTTCGCGGCGGACGGCTCGGCCGTCGCCCGCGCCCAATAAAAAGACGGAGGAACCCATGGCAGACTCGAAGGGCTTCGCGCCCGATCCGGAGATCCGGGTCAAGGATCTGAGGATCGGCGCCATCGGCGCCGGCATGATCATGGCCGAGTGCCACCTGGCCGCCTATCACGAGGCCGGTTTCCCGGTCGTCGCGATCGCCTCGCGCACCAAGGCGAACGCCGCCAAGGTGGCCGAGCGCTGGTCGATCCCGACCGTGCACGAGACGCCGGAAGCGCTGATCGAGGATGAGACGATCGAGATCCTCGACCTCGCCTTTCCGCCCGACCAGCAGCCGGCGCTGATCCGCCACGCGCTGAAGCAGAAGCACATCAAGGGCATCCTGGCGCAGAAGCCGCTGGCGCTGACGCTGGAGGAGGCGATCGCGCTTCGCGACGAGGCCAAGGCCGCCGGCAAGATCCTCTCCGTCAACCAGAACATGCGCTACGACCAGTCGATGCGCGTGCTGAAGCAGATCCTCGACAAGGGCGAGCTCGGCACGCCTGTCATCGCCACCATCGAGATGCGCGCCATCCCGCACTGGCAGACCTTCCTGGAAGAGTACGACCGACTGACGCTCTCGAACATGAGCGTGCATCACCTTGATGTGCTTCGCTTTCTGTTCGGCGAGGTCGACGAGATCTACACCGCCGCCCGCACCGATCCGCGCACCAAGTTCGAGCACAAGGACGGCATCACCGCCTCGACGATCAAGTTCGCCTCGGGCGTCTTCGCCGTGTCGCTGGAGGACGTCTGGTCCGGCCCGCGCGAGGAAGGCTTCGACAGCGACATCTACATCAAGTGGCGGGTCGAGGGCACGGACGGTGTCGCCCAGGGCACGATCGGCTGGCCGACCGGCGCCGCCTCGACGCTGTCCTATGCCTCGAAGCGCACCACCGGCGGCAAGTGGGTCACGCCGGAATGGGACACGATGTGGTTCCCGCATGCCTTCAAGGGCGTGATGGAGCAACTGCAATACGCGGTGAAGACGGGCGATGCCCCGGCGCTCACCGTCGCTGACAACGTCAAGACCGTGGCGCTCATCGAGGCGGGCTACCGCTCGATGGCCGAGGGCCGCGCCGTCAAGCTTTCCGAAATCGCTATCTGAAGTTCAGGGAGGAACTCGATCATGATGCAGACCGGCATTTTCACCGGCTATTTCCCCTACGGCCTCGATGAGACCGCCAAGAAGATCAAGGGGCTCGGCTTCAACACCGTCCAGCTCGACCTGCACTTCAAGGATCTCGACCTCTCGGCCGGCCAGATCACCAAGGCCAAGGCCAAGCAGGTCAAGGACACCTTCCGTGACCACGACCTGCCGATCTGCTGCATTTCCGGCTACACCAACATCATCCACCCGGACAAGGATGAGCGCGCCCGCCGCGTCGGCTACCTGAAGGAGATCATCCGCAACGCGCGCGATCTCGGCAGCCCCTATGTCATCTCGGAAACCGGCACCTACAACACCGACTCCGACTGGGTGCACGACCCGAAGAATAAGACCGAGGAAGGCTTCGAGGAATGCCGCAAGGTCATCGCCGAGCTGTCGCAGGAGGCCTATGACCACGGCGCCGTCTTCCTGCTCGAGACCTACGTCAACAACGTCGTCGGCTCGGTCGAGGAGACCGTCCGCATGTTCGCGCAGGTCGATCATCCCGGCCTCGGCCTGCTGATGGATCCGACCAACTATTTCGAGACCCACAACATCGACCGCATGGATCAGATCCTGAACCAGGTGTTCGATACGCTGACGGACAAGATCAAGATCGCCCATGCCAAGGACGTGAAGCGTTCGGGCGACGACAAGAGCGAGAAGCACGCCGATATCGGCGATTCCGATGCACTCGAGAGCCACACCTTCCGCGGTGTCGGCGAGATCGAACTGCCGGCGCCGGGCCTCGGTTCGCTCAATTACGACCTCTACCTGCAGCGCCTCTCGGAAAAGCACCCGAACATCCCGGTGATCATCGAGCACCTGTCGGAAGACGACGTGCCGCGCGCCAAGAAGTTCCTCGACGGCAAGCTGCGCGCCAACGGTCTCTGATCCGGCGGGCTCGTCGAGCCTGGGGACAGACAGAAAAATTCCCTCTCCCGTTCGCGGGGGAGGGTCGGGCGAGACTTCCTTGCCCTCCACGAAACAGGACAATCAGGACACGACCATGGTGCAACTTTTCGGGCGGACTTTTTCGCGACGCGAACTGGCGGAGCATTCCGGCATGCTGTCGCAATTCGCGGGCGTCCGGCTGACGACGCTCGGCGACGGCGTCGAGCGCGGCATCCGCATGCTCGAATTCCGCACCGGCGCCGGCCTGCGCTTCACCGTGCTCGTCGACCGCGCGATGGACATCGCCGATCTCGATTATCAGGGAACCTCGATCGGCTGGCATTCGCCGGCCGGCTTCCGCAACGCCTTCCTGCACGAATATGAGGGTGAGGGCGGCCTCGGCTGGATGCGGTCCTTCTCCGGCCTGCTCGTCACCTGCGGCCTCGACCACATCCTGTTTATGCATGAGGCGCCGGCCGACAGCTATGTCTACGGCCCGCGCAAGACCGTGAAGCATTCGCTGCACGGCCGCGTCGGCACTATTCCCGCCCGCCTCACCGGCTATGGCGAGGCCTGGGACGGCGACGAGTGCACGCTGTGGGCGGAAGGCGTCGTGCAGCAGTCGACCGTCTTCGGCGAAGACCTGCACCTGATCCGCCGCATCGAGGCGAAGGTCGGCTCCAACGAGATCAAGCTCACCGACCGCGTCGTCAATCACGGCTTCTACAAGACGCCGCACATGTACTGCTACCACATCAATCCGGCGGCGCCGCTGCTGGAAGAGGGCGCCCGCTATGTCGCGCCGATCGAGGAAGTGGTCTGGGCAGCCCATGCCGGCGCCGACTATCGCAAGCAGGGCGTCGGCTACCGCACGCTGCCCGCGCCGCAGAAGAACTTCCATGAGCAGGTCTGGCAGCACGAGATGAAGGCCGACGCCAACGGCCTGGTGCCGGTGGCGCTGGTCAACGACCGTCTGGGCCTCGCCTTCGAGGTCGAGACCCGCAAGGACCAGTTCCCCTGCCAGTTCGAATGGCAGAACCTGCAGGCCGGCCAGTATGCCGTCGGCCTGGAGCCGTCGACCAACCACGTGCTCGGCCAGACCTATGCGCGCGAGCACAATGAACTGATCTGGCTCGAGCATGGCGACGAGCGCCGCTACGACACGACGTTCCGCATCCATGCCGGCAAGGAAGCGACGGCGGCGCTGGAGAAGCGCATTGCCGGTCTCGCCGTGCAGCCGACCGAGGAATACCCGGAGCCGACGGGCAACCACCGTCCGATCAAGGGACGCTGATGCGCGCTTCTGCCCGTCGCCCCAACTCGCCGTCATCCCCGCGAAAGCGGGGATCCCTCCCGCCGCTCAGTCGGGAATCTGGCGCCTCTCCTGTTGGCGATACGGCTGAATGGATCCCGGGTCGCGCTGCGCTTGCCCGGGATGACGGCAGAGTTTGCGATATTTGGAACTGACAGATGACCATCCAGAACAAGACCATCCTCTATACCGGCGCGGCAGGCGGGCTCGGCCTGCCCTCGACGCTGGCGTTCCTCGCGGCCGGCGCCACCGTGGTCGCCATCGACAACGACCCGGCCAAGGGAGAACTGCTCCGGGCGGCCGCCGCCGAGGCGGGCCATGACCGGCTCATCTTCCGGGCGCTCGACCTTTCCGATCTCGCCGGGCTGAAGACGGCGCTGGAGGCGATCTCCGCCGAGGTCGGCGGCTTCGACGTCGTCATCAACAACGCCGCGATCTACCCCTCGAAACCGTTCGAGGAGTACACGATCGAAGAGCATCAGGCGGTGCAGCGGATCAATGTCGATGCCGGCATCGTCTGCGTGCAGGTCGCGCTGCCCTCGATGCGCGCCAAGGGCTTCGGCCGCATCATCAACATCGCCAGCGTGACGCTCTCGGGCGGCTGGGCTAACCTGTCGCCCTACATCCAGTCGAAGGGCGCGCTGGTCGGCCTGACGCGGGCCTGGGCGCGCGAGTTCGGCCCCTATGGCGTCACCGTCAACGCCATTTCGCCCGGTGCCTTCCCGACCGATGCCGAGAAGATCCATCCCGATCCCGAAGGCTACACCCGCCACGTCCTCGACCATCAGGCGGTCAAGCGCCGGGGCGAACCGGCGGATATCGCCAACGCGCTGATCTTCTTCGCCTCCGAAGGCTCCGGCTTCGTCACCGGACAGACGCTGAACGTCGATGGCGGCTGGTGGATGACGTGACCCATTCGCATGCGCGCCGCCGTCATCCCGGGCGGAGCGAAGCGGAGACCCGGGATCCATGCGGCCTCCTCCAACGGGCCGGATGGATCCCTGCTTTCGCAGGGATGACGGATAGTTCGGATCTTTGAGGTTTTAGAAAATGGGCATTCTTTCCGGGTACCGCGTGCTCGATTGCTCGATCGCCATGGCGGGGCCGTTCGCGGCGCAGCGCCTGGGTGATCTCGGCGCCGACGTCGTCAAGGTCGAGCCGATCAATGGCGAGTGGCAGCGCCATGTCGCGGCCGGCGGCGCGCGCGGCAATAAGGTCAACGTCTCGTTCCTGTCGCTCAACCGCAACAAGCGCTCGCTCGCCATCGACCTGAAGAACCCTGACGGCAAGGCGATGCTGCTGGAACTGGTGAAGACGGCTGACGTCTTCCTGCAGAACTATCGTCCCGGCGTCGCCAAGCGGCTCGGCGTCGACTACGAGAGCCTGTCGAAGATCAATCCGAAGCTGATCTACGTCTCGATCTCCGGCTATGGCGAGGACGGGCCCTATCTGCACCGCCCGGGCCAGGACCTCGTGCTGCAGGGCATGTCGGGCGCCATGCTTTCGTCCGGCCGCGACGGCGAGCCGCCGACCGCCGCCGGCCAGTATCTGGTCGACGCGATCACCGCCTACACCGCCTTCGAGGGCGCGCTGGCGGCGCTGCTGCATCGCGAGCGGACGGGCGAGGGCCAGTTGGTCCAGGTCAACATGCTGGACGCGATTACCACGATCCAGATGCAGGAACTCTCCGTCTTCACCGTCGCCGGCAAGCCGCAGACCCGCTCGGCCGAGCCGCATGCGCATGTCTACATCCGCGCGCCCTACGGCGCGTTCGCGACGACCGACGGCTACATCATCGTCTCGTTCCCGAAGCTCGCGACGCTTGGCGCCGTGATCGGCGAGGACAGTTTCCTCACCATGGACGACGAGATCGACACCTGGGAGAAGCGCGACGAGATCTTCGCCAAGACGCGCGACAAGCTGAAGACCAAGTCCTCGGCCGAATGGCTGGAGCTCTTGCGCGCGGCCGATATCTGGTGCGGCCCGGTCTACGGCTATGCCGATCTCGTCGAGGACGAGCAGATCAAGCACAACGGCACCTTCGTCGAATATGACCATCCGACCGAAGGCCATGTGAAGACGCCGGGCTTCGCGATCAAGTTCTCGAAGACGCCTTCGACCGTCGAGCGCGGCGCGCCGCTGACCGGCGAGCATACGCGTGCCGTTCTGGCGGAGGCCGGTCTCGACGAGGCCGCCATCAACGACCTGATCGCCAAGGGCGCGGTGGGCGAGGGCGCAGCATGACCGACGACATCCTCTTCACCGTCGACGGTCCCGTCGCCACCATCACGCTGAACCGGCCGCAGAAGCTCAACGCCGTCACGCCGGAAATGTCGAAGGCGATCGTCGCCGCCGTGCAGGAATGCAATGACAGCGACACGATCCGCGTCGTCATCGTCACCGGCGCCGGCGAGCGGGCGTTCTGCGCCGGCTCCGACATCAAGGAGCTCGACACTTACGAGACGCCCTGGCAGTTCCGCAATCGCGCCGATTATTGCGACGCGATCCGCAAGCTGCTGAAGCCGACCATCGCGGCGGTGAACGGCTACGCCTTTGGCGGCGGGCTGGAGACGTCGCTCTCCTGCGACATCCGCATCGCCTCCGAGAATGCCCAGTTCGCGGCACCCGAGATCAAGCTCGGCTGGATCGGCGGCGGCGGCATGGCGACCTTCCTCGCCCATTCGGTCGGCCCGTCCAACGCGGCGCTGATAATCATGACCGGCGATCCGATCCCGGCCGAGAAGGCGCTGGCCTGGGGCCTGGTGTCGGAGGTCGTGCCGCAGGCGGACCTGCTGGCCCGCGCACGGGCGATCGCCGACGTGATCGCCAGTCGCGCGCCGATCGCGGCCGAAACGGCGAAGCTGAACCTGCAGGCGGCTTTCACCATGCCGCAGGAGCAGGCGATCCACTACGAGCGCGACCTGCAGACCATCTGCTTCGCCACCGAAGACGCCGCGGAAGGCCGCGCCGCCTTCAAGGAAAAGCGCCAGCCCACCTTCAAGAGACGCTGATCCATGACTGCTGCCAATGTCGTCCGCTTCGTGCGGACGCGCCGCGAGGCGACCGTTCTCGCGATGCTCGTTCTTGTCTTCATCGGCCTGACCTTCGCCAGCGAGTTCTTCCTGACGGGGCGCAACCTTTCCAATGTCGCGCGCCAGATCTCGGTCGTCGGCATCGTCGCGCTCGGCCAGGCTCTGGTGATCATCGCCGGCGGCATCGACCTGTCGGTCGGCTCGGTGATCGGCCTTTCGGCCGTCACCGGCGCGATCGTCTCGGCGACAACCGGCATGCCGTCGTTTGGCATCGCCGGCGCGATCGGCATCGGCATGGCGATCGGTTTCGCCAATGGCGTGTTGATCACCAAGCTACGGATCAATCCGTTCATCACCACGCTCGGCACGCTGTCGATCGCGCGGGGCGCGGCGCTGCTGATCACCAACGGCAATCCGCAGCGCTTCGACAACTGGGCGGCGTTTCTCGGCTACGGCAAGATCGGCGGCTTGCCGGTGCAGTTTATTCTGCTCGTCGTGCTGACGATCCTCGTCTGGCTGTTCGCGACGCGGACGCGCTGGGGTCGCAACGTCTATGCGGTCGGCGACAATGCCCGCGCCGCGCGGCTCGCCGGCATCGACGTGGCGAAGACGCGCATTCTCGTCTTCACCGTCTCGGGCAGCCTCGCCGGCCTCGGCGGCCTGCTGCTCGGCGGCATGCTGACCAACGCCAATCCCAATCTCGGCCTCGGCTACGAGCTCGACGTCATCGCCGCGGTCATCCTCGGTGGTGTCGCCCTGGCCGGCGGTCGCGGCTCGATCGGCGGCGTCGTTATTGGCGCGGCGCTGATCGGCCTGCTCCGCAACGCGTTCGTCCTGCTCAATGTCTCGGGCTACTGGCAGACCATCACCATTGGTCTCGTCGTCATCCTCGCCGTTGGCGCGGACAGCCTGAACCGCCGCAGCGAAGAAGACTGAGGCGGTCGCGACCGCCGACGTCTCACCAAGTTCAACTCTGGAGGAAACCATGACTACATTCGATCGCCGCCGCTTCCTGATGCTCTCGGCAGCCGGCCTCGCCTTGCCGCTGGTGCCGCGCCTGGCGCTGGCCGAGGAAGCAGCCCTCTCCGAAGCCGCCAAGGCCGTTGGTGGCACCATCGTCGCCCAGGGCCCGGCGCCGAAGCCGCTCCGCCTCGCCGTGCTGTCGTTCCAGGGCTCGTCCTTCTGGGAAGCCGCCGATAAGGGCATCGTCGCGGCGACGGAATACCTGAAGCCGCTCAACACGGCGGTCGACTACATCCAGCTCGGCACCGGCCTGACCGCCGAGGTCATGGTCGCCGGCATCGATGGCGCGCTGACCAAGCAGTATGACGGCATCGCCGCCGTGCCGATCTTCGACGGCACCGTCGCCAAGGTGAACGAGGTGGTCGCCGAGGGCGTGCCGTTCATCTCCTTCATCGCCGACTCGGCCGAGAAGTCGAACCGCAACGTCTCGATGGGCATGCTCGCCTATGACGCCGGCGCGAAGGCGGGCGAGTTCATCGCCAAGCAGACCGGCGGCAAGGGCAAGATCGCCGTCATCACCGGCTATCTCGGCGCGGCCCAGCACGACGCCCGCATGAACGGCGCGCTCGACCTCATCAAGAAGAACTACCCCGACATCACCATCGTCGGCCCGTTCGAGTGCAAGGACGACGACGCCACCGCCTATTCGCAGGCGACCGACGTCATGACCTCGAACCCGGACCTGTCGATCATCTACGTGACGGCGGGCGGTTCGGAAGCGGCGGCCAAGGCGGTGCGCGACGCCAAGGCGACCGGCAAGGTCGGCGTCGTCGGCTACGACAACCTGCCGGAGAAGCAGCAGTACAAGGACGGCGGCGAGATCCTCGCGCTGATCGATCAGGCGCCGGCGCGCCAGGCCTTCGACAGCATCGTCATGCTGCACAATATGCTGGGCTTCGGCGCCACCTATCCGGCCGAGATCGCGATCGACGCCCCGGTCGTGCTCGGCAAGGGCGCCAAGACCTGAGCCTCCGGCGCTTTCGCCCCATCGCAAACTCCCTCTCCCGTACGCGGGGGAGGGTTCCAATCCCCAATCCGAGATCCCCATGACCGACTGCCTTCTCTCCGCCCGCGGCATCGCCAAGTCCTTCGACCAGAACCGCGTCCTGCACGGGGTCGATTTCGATATCTCGGCCGGGCAGGTCGTGGCGCTCCTCGGCGAGAACGGGGCCGGCAAGTCGACCTTCGTCAACATCCTCTCCGGCGCGCTGCCGCGCGACGGTGGCACGATCGCCTGGAACGGCGCGGAGACGGTGTTCCGCGACACTCGCTCGGCGCTCGACGCCGGCATCATCCACATCCACCAGGAACTCTCGCTGATCTCCTCGCTGTCGGTGATGGAAAACCTGTTCATCGGCGACTACAGGACCGGCAGGTCCGGCTTCATCGACCGCAAGTCGCTGGCCGCCAAGGCGCGCGAGCTACTGGCGCGGGTGGGCGCCGCGCATATCGATCCGCGCGTCGAGGCCGGTTCGCTGTCGACCGCCGAGCAGCAGATCGTCGAGATCGCCAAGGCACTGGCGCGCAATGCCCGCCTGCTCATCCTTGACGAGCCGACCGCCTCGCTGACGCCGCATGAGGCCGAGGCGCTGTTCGCGATCGTGCGGGACCTCCGCGCCCATGGCGTCGCCATCATCTTCATCAGCCATCGCTTCGACGAGGTGTTCGCGATCTCCGACCGGGTCGTGGTGCTGCGCGATGGCCGCGTCGTCGGCGATCGGCCGGTGGCAGAGACCACCCGGGCCGGCATCATCGCCGACATGACCGGGCGCGCCTTCACCTTCGATGCGCTCGATGCGCCCGCTATCGCGGCCGATGCGCCGATCCGGCTGAAGGCCGATGCGATCGCCGACAAGGGCCGCGTCGGGCCCGTCTCGTTCGCGCTTCGCAAGGGCGAGATCCTCGGCATCTTCGGCCTGGTCGGTGCCGGGCGCACGGAACTTCTGGAACTCCTCTGCGGCATGCGGCCGCTCGCCGTCGGCTCGATCTCGCGACCGGACGGCGTCGTGCCGGGGAATGCCACCGAGGCGTGGCGAAGCGGCCTGGCGCTGCTCCCCGAAGGCCGCAAGACCAACGGCATCCTGCCCAGCCTGTCGCTGGCCGAGAACGTCGCCGTGGCGAAGCGGCAGAAGAGCAGC
The DNA here is from genome assembly GCF_037147815.1 of Kaistia sp. MMO-174. Lineage (NCBI taxonomy): Bacteria > Pseudomonadati > Pseudomonadota > Alphaproteobacteria > Hyphomicrobiales > Kaistiaceae > Kaistia > Kaistia sp. MMO-174. Next base: position 893,600 of record NZ_JBBCUO010000002.1, on the reverse strand, counting down.
GGCATCCTCGACCTCGGCGCCGAAAAGTCGCTGTTTTCCCGCTTCCGCGAGGCGCTCGGCATTGTCAGCGAGGGGCCGGAGCAGCCCATCCGGCGCCTGTCCGGCGGCAACCAGCAAAAAGTGATCTTCGCCCGCTGCCTCGCCTCCGAGCCGGATATCCTGTTCCTCGACGAGCCGACGCATGGCGTCGATGTCCGCACCAAGGCGGACATCTACAGGCAGATCCAGGATCTGGCGAAGAAGGGCATGAGCGTCGTCTTCGTCTCGTCGGAGCTGCCGGAAGTGCTGGCGCTCGCCTCGACCGTCATGGTGCTGTCGCGCGGCCGGCAGACCATGCTCGCAGCCAACCAAGGGTTGACCGAGAACGACGTCCTGACCGCCGCCTTCGCCCAGGCCTGACCGCGAGCTTCGCCTGGGAAGAGCCCGCCGCAGTCCCGAACATCGCTCGCGGCGGTGCTGGCAGAGCGTTGCCAGTTCCGCTACCTTTGCGCGGCAAAGTTCGCGCATCCGAAGCTGCCTTCTCGAAGGCCGGCGCGGCGTGTGGAGCGGTGGAGACGGTTGGTTGGACGCGAGCATCTGTTCGAGGATTGCACAACTCTATGATGCTTCGGATGTCCTAGTCGCGGTCTATGACGGCTTCGACCGGCTTCGCTATGCCAATCCGGCCTTTCGCGCCGCCTATTTCGTCGAGGCGGACGAGGCGCCGACCTGGGCGGAGATCATGCGCCGCAACCATGCGCTCGATCGCGGCACGGTTCTGCGTGTCCCTGATCTTGAGTCCTGGCTGACCTCCACCCTGTCGCGTCGCGGCAAGACGGGTTTTCGCGCCTTCGAGACGGACCTGCATGACGGACGCTGGCTCTGGATGACGGAGACGGTCGAAGGCGATGGCTGGATGCTCTGCATCGCCAGCGACATCAGCCATATCCGCGCCGACGAGCGCTCGGTTCGCCAGGCGCGCGACGTCGCCATCAAGGCGTCCTACACCGACGACCTGACCGGCGTCGCCAACCGGCGATTCCTGACCGCCCGGATCGAACAGATCCTTGCCGATCATCATGTCTCGCCCCAGCATGCCGGCTGCCTCGCGGTGATCGACCTCGACAATTTCAAATTGGTCAACGACCGCTTCGGCCACCAGACCGGCGACCTTGTGCTGCAGGACTTTGCCAGCAAGATCCAGGGCCAGCTGCGGCGGTCGGACTGTTTCGGGCGCATGGGCGGCGAGGAGTTTGCGCTGACTTTCCCGGATACGCCGCTGGAACACGCCAGGCTGATGCTGGAGCGGATGCTGACCGTTGTGCGCCTGTCGAAGCCGCTCGCCAACTATCCCGACTTTTCCTACACTTTCTCCGCCGGCCTCACGTCGAGCCGTCCGGACGACGTGTTGAGCGACTTCTACCGGCGCGCCGACGATGCGCTCTACCGGGCCAAGGTGTCCGGGCGCAACCAGGTCCAGGCCTCGGACGGCTCGATCGATTGGGCCGAAGCGCGTTAGCCCGCAATTTCCAGACAATCGCCGATATTTCTAGCCTTTCGGCTGAGGGCTTGATCTTCACGGCCTCGAAATGGAGCTTCTGATGTCCGGTGTTCTCTTGTTCGACCTCGACGGGACGCTGCTCGATATCGATCACCTGCACTACGAGGCCTGGCGGCAACAGGTCGCCCGTCTCGGTGTCGCGCTCGACCCGCAGCGCTACCGGACACAGGTAATGGGCTTTCCGAACGAAACCATTCTCGCCGATCTCGTGCCCGCGCTTTCCCGCGAGGAGGGAGCGGCGCTGGTCGAGGCGAAAGAGGTACTCTTCCGCTCGCTGGCGACCGACCTCGTGCCGGCCGAAGGGCTGCTCGATTTCCTCGGCTGGGTCGACAATACCGGCGCGCGCTACGGCGTGGTCACCAACGCGCCGCGTCCGAATGCCGAGCAGGAACTCGCCGGCATCGGCCTTGCCGAACGGTTCGCGACGGTGGTCATCGGCGATGAACTGGCCCACGCCAAGCAGCATCCGCTGCCCTATCTCGTCGGGCTGGAGCGCCTAGGCGGCTCGGCCGCGCACAGCGTCGCCTTCGAGGATTCGATCTCCGGGATCCGCGCCGCCGTGGCTGCGGGGCTTGCCGTCGTCGGCCTTACGACGGGCCTGCCGGCCGAACGGTTGCTGCAGGAGGGAGCGGGGCTCGCCATCCCGCATTTCGACGATCCGCGTCTCCGACCGTTCGTCGCCGCCTGCCTGGAGGGCGTCCCGGCCTGACCGAGCCGCTTCAGGCCGAGGCTCGCATCACCAGCTTGCCCTCGAGACGTAGCTGCTGCGGCGGCCGATCGCCGTCAGCGGCATCCTCGCTCTCCACGCGCTCCAGCAGGATCGAGACGGCGTTCTGGGCGAGCTGGTCGAAATCCTGCGCCACCGTCGTCAGCGGCGGGCAGCCATAGCGGCTGTGCGGCTGGTCGTCATGGCCGGCAATGCGGATGTCGCAGCCGGGTTCGCGGCCGATGCGGAGACCATGCTGGAAGGCCGCGGCCATGACGCCGACGGCGCAGCGGTCATTGGCGCAGAGAACCGTGCGGGTCGGGAAGCCCGGCCCCCGCAGGACGCGCTGCGCTTCCTCGAAGGCTATATCCTCGAAGCGCCAGTCATTCTTGGCCGTCACCGCCACCACCTCGGGCTTGAGGCCGAGGCGCTGCATGGTCGTGACATAGGCCAGCTTGCGCTCTGGCCCGTTCTGGTTGACGGCCGGCATGTCGAAATAGGTCGGCGCGTCGCCGCTGCGGCACAGATACTCGGTGATCAGCGGGACGCTCTGGAAATTGTTGGTGCCGACGAAGGGCGTGTCCTCGTCGAGGCTCGAATCAAGGAAGACCATCGGGATTCGCGCCCTGAGGCTGCGGATCAACTGCTGGTCGGAGTGGACGCCAAGCGGGGCTACGATGGCGCCGGCGATCTTCAGCGACAGCAGCGTCTCGATCGAGCGGGCCTCCAGCTGCGCATCGCCGCGCGACGAAAGCACGATCGCGAGGTAGCCGCGCTCGACGCAGCGCATCTCGATCCGGCGCACCAGTTCGGAGAAGAACGTGTCGGCCGTGTCCGGCACGATCAGGCCGACGATCTTCGGCCGCTTCTTGTTCAGGTTCACCGCGAAGAGGTTGGGGCGGTACTCGTATTTCGCCAGCGCCTTCTCGATCTGCGCGCGGGTGGATTTGCGCACGCTGTCGGGGTCGTTGAAATATTTCGAGACCGTCGGTCGCGAAATGCCGCTCAGCGCCGAGAACTCCGCCATGTTCTTGATGGTGCGATCGGTCATTCGCGTTCTTTCAACTTCAGGCTCTGGCGGGGCATGCAGCCGTGCTTCACGGCGGCCGAGATAGACGTCCCGTCGACGCGTCGAGACGCCTTGCCGAATTTTCGGGCAAGGCCGGACGGGAGACGTAAAGGCAGACTAACAGACTGCTTTACGCGTGCAAATTTCCAAGTTGACGTACTGGGGCGGAATGTTAGCCTCCGGGAAGGGTTGCGGGACCGGGAGGAGGCGCGGGACTGAATGTCTCGCGCGCGGGCCCAAGCCAGCACGCATCATCGACGAAGCGCCGAAACCGGACGGACGTTCCGGCGGCCTGCTCCGTCGTGCGACCGGGGAGGGTCAGCATGAGCCGTGATCTCAAGGGAAAAGTCGCGCTGGTTACCGGCGCGAGTTCAGGCATCGGCCGCGCCATGGCGCGCATGTTGGCCGGGCAGGGGGTGCGTCTCGCGCTCGTCGGCCGTTCGGCGGAACGTCTTCAGGCGGTTCGCAGCGAATTCCCGGATGCCGAGGCGCTTGTCATCGCCGCCGACCTGACCAAGCCGGCCGAGGTCGAGCGCACCATCGCCGAGACCGTCGCCCGCTTCGGCCAGATCGACATCCTGCTGGCCAATGCCGGCCTCTATCTCTCGGGCGATCTCGTCGACGGCAAGGCCGACGATTTCGACGAGGTGATCGGTGTCAACATCAACGCCGTGTTCCGCGCCGTGCGCGCGGTCTTGCCCGGCATGATCGAACGCGGCTCGGGCGAGGTGATCGTCACCAGCTCGGTCGCCGGCCATCAGGCGATTCCGTGGGAGCCGGTCTACAGCGCCACGAAGCATGCGGTGCAGGCCTTCGTGCATGGCGTCCGCCGCCAGGTCGCGCCGCACGGCGTGCGGGTTGGCGCCGTCGCGCCGGGCGTCGTTCTGAACGAGCTCTGGGGCTATTCCGACCCGGGCGTGATCGCCGCCAAGGCGGCGGCGCGGGAGGGATTGCTGTCCGAGGACATCGCCGACGCGGTGCTGTTCATGTTGACCAGGCCGGCCAATGTCACGATCCGCGATCTGGTCATCCTGCCGCAGAACCAGGACATCTGACCCGCTTTTCGCGGCCGGGACGCGGTGAGCAACGCTCGCCGCGCAAGGTGGCCGGCTCGGAATTGGCGGGAATCTGCCAATTCCGCTTGGGTATGCCCTAGAGGCAGGCGTGCAAACTTAGCTTGCGTAAAATATCGGATTGACCTCGTCGAAGCGCGCATCTAGGCTTCCCTCAACAAATAAGAAATGGGAGGGCTTGGCTCTGCGGGGCCATCAGCCGGATTTGCTGGATTAGTCTCGGCGTTGCCTGTGATAGAGCGCGATCAGGATTATTTTGTCTGACGTTTGATGCGTCAGTCTGTGACGTTGCTTGCCGAAATTCTTCGCTATTCGATTTTCAGTTCCGGCGCGCATGGCGCGCCAGCGCCCAATCAAGGTCGCATCGGTCGCCGCAGGCGCCGTTGCCGGCCGAGACCATCCGCACGAACAGTCCCGAAGAAGGGCGTCGGCGGATGAACCACCGTTGCTAGGCAACAGCTTGCAATTCAAGGCAAACACGAGGGAACGCCATGAAGAGAATCGTTACTGCACTTGCGGCTCTTGCTGTCGGGGCGACCGTCCTGACCAGCTCGATCGCGGCCCACGCCCAGGACAAGAAGTTCACCGTCGCCCTGATCCCGGGCCTGACGACGGACGGCTTCTACATCACCATGCGCAAGGGCGCCGAGGCTGCGGCCAAGGCGGTCGGCGCCGAGCTCGTCTTCCAGGGCGCGCCGGAATTCAACCCGGTCCTGCAGGTTCCGGTGCTTGACGCCATCATCGCCCGCAAGCCCGACGCGATCCTGATCGCCCCGACCGACAAGGTCCAGCTGGTCGAGCCGCTCAAGAAGGCCCAGGCGGCCGGCATTCCGGTCATCACCGTCGATACCTTCATCGGCACCGGCAACTATCAGACCGGCGCCGGCGATGCCGACTTCCCGCTCGCCTACATCGCCTCGGACAACGTGCTCGGCGGCCGCATCGCCGCCCGCTCGCTCGCCAAGGCAATCGGCGAAAAGGGCAAGGTCTTCGTTTCGAACGTCAAGCCGGGCGTCTCGACGACCGACCAGCGCGAAGAAGGCTTCAAGGACGAGATGAAGAACTTCCCGGGAATCGAAGTCCTGGAAACCCAGTTCAACGACAACGACTCGAACAAGGCAGCCTCGCAGCTGCAGTCGGTCTTCGCCCGCAACCCCGACCTCGCCGGCGTCTTCGGCGCCAACCTGTTCTCGGCCCTCGGCGCCGCCAATGGCGTCCAGCAGGCCGGCCAGACCGGCAAGGTCAAGGTCGTCGCCTTCGACGCACCGCCGTCGATCGTGGACAACATCAAGTCGGGCCTGGTCGATATCGCCATCGCCCAGCATCCGGCTGAAATCGGCTACTACGGCCTGATCTCCGCCTTCGCCCATCTCACGGGCCAGTCGATCCCGGTCTCGATCGGCACCGGCTTCACCGTGATGGACAAGGATAACGTCGACAAGCCGGAAATCGCGCAGTTCATCTACAAGGATTGAGCCGCCGGCGCCGTCGGGCCACCGGTCCGGCGGCGCTCCCCTTCTGTTCGATACCTGTTACGGAGTGGCGCATGTCCGCCCATACGTCTACGGAATCGCGCGCGGACCCCACCCAGTCCCGGTCACGTCAGCTGATCGTTCGCATTGCGGCCCTGCGCGCCTGGCTGTTCCTCGCTCTGCTGCTGATCTTCTTCGAGACATGGTCCCGGGTCAGCTATGGCCAGACCTTCCTGTTCTCGGCCTATAACGCCCAGTCGATCGCGATCTTCGCCGTCGCCCCCCTGCTTCTGGCGCTCGGATCGACCTTTGTCATCATTTCCGGCGGCATCGATCTTTCGGTCGGCTTCATCATGGGCCTTGCCGCCGTCATCGCGGCGCATGCCACCAATCTCGCCGGCCATTCGCTGCCGCCCTTCGCGGCGATGCTGGTCGGCATCCTGGCCGGCCTCCTGGTCGCGCTCGGACCGGGCTTCGTCAACGGCTTCCTGATCTCCAAGCTGAAGGTGCCGCCCTTCATCGGCACGCTCGGCATGTTCGGCGTGGCGCGCGGCGTCGCCTTCCTGCTTGCCGGCGGCACCACGGTCCCGGTCGCCAATGCCTGGTTCGCCTCGCTCGGCAACGGCCGCATCTTCGGCATCCCCGTCATCGTCGTCATCACGATCCTGTTCGTGCTGCTGATGCACTATGTCCTGTCGCAGACCCGCTTCGGCCAGCACACCTATGCCATCGGCGCCAACGAGCAGGCGGCAATCCGCTCCGGCATCAACGTGCCGCGCCATATCCGCAAGCTCTACCTCCTCTCGGCGCTCTGCGCCGGCCTCGGCGGCGTGCTCTACGCGGCGCGCTTCACGGCAGGTGCGGCGCAGGCCGGCGAACCATTGCTGCTCGACTCGATCGCTGCGGTCGTGATCGGCGGCGCCAGCCTGTTCGGCGGCTCGGGCACCATCCTTGGCACGGTTGCCGGCGCCCTGGTGATCGCGGTGATCCAGTACGGTCTCGTCTTCATCAATGTCGAGCCGTTCTGGCAGTTCGTCGCCGTCGGCGTCGTCATCATCATCTCCGTGCTCGTCGACCAGACGCAGCGCAAGCTCGGTGGGGATCGCTAGATGTCCGTGCAAACCAGACTGCCGTCCCAGGAGCCCGTGCTTGACGTCCGCTCCGTCTACAAGCGGTTCGGCGGCGTGGAGGCCCTGAAGGGGGTCTCGATGTCGCTCTACCCCGGCGAGGTCGTGGCGCTTGCCGGTGACAACGGCGCCGGCAAGTCGACCCTGATCAAGACGATCTCCGGCGTGCATGGCCCCGATGGCGGCGAAATCCGTTTCGGCGGCGAGGTGGTCAACTTCGCCACGCCTGAAGCCGCCCGCGCGCATGGCATCGAGACGATCTACCAGGACCTCGCGCTCGCCGATAACCTGTCGATCGGCGCCAACATCTTCCTCGGCCGCGAGCCGATGAAGCGCGTCTTCGGCTTCATCCCGGTTCTCGACCGGCCGGCCATGGCCAAGGCCGCGAAGGAGACGATGGCGCGGCTCGATTTCCATGTGAACCGGCTCGATGCGCCGGTCGGACGGTTCTCGGGAGGGCAGCGGCAGGCGGTGGCGATCGGGCGGGCGATCTACTGGAACGCCCGTGTCCTGATCATGGACGAGCCGACCGCGGCGCTCGGCGTGCCCGAGCAGCGCAAGGTCGTGTCGCTGATCCAGAACCTGAAGGCGCAGGGTCGGGCGATCATCTTTATCTCGCACAATCTGCAGGACATCTTCGCGGTCGCCGACCGCATCGTCGTCCTGCGTCGCGGGTCGCTCGCCGGAGAACGCAAGATCGCCGACACCAACCCGGACGAGATCGTCAAGCTGATGGTCGGCGGCTGAAATCGACCTCCAGCACCGTTTCGACTTCCAGCCTGTGGCGGCCGCCTTCGCGCGGCCGCCATTTTCGTCCGGATATCGCGTCAGAGGCTGTCCAGCACCGCCTGCGCCGTGCGGACGTCGGTCACCAGCGCATTGACGAGCCCGGCCCGGACGGCGCCGAGGATCGCCGGCACCTTGCCGGCCGAGACAGCAACACCGATCACCAGCGGCGTGGCGCGCAGTTGCGACGGCGAGATGGCGATCAGGCGGTCCTCACCCTCCCAGGGCAGGGCATGGCCTTCGACATCGAAATAGTGGCGGACGACGTCGCCGGCGGCGTGGGCGAGCGCCTGCTCGTGCGGCGTCGCCGAGGAGGGGCCCTCGGCCGTATGCGTCAGGCCGATGCCGACGAGCGCTGCGTCGAGCCTTTCCCAGAGCGCGACGTTCTCGCGGATGATCGGATCGCTCAGGAAGGCGTCGCGGGTCTCCGGCGAGGGCAGGTAGGGCGCATGGATGAAATGTGGCGTGCCGGCCATCTGCTCGGCGGCGAGGCGGACGAACTCGTTGATCTGGAAGTGCGCGGCCGACTGCTGCATGCCGCCGGTCGCCGGCACGGTGATGACGCCGGGAAGGCTCGGCAGGCCGGCCTGGATCACCTCGCGGATGGCGCGGCCCCAGCCGATCGCCAGCACCGAGTCCTGTTTCAGCCCGGCATCGCGCAGAAGATTGCCGACCGGGGCGGCGAGAGCCGCCATGACGCCCGCCTCGGGTGCATCGACCACCGCCGCCTGCTTCAGCCCGAGCGCCTCGACTAGCCGCTGGTTGAGCTCTTCCGGCGTCGCGATGTCGGGGATCTCGATCCGCACGATCCCCTCGTCGCGCGCGCGCCGCAACAGCCGGGAGATCGTCGCCGCCGAGACGTTCAGCCGACGCGCGATCTCGACCTGCGAGAGGTCGGCCTCGTAGTGCAGCTTGGCGACGGTGTGCAGCATCGTGCGGGTCGCAGCGGTGTCCTGGGATGACGAAGAGGACAGCTTGAAATTCCTTTCTGAAAGATGATACACATACACGCATCAGCTTGAGGGAGCCACCGCAGAGACGCCGCGTGCTCGAACCGCCAGCCTTCCGTGCATAGTCCATTCGGGCAGGGGCGGTCCATAAAAGCGACGGGCATCGGCAAGGGATCGGGATTTCGCCGCCAGTTGCGGTAGAATGGACCGGTTCGGTGGCTTGAAGAACTTCGCCAGCGCCCGGCAAGGCCGGTGCCCAAAATCGGACCGCGCAGCATGACCCGTATGTCGACATCGGAATTCCGTGGCTACCAGCAGATCTGCGGGCGCGACGGCGCCATGATGGTGATCGCCTGTGACCAGCGCGGCGGCATGCGCACGCTGCTCGCGGCGTCTCCGGAAGAACAGGCGAAGATCAGCAACGACATACTGGGCGAGACCAAGTCGGACATCACCCGCTATCTCGCCAACGAGGCTTCCTGCGTGCTGCTCGACCCGCTCTGCGCCGTGCCGCATGTGATCGAGAACGGCTCGCTGGCGCGCGATACGGCGCTTCTGATCGGCCTCGACGCTTCCGGCTGGAACACCTCGCCCGAGGGCTATCGCCTGTCGACGCTGGTGCCGGGCGTCACCGCCCGCCGCGTCCGCGAACTCGGCGGCACGGGCGGCAAGATCATGGTCTATCTCCGCGCCGACAGGCCGGAGGCGAACATCGCCAATATCGAGATCCTGCGCCAGTCGATCGAGGATTTTTCCCGCGAGGACCTGCTGCTGGTGGTCGAGTTCCTGACCTACCAGCTCGAGGGCGAGAGCAAGGAAGACTACAAGGCGAAGACGCCCTGGCTGATCGAGGAAGGCGTGCGCATCTCGCTGGAACTCGGCGCCAAGGTGCTGAAGATCCCCTATCCCGGCACGGCGGAATCCTGCGCCAGGATCTCGGCCATGGCCGGTGACGTGCCCTGGGCCGTGCTCTCGGCCGGCGTCGACCACGAGACCTTCCTCGGCCAGGTCGAGATCGCCATGCAGAACGGCGCGTCGGGCGTGATCGCGGGCCGTGCGCTCTGGAAGGACTGCATCCATCTCGACCGGGACATCCAGCGCGAGCGGCTGACGACGATCGCCGTGCCGCGCCTGCGCCAGATCCAGGAAGTGCTGGCGCGCTATTCGGCCCAGGCGCGCAAGGCGGCCTGATCCAATCATCTTACGGCGACCGGGTGCATCATGCCTGATACGTCAACAGCCATCGGCATCGACATCGGCGGGACTAACCTCCGGGCCGCCCGCGTTTCCGCCGCGGGTGAGATCCTGGAGCGGGTGTCCGAGCGGATCGACCGCGACGCCGACACCGCCATCGGCCGCATCATCGAACTGGTGCGCCAGCTCGATCGTCCGGACGTCACGTCGATCGGCATCGGCGTGCCGGGCCGCGTCGACGCCCGGCGTCGAACCGTGCTTTCCGGCGGCTATCTGAACCTCGCCGGCGCGGCGCTGGCCGAGAGGGTCGAGGCGGCGACCGGCAAGCCGGTCATCATCGACAATGACTGCAACATGGCGCTCGTCGCCGAGATCGCCGTCGGCGCCGGACGCGGCCGCGAGAACGTGGTCATGTTCACGATCGGCACCGGCATCGGCGGCGCCATCGTCCAGGAAGGCCAGATCCTGCGCGGGCGCGGCACCGCCGGCCAGCTCGGCCACATCACCGTCGATGTCCATGGCGCGGCCTGCGTCTGCGGCCGTCGCGGCTGCGTCGAGACGACCAGTTCGGGCACGGCGCTCGCCCGCCATATCCAGGAAGCCGGCCTACCGGCCGATACCACGATCGACGACATTTTCCGCCGTGCTGCGAAAGGCGGCCAGGCTGCCCGCCAGGTGCTGGACGCCTGGGCCGGCCCGCTCCGCGCCGCGATCGACAGCGCCTCGGCCGCCTTCGATCCCGACCTCGTGCTTCTCGGCGGTGGTCTCGGCAAGGCTGCCCACAAGGCGCTGCTCAAGATCCCGGCGCTGGCGCCCTGGTATCAGTATCCGGTGCTGGCGGCCGAGCTCGGCGACGATGCCGGCGTCATCGGCGCCGCCGTCTGCGCCCTGATCGAGCATCGCGTGCCGCTGCCACCGCCAGCGCTCGCAATGCCCGCTGCGCCGAACCTGCTCGAGCGGTCCGCGTGACTTCATGAAGCGCGCAGTCCTCGTCAACGGCATCCCCGCCACGGGAAAGAGCACGGTCGCCCGCGCCATTTCAGGTCGGACCGGCTGGATCATCCTGACGCTCGACACCATCAAGGAGCCGTTCTTCGATCAACTCGGGGTCGGTGACCGGGAATTCAATCGCGCGCTCGGGCGGGCGAGCTATCACGCCATCTGGTCGATCATCCGCGACGCGCCGGATGGCTCGAGCTTCATTATCGACGCCTGGTTCGGCTTTCAGCCGCGCGAGGTGCTGGAGGCGCACATCGAGCGAGCCGGCGTCGAGGCGACGGCGGAGATCTGGTGCCATGCGCCGGGCGAGGTGCTGGCGAAGCGCTATGGCGACCGGCTCGACCAGCGCCATGCCGGCCATCCCGGCGCCGCGTTCATTCCGGAGTTGATCGAACTCGCCAAGCGCGCCGCGCCGGTCGATCGCGGTCCGCGCTTCGACGTCGACACCACGCAGCCGACCGATATCGAGGCGATCCTCGCCTGGCTCAAGCCGGCGCTGAGGCTGGAGTAGCCCCTAGGCTGCCCCAGTCGTCTCCACCCCGACGCCGAACTCCCGCCGCATCCCCAGGATCCGCCGCACGAAGATCTGCGTGTAGAGGCCGGGTCCGCTCGAATAGGTGCGCCAGCCGCCGTCGACGGCGATCGCGCCCTCGCGCACCCGGCTCCATTCGGCGCTCGCGTGGTAGCGGTCGCGGAAGGCCGCGTCGCTCGAGCTGAAATAGGTATTGCGCTGGCGGAGCGAGGCGTGCGGCAGCCGTTCCGTCACCGTGATCGGATTGGCGAGCGCCAGCGCCGCGCGCGCTGCGTCGACATCGCCGCTGACGGCCAGCGCCTCGCCATAGCGCAGATGCGCGTGCACATACATGAGACCGATCTCGCGGCCGAAGAAGGCGGCGGATTCAGCGCGCCGGAACAGCGTCTCGACGCCGCCATGATAGGCGACGGGCTTGTCCATCAGCCGCGCCCCGTCCGGGTCGAGCAGGTGTTCGCGGATCAGTTCCAGATGGCTGCGGGTCTGCGCGGCGGTGAACAGGCCGCCGAGGATCGCCTGCGTCATCGGGATCAGTGAATAGGAAAGCCCCGTGCGCCGGTCGGTCGGGTGCAGCAACAGTTCGACCCGGTCATGCCCCGGATCGAACAGGCCATAGCCGGCGATGACGCCGTCGCGGATCAGGTAGTGGTTGACGTCGCCGCGCATGACGCCGGCGAGCGAGGCAAGCGCCGCCGCCTCCGCCGGGTCGCCGGCTCTCTCCAGGATGGCGGCGTAGCGGCTCACCTGCTCGTAGAGCAGCGCCACCGTCCAGCTCGACACCATCCAGTCGCGCAGGTGCGGATCGGCCGGCTGCAGCGAGTCGTTCCAGTCGCCCTCGCCATAGCGGATCAGGTGCGTGCCGGGAATGAAGCGCTGCCGCACGGTGGCGAGCAGAAGCTCGACATGCGCGCGGATCGTGCCCTGTTCGTCAGTCGGCTTCAGGTCCTCGTCGCGGCGCCAGGGCAGGCGGACGTCGAGAATGGCGAGGTCGCCGGTCGCCTCGATATAGTCGCAGAGCGCCTTCAGCGGCCAGACGACGATATCGCCATGTGCGTCGCCGGCGCGGATGTTGGAGTAGGGCGGCAGCATGAACCATTGCGGCCAGTCGCCCCGCGTCTTGTACTGCTCGGCAAACAGCGTCGTCAGTATTTCGCGCGCGGTTTCGTCCTGGCGGAGCGCCAGCATGAATTCGAGCGGCCCCTGGCAGACGTCGCGCGTGCCCCAGGCCGCGCCCGTATACTGCTCCAGTCCGTGCGGAACGGTCAGATGAACGATGGCGTCATGCGCCAGCCAGGGGAGTATCGTTGCCTCCGCCGCAAGTCGGTCCGGGTCCGTCGCCTCGGGCAGCGCGCGCAACAGTCCGTTCCAGAACGCCTCGGCCGGCTGGAGCAGCGCCGCGTCCGCGACACCGGCGGCGAAGCGATCGGCAAGGCGGGCGGCCTCGGTCGCGTCGGTCATCGAGCCGACGACCGCGAAGGTGAGCTCGGTGGCTGCCTCCGTCCGCAGCGCGACATAGGGGCCGCCGCGCGCGACACCGTCCTCGTAAAGCAGCTCGTCGCCGCCGATCGCCTCGACGGCCTGCGGCGTGCTGGTGACGAGATGGTAGATGGCGTCGGGAAAATTCTGGCCCCAGAGCCAGTCCTTGCCGGGCTGGAAGCTGATGCGCTTCGCAGCCTTGTCGATGCGGATCCGGCCGCTCTGCTCATATTCGCGTTCGCCGAGCACGACCTGGCCGAAGACGAGGAAGCGCGCGGGGGTGCCCTCGACCGCGACGCGCCATTGCATGGCCGCGTCGGCGCCGGAGGCGATGGCCGAGACGGTCACGGTGCGGTCGGCGAGGCGGTAGATCCAGCGGCAATCGCTGAGCCCCATGTCGAAGGCGGATGGCACCGAGAGAAGATGCCAGCCTTCGCCGGCATCGATCAGGATGCGCAGGCCGCTGGCGCGGGTGATGTTGTAGGGATCGCGGGAAACGGAAAACAGCTTGTGGAACGAGGTGTTGCCGATGGTGAGCTGTGCCGCGAACACACCATGCATCCAGCAGGTCGCGGCCAGCGTCGCCTCGTCCGGCATCATGCCCTGGCCGCTGCGCAGGATCGCACCATGGCGGCGGGCGACAAGATCCTCCTTGCCGGCCAGCACGACATGGCGGTTCAGCGCACCGTCGGCGACGAAGAAGGAAAGCAGGCCGCCTTCGCCGTGCTCCTCCAACTGCCGCTCCGGATAGAGCCTTGCGAGCCAATCGCCGTCGAGCGGCAGGACGGCCTGGGCCGGCGCGTCCTGCAACAGGCTGCGCACGGTCGGGAGCGGCGCCGGTGCCGGTGAAACGGCTGGGACCGTGGCGGCGATGCCATCGAGACGGGCGAGATCGGCATCGCTCGACGCGAGCGGATGGTCGGCGACGAAGTGGCCGAAGAAGGTCCAGTTCGTCGTCGCGCCCGACGCCAGGGTCGCCGGCTTCGACTGCAGCGCCGGGCAGGCGAGCTCGTGCTGCCAGATTTCTGCCGGCAGGTCGGTGCCGAAGGGGCTGCCGATCTCGTCGCGGCTGCGGAAACCGGGGCCGAACAGCTGGATCGCGTCGGTGGCGAAGGCGACGGCGCCCTCGATGCAGCCGAGCGCATGCCAGGGGAAGCGGCCGCCCTGCGAAAGGTTCTGCCGGCTCAGCACGACCGGACCGAAAGTTGGGTGCTCGATCTTGCGATGGTCGATGTATTGCGAGGCATAGGCCTCGCTCCCCATCAGGAAGCCGCGCCCGCCGAGGCCAAGATCCTGCGCCAGTACGACGTCGCAGGGGATGGCGCTGTCGCCAAGGTTGGTGACTTCGATCCGCCAAGACCAGCGCGTCGTCTCGGCGTCGAGGCGCAGCGATACCCTGTGCGCGATGCCGTTGGTTTCGCCGTCCCAGGCGAACTGGTTCTCGTCGGCCGCGAACGCCACCTTGGCGCGCGGGCCGACCAACTGAGCCACGAACGGGTTCGCGCCTCCCACGCGCAGCCAGATCCGGCCGATGCCGCCCTCGATCGGCGCGCCGAGCACCTGGTTGATCATCACCGGCGCGCCCTTCTCCGGGCGATGGGTGATCGAGAAGATCGCGCCATTCGGCAGGGCGGAGATCGCGAGGCCCGCCGGATTGGAGAGGGTTCGCAGCCCGAGCTCTCCGTCGCGCGGTGTCATGAACTCGCGGCTTGTTGCATCCGACATCGTCGCCTCACCTGAATCGCCGGTCGTCCGGCAATCCATCTTAGCGGCCGGGCGCAGCCTTGCCGAATTTCTTCTGAGGGGGGTCGCGAAGGAGGGCTTATCCCCGACTCGCGGGCTATGATTCCGCTGCTCTGGCCTGCTCGACCGCGACGAATACGAAAACGGCGGGGCATTGCCCGACCGTTCCTGTTTGGTGGTGTTGGCGGCGGTCAGCCCTTGAAGGGCACCAGCGGCAGGCCCTTGACGCCGACGTCGAGCGCGAACAGGCCGCCGGGATTGGTCTGTCCTTTGAGCTGCTCGGGCGTGCGGTTGTAGATCGCGGTCGTCACATAGAGGACGTCGAGGTCCCGCCCGCCGAATTCGCAGCAGGTCGGCAGGTCCGTCGGCAGCTCGATCGTCCGCATCAGCTTGCCGGCGGGGTCGTAGCGCAGCACCTTGCCCTTGAACGGAACGGTCGCCCAGTAGCAGCCCTCGGCGTCGACCGTCGAGCCGTCGACCACCCCGCCCATCCCGGAAAGATCGAAGAAGGCGCGCTGGTTCTCGACCGTGCCCGTCGCGGGATCGAAATCCCAGGCCCAGACCACCGGGCCGTGGCTGTCGGTGTAATAGAGCGTCCGGCTGTCCGGGCTCCAGGCGAGGCCGTTGGAGCAGCCGAAGCCGCCGACGATCCGGTGCGCGGAGAGGTCGGTGTCGAGCCGGTAGAGCGAGGCATTCTTGACCACCGGCTTGCCCGGCGCCTCGAACATCGAGCCCGACCAGAAGCGGCCCTGCCGGTCGGTCTTGCCGTCGTTGAAGCGGTTGTCGGGCAGGTCCGCTTCCGGGTCGACGATCGGGTCGAATTTCCCCGTCGCCGGATCGAAGAAATAGAACCCGCTCGCCATTGAGAGCACGAGGCCGCCCCTTTCGCGCAGAGCGATACAGCCGAGCTTCTCCGGCGCGAAATAGGTTTCGGTCCGGCGCGTCTCGGGATCGAAGCAGTGGATCGCCTTGGCGTAGATGTCGATCCACCAGAGCCGCTGGCCCTTGGGGTCCCAATAGGTGCTCTCGCCGAGTTGCGCCTTGGCGTCGACGACGCATTCGATATCGGTCATGTGGTTCCTCAGGCAGATGGGCCGCGCGGCCGGCCGAAGCGGGGCAGGAAGGTGAAGAGGCTGGAGAGTGCCTCGCTGGCGAGCGAGACGGTGACGAGGATGACGACGCCGTAGACGATCAGCAGCGCGCCGCTGGAAAGGTTCAGCGCCGGCAGCAATCCGGTCAGGATGGTAAGGACGAGGGCGCCGGCGATGGTGCCGATATAGTGGCCGCTGCCACCGAGGATCGACGCGCCGCCGATCGCCACCGCCGCGATCGAGGTGAAGAGATACGGATCGCCCATGCCGAGATAGGCCTGCGCGGTGTAGCCGGTCAAAAGCATGCCGGCGAGCGCCGCCGTGAAGCCCGAGAGCGTATAGGCGAGAACGGTGGTGCGCAGCGTCGGCACGCCGGAAAACTCTGCCACCGTGGCGCTGGTGCCGATGGCGTAGAGATAGCGGCCGAACGCCGTCTTCGACAACAAGATGGTGGCGAGCGCGGCGAGCACGATCCAGAGGATCAGCACGACGGGAAAGCCGGCGATGCGGCCGACGGCGAGGAACTGGATCGCCGCCGGTGCGGTCGAGGTCGGGGCGCCGCCCGTGTAGACGAGGATGCCGCCCTGCAGGATGACGTTGACGGCGAGCGTCATGATGATCGGCGGCACGCCGAAGATGGCGACGCCGAGACCGTTGACCATGCCGACCAGCGCGCCGGCGGCGAGCAGCATCGGCACGATCCACAGAAGCGGCGCGTCCTGGCTGCCGGCGAGCAGCGTCATCAGCACGGCGGCCGAATTCAGCACCCAGGGCACGGACAGGTCGATGCCGCCGCCGATGATGACGAAGGTCTGGCCGAGCGCGACGATGCCGATGAAGGCGGCGAGCACGGCGGTGCTTCTCAAATGCGTCGGCGACAGGAAGCCTGGCGCGACGACGCTGGTCAGAAGCAGCAGGACGATCATGCCGAGATAGGCGAGCAGGATGGCGCGGTGCCGGCGGATGTTCATGAGAGGCTCCGTCGCGCGGATTTCTCGGCGATCGAGCTCGCCAGCACGGCGACGAGCAGGATGATGCCGGAGACGATCGGCTGCCAGTAGCTCGACACTTCGAGCACGAAGACGAGGTTGCCGATGATGGTCAGGATGAAGGCGCCGATGACGGTGCCGACCAGGCCGCCGCGGCCGCCGAACAGGCTGATGCCGCCGATCACCGCGGCCGCCACCGAGGGCAGGATGTAGTCCTTGCCGATGGTGGGCGAGCCGGCGCCGGTCTGGGTGGTGAGGTAGAGCGCCGCCAGCGCCGCGAAGAGGCCGGAAAGGCCGTAGGTGGCGATGTTGATGCCGATCGGCGAGACGCCGGAGAGGAAGGCCGAGCGCTCGTTCGAGCCGGTGGCGCGGATGGCGATGCCGAGCCGCGTCCGCTTGAACCAGAACCAGAAGACGAGGAGCAGAGCCAGCAGCCAGACCGAGGTCGAGAGGCCGAGCCAGTTGGTGACGCCGAACATCGTCCACCCGGTCGGCAGGCTGCCGCCATCGGTCGGCAGGATGATCATCGCCGTCCCCGAAAGGATCGACCAGGTGGCGAGGGTGACCAGGAAGGGCTGCAGGCGCAGAGCCGTGATCAGCACGCCGTTCAGCGCGCCGACGAGGGCGCCGAGGGCGACGATGCCGAGGGCCCAGGCAGTGGCCTGCGCCGGATCCGTGCCGAAGCGGGTTGCGGCCAGCACGGTCCCGAGCGAGATCATGCCGCCGATCGAGAGGTCGATGCCGCCGCGCAGCAGCACGATGGTCTGTCCGGTGGCGGCGAGCAGCAGCGTCATCGCCGCCGCGGTGTCGAGGTTCAACTCGTCGATGGTGAAGACGCCGTCGCGCAGCGACGCGTAGAGGCCGAGCAGGGCCGCCAGCATCACGCAGGGAATGATCAGCGAGGCGCGGTCGAGAAGCGCCGCCTTCCAGGCGGAGGCGCGCGACGGCCGGGGCGCGACGTCGCGGGCCATGGCCGCGCCCGTGCCTTTCACCGGGGTGATGGGGTCCGCGACGCTCATGCCGCCCTCGTTTCGATCATGGCGGCCCGCAGGATCTGGTGTTCGGTGTTGGCCTCGTCTTCGAGCACGGCGGCGAGGCGGCCGTTGCGCAGCACGGCGACGCGATCGGCGACATGCACGAGTTCGGCGAGGTCGCTCGAATAGAACAGGATGGCGTAGCCCTTGGCCGCGAGGTCGCGCATCAACTGGAAGATCTCGCCCTTGGTGCCGACGTCGATGCCGCGCGTCGGGTCGTAGAGCAGCAGGATGCGCGCTTCGGTCAGGAGCATCTTGCCGAAAATGACCTTCTGCTGGTTGCCGCCGGAAAGGGTTCCGGCCGGCTGCTCCGGCGTGCCGGCCTTGATCTTCAGCGTGGCGATCATCTCGTCGACCAGCGCGCCCTCGCGCTTCGGATCGGTGATGCCGAAGCGGGTGAAGCGCTGGATGACGGAGAGCGTCAGGTTCTCGCGTACGCTCTTGGAAAGCAGCAGGCCGTGATTGCGGCGGTCCTCCGGCACCAGCGCCAGGCCGTCGCGGCCGGTCAGCGCCTGGCGCGGCCCACGGATCGTCTTCGGCTTGCCCCAGACCTCGACGCGGCCCCGCGCGCTGCCAATGCCGAACAGCGCCTGGAACAATTCGCGCTGGCCATGGCCCTGCATGCCCGCGATCCCGAGCACCTCGCCCTCGCGCAGGTCGAGGTCGATGTCGCTGAGGCGGTGGTCGACGCCGAAACCGCGGAGGCCGAGCGCAACCTTTCCGGTCGACGTCGCCTTGCGCTCCGGATAGAGCCGGTCCATGCGGCGGCCGAGCATGTCGGCGATGATCGTCTCGTCGTCGACGGACTTCGTCTCGTAGGCGGCGACCGTCGCGCCGTTGCGGAACACCGTGATGCGGTCCGCGATCTGACGGACCTCGCCGAGCCGGTGCGAGATGTAGATCACCAGCGAGCCGGTGTCGGCGAGGCCTCTGGCGAGGCCGAGCAGCCATTCCGTCTCCTGCGGACCCAGCGCGGAGGTCGCCTCGTCGAGGATGAGCACCTTCGGATCGCGCGACAGCGCCTTGGCGATCTCGATCACCTGGCGTTCGGCGAGCGTCAGCCGGCGCAGTTCCTGGTCGGGGCGGATGGCGGGGAAATGATGGCGGGCGAACAGCGCCAGCGTCGCTTCGCGCATAGCGCGCGCCCGGACCGTGCGAACGGCCGAAAGCGGCTCGCGCCGGAACCAGATGTTCTCCTCGACCGTCAGGTCGGGGACGAGCGAGAGCTCCTGGAAGACCGGCGAGATGCCGGATTGCTGCGCTTCTTGCGGATTGCGCGGGCGATAGGGGATGCCTCCCAGCGTCACCGCGCCACCATCGGGACGTACCGCTCCGGCGAGAATCTGGATGAAGGTGCTCTTGCCGGCGCCGTTCTCGCCGAGCAGCGCGTGGACTTCGCCGGCGCGCGCGGAAAAGTCGGCGCGGCTGAGCGCCGTGATGCCGCCATAGCGCTTGTGAATGGCGGCGGCAGTCAGAAGTTCGGTCATGGGCGGCCGGACCTTCAGTCTGGAATTTCTGGACGAGGCGCGTCCTGGTTCAGAGAGCGCCAAGCAAGCTCCTCAGCCAATCCTCTCCCGCAAGCGGCGAGGACTGCAAGGCAAGCTCGGTCTGCTCCCTCTCCCGCGTGCGGGAGAGGGCGGGGGCGAGAGGGTCCCTCGCCCTGCCGGAAACGTTCCAGCGTTACGAGCCAGCAGCTTCCTGCGGCGTGATCTCGACCCAGTCGGGCGTGATCGGCAGCGACAGGCCGGGGGCCAGATCCGGGAAGGCGTTGGTGCCGACCTCGATTTTCTGCATTTTGACTTCCGGATAGAGCTTCGACGGCTGCGGATCGGTCGACAGGAAGGGGCCGTAGACGAAGACGTGCTTCTCCTTGGCTTCCTTGCCGTCGAGGATGTCGACCGCGAGCTTCAGCGCCTCGGCGGAGAGATAGGCCGGGTTGGTCTCCAGGATGCACTGGGCGCCTTCGGTCTGGGCGCAGACGAGCGAGGCGGTGTTGTAGCCGCCGCCGGCGACCGGGACGAGCGGACGGCCGGCATCCTGCAGCGCCTTGATGGCGCCCGAGCCATAACCCTGGGTCAGGATGGCGTCGACCTGCGGGTGGGCGGCGAGCAGCGAGGCGACGCCTTCCTGCTCCGGTCCGAGCGCGTAGTTGCCGTTGAAGTAGCCGACGATCTCGATGCCGGGATAGTTCTTCAGCACCTTCTCGAAGCCGGACTGCAGCTGTTCGGAGATCGGCGCGCCTGCGAGGCCGCGATCGACGAACACCTTGCCCTTGCCGCCGATCTTCTCGGCGATCCACTCGGCCTGGACGGCCGGCAGCATGCTCCAGTCCGATTCCACCTTGTAGGCGCAGTCGGCGGTAGCGACCTGGTCGAAGGTGATGACCAGGATACCCGCGGCGCAGGCCTTTTCGATCGTCGGGTTCAACGCGGTCGGCGAGCCGACGTCGATCAGGATCGCATCCGGCTTGGTGCGGATGATGTTGTTGAGCGAGTTGATCTGCGCCTGGGTGGTGGTCTCGACGTTCTCGACCTTCAGGTCGACGCGACCGGCCAGCGGCGCCTTCTTCACGACGGTGTCGGCGATGCGCAGCATCTGCTGGCGCCAGTCATTGCCGACGAAATTGTTGGAGAGATAGATCTTGTAGGGCTTCTTTTCCTCGGCCTTGGCCTGCGGAACGAGACCCGACGTCAGAACGATCGCCGACAAGGCGGCGAGTGCGGCGGCAGTGCGCTTCACGGTGTTTCCTCCCTCAAGGAATGCTTTCGAGCATGCGCGCGGATGCTTCTTCCGACAGGCGGCATCCGTCATGATAACGCTACCATAAGCTGTCGGCCTTGCAAGGGACCGACGGTCCGCCGCATCTCCTCCGTGCGGCGAATAAAGATATGCTATTATAATCTCTTGTGGTTGTCCAGACGGCGGACCGCCGTCAGATCATGTCGTTCGGCGCATCGTAGGAAAGGCTGAAGAGATCGGCGCGGTTCTTGTTGATGGTCAGTTCGACCGGCTCGCCGGAGGCCGAGAAGTACAGCATTTCCATGATCAGGATCGGACCGCCGACCTTGTAGTCGAGCGTTTCTGCCAGCACGTCGTCGGCGACATCGGCGCGAACCGTGATCCGTGCGCTGGAAAGCTGGATGCCGAGATGGCGCTGGACGGCGCGGAAGACGACGACATCGTCGAAATCCGTCCGCTTCAGCCGGGCGCCGATCGCCGGCGGAAAATAGAAGGTCGTCTGGCAGGCGGGCACATCCTTTTGATGCAGCGTCGCGCGCAGGCAGTGGCAGGTCTCGTCCGGCTTCAGGCCGAAGGCGGCGCTCGCCGCGGCGGAGCGCTCCTTGCGGTAGGAGTGAATCGTCAGCACCCGGTCCTTGGTCGATTCGGCGATCTGGGCGAAGCTGCGGAACGC
Source organism: Kaistia sp. MMO-174 (assembly GCF_037147815.1). Classification (NCBI taxonomy): domain Bacteria; kingdom Pseudomonadati; phylum Pseudomonadota; class Alphaproteobacteria; order Hyphomicrobiales; family Kaistiaceae; genus Kaistia; species Kaistia sp. MMO-174. Next base: position 872,407 of record NZ_JBBCUO010000002.1, on the reverse strand, counting down.
GAAGCTCGGCTTGGCCGGCAATTCCGGCGTCGAGACGACGGCCGGCTTGGCGGCGCGCTTCTTGATCAGGCCGTCATTCTCGAGGTCGCGCAGGGCCTGGCGCACGGTGATCAGGCTGACGCCGAACTGCTCGGCGATGTCGGCCTCGCGCGGCAGCGAGGTTCCGGGCACCAGCGTGCCGTTGGCGATCGGCTCGCGCAGGATCGTCACGAGCTGGCGATAGAGCGGGCCGTCGTCGCGGGAGAGGGCGCGCGGCTGGAAGCTCTCGAGCGAGGCGGTGCCGGCGGAATCGGGTGCGCTGTCGACGGCTTGCTCCATCTTGCGTGCTTTCAACCTGCTCATTCCTCAGAATCGCTTTTGTTTGGCCGCCAAAATAGCGGCTTTTCCGACCTCGCACCAATCGCGGATCGCGGCGGTATCGCAGGGCAAACGGTTGCCGCTCTCCACAATAGATTATAGTATCATAATAGATAAATGAAGTCCGACCGGTTCGGACGAATGCCGGGGAGGGCAGGGGTGCATGCGTAGCGATCTAACGGGGAAGGTCGCCTTTGTCACGGGCGCCGCCGGCGGCATCGGCCGCGGCATCGTCGGCCGGCTGGCGGCGAATGGCGCGTCGATCGTCGTCGCCGACATCAACGAGGAAGGCGCGCGCCAAGTGGCGGCGACCCTGCCCGACGCGCTGGCCGTGGCGGTCGACATCCGCGATCCGGAATCGATCGACCGGGCCGTCGCCGCGACGGTCGCCGCCTATGGCCGGCTCGACATCCTGGTCAACAATGCCGGCGTCAACACCCACGCCCACCGCGTCGATGTCGACGCCTTCCCGATCGAGGAATGGCACCGCATCGTCGGCATCGATCTCGACGGCCTGTTCTTCATGACCCGGAGCGCGCTGGCGCCGATGCTGGCGGCCGGCCGGGGCGGGCGGGTCGTCAATATCGCCTCGGTGGTCGGTCTCGCCGCGATGCGGTTGCAGAGCCCGTTCGTGGCGGCCAAGGCCGGCATCATCCACCTGACCCGCTCGATGGCGCTGGAGCTGGGGCCGAAGGGCGTGGTCGCCAACGCGATCGCCCCGGGTTCGATCATGACCGAGGGCACCAAGGCGCTGTTCTATGGGTCGAACGGCCAGTTCCAGGCCAAGACGCAGGCGTTCATGCAGCATATCCCGCTCGGCCGGCCCGGCACGCCGGAGGAGATCGGCGAGGCGGTGCTTTTCCTCTCCGCGCCGGAATCCGGCTACATCAACGGCCAGATCCTCGCCGTCGATGGCGGCTGGACGGCCGGCTACATGATGTGAAACGACGAAGGGGTTAACACGGTTCGCGTGTTAACCCCTCTGTTAGCGTCGCGGTAACCATCCGTTGCCGGAGGCGGCGATCTCAGACCAGCAGGCGCAGCGGCGTCTCGATCAGATCGCGGAAGCGGGTGATGATGCCGGCGGCCTCGTCCTCGGCGATCGCATCGGCGTCATGCACGATGAGCGCCTCGGCGGTGGCGGCGTCGTCGCCTGCGACCACGAGGATGCGCAGCGCCACTCCGGCCGGCAGGCCGCCCGCCACCGGGCGGACGCCCTTCACGGCAAGCCGCGACACCACCATGGCGGCGTCCGCCGCCGCTGCAGCTTCCGCCTCGGCTCCGATCAGCCTTGCGATCTCCGTTGGCGCCAGCGCGACGGCGCGCGGGATCGTCACCGCGCCGCCTTCCGGCTTCATCCAGCGGATCGCCGATCCATGCTGGCCGGCGCTGCGCGCCGCCGCCCGGACCAGGAAGGCGTCGATCGAGAGTTCCGAGCCGGAGGCGGCGATGAATTCGGCGAGCGGCGCGAGCTCGATCGCCGCGGCGAAGGCCGAGATCGACCGCGCCGGCGCGACGACGGGAGCGGGCGCCGCCGCCGGAGCCGGCACGACGACGGCGGGAGCCGGTGCCGCAGCCATAACCGGCGCCGGGACGGCGACCGGGGTCAGCGGCACGTCGCCGGCGACGATGCGGCCGTTCGGGCCGGAGCCGGTGACGAGCGCCAGCGACACGCCGCGCTCGCGGGCGAGCCTTCTCGCATAGGGCGAGGCGAGGGTTCTCAGGGGGGCGTTCATGATGTCCCCCTCAGCGCCGGACGCTGCCGATGCGGCCGCCCATCGGCACGACCGCGCCCTTCTGCTGCTCGATCGGGCCGAGGATGCCGTCGACCGGCGCCTCGATCTCGACCACCGCCTTGTCGGTCTCGATCTCGGCGACGACGTCGCCGGCCTTGACCGCGTCGCCTTCCGCCTTCAGCCAACCGACGATCGTGCCTTCGGAGACGGTCAGGTCGCCGAACGGCATGGTGATCGGCTCGCCGTCGCCGACGGGCGCCGCGGCGGGGGCAGGCGTTGCCGCCGGGGCGGGCGCAGGCGCCGGCGCCGGCGCGACGGCCAGCTTCGGCGCCGGCGCAGCGGGAGCGGCGGCGAGCTGGCCGCCGAGATAGCGCCAGTGCTTCGGCACCGGCGGCTTGCCGGCCAGCACGCCCTTCGCACCGGCGACAATCCTGTCGGCATCGACCAGTATGGCGCGCTCGAGCGCCGGGGCAAGCGGATGCGGCTGTGCGTCGGTATGCAGGCGGCCGACCGGCGCGTCGAGATCGTCGAAGGCGAGCTCGTTCATCGCCTGCGCCACCTCGGCGCCGACGCCGAACGCGCCCCAGCCCTCGTCGGCGATCAGCAGGTGATGCGTCTTGGCGATCGACTTCGCCACCGTGCCGACATCGAGCGGCATGATGGTGCGGAGATCGATCACCTCGGCCGAGACGCCTTCCGCCGCCAGCTTCTCCGCCGCCTCCAGCGCGCGGTGCACCAGCTGGCCGGCGGCGACGATGGTGATGTCGCTGCCCTCGCGGGCGATCCGCGCCAGGCCGAACGGCACCAGATGCTCGCCGGTCGGCACCTCGCCCTTGGAGGCGAACAGCGCCTTCGGCTCCAGCATCATCACGGGATCGCCGGCCCTAAGCGCCGTCTTCATCAGGCCCTTGGCGTCGGCCGGCGTCGACGGCATGCAGACGATCAGGCCCGGGATGTTGGCCCAGCTCGGATGATAGGTGCCGCTATGGTGCGGACCGGCCGAGCGCACGGCGCCGGAACCGACGCGCACCACCATCGGCGCGTTCATCTGGCCGTTCGACATGTAGCGCAGCTTCGCGCCCTGCAGCACGATCTGGCCGGCCGCCTCGAAGGCGAAATCGGCGAACATCAGGTCGGCGATCGTCCGCGTCCCCGTCGCCGAGGCGCCGATCGCGGCGCCGGTGAAACCCTGCTCGGAGATCGGCGTGTCGATCATGCGGTGCGCGCCGAATTCGGCCCAGAGGTTCTTGGTGTGGGCGAAGGTGCCGCCGCGCTCGCCCGTGCCCTCGCCGAGATAGAGCAGATGCGGGTTGCGGCGCATCTCCTCGGCTATGCCGTCGCGCACCGCGTCGAGCCAGCTCTGCGTCTGGCTTCCCGTCGGCGCCGCCTGCACCAGCGCCTCGGGCGGGTTCAGCGGCTCGGCATAGACATGCAGCGCCGTGGTGGCGGGGTCCGGCTCCGGCGACTTGCGGGCGAACTCCAGCGATTCCTGCACGATCCGGTCGATCTTCGCGTCGATCGCGTCGAGATCGGCGGCCGAGGCGGAGGCGAAATCGTCGAGGATGCGGGCGCGCAGCATCTTGATCGGGTCGCGCTTGGCCCATTCGTCGACCTCCGCCTGGGTGCGGTAGGTGCCCGTCACCGGGTCGCCCTCGTGGTGGCCGACGGTGCGGTAGGTCTTCGCCTCGATCAGCGTCGGGCCCTGGCCGGAGCGGGCGCGGGCGATCGCCTCCGACATCACCTGCCAGACGGCGATGACGTCGTTGCCGTCGACGGCGACGCCGGGAATGCCATAGGCGGCGGCGCGGCTGGCGATCTCCGGGTTCAGCGTCGCGGAGGCGAGCGGCGTCGCCGTCGCATAGAGATTGTTCTCGCAGACGAAGACGGCCGGCGCCTTCTGGATGCCGGCGAAGTTCAGCGATTCGTGGAAGCCGCCATGGTTGGTGGCGCCGTCGCCGAAGAAGGCGACGCCGACATCGTCGCGGCCCTGCGTGCGGGCCGACATGCCGGCGCCGACGGCGTGGCTGATGCCGGCGGCGACGATGCCGTTGGTGCCGAACAGGCCGGTCGAGCGGTCGTAGAGATGCATGGTGCCGCCGCGGCCGCCGCAGCAGCCGTCGCGCTTGCCGAACAGCTCTGCCATCAGGATGTTCGGATCCATGCCCTTGGCGAGCGCATGGCCATGGCCGCGATGGGTCGAGGTGATCCAGTCGGAGGGACGGAGATGCGCGCAGACGCCGACGGCGGTCGCTTCCTCGCCGATATAGAGATGCAGGAAGCCGGGGGTCTCGCCCTTGCGGCAGGCGGTCTGCGCCACGCTTTCGAACCGGCGCAGCAGCACCATCCGCTCATAGAGCTGGAGCAGCGCCGCGGCGGTCAGCCCGCGCGGCAGCGTCTTGCCGGCCGCGCTGCGAAAAACAGGATTGTGGATCTCCACGGCGCGAATCGCCGGGTTCATCACTTGAGCGCTCATTGTTCCTCCCAAATCCCGCTTGGCGCGGGTCGATGCGGCCTCTAGCCCGGTGATGGACATCGCATCAAAAATTATAATAGCATGATGTTATGTTAACGAGCCGCGCCTTGCCAAGGTCAAATCGTGGGGCAGGCTCAAATCGGAAGCGGAAAACCGGCGTTGCCAGGCGCGGGCCGGTGCCGCATAGCTTGGTTCGGGGGGAATGCCATGGAAGTCGATATTGCCGGCCAGACGGCAGAGGTCGCGGGCGAGGACAACCTGATCCTCGCCGCCGTCGTCGCCGCGCTCGGCGCCAATGGCGCGACGGTTTCGCATGCCGGCTCGGGGGGAGAGACGGGCGAGGGCGCGCCGGACATCCTGATCCTGTCGCATCCGCTCGCGCCCGACGTGGCGGGCGGGCCCGGGGACCTCGCCGCGCTCGCCGAAACGCGGGCCGCCGCCATGGCGGCGCGCGGCAAGGGCCGCATCGTCCATCTCGTCTCGGCCGCCGGCCTGGTGCCGATGCGCCGCCATCCGGCCTGGTCGGCGCAACATGCCGGCGCGATTGCCGCGATGCGCGGGCTCGCCATGGCGAGCGGCCCGGCCGTGCAGGTCAACGCCGTCGCGGTCGGCCGCATCGACGAGACGGCCGGCGACGCCGCCATGCTCACCCATGTGCCGCTCGGCCGCGCCGGCACGGCGGCGGACGTCGCCCATGCCGTGCTCTTCCTGGTCGACCCGCTGAACAGCTACACCACCGGCCAGTCCCTCGCCGTCGACGGCGGCTGGACGACTGGCTACGGCCGGAATTTCTGACGTTTTCGGGGCGGGCTCGGTGGCTCTGCACCTCTCCCAGGGGGAGAGCTCGGCGCGAAGCGACGGGTGAGGGGGTGCGATCCATCCGATGACGCCTGAACCCCTCACCCGCCGGCCCGTGGCCGTCGACCTCTCCCCATGGGAGAGGTGAGGGAAGGTGCCGGCCCGTCGTCTGGGAGCCTCCAAACCCTCGCCGTCATCCCAGACCCGGGATCCATTCAGCCGGGCTGCCGGGCCGAAAGAGCGCGACTTCCAGCGCCAAGGCGCCGGCCGGATGGATCCCTGCTTTCGCAGGGATGACGGGCAGGGTGTCGTCGCGTCGAGACCTGTCCGGGAACGGTATCTTTGAGCGAGGAAGCGGCCCGTCGACACCATCTCCGTCTTCGGCGAAGGAACGCCCCGCCGATCCCACCCTCCGCCGTCATCCCTGCGAAAGCGGGGATCCACCTTCCTGCCTTCCAGGCAAGCCGACCGCAGACGACCGAAAAATCTTAAAGCCCCCACCTTCCGCCCGGATACCGGGCGGCTAACATCGCCTCAACCAACAAGACCCATGGAAACGCCAGCATGATCGAACTCGCCGCCGGAGACTTGACCGTCACGCTCGCCCCGGAAATCGGGGGCTCCATCGCCACCTTCCGCAGGAACGGCGTCGACGTCATGCGGGCGCTGACGCCGGAGCGGGCGGCGAAGGGCGACGTGCTCGGCGTCGCCTCCTTCCCGATGCTGCCCTATGCCAACCGCATCGACGGCAACCAGTTCACCTTCGACGGCGTCACCTATCGCTTCGAGGCCAACAACGGCGCCGAGCGCTTCAACGTGCACGGCACCGGCTGGCATTCGAAATGGCAGGTAGAGGCGGCGACGGAGACGACGGCGCGGCTGACGCTGGATCGCCGCGTTGCCGGCGAGCCCTATCAATATCGGGCCACGCAGGATTTCACGCTCGCGCCCGAGGGGCTGACGCTTTCGACGACCCTGGAAAACCTCGGGCCGGTCCGTATGCCGTTCGGCTTCGGCCATCATCCCTGGTTCGACCGCGACGCCGATGTCGAGCTGCGCTTCAAGGCCGATCATTTCTGGCTCGAAGCGCCGGACGGCGTCGCCGGCTCGCGCATCACCACGCCGCCCGAGCTCGATTTTTCGCGCGGCGCCGGCCTGCCGCCGCACTGGCGCAACAACAATTATGCCGGCTGGGACGGCACCGCCGAACTGCGCTTTCCCGCGCGCGGCGTGACGCTGGTTATCGAGGCCGACCCCATCCTTTCGAGCTTGATGCTCTACGCCGACCCGAAGCAGAGCTTCTTCTGCCTGGAACCCCAGACCAACGTCCCCTGCGCGGTGAACAAGCTCGAAGCCGGCGAGGAAGGACTGGGGCTGGTCGTGCTCGCCCCAGGCGAGGCGATGGCGGGGGTGGTAAGATTTGGGGTGAGGTGAATATTTCGAACATGGACTCAGATGGTCGGCGACGCATCTCGATTGATACCGCGAATGGCATCGTCGACCATTCTTTCCAGTCGCATGACTTGGCGTACTATCTTCTTTGAGCCAAACGCTTTGGCTGCTCGTCGCGCATACTTCGAGAAATTTCGTGCACCAACGGGCGCAAATCGCCTTCGCAATCTTTTAGTATAGACCTTGTCCGATCGGCCATCCAGTATGGCTTGCTCGCCTATCGATTGCGTCGTCTTGATTGCCCTTCGCGCCTTCCGCCATTGTCTTGCCAATGAAGATGGACGGATCAATGCTCCGCTTCGTGACATGGTGAAACCTAGGTACTGGAAAATATCCTCCGCGTCGGCGCCGAATACCGCGCGTTCGGTTTTCTCATCCTTTATTTCGAGCTTGTGGGCGCCGATCGCAGACTTCAACGCTAAGACGATCTCCGTCTCAGAATCGGGTGGGCAAATCACAAGAATATCATCGGAGTAACGCTGATAGAGCGCTCCAACTTGCGCGCAAAGGGAGGCCATCGACGCGTCTATATCGAGCATGTAGAGGTTTGATAACGCGCTACTTATTGGCGTCCTTTGCGGAATGCCGAACTTAACTTTGTTAGTCTCGATCGAGATGCCGGCCGCCCGCACTTCCGCGATTGTTGCGATTGGCTCCCGCGAGCGGCTAGCGATTCTTTTTCCGAAGGCTGGGTTCGCCTCTAGATCTCCGCGCGCCACTTTGCTGAATTTAGTGACGCTCCGGAATACTGCATACCAGTCGGGAGATAATTCATCGACGCCGAGCAGACCTTTGAGCCTGTTCTTTAAAATTGCGTGGTCGAGATTGTCGAAGAAGCCCGTAATATCGAAACACAGGACGACACACGGTTGATGCGCTTCTGCGTATCGATATGCGTCGGATGCGAAGTTGTAGTTTGCGCGTCCCAGCCTGCGGTAGGCGATCACGTGATCACTCAAGCCGATTTTTCTGTAACATTCGTCAAGAAATGTCCCGATATCGAAAGCATATTTTGCGAGAATGCAGGAATCGCGATGACTCGCAAACATAATGGGGCGATCTTTGTAGACCGTCTTCCCATCTTTGCTTTTGTAGCGCTTTATCCGCTTCGTGTAATGAATCAGGGGCAACCAAGAGTGCTTGGCCACGAAGGCGGGATCTGATGCCTTTTGGGTGTATGAAATGCTTACCGGGGCATCGAAATGGCGATAGCCTCGTGTCTTGAACCAATCATGCCGCACTAGGTCCCCCTTAGTATTGCAGTGATCGGGAGGCTAGCTCCAACCCCGAACCTCGGCTCACGCCGAACGCCTCCCAATCGCACGCCTCTATCCGTCGGCTTCTTCCCGTTGTCTCAAACAGGCGTTCCCCCAACGCGGGTTTTTAAAACGCATGGCGGTATAGTGTAGTCGTAGGAGTGCGAACCATGTTCACAGTCTCATGGTATGACCTTGCCGGCCCGACGATGACAATCGTCCTGGCCTGCGCGGCGATCATGTTTCCAGTTGACCGTGCCAACTGGCCAATTCCAGAGGCTTATCGGACGTGGTGGTGACCTTGAGGTTGTGCAAGGGATGCGAGTGCTGCTGCAATGAATATTTCTGAATCTCTACAGCAACAGCGCCGTCAGCCCGCCATCGGCCGTGAAGGCGCTGCCCGTGACGAAGGACGCGTCGTCGGAGATGAGGAAGGCGATGGCCTTGGCGAGTTCGGACGGGTCGGCGACGCGCGGGACCTTGCGCTCGTCGAAATAGAGACCGGCCGCTTCCACGCGTTCGCGCGCGTCCGGCGCGTCGCCCAGCGTCATCCTTGTCGCCACCGAGCCGACGATGACGGCGTTGACGCGGATGCGGTCGATCGCATAGTCGAGCGCCATCTGCTTGGAGAGGCCGACCACGGCCGCCTTGGTGGCGGCATAGGCCGGGACGCCCGGCACGGTGGCGATCGCGTGCACCGAGGCCAAGTTGACGACCGAGCCGCCGCCCGAGGCGCGGATCAGGGGCAGGGCGGCGCGGCAAACGCGAAAAATCGCGGTCAGGTTGACGGCGACGGTCAGGTCCCATTCGGCGTCGGTGACGTCCTCCAGCCGCTTGCCGGTGGCGTAGATACCGGCGCAGTTGACCACGGCGTCGAGCCGGCCGCTCGTCTGATGCGCCTGCGCGACGGCGGCGCGCAGCGCCGCGTCGTCGGTCAGGTCCACCTCGGTGAAGAAGAGCGGCAGGCGGCGCGCGGCATGGTCGGCGGCGAGCGCGCGGCCTGCCGAGCCGTCGAGGCCGATGCCGTGCACGATGGCGCCTTCGGAAACGAGGTGCTCGGCGGTGGCGCGGCCGATGCCGGTGGCGGCGCCGGTGACGAGGATGACCTTGCCGTCGAAACGCTTCGCCATCATGCGCGCCCCGCGCCGGCGGCGAGCGCCTGCTGCTGCATTTCTGCTTGCGCCGCCGTGATGGCGCGCAGCACCTTGTCCTCGCTGCCTTCGCCGCGGGTGAATTCGTCGACGATGCGGCCGTCCGCCACCACCAGGCAGCGGTCGGCGATGCCGATCACTTCCTCCAGTTCCGAGGCGACGACGACGAGCGCCACGCCCTTGTCGGCGAGGTCGACGATCAGCCGGTAGATCTCGTGGCGCGTCGCGGCGTCGACGCCCTTGGTCGGCTCGTCGAGCAGCAGCACGCGCGGCGCGCTCATCAGCACGCGGGCGAAGAGCAGCTTCTGCTGGTTGCCGCCGGAGAGATGGGCGACGGAGGCCTGCGGCGAGCGCGCCTTGACGTTGAGCGCGCGCATGGCGGTGAGCACGGCGCTCTTCTCGCGGCCCTCGCGCACCATGCCGTGGCTCGACAGCGGCGCCAGGTTGCCGATGGTGATGTTGGCGCCGACGGGGAGGTTGAACAGCAGGCCGTCGCGCTTGCGGTCCTCGGTCAGGAGCGCCACGCCGGCCGCGCGCGCATCGCTGGAGCGCGCGATCGCGACCTCCCGGCCGTCGATCTCGATCCGGCCGGAGAAGGGGATGCGGCCATAGATGGCGTGCAGGATCTCGGTGCGGCCGGAGCCGAGCAGGCCGGCGAGGCCGAGGATCTCGCCGGGGCGGACGTCGAAGGAGACGTCGCTGACGCCGCGATTGACGCCGAAGCGGCCGGCGATCTGGAGCCCGCGCACCGAGAGAAGCGGCTTCGTGTCGGCCGGCGGCGGCACGTGGTCGGGATAAAGGCGCTGCAGCTTCTGCCCGGACATGGCGAAGATGAAGTGCTCCTCGTCGAAATGCTCGCGGTCGATCTCGGCGGCGACGCGGCCGTCGCGCAGCACGGTGGCGCGGTCGCAGATGGCGAGCACCTCGGGCAAGCGGTGGGTGATGAAGATCATCGTCTTGCCCTGCGCCTTCAGGCGGCGGAGCACGGAGAACAGTCGCTCGACCTCGACGCCGGAGAGCGAGGCGGTCGGCTCGTCCAGCATCAGCACGCGGGGCTTGAAGGAGAGGGCGCGGGCGATCATGACGAGATGGCGCTGCGCCGAGGTCAGGCTCGCGACCAGCATGCGCGGGTCGATGGCGAGGCCGAGCTCCTGGAACAGGGCGCGCGTCTCTGCCTCCATGCGGCGGCGGTTGATGATCGGGCCGCGGCCGAGGCCGGTATGGCCGGCGAAGACGTTTTCGGCGACGGTCAGCTGGTCGAGCACCTCGATTTCCTGCGGCACGTAGCCGACGCCATGGGCGCGCGCCTCCGAGGTCGAGGCGAACTGCGCCGGCCTGCCGTCGACGAGGATCTCGCCGGAATAGGAGCCGGCCTTGTGGACGCCGTTCAGGATCTTGACGAGGGTGGACTTGCCGGCGCCGTTCTGGCCGAGCAGCGCGTGGATCTCGCCCGGATGGACGGCGAAATCGACGCCGCGCAGCGCCTGCACGCCGGCGAAGCTCTTGACGATGGCGCGGGTCTGGATGACGGGCGGGGCGGCGTTGGTCTCGGTCATGTCGGCGGTCCCCGAAGGTCTATTCATTGCGCGCAGTCTGCTACTTAACCTCTCCCTTGGGGAGAGGTCGGAGCGAAGCTCCGGGTGAGGGGATGCGGGCCATCCGGCGAGGGCTGAACCCCTCACCCGCCGGCCTGCGGCCGTCGACCTCTCCCTCAGGGAGAGGTGTCGGGACGGCATAGTCCCAAAACACCCTGGTTCCGCTTCGAAGAAACTCCCTCACCCAACCCTCTCCCGCAAGCGGGAGAGGGCCGAGGGAAGTACCCCTCCCGCTTGCGGGAGAGGCCGAAGGAGGGCTGGCTTACTGGCCGGCGCTGTCGAGCATCTTGTAGTAGGGCTCGAGGTCGGCGGCGGTGATGACCGAGGCCGGCAGGGGGTTCATGTAGGCCACTTCCTTGCCCTCGGCGAGGTCGTTGGCGAGCTGGGCGGTGAGGGCGCTTTCCTCGTAGAGCGGCTGCGCCACGACGCCATAGGCCGCGCCCGACTTCACGATGTCGAGGTTCTGGCGGATGTAGTCCATGCCGATGATGACGAGCGGACGCTCGGCCTTGCGGGCGGCGCCCGACCAAGTCTGGGCGCCGTTGCCCGTCGTCGAGAAGGCGGCGACGACGTCCGGATTGCCCTGCAGCAGGGCGACGGCCTTGCCCTCGGCAGCGGAGGGCTCGAAGCCTTCCATCTGGGTCTCGAGGATTTTGATGTCCGGATACTTTTCCGCCATCGTCTTGCGGAACGAGTCCGACATGACGTTCTCGGTGTCGTTGGACGAGCCCTGCGTCAGCGCGATGACGCCCTTGCCGCCGAGCTTCTCGCCCATCGAGAGCGCCGCCGCCTTGCCGGCCGACGGGATGTCCTCGCCGGTCGCGGCCTTCAGGCCGGGAACCGAGCCCTCCGGCGGCAGCACGTGCCAGGTGACGACCGGGAAGCCTTCCTTGCCGAGCTTGCCGATGAACGGATAGATCTCGGGGCCGGGGCCATAGACGGCGATGGCGTCGAACTTGGTGCGGGCCATGGCGGCCTCGGCGAGCGGGATCGAGCCCGGAACGTCGTAATTGGTCGCGCTCGGATTGCCGACGACCTCGCAGTTGTTGCCGAGCTCCTTGCACTTGTTCAGGAAGCCGGCCTGCATCAGGCGATGGACCGGGTGGTCGCGCATCGGCTGGACCCAGAGGATGTTCTTGCCGGCGGCGACGCCGGCATCGGTCATGGCGAACAGGCCGCCCGTCATGGCGACGGTCGCAAGCAGCGCCGTCCTGGCAAGGCCGGTGATACGTGTCTTCATGGTAGTCCTCCCTCTGGTGTGCCGGCGTTGGTGCCGGCGTTTTGATCGATCGCGCCGCGCCCCGCCGCGTCCCGGCGGAGACGCGGCGGATCGGAACGCTCAGGATGCCTTGGTGGTGGTCTCGGCGGCCGCCGGCTGGGCGCTGGAGCCGGCGATGAAGTAGCGGCGGCGCAGGATGTCGAGGCCGACGGCGAGAACCATGATCACGCCGACGGCGATCTGCTGCCAGTTGGCGTTGACGCCGACGACGACGAGGCCGCTGGTGACGACCTGCAGCAGCAGCACGCCGAGCAGGCCGCCCGCCATCGTGCCGGCGCCGCCGAACAGGCTGACGCCGCCGACGACGACGCCGGCGATGACGTTCAGTTCCCAGCCGCTGCCGATCGAGGTGGTGCCCGAGGCGAGGTCGGCCATGACGAACATGCCGGCGATGGCGGCGAGCGCGCCGACGGTCATGAAGGCGCCGATCTTGTAGTGCGCCGTGTCGATGCCGACGAGGCGGGCGACTTCCGGGTTGCCGCCGGTCGCATACATGTTGCGGCCGAGCACGGTCCGGCGCAGCACGAAATCGGCGGCGAGCGCCGCGAACACGAAGAAGACGAAGCTCCAGCCGAGGCCGAACACGAAATCGGCATAGCCGATGTCGGTGATCACGGGCGGCAGCGGATAGACCGGATAGCCGTTGGTGACGACCTGGATCAGGCCCTGGCCGATGAACAGCATGCCGAGCGTCTGGATGAAGGCCGGGATCTTCAGCTTGACGACGACGAGCCCGTTGATCAGGCCGACACCGGCGCCGACCAGCACGCCGCCGAGGAGCGCCAGCGGCACGGGCAGGGCCAGCGCGGTCATCAGCTTGGCGCTGCAGACGGCGGAAAGTCCGGCGACCGCGCCGACCGACAGGTCGAATTCGCCGCCGACAAGCAGGATCGTCTGGCCGATGGCGATGATGCCGATGAACGAGACGACGCGCAGGATGGCGCGGATGTTGCGCTCCGACAGGAACGCCGGCTCCATGATGTAGAAAAAGGCGACCAGCACGATCAGCGCGAGCAGGACACCCACTTCGCCCACCGCGACAAACCGCGTCAGTCGATCGCGCAGCGCGCGGCCGGATCCCTCGAAGCCGGAATCCCGCTCAACGGTACGTTCCATGTTTTCCTCCCTTGCCACCGGGGCGTCCTCCTCGACGCGCACTCGGCGGAGCCGCTTCAGAACGTCGAAGCGGCCGGCTCACATAACATCATGCTATTATAATTTTATCAATGTCAGGATCGAGCGACCCCGGAAATATTCAGCGCCCTCTGTCCGGACGTCGCAAGGGCCGAGCCGTGCATGTCGCTCGAAGCCGGCGGATGGCGGCGGTTTCCCTGGGGCAGCCGGGTCGGCGCCGGTCGAATTCGCGATGTGGCCGGGCTGTGGATGGCGGGTGGCGGGCGAACCCGGATGCGCTCCCTGTCCCGCAAGCGGGCGAGGGCTTTTGGCCGGGGTCGTGTCGAGCGGGGAGGCTCATCCGGCATCTCGAAAGGATTCTGCACCGAAGGGCTCGACGTGCTCCCTCTCCCGCGAGCGGGAGAGGGTTGGGGAGAGGGGCTTTCCCATGGTCTCGAAGCCGCCAGAATCAAAAAAGCCCGGCGGGCGTCCCCGCCGGACTTTGGTCTATTCCAGCCCTCGCCTTTGACAAGGGCGAGGCAGGCCGGTCAGCGCAGGCTGGCGGCGGCGTTGATAAGGCCTGCCGTCGACGAATCGCGCGACGCGGGGTCGGCGCGGCCATCGACCATCGGCAGCAGCTGCAGCGCGAGCTGCTTGCCGAGCTCGACGCCCCACTGGTCATAGGAATCAATGCCCCAGATCGCGCCCTGCACGAAGACCTGATGCTCGTAGAGGGCGATCAGGCGGCCGAGCGTGTAGGGATCGAGCGTCTTGTAGAGGATCGTGTTGGACGGACGGTTGCCCGGGAAGGTCTTGTGCGGGGCGAGGCGCTCGACCTCCGCCGGCACCTTGCTTTCGGCGGCGAGCTCGGCGCGCGCCTCGTCGGTGGTGCGGCCACGCATCAGCGCCTCGGTCTGGGCGAAGCAGTTGGCGAGCAGCAGCGCGTGGTGGACGCCGTCGGTCTCATGCGCCTTCGCCGCGATCAGGAAATCGCAGGGGATGACGTCGGTGCCCTGGTGGATGAGCTGGTAGAAGGCGTGCTGGCCGTTGGTGCCGGGCTCGCCCCAGACGAGGGGGCCGGTCGGCATCGTCACCGGGGCGCCTTCGAGCGTCACGCGCTTGCCGTTCGATTCCATGTCGAGCTGCTGCAGATAGGCGGCGAACCGCTCCAGCCGCTGGTCGTAGGGCAGCACCGCCTTGGCCGGGAAGCCGAGCACGTTGCGGTTCCAGATGCCGACGAGGGCCAGCAGCACCGGCAGGTTCTTGTCGAGCGGCGCGGTGCGGAAATGCTGGTCCATCGCATGGGCGCCGGCCAGGAAGTCGCGGAAGTTCCTGGTGCCGATGGCGATCATCACCGGCAGGCCGATCGCCGACCAGACCGAATAGCGACCGCCGACCCAGTCCCAGAAGCCGAAGGCGCGCGACGCGTCGATGCCAAAGGCATTGACCTTGTCGATCGCCGTCGACATGGCGGCGAAATGCGCGCCGACAGCTTCCTCGCCCAGCGCCGCGACGATCCAGCGGCGCGCGGTGGCGGCGTTGGTCATCGTCTCGATCGTGGTGAAGGTCTTCGACGCCACGAGGAAGAGCGTGGTGGCCGGGTCGAGATCGGCCAGCGTGTCGTGGATGTGGGCGCCGTCGACATTGGAGACGAAATGCAGGCGCGGGCCGTCGTGATAGGGGCTGAGCGCGCGCGTCACCATGGCCGGGCCGAGATCCGAGCCGCCGATGCCGATATTGACGACGTCGGTGAAGCGGCCGCCGGTGCCGGCGATCGAGCCGTCGCGCACGCCCTCGGCGAATTTCGACATCGCGGCGAGGACCGACTGAACGTCTTCCACGACATTCTTGCCGTCGACGACATAGCTCTCGTCCGGCCTGGCGCGGAGCGCGACATGCAGGACGGCGCGGTTCTCGGTGACGTTGATCTTCTCGCCGGCGAACATGGCGTCGCGGCGTTTCTCGACGCCGGCGACGCGCGCCAGATCGAGCAGCGCCACCATGGCGGCGGTATCGAGCCGGTTCTTGGAATAGTCGAGCAGCAGGCCGTCGTCGCTGGCGGAAAGGCGGCTGAATCGGGACGGATCGGCCGCGAACATGTCGCGCATGGTATGCGCTTCCACGCGGTCGCGCTCTGCGCGAAGCGTGGCGAACGCGTCTGTGATGGCGGCCGCCGTAGCGGCGGTTCGGGCGACGGTCATGGGTGGACGTCCTTCGAAGCGATGGGCCTACGGGAGCAGAGGACGACATACGACGGCAGGCCCCGCGCGGCAAGCGCGGCACCCTTCGTCAGGGTGTGGACATCACTGCGCCACGTTCACACGCGAATTCTGCTATTCACGGCTGATGTGAAGCCATCAATTGCGCTTTGCAAATCAATTATCGATAGACCATTCTGCCGGCGCGGAGGAGAATCGTGCAGAGCAAAGCCGATACCGAACTGGTGCGCCGTCAGAACCGTGGCCTCGTTCTCGGAGCGCTTCGTCGCGCCGGGCCGCTGGCGCGCGTCGAACTCGGGCGGGAGACCGGGCTCAGTCCGGCGACGATCTCCGCCATTACCGGCGACCTGCTGGCCGAGCACATCCTCGTCACCGCCGACATCGACGAACGGGCCGAACGCCCGCTGGGCCGCGGCCGTCCGCGCGTGGCGCTGACGCTGAACGACGAGGCCGCCTATGTCCTCGGCGTCAAGATCTCGCTGAATTCGGTGACGCTGCTGCTCAGCGACTATTCCGGCCATCTGCGCCATAGCCATCACTACGCCGTCGCGACCATGGGAGCAGAGGCGACCGGCTTCGTGGCGCGGCTGATCGAGATCATCCGCGGCTATCTCGTCGAGCGCGCCATTTCGCCGTCGCGCGTCGCCGAGATCTCCATCGCCATTCCCGGCACCACGGACGAGACCACGGGAACGCTGCTCTGGAGTCCGGTGGTGGCGGTCGAGGTCGGGCCGGTCCCAGGACCGGTCTCCGAGGCGCTCGGCATCCGCGCCTCGATGACCAACGACGTCAACATGATGGCGCAGGCGCTGCATTCGCGCGATCCCGTGCGGTTCGGCGGCACCTTTGCCACGATCTTCATCGCCTATGGCGTCGGCATGGGCCTCTACATCAATGGCCGCCTGTTCACCGGCGCCTATGGCTCCGGCGCCGAGTTCGGCCATGCCAACCATATGCCGGGCGGCGCGCTCTGCCGCTGCGGCCGGCGCGGCTGCGTCGAGGCCTATGTCGCCGACTATGCGATCTACCGGGCGGTGGAGAACCTGCCGCCGGACGTGTCGCCGACCGAGATCGATCCGGAACCCGAGACCATGCATGCGCTGGAGCTGCGGGCGCGGGCCGGCGAGGATCGGGTTCGGATGGCCTATCATCAGGCGGGCCTCGCGCTCGGCTATGGCCTGTCGCGGCTGATCGCGTTGCTCAATCCGCAGCGGGTCGCCTTCACCGGCCGCGGCGTCGCCGCTTTCGACCTGATGGAAGCGGGCTTCCGCGCCGGCCTCGACGAGGGCCTTGTGAGCGAGCTCGCGCGCATGACGGAGGTCGAGGTGCTTTCGGCCGAGGACGATCTGGTCGATGTCGGCATCCTGGCCGGTGCCATGCAGCGGCTCGACCGCGAGGTGTTCGCAAGCTCCGACCATGATCCGGTCGTGCTGCCGAAGCCGAGCGCGGCCCGCGAGCCGGCCGAGGCCTGATCGTTCAGGCCAGCCAGCGCTCCAGCCGCTCCGCCGCCTCGGCGATCTCCGTCGTCGCGCCGGCGAACGAGAAGCGGATATGCGCGGGGCCGTGCACGCGGTCGAAATCCGCGCCCGGCGTCGCCGAAATCCCCGCTTCGGCCAGCATCTTCTGTGCGAAATCGGCCGAATCGTTCGAGAAGCGGCGCACCGACGCATAGATGTAGAAGGCGCCGTCGACGGGGAAATAATCGTCGAAGCCGATCTTCGGCAGCCGGTCGAGCAGCAGCCGGCGGTTGGCGGCATAGCCGGCCTTGATCGCCTCCAGTTCCTCTGTCGCCTCGAAGGCGGCGATCGCCGCGCGCTGCGACAGGTCGGGCGCCGATATGTAGAGGCTCTGGGCGATCCGCTCGACGGGGCGCACCAGCGTCTCCGGCAGCACCATCCAGCCGATCCGCCAGCCGGTCATGCAGTAATATTTCGAGAACGAGTTGATGACGATGGCGCGGTCGCTGGTGGCGAGCGCCGTCTCGGCGCCGCCGTCATAGACGAGGCCGTGATAGATCTCGTCGGAGATGAAGCGGATGCCGAGCTCGTCGGCGGCGCGGATGAGGGCGGCGAGCGCCTCCGGCGTCATCATGGTGCCGGTCGGGTTGCCGGGGCTGGCGACGAGGATGCCGGCGAGCGGCTTCTCGGCATGGACGCGCTCCAGCATCGCCGGGGTGATGGCGTGCCGGGTTTCGGCCGTCGTCTCGATCTCGACCACTTCCAGCCCGAGTGCGGCGAGGATGTTGCGATAGGCGGGATAGCCGGGCGAGGCGATGGCGACCCGCTCGCCGGGATCGAAGGCGGCGAGGAAGGCGAGATTGAAGCCGGCCGACGAGCCGGTGGTGATCGCGATCCGCGACGCCGGCACCGCGATGCCGTGCGTATCGGCATAATATCGCGCGATGCGTTCGCGCAGCGGCCGCCAGCCGAGCGCTTCCGTGTATCCGATGCGGCCATGGTCGAGGGCGGCGCGGGCGGCGTCCAGCACCGGCTTCGGCGCCGATGCGCCGGGCTCGCCGATCTCCATGCGGATGATCCGCTCGCCGCGGGCGATTCGCTCGAACGCGGCCGACATCACGTCCATCGCGATGAAGGGGGCGACGGCGCTGCGGCGCGACGGGGGGCGATCGGGAGGCATCATGGCAAGGGGTTCCGTCCGCGGGATTAAAAGTCTTGCTATCGCCCCATTTTCTGCGCATCCGTCCAAGGGGGATGCCGGCTGGCGCGCGCGCGAGGCGGCTTCATACAATTCGCCGGCCGCGAGGGAAAGGCTGGAGGAGGGGCGATCTGTGACGACTTCAGTACAGCGCGTTGTGCGGGGCCTGCTCGGCGGCGTGATCGGCATCGCCCTGCTGGCGCCGCTCGCGGTCGAGCCCGCTGCCGCCCAGTCGCGGCCGAACCTGGTGCGGGACGCCGAGACGGAGGCGCTGATCCAGGATTACCTGCGCCCGATCTACAAGGCGGCCGGGCTGCGAGCGACTTCGGTCGAGCTCTATCTCGTCAACAATCCGTCCTTCAACGCCTTCGTCGCCGCCGGTGACAAGATCTTCGTCAATACAGGCGCGATCATCGATTCGAAGACCCCGAACGAGTTGATCGGCGTGCTCGCGCACGAGACCGGCCATCTCGCCGGCAACCACCAGATCCAGCTCCGCCAGCAGCTCGAGACCGCCAAGACGATGGCCATGATCGGCAGCGTCGTCGGCATGGGCGCGGCGATCGCCGGCGCGGCATCCGGCTCCGGCGACGCGGCGCGGGCCGGCGGCGGCATCGCGATGGGCTCGAACGAGCTGATCCGGCGCGGCCTGCTCGCCTATCAGCGCTCGGAGGAAATGGCCGCCGACCGCCTGGCGCTGACCTATCTCGACAAGAGCGGCCAGTCGGCCAAGGGCATGATCACCACCTTCCAGCGTTTCGCCGACAACACGCTGTTCTCCAGCCAGGGCGCCAATCCCTATCTGCAGAGCCATCCGATGCCGAACGAGCGCATCGACCTGATCGAGAACGCCGCGAAGAAGAGCAAGTTCTACAACACCAAGGATTCGCCGGAGCTGCAGGCGCGCCATGACATGGTGCGCGCCAAGCTCTCCGCCTTCTCCGAGGATTCGATGCTGGTGATGCGGCGCTATCCGCCGAGCGACACCTCGATGCCGGCGCGCTATGCCCGCGCGATCCTCGCCTATCGCACCGGCAATTCGCGCGCCGCGATCGACCAGGTCGGCGCGCTGATCAAGTCGCGTCCGAACTTCCCTTATTTCTACGAGCTGCAGGGCCAGGTGCTGCTGGAAAGCGGCCGCGCGAAGGAGGCGGTCGCGCCGCTGCGCAAGGCGGTCGCGGCCGCGCCGAAATCCGGGCTGCTCCGCATCATGCTCGGCCAGGCCCTCGTCGAGGTCGGCGATCCCAAGTCGGTCGACGAGGCGGTGAAGAACCTGACCATCGGTCTGCAGACCGATCCGGACATGCCGATCGGCCATCGCACGCTGGCGCGCGCCTATGCGCTCAGGGGCGACGTCGCCATGGCCGATCTCGCAACCGCGCAGGGCGAATTCGCCGAGGGCCGCTACAAGGAAGCGAAGTCGCGCGCCAGGCGCGTGCAGAAGCAGTTCAAGGAGGGATCGCCGGCCTGGCTTCGTGCCGACGACATTCTGTCCTATACACCGCCTTCAAAGACCAATTGATCCGCTCACCCGGCCGATCGCCTCCAGCGATCGCCAAACCGGACGCACAGAAATGATCGCATTGTCGAAACCCTTCCTCGCCGCGGCCTTCGCCGCCATCACCCTGGTGGCCGCCGCGCCGGCCCAGGCCGCGAGCTTCTCCGAGGACCAGCAGGCCGAGATCGGCGCGCTGGTCAAAGATTATTTGATGAAGAATCCGGAAGTGATCCGCGACGCGATGGAAGAGCTCCAGCGCAAGGAGCAGGCGGCCGAGGCCGAGGCCCGCAAGTCCGGCGTCGCCAAGTACGCCGACCAGCTGTTCAATTCGCCGCGCCATGTCGTGCTCGGCAACCCGAAGGGCGATGTCACGCTGGTCGAGTTCTTCGACTACAACTGCGGCTACTGCAAGCGCGCCCATGCCGACATGCAGAAGCTGCTCGACGAGGACAAGGGCCTCCGCGTGATCCTGAAGGAGTTCCCGGTGCTCGGCCAGGGCTCGGAGGAGGCGGCGCAGGTTGCGGTCGCCGTCAACAAGGTGGCGCCTGAGAAATACAAGGCTTTCTACGACGAGCTGCTGATGAGCCGCGGCGCCGTCGACGGCGCGCGCGCCATGGCCGTTGCCGCCGATATCGGTCTCGACAAGGCCGCAATCCAGGCGCACCTCAAGGATCCGGAAGTCGCCGCCACGATCAATGAGTCGTACGCGCTCGCGCAGGTTCTCGGGATCAACGGCACGCCTTCCTACGTGCTGCAGAACGACGTCGTGGTCGGCGCGGTCGGCTATGATGCGCTGAAGGAGAAGATCAAATCGGTAAGGGCCTGCGGTTCCGTGACCTGCTGACGGAGCGGTCGAGAATCATGGGAGAGGATTCCCGGAGCGACGGTTTCGGGGCTTTTCCTTTATTCCCCGAGTCCCTATAACCTGCCAACCTCGCCGCAAGGGCTCTTTGTCCTTGCGTGGCTTTCGGTAGAAAATCATCGATGACAGTCGCAGTTCTCGTTCTCAACGGTCCCAACCTCAACATGCTCGGCAAGCGGGAGCCAGGTGTCTACGGCTCCAAGACGCTGGGCGAGATCGAGGCGGATACCAAGGCTGCTGGCGAGCGGCTGGGCATGGCGGTGGATTTCCGCCAATCCAACCATGAGGGGATGCTGATCGATTGGATCCACGAAGCGCTCGGACGGTTCCGGGGCATCGTGATCAATCCCGGCGCCTACACGCATACCTCGATCGCCCTGCATGACGCGATCCGCGCCGTGGGGCTTCCCACGATCGAGCTGCATCTTTCCAATGTCTTCGCGCGCGAAGATTTCCGACATCATTCCTATGTTTCTCCTGTCGCCGCCGGCGTGATCTGCGGTTTCGGAGCCGCGGGCTACGGGCTGGCGCTGCAAGCGCTGCAGCCGCTCGTCGAGTGAGCCAGGAGAAACGGACCATGAAAGAAAAAAGGGCATGACGAGCAAAAATTCGACGATCGATCAGGACCTGATCCGGCAGCTGGCGCTGCTGCTGACGGAGACGGATCTCACCGAGATCGAAGTCGAGCACGAGGATCTGCGGATCCGCGTCGCGCGCAACGTCACGGTCGCCCCGGCCAGCTATCAGGTGGCTGCTGCTCCCGTCCTGGCCGCCGCGCCTGCGATCGTCGCGGCCGCAGCCCCGGCCGAGGTCAGCCTGGCCAACCATCCCGGCACGGTGCCGTCGCCGATGGTCGGCACCGCCTACCGCTCGCCCGAGCCGGGCGCGAAGCCCTTCATCGAGATCGGCGACACGGTGCGCGAGGGCCAGACCCTTCTCATCGTCGAAGCCATGAAGACGATGAACCAGATCCCGGCGCCGCGCTCCGGCGTCGTCAAGGCCATCATGGTCGAGGACGGCCAGCCGGTTGAGTATGGCGAACCGCTCCTGATCATCGAATGAGCGTCGTGGTGCCGATGTTCAACAAGATCCTGATCGCCAATCGCGGTGAAATCGCCCTCCGGATTCTCCGCGCCTGCAAGGAACTCGGGATTCAGACGGTCGCCGCGCATTCGACGGCGGATGCCGACGCCATGCATGTCCGCCTCGCCGACGAGAGCGTCTGCATCGGCCCGCCGCCCGCGCGCGAGAGCTATCTGAACATTCCCTCGCTCTTGGCCGCCTGCGAGATCACGGGCGCCGACGCCATCCATCCCGGCTACGGCTTCCTTTCGGAAAATGCCCGCTTCGCCGAGATTCTCGAGGCGCACAACCTCACCTTCATCGGACCGAAGTCCGAGCACATCCGCATCATGGGCGACAAGATCGAGGCGAAGCGCACCGCGCAGCGTCTCGGCATTCCGGTTGTTCCGGGCTCGGCGGGCGCGCTCAAGGACGAGGCCGACGCCATCCGCACCGGCAACGAGATCGGCTATCCCGTGCTGATCAAGGCTTCGGCCGGCGGCGGCGGACGCGGCATGAAGGTGGCGCGCTCGGCCGAGGACGTCGCGATCGCCTTTGCGACGGCCCGTTCCGAGGCGAAGGCCGCCTTCGGCGACGACGCCGTCTACATGGAAAAGTATCTGGAGAAGCCGCGCCACATCGAGATCCAGGTTCTCGGTGACGGCAAGGGCTATGCGGTGCATCTCGGCGAGCGCGACTGCTCGCTGCAGCGACGCCACCAGAAGGTCTGGGAGGAGGCGGGTTCGCCGGCCCTCAACGCCGAGGAGCGCGACAAGATCGGCGCCATCTGCGCCAAGGCGGTCGCCGATCTCGGCTATTCCGGCGCGGGCACGATCGAGTTCCTCTACGAGGACGGCGAGTTCTATTTCATCGAGATGAACACGCGCCTGCAGGTGGAGCATCCGGTGACGGAAGCGATCACCGGCATCGACCTCGTCAACGAACAGATTCGCATCGCCGCCGGCAGCGGCCTGTCCTTCCGGCAGGAGGACGTGACGTTCGAGGGCCATGCCATCGAATGCCGCATCAATGCCGAGGACCCGCGCACCTTCGCGCCGTCGCCGGGCAAGATCACCTACTACCATCCGCCGGGCGGTCTCGGCGTGCGCGTCGATTCCGGCGTCTATCAGGGCTACAAGATCCCGCCCTACTACGACAGCCTGATCGGCAAGCTGATCGTGCACGGACGCAACCGCGTCGAGTGCATGATGCGGCTGCGGCGCGCGCTCGACGAGTTCGTCGTCGACGGTATCCATACGACCATCCCGCTCTTCCGCCAGCTGGTGGACGATCAGGACATCGCCGATGGTCGCTATGACATCCATTGGCTGGAGAAGAAGCTGGCTGTGGACCACTAGGTCCGCTGCCACATCCCCCTTTGAGGCGGCGTGGGAACATGACAATGTTCCCACGCTCTTCTGAGGAGGGGGCACGATGCTGGAGATTCGATCGGCCAGGATGGAAAGAGACGCTGCAGCAGCGGCTCGGCTGAGGCGTGATCCCGGTGTTGCCTGATGGCCCGCAAGTCAGATCGATTTCCTGAGATAACGCCGCAGATCCTGCTCAAGGCGTATGCGTCCGGCATCTTCCCGATGTCCGACTCGGCCGATGATCCCGGCCTCTACTGGATCGAGCCCGAAAGCCGGGGCATCTTTCCGCTCGACACCTTCCACGTTCCGCGCCGGCTGGCCCGCACCATGCGCCACCAGCCTTACGAGATCCGTATCGATTCGGATTTCGACGGCGTGATCGCCGGCTGCGCCGGCAATGCCGACACGCCCTATCGCGACAAGACCTGGATCAACCAGCGCATCCGCACACTCTATCACGAGCTGTTCACGCTCGGATACTGCCACACGGTCGAGGCCTGGCAGGATGGAAAGCTGGTCGGCGGGCTCTATGGCGTCCGCCTGCGCGGCGCGTTCTTCGGCGAGAGCATGTTCAGCCATGCCCGCGACGCCTCGAAGATCGCGCTCGTCTATCTGGTGGCGCGGCTGAAGGCCGGCGGCTTCAAACTGCTCGACGCCCAGTTCACCACCGAGCATTTGTCGCAGTTCGGCGCGATCGAGGTCGACCGGGCCGAGTATCACCGCCGCCTCGATGACGCGCTCGAAAGCGACGGCGAGTTCTACGGCTTGGACGGCTTGGCGACGGTCGACGAAGTCTTGCAGTTGGCGAGCCAGACGTCATAGACGGCGTGGTCGACGGCGTGCAGGCCGGGGCTGTCGGCGAACATCCAGCCGGTGAAGATCCGGCGCACCTTGCGGTTCAGCGTGATCTCGTCGACCTCGACGAAGGAATCGGTCTGCGGCGGCTCGGTGGGCGGGCGCGAATAGCAGACCCGCGGCGTCACCTGCAGCGCGCCGAACTGCACCGTTTCGTCCATGTAGACGTCGAAGGTGATGATCCGGCCGGTGATCTTGTCGAGACCGGCGAACTCGGCGACGGGATTCGTGATCCGCTCCGCGTGGGCGGGCGTGCCGACGAAGAGGGAGGCCAGGGCAGCCGCGGCAAGAGCCGGACCGCTGCGTCGTGAAATGAAACGTGTCATGGGATTCCGATGATGACCTCTGCACCGCCGAGTGGGTGCTTAACACGCGATTCCGGCGGGGAAAAGGCGTTGCGCGCATAGCTGGCTTCCGATTGTCGCGGCGGGCTTGAGCGCGCGGCCGTTGCATCGCGGCGGGGCACAACGCGGTTGCGCGCCGCTCGAGGCGGATCCTATGATCGCGTCGTTGCATGGGATCGATCGAGGAGGCGGCCCAGGGCGGCCGGATCGGCATGAGCGATGCCTCGGCAGGACGGGATGCGGCGCCGCGCAAATTCGGCATGGGCGCCTCGGTCCGGCGCAAGGAAGACCCGGCGCTGATCACAGGCCGCGGTCATTTCACCGATGACTACACGCCGTCCGGTACGCTGCACGCCGTCGTCGTGCGCTCGGCCATGGCGCATGCACGCATTTCCGTCGGAGGGCTCGAAGCGGCGCGGGCCGCGCCGGGCGTGAGCCTGGTCCTCGGTGGCGCCGACGTCGCCCGTTATCCCGGCCCGCCGCCGAAGGAGTTCCCGCCCGTCGTGCCGGGCACGGAGCGGCTCTTTCCGCCTCGGCCGCTGCTCGTCGCCGATATCGCCCGCCATGTCGGCGACCCCGTCGCCTTCGTCGTCGCCGATACGGTCGAGGCGGCGCAGGCGGCGGCGGAACGGATCGACATCGACTATGACGGCCTGCCGGCGGTGACCGGCGCGCGGGAGGCCGTCGCGGCCGGCGCGCCGCTCGTCTATCCCGAATTCGGCACCAATGTCGCCTTCACCCATCATCGCGGCAGCAAGGAAGCCACCGACGCCGCCTTCGCGCGGGCGGCGCGCGTCGTCCGCATCGAGGTCGTCAACCAGCGCCTCGTCGCCAACTACATGGAAACGCGCGGCGTGGTGGCCGAGTACGACCCTGAGACCGAGCGCTTCACGCTGACGCTCGGCACGCAGGGCGGCCACAAGATGCGCGACATCATCGCCGAGGACATTCTCGGCATCGATCCCGGCCGCATCCGTGTCGTGACGCCGGACGTTGGTGGAGGATTCGGCACCAAGTCCTTCGTCTATCACGAATATCCGCTCGCGGCGCTGGCGGCGCAGACGCTCGGTCGGCCGGTGAAATGGATCCAGGAGCGGGCCGAGCACTTCCAGATCGACGCGCATGGGCGCGACAACGTCACCACCGCCGAGATGGCGCTCGACGCCGAGGGCCGCTTCCTGGCGCTCCGGGTCGATCTCCTGTCCGATCTCGGCGCCTATGTTTCGCAATATGGCGCCGACATCGCGGTCGGCGGCGTCACCATGTCGACCGGGCTCTACGACATCCGGGCCATGGACGTGACCGTGCGCGGCGTCCTCACCACGACGACGCCGACGGACGCCTATCGCGGCGCCGGGCGGCCGGAGGCGGCCTATCTGATCGAACGGCTGGTCGACCTCTGCGGCCGCGAGACCGGCCTCGGCCCGGTCGAGATCCGCAAGCGCAACTTCATCCGGCCCGAGCAATTGCCCTACCTGACCCAGGGCGGCCGGAAATACGACACCGGCGATTTCGCCGGCCATCTCGATCGCAACCTGCAGATCATGGACTATGCCGGCTTTCCGGCCCGGGCCGAGGCGTCGAAACGGCAGGGCAGGCTGCGCGGCTTCGGCATCGCTACCTATGTCGAGGCCTGCGCCTTTCCGGGCTCCGAGCCGGCCACGGTGACGCTGAACGGCGACGGCACGCTGACGCTCCTGATCGGCACGCAGACGAACGGGCAGGGCCACGCCACCGCCTATTCGCAGTTCATCGCCGCCCATCTCGGCGTCGAGATGGACCGGATCTCCGTCATCCAGGGCGACACCGACAAGGTCCCGACCGGCGAGGGCACCGGCGGCTCGCGCTCGATCCCGCTCGGCGCCGTCTCGGTCGATCGCGCCTCGGTCAGGCTGGTGCGGCAACTGAAGGAGATCGCCTCGGACGAGCTCGAGGTCGGCGTCGAGGATCTCGAGGTGGCGGACGGCACCATCCGCGTCGCCGGCACCGACCATTCGATCACGCTCGCCGAGATCGCCAGGCGCGCCAAGGATCCGGCGCTGCTGACGGCGGTCGGCGAGTTCGTGCAGGACGAATGCACCTATCCGAACGGCACGCATATCGCCGAGGTCGAGATCGATCCGGACACGGGCGTGGTGCGGGTTGTCGATTTCTCGATCTGCGACGATTTCGGCGTGACGGTGAACCCGATCCTGCTCGCCGGCCAGCTGCATGGCGGCGTCGTGCAGGGGATCGGGCAGGCGCTTTACGAGCGCACCGTGCATGACGGCGACGGCCAGCTCCTGACCGCCAGTTTCCTCGATTACTGCGTGCCGCGGGCCGACCATCTGCCGGAGATCCGCTTCGCCACGCACAACGTGCCGTCGACGACCAACGCGATGGGCATCAAGGGGGCGGGCGAAGCGGGCACGATCGGCGCCACGCCGGCGGTGATGAACGCCGTCGTCGACGCGCTGGCGCGCGCCAGGGGGATCACCCACATCGACATGCCGGCAACCCCGGAGCGGGTCTGGGCGGCACTGCACGCCAACTAGAGCGCCGGACCGCTTCTTGGCGGGCGGAAGGAACCTAACTCGCAGTTTGGTCGGATTTCTTCGATCAAGGCCATATCCACTTCGAGCGAATCCAATCTAGACTGCGATACTGCCTGCTTCGAACCGGGCAGAACCATCGCAACCAAAGCCCAGAAGCCGGCCGCAACTTCCGCGGCCCACGAATGAAGAAACGGACCGCCCCCCGGTCCGATCGGGTCCATGGAAACGCCACAACGGGGGCAGCCGCTTTTCGGCGTGCTGCTCAAGATCATCTCGACCATCGCCTTCACCGCGATGGCCACGCTGATCAAGTATATCTCGGACTTCTATCCGCCCGGCGAGGTAGCCTTCTTCCGTTCGGCCTTCGCGCTGATCCCCGTGCTGATCTGGGTGGCGTGGCTGGGCAATTTCCCCGCCGTCTTCATCACGCCGCGTATCGGCGGCCACGTCCTGCGCTCGGTCGCCGGCGCCACGTCGATGTTCTTCGGCTTCTCGGCGCTGGCCCGGCTGCCGCTGTCGGACGCGACGGCGATCGGCTATGCCTCGCCGCTCCTGACCGTGGTGCTCGCCGCCGTGCTGCTCAAGGAGGCGATCCGCGTCTATCGCTGGACGGCGGTGGTGATCGGGCTGATCGGCGTGCTCGTCATCCTGTCGGACTATGTCGGACCGGAGAGCGGGCCCGAGCGCAGCACGCTCGGCGCTGTCTTCTCGGTGCTTGCCGCCTTCTTCGGCGCGCTCGCGGCGACGCAGACGCGGCGGCTCACCTGGGTCGAATCGCCGGGCACGATCGTCGTCTATTTCTCGACCTTCACGGCGATCTTCATGCTGGTGACGGCGCCGTTCGGCTGGGTGATGCCGAACTGGGAGCATCTGCCGTTTCTGGTCGGTGCCGGCATCTTCGGTGGCATCGGCCAGGTGCTGCTGACGCAGAGCTATCGCTATGGCGAGGCGTCGCTGATCGCGCCGTTCGAATATATCTCGATGCTGTGGGCGATCATCGTCGGTTACCTGCTGTTCCACTCGACGCCGAGCGCCACCATGCTGATCGGATCGGGGATCGTGATTGCATCCGGCATGTTCGTGATCTATCGCGAGCATCGGCTCGGCCTCAAGCGGAGCCGCGAGCGGGCCGCCAAGACGCCGGCAGGGCCCGGCACCTGAGAGACGAGGACATGCCGATATGACAGCCATCGCCGTAACCATCGCCGGCTCGGATTCGGGCGGCGGCGCCGGCATCCAGGCCGATCTGAAGACGTTCTCGGCGCTCGGTGTCTATGGCGCCTCGGTGATCGCGGCGCTGACGGCGCAGAACACGCTCGGCGTCACCGGCATCCACGACGTGCCGGCCGATTTCGTCGCCGCGCAGATCGACGCCGTCTTCTCGGATCTCGCCGTCGACGCCGTGAAGATCGGCATGCTGTCGCAGCCGAGCGTGATCGCTGTTGTCGCCGCCGGTCTCGATCGCTATGCGCAGCGAAACGTCGTGCTTGACCCGGTCATGGTGGCGACCAGCGGCGACATGCTTTTGCGCGAGGAAGCGGTCGCCGTGCTGATCTCCGAGCTTCTGCCACGCTCGGCCCTCGTCACGCCGAACCTGCGCGAGGCGGCGCGGCTGCTTCAGACCGATGTTGCGGAAGACGACGCCGGCATGGAGCGTCAGGCCGAGGCGATCCTCAACCTCGGCGCGCGCGCCGTGCTGATCAAGGGCGGCCACGGCGCCGGCCCGGAAAGCGCCGACCTGCTGCTGTCGGCGTCCGGCAAGCACTGGTTCCACGCGCCGCGCATCGCCACGCTGAACACGCACGGCACCGGCTGCACGCTGTCCTCGGCCATCGCCGCGGGCCTGGCGCGCGGACTGGCGCTGGAGGCGGCGATCGACGAGGCGAAGCACTACATCACCGACGCCATCGCCGCCGCCGACCGCCTGCAGATCGGCCGCGGCCACGGACCGGTGCATCATTTTCACAAATGGTGGTGAGCGACGTCGATCATGCCGTGGCTGCCACGGCACCCCGCTCGACGCGGCGCAGGCTCGGGGCCAGCGTCTTGAGATCGTGACCGCTCGGATTCTGGAAGATGCGCAGATCGAACTCGGGCAGGATCGCATAGAGGTGATCGAAGATGTCCGACTGGATGCCTTCGTATTCCGCCCAGGCCGTCGTATTGGTGAAGGCGTAGATCTCGATCGGCAATCCGTCGGCGGCCGGCACCATCTGGCGCACGAGGATCGTCATATCCTGGCGGATGCCGGGATGCCGCTGGAGATAGGTCTCCACATAGGCCCGGAAAACGCCGATGTTGGTCGAACGCCGGCGGTTCGCGGCAAAACTGGCTGCTTCGCCGAGCTTGCTGTTCCAGGCGTCCAACTCCTCTCGCTTGTTCTGGAGATAGGTCTCCAGCATGCCGAACTGGGCGAGCTTGGCGTATTCGGCCGGATCCAGGAACCGGATGCTGGTCTGGTCCAGGTGCAGCGAGCGCTTGATGCGGCGGCCGCCTGATTCCTGCATGCCCCGCCAGTTTTTGAATGGATCGGTGACCAGGGTGCGGATCGGCAGCGTCGTGATCGTCTTGTCCCAGTTCTGCACCTTGACCGTGTGAAGCGCGATTTCGATCACGTTGCCATCGGCGTTCTGGTCCGGCATTTCGATCCAGTCACCGACGCGGACCATGTCCGTCGAGGATATCTGGATGCCCGCTACCAGCGAGAGCAGCGTGTCCTGGAACACGAGGATCAGGACGGCGGCCATGGCGCCAAGGCCGGACAACAGGATGATCGGCGACTTGTCGATCAGCGTCGCGATGATGAGCAGTGTCGCGATCACATAGACGGCGATCTTGACGACCTGGATGTAGCCCTTGATCGGCTTCAGCCGGGCGGAGGGACGGCGATGATAGAGCGTGTCGACGATGTTGAGCGTCGCGCTAATCGATAGCGCCAGCGACAGGATAATGAACGCGGTCGCGACGTTCTGAACGATCGTGACGACGCCGTGCGGCAGGTCCGGAATGAGGCCGATGCCCGTGGAAACGACGAAGGCCGGCATGATGTTGGCGAAGCGCTCGATCGCGCCATGGCGACGGATCTGCTGGTCGCGGCCGTATGCCGTCAGACCGATGAAGTGATTGAAGAGGCGCAACAGCAGCGCCTTGACGACAAAGTTGGCGAAGAGCGCCGCCAAGACCAGCGCGAACAGGGCCAGCAACGGACTGAGCCACACATATTCCGCGAGAATTCGATTGATGCTGTTCACCGTTACTCCTCTGGAGGCGTGAAAGGCGCATGGTCCCGGGCAGGGCCTATGCCGGGACGGCTATGCGCGGGTTGGAGGTATCGGCGCCAGAGGGCATAGCCGCGCGCCAAGGCGGGCAGGCCAATACCGGAGGGTGAGGCGGGCTGACTGGACAAGGCCGGTCGCGACCGCATGATGGAGGCCCGCTCACCGAGCCTTGCTGAGCCGCGCGCAACCTGGAGACGCGTCGAGCTAGGGCAGGGTGCCTGCCCGAGCCGCCTGCGTCAATGCTCGGGTCGCATCAAGGCTCCACGCAAACAAAAACGGCCGACGCGCGGGGCGTCGGCCGTTCTGCAATTCGTCAGGCTCTATCGCCGGGCGTTCAGCCCTTGTAGGCGACGAATTCCTGCTCCTGGTCGCCCAGGCCCTGGATGCCGAGGCGGACCTTGTCGCCGGCCTTCAGGAAGCGCGGCGGCTTCATGCCCATGCCGACGCCCGGAGGGGTGCCGGTGGTGATGACGTCGCCCGGATCGAGCTGCAGGAACTGGCTGATGTAGCTGACCAGGTGCGCAACGCCGAAGATCATCGTCTTGGTGTTGCCGGTCTGGACGCGCTGGCCGTTCAGGTCGAGATACATGTCGAGGTTCTGGATGTCCGCGACCTCGTCCGGCGTGACCAGATAGGGGCCGAGCGGACCGAAGGTCGGCGAACCCTTGCCCTTCATCCACTGGCCGCCGCGCTCGGTCTGGAAGGCGCGCTCCGACACGTCGTGGCAGACGGCGTAGCCGGCGACGTAGTTGATCGCGTCCGCTTCCGAGACGTAGCTCGCGGTCTTGCCGATGACGATCGCCAGCTCGACTTCCCAGTCGGTCTTTTCCGAGCCCTTCGGGATCGTGACGTTGTCGTTCGGGCCGACGATGCAGTTCGGAGCCTTGTTGAACAGGATCGGCTCTGCCGGGATCGGCATGTTGGTCTCATGCGCGTGGTCGACATAGTTCAGACCGACGGCGATGAAGTTGCGCGTGCCGTTGACGACCGGGCCGAGGCGCGTGCCGGCCGGAACGACCGGCAGCGAAGCCGGGTCGACCTTGGCGATCGCGTCGATGGCGCCGTTCTTGAGCGTCTCGGGGGTGATGTCGGAAACGACACCCGACAGGTCGCGAATCGTGCCGTCCTTGGCGAGAAGGCCGGGCTTCTCCGAGCCGGCGGCACCGAAGCGTAGGAGTTTCATCGATAGTTCTCCGTGTTGGCGCGCGGATCATGGTCGAGGGGGCGCTGGCTTGCAAGAGCAGATGTCGGACAACTGAAGCAATGCAGCTTGGCCCACAGGGAACAACTGGGAGCGCCTCGCCTTCGCGGCTATAAATGTCAGCATTGTTGACCTATCCGGGCCGACATGCGATGGATCGCATGGTCTCGGGAGGACCTCATGGAACATTTGCTGGCCATTCTTGGCTTCGCGGCGGTGATGGCGTTCACCCCGGGGCCGAACAACACGATGCTGATGGTTTCGGGCGCGAACTGGGGCGTGCTGCCCAGCGTGCCGCACATGCTCGGCATCACGATCGGCTTTCCGCTGATGGTGTTCGCCGTCGGCATGGGGCTCGGCGGCCTGTTCCAGACCTATCCGGTCCTGCACGAGATCCTGAAATACGTCTCCTTCGTCTATCTGCTCTATCTCGCCTGGAAGCTGGCCCGGGCCGGGCGGCACAACGCCGACGGCGCGCGGCAGGGCAGGCCGATGAGCTTCCTGGCGGCGGCCCTCTTCCAGTGGGTCAATCCGAAGGCCTGGATCATGGCGGTCACCGCGATGGCGCTGTTCGTGCCGGCCGGCAGTCCGATGTTGTCGGGCGTGCTGCTGCTGGTGGCGGTGTTCGCGCTGATGTCGCTGCCCTCGGCCGCGGCCTGGTGCCTGTTCGGCACGGCGATCTCCGGCTTTCTCGACAGCGACCGCCGCATCGCGGTGTTCAATGCGCTGATGGCGCTGATCCTCGTCGTTTCGGCCCTGCCGACCCTGTTCTGAGAGACTGTCACAAATCTGTGGCGTGTGTCGGCTAAGCAATCGGCACCGGTCTCTTGGATGAGGACGAATCAATATCATGTCGAGCGGCGTCGCACCCCGTCATCTCCGCACGCTCTTCCTGTCGGATATTCATCTCGGCACACGCGGAAGTCAGGCTGAACTGTTGCTCGACTTCCTGAAGTGGCACGATGCCGAGACGATCTATCTGGTCGGCGACATCGTCGATGGTTGGCGCCTGAAGAAGAGCTGGTATTGGCCGCAGGCGCACAATGATGTCGTGCAGAAGTTGCTGCGCAAGGGCCGCAAGGGCGCCCGGCTGGTCTATATCCCGGGCAATCACGACGAATTCCTGCGCGATTATCTCGGCCTGCAGATGGGCGGCGTCGAGCTGATGGACCGGGTTGTGCACGAGACGGCCGACGGCAAGCGCCTGCTGGTGATGCATGGCGACCAGTTCGACGTGGTCGTGCGCCACGCCAAGTGGCTCGCCTTCCTCGGCGACCATGCCTACAACCTCGCGCTGGCGCTCAACACCGTCGTCGGCAAGGTTCGCCGCAAGCTCGGCTTCGAATACTGGTCGCTGTCGGCCTGGGCCAAGCTCAAGGTCAAGAACGCGGTTTCCTTCATCGGCGCCTTCGAGCAGGCGCTGATCACCGAGGCGAAGCGGGTCGGCGCCGACGGCGTTGTCTGCGGCCACATCCACCACGCCGCCATCCGCGACGATCTCGGCATCCGCTACATCAATACGGGCGACTGGGTCGAAAGCTGCACGGCGATCGTCGAGCATCATGACGGGCGCATCGAGATGGTGCGCTGGGCCGATATTGCCAGCCAATATGCGGTGGAGTTCGAGGATGAGCCGGAGATCGACAAGGTCGCCGCATGAGCCGAATCCTGATCGCGAGCGACGCCTGGCATCCGCAGATCAACGGGGTCGTGCGCACGCTGGAGCGGTTGTCGCGCCATCTGCCGGAGTTCGGCGCCGAGGCGATCATGCTGACGCCGGAAGGCTATCGCACCGTTCCGTGCCCGACCTATCCCGAGATCCGCCTGACCATCGCGGCGCCGGGCGCGATCGGCCGGCGGCTGGATGAAGCGGCGCCCGACCATGTCCACATCGCCACCGAAGGGCCGATCGGATATGCCGTGCGTCGCTGGTGCCGCAAGCGCGGCCGCATCTTCACGACCAGCTACCACACCCGCTTCCCCGAATATCTCGCCGCCCGTCTGCCGGTGCCGGTCGACTGGACCTATGCTGCGCTGCGCGCCTTCCACAATTCCGGCGCCGGATGCATGGTTGCGACCGCCTCGCTGCAGGAGGAACTGGCAGGGCGGGGATTCACCCATCTGATGCGATGGTCGCGCGGTGTCGACGCCGAATTGTTCGATCCCGCCCGCCGCCGCCAACTGCTGGACCTGCCGGGGCCGATCTTCCTCTATGTCGGCCGTGTCGCCGTCGAGAAGAACATCGGCGCCTTCCTCGATCTCGACCTGCCGGGCAGCAAGGTGGTCGTCGGCGACGGCCCGGCGCTCGAGGCGCTGAAGCGGGCCCATCCGGAAGTCGCCTTCCTCGGCGCCAAGGTCGGCGAGGCGCTGGCCGATGTCTATGCGGCGTCGGACTGCTTCGTCTTCCCGAGCCGGACCGACACGTTCGGCGTCGTCATGCTGGAGGCGATGGCCTCCGGCCTGCCGGTGGCGGCCTTTCCGGTCGCCGGGCCGCGCGACGTGGTCGGCGGCACGGGGGCGGGGGTGCTCGACGAGGACCTGCGCAAGGCGGCGCTG
This sequence comes from Kaistia sp. MMO-174, assembly GCF_037147815.1. NCBI lineage: Bacteria > Pseudomonadati > Pseudomonadota > Alphaproteobacteria > Hyphomicrobiales > Kaistiaceae > Kaistia > Kaistia sp. MMO-174. Next base: position 838,763 of record NZ_JBBCUO010000002.1, on the reverse strand, counting down.
GCGGCGCTCGACATCCCGCGCGACCACTGCCGCAGCGTGGCGCTGCGCCATTCCTGGCAGGCGGCGACGCGGCAGTTCCTCGATAACGTCATCGCCGCGCAAAAAAGCTGCACCGGCCGCGCTTTCGTGTAACCTCTCCTGGTCCTCCCCGGCCGTTGGCAGAGTCATGACACCCACCATCGACGATATCCGCATGGCAGCGAAGCGCATCGCCGCCGAAGCCGTCCGCACGCCGCTTCTTTCGAACGCCGCGCTCGACGAGATCACCGGCGGTCGCGTCTTCCTCAAATGCGAGAATTTGCAGCGCACCGGCTCGTTCAAGTTCCGCGGCGCCTTCAATGCCATCGCCTCGCTGAGCGATCAGGAGCGTTCGCATGGCGTCGTCGCCTCTTCCTCCGGCAACCATGCGCAGGGGCTCGCCGAGGCGGCGCGGCTGTTCCGCGTGCCGGCCACCATCGTCATGCCGGCCGACGCGCCGGCGGCGAAGCGCGACGGCACGCGCCGGCGCGGCGCCTCGATCGTCGAATACAACCGCGCCACCGACGACCGCGACGCGATGACCGCCTCGATCGTCGCCGACACCGGCGCGGAGCTGATCCACCCCTATAATGACGGCCGCGTCATCGCGGGGCAGGGCACGATCGGGTTGGAGATCGCCGAGGACCTCGCCAAGCGCGGCGAACATGCCGATATCGTCATGGTTCCCTGCGGCGGCGGCGGCATGTCGGCCGGCATCGGCCTCGCCATTTCCGTCGAGAGCCCGGAAACGGAAGTCTATCTCGCCGAGCCGGAGGGCTTCGACGACTATGGTCGCTCGCTCGCGGCGGGCGCGATCCAGCGCAATCCGCGCACCGACGGCTCGGTCTGCGACGCGCTGATGGCGCCGCAGCCGGGGGCGATCGGCTTCGCCATCAACAGCGCCACCGGCGCGCATGCGATCGCCGTCTCTGACGCCGAGGCGCTGGCCGCCGTGGCGTTTGCCTTCCGCACGCTGAAGCTCGTGGTCGAGCCGGGTGGGGCGGTGGCGCTGGCAGGCCTTCTCTCGGGGCGGATCGACGCGCGCGGAAAGACGGTGGTGATCCTGCTTTCCGGCGGCAATATCGATCCGGTGGTTCTGGAGCGCGCGCTCGCGGCGTGATAGGCACTCTCCCGCGCCGGTAGGCGCCGGTCCGCCGGCGCCCCGGTCGCGCTCCCCCAATCTTCCGCCGCGAACCCCTGCTGCGGTTTTCAGCTCCACAGGCATCCATGGTTGCCGCGCCGCGCCATTTCGGCCCCCGCATCTCGCTCTTCTACACGGGCTTCTTCGTCGTCGGCGGCCTGGTGACGCCGTTCTTTCCGGTCTGGCTCCACCTGCGCGGCCTGACGCCGGAGCAGATCGGCGTCTGCCTGGCGTTTCCGCTCGCGGCGCGCCTCGTGTTCATGCCGCTTGGCAGCGCCTTCGCCGACCGCGCGCCGAATCGCCGCTTCGCCATCATCCTGTTCGCGTTGCTCGGACTGCTGCTGTTCATCCCGGCGACGCTCGTCAGCGGCTATTGGCCGATCCTGATCCTGACCGGCCTGGCGACCGCGACGCTCGGCATGACCATGCCGGCGATCGACGCCCTGGCGCTGACCGGCGTGCGCCGCTTCGGGCTAGACTACGGCAAGATGCGGGTCTGGGGCTCGATCAGCTTCATCGTCGTCAGCCTGGTCGGCGGCGTCATCATCGGCCATTTCGGCAACGGCGTGCTTTCGCCGCTGCTGATCGGCAGCTATGTCGTCGCGACGCTTTCCGCCTTCCTGCTGCCGGTCACGCCGCCCGAGATCCGGGCGGCCGACGACGCTGCGAAGCCGGAGGTCGTCTCGGCGCGTTCGATCCTGACCAGCCGCAGCTTCCTTGTCGTCATCATCTCGGCCTCCCTGATCACCGCGACCCACGCCGTCTTCTACAGTTTCGGCACGATCCACTGGGAGAAGCTCGGCTTCACGGGCGGCGAGATCGGCCTGCTCTGGGCCTCCGGCGTCGTCGCCGAGATCGGCATGTTCGCGATTTCCGGCCGGGCGCTGCGCAAGGTAGCGCCCGAGCGGCTGATTCTGTTCGGCGCCATCGCCGCGATCGTGCGGTGGTCGCTGTTCCCGCTGGCGACCAATCTCTGGACCTCGCTGGCGCTGCAGATGCTGCACGCGCTGACTTTCGCCGCCGTTTATGCCGGCATGCAACTCGCGGTCGCGCGCGACGTGCCGGAGGAGATGACGGCCTCGGCGCAGGGCATCTGGCAGACCGGCTCCGGCCTGGCGCTGGCGCTCGCCACGCTGCTGGCGGGGCCGCTCTACGGCCATCTGGGCGCAGCGGCTTTCCCCGTGATGACGATCGCCGGCGTGGTCGCCGTGGTGGTTCTGATGCTGCCGAAGGGGCGTCGGGTCAGCCCCACAGCGCCGGAGCGGGCGGGCTGACGAGGCTTCCCTCGTAGACGAGGCCCGGCGAACGGTCGCGCGCCAGAAGCAGCGGCCCGTCCAGGTCGACGAAGGCGGCGTCCTGAGCGAGCAGCACCGCCGGCGCCATGGCGAGCGACGTGCCGACCATGCAGCCGACCATCAGCGCGAAGCCATGCGTTTCGGCGGCGGCGCGAAGGCGCAGCGCCTCGGTCAGGCCACCGGTCTTGTCGAGCTTGATGTTGATCGCGTCATAGCTGCCGGCGAGGCGGCCGAGATCGTCGGCGACATGCAGGCTCTCGTCGGCGCAGACCGGCACCGGGCGGTCGGCATGGTGCAGCAGTTCGTCGCCGCCGGCCGGCAGCGGTTGTTCGATCAATTCGACACCGGCCGCCACGCAGGCGCCCATGTTGGCGTCGAAGTTTTCCGGCGACCACGCTTCGTTGGCGTCGACGATGATCCGGCTCTCCGGCGCGCCGCGCCGCACGGCGGCGATCCGCTCGCGGTCGCCGTCGCCGCCGAGCTTCACCTTGAGGAGAGGGCGGTGGGCGGCGATCCGCGCCGCCTCTTCCATGCTGTCGGGCGTTCCGAGGCTGAGCGTGTAGGCGGTGACCAGCGCGCGCGGCGCGGTGAGCCCGAGCCTTGCCGAGACCGGGACGCCGCTCGTCTTCGCCTCGAGATCCCAGAGCGCGCAATCGACGGCGTTTCGGGCGGCGCCCGGCGGCATCGCTGCGCGCAGCGCCTCGCGGTCCGGCGGGGCGGAGAAACCGTCGAGCGCCGTACGGATGCTGCCGACGACTCCGTCGATGGTCTCGCCATAGCGCGCATAGGGAACGCACTCGCCGCGCCCGGTAGCCTGCCCATCGCCGAGCGTGACGACGACGACATGGGCCTCGGTGCGGGCGCCGCGCGAGATGACGAAGCTGCCGGCGATCGGCCAGCTCTCGACTTCGACGGAGAAGGGGAAGGTCATGGTCTCGGGAAGTCCTGCGCGATGCGGTCGACGATCGGCTGCACGCCGGTGCGGATCGGGTCGACGGCGGGAATGCCATGTTCCGCCGCCGCTGCATCCAGCGCTTTGCGGGCGGCCTCGTCGTCGAGCGCCTCCGTGTTGATGGCGATGCCGACGCAGCGGATCGCCGGGTTTGTGAGCCGGCCGCAGGCGACGGTGAGGTCGATCACCTCGCGGATCGTCGGCAGCGGATGGGCGACGCCGCGCATCGTGGTGCGCGTCGGCTCGTGGCAGACGACGAAGGCGTCCGGCTGGGCGCCATGCAGCAGACCCAGCGTCACCCCGGCGAAGGAGGGGTGAAACAGCGAACCCTGTCCCTCGATCAGGTCCCAGTGGCCGGCATCGGCCGCCGGCGACAGCCATTCGACGGCGCCGGAGATGAAATCGGCGACGACGGCGTCGATCGCGACCCCGCGGCCGGAGATGAACACGCCGGTCTGGCCGGTGGCGCGGAAATCGGCGTCGAAGCCGGCGGCGCGCATGCCGCGTTCCAGGGCGAGGGCGGTGTATTTCTTGCCGACCGAGCAATCCGTGCCGACGGTGAGCAGGCGCAGCCCGTCGCGCTTCGTGCCCTTGCCGGTGGCGAAGCGCTGGGTCGAATGGCGGACGTCGTGCAGCTTGCCGCCCGAACGCTGGGCCGCGGCGCGAATCGCCGGCTGGTCGCCAAGCCGCGAATGGAGGCCGGAGGCGACGTCGAAGCCGGCGTCGAGGGCCTCGACGATCGACGCGATCCAATGCTCAGGCAGCACGCCCCCGGCATTGACGGCGCCGACGATCATCGTGCGCACGCCGGCGGCCTTCGCTTCGGCGACCGTCATGTCGGGGATTTTCGCATCGGCCTTGCAGCCGGCGAGTCGCAACTGGCCGAGGCACCATTCCGGCCGCCAGTCGACGATTCCGAGCGCCGTCTTCGCCGCCAGGGCGTCCGGAACGTCACCCAAAAACAACAGGTAGGGTGTTGCGATCTCCATCCCGTCATCCTTTCCGGCCAAGGGCTTGCCCGAGCTTCGTCGCTCGTGCGATCACCTTCGAGGTGAGGGAGCTTAGGAGGCGCCCGGCGGCGCCACAAGGGCCGCTCCCGTGCTCCGCTTCCGGAATGCAGCTTCGAACGCGGAGCGGTCGTGGCAACGGCAACAGCGGCGCAACTGGACTTCTCGGATGTCGACGGTGGGACCCGCTTGCGGGCCGTCGGCCCTTGGACCGTGCGCACCGTGGGCGACCTCGAGCCGTCGATCGACAAGGCCATCGCCGACGTGTCCGGCGCTGCCGTCCTCGATCTTTCCGGCATCGACCATATCGACACGGCCGGCGCCTGGTTGCTGACGCGCCTGCAGCGCGGCTTGAGCGCCAAGCAGAGCAGCGTTTCTGTCGAAGGCGCTTCCGAGAATGCGCAGCGCCTGCTGGAGGCGCTCAATCCGACCGAGCGCGAAGTCCCGCCGCCGCCGCCGGAAATCGGTGTCGCGCAGGAGCTGGTCGAGGCGATCGGCCGGACGATGTACTTCTCCTGGCAGGACTTCCTCGCGGGCCTCAACATCCTGGGCGGCGTCACGCGCGGCCTTGTCCGCGCGGTGGCCGACCCGGCGCGGTTCCGCCTCACCTCGATCGTCTTCCATATCGATCGCACCGGCCTGCGCGCCGTGCCGATCATCGCGCTGATGTCGCTCCTGATCGGCGCGATCATCGCGCAGCAGAGCGCCTTCCAGCTTCGCGCCTTCGGCGCCGAGATCTACGCCGTCGACCTCGTCGGCATCCTGGTCCTGCGCGAAATCGGCGTGCTCCTGACCGCGATCATGATCGCCGGCCGCTCGGGCAGCGCCATCACGGCCGAAATCGGCTCGATGAAGATGCGTGAGGAGATCGACGCGCTGAACGTCATCGGCGTCGATCCGGTCGAAGTTCTGATCATGCCGCGCATCGTGGCGCTCGTGATCGTCCTGCCGCTGCTGGTCTTCCTCGCCGATATGGCGGCGCTGTTCGGCGCGGGGCTGGTGAGCTGGGCCTATATCGGGCTGGCGCCGGAAGCCTTCATCGATCGCGTCCGCGATGCCGTGGCGCTCAACACGCTGTTCGTCGGCCTGATCAAGGCGCCGTTCATGGCGCTGATCATCGGCATCATCGCCGCTTCCGAGGGACTGAGCGTGCGCGGCAGCGCCGCCTCGCTCGGCCAGCACACGACGGCGGCCGTGGTGAAGTCGATCTTCACGGTCATACTGGTCGACGGCCTGTTCGCACTCTACTTCGCCGCGGTGAACTACTGACATGGTGCAGGCCTTGAACGACCATGGCAGCCAGAAGGAAGCCGTCATCAGCGGGCGGGGCATAACCGTCGGCTTCGGCGACCGGCTGATTCTCGAGAACCTGGATATCGACGTCTATCGCGGCGAGATCCTCGGCGTCGTCGGCGCCTCGGGCACCGGCAAGTCGGTGTTGCTGCGGACGATCCTCGGCCTGCAGGCGAAGCGCGCCGGCTCCGTCGAGATCCTCGGCACCGACTATGACGACGCCGATTCCGACACCCGCGCCTCGATCGACCGGCGGCTCGGCGTGCTGTTCCAGCAGGGGGCGCTGTTCTCGTCGCTGACCGTGCTGCAGAACATCGAATTTCCGATGCGCGAGCATCTGAAGCTGTCGCCGCGCCTGATGACTGAACTCGCCCGGGTCAAGATCGACCTGGTCGGCCTCGCGCCGGAGGCGGCCGACCGCATGCCGTCCGAGCTTTCGGGCGGCATGATCAAGCGCGCCAGCCTGGCGCGCGCGCTCGCGCTCGATCCCGACATCGTCTTCCTCGACGAGCCGACTTCCGGCCTCGATCCGATCGGCGCCGACGAATTCGATCAACTGATTGCCACGTTGCGCGATACTCTGGGGCTGACCGTGTTCATGGTGACGCATGATCTCGACAGCCTGCATACGGTCTGCGACCGAATCGCGGTATTGGGCAATCGTCATGTTCTGGTCGAGGGAACCATGCAGGATATGCTGGATTTCGACGATCCCTGGGTTCAGAAGTATTTCCGTGGCGTGCGGGCGCGTCGCGTGGAGAACGAAGCTTAATGGAAACGCGCGCCAACTATGCGACGATCGGACTGTTCACGCTGGGCGTGATCGTCGCCTGTTTCGTCTTCATCTACTGGCTGGCGCGCTATGACGAGAGCGGCATCCGCAAGCCGCTGCGCATCCTCATACCGGGTTCCGTCGCCGGCCTCGCCTCGGGCAGCCAGGTGCTGTTCAACGGCATCAAGGTCGGCGAGGTGAACACGCTCCGGATCAATGCCGAGAACCCGAACCAGGTCGAGGCGATGGTTTCGGTCGACCCGAACCAGCCGATCAAGGCCGACACCAAGGCGTCGCTGGGCATCCAGGGCCTGACGGGCCTCGCCTATATCGAGCTCAAGGGTGGCTCGGGCAACCTGCCGAACCTGCTCGACCAGCCCGGGATTCCGACGCTGCTGGCGCAGGGATCGGGCCTGCAGGACCTGATCTCGAGCGCCCAGGACCTGGTCACCAAGGTCAACCAGGCGGTCGACCGGGTGAACGGTTTCATCAATACCGCCGAGCCGTCGCTGACGACCTCGGTCAAGAACGTGCAGACCTTCACCGACGCGCTCGCCCAGAACTCCGAGGGCGTGAAGGAGTTCATGAACAATTTCGGCGACCTCTCCAAGCGGATCGGCTCGCTGTCGGAAAGCCTGGCCGGCGTCGTCGGCAAGGCCGACAAGATCATCTCGGCCATCGACCCGACCAAGGTCGCCGACACGCTCGCCAACATCGACAAGGTCACGGAAAAGCTGTCCGCCTCCTCGGACGCCTTCCCCGAGATCATCGGCAATGTACGGCAGATCTCCGAGCAGCTCGAAAAGGCGCTGGATGGCGCGCAGCAGATCATCGCCGCGATCCAGGTCGAGGCGGTCAAGAGCACGATCAACGACATCGCGACGGTCGCCCGCCGCGTCCAGAACGCCACCGTCGACGTCAACAAGATTGTCGCCGACGCCGGCAAGACCGTCTCGGACGCCAAGGACTTTGTCGCCGGCGTGAAGGCGAAGCAGGGCGACATCGACCTGATCGTCAACAACACGCGCGACATGGTGCAGAAGCTGAACGCCGCCTCGACCCGCATCGATGGCATCCTCGGCAAGGTGCAGGACCTCGTCACCGACCCGAACGGCAAGAACTTCTTCGCCGAGGCAACCGCCGCCGCAGCCGCGATCCGCAAGGTCGCCGAGGCGTTCTCCGGCAAGGCCGGCCAGATCGCCAGCAACCTCGCGAATTTCACCGGCCCGGGCCTGCGCAACGTCGATGGCCTGGTTGACCAGCTCCGCCGCACGACGACGCAGTTCGACCGGACGCTGAACTCGATCCAGAGCAATCCGCAGCGCTTCATCTTTGGCAATCCGAGCGTACAGGACTACAACCGGAAATGACGATGTCTGGGGCACGGCAAGCCATGCGTTCCGTAGGTCGATCCCTGCCGGTGGGGCTGGTATCGGCGATCCTCGCCGCGACGCTGCTTTCGGGCTGCGTCAGCAAGCTGCTGACCTCGCCGCCGCCGGTGACCTATGACCTCGCCGGGGTGGAGTCGGCGCCGTCGGTCAAGCGCCGCGCTTCGGCGCAGGTGCTGGTGCCGGAGCCGTTCGCGCTGCAGACGCTGGCGAGCCAGCGCATCGTCGTCACGCGCGGGTCGCTCGTCGCCTACTATCCGAACGCGCAGTATCCCGACACGCTGCCGCGCCTGGTGCAGAGCCGCGTTATCCAGGCCTTCGAGAAGTCGAAGGGCGTCCGGGCCATCGGCCGGCCGGGCGAGGGGTTGTCGATCGACTACCAGCTCCTGACCAATATCCGCACTTTCGCGTTCAACGTGACGCCGACGAGCCGCTCCGCCGAGATCGAGATCTTCGCGCAGATCATGAACGACCGCACAGGCAAGGTGGTCGAGGCGAAGCTGTTCACGGCTTCTGTGCCGGTCGCCGAGGATTCGGCCCCGGCCGCCGTTGCCGGCCTCAATGCCGGACTGGACCAGATCCTGGGCGAAATGGTCGCCTGGGCCGTCCCCCGCCTCTAGGCTTCTTCGCAATCCGTCGCCGGCGCGCGAAAACGCGCGACCGGTTGAGGCTGCGCCCCTGGCGGGCGCGCGGCGTCGCTTTCGCGCGCCTGGAGGCCGGGCGCTCGCGCGTCGATCCGATGATTTGTTCAGGTTTGGGAGAGGTGGCCGCCATCGGCCGGTGTGGCGGGGCGCCGATAGGCGCGCTCCGCACAGGCCATGCCGCTCGAGGCGGCGACATGGCGGGATGCCGCTTGCGGCATCCGCATCCGATCAGGACGAGGAAGAGGACGGGATACGCACCGGGCGCAGCAGGAACTGCGGCACGTGATCGCCGAGGCCGATGACCTTGTCGTCCGGCTCGTTGCGGTCACGGCGATCCTGGCGGGCAGGGCGGTCGCGGTCGCGGCGGGGCGCATCCTGCTGGCGGCGTGGCGCCGGCTCGGCCTTCGGCTGCCGGACCTCGGCCTCGACCGGCTCGGCGGCGACGGGCGCGCTCTCGGCGGCTTCGTCGGCAACCTTTTCCGGCTTGCGGCCCGAGCGCGGGGCGCGCGGCTTGCGCTCGCCGCCACGCGACGTCTCGTCGCCCTTGCTGCCGCGGCCACGGCGGGCGGCGGGAGCGGAATCGTCTGCCGTCGCCGGCTCGCCGATCCACTCGACGCCATCGCCGGTCAGCTTCTCGATCGCGGCCAGATACTTCTGGTCGGAAGGGGCAACCAGCGTGAAAGCGGCACCGGAGCGGCCGGCGCGGCCAGTGCGGCCGATGCGGTGGACATAGTCGTCCGCATGGGTCGGGATATCGTAGTTGAAGACGTGGCTGACATCCGGGATATCGAGGCCGCGCGCCGCGACGTCGCTGGCGACCAGCAGCGTCAGGCGGTTGTTCTTGAACGCGTCCAGCGTCGCCATGCGGGCCCGCTGGTCCATGTCGCCATGCAGCGCGCCGACGGAGAAGCCGTGCTTCTCGAGCGAGCGGGCGAGGATCGCGACGTCACGCTTGCGGTTGCAGAAGATGATCGCGTTCTTGAGGTCGACGGCGCCGCGGATCAGCTCGCGCAGCGTCTCGCGCTTGTCGAAGGATTCGCGCCCCGTGTGGACGAAGCGCTGCGTCACCGTCTTGGCCGTGGTGGCGGGCTTGGCGACCTCGATGCGGACCGGGTTCGACAGGAAGGTGTCGGCGAGGCGCTGGATTTCAGACGGCATGGTGGCCGAGAAGAACAGCGTCTGGCGCGTGAACGGGATCAGCTTGGCGATGCGCTCGATATCGGGGATGAAGCCCATGTCCAGCATGCGGTCGGCTTCGTCGATCACCAGGATCTCGACGCCGGTCATCAGCAGCTTGCCGCGCTCGCAATGGTCGAGCAGGCGGCCGGGGGTGGCGATCAGGACGTCGACGCCGCGATCCAGTTTCTTTTCCTGGTCGCCGAACGAAACGCCGCCGATCAGCAGGGCGACGTTCAGCTTGTGGTTCTGACCGTACTTGTTGAAGTTTTCCTCGACCTGCGCTGCCAGTTCGCGGGTCGGCTCGAGGATCAGCGTGCGGGGCATGCGCGCACGGGCGCGGCCCTGCTCCAGCAACGTGATCATCGGCAGCGTGAAGGATGCCGTCTTGCCCGTGCCGGTCTGGGCGATGCCCAGGACGTCGCGCCGCGAAAGCACATGCGGGATGGCTTCGGCCTGGATCGGCGTCGGCGTGGTGTATCCGCTTGCCTCAACGGCAGCCAACACTTTGGGGCTCAGTCCGAGCGTAGAGAAGGTCATGTTTTGAAAAGGGGCCCAAAGCCCGACGGGACGGCAAGAAGCCCGTCACCATCGATGAAAGATGCACGCAAATACGAGCTTTTGCATGGACTTGTCAATTGTTTCGCGACGAATGGCCGAATCCTGCCGTCGCTGAGGCCCGGTTTCTAGTTGCTCGCGGGGCCGAAACGGTAGCTCTCGTCGTCGCCGATGAAGAGTTCGTAGCTCTCCTTGGCGCCGCTCGCCGCCGGATCCAGCAACTCCAGGAAGATGCTGAGGCCGTCAGCATCCGTCTCGATGACGAAATCGCCGATATTGCGTTTGAGGTCGGCCATCTCCTTGATGTCGACATTGCGCGCGACCGTGACGGCGCCGTCGGCGCCGCGCTCCAGCCACTGGACGAAAAGCCGCGCCGTCGGCTCGGGGCCGCTCCGCAGAACGACAACCCGATAGAAGCCCTTGTGGCCGTCCTTCTCCCAGGCGCCGACCGTGCGCACGTCCTGCACTGAGGGCGCGAGCTGCGAAATGCTGTCCTCGACCGTGTCGGCGCGTAGCGGTGCGACGGCGGCCGCGGTCAGGATGCAGGCGGCGAGAAGCGTGCGGATCATCGGAGAACCTCCCTGGGATGCGCCCCCGCCGTGGCGGGATCGCAAGGCATGGAGCCAGGCTCCATCGACCGGTCAATCTGCCGAGCGGCGGCGCGGCCGCTCAGATGTCGAGTTCCTTGGCGAAGACCGCGCGCTCCTGGATGAAGCGGAAGCGCTCTTCCGGCTTGTTGCCCATCAGTTGCTCGACGACATCCTGCGTAAGCGCGATCTCGCCGTCAACGATGCCGACCCTAAGCAGCGTCCGCTTGCTGGGCTCCATCGTCGTTTCCTTGAGCTGTCCGGGCAGCATCTCGCCGAGGCCCTTGAAACGGCCGATCTCGACCTTGCCCTTGGCCTTGAACTCGGTCGCCAGCAACTCTTCCTTGTGCCGGTCGTCGCGCGCATAGAGCGTCTTGCCGCCCTGGCTGATGCGGTAGAGCGGCGGCACAGCGAGGTAGAGATGGCCCTTTTCGATCAGGGCCGGCATCTCGCGATAGAAGAAGGTGATCAGCAGCGAGGCGATGTGCGCGCCGTCGACGTCGGCGTCGGTCATGATGATGACCTTGTCATAGCGCAGGTCGTCGTCGCGGTAATGGCTGCGCGCGCCGACGCCGAGCGCCTGCATCAGGTCGGCGAGCTGCTGGTTCTGCGCCATCTTCTCGCGGCCGGCATTGGCGACGTTCAGGATCTTGCCGCGCAGCGGCAGCACGGCCTGGCTGGTGCGGTTGCGTGCCTGCTTGGCGGAGCCGCCTGCGGAATCGCCCTCGACGATGAAGATCTCGCTGCCCTGCGCGGCGGTCTGGCTGCAATCGGCGAGTTTGCCGGGCAGGCGCAGCTTGCGCACCGCCGTCTTGCGGTTGACTTCCTTCTCCTGCCGGCGGCGCAGCCGCTCCTCGGCGCGCTCGATCACCCAGTCGAGCAGACGCGACGCTTCCTGCGGGGCGGCCGTCAGCCAATGGTCGAACGGATCGCCCATCGCCTTCTCGACGATGCGCGTCGCCTCGGCGGTGGAGAGCTTGTCCTTGGTCTGGCCGACGAATTCCGGCTCGCGCACGAACACCGAGAGCATCGCCGCGCAGGACGTCATCACGTCCTCGGCGGTGATCGCGGCGGCGCGCTTGTTGCCGGTCAACTCGGCATAGGACTTCAGGCCGCGCAGCAGGGCCATGCGCAGGCCCTGTTCATGCGTGCCGCCCTCGGCCGTCGGAATGGTGTTGCAATAGGAGCGGACGAAGCCGTCGCCCGGATACCAGGCGATCGCCCATTCCGCCGCGCCGTGACCGCTCGCCTTGTCGGTCCGGCCGGCGAAGATCTGGCTGGTGATCAGCTTCTCGTTGTCGAGTTCGGCCGCCAGGAAATCCTTGAGGCCGGCCGGGAAGTGGAACACCGCCGTGGGCGGGGTCGCCGCATCCGGCTTGAGCAGCTCCGGCGCGCAGGACCACCGGATCTCGACACCGCCGAACAGATAGGCTTTCGAGCGGGTCATGGCGAAGATCCGCTCGGGGCGGAAATGCGCGCCGACGCCGAAGATCTGCTCGTCCGGCTTGAAGCGGGTGCGGGTGCCGCGGCGGTTATGGACCTCGCCGACCATCTCCAGCTTCGAGGTCGCATGGCCGCGCGAGAAGGTCTGGCGGTAGAGGCGCTTGCCGCGCGCGACTTCCACTTCAAGCGATTCCGACAGCGCGTTGACGACCGAGATGCCGACGCCATGCAGGCCGCCCGAGGTCTCGTATACCTTCGAGTCGAACTTTCCGCCCGAATGCAGCGTCGTCATGATGACTTCGAGCGCGGATTTGTCCTTGAACTTCGGATGCGGGTCGACCGGGATGCCGCGGCCATTGTCGGTCACGGTGACGCTGCCATCGGCGGAGAGCTCGACGTCGATGAAGGTCGCGTGGCCGGCGACGGCCTCGTCCATCGAGTTGTCGATCACCTCGGCGAAGAGATGGTGCAGCGCCTTCTCGTCGGTGCCGCCAATATACATGCCGGGGCGGCGGCGCACCGGCTCGAGTCCTTCGAGAACCTCGATGTCGGCGGCCGAATAGCTGGTTTCGGAGGGCGGCGCGGGCGCGGCGGCGCGCCGGGCGGCGGGGGCTTCGCGCGGTGCGGCTTCGGGCTTGATCGCTCGTGCGGTTGCACCGGATCCGAAAAGGTCGTCGGTCTCTGCCATGGTCATCCGTAACTGTGAGGTCGCTCAATGGCGCGGTCGAGGCGGCGAATCAAGATCGAATTTTGCCACGCCCCGGGACCCGGCGCGAGTGTGTTCCTCATTTGTTCGACTGGGCACCGGCTCGCCGCGATGCTTCGGCCGATGGCAGCCAAGGTGGTGAGAAGATTCGCGTTTTGCGAGTCTGGCCGGGGCCTCACGATTCCATGTTGCGGTCTGGCAACAGTCTGAAACCAACCCGCCGGCGGGGACGGCCAGCGGCCCCAATTGCCGCCTTTCAGCCATAAAGTCGAACGACCGTCCTCTTCATCCGGGGGCGGATAGGACAAACCTTGCGTATTGTCGGTAAAAATTCTCGTTGGTCTTCAAGGGCACACGTAGCTGTGATGGCGCGAATAGTAGAACGCGCCTGTATCGGCCTCGGATTCGCCCGAAACCAATTCCATATTTCGGGAAATCGAAATCTCCGCGCTGTCGCGGATCAAGCTGGGAACTTCGCTTCGACGACCCTGGCGGCCAAGCGGCCGCCGGTGGGCGCGAGCGTCAGGAATGTGTGGCGTACAATGCGAATGTGTAACGCGCTCGGCGGCGCCGCCCTCTTCTGCATCAGCGTGCTCGCCGGCCTTGGTTCTTGGTCGGGGCAGGCGCTGGCGCTCGACGCCAGGACGCTGGACCGCAACGCCTCGCCGGGCGAGGCGTTCCGCTTCGGCTTCAACGCCTACAAGCAAGGCGACAAGTCGACCGCGGTCGAGGCGCTGACTTATGCGGCCGACAAGGGCCACGCCGTCGCGCAGTGGAAGCTCGGGCGCATGTATGCCGAAGGCGACGGCCTGACCAAGGACGATATGAAGGCGTTCGAGCTGTTCAGCGAGATTGCCGACGCCCATGCCGACGACAATCCCGACGCGCCGTCCGCCCGCTTCGTGTCGAACGCCTTCGTGGCGCTCGGTTCCTACTATCGCGACGGCATTCCCAATTCTTCGATCCAGCCGGATTTCAGCCGCGCCCGGCAGATGTTCTCCTACGCCGCCTCGTATTTCGGCGACTCGGACGCCCAGCTCAACCTCGCCCGCATGTACTATGACGGCGAGGACGGCGATCGCGATCCGCGCCAGGCGGCCCGCTGGGCCAAGCTCTCGGCCGACAAGGGCAATGTCGGCGCCCAGGCGCTGCTCGGCCACATGCTGTTCGAGGGCGACGGCGTCAAGCGCCAGCCGGTCGTCGGGCTCATGTTCCTGACCATTGCCCGCGATCGCTCCGGCACCACCGATCCCTGGATCATGAAGCTGCAGGAGCAGGCCTTCTCGGTCGCGACCGAGACGGAGCGCCGCACGGCGCTTGCCATGGCCGAGGATTGGATGGGCAAGAATCCCCAGTTCGTCCAGTAGCGCCGCCGCCCGGCGCTGACATTCCGGCAACACACGCTATCTCCCTCGTCATTCCCCGGCAGCTTGCCGGGGATTAGGCGTTCGATTGCTTGCGGCGGGATCGCGAATGCGGTCTGAATCGTCTCCTGCATTCGTCTGTCGCCCCAACCGCCCAAGGGGCGGTCGGCTTGGGCGGCCGGAAGGAGAAGCTATGACGCGCAGCTCGGTTCAACGGGCCCTGGTTGGCTGGTTGTCTGGGTTGCGTCGCGCGGCTCGCTGCCGCTTTGCGGCCGGTACGTCACCATGAGCGCCTGGCGGCTCTGCTTCATCCCCGGCCTCGTCCTGGTGACCATCCTGGCGATCTCCGCGCTCGTCAGCACGGCGGGAAAGGTCGAATCGGACATCGGCGCCCGCGTCGACCAGCAGCTCGCGCTCGACGGCCAGCCCTGGGCCTCGGCAGGGATCAGCGGCCGCACCGTCACCGTCATGGGCACCTCGCCGACGCTTCTCGCCCAGCGACTGGCGGTCGAATCGGCCGAGCGCGTCTGGGGCGTCGCCCGCGTCGTCGACGGCAGCGGCATCATCCCGCTGCAGGCGCCCTACACCTGGTCGGCGACGCGCGAGCCCGACCGCCTTCACATCAGCGGTTTCGTTCCCTCGGAAGAGGCAAAGATCGCCGTGCTCGCGACCGCGAGCCGCGAACTGCCGACACTCGCCATCGAGGACGATCTCGTGCTGGCGCGCGGCCAGCCGGTCGGCTTCCTCGTGCTGACGGATTTCGCGCTCCGCCGCGTGGCGGAACTCGCCGGGGGAAGCGTGACGCTGACCGGCAACAACCTGTCGATCGATGGAACCGCGGCCGACGATGCCCGCTTCGCGTCGGCGGCGCGCGCGATCGCCGGCGGCGCGCCGGGCGGCGGCCAGTTCCGCAATGTCCGCGTTCTGCCGCCGCTCAGCCGGTCGTTCACCTGGACCGTCACCTATGACGGCAAGTCGGTCGAGCAGACCGGCTTCGTTCCGTCCGTCGCGGTGCGGCGCGATATTTCCGACGCGCTGGCGGTGGCGCTGCCCGGCGTGCCGATGATCGACCTGACGCAACTCGCCTCGGGCGGGCCGGACGGCTTCTCCTATGCGGCGGTCTTCGCCGCCTACCAGATGGCGCGGCTGAGCGCCGGCACCGTTACGATTGACGGATCGAAGCTCTCGATCGAGGGCAAGGCCAAGACCGTCGCCGATTACGAGATGGCGCTCGCCGAGATCGAGGCGCGCCGCAGCAAGCGGGCGATCGGCGTCGGTATAGGCTCGGTCGACCTGCTGCCGGCGCGGGTGGATCCGTATGTCTGGCGGGCAGACCGGACCCCGGAAGCCCTCGTGCTCACAGGCTATGTCCCGTCGCTGCAGGCGCATGACGACGTGATGGGAGCGGCGACGCGGCTTTTTCCGGATGTCGCCATCACCGACCATGTCCGGATCGCCGATGGCGACCCCAGGATGGACTGGATTGGCGCCCTCAAATACGCGCTCGAGCAACTCTCCCTGCTCGAGAAGGGCTCGGTGGCGCTGACCGGGCGCAAATACGACATCGTCGGCGAGGCGATTTCGACCTCGGCCTATTCCAGCCTGCTCGAGGCGCTGAAGAAGACGCTGCCGGCCAGCATGGAGCTTCGTCGCCAGGCGGTGTCTCCCGGAGCGGTCTCGCCCTTCGTTTTCGCGGCGGCGCGCACGCCGGAGGTGCTGACGCTGAGCGGTTACGTCCCGACCGACGAGGTGGTGCAGAAGATCATCGCGGCGGCGCGGCCGAAATTCGGCCCGGACCGGATCGAGCTGCGCCTGCTGCTCGCCGGCGGCGCGCCGGACGGTTTCGTCGACGCGGTCGATACGGCGCTGCAGGCGATCAGCCGGTTACAGGGGGGGCGCTTCGACCTGGTCGACAGCAAGCTTTCGCTTTCCGGCGTCGCGGTCTCGGAGGGCGCGCGCAACGCCATCGAGGCGACGGTGCGCGCGGATCTGCCCGACGGGTTCGAGCTGGCGCCGTCGCTGATGGTGGCCGTCGGCGGAGAGCCGCTTTCGGGTTCGGAATGCCAGGCGGCGCTCCGGACCGAGAGCGAGCGTGAGAAGGTGGATTTCGACGGCGCGACGGCGCGCATCCTGCCGAGCAGCTATGGCCTGCTCGATCGCATCGCCGCCATCATCCAGCGTTGTCCCGTGGCGACCGTCGAGATCGGCGCGCACACGGATTCCTCCGGCGGCACCCGCAAGAACCAGGCACTGAGCGTCGAGCGCGCCAATGCAGTCGTCAACCATCTGGTCGCTGACGGCGTTCGCCGCGAGCGCCTCAATCCGGTCGGCTATGGCGGCAGCCGTCCGATCGCCTCTAATTCGAAGGCGTCGGGCCGCGCGCAGAACCGCCGTATCGAATTCGGCATCGTCGGGCAGTGAGGAGGCGGGAATGGCTTATGTGATCGTCCATTACGTCCCCTTCCTCGTCGCGGCCGGCCTGCTCGGCTTCGTGATCGGCTGGTGGGCGATGGGTTCGGCGCGCCGGCGTTCGCCGGACACGGCCGGCGAGGGGGAGGCGGGCTCATGATCCTCCACGCGGCCGAAGTCTGGCTCACGCTGGCGGCCTGCTTCGTGCTCGGCGCGCTCGCCGGCTCGATCGCCCAGCGCGCCATTTCGCTGACCGCGCTCGGCCGGCCGCAGGCGCGGCTGATCCGCGGCATCGACCGCGTCATCCGCTGGCTCGAATGGCGGCTGCTGCCCTGGCGAGGCGCGGTGCCCGTGGTCCTGCCGCAGACGGTTCCCGTGCCGCCGCCCGATTTCGGCCACGTCCTGATTGATCTCGACGAACCGGCGCCCTATCGGAACGAGACCCCGCGCGCCGAAGTGGCCGAAATCGATCCGATCATGCTGCCTTCCGTCCTTCACGCGCCGGCGCCGGCTAGGCTTGAGCCGACGCGGGCCGAGGCCGCCGCATCGCCGAACCAGGCCGAGGCCATCGCGCGCGCCGATGCGGCCGGTTTCCGTCCGATCCCCCTGTACGCGCCGCGCAATGGCCGGGCCGACCCGCTTTTCCTGATCCGCGGCGTCACCAAGCGCCATGCCGCGAAGCTCGGGCAGGTCGGTGTCTTCCATTTCAGCCAGATTGCTTCCTGGACGCCGCAGGAGCTTGCCTGGATCGCCGCCTATCTCGGCGCGGGCGATGGGCCCGCCGCCAAGGACTGGGTCGGCCAGGCGGTTCATTTCGCCGGCTCGGACCTGCCGATCGAGGTGCCGGTCAAGGCGCCTGCCAAGGCCAAGGGCAAGTCCACGAGCAAGGCGAAGCGGACAGAAGGCGGCGACGCGCCGCTGCGTCGCAAGAAATCTCCGGCCCGCAGGCCGAGGCGGGCGCCTGGGAGCCGGCAGGTCAAGGCGGACGAGGCATCCACGCCGGCGCCTGAGGCCGGTACAATCGCTCCTGAAGAGGGCGCCGAATCCTAGAGCCCCTTCGGCCTGCCCGCGTGTCTGCGGGGGCTTCGTAGGCGGCTTGAAGGCGTGCGGGCACCGGCCCGCCAGTTCGACGGGCCAGGCGCCTGCAGTGTCAGGAATGCGGCGTAGGTTTAGCCGCGGCCGCCGCGATTGAGGTCGCGATTGATGACGAGGGCCGGTTCGCCCAGCCGGGCGCGATAGACCTGCAGGTTCTCCATGCAGCGCATGACGTAGTTGCGGGTCTCGGAGAACGGGATCCGCTCGATCCAGTCGACCGCGTCGACGCTCGGGTCGCGCGGGTCGCCATATTGCCGGGTCCATTGCGTCACGCGGCTGCGGCCCGCGTTATAGGCGGCGAACGACATGATGTAGGAGCCGTTGAAGCCGCCGACGAGTTCGGCCAGGTGCGCCGCGCCGATGGTGGCGTTGTAGCCGGCGTCGCTGGTCAGGCGGTCGAGCGAATAGGGCAGGCCGGCCGCCTTGGCGACTACCTTCGCCGTTGCCGGCATCAGTTGGAGCAGGCCCCGCGCGCCGGCATGGCTGACCGCGCCCGGATTGAAGGCGCTCTCCTGGCGGGCGATCGCGTAGACGATCGATTTCTCGATGCTCGTCGTCTTGACCGTCCGAGGGATGGCGGCGGTCGGGAAAGCGAGCGTTTCGACCGGCAGGCCGCGCGTATAGGCCTTCTTGCCGACCTGCAGCGCCAGCTGGTGATCGCCGCGCTTCTCGGCCATCTGGGCGAGGAGCGCTACCTCGGTCGGGTTGGTCAGCGTCTCCGCCAGGCGGACATAGAACAGGCGGGCGCGATCCGGATAGCCG
This sequence comes from Kaistia sp. MMO-174, assembly GCF_037147815.1. Taxonomy (NCBI): domain Bacteria; kingdom Pseudomonadati; phylum Pseudomonadota; class Alphaproteobacteria; order Hyphomicrobiales; family Kaistiaceae; genus Kaistia; species Kaistia sp. MMO-174. Next base: position 820,153 of record NZ_JBBCUO010000002.1, on the reverse strand, counting down.
GCCGCGGCCAGGCGCTGGGCCGCCTGCACCATCGGGCGGCTGTTGAAGCGCTGGCGTGTCGCGCTGTCGGAGGCCGGCGGCGACGACAGGACCAGCTGCTTCATGCCGAGCTTCGCCGAGGCGAGCTGGCCGTAGAAGGTGGTCGGATAGGCGGCGGCAAGACGGTACTGCGCCTGCGCCTCGCCCCGTTCGCCGAGCGCCTCGGCCGTGCGGCCGAGCCAGTATTCGGCGCGCGACTGGCTGAGCGGCATGGTCGACGCCTGCTGGATCGCCTGGAAATGGCGGCGGGCGACGGCGGGATTGTTCAGGAAGCGGAGCGCGTACCAGCCAGCGTGGAATTCGGCGTCGGCCTGGTTGGTGCTCGATTCCGCCGCGTGCTCGGCCGCCAGCTTGTAGGCGAGCTTGGCGTTGCCGAGGTCGAGCAATTCGCGCGAGAGCACCCGGCGCTCGATCCACCACGCGTCGGGATCGACGAGCGCGGCGCCGTCGCGCGGCGCGGTCAGCATCAGGGCCGCGGCTTCCTTGTAGTTCTCGCCGCGGCGCAGGTACTGGACCTTCGAATAGATGTAGCCCGGATCCTTCTTGAGGCGGGCGGGGACTTTCGCCAGCAGGTCGCCGGCATTCTTCGACTTGCGGATGACGGCGGCGCGGGCAGCGGCCAGCTGGCGCTGATCGCCATCCAGGAGCTTGGAGACGGCGAGGCCCTCGTCGGCATCGTTATCGTAGAGGAACTTGTCCATCCTCGCCTTGTGATCGGCCGTCGTAAGCAGCGAGCCGAACTCGGAGAGCAACGTCGCTTCCGTGCTCTGCGAGAAGGAATCCTTGCGCCATTTCGGGCGGACGAGGGCAGCGGCGTCGGCGGTGCGGCCCGCTTTCACATAGGCGCGCGCCAGCAGCAGCAGGCCTTCGTCCGAACCCGGCTGTGTGCCGCCGAAGGCCGCGATGACGGTTGCGGGGTCAGCCTTCATCCGCAGCAGCGCCTGCTCGGCGCGCCGGCGCAGCAGCGCCTGGCCCGGCCAGTCCGGCAGCTCCATCGTCACCTGGGTGATCTGCGAGACAGAGACGTCAGGGCTGCCGCTCTGCGCCACCAGCCAGGAGACGATGCTCTGGTTGGTGCGGTCGGGCATCATGCGGGCCAGCGCCTGCGCCTTGCCGATCTGGCCGCTGTCGATCAGCTTCAGCGCGGCCTCGAGGCCTAGCTGGTTGGGAGAAAAGCTCTCGACGAGGTCGTTCGCCGGCGAGGCGACGCCCGCCTTCGAGGGGCGGGAGGGCTTGGCGACCGGGGTGATGGCTGCCGTCGTGATGTCGTCGGTGGCGGCATCGCGGCTTGGATTGGAGCGCGGAACCGGGACCGACTGGGCGAGCGCGTCGCCCATGATCCCGAGACTGATCAGGGCGCATGCTGCCACCTGCGTCAGCATTCCGATGCGACGCTGCAAGCTGCGATCCGCTTTCCTGACCATGTCTTCCTCACTCGTTGTCTTTACACGCCCGCCTGCAGGAGGCATCCGGGCCGGCAAGTTTCGTCTCGATGAATGGCGTCCTTGCGCGGCGCCCGTTTCGTCAATTTCGACCTTACGGTCGCCATGGTGAACAAAGGCTTGACGCAGGCCCGGACCGCTGTTCGGGTTCTTGCCCTGCTCATGGGCAACGATTATGTTCGCCGCCCAAGCTACGGCAAAACGGAACATGTTGGACGAGGCCGCCATCGAGCATATTCGGCGCGGATTTCGGCCAATTGACGGCAAAAGGTGGAAGCGCGCGATGTTCAAGGGTTCGATCACGGCCATGGTCACCCCCATGCGGGAGGACTCGGTCGACGAGGATGCGTTGCGTTCCTTCATCGACTGGCAGATCGCCGAGGGCACGCACGGCCTCGTTCCGGTCGGCACGACCGGCGAGAGCCCGACCCTTTCGCATGCCGAGCACAAGCGTGTCGTTGAGGTGACCATCGAGGTCGCCGCCGGGCGCGTGCCGGTGATCGCCGGCGCCGGTTCCAACAACACCGCCGAGGCGATCGACCTTGCCCGCCACGCCGAGAAGGCCGGCGCGGACGCCGTGCTCGTCGTCACGCCCTACTACAACAAGCCCAACCAGGAAGGCTTGTACCAGCACTACAAGGCGATCAATGACGCCATCGGCATTCCGATCATCATCTACAACATCCCGCCGCGCTCGATCATCGACATGTCGGTGGAGACGATGGCGCGGCTGTTCGAATTGAAGAACATCGTCGGCGTCAAGGATGCGACGGCCAAGCTCGACCGCGTCAGCCTGCAGCGCCATGCCATGGGCCCGGACTTCCTGCAGCTTTCGGGCGAGGACGGCACGGCGCTCGGCTTTATGGCGCATGGGGGCCATGGCTGCATCTCGGTCGCGTCGAATGTCGCGCCGCGCCTCTGCGCCGAATTCCAGGAAGCCTGCATGGCCGGCGACTTCGCCAAGGCGCTCGCCTACCAGGACCGCCTGATGCCGCTGCACAGCGCCATCTTCGTCGAGCCGAACCCGACCGGCGTCAAGTATGCGCTGTCGCTGCTCGGCCGCATGGAGGATCGCGTTCGCCTGCCGCTCGTCGGCATTACCGAATCGACCAAGACGATCATCCGCAGCGCGATGGCGCATGCGGGGCTGGTCAACTAAGGGACTGAATCCATGAGCAGCGGCACGGGCGATCCGCGCTACCGGCTCGCCGCCGACAACCGTCGCGCCCGTTTCGACTACGAGATCGGCCAGACCTACGAGGCCGGCATCCAGTTGACCGGCACGGAGATCAAGTCGCTGCGCGGCGGGCGCAGCACGATCGGTGAATCCTATGCGGCCGAGAAGGGCGGCGAGGTCTGGCTGTTCAACGCCTATATCCCCGAATATCTCGAGGCGAACCGGTTCAACCACGAGACCCGGCGGCCGCGAAAGCTGTTGCTGCACAAGAAGGAGATCGCACGGCTGGCGCAGGCCGTGCAGCGCGAGGGCATGACCGTCGTGCCGCTCAAGATCTACTTCAACGAGAAGGGGCGGGCGAAGGTCGAGATCGCGCTCGCGCGCGGCAAGAAGCTGCACGACAAGCGCCAGAGCGAGAAGGCACGCGACTGGACCCGCGAGAAGGGCCGCCTGATGCGCGACAAGGGCTGAAGCCCTCTTTCCCTCATCGGACTGAACATTCGAAAGCCCGGCCGCCCTGCGGTCGGGCTTTTTGTCGTCGGCCTCTTGTCCGCTGGCGCGGGAGCCGCGATGCGGCCAACAAAAAGCCCCGCCGAAGCGGGGCTTTCGTGTGTCCGGCGGACAGACCCCGCCGGACACGAAATCGCCGAGGCGTCCTGGGATTACCAGTGGCGCTGCAGGAACAGGTTGGCAGTCCAGGAGTCGCCCGAATTGCTCACGCCAGCGTCCTTGACGTCGACGTCCGTGTAGAAGACGTCGGCGACCAGGTCGAGGCCCTTGACCGGGGTGTAGGCGGTGTTGAAGCCAACGCGCCATGCGTCGAGCGACACGTCGTTCAGGCTGTCGGAGCCGTCGAAGCTCGCGTAGCCGCCCGAGAGCGACGACCACAGCTGCGGGGTCCAGACGTGCTTGTACGAAGCCAGCGCGCTCCAGCTCGAGCCGGTGCCGGATGCGAAGCTGTTGTCGAAGTCGCCGATGGCGCCAGCGACCGAGGTGCCGCCGGAGATGCCGGTGAACGAGTTGGCGTTGTCGCCGTAGGCTGCCGACACGAAGAAGCGGTCGCCTGCCGAGAAGCTGTCGAGAGCGATCTCGAGACCGCCGCCGATCGCCCAGCCGTCCTGGCCCTCGAGCGTGATGTAGTCGATCGCCGAGTTCGTGTAGGCGCCGGCGACCTTCGCGCTGAAGATGCCCGAGGTATAGGTCAGGGCTGCGATGATGTCCGGGATGTTCTCGTTGCCGGCGTCGACGCCGTTGATGATGGCGTTGCCGTAGGCGCCGCGATCACGCTGGTCTTCGATCGACAGGGCCAGGCCGAAGCCGTTGACGGCGTAGGTCAGCTGGATGTGGTCGGTGGTCGAATCCGAACCGAACATGCCGGTGTCGTCATAGCCGCGGCCGAAGTCGAACAGCGAGGTGAAGTAACCAGCCTTGATCGGGCCCAGCTCGAGGTAGGCGCTGTCGACGTAAGCCGAGTTGGTCGACTCGTTGACCAGGTCGGAGAACGTGCCCGTCTCGCCGCCCTTGTTGGCCGTCTTGGCGCGCATGTCGATGAAGCCGGTCAGGTTACCGTATTCGGTGACCGACGAAGCCGTCAGCTGGATCGAGACTTCGGTGTAGAAGTTGCCCCAGTTGTTGTTCGAGCTGTTCAGGCCACCGAAGTCGCCGCCGCCGAACGAGGTGCCGAACTCGACGTAGCCGCCGACCTTGATGCAGGTGTCGGTGCCGGGGGAGTAGAAGAAGCCTGCGCCGAACGCGTCGCAGACCTTCACGTAGTCGACCGGCTCGGCGATCGTCAGATCGGCAGCCTGGGCGCCGCCGGCGAGCACGATTGCTGCGGCCGAGCCGAGCAGAAGGGACTTAAAGTTCATAACCTGACCTCTAGTTGTCAGGGGATCGGAAGGCGCCAGCCTGCCCTCGGTCCACACTGTCGCCAGCGCGCCGAACGGGCGTTTCCGGGCCTCGTTCCCCCAGCCAATGAGCTGTCCGCGACCCCCCATGGGAAACGGACAGGACTTTCTCCAAATCACTCGTCGAAAGTGAGTTGAACTTACCGATGCAGATGATTCACGTAACTCAAAAACAGCCAGATCTCCGATATGGAGTCATGATTGTAAGCTTGAGTTGCTAATTTGCGACAAGGGGCGTTTGGGGAGGTTGGAAAGCCCCGGAGGCCCGTGCGGAACCCGGCTTCGGCCGGGGTGTGAATAAGAGCCGGCTTGCGAATGATCGGACACGCAAGGGTGGTGAGGCGCCGCTTCGGACAAGCTTCGGCGGGCGCCGACGCCGGATTGCGTCGCCAGGCACGCCGGCGATGGGTCGAGCCGAAACGTCAGAAAGCTTGGATTTCCGACAGGGAAGGGGCGCGCATTTGCAGGTCAGGCCCGTGCCGTCCGTTGCCGGGTGGGCGCGATCTATGGGGCGGAGGACTAAGCGTCGGTTGCGTCAGCGCGCGTCGGAATCGAGGAATTCGCGTACGTCGGAGAAGACGTCCCGGAACATCTCCGGCGTGAGGACGCCGGTGTTCGTGTTGTAGCGCGAGCAGTGGTAGCTGTCGAAAATACTAAGTTCGCCGATGTTATGCCGCGCGCGATGCCCAAATTTATGGCGCGACATGCGTTCGCCGAGGGCAACGACGACGCTGTCATGCGCGATCTTGCCGAGGGCGATGACGGCGCGCAGCCGGGGCATCGCCGCCACCGTCGCGGTCAGGAAGGGGCGGCAGGCGCCGATCTCGCCCGTGGTCGGCTTGTTCTCCGGCGGCACGCAGCGGACGGCGTTGGTGATCGCCGTGTCGATCGGTGTCAGGCTGTCGTCCGGCCGCGCCTCGAAGACGCCGCGCGCGAAGCCGAAGTCGAGCATGGTCTGGTAGAGCAGGTCGCCGGCATAGTCGCCGGTGAAGGGCCGGCCGGTCCGGTTGGCGCCGCGAAGCCCCGGCGCCAGGCCTACGATCAGCAGCCGGCCGTCGTCGACGCCGAAGGAGGGGACGGGCGCGTTGTTCCAGCCCGGCTCCTTCGATCGCCATTCCTCGCGGAAGGCGACGAGGCGCGGGCACAGCGGGCAATCGCGCCCGGGATCGGCTGCGGAGAGCGGCACGGTCCGGCTCAGATCTCGTCCTCGAAGCCGTCGTCGAAGCCGCCGCTGACCTGCTGGCGCTCGACGCTGCGATGGGCGCGCTCGGCCGGGTCGCGGCCGATGCGGTTCTGCAGGGTGACGAGGTCGATGAAATGGTCCGCCTGCCGGCGCAGTTCGTCGGCGATCATCGGCGGTTGGGTGGCCAGCGTCGAAACGACCGAAACCTTGCGGCCCTTGCGCTGCACCGCCTCGACCAGCGAGCGGAAATCGCCGTCGCCGGAGAACAGCACGACATGGTCGACATATTCGGCCACTTCCATGACATGGACGGCCAGTTCGATATCCATGTTGCCCTTGACCTTGCGGCGGCCGGCGGCGTCGAAGAACTCCTTCGTCGGCTTGGTGACGACTGTGTAGCCGTTATAGTCGAGCCAGTCGATCAGCGGCCGGATCGACGAATATTCCTGGTCCTCCGACAGCGCCGTATAATAATAGGCGCGCATCAGGTAGCCCTTGCTCTGGAATTCGCCGAGCAGCTTCTTGTAATCGATGTCGAAGGCGAGGGACTTGGCGGTGGCGTAGAGATTTGCGCCATCGATGAACAGGGCGATCTTTTCGCGAGCGTCAAACATTTTAAAATATCCGGTCGGTGAAAATGAAATGCGGAATGCTAGGGCCCAAACGGGCCGACTCGAAGGAGGCAATTCCGCATCAATATATCGTCGTCGCCGGGTGCGTAAACAATTCGGCGTGTGCGGTTGCGGACGCCTGTTGACGGCATCCCGGGCGCGCGCTTGGGGCGAGCCGGCTGCATATTCTCTTGCAATCCATCGGCCGCGCTCTTATTCATGCGCGCTTGAACCCCAGCCTTTCCCGAACAGGAGACCTGACATGGCGCGCGTCACCGTGGAAGATTGCGTCGACAAGGTCGAGAACCGCTTTGAACTGGTGCTCCTTGCCGGCCATCGCGCTCGCATGATCGCCAGCGGCTCGCCGCTGACGGTTGCCCGCGACAACGACAAGAACCCCGTCGTTGCGCTGCGCGAGATCGCCGACGAGACCGTTCACCCCGACGATCTCAAGGAAGACCTGATCCATTCCTTGCAGAAGTATGTCGAGGTCGACGAGCCCGAGCAGGACCTGCAGCTTCTCGCCGAGGATTCGGCCGAGGAGGACAACGGCGTCGCCTTCGACCGCATGTCGGAAGAAGACCTGCTGCGCGGCCTCGAGAACATGGTCCCGCCCGACAAGCAGGACGATTTCTAAGAGCCGACGCTCCGGATCCGGCCAAAGCGCTTGTCGCTTGGCCGCGTTCGCTATCCTATATGAACGGATAGTCTTCTGGCCGGGTTCTGCCCGGCCTATTCGCGCGCCTTCGGAAATAGCGCCATGATGCGCCAGTATGAACTCCTCGAGCGAGTCCAGCGGTACAATCCGCAGGCCGACGAGGGGCTGTTGAACAAGGCCTATGTGTACGCCATGCAGAAGCATGGCTCGCAGCGGCGCGCCAATGGCGACCCTTACTTCTCGCATCCGCTCGAAGTCGCCGGCATCCTCACCGACCTGAAGCTCGACGACGCCACCATCGCGGTCGCGCTGCTGCATGACACCATCGAGGACACGGACGCGACGCGCTCCGAGATCGACGGAATGTTCGGCGAGGATATCGGCCGGCTGGTCGAGGGCCTCACCAAGATCAAGCGCCTCGACCTGGTGACCAAGAAGGCGGCGCAGGCGGAGAATTTCCGTAAGCTGCTGCTCGCCATCTCCGAGGATGTGCGCGTCCTCCTGGTGAAGCTCGCGGACCGGCTTCACAACATGCGCACGCTCCACTTCATGCCGGAGGAGAAGCGCGGCCGGATCGCCGAGGAGACGCTGGAGATCTATGCGCCGCTGGCCGGCCGCATGGGCATGCACGACATGCGCGAGGAGCTCGAGGAGCTCGCCTTCGCCGTCGTCAACCCGGAGGCGCATCTCGCCGTCACCAGTCGCCTCGCCGAAGTGCGCTCGCGCAGCGAGAGCCTGATCGAGGCGATCGAGAAGGACCTGCGCGACAAGCTCGAGAAGCACGGCATGAAGGCGAAGGTCTTCGGCCGCACCAAGCGCCCCTATTCGATCTTCCGTAAGATGGAGCGGAAGGCGATCTCGTTCGAGCAGCTTTCCGACATCATCGGCTTCCGCGTCATCCTCGACACGACGGCGGAGTGCTATGCGGCGCTCGGCATCGTCCACACCACCTGGCCGACCGTGCCGGGCCGGTTCAAGGACTATATCTCGACGCCGAAGCAGAACGACTATCGCTCGATCCACACCACCGTGGTCGGCCCCGGCCGCCAGCGCGTCGAGCTGCAGATCCGCACGCGCGAGATGGACGACGTCGCCGAATACGGCATCGCCGCCCATGCCCTCTACAAGGACAAGGGCAACGGCAACCTCTCCGACGAGAGCCGCGCCTATACCTGGCTGCGCCGCACCGTCGAGATGCTGGCCGAGGGCGACACGCCGGAAGAGTTCCTGGAGAACACCAAGCTGGAGCTCTTCCACGATCAGGTGTTCTGCTTCACGCCGAAGGGCCGCCTGATCGCGCTGCCGCGCGGCGCGACGCCGATCGACTTCGCCTATGCGGTGCACACCGACATCGGCGATACCTGCGTCGGCTGCAAGATCAATGGCCGCATGATGCCGCTGACGACCGAGCTGCACAATGGCGACGAGGTCGAGATCATCTGCTCCAAGGCGCAGGTGCCGCCGCCGACCTGGGAATCGATCGCCATTACCGGCAAGGCGCGCGCCTCGATCCGCCGCGCCGCCCGCACGGCGATCCGCAAGCAATATGCCGGCCTCGGCCGCAAGATCGTCGAGCGCGCCTTCGAGCGCGCCGGCCGCGACTTCTCCGAGGACCGGCTGAAGGCGGCGCTGCCACGCCTCGCGCAGCAGAACATCGAGGACATGCTCGCTTCTGTCGGGCGCGGCGAGATCCCGTCCGTCAACGTCCTGAAGGCTGTCTATCCCGACCACAAAGAAGAGCGCGCGGCCGTGCCGAAGGGCGGCAACGGCACCGGCGGCGAACCGGGCTGGTTCGGCCTCAAGAAGGGCTCGGGAATGATGTTCCGCGTCCCGACGGGCGAGACGCAGGCGGAGCTGCCGGCGATCCCGATCCGCGGCCTGCATGGCGATATGCCGGTCCGTTTCGCGCCCGATGCCGGAGCTGTGCCGGGCGACCGTATCGTCGGCATCATGACGCCCGGCGAGGGGATCACCATCTATCCAATCCAGTCGCCGGCGCTGAAGGAGTTCGACGACGAGCCGGACCGCTGGCTCGACGTGCGTTGGGACATCGACGCCGCCCATCGCGAGCGCTTCCCGGCCCGCATCGAGGTGACGGCGATCAACGAGCCCGGCACGCTGGCGCAGATCGCCCAGATCATCGCCGACAATGACGGCAACATCTCGAATCTGCGGATCGTGAAGAGCGCGCCGGACTTCTCGGAACTGGTCATCGACCTCGAAGTGTGGGATCTGAAGCACCTCAATCGCCTTTTGAGCGACCTCCGCGAACGCCACGTCGTGAGCGCGGCGAGCCGCGTCAACGCCTGACGGCCGCCGCCACGACAAGACCTGGACTGGACATAGAATGAACCAAGCCGAAATCCTCGATGTCTTCCGCGAATCCGGCGCATTGCTCGAGGGGCATTTCATTCTGAGCTCCGGGCTGCGCAGCCCGATCTTCCTGCAGAAGGCCCGTGTCTTCATGTATCCGGACCGGACCGAGCGCTTGTGCAAGGCGCTGGCGGCGAAGATCCGCGAGGCCGGCATCGAGTTCGATCTCGTCGTGTCGCCGGCGCTGGGCGGTCTCATCCCGGGTTACGAGACGGCGCGCCATCTCGGTGTGCCGGCGATGTGGGTCGAGCGCGAGCAGGGCGAGTTCCGCCTGCGCCGCTTCGAGCTGCCGGCGAACGCGAAGATCCTGGTCGTCGAGGACATCGTCAGCACCGGCCTGTCGATCCGCGAGACCATCACCGCCATCCGCGCGATTGGTGGCGATGTCGTCGCCGCCGCCTGCCTGATCGACCGCTCCGACGGCGAGGCCGAGGTCGGCGTGCCGCTGATCTCGCTGACCCGCTACAAGGTTCCGGCCTATCCGGCCGATCAGTTGCCGCCGGAACTCGCCGCCATCCCGCCCGTCAAGCCGGGCAGCCGCAGTCTCGCCTGAGACTCCCCCCGAGGCGTCTAAGCCTAGATCATGCTCTTTCGTCGTCGCCGTCCGCTCAAGTTTCACCAGAAGCTGAACCACTTCATGTGGCCGAAGGGCGGCTGGAAGCGCGCGATCCGCTATTACGTCAAGCGCCTGCTGCGCCTCTCGGGCTCGCCGCATTCGATCGCGGCGGGCTTCGCCGCCGGCGTGGCGCTGGCGATGACGCCTTTCATCGGCTTCCACTATCTGCTCTGCTTCGCCGTCGCCTTCCTCGTTCGCGGCAATGTGCTTGCGGCCGTGCTCGGCACGACGATCGGCAATCCGCTGACCTTTCCCCTGATCTGGGTCGGCACCTACGAGACCGGCAGCCTGGTCCTCGGCTGGTTCGGGCAGTCGCCGGAGCGGCTCGGCTTCCACGACCTCCGCCACAAGCTGCTGACCGAATCATGGCGCGAAATCTGGCCGATCATGGAGCCGATGCTGGTCGGCGCCGTGCCGCTCGCCCTGGTGCTGGGCGGAATCTCCTATGTTCTCGTCTATTTCGCCGCGCAGGGCTTCCAGTCATCGCGCCGGCATCGCTTCGCCGTGCGTCGCCAGGCGCTGCATGGTAAGTAGCGATCATCTTCGAGAGGGGAATCTGCCGTGACCGTCCGCAATGAACTGCGCCTTGGAATCAACGTCGATCACGTCGCGACCATCCGCAATGCGCGGGGCGGCGTGCATCCCGATCCGGTGCGGGCGGCGAAGGTAGCGGTATCGGCCGGCGCCGACGGCATCACGGCGCATCTGCGTGAGGATCGCCGCCACATCATCGACAGCGACATCGAGCGGTTGCGGGCCGAGATCGCCCTGCCTTTGAACTTCGAGATGGCGGCGACGCGCGAAATGGTCGAGATCGCCCTGCGCCAGCGCCCGCATGCGGTCTGCATCGTGCCGGAGCGGCGCGAGGAGCGGACGACCGAGGGGGGCCTCGACGCCGCCGGCCAACTGGCGCATCTGCAGCCGATGGTGCTCGAACTCGGCGCCGCCGGCATCCGCGTGTCGCTCTTCATCGCCGCCGACCGTCGCCAGATCGACGCCGCCGTCGCCCTCGGCGCGCCGGTGGTGGAACTGCACACCGGCACCTATTGCGAGGCCATCGACGAGAGCCCCGAGGCGTTCGAGCGCGAGCGCGCCCGGATCGAGGACGCCGCGCATTACGGCGCCGGTCTCGGCCTTGAGATCCATGCCGGTCACGGCCTCACCTACGACACGGTCAAGCCGATCGCCGCGATCCCGGTGATCCGTGAGCTCAATATCGGCCATTTCCTGATTGGCGAGGCGGTGTTCGTCGGCCTCGACCAGTCCATCCGCACCATGCGCGCGCTGATGGACGAGGCCCGCAACGCCGTGGATGCCCGCTCGTGATCATCGGCCTCGGCAGCGACCTGATCGATATCCGCCGCGTCGAGAAGACGCTGGAGCGCTTCGGCGCGCGCTTCACCGAGCGCGTCTTCACCGAGATCGAGCAGAAGAAGTCCGACCGGCGCGCCCAGCGCGCCGCCTCCTATGCCAAGCGCTTCGCCGCCAAGGAGGCCTGCGCCAAGGCGCTCGGAACCGGGCTCAACCATGGCGTCTTCTGGCGCGACATGGGAGTCGTCAACCTGCCGAGCGGCAAGCCTACCATGGCGCTGACGGGCGGGGCGGCGGCGCAGCTGGCGCGCATGCTGCCGGAAAACCACCATGCCGCGATCCACCTGACGATCACCGACGACTACCCGCTCGCGCAGGCGTTCGTGATCATCGAGGCGCTGCCGAACCCGGTATGATCGGCGCGGCGGCGGCGCCGTCCGGATGATGCCCGGTGATGCCCCGGCAAATTCCATCTCGGGCGGGTGCACTCGTTGCGCAGATGCCACCGACTCTGTATGAACCAACCTCCGCTGGAAGGCGAGTTGCAATCGGGATCGATCGGAAGGACGCATGAGCGTGGCGGGCGAAAAGTACAAGGCCGAGCGCGGCGGCACGGGCGAGACTGTCAAGATCGTCGTCAATGCGCTCATCCTGGCGCTGATCGTTCGAACCTTCCTGTTCCAGCCCTTCAATATTCCTTCGGGATCGATGAAGCCGACCTTGCTGGTCGGCGACTATCTGTTCGTCTCGAAATATGCCTATGGCTACAGCAAGTACTCGATCCCCTTCGCGCCGGACCTGTTCTCGGGCCGAATCTGGGCTACGCCGCCGGAGCGCGGCGACGTCGCCGTGTTCAAGCTGCCGCGCGATCCCTCGGTCGATTACATCAAGCGCGTGATCGGCCTGCCGGGCGACAAGGTGCAGATGATCAACGGCGTCCTCTACCTGAACGGGACTGCCGTGCCGAAGGAGCGGATCGAGGATTACGTAACGACCGACGAGTTCGGAACCGAGACGCATGTGCCGCGTTACAGGGAAACGCTTCCGAACGGCGTGAGCTACACCGTGCTCGATCTCGATCCGCGCAGTTTTTCCGACGACACCCCTGTTTATGAAGTGCCGCCCGACCACTATTTCATGATGGGCGACAACCGGGACAATTCGACGGACAGCCGCGTTCTCGGAGCGGTCGGCTATGTGCCGTTCGAGAATTTCGTCGGCCGTGCCGGCATGGTCTTCTTCTCCGTCGACGAGGGGGCGAAGGCCTGGCAGTTCTGGGAATGGCCCTGGACCGTTCGTTTCGACCGCATTTTCAAGGTGATCTGAGCTTGGCTTCCGAAGAACCGCTGCAGCGTCTCGAAGAAAGGATCGGTCACCGGTTCGTCGATCGCGGCCATCTGGTTCGGGCCCTGACCCATGCCAGCGCCGTGGCAGAGAGCCATCTGGCGCATGGCGAGAGCTATCAGCGACTTGAATTCCTCGGCGACCGGGTGCTGGCGCTGGCGATCGCCGACATGCTGCTCTCCGCCTTCCCCGACGCCGACGAGGGCGAGCTGGCGCGCCGGCTGACCGGCCTTGTCCGCAACGAGAGCTGTGCCGAGGTGGCGCTCGATATCGATCTTGGCCACTGGATCCGTCTCGGGGGCGGCGAGGTTCAGTCGGGCGGTCGCCGCAAGGCGGCGATCCTCGGCGATGTGTGCGAGGCGGTGATCGGTGCTATCTTCGTCGATGGCGGCCTGCCGGCGGCGCGCGCCTTCATCGAGACGCACTGGCGCAAGCGCATGCTGAACTGGACCGGGCCGCTGCGGGACGCCAAGACGACCCTGCAGGAATGGGTCCAGGGACGCGGCCTCGCCGCCCCGAAATATGCAATCGCAGAGCGGAGCGGGCCTGACCACGCGCCGCATTTTACCGTTGAAGTGAAGATCGAGGGCATGCCGACCGTCCTCGGTTCGGGCCGTTCGCGGCGCGAGGCGGAGCAGAAGGCGGCGACCGCCGTGCTGCTGGCCCAAGGCGTATGGAGAGAAGAAACGCATGCCGTCTGACCTGGTGAATTCCGAGGAGACCGCGACCCGCTGCGGCTTTGTCGCCCTGATCGGCGCGCCGAACGCCGGCAAGTCGACGCTCCTCAACCAGCTGGTGGGCACCAAGATTTCGATCGTCACGCACAAGGTGCAGACGACGCGCGCCATCATGCGCGGCATCGCGCTGGAAGGCGCCTCGCAGATCATCTTCGTCGACACGCCCGGCATCTTCCAGCCGAAGCGTCGGCTGGATCGCGCGATGGTGGAGACCGCCTGGGGTGGCGCCAAGGACGCTGATCTCGTTTGCGTGCTGGTCGACGCCGAGCGCTTCCAGAAGAGCGAGACGGCCCAGATCCTCGACAAGGTGGCCGCCGTCGGCCAGCCGAAGATCCTCGTCATCAACAAGATCGATACCGTGCCGCACACGGCGCTGCTGGAGATGGCCGCCAAGGCCAACCAGACGGTGAAGTTCGAGCAGACCTTCATGATCTCGGCGCTGAAGGGGCATGGCTGCACCGACCTGATGGCTTATCTGGCCCAGCGCGTGCCGGAGGGCCCATGGCTCTATCCGGAGGATCAGATCTCCGACCTGCCGATGCGCAACCTCGCCGCCGAGATCACGCGCGAAAAGATGTTCCTGCGCCTGCATGACGAGCTGCCCTACCAGTCGACCGTCGAGACGGAACTCTGGAAGGACCTGCCGGACGGCACGACCCGCATCGAGCAGACGATCTATGTCGAGCGCGAAGGCCAGAAGAAGATCGTGATCGGCCACCGCGGCGAGACGATCAAGGCGATCTCGATGGCGGCGCGCACGGAGATCCAGGAGATGGCCGAGCGGCCGGTCCACCTGTTCCTGTTCGTCAAGGTGCGCGAGAACTGGGGCGACGACCCCGAGCGCTACCGCGAGATGGGAATCGAGTTCCCGCGCTAGGGATTGCCGGAATCGAGTTGGGCGCGGAGGCGAGACTTGGTCTCCGCGTCGACAGCTCGCATCGGAATGTCCTCGATGACGGCGTACAGGCACCAGAGTGCATTGAGGCTGACCCTGTCCGGGTCGCGATGCTTCAGGCGCCAATAGGCCTCGACGGCGCCGATCCGGCGAAGATCGCTTTCGAACCGGATATCGACCGCTTCCAGCCAGCCGGCCGTCGTCGGGCCGATCCCCGGAACCAGCCGGATTGGGCGGTCGCTCATGACGTTTTTCCTTGATGGCTGCGCTCTTCCCGCAGCTGCTTCAGATAGTCCGCCAGCGTCCGGCCCGGCTCCGGCCGGAAGATGGCGTCGAGCATCTTCGCCTCCATGACGCGGTCGAGGCGGAACATGCGGAAATCCTCGCGCAGCTCGCACCAGGCCGTCGCCGTCCAGGCATGGCCCCAGGCCTCGATCGCCAGCGGCCGGATCGTGCGCTCGGTCAGCGCCTCGCTGGCGCTGCGATAGTTGAGCTGCATCTTGCGCTTCTGGCGGATCGCCTTGCGGAACAGGGCTAGCTGCGCGTTGGCCGCGCCGATCAGGGCAGGGGAATTCACCTGCACCGCATCGCGCCAGATCTCGCCGCGGCGGGATTCCGGCAGCACGGCGTCGATCTTGACCAGCGCCTCGCGCACGGCGGCCGCGAGCTCCGGATCGGCCCAGGCCTCGACGAAACGGGCGCCTAGCGCCAGTCCTTCCAGTTCTGCCTGGGAGAAGGCGAGGGGCGGCAGCAGCAGCGTGCCGCGCAACACATAGCCGACGCCGCGCTCGCCCTCGATGGGCACGCCCGTCGCCACCAGCGCGTCGATGTCGCGATAGACGGTGCGGACGGAGACCTCGAGCGTGTCGGCGATCTCCTGCGCTGTGCGGAGGCGGGCGCCGCGCAGCACCTGGACGATCTCGAACAGGCGGTCGGCGCGCCGCATCCGGTCAGCCGGAATAGGCGACGGGATAATAGCCGCTCTGGAAGGATGGCCGGTCGATCAGGGCGGAGAAGGCGGCGGCGTCGGGATGGCCGGCCAGTCGCTCGCCGGCGGCGCGGGCGGATTCGCGATCGAGCCAGTGGACGATCTCCGTCCAGCTGCCATCCTCTGCCTGCGCGATGCTGCGGGCGAGAAAGCCGCGTTGCCGGCGCAGGACGCTCATGGCGTCGTCCGCTGCGCGGACAAACTGGCTCTCCTCGATGCCCGGCACCAGCGAATAGGAGCTGATCTCGAGAATGTTGCGATTCATGGCGATACCCTCGCGGGACAGTGTCGATACTGTCAGCATAAGGATACCCAACTGACAGCGTTGTGTCAGTTGCCTCCACCGATCGCGCTATCGTGCCTGCCACTCGACGAAGCGGCCGTGAAAGTCGGCGCGGGCGATTTCGCGGTCGGCTCCGTTGGGCCAGGACTTCAGGCGAACGGCAGCGGTTTCCTTGCCATCCGCTTCCATACGCAGCCAGGCGACGGGGGATTCCAGCGTTGCTGACTGGCCGGCCGAGTCGATCGATGCCGTGATGGCGGCGCGCGTCGCCTCCGGCAGATACTGCCAGACGATGGTGTGAACGAGCACGCGAACGCCACCGGCAGCCGGTGGTGCGGAGAAGCGGTTTGCGACCCAGGCGGCGGCGTCCGCCTTCTCGACACGCCATGGCGCGGCGGCGGCCATATCCAGCGCGGCGCCGGCGCGGGAGAGACGCTCCGCCTGATCGGCCCAGATATAGGCGAGCAGGCGCTCGCGATCCGGCGTCGCGGCCGGATCGAGCGGGTTCAGGTCGCAGCCGGCGCGGCTGCGGATCGCGAACGGTGTCGACGTGTCCGGCAGGATGCCGCGCCATTCCGAGCGGACAAGCACGGGCGAATCGGCGCTGCCCCGGACAGCGGTGCCGAAGTCGTAGCGATAGCGGTCGAAGCCGAGGTTGAGGCCCATGCTGGCGCCGATTTCGTGCCAGTCCAAAGGCAGGCCGAATTCGCGGGCGAGGAGCAGGGCGCTGCCGAGCAGCACCGAGGACCGCGCCACCTCATTGGTCTGCGGCGGGCTGTCGAGCCAGTCGTGCAGGAAGTCGTCTTCGGCGGCGATGGCGTCGTGGATGGCCGTCCTGAGCCTTGCGCGGTCGGGCGGCGACGGCGGATAGGCGGCGGGGAGCCCGGCCGACCTGCCGGATCGTTTCACGGCGTGCAGGCCGCCGGCGGCCCGGAGCGCCAGCGCATCGGCGAAAGGATCGCCCGGCCAGCCTAGAATACGGCGGCCGAAGCGGCTGCTTTCGTCGAGAACTTCCGCCAGGATGTCGCAGACATCGGCCGTAAAGGGAGAGCCGAGCTTGCGGCAGGCGCCGGCCTGGGATCGAAACGCTTTCAGCACTTCGCCGACGTCGCCTGCCATGCGCGCTTTCCTATTCGTCGGGTTCGCCGAGATGCGAGGGAAGCTCGGCGTCGAAGCCCTTGCTGGCGTCGCGTCGGCTGCCAACCCAGATATTGTGTCCGACCCTGAAACGGTCGGGTTCGTCCAGCGAGGCGAGCGTCACGTCGACCTTCAGCGGATCGTCGGTGGACGTCATCATCAGCGGCGTGCCGCAATCGGCGCAGAAATGCCGGCGACCGGTGGCCGACGATTCGTTGATCGCCGGGCGGCCCGCCGTCAGCTGGAATGCGGAGGCGTCGAAGGTCGCCCAGGTCAGGAACAGCGCGCCGCCCGCCAACTGGCACATCCGGCAATGGCAGTGGCAGACGATCCGGGGCGGGCGGTCGATCGTATAGTGGATGCGACCGCACAGGCAGCCGCCCGTGATCGGCGCCGCGCTCATCACCTGGCTCAAATGCGAAGCTCCACATGGACGGGGACGTGGTCGGACGGCTTGTCCCAGCCGCGGACGTGCTTGTCGATGCCGACCGAGACGAGGCGATCGGCGGCCTGCGGCGATAGCAGGAGATGGTCGATGCGGATGCCATTGTTCTTCTGGAAGGCGCCGGCCTGGTAGTCCCAGAAGGTGTAGAGCCCGTCCTCGTCCGTCGTGGCGCGGAGCGCGTCGGTGAGGCCGAGAGTCTCGATGGCGCGGAAGGCCTTGCGCGTCTCCGGCTGGTAGAGCGCGTCATTAACCCAGAGCGAGGGATCCTTGGCGTCGCGCGGCTCGGCGATCACGTTGTAGTCGCCGGCGAGCACCAGCGGTTCCTCGAAGGCCAGACGCTCGGCCGCCCAGACGCGCAGGCGCTCCATCCAGGCGAGCTTGTAGGAGAATTTCGGCGTGTCGATCGGGTTGCCGTTCGGCAGGTAGAGCGAGACGACGCGCAGCGCGCCGCTCTCGACCGAGAAGACGCCCTCGATGAAGCGGGCGTGCTCGTCGGCGTCGTCGCCCGGCAGGCCGCGATTGACCTCGTCGAAGGGAAGCTTCGACAGCAGCGCGACGCCGTTGAAGCCCTTCTGGCCATGCGTCGCAACATTGTAGCCGAGGTCCTCGAAGGCGGAGGTCGGGAAGCCTTCATCGACCGATTTGATCTCCTGCAGGCAGGCGATGTCGGGCGACGCCTCCTTGATCCAGGCAAGGGCCGTGTCGATTCGGGCTTTGACGCCGTTGATGTTCCAGGTCGCGATCTTCATGCCGGCAGAGTAGCCGATCCGAAGGCACTTGCCACCGGGCGGTGTGCATCCGGGATGCATCTTGCACACCTGACGCCTTGCGCGCCGGGCGTTGCAGCCTAACTCTAAGGGGCGCCGGCGCGGGCCGGAGGATCCAGAGCAAGGAGGCTTGAATGCCGGTCAGGACATCGGACGCGAAGTGGCAGGGCGACCTCAAGAGCGGCAAGGGGACGGTGCATCTCGGCAGCGGCGCCTGGGAAGGGCAGTACAACTTCTCGTCGCGCTTCGAGGAAGGCAAGGGCACCAACCCCGAGGAACTGATCGCGGCGGCGCATGCGGCCTGCTTCTCGATGGCGCTGTCCGCCGGCCTCTCCGGTGCCGGCTTCACCGTCGATTCGGTCGCCACCTCGGCGAAAGTGAAGGTCGAGCCGGTTCCGGGCGGTTTCGAGATCACCAAGATCGATCTCGTCACCGAGGCAAAGGTCCCGGGGATCGACAAGGCGGCCTTCGACAAGATCGCCGCGGCGACCAAGGAAGGCTGCCCGGTGTCGAAGGCGCTGAAGGCGGTGCCGATCTCGCTCGACGCCAAGCTGGTCTGATTCCGGCTCGTCTCGTTCAGCCGGCGCGTGGCTTGACCGCGTGCGCCGGCTGGCCGACAGTCGCGCCCCGAAAGTGGGGTGCCATGACGACCGATCCCGTGCTGTTCGATACGCCGAAGCCGATTGCCAGCGAGACCTTCACCGATCCGGACCTGGCGATCGCCAGGCTGGAGGAGATCTACGATCTCCACACGGCGCATCTGCGCGACCGTTTCGACGCGCTGCTGAAGGGGCATCCGCCCGTCGGTCGCGTCCGCGCCACCTATCCCGAGATCCGCTTCACGACGACGAGCTACGCCAAGATCGACTCGCGCCTGTCCTATGGCCATGTATCGGGGCCGGGAAGCTACGCCACGACGGTGACGCAGCCGAGCCTGTTCCGAAACTACCTGAAGGAGCAGATCAAGCTCCTGGTGCGCAATCACGGCCTGCCGGTCACGGTCGGTCCGTCGAACCTACCGATCCCGCTGCATTTCGCCTTCCCGAACGGCGTCCATGTCGAGGGGCAACTCGCCGAGAAGATCGAGCGGCCGCTGCGCGACATGTTCGACGTGCCGGATCTCGCCGTCACCGACGACGCGATCGTCAACGGCACCTATGAGCCGGTTCCCGGCGAACCGCTGCCGCTGGCGCCGTTTACCGCGCCGCGCATCGACTATTCGCTGTTCCGCCTGGCGCACTACACGGCGACCCACGCGGAGCATTTCCAGAACTTCGTCCTGTTCACCAACTACCAGTTCTACATCGACGAGTTCTGCGTCCGCGCCCGCAAGCTGATGGCCGAGGGCGGCGGCGGCTACGAAGCCTTTGTCGAACCCGGCAATCTCATCACGCCGGCCGGCGCGACCGAGCCGGTCGCCGGCATGGCGCCGCCGCGCCTGCCGCAGATGCCGGCCTATCACCTGAAATTCGCCGGCAATGCCGGGCTGACTATGATCAATATCGGCGTCGGCCCCTCCAACGCCAAGACAATCACTGACCATGTCGCCGTGCTGCGCCCGCATGCCTGGCTGATGCTCGGCCACTGCGCGGGCCTCCGCAACACGCAGGCGCTCGGTGACTATGTGCTGGCGCATGGCTATGTCCGCGAGGACCACGTGCTCGATGCCGACCTTCCGAGCTGGATCCCGATCCCGCCGCTCGCCGAAGTGCAGGTAGCGCTGGAGGACGCCGTCGAAGCGGTGACCGGTCTGGAGGGCTACGACCTGAAGCGGATCATGCGCACGGGCACCGTCGCGACGATTGACAACCGCAACTGGGAACTGCGCGATCATCGTGAGCCGGTGCAGCGCTTCTCGCAGTCGCGCGCCATCGCCCTCGACATGGAATCGGCGACCATCGCGGCGAACGGCTTCCGCTTCCGCGTTCCCTACGGAACGCTGCTCTGCGTCTCGGACAAGCCGTTGCATGGCGAATTGAAGCTGCCCGGCATGGCGTCGGAATTCTATCGCCGCCAGGTCGGCCAGCACCTGGAGATCGGCATCCGCGCCATGGAGATGCTCCGCGAAATGGCGCCGGAGCGGCTCCACTCCCGCAAGCTCCGAAGCTTCACCGAGACGGCGTTCCAGTAGGGACGCCGGTTCTTGGCATTTGTCGGCAAGGCTCCTATATTGGTGATGTAGAAACGTAGCTACAAGACGGAGCCGTGCTGTGAGTGTCACGACCCTGACCAGCCGCGAGTTCAATCAGGACACCAGCCGCGCCAAGAAGGCGGCGAGGGCCGGTCCGGTGATCATCACCGATCGCGGCCGGCCGGCGCATGTCCTTCTCTCGATCGAGGAATATCGGCGGCTGACGGGAAAAGGGCGGAGCGTCCTTGAGGCGTTGGCTCAAACAGACGAAGCCAGTGACTTTGAGTTCGACCCGCCCAAGATGGGCGGAAGTTGGCTCAAGCCTGTCGATTTCGAATAGTGTTCATCCTCGATACGAACGTCGTGTCGGAGCTGCGCCGGCCGGAACGGTCCGATCCCAATGTGCAGTCGTGGATTGCCGGGCAGGCGCCGGCCGCGCTCTTTCTATCTGCCGTGACCGTGCTGGAGCTGGAGATCGGCGCCAGACGAATGGCGCGAAAAGACGCGAGGCAGGGCGCGGTCCTCACGTCGTGGGTCGAACGGCAGGTTCTGCCGTTCTTCGAGGGACGAATCTTGCCCATCGACGTGCCCGTCGCGTTGAGGTGTGCTCCGCTGCACGTGCCGGATCGTCGGAACGATCGGGATGCCTATATCGCCGCGACAGCGCTTGTTCACGGAATGACCGTCGTGACGCGCAACATCGACGACTTCGACGAAACCGGCGTGCCGCTCATCAATCCTTGGCAGGAACTGCCGCGATAGTCCTAGATCGCGAAGCTGGTGCCGCAGCCGCAGGAGGCGGTGGCGTGCGGATTGCGGATCTGGAACGACTGGCCGATCAGGTCGTCGACGAAATCGATTTCGGACCCGTCCATATAGGGCAGGGAGATCTGGTCGATCAGCACGGTCGCGCCGTTCTTCTCGATCACCAGGTCGTCTTCGGCGCGCGTCGTGTCGAGGTCGAAGCCGTACTGGAAGCCGGAGCAGCCGCCGCCCGAGACGGAAACCCGCAAGGCCGTGCCGCTCGGCTCCTTGGACAGGATGCGGGCGATGCGCTTGGCAGCGCGGTCGGACAGGGTCACGTCGAGCGTTTCAGTGGTCATGTCAGCTTCCGAAAATTGGGGTACCTTGCAGGCGCCCGAACCCGATAGTTAGGAATGCGATCGGCGGTGTCAATCTTTACCGCGCCGGGCATGGGGAGAGGGAAGTTGAAATGGAAGGCCTGATCGGCTTTGGCATAGGTCCGCATGCGGCCTTCGCCGTCGACCCGGCGACGAGCCGGGGCCGGCTCTATCCCGAGCCCGAAAGCCCGACCCGCACGCCCTATCAGCGCGATCGCGACCGCATCATCCATTCGACGGCGTTCCGGCGCCTGAAGGACAAGACCCAGGTCTTCCTGTTCGACGAGGGCGACCACTACCGCACCCGGCTGACCCACACGATCGAGGTGGCGCAGATCGCCCGCGCGCTGGCGCGGGCGCTGCGGCTCGACGAGGATCTCGCCGAGGCGATCGCGCTGTCGCACGACCTCGGCCACACGCCGTTCGGCCATGCCGGCGAGCGCGCGCTCGACCGGATGATGGCGGGCCATGGCGGCTTCGACCACAACGCCCAGAGCCTGCGCGTCGTCACGCGGCTGGAGCGGCGCTATCCGCATTTCGACGGGCTCAACCTCTCCTGGGAAGCGCTGGAGGGACTGGTCAAGCACAATGGGCCACTCGTCGACGCCGAGGGCAGGGGCGTCGGCGCCTATTCCGGCAAGGAACTGCCAGCGGCGATTCTCGCCTATACGGCCGAGCAGGATCTGCAGCTTGCGACCTACGCCTCGGCCGAGGCGCAGGCGGCGGCGATCGCAGACGACATCGCCTATGACGCGCATGACATCGACGACGGGCTCAGGGCCGGCCTGCTGACCGTCGACGGCCTGCGCGAGGTCGATTTTCTCGGCGAGATCCTCGACGTCATCGAGGCGCGCCATCCGGGCCTAGAGAAGCCGCGCCTCGTCAACGAGGTGGTGCGGCGCGTCATCACGCGGATGATCGAGGACGTCATCGCCGAGGCGCTGCGCCGCCTCGATGCGACGCAGCCGGGATCGGCGGATGCGCTTCGCCACGCCGGCCGGCCGATGATCGCCTTCTCGCCGGTGCTCGCCGCCGCCGACCGGGCGATCAAGACGCATCTCTGGCACAACGTCTATCGCCATTCGCGTGTCATGCACGTGATGACGGCGGCGGAGGGTGTGGTCGAGCGCCTGTTCGAGCGCTACTGGACCGATCCGGATGCCCTGCCGCCGGAATGGCGGAGCGGGCTCGACCCGGCCGATTTCCCACGTCGCGCGCGACGAATCTGCGACTTTCTCGCCGGCATGACCGACCGCTATGCATTGCGCGAGCATCAGCGTCTGTTTGACGCTTCGCCCGATTTGGGTTAGGCGCGCAGCACGAATTTTCCTTCCGCCCGAAGGGCTGTACCCTGCTATGAATATTTTCCGCGACTTCACCGCACGCGTCACCTCCGCCGTCGAGGTCATCCTGGCGGCGCGCGACAGCGCCCCGGTCGACCTCTCCCGCATCGTCGTCGAGCCGCCGCGCGACGCCGCCCATGGCGACCTCGCGACCAACGCCGCCATGGTGCTGGCCAAGCCCCTCGGTCTGAAGCCGCGCGACCTGGCCG
This sequence comes from Kaistia sp. MMO-174, assembly GCF_037147815.1. Lineage (NCBI taxonomy): Bacteria > Pseudomonadati > Pseudomonadota > Alphaproteobacteria > Hyphomicrobiales > Kaistiaceae > Kaistia > Kaistia sp. MMO-174. Next base: position 797,436 of record NZ_JBBCUO010000002.1, on the reverse strand, counting down.
AGGCGATCGCCGGCCGGCTGCGCGACGACGAGGACGTTGCTTCGGTCGAGGTCGCCGGTCCGGGCTTCATCAACCTGACGCTGGCCGGACCCTATCGCGCCCATGCGCTGAAGGCGCTGATCCAGGCGGGCGGCACCTATGGCCGCAGCCGTCTCGGCGCGGATCTCAAGGTCAATGTCGAATATGTCTCGGCCAATCCGACCGGCCCGATGCATGTCGGCCATTGCCGTGGCGCCGTCGTCGGCGACGCGCTGGCCAACCTGCTCGACTGGGGCGGCTACGACGTCACCAAGGAATATTACATCAACGACGCCGGTGGCCAGGTCGACGTCCTCGCTCGCTCGGCCTTCCTGCGTTATCGCGAGGCGCTCGGCGAGACGATCTCGATTCCCGAGGGGCTCTATCCCGGCGACTACCTGAAGCCGGTCGGCGCGGCGCTGGCGGATGTGCATGGCCGCAGGCTGCTGGACATGCCCGAAGCCGAGTGGCTGCCGCTCGTCCGCGACGCGGCGATCAGCGCCATGATGCTGATGATCCGAGACGATCTCGCGCTGCTCAACGTCCATCACGACGTCTTCTTCTCGGAGCGGACGCTGAGCGGCGAGAATGGCGGCAAGATCGGCGCGACTATCGCCGACATGCAGCAGAAGGGCTTCGTCTATCGCGGCACGCTGCCGCCGCCGAAGGGGCAGCTGCCCGAGGACTGGGAAGACCGCGAGCAGCTTCTGTTCCGCGCCACCGATGTGGGCGACGACATCGACCGGCCGCTGATGAAGTCGGATGGCAGCTACACCTACTTCGCCGGCGACGTCGCCTACTTCAAGGACAAGTTCGACCGCGGCTTCCGGCAGATGATCTATGTGCTGGGCGCCGATCACGGCGGCTATGTGAAGCGCCTGCAGGCGGTCGGTCGCGCCATTTCCGGCGGCACCGCGTCGGTCGATGTGCTGCTCTGCCAACTCGTGAAGCTTTTCCGCGCCGGCGAGCCCGTTCGCATGTCGAAGCGCTCGGGCGATTTCGTGACGCTGCGCGACGTTGTCGAGGAAGTCGGCCGCGACGCCGTGCGCTTCATGATGCTCTATCGCAAGAGCGACGCGCCGCTCGATTTCGACTTCCAGAAGGTGACCGAGCAGTCGAAGGACAATCCGGTCTTCTACGTCCAGTACGGCCATGCCCGCGCCGCTTCGATCCTGCGCAACGCCGCGCAGGAGCTGCCGACGCTCGATCTCTCGGCTTCGGCGCTCGCCGGCGCAGACCTCTCGCTGCTCGACGATGCCGGCGAAATCGGCCTGCAGCGGCGGCTGGCGGAATTCCCGCGAATCATCGAATCGGCGGCCGAGGCGCACGAACCGCACCGGATCGCGTTCTACCTCTATGATCTTGCAGCAGAGTTCCATCAGCAGTGGAACCGGGGCAAGGATCTGCCGCAATTACGGTTTATTAACCTTGAGCAACCACAGTTGACCGCGGCCCGGCTCGCCCTTGTTCATGCCACAAAGCTGGTGCTGTCATCCGGTTTGCTGGTGCTCGGAGTCGATGCGCCCGAAGAGATGCGGTGAAGTCTCTCGGACTGGACGTCGATTCTGACGCCAGGTTCCGGTTGAGGCGGAAAGTGGAGCGCGATGGCAGATCGCTACGATAATTCGTTCTCGCGGCGGCCCCCGCCGCTCGGCGAGGACTTGGCGCGGCGCAATGCGCAGCCTGCGCCTACCGAGGAAGATCCCCTGGTTGAGCTCGCCCGGATGGTTTCGGGCAATTCCAGCTTCGACGACATCGTGGGCGGCCGCGCGCAGCCCGCGGCGCCGGTCGTGCGGCCTGCGCAGCAGGCCAATGTCCGCGATACCTCGTTCGATCTCGAATCCGAGCTGATGAACGACTTGCAGTCGTCCTTCGATCCGGCGACGCGCGCCGCCGCGGGCCGTCCGCTGCAGGTCGAGCCGCAGCCGCCGCGCGCCGCTCCGCCGCGCGACGAGGGATTCGATCACATGCGCCTGCGACCCGGCGCGCCCGCCGCGCCGCCGCCGAACTGGCAGGCAGCCCAGGCGCAGCGCGCGGTCGATTCCCGCTACACGCAGGAGCCGCGCTATGCGCAGGAAGCCTATGCGCAGCCTGCGGTCGAGGAAGCCGATCCCTATGCCGGCACCGCCTATGCCGGCGCGGCTGACTATGGACGCGATCCGCGTGGCCAGTCGGCTCCTGCCGCCGGCTATGCGCAGCAGGATCACTACTATTCCGGCCAGGAAAACGGCGCCGACGATCATTCCACAGGTTACGACGCCGAATATGGCGATGATGCGAATGGCGGCTATGACGACGAGGGCTACGAGGAGCGCCACGCGCATCCCGAGCGCTATGCGGAGCCGCGCCGTTCGCGCAAGGGCCTGATCATCGCCGCGTCCGTTCTCGCCATCGTGCTGGCGGGCGGCCTCGGCGCACTCGCGCTGAAGGGCGGCGACGGCGTCGCCACCAGTGGCGCGCCGCGCGTCATCGCCGCCGACGAGGGGCCGACCAAGGTTCAGCCGGCGCCGACGACCGAGAACGACGTCGCCCAGAACAAGTTGATCTACGACCGCGCCAGCCCGGAGCTGGCTGGCGACGAACAGCTCGTGCTGCCGGATGACGGGCCGATCGACGAGGCTCCGGCCTCGAACGAATCGCAAGCGAGTCGCGAGATATCGCGCATCATCCTGCCGGGCGCGCCGGGCGATTCCGCCGCGCCGTCGTCGATCGACGATCTCGCCGGTGGCGCGGCCGCGGCTCCTGCCGCCTCGGCGGATGCCGATGCCGGCCCGCGCAAGGTTCGCACCGTCGTCGTAAAGCCGGACGGCACGATCATCTCGAGCGAGGCGCAGCCTCGCAACGGAACCGGCGCGCAGGCGGCTCCGGCCGCGCCTGCCGCCGCCCCGGCTACCGTCGCGGCCGCGCCGCAGGCTGCCGCGCCTGCCGACGACGCCCCGATCCAGATGTCGGATGACGCCGATGGCGATGCTCCGGCCGCAGCCGCTCCGGCCGCGCCGCAGAAGGATGCCTCGCAACTCGAGGCTCCTGCCGTGGCTCCCGCCAAGCCGAAGCCAGCGGCGGCGCCGGCCGCTGCCACGCGGGCTCCGGCTTCGGGCGGCTTCGTCGTCCAGGTCGCCTCGCAGCGCACCGAGGAAGCGGCGATCGCCTCTTATCGGGCGATGCAGCGCAAGTTCCCGAGCGTGTTCGGTTCGCAGGAGCCGAACGTCGTGCGCGCCGATCTCGGCGCCAAGGGCATCTACTACCGCGCTCGTGTCGGCCCGATGGCGACGCGCGACCAGGCCGTTTCGTTCTGCGAAAGCCTGCGCTCCGCCGGCGGCGACTGCATCGTCCAGAAAAACTGACCGTGACTGGCAGGCGGCGGATCGGATCCGCCGCTTGCGGTCCTTACGGCAAGCGGCTAAGGCCGAAGCATGACCGCCAAAGCATTCATTTCCGGCTGCGCCGGCCGCAGTCTTTCGGCCGATGAGATCGCGTTCTTCCGCGACGAGCGGCCTTGGGGCCTCATCCTCTTCAAGCGCAATATCGGGACGCCGGAAGAAGTCTGCGACCTCGTCGCGACCTTTCGCGACATCCTCGACGATCCGGACCGGCCCGTGCTGATCGACCAGGAGGGCGGCCGGGTTCAGCGCATCGCGCCGCCGCACTGGCGCAATCGCCCGGCGGCGCGCTTCGCAGGCGACCTCTATGCCGAAGACCAGGCGGCAGGTCGGCGCATGGCGTGGCTGCATGGCCGCTTGATCGCCTCCGACCTGATCGATCTCGGCATCACGGTCGATTGTGTGCCGGTGCTGGATGTCGGCCGGCCAGAGACGCATGCGGCGATCGGCAACCGTGCCTATGCCGAGCAGGCGGAACTGGTGTCGATCCTGGGCCGCGCGACGGCCGACGGGCTCGCCGCCGGCGGCGTCCTGCCGGTGATGAAGCACATGCCCGGCCATGGTCGCGCCACCGTCGACAGCCATCTGAGCCTGCCGGTCGTCGAGGCGAGCCTGCGCACGCTGGAGACGACGGACTTCGTGCCGTTCATGGCGCTGAACGACCTGCCCATGGCGATGACGGCCCATATCGTCTTCACGGCCATCGATCCGGACCGTCCGGCGACGACCTCGCCGGTTGTTGTCGACGAGATCATTCGCGGCCGGATCGGGTTCGACGGCCTGCTGATGAGCGACGACCTCTCGATGAAGGCGCTCGGCGGCGATTATGCCAGCCGCGCGGCGGCGGTGCTTTCCGCCGGCTGCGACATGGTCCTGCATTGCAACGGCGTCATGGAAGAGATGGCCGACGTCGCGCGCTCCGTCCCGGAACTGGCGGGCAGGGCGGCGGAGCGGGCTGCTGCGGCGCGCGGCGCGCGCAAGCCGCCGCATCCGCTGGACCGCGAGGCTGCCGAGGCGGAATATGCGACGCTCGCAGAGCGCGCCGGCTGGCCGCCTGCGGCCGCCTGAAGCGCAGGGGAGACCCGATGGCCGCGACCCGCGACATCGACGGCCAGAGCGAACTCTGGGAGACGACCGACCGCAAGGATGACGATGCGGCGCTCGTCGTCGACGTCGACGGCTTCGAAGGGCCGCTCGACCTGCTGCTGGCGCTGGCGCGTACGCAGAAGGTCGATCTCGCGAAGATCTCGATCCTGGCTCTGGCCGAGCAGTATCTCGCCTATATCGAGCATCTGCGTCAGCTCCGCCTCGAACTCGCGGCCGACTACCTCGTCATGGCGGCCTGGCTCGCCTATCTGAAGTCGCGCCTGCTGCTGCCGGCGCCGGCGCCGGACGAAGAGCCGAGCGGCGAGGAGATGGCGGCGGCGCTGGCTTTCCGGCTGCGCCGGCTCGAAGCGATGCGCGATGCCGCCGCCAAGCTCGTCAACCGCGATCGCCTTGGTCGCGAGGTCTTTTCGCGCGGCATGCCGGAGCCGGTCGAGGTGATCCAGCGCAGCGATTATTCGGCGACGCTCTACGACCTGCTGACAGCCTATGCCTCGCAGCGCCAGCGCCAGATGGTCTCGGTCGTGCATGTCCGGCGGCGGCAGGTCTGGTCGCTCGCCGAGGCGCGCGAGGTGCTGACGCGGATGATCGGCAGCATCGCGGACTGGACGCCGGTCGACGTGTTCCTGTCGCCGTGGATGCAGACGCCGGAAATGCGGGCGACCGTGCTCGCGAGTTCCTTCAGCGCCAGTCTGGAGCTGGTGCGCGAGGGCAAGGTCGAATTGCGCCAGACAGGCCCCTTCGCGTCGCTCTACATGCGCGACAGGGACCGCGATGGCGCGGAGGTGAAGAACGATGGCTGATCTCGGAAATCTCACCTTGCTGGCGCCGGAGGAGCGCCGCATGGCGCTGCGCATGGTCGAGGCCATGCTGTTCGCCAGCGCCGAGCCGCTTGGCACCAGCGAGATCGCCGCGCGCCTGCCGGAGGGCAGCGATGTCGACGGGCTGATCCGCGAGCTGGAGCACGTCTATTCAGGGCGCGGGGTCAACCTGGTGAAGGTCGCGGGCAAGTACATGTTCCGCACCGCGAGCGATCTCGCTTTCCTGCTGCAGCGCGACGCCGGCGACCAGAAGAAGCTGTCGCGCGCCGCGCTCGAAACGCTGGCGATCATCGCCTATCACCAGCCGGTGACGCGAGCCGAAATCGAGGAGATCCGCGGCGTCTCGATTTCCAAGGGCACGCTCGACGTGCTGATGGAGGCGGGCTGGATCCGTATGCGCGGCCGGCGGCGGACGCCGGGGCGCCCGGTTACCTATGGCACGACGGAGGGCTTCCTCGTCCATTTCGGCCTCGAGGCAATCGGCGACCTGCCGGGGCTGGAGGAACTGAAAGGAGCGGGCCTGCTCGATGGCCGCATTCCGCCCGGCTTCACCGTGCCGGAGCCGCGCGACGGCGATGCCCTGACGGCCGACGAGGATCCTCTCGATCCCGAGGATCTGCTCGCGGCCGGCCTGACGGACCACGATTAAGCCTGTCCAGCGCTTCCGCTTGCGTCAGCTTGGCTCCCGCCTATGCTGACGTTGCGAAAGGTCTGCCGGGGAGGTGGCCTGCGATCCGCCTGGGGAGGCCGCCTTGTCCGAAATTTCGATCAGCCGTCGTCGATTGTTCGCCATTGGGGCAGGGGCAGCCGCCATCGCTGTCCTGCCGGGCGTCTCATCCGCCTTGTCGCCGATCCCGGTCCGCATCGTCACCGGCGGCAAGGGCGGCGTGTTCTATCCTTATGGCGAGGGGCTGGCCCGGGTGCTCTCGGCGCACGGCGGCAATCTCAGGGCCACCGCGGAGGCCACGGGGGGCTCGGTCGACAATGCGCGGCTCGTCCATGCGGGCAAGGCCGATGTCGGCTTCGCCACCTTCGATTCCGTCTTTGACGCCGTCCATGGCGCCAGCGCCTATGCCAAGGACGGCAAGCTCGAACTGCGCGTCCTGGCGGTGCTCTATGATTCCTACCTGCACGTCGTGGCGCGGAAGGATGCCGGCATTTCCTCCATTGCCGACCTCAAGGGCAAGCGCGTGTCGGTCGGCTCGCCCGGCTCTTCGGCCGAGACGATCGCCGGGCGCGTGCTCGAGGTCGCCGGCATCGATCCCGCCCACGGCGTCGAGCGATCCAACCTCGGTGCGGCAGAATCCGCCGAGGCGCTCAAGGCCGGCAGGATCGACGCCTTCTTCTGGGCAGGCGGCGTGCCCACCGCCGCCGTGCAGGAGCTTGCGGCCGCCGGCAAGCCGGAGATCGTGTTCCTCTCGACGGCTGCCGAGCAGGCGGCGATCGACAAGAAGTATCCCGGCCTCTACCGCCCGCTCACCCTGCCGAAATCAGCCTATGCCGGGATGGCCGCCGACGTGTCGGGCCTCGGCGTGGCCAATGTGCTGATCGTCTCGGTCAAGGCGAAGGACGCCTTGGTGACAGAGTTGCTCGAAGGGATCTTCGACAACCTCGATGCCATTCACAAGCTGCATCCCGAGGCGGCGAAGCTTTCTCTCGCAAGCGCTGCAGCGGCGACCGCCGTGCCGTTCCATCCCGCCGCCGAGGCCTTCTACAAGGCGAAAGGGACCTGACGCGCGCCGGTTGCAGCCCAGCCGGGCGCATGGCGAACTCGACGGCGGCGGCATCAGGCGCTAAACCGCTCGCATGAGCGCAAGCACCCAATGGATTGAACGCACCGCCTGGGGCCGTCGCGGCACCGCCGGTGTCACCATCGCCGCCCGTCTCGGCTTCGACGCCGTCACGCACCACTACGGCGATGCGCCGTCGCTGCGCGGCATCAGCCTGGAGGTCGAGCCGGGGGAGGTGGTCTGCCTGCTCGGCCGCTCGGGCTGTGGCAAGACGACGCTGCTGCGGGTCACGGCGGGGCTGGAGCGCCCCTCCGGCGGCCGTGTCACGGTCAATGGGCGCGAGATGGCGGGGCCCGCCGTCTTCGTGCCGCCCGAGAAGCGCGGCGTCGGCCTGATGTTCCAGGACTACGCACTCTTCCCGCACATGACGATCCTCAAGAACGTCATCTACGGCCTCAACGACCTGCCGCGCGCCGAGGCCGAGCGCCAGGGCCTTCATGCGCTGGGGCGCGTTGGCCTGGAAGGCTATGCCGCCGCGCATCCGCATGCGCTTTCCGGCGGCGAGCAGCAGCGCGTGGCGCTGGCCCGCGCCATAGCGCCGCGCCCCTCCATGCTGCTGATGGACGAGCCCTTCTCCGGCCTGGACAAGCGGCTGCGCGATCATGTGCGCGAGGAGACGATGGCGATCATCCGTGAGACGCGGGCGACCTGCATCATCGTCACGCACGACCCGGAAGAGGCGATGCGCATGGGCGACCGGATCGCACTGATGCGCGGCGGCCAGCTTCTGCAGGTCGGCACGGCGCGGCATCTCTACGAGCATCCCGTCGACCTCTACGCTGCCCGTTTCTTCTCGGAACTGAACGAGTTCGAGGCGACGGCGAGGAACGGCCGCGTCGAGACGCCGCTTGGAACCTTCGGTGCGCGCGGCCATGCCGACGGCTCCCCGCTCTCGATCGGTATCCGGCCGCAGGGCGTGGGCTTCACGCTCGCTGGCGACGGTGTGCCGGGGCGGATCGTCGGGCATCAGTTCCTTGGCGAAGTCGATCTCCTGAGCGTCGCCATCGACGGCATCGACGTGCCGATCCGCATGCGCACCCGCGACAACGCCGAGCCGTTCGTCGTGGGCAGCACGGTCTGGCTGACCATAGATCCACGCGACGTTCTGGTGTTTGCTAAAGCGTCCGGATAACCTTACATGCGGGTCACATGGTTGGTTGCGGCCGCAGGGTCCGTCTGCGATAGTCGCCCCAACCGAACGCATAGCGCGTGAATTTGTGGAGATGAGTTGATGGGTTCTTTCAGCATCTGGCACTGGCTGATCGTGCTGGTGATCGTCCTCCTGCTCTTCGGCAAGGGGAAGATTTCGGATGTGATGGGTGACATGGCGAAGGGCGTCAAGAGCTTCAAGAAGGGGCTCGCCGACGATGACGAACCCGTCGCCAAGCCCGCGATCGACAGCAAGCCTTCCGATGTCGTTTCGTCGTCGACCGACGAGAAGACCCGCGCCAGCTAAGTCCTGAAAAAGGGCCGCGAAGCTGCCTTGGATCCGCGCATTTCTCGCGCGGGTCGGAGGTAGGCTGGTCGGTATGAGAGAATGCTGGATATCGGCTGGAGCGAAATTCTCGTCATCGCCGTGGTGGCGATCGTCGTGGTTGGTCCCAAGGATCTGCCACCCATGTTGCGCGCATTGGGGCGAACCGTCTCCAAGATGCGCAAGATGGCGGGCGAGTTTCAGGGGCAGTTCAACGAGGCGCTCAAGGAAGCCGAACTCGACGACGTCAAGAAGTCGTTCGACGAGCTTCGCGGCCTGAACCCGCTGAACGACATCAAGGACAGCCTCAATCCGCTTTCGGGGCCGATCGCCAAGCCGTCGCCGGCTCCGGTGCCGCCGCCTGCCGATCAGCCGGCGCAGTTGCTGGCGCCGGCCGACGTCGAGCCGGCCAAGCCGCTCGAAGTGCCGGCCGCTGCCGAGCCGGCCGCCGCTGCGAAGCCGAAGGCCAAGCGCAGCCCCGCCAAGAAGGCTGCGGCCGAGGAAGGCGAGGGCGAGGTCAAGCCGAAGCCGCGGGCCAGGGCCAAGCCGGCCAATGGCGCCGAGGCGGCTTCCGGCGAAGCCAAGGCGCCGTCGCGCGCCCGCAAGCCGAAGCCGCCGGTCGACGCCGCATCTTCCGCCGAAGTTCCCGTCGCCAGCGCGCCCGCCGCCGTTGAGCCGGTTGTCGCCAGCGTGACCGAAGAGCCCAAGACATGAGCGAAAAGCCTTCGGCCGAAGACGAGATCGAAGCCAGCCGCATGCCGCTTCTCGATCACCTGATCGAGCTGCGTTCGCGCCTGATCAAGGCCCTGCTGGCGGTTCTCGCCGCCTTCCTGGTCTGCTTCTATTTCGCCGGCACCATCTACAACATCCTGGTCATCCCGTATGAGTGGGCCGTCGGCCCCGCCCAGGACGTGAAGCTGATCTACACCGCGCCGCAGGAATATTTCCTGACGCAGATGAAGCTCGCGCTCTATGGCGCTGTCTTCATCGCGTTCCCGGTGATCGCGATCCAGGTCTACAAGTTTGCTGCGCCCGGCCTCTACAAGCACGAGAAGCGGGCGTTCATTCCCTATCTGATCGCGACGCCGATCCTGTTCCTGCTCGGCGCGGCGCTCGTTTATTTCCTGATCCTGCCGCTGGCGCTGCACTTCTTCCTGTCGTTCCAGCAGACGGGCGGCGAGCACAAGGCGCAGATCGAGGCGCTGTTCAAGGTCAACGAGTATCTCGGTCTGATCATGACCCTGACGCTCGCCTTCGGCATCGTCTTCCAGCTGCCTGTCGTGCTGACCCTGCTCGGCCGGGCCGGGATCGTCACCAGCCAGATGCTGAAGGACAAGCGGCGCTACGCCATCGTCATCGCCTTCGTGGTGGCGGCCGTGCTGACGCCGCCGGACATGGTCAGCCAGATCTCGCTCGCCATTCCGGCGATGCTTCTCTACGAACTGTCCATCTTCTCGGTCCGCATGGTCGAGCGCAAGCGCAGCGAAGCTACCGCCGAGGACGAGGAAGAGGCGGCCGAGTAGCCTGGCCGCCCGTCTTGTCGGTATTCCGGAGCCACGCCATCCCGAGCGGATTGCGTGGCTCCTTTCGTTTCGGCGCTCGCAGCGACCGGATTTGCAGCCTTCCCCCCATGCCGGGCGCGCAGCCGGGTTGATCCGGCGGCTGTCTCACACTATCCGTCATGCGGCGAATGCTTTGCCCTTCCGCGGCCGGAACGCCGGCTGCCTTCTCTTCGAGGCACGATCATGCTCGACATCAAATGGATCCGTGACAACCCTGACGCGCTCGACCGCGCGCTTGCCAGTCGTGGAGCTGAGCCGGTCTCGTCGAAGCTGATCGCCTTGGATGAGGCGCGCCGCGCCCATATCGTCCAGGTCCAGGCCGCGCAGGAGCGCCGCAACGCCGCCTCCAAGGAGATCGGTAAGGCCAAGGGCGCCAAGGACGAGGAGACCGCCCAGCGCCTGATGGCCGAGGTCGCCACGATCAAGGAATTCCTGGCGCATGCCGAGGAAACCGAGCGCCAGCTCAACAGGGAACTGGACGACGCGCTGGCCGTGATTCCGAACGCGCCGCTGGAGGATGTTCCGGTCGGCGCCGACGAGCACGACAACGTTCCCTATTTCGGCCGCAACCAGACCGAAGAGCAGGCCGCCGTGGCGCGTCCGAAGAAGCGCGTGCATCCCTTTGCAGCCAAAGAACATTTCGAGATCGGCGAAGCCCTGAATCTTATGGATTTCGAGGCAGCCGCCAAGCTTTCCGGCAGTCGCTTCGTCGTCCTCAAGGGACAGCTTGCCCGGATGGAGCGGGCCATCGGCCAGTTCATGCTGGACCTGCATACCAACGAGCACGGTTATACCGAGGTGCAGCCGCCGCTCCTGGTCAAGGACGACGCGCTCTACGGCACGGCGCAGCTGCCGAAGTTCGCCGAGGACCTGTTCAAGGCGGGCGAGCAGCACTGGCTGATCCCGACCGCCGAGGTGCCGCTGACCAACCTGGTGCGCGAGTCGATCCTCGACGAAAAGGAGCTGCCGCTCCGCTTCACGGCGCTCACCCCCTGCTTCCGCTCGGAGGCGGGTTCGGCCGGCCGCGATACGCGCGGCATGCTGCGCCAGCACCAGTTCAACAAGGTCGAGCTGGTCTCGATCACGACGCCCGAGACCTCGATCGACGAGCACGAGCGCATGCTCTCCTGCGCGGAGGCCGTGCTGCAGAAGCTCGACCTGCATTACCGCGTCATGACGCTCTGCACCGGCGACATGGGCTTCGGCTCGCGCAAGACCTATGACATCGAGGTCTGGCTGCCGGGCCAGAACACCTATCGCGAGATCTCCTCGGTTTCGGTCTGTGACGATTTCCAGGCGCGGCGCATGAATGCGCGCTATCGCCAGGGCGCCGAGAAGGGCACCCGCTTCGTTCACACGCTGAACGGCTCGGGCACCGCGGTCGGCCGCGCCCTGATCGCCGTCATCGAGAACTACCAGAACGAGGACGGCTCCATCACGGTCCCGGCGGCGCTGAAGCCCTATATGGGCGGACTCGAGAAGGTGGGCGCCTGAGGCGTTCGAACCGGCTTCATGTCTTCGCACGCGGCTACCGCGGCGAAGGCCATCCGACGAGATAGCAAGGCTGACCCAATGCGCATTCTGATCACCAATGACGACGGCATTCATGCTCCCGGCCTCGCCGTGCTGGAGCGCATCGCGCGGACGCTCTCCGACGATGTCTGGGTGGTCGCCCCGGAGACCGATCAGTCGGGCCTTGCGCATTCGCTGACCCTGAACGATCCGCTGCGGCTGCGGCAGGTTTCCGAGCAGACCTTCGCCGTTCGCGGCACGCCGACGGATTGCGTCATCATGGCCGTCCGCAAGGTGATGGATCGCGCGCCGGACCTGATCCTTTCCGGCGTCAATTCCGGCCAGAACGCCGCCGACGACGTCACCTATTCGGGCACGGTCGCCGGCGCCATCGAGGGCACGCTGCTCGGCATTCCGTCGATCGCGCTCAGCCAGGCCTATGACTTCACCGACGGCCGCCGCATCATCCCCTGGGAGACGGTCGAGGCGCATGCGCCTCGCATCCTGAAGAAGCTGGTGGCGCATGGCTGTCCGCGCGGCGTGCTCTACAACCTGAACTTCCCGAACACGGCGCCCGGCCTGGTCGCCGGCGTCGAGGTGACGTCGCAGGGCGTGGTCACGCACGGCCTCAGCGTCGACGAGCGCCATGACGGCCGTGGCAACCCGTATTTCTGGCTGAAGCATCACCGTGTCTCCGAGGAGCACGCCGCCGGAACCGACGTCCATGCCATCCGGCGCGGCGTCATCTCGATCACGCCGCTGCGCATCGACATGACCGCCTATGATCAGGCGCACGAGCTGAACGCGCTCTTCGCTTGAGGCATCGCGACAGCCGCGGGTCGCGCATCTTTCCGGCGCGATCCGCCAATTGCCCCGAAATGACGCAAAATCATCGCCAGCGCTGCGCGCAATAAGACGCCGTTTACCACCTCGGCCGCATGTGTAGGGCTCGGAAGGCGAGGGCGCGTAGCGTATGGCACTCGAGGCGGTTCAGTTTCACCCGATGGACTATGAGGCGTTCGACGATAATCTCGTCCCGATCGCCCAGTTCCTGCTGCGTCTGCGCCAGTTCGGCATCATGGACCGGCGCATGGTCGATGCCTTCGAGGCCATCCCGCGCCAGCCTTTCCAGCCGTTGGACGCAAAGCGCAGCCCGCTGTTCAACGAGCGTCCGCAGCCGATCGATTGCGGCCAGCTCGACACCCCACCGCTGCTCGCCGCCCGCATTATCGAGGCGCTCGCGCCGACGACCCGCTGCCGCGTGCTCGATGTCGGCACCGGCACCGGCTATCTCGCGGCGGTGCTGTCGCGCCTGTCGCGGCGCGTCTACACGGTCGATCGCTTCCGGACCTTGGTTTCGGCGGCGCAGTCGCGCTTCGAGATGCTGCGGATCGCCAATGTCACTTCCGTCTTCGGCGACGGCCTTGACGGCTGGCCGGAGAAGGGGCCGTTCGACCGCATCGTTTCCTCGGCTTCCGCTCCCGCCGTGCCGCCGGCCTTCGTCGAGGCGCTGAGCACCAACGGCACGCTCGTCATGCCGATCGGCCCCGACGAGGGCATCCAGACGTTGACCCGGTTCATCCGCGTCGATCGTCAGCTGGTCGCGACGCCGATTTGCCCGGTTCGCATGGTGCCGCTGATCAAGGGCAGGGCGGCCCGGCTCTGATTCGGCGTGGTGCTGCGCCCCCCTTCATTCTTGGATATTCCTGTAGGCACCCAATCGCGATGCCGGACGCGGGCTTCGCAGAGGCAGGGTTCCGTCCGATGTCTCGCGTCCCGCGTGCGGGCGTTCGGCTTCGCCCGCCTTCATGTTCTGGCCTGAACCGACCGCACCGGGGCCGGCTTTCCGCCTTGTTTTGCCGGACGATTCTCAACCGGGCGGCAGGGCGCCCTAGGGCAGGAAGCGCGGCATCCTGCGGCGGAAAATTCGCGGGATTGTGCAATGCCGACGAAGTTTTGCATCCCGTTTAAGCCTTTATCAACGTTACCGGCGTTTATTAGCCTCATGTGTGGTGTGGCGTTGCGAGTTGGCTCGATGTGCAGAAATGTCTCCTCTTTTCGGTCTCGGACTCTCTCCCAGGTTGCGGTCATCGCGCTCCTTTCGGGCTTGACCGCTGCCTGCAGCGCTGACGGTTCGCGCTACGGCTCGATCTTCACCGGCAGTACCGCCAATCAGCGGCAGATCATCGGTGGTTCGCAGCCGATGCCCGCTCCGGTGGACTACGGCGCCAGCAACAGCGACGTCGTTGCGGTTCCGCCGCCGTCGCGCGCCGTGAGCCGTTCGGACCTGCCGCCGATGCTGCCAGGCACCCAGCAGAACCCGCAGGCCGTGGCGGCAGCCCCTTCCTATGAAACGCCCGCGCCGCGTGGCTATACGCCGCCGGCCGACGCCCAGCCGATGCAGGTTGCGTCCGCTGCCCAGCCGCCGCGCCGCAACGGCGCCTGGTCGACCGAGGGCGGCACCGTCGTGACGCTCGGCCCCGGCGAGACGCTCTCTTCCGTGTCGCGTCGCTATGGCGTTCCGATCAAGGAACTGGCCCGCGTCAACAATATCGGCAATCCCTCGCAGGTCGGCGCCGGCACGCGCCTGACGATCCCGACCTATGGCCAGGGCGGCGGCGCCGCCGTCGCCGAGGCGCCCGCCGCCTCGTCGCCGCAGAGCCGTGACAGCACCCAGCTGGTTACCGGTCCCGCGCCGGCCGGCGAGCGCAAGCCGGTCGCCTCCGCCGAGGGCTCGTTGAACGGTGTGCACACGGTTTCGCCCGGTCAGACGCTGTCCTCGATCGCCCGTCTCTATGGTGTCAGCGCCAAGGACCTTGCGGCCGCCAACAGCCTGTCCTCGACGAACCAGCTAAAGTCCGGCCAGAAGCTCCGCATTCCCGGTAACAACGGCAATCCGCAGGCCGTCGCGCTTCGCACCGATCCGTCGCGCCGCGAGGAGAAGCCGCAGGGCGAGGATCCGAACGCCAAGCCGGTCGCCGCAAACGCGCCGCAGAAGTCGGTGGAGGAGCCGGCAACGACGGCCAGCGTCGCCAAGCCGGTCGAGACGGCTTCGATCGCCAAGCCCGCGACGCCGAACCAGCCGGTGGCCTATGCGCCGCCGACCGAGGACGCGCCGGCCGCGACCAACGCCAGCGCCGATCCGGGTTCCGCCAACGGCACCACGTTCCGCTGGCCGGTGCGCGGCCGCATCATCACCGGCTTCGGCGCTTCGGCGACGGGCGAAAAGAACGACGGCATCAACCTTGCTGTTCCGGAAGGCACCTCGATCAAGGCCGCCGAGGCCGGCACCGTGATCTATGCCGGCAATGAACTCGAGGGCTACGGCAACCTGGTCCTCGTCCGTCACGCCGACGGCTGGGTCTCGGCCTACGCCCACAACAGCAAGATTCTGGTCAAGCGCGGCGATTCCGTGCGGCGCGGCCAGATCATCTCGCAGGCGGGCGCGTCCGGCTCGGTGAATGCGCCCCAGCTTCATTTCGAGCTTCGCAGGGGCTCGAAGCCGGTCAACCCGCTGGACTACCTGCAGGGCTGATCGACCAAGGCCGTTCATCGTTTCTGGTAAACGCTGAACGGCTTTAGTCCCTTGTCTGATCGCGTTTTCTTCACGCGAACCGGTATCCACTTCGCTTGAAAACGCTCTAGTCCTGGCCGGTACGACCTCGTCTCGTGGGTGTTAGCCGGTCATCATTCTGGCGGGGCGGCTTCAGCCCGTAAGAGCGACCCCAAGTCGTCCCGCCAGATCCTGCACATATTGCCAGGCGACGCGGCCAGACCGCGCGCCGCGCGTCGTCGACCATTCGAGGGCCTCGGCGCGCAGGACCTCCGGGGCCACATCCAGCTTGAAGTGCTCGGCATAGCCGTTGACCATGGCGAGATAATCGTCCTGGCTGCACTTGTGGAAGCCGAGCCAGAGACCGAAACGGTCCGAAAGCGAAACCTTCTCCTCGACCGCCTCGCCGGGATTGATCGCCGTCGAGCGCTCGTTCTCCATCATGTCGCGCGGCAGCAGGTGGCGCCGGTTCGACGTGGCGTAGAACACGACGTTCTCGGGCCGGCCCTCGACGCCGCCGTCCAGCGCCGCCTTCAGCGACTTGTAGGACGTGTCGTCGTTGTCGAAGGAAAGATCGTCGCAGAACAGGATGAAGCGGCGGTCGAGCCCGCGCACCAGCGTCATCAGCTCGGGCAGGCTGTCTATGTCCTCGCGGTGGATCTCGACCAGCTTCATCGGATGGCCGCCCGGCAGCTTGGACGGGTCGCTGTTGATCGTCGCATGCGCCGCCTTCACCAGTGAGCTCTTGCCCATGCCGCGCGCGCCCCAGAGCAGGACGTTGTTGGCCGGCAGGCCGCGTGCGAAGCGATCGGTGTTGTCGACCAGGATGTCGCGCACGCGGTCGACGCCCTTCAGAAGCACCATCTCGACGCGATTGACCTTCGGCACCGGCTGCAGCGTGCCGGTCGAGGCCTGCCAGACGAAGGCATCGGCGGCGTCGGGGTCGAAGGCAGGGCGTGCCGGCGGTACGGCGCGCTCGATCAGGGCGATCAGCCGGTCGAGACGATCGGCGACGGATTTCAGGGTATCTTCTGTCACAGTGCATTTCCTCGGGCCCGTCCCTACCTCTCGTTCTGTCGAGGGGGCGCGGACCTGCCGGCGGGTGGGGTGAATGGCGTCCCGGACGAAGGCGAAACGCCGCATCCGGCCCTCCGGGCGATCTCTTCCCGCATGCAAGCGAGGGTTCCGGACGACAATCGCCACTATCATGCCGGTGCGGCCATTTGCAAAGGCCTGCCGCGTCGTTATATTCCGCGCCGTTTCGCGTACCGCTGTCTCTCCCTATGTGAAGGTCGGCGCAAACCACGCGTCTTGATCCGACGGGCCGCCAGCGGACCCGCCAACGCTACAGGGAGCATCCATTTCCATGTTCATTACCCCCGCCTTCGCTCAGGCCGCCGGCGCACCCGCTGGTGGTGCCGACCTGCTCATCCAGTTCGTGCCGTTCATCTTCGTCTTCGCCATCATGTGGTTCCTGATGATTCGGCCGCAGCGGCAGAAGCAGAAGGCGCATCAGGAGATGATCAAGGGTGCGCGCCGCGGCGACACGGTCGTGATGTCAGGCGGCCTGATCGGCAAGATCAACAAGGTCGTCGATGATTCCGAAGTCCTGCTGGAAGTGGCCGAGGGCGTCCGCGTTCGCGTCTCGCGCTCTGCCATCGCCGACGTGCGCGCCAAGGGCGAGCCGGCCAAGGACGGCGAATAAGCCACCGCTTAGCTCCCCCTGATACAACGGCCCCTCGGGGCCGAGATCGACTGGAACGGTTTCCATGCTGCACTTTACACGCTGGAAGATGATTGCGATCCTGGCCGTCGTGGTGGTCGGGCTCCTCGCGGCGCTTCCCAATCTCTTCTCGAAGGAAACCGTTCAATCCTGGCCGAGCTGGGTGCCGAAACGGCAAATGGTCCTCGGCCTGGATCTCCAGGGGGGCGCCTATCTCCTCTATGAGGTGGATCGGCAGGATTACGTGCAGAAGCGCCTGCGTTCGCTCGTGGGCGACATCCGCAAGGCGATGCTGCAGGAGCCGCGCATCGGCTATTCGGGCCTCGGCGTCCAGGGGCAGGGCGTGCAGCTCCGCGTCCGGGACCTGTCGCAGCTCGACGAGGTGCGCAAGCGCCTCGAGCCGTTGCGCAACCAGCTTTCCACGTCCGCGCTCGGTGGCACGGCCGTCAACGAATTCGACCTGAACGTCGGCAGCGACGGCCTGGTCCAGATGTCCTATTCGGAAGCCGGCCTTGAGCAGCGCATCCGCCAGATCGTCGATCAGTCGATCGAGGTCATCGGCCGCCGTATCGACCAGCTTGGCACCGTCGAGCCGTCGATCCAGCGTCAGGGCTCGGACCGCATCCTCGTCGAGGCGCCCGGCCTCGACGATCCCGAGCGCCTGAAGACGCTCGTCGGCCAGACCGCGCAGCTGACCTTCCACCTCGTCGACACCGGCGTTTCGCCGACGGCCGACACGCGCAAGCCGGGCACCATCGTCCTGAACTCGAACGACAACCCGCCGGTTCCCTACGTGCTCGAGGAAGCGCCGCTCCTCACCGGCGAGGACCTGACCGACGCGCAGGCCACCTTCGACCAGCGCACCAACGAGCCGGTCGTGTCGTTCCGCCTTTCGAGCTCCGGCGCGCGCGTCTTCGGCGACGTCACCGCTAAGAACGTCAACCGGCCCTTCGCCATCGTCCTCGACGACAAGGTGATCTCGGCCCCGGTCATCCGCGAGCCCATTCTCGGCGGTTCCGGCCAGATCTCCGGCAATTTCTCGATCCAGTCGGCCAATGACCTCGCCATCCTGCTGCGCGCCGGCTCGCTGCCCGCCAAGCTGACGATCGTCGAGGAGCGCAATGTCGGCCCGGGTCTCGGCGCCGACTCGATCCGCTCCGGCAAGATCGCCGCCATCATCGGCACCGCCGCGGTCTGCGCCTTCATGGTGATGACCTATGGCGTGCTGGGCTGGATCGCCAATATCGCGGTGATCGTGAACGTCATCCTGATCTTCTCCATCGTGACGATCCTGGGCGCGACGCTGTCGCTACCCGGCATCGCCGGCGTGATCATCACGGTCGGCACCGCGGTGGACTCCAACGTTCTGATCTATGAGCGCATACGCGAGGAATATCGCGCAGGGCGATCGGCGATCGCGTCCATCGACGCCGGCTTCCACAAGGCGCTCGGCACCATTCTCGACGCGAACGTGACCACCCTGATCGCAGCCCTCGTGCTCTTCTACATGGGGTCGGGCCCGATCCGCGGCTTCGCCGTCACGCACGCCATCGGCGTCGCGACGACGATGTTCACGGCGTTCACCTTCACCCGCCTCCTGGTCGCGATGTGGGTGCGTTGGCGCCGTCCGACCAAGATCACGCTCTGAACCGAAGCGAGGACAGAAACCATGGCTCATCTTCGCATCGTTCCTGACAACACCAGCATCCCGTTCATGCGGATGCGGAAGTGGACGTTTCCACTCGCCGCCTTCCTGTCGGTGATGTCGGTGATCCTGTTCTTCGCCGTCGGCCCCAACTACGGCATCGACTTCCTCGGCGGCACCGTCATCGAGATCCAGACCAAAGACGACCATCCGGATCTCGGCGGCCTGCGTTCGAACCTGAACGGCCTCGGTCTCGGCGACGTCCAGGTGCAGACGATCGGCGCCGAGAATTCGATCCTGATCCGCATCGGCCAGCAGACCGGCGGCGAGGAGGCCCAGCAGGCCGCCATCGCCAAGATCCGCACGGCACTCGCCGATCAGGCGGAGTTCCGCCGGACCGAAATCGTCGGCCCGCGCGTTTCGGGCGAACTGGCCTACAAGGGCACCATGGCGATGCTGGTGACCTTCGCCGCTATCGCCATCTATGTGTGGTTCCGCTTCGAATGGCAGTTCGCCGTCGGCTCGATCATCTCGGCCGCCAACGTCGTGGTGATGACCTTCGGCTTCTATGTCGTCACGCAGCACGAGTTCAATCTGACCTCGCTCGCTGCCATCCTGACGACGATCGGCTATTCGCTGAACGACACGGTCGTGGTCTATGACCGAATTCGCGAAACGCTGCGAAAGTACAAGAAGATCCCGCTCGGCGACCTGATCGACCGCGCCATCAACGACATGCTCGGCCGTACCGTCATCACGACGGTGACGACGTTGATCGCGCTGTTCTCGCTCTACCTGTTCGGTGGCGAGGTCATCCAGGCGTTCACGCTCGCCATGATCTTCGGCGTGCTCGCGGCGATCTTCTCGTCGGTCTGCGTGGCCGCGCCGATCCTGATCTATTTCGGCGTGCGCTCGGACCAGATGACGAAGAAGGAAGACGTGGAGGCGGCCGGCAAGGCCTGATCCGGCATGGCGCTCTTCACGCGGCCATCCAAATCGCTGCGCCCCCAGCACTTTCCTGGACAGGCGCCGATCGACGTCTACGGCGAAGGGGTTTTCCGCTTCGCCGAGATGTCGCACTCCGGCTCGCTTCTCTGCCTGCCGAGCGGCATCTATGGATGGCCGGTCGCCGGCGCCGCCGAGATCACCGCCGAGACGCTCTCGGACGTGTTCGCCGAGGCGGCCGACGTCGCGCTGCTGGTGATCGGTTGCGGCCGCGATATCGCGGTGGTGCCGAAGGAACTGCGCGAGCAGCTCAAGGCGGCCGGCATCGGCGTCGAGGTGATGGCCACGGGCCCGGCGGTGCGCACCTACAACATCCTGCTCGCCGAGGGCCGCCCCGTCGCGGCGGCGCTCGTCGTCGTCTGATTGGTTTCGTTTGATGGACGTCTTCGCCCTTTGCGCCGATGAAGTGCGCGCGCATGACCGCGATCGGTATCTCGCCGATCTGTTCGCCCCGGAAGCGAAGCGGCGCTATCTCTTCGCGCTCCACGCCTTCAACCTCGAGATCGTGCGGGTGCGGGAGCTCGTCAGCGATCCGATGCCGGGCGAGATCCGCCTGCAATGGTGGCGTGATGTCCTGGCCGGCGAGGCGAGGGGCGAGGTGGCGGGACACCCGGTCGCCGCCGCCCTGCTCGAAACCATCGGCCTGCACCATCTCCCGCGCGCCGCCTTCGACAACCTGATCGAGGCGCACATCTTCGATCTCTACAACGATCCGATGCCGACGCTCGGCGATCTCGAAGGCTATGCCGGCGAGACGGTCTCCGTGCTGATCCAGCTGGCCGCGCTCGTGCTCGCCGGCGGCGAGGATCCGCATACGGCGGATGCGGCCGGCCATGCCGGCGTCGCGCAGGCGCTGACCGGGCTGATGCGCGCACTGCCGTTCCACGCCCGCCGGCAGCAATTGTTCCTGCCGGCCGACCTCATGGACCGTCACGGCGTCAGGGCCGATGACATCTTTGCCGGCCGGACGACGCCGGAACTGCTGGCGCTCTTGGCCGACCTGCGCGCCACCGCCCGCCGTCATCTCGAAGCCGGTCGCGTCGCGCTATCGCATGCCGACCGCGTGGCGTTGCCGGCGTTCCAGCCGATCGCGCTCGTCGAGCCGATGCTGAAGCTGATGGACCGGGCCGATTATGATCCGTTCAAGACAGCGATCGACCCGCCGCAATGGAAGCGGCAGCTTTGGCTGTGGCGCGCGGCGCGTCGGGGCCGGTTCTAGGCCTGGCTCTGTCGGCTGCGGCTGCCGCGTGGCGAGGCTGGAGGCAATCTCACCCTCGACCGTCATCCCTGCGAAAGCAGGGATCCATGCTTCGGCAATTCCCGCACCCGGCGAGCGTGCTGGTTAGTCGCCCAATCAAGCGGCCCAGCCACCTGCGCGACGGCCAAATGGATCCCGGATCTCCGCTTCGCTGCGTCCGGGACGACGGCGAGCGGGTGGTGAGCTGGAAGGTGCCATTTCACAGAGCGCCGCTTTGAGTGAATGCCCCTGGCCCTCGCCTGAAGCCCAGGGCGCGATGCCCGTCACGTCGCCCCGTGCGTCAGTATGTCGATGTTGTGGGCATGGCGGACGGCGCCGCGCGCGGCCTCGCTCTGGTTGAAGATCTCCAGCGTCTCGGTCTCGTCCTCGCCGACGGGCATCAGCGCGGCGTCCATGTAGCGCGCCTTGTCGGGACTGGCCTCGATGCGGCGGCGCTTCCATTCGAGCTTGCCGAGCAGCCACAGTAGCCTGGCGCTTTTTGCGACCGTCTCGAGCGCCTCGCGCGGATAGAAGCGCCAGGCGGGCTCGATCGGCATCCCGGGGCGGCGGTCGAGCCGGTCCTTGAAGCGAAGGACGCCGCCCTGCAGCGGATGGACGTGCTCGACGTCGACGGAGGTCGAGAACCACATCAAGAGCTTCATGATGCTGGTCGTCCTCACCCCGGTGGCGGCGGCGCGGCGCAGGATCGTCACCATGTGCTCCGGCGAATAGAACAGCCGCCAGGCGTCGCGATAGATGCCTTCCCATTCCTGCTGCGACATGCGCTCATGGCCAGTCACGGCATGTTCGAGATCGTATTTGTTGAGGTCGCCGTCCATCGCGATGCCCTTGCGATGCAGCGACTGGTGGTCCTCCGAGCCGGGGAGCGGCGTCAGGAAGAAGAACTCCAGGATATCGAGCGGCAGCTCGCGCTGGATGATGCCGATGTCGCGGCGGATGCTCTCCGGCGTGTCGTTCGGAAAGCCGAGGATGTAGCCGGCATAGGTGATGATGCCCTGCCGCTTCCAGTCGAGCAGCATCCGTCGATATTCGGTGATCTTGTTCTGGCGCTTCTTCGCCGCCATCAGGTTGTCCGGATTGATGTTCTCCAGCCCGATGAAGACGCGGGTGACGCCGGCCCGTTTGCACTTCGCGATGAAGTTGGGGATCTTGTGGCAGAGCGTGTCGACCTGGATCATCAGGCCGATGCGCATTCCCTCCCGCTCGCGCAGGGCGATGATGCGGTCGAGGATGATCTCCCAGTCCTTGTTGCGGGCGAAATTGTCGTCTGTGATGAAGTAGTTGTGGATGCCCTGCGCCAGGTTTTCGCGGATCAGCTTCTCGACGTCATCCGGCGAGCGGCGGCGGGACTTGCGGCCCTGGACGTTGATGATGGTGCAGAACGAGCACTGGAACGGGCAGCCGCGGCCGGCGTCGAAGGAGGTGTTGCCGCCGAGCGTGCGGGCGACGTAGCCGGCCGGCAGGAAGGGCGGCGGCGTGCCCTCGACGCTCGGCAGGTCCTTCATGTAGTTGTAGATCGGCTGCAGCGTGCCGGCGGCGGCGTCGAGCAGCACGCGGTCGAGCCGCTCCTCCGCCTCGCCGGCGAACAGGCTGACGCCCATGTCGAGCGCCTGCTGCAGGTCGACATGCAGGTCCGGCAGCATGGCGAAGCAGCCCGAGACGTGGAAGCCGCCCATCGCCACCGGGATGCCGGCTTCCCGCAGCGGTCGCGCGAGATCGAGCGCATGCGGATACTGGTTCGACTGGACGCCGACCAGCCCGACCAGGCCGAAATTGCCGTTCTGGCGGAATTCCTCGATCAGTCGTTCCAGCCGGACGCGCGTATTGGTTTCGTCGATGGCGCGGATGTCGAGGATGACATCGTCGCCCAGAACCTTGCGCGCGTCGCAATCGGCGGCGAGGCCATAGAGGCTGGCGAGCGAGTTGGAGGGGATCGATGAGCGGAACCAGCGGATCACATAGCCGTCGTCGTCGTAGTGCGAGGGCTTGATCAGGACCAGGAGAAAGGGGCGCTTCATGGCAGCGCCCCGCAATGCACGTCGGACTGCATGTCTGGCTTCCCCCTTGCGGTGGCATTAGCGCATGCGAATTCTCGGACTGGGCATCAAATCAGATCGTGCAGTGACTTTACGGAAGGCCGGCGCGTTCGGCAATGCCGCGCGCCGGCCCTTCTGGCGGGTCTACTCGGCGGCGGCGGCGACCGAGGCCGGGCCGTTCAGCCAGGCCGAGGCATCGGCGCGGGCGCGGGCGGTGAGCGCCTTCTTCTTGGCAATCGCCTTGTCGTTGCCGCGCAGCTTTACGCCGGGCTCGCGCGGGATCTCGACCGGCGGGAACAGGCCGAAATTGACGTTCATCGGCTGGAACGAGCGGCTGCCAGCGTCCTCGTCGACGAGATGGCCGCCGGTGATGTGGCCGAGCAGGGCGCCGAACGCGGTCGTGACCGGCGGCGTCACCGGCACCTCGCCGAGGCGCTCGGCGGCGGCGAAGCGGCCGGCCAGCAGGCCGATCGAGGCGGATTCGACATAGCCCTCGCAGCCGGTGATCTGGCCGGCGAAGCGCAGGCGCGGCTGCGCCCTGAGGCGAAGCAGCGGATCGAGCAGCTTGGGCGAGTTCAGGAAGGTGTTGCGATGCAGGCCGCCGAGACGGGCGAACTGCGCGTTCTCCAGGCCCGGGATCATGCGCAGCACGTCGGTCTGGGCGCCATATTTCAGCTTCGTCTGGAAGCCGACCATGTTGTAGAGCGTGCCGAGCGCATTGTCCTGGCGCAGCTGCACGATCGCGTGCGGCTTGACGGTCGGGTTGCGCGGATTGGTGAGGCCGACCGGCTTCATCGGGCCGAAGCGCAGCGTCTCGCGGCCGCGGTTCGCCATGATCTCGATCGGCAGGCAGCCGTCGAAATAGGGCGTCGAGGCTTCCCAGTCCTTGAAGTCGGTGGTGTCGCCGGCGATCAGCGCGTCGAGGAAGGCGTTGTACTGTGCCTCGTCCATCGGGCAGTTGATGTAGTCGGCGCCGTTGCCGCCGGGGCCGACCTTGTCGTAGCGCGACTGGAACCAGGCGACGTCCATGTCGATCGAATCGAAATAGACGATCGGCGCGATGGCGTCGAAGAAGGCGAGCGCGTCGGCGCCGGTCAGGCCGCGGATCGCGTCGGAGAGGTCCGGCGAGGTCAGGGGGCCGGTGGCGACGATGACATTGTCCCACTCGGCTGGCGGCAGGCCGGCGATCTCGTTGCGGTCGATGGTGACGAGGGGGTGCTCCTCGAGCGCCTTGGTGACGGCCTGCGAGAAACCCTCGCGGTCGACGGCGAGCGCGCCGCCGGCGGGCACCTGGTTGGCATCGCCCATGCGCATGATCAGCGAGTTCGCCATGCGCATTTCCGCGTGCAGCAGACCGACCGCATTGGTGTCTGCATCGTCGGAACGGAACGAGTTGGAGCAGACGAGCTCGGCAAGGCCGTCCGTCTTGTGGGCGTCCGTCGCACGGACCGGGCGCATCTCGTGCAGGACGACGGGAATGCCGCGATTGACGATCTGCCAGGCCGCTTCAGAGCCGGCCAGGCCACCGCCGATGATGTGAATGGGATCTGTTTTCATGGCGCGGAGATTATTGCGCCGGGGCCATTCGGACAACCGCGCAGTTCGCGATTGGGGCCGGACAAAAGAAAACGCCCGTCGGGGAGGAGGTCGACGGGCGTTCTCTTTGGGTGGCGCTTCGCGAGGGAGGAGGTTCGCTGGCGCCTTATCGCGGGAACGAGGGAGGAGGTTCGTTCCCGTCGAATTCCGTATTCGGCTCAGTAACCGGCCGTCTGCTTGGCGATCTGGGTGATGTCGCCGCGGTTGATGCCAAGATCATTGAGCTCGCGATTGGTCAGGCGCATCAGCTCACCGTAGGTCTCACGGTACTTGCGCCAGTTCTTGTAGGAAGCGAGGATGTTCACGGCCACGGTCATATTCCTTCGGACAAACGGATCTTTTCGGTCGGGCGGCTCAATCTGTTTCGTCTGCCGTCCTTGTTGATCTCAATGTAGGGGAAGACGACTGGCAGGAGCACTGCGTAAATGCGCATGGCTGCGCTGCAGATGATGCAGAGCAGCATGTGAAAGTGACTAAATGTTGCGCTGCAATATTGCCTAAAGAGGCAGCGGCCGACACGATGAGACGCTTGGGGAATCGCGGAGCGGCCGCTCGTTGCTCCGCAAAGGGGGATGCCGCATGTCACGGAAGCGCGCCTTTGCCGGATGGATGGCCTTGCCGTTGTTGCTGGGCCTGGCGGGGCCGGCCTTCGCCGACGCGTTTCAGCCGGTGACGATCCGCTATTGCCACGGCTATGGCTGCAAGATGCGATCGCCGGTGACCTTCTCCCGCGCCGATCTCGCCAATCTGAAGCGCATCCTCGATAGCGGCAAGGCTAGCCCGGCGGCCGAGCGCGCCGCGATTTCGCGCGCCGACCAGTGGTACGAGCGCAAGGCGGGCGCCGCGACCGGCACGTCGAATGACGGCGCCAAGGACACCTATGAGCTTTTCACGCCGCTGTCGGAGATCGACTGCGTCGACGAGACCGTCAACACCACCACGTTGCTGGAACTCGTCGACAGCCGGGGATGGCTGCGCCACCACAAGGCGGGCCGCCCGGCCAATCGGGGCTTCCTGATCGACGGACGCTATCCGCACAACACCGCGACGATCGTCGAGAAGGCCGGTGGCAAGCGGTGGGTGGTCGACAGCTGGGTGCGCGCCAATGCCGAGCCGCCCGACATCAAGCCGCTGGATGTCTGGAAGCGGGAGGGCGGGCGGCGCGGCTGAGGGAGCTACAGCCGGGTGCCCATCCGCCGCGACGGTAGCGGCTCCGCTGCGCCGCGCCCGTTCGCAACAAGACATGTCCGCCCGCCGACCGGCGCACCTGTCTTGTCTTGGTCGCATGTCCTTGGTCGTCTTGTCGTCGCAAGTCCTGCCCTGATGCTCCCCACCAGGACATCTCCCTGCTTCGGCGAAGAAGCAGGGAAGCCGGATATGTTGTTGCTGGATCACGGCTTCCTCGAGTGAGGATCCACCCGATGCGTCCCAGACCCGATATTCCCTTGGGACGCTGCCCGCATCCCGTCCTCGCCATGCCGTCGCGATGGCGAGGAATTCCATTTCCGACGCGCGGCCATGGTCGCGCGCCTGAAATCCCGATGGATCCTGTCCCTAAGCTGGTCGGCTAGACCACCAGCTTCCTATAGAGATGCCACGTCGTGTGGCCGAGCACCGGCATCACCACCGCGAGCCCGAAGAACAGCGGGATCGAGCCGATCGCCAGTGACACGGCGACGATCAGGCCCCAGAGCGCCATGACGCCCGGATTCGTCATCACGGCGCGGATCGAGGTCAGGATGGCCGGGGCGAGGCCGACATCGCGGTCCAGCAGTAGCGGAAACGACACCACGCTGACCGTCAGCACCATCAGCGCGAACAGGAAGCCGACGCCGTTGCCGACCAAGATCAGCGTCCACCCCGCCCGCGTCGTCAGTACCCGGTGCAGGAAGTCGGGGATCGATGCCGCCGGCGCATAGCCGAAATTGGCGACATAGATGGCGTTTGCGACGGCGATCCACACGAAGAAGATCACCATCAGGCCGACGCCGAGCATCAGGATCGCGCCCATCGACGGCGAATGCCGCGCTTCGAGGATCTTCGGCAGCGAAACGTCGAGGCCCTGCTCGCGCCGGCGCGACAATTCATAGAGGCCGAGCGCGGCGAACGGCCCGAGCAGCGCGAAGCCTGCCATCAGCGGAAAGAGGAGGGGCAGGATATCCGCCCCGAACACGGCGCGGCCGATGAGCAGGCCGACCACCGGATAGATCACGACCAGGAAGATCGCGTGGGTCGGCATGGCGGAGAAATCCTCCCAGCCGAGCCGGATGGCGTCTCTAAGGTCGGCGACGGTGATCCGCCGCACGACGGGCATCGCGGTCTCGGGTGAGGTCGAGCCGGTGATGAGATGGGAATGGGTGGAGTAGTCGCTCATATGCGTCGCCATGACGTGCGCTCCCAGTCTGCCCCCGCAGAGCGTTCGTAAGGCCCGCCATGAATCGCAGTCGATCGCAGGCGCCAGCACCACGATACACCCCGCTTCAGAATAGCGCAGAAGCGGGCCAAGGGCGATCACGATTTCGGGTCCGGCGCCGTCGATCGCCTGTCGGTCCCAGAGGACGGCGGATGCGGTTCGCAGCCGTTTTCGCATTGATGCTGTGGAAGCGCGGCGCCGGGGCACCCATATGTTGTGGAAGGAGCTTTGGGCGTGAAACCTGCGCGCGTGGCCCTTCTCGCAGCCGTCTCGGCTGTGATCTTGACGTCGCTGGCGGCGGCCTCCTCTCCGCCGGCACCCTCGACGAGTGCGCCGTCTTCGCCTCTCGCCCTGATGGTCGAGATCGACGGCGCGATCGGCCCGGCGACCGAGCGGGCGGTGCAGGAGGGGCTGGCGGAGGCCGCGGTGCGACGGGCCGAGATCGTGATCCTGCGTTTGAATACGCCCGGCGGCCTCGCCTCCAGCATGCGCGCCATCAGCAGCGCCATCGTTGCCTCGCCCGTGCCGGTCGTCGGCTATGTCGCGCCTCCGGGCGCGCACGCGGCGAGCGCCGGCACCTATATCCTCTACGCCACCCACATCGCCGCCATGGCGCCCGGCACCAATCTTGGCGCCGCGACGCCGGTTGAACTCGGCGCGCCGATCCCCGGCCTGCCGGGCGGCGGCGAAGGCGGAGAGCCGTCGAAAGGTCCGGCGCCAAATGCGGGTGGCGACGCGATGACGGCGAAGGCGATCAACGACGCCGTCGCGCTCATTCGCAGCCTGGCCGAGCTGCGCGGCCGCAATGCCGACTGGGGCGAGAAGGCCGTGCGCGAGGCGGCCAGCCTCTCCGCCAATGCCGCGCTCGAGGCGCGGGTGATCGACCTGATCGCCCGGGACGTTCCGGACCTGACCGGCCGGATCGACGGCCGCAAGGTCGAGCTGGCCGATGGTTCGCAGCGGACGCTGGCCACGCGCGGCATCGCGGTCGAGACCTTCGATCCGGGCTGGCTGATCGGCCTGCTCTCTGTCATCACCGATCCGAACATCGCCGTCCTGCTGATGCTCGCCGGCGTCTATGGCCTGCTGTTCGAGTTCATGAGCCCGGGCCTGGTGGCCCCCGGCGTCGTCGGCACGATCTGCCTGCTGCTCGGCTTCTATGCGCTGAACCTGTTGCCGATCGACTATGCCGGGCTCGCGCTGATGCTGCTCGGTCTCACCTTCCTCGCCGTCGAGGCGTTCAATCCGACCGTGGTGCTCGGTCTGGGCGGGCTCGCCGCCTTCCTGCTCGGCTCCGCGATGCTGCTGCGCGCCGAGCAGCCCGGCTTCACCCTGTCGCGCACGGTGATCGGTGGTGTCGCCATCCTCGTCGTCGGCCTCTCGCTGCTTACCGCCCGCGCGCTCTGGCGCATCCGTCGCCATCCGGCCCGGGTCGGCGGCGAGGCGATGCGGGGCGCCACGGCCGAGGTCATCGACTGGCGCGGCGACGAGGGGCACGTCTTCACCCAGGGCGAGTGCTGGCAGGCGAGGGGCGCGGAAGGCTGCCTTCCCGGCGAGGCGGTCGAGGTGGCGGCGATCGACGACCTCACCCTGACCGTGCGGCGCCCGCCCGCAAAGCGCGCCGAACCCGATGGAGAACGTCCATGATCCTTGTGCCCTATCTGGTTGTGCTGCTCATCCTGATCATCTTCCTGCTGGCGGCGATCCGGGTGCTGCGCGAATACGAGCGCGGCGTCGTCTTCACGCTCGGCCGCTTCACCGGCGTGAAGGGGCCGGGCCTGATCCTCCTGATCCCGTTCGCGCAACAGATGGTGCGGGTCGATCTCCGCGTCATTGTCGACAACGTGCCGCCGCAGGACGTGATTTCGCGCGACAACGTGCCGGTGAAGGTCAATGCGGTGCTGTATTTCCGGGTGATCGATCCCGAGCGCGCCATCATCCGAGTCGAGGATTTCATGGTCGCGACCAGCCAGCTGGCGCAGACGACGCTGCGCTCGGTTCTCGGCAAGCACGAACTGGACGAGATGCTGGTCGAGCGCGACCGTCTCAATGCCGATATCCAGTCGATCCTCGACAAGCAGACTGATACCTGGGGCATCAAGGTCGCCAATGTCGAGATCAAGGATATCGACCTCAACGACAACATGGTGCGCGCCATCGCCAAGCAGGCCGAGGCGGAGCGGTTGCGCCGCGCCAAGGTGATCAATGCCGAGGGCGAGCATCAGGCGGCGGAGAAGTTGGTCGAGGCCGGCCGCATCCTGGCGCTGGAGCCGCAGGCGATGCAGCTTCGCTATTTCGCCGCGCTGCACGACGTCGCCAGCGAACGGACCTCGACCATCGTGTTTCCGCTGCCGACGGAACTCCTGGATCTGTTCAGGCGTCTTCCGCCCGTGCCCGGGGCGTGAGACGCTGCGGCGACGAGCGAACCGAGGGGACGGCCATGATCACGATCGATCGCCTGGATCATCTGGTGCTTACGGTGGCGGATATCGCCAGCACCTGTGCCTTCTACGAGAAGGCGCTCGGCATGACCGTCGAGATCTTCGATACCGGCCGGGTGGCGCTGCGCTTCGGTCGGCAGAAGATCAATCTGCATCTGGCCGGGCATGAGTTCGAGCCGAAGGCGCGGCTCGCGACGGCCGGATCCGCCGATCTCTGCTTCCTGACCAGCACGCCGCTGGAGGACGTCGAGGCGCATCTGGCGCGCGCGGGCGTCGCCGTCGAAGTCGGGCCGGTCTCGCGGACGGGCGCGATGGGTGCGATCCTTTCCGTCTATGTCCGCGATCCCGATGGCAACCTGATCGAGATCTCGAATGCCAGCCGCGCTTCCGGCGCGGCCGGCTGAGCGGGGATCAGGCGGCGCGCTTGCCCACGAGCGCGAACATGGCGCCCTGCGGATCCTTGCATTGCACGATCCAGTCGCCGCCGGGCACCTGCATCGGCCCGTTCAGCAGCTTGCCGCCGCCGCTCTCGACCCGCCCCAGCGCCGCGTCGATGTCGTCGACATTGAAATAGAACAGCCAGAACGGAGTCGGCATGGAACGCGGCTTGTTGAACATGCCGCCAATGGCGGGGCCGCCCGCCGTGAACAGCTGATACACGCCCATCTCGCCCATGTCGAACGGATCGCCCTTCTGCCAGCCGAACATCGTCGAGTAGAAGTCGAACGCCTTCTGCCAGTCGACCGCATAGAGCTCGTGCCAGCCGATATGGCCGGCGGTTCCGGGGGCTGGATCGTCCGGCGCGGCTTGGCCGGGCAGGGGGCGGAACAGCACGAAGGCGGCCTGCTGCGGATCGGCGACGACCGCGAAGCGGCCGACTTCCGGAATGTCGGTCGGCGGCACGAACTCCTGGCCGCCGAGGCTCTTGACCTTCATTGCCGCCGCATCGACGTCCGCGACCGAGATGTAGCCGATCCAGCTCGATGGCGCGCCCATGCGGCGGGCCTGTTCCGGCAGATCCATCAAGCCGCCGACCGGCCGCTCGCCGATCGTGAAGAGCGTATAGGCCATCTGCGGCATCGAGGCGTCGCGCGTTCCCCAGCCCACGACCGAGCCATAGAAGAGCCGCGCGCTCGCCGTGTCGGTCGTCATCAGCTCGTACCAGACGAAGCGGCTTGCCAGATCGGTCATTCCAGACTCCTTCCGTTAGGGAATTTCACCCTACACGAGATGTCGCCATGGCGGAATTTCACGACGACGTGTCCCGAATAGTGCCCTCGACGCAACAGCGTCGTGTCGGGACAATGTTTGAGCGCCGATGCTGTTGCATGGCGCGGATGACTGGGGGTAAGAGGGAAGTATTCGACTGGACCCGGTGAAAATCCGGGTGGCTCTTCCGGCCGCCGATCCGCCGGACAACGCAGATTGAAGCAACGGATGGTTCCCGCCGCGAAAGCGCTGCGTACCTCCGCATCTGCCGCGAAGCACCCCACATCATGATCAGCTTTTCCTCCATCCGTCGCGAATGGTTCTCCAACCTGCGCGGCGACATCCTTTCCGGCATGGTCGTCGCGCTCGCCCTGATCCCCGAGGCGATCGGCTTTTCGGTGATCGCCGGCGTCGATCCGAAGATCGGGCTCTATGCCTCCGTCGTGATCGCCTGCGTCATCGCCTTCACCGGCGGCCGGCCCGCCATGATTTCCGCCGCCACGGCGGCGACCGCCGTGCTGATGAGCGGGCTCGTCCGCGATCACGGCATCCAGTATCTCTTCGCCGCGACCATCCTGATGGGCGTGTTCCAGATTCTCGCTGCGCTGCTCCGGCTCGGCCGGCTGATGCGCTTCGTGTCGCAATCGGTGATGACCGGCTTCGTCAATGCGCTCGCGGTCCTGATCTTCATGGCGCAGCTGCCGGAACTCGTGAACGTGCCCAAGGCCACCTATGGGCTGATCGCGCTCGGCCTCGCCATCATCTACCTGCTGCCGCGCGTGACGCGGGCCGTTCCGTCGCCGTTGGTGGCGATCGTCGTCGTCACCGCGGTCGCCGCCGTCTTCAAGATCGACGTGCGCACGGTCGCTCATCTCGGCGAACTGCCGACCGCGCTGCCGAGCTTCGGCATCCCGGACGTGCCGTTCACGCTGGAGACGTTGCGCATCCTGATGCCGGTGTCGCTGACGCTCGGCGCCGTCGGCCTGCTGGAATCGCTGCTGACGGCGCAGCTTCTCGACGACATGACCGACACGCGCAGCAACAAGAACCGCGAATGCGCTGGCCAGGGCCTCGCCAACATGGCGTCGGCGCTGTTCGGCGGCATGGGCGGCTGCGCGATGATCGGCCAGTCGGTGATCAACGTCTCGTCCGGCGCTCGCGGTCGCCTGTCGACGCTGGTCGCCGGCTCGTTCCTGCTGGTGCTGCTGGTCGCGCTGCAGGACCTGCTGGCCATCGTGCCGGTCGCGGCGCTCACCGCCGTCATGATCATGGTGTCGATCAACACCTTCAACTGGCGCTCGGTCGTCAAGCTCAGGAGCAATCCGTGGCAGTCCTCCGTCGTCATGCTGGCGACGGTCGCGACGGTGTTCGCGACCCACGACCTCGCCAAGGGCGTGCTGGTCGGCGTGCTGCTGTCCGGCGTCTTCTTCGCCGGCAAGGTGGCGCGCCTGAGCCGGGTCACGTCCAGTCTTTCCGAAGACGGGAAGACGCGGACCTATGTCGTCGAGGGCCAGGTGTTCTTCGCCTCCGCCGGCACCTTCGCCGACTCGATCGACCTGCAGGAAGAGGTCGAGCGCATCGTCTTCGACGTGCATGCCGCCCATTTCTGGGACATCTCGGCCGTGGCGGCGCTCGACAAGGTCGTGCTGAAGGCGCGGTCGCGCGGGCGTATCGTCGAGGTGATCGGTCTCAACGAGGCCAGTTCCACCATGGTCGAGCGCTTCGGCAAGCACGACAAGGAGGGAACTGTGGCGGTTTCGGCTCATTGACCCGATGAACGCCGCCCTGCGCGGGGTTGATCGGTCGCATCTTCGTCACAATCCTGCTAAGCTTCGCCGTCCTTGCAACGTCGCGTCCGGCGTGGGCACCCGAACGAAACGCTTTGAACAGAGAACTCTCCCCCATGAATCATAGAATCCCCGCATTGGTCGCCGTGCTGGCTGCTGTCGCGCTGGCTGGCTGCGTGTCGCGGCCCGTTCAGGTTGCGCCGCCTCCGGGACTTTCGACGCCGTCTTCCGAGCCGCTGACCTGGGTGCGCAAGGACGGCCAGAGCGGCCGGGCCAATCCGGCGCTCGCCGACCAGTTCGCCGCCGACCGCGCCGATTGCGTCCGCGCTCCCGGCGACAACGCAGCGCTCCGCGAAGCCGAGGCCTGCATGGGCAATCGCGGCTACGCGCTGGTGCCGGCGTCGCAGGCAGCGGCCCGCGCCGCGCAGTATCGCCGCGCGGCCGGCTACTAAGCCTGTCCGGATCGTCTTCGCCGGCGGCGTTCAGGTTCCGTCGGCGAAGATGACTTCGCGCGTCCTGGCGTTCGGTTCCTGGAACGCCAGCAAAGCTTCGGCTTCGCGCAACAGGGCCTGCCGGTCCCGGCTGTTCAGCCGGATCAGCGGCGTGATCGTGAGCGTCGCCCGGCCGCGCTCCCGGTCGATCCGCCAGCTTCCGCCGGCGAAGCCGTCGATCAGGAACGCCGGTATCATGCCGTTTTCCTTCTTGAAGTGATCGCGGTGGTCGTCATGGACGATCCGGCTGCGTTCGGCGTGGCCGAGCACGACATTGTCGTAGTCCGGCAGCAGCCGCGGCGGCGCGGGCGTGTCCTCCGGCGGTCGCGGCGCGTCGGGCAGGTCGAACAGAACCCTGCCGCCCTCGTCGCGAAACTCCAGCAGCTCTTGCCGCAGCCCCGCGACCGCGTCGCCGAGCCGGGTCAGGCCGGACCAGGCCTGCAGGTCCGCCACAGACGCCGGGCCGAAGGCGGCGAGGTAGCGGCGGATCATCGTATCCGGCGTCTCGTCCGCCGAGATCGTCCGGCCCGTCCAGCTGTCGAGCGTCGTCGACATCGCCAGGCCGCCCTGCTGCCAGAGGCCGCGCGGCGTCACCTGCACCAGCGGCAGCAGCGCCCGCACCGCATGGGACAAGGCATGGCCATGCCTACCGGGAAATTGTGGTGCAAGTTCCGCCTCCAACTCTTTGTTGGTGAGGGGCTTTTCGCGAAGCAGCCTTTCGCCTGCCGCGATCAGTTCCGCCATATCGATCCCGGCCAGTGCGCGTCCGTAGGCGCTGCCCGGCGTCATCGTGTGCTCAAAGACCTTCTGCACGACGGGCCGGAGCGCCACCGCATCGGCGACGGTGACCAGATGAAGCGTGCCGCGCATCAGAGCGATCCGAACCAGTTTTCGAGATGCCGTCAGCTCCGAGACGTCCTCGGGGCGGAAGCCCTCGAGCCGGGACCAGAGCGCGGTGTAGGGATTGGCGGGGATCTGCGATTGCAGCCCGACCAGATGCTCGATCGCGGTTTCGGCGGGCATCCCCACGCGCTTCAGCAGCATCTGTCGTGCGAGCAGGGCGCGGTTCAGCGCCCTTGTCGAGAGGATCGGAGCGGCGTCGGCGGTCATTCTGTCTGGCCGGCCTCCCTGTTGGCCTCCCGCCTCCAGTTCGTCAGCCCGCCTCGAGGATCAGGCGGATGCCGAGCGCGCCGATGACGGCGCCGGCGAAGCGGTCGATCCAGCTTTTGGCGCCGAGATAGACGGCGCGGGGGCGGGCGGACGAGAAGGCGAAGGCGACCAACGCATACCAGGCCGTTTCCTGGATGAAGATCAGCACGGGCAAGGTCAGGTCGAGCCAGAGCGGCGGATCGGCCGGCAGCAGGGCGGCGAATACCGCGCCGAAGACGGCGACGATCTTCGGATTGCTCAATTGGGTGGCGAGTGCCAGGCCGAAGGAACGGCCGAGGCTGGTGCGGCCGCTGGCACCGTCGCGAGCGACTTCGACCGGTTCGCTGGCGCCGCGCCAGATTCGATAGGCGAGGTAGACCAGATAGAGGCCGCCGGCAATCTTCAGGATGAGATAGAGGCCGGCCGCCTCGTTCATCAGCGTCCGTAGCCCGAGCAGGGCGAGCGCGCCGAACAACGCCGCGCCGACACCCATGCCGAGGGCGGCCGCGAGCCCATCGGCGCGCGATCGGGCGACGGCTGTGCGCACGACGAAGACGAAGCTCGGGCCGGGGCTGATCGCGCCGATGAGGAGGGCGCCGAGAATGGCGAATAGCGCGGCAAGCGGCGTCATGATGGGTTCCGATTGCGAAAACGCGCGGATCCGGCCGCGCCTGGCGACACTAAGCCGGCAGCCGGCGGCCCGACAAGATACGTGCCGCCGGCCATGCCGGGCTAACGACCGGCGCCGCTCTGCTCGCCCTCGTGCAGACCGACGCCCGCCTTGGTCAGCTTCTGCCAGACTTCGTCGGCGCTCTCGGCGAATTCGAAGAGATCGAGATCCTTGCGGGCAATCATCCCTTCCTCGACCAGCGCATCGAAATTGATCACCCGCTTCCAGTAGGCGCTGTCGAACAGCACGATCGGGATCGCCGGCGACTTGCCGGTCTGGCGCAGCGTCAGCAGCTCGAACATCTCGTCGAAGGTGCCGAAGCCGCCGGGAAAGACGATGAGCGCGTTGGCGCGCATGGCGAGATGCATCTTGCGCATGGCGAAATAGTGGAAGCGGAAAGTCAGTTCCGGTGTCGAATAGGGGTTCGGCTCCTGCTCATGCGGGAGCGTGATGTTGAAGCCGATCGAGGGCGCGCCGACATCGGCGGCGCCGCGGTTGGCGGCCGCCATGATGCCGGGGCCGCCGCCGGTTGCGATGACATTGTCGCGGAAGGTGCCGTTGGAGACCAGCGCACCGCCGCGCTCGGAGACGATGCGGCCGACGGCCCGCGCCTCGTCATACCAATGCGCGTGATGGCCCCCGCCATTCTCGCCGATCCGGGCGCTGCCGAAGACGACGATGGTGGAACGGACGCCCCACTTGCGCAGCGCCATCTCGGCCTTGGCATATTCCAGCAGGAACCGCACGCCGCGCATCGAATCGCTGAGCAGGAAATCCTGGTCGAGCGCCGGCAGGCGATAGGATGGGGAGGCCATCTGCGGGGAATTGGGCTTGGTATCGGTCATGAACGCCATCGTTTTCTGAATCGAGGCCGGATTATGCAGCGCGACGATGGCATCGGGTAGCTTGCGGGGTGCGTAGGGTCGTCGCGGGCCTCGTCTCGTGGCAGAACCTGAGCAGCAGGAGGCAGGGCAGAATGGACCGGGTCGACGCCGAGGCGGGACGGCTGGACGATTTCGCGTCGTATCTGCGGCGCTGGTCACTCGTGGTGGACGGCGCGCCGATGACAACGCATACCAGCCGCCTGCTTCCGGTCCGGCGCGACGGGGCCCTGCTGATGCTGAAGCTCTCGCACGCGGCGGAGGAACGCTATGGCGGGCAGTTGATGCTGTGGTGGAACGGCGATGGCGCCGTGCGCGTGCTCGAGCATGACGACGAAGCGATGCTGATGGAGCGCGCTGCGGGACCGCGTTCGCTCGCCGACATGGCGCGTTCCGGCGAGGACGATGCGGCGAGCGGGATACTCTGCGACGTCGCCAGTCGGCTGCATGCGCCGCGCGGCAGCCCCGAGCCGGAAGCGATACCGCTCGAACTCTGGTTCCGTGACCTCCCGCCGGCGGCGGCCCGGCATAGCGGCGTGCTGGTCGCCGCTGCCGCGACAGCGCGAAATCTGCTCGACGATCCCCGCGACGTTCGCATCCTGCATGGCGACCTTCATCACGGCAATGTCCTCGACGGCGGGCCGCGTGGCTTCCTCGCCATCGATCCGAAGCGCCTGCGTGGCGAGCGGGCATTCGACTTCGCCAACATCTTCTGCAATCCGGACGCGGCGGTCGCGCTTGCGCCCGGGCGGCTCGCGCGTCAAGCTCATATGGTGGCGGAGGCGGCCGGTCTCGACCGTTCGCGGCTACTGCGATGGATCCTCGCCTATGCCGGGCTTTCCGCCGCCTGGCACCTCGCTGGCGACGGCGATCCGGCCCTGGCGCTCGCCGTCGCCGAGCTCGCGGCGGCCGAGATTACGGTCGGATGACGCCGCCGCTCTGACGTAGCGTTCAACGAAATGGAACGGCCTTTGTCGAAGAAGGCGAGCCGGATGGACTGTCGGCCGGGGCGGGGTTGCCTGCCTTGACGCAGCTGACGTTGCACATTTTATGGACGACGCGTGCAAAGTTCATAATTCCGTTTGAATGACGGAGCGACCTGCGGCATGCTCCGCTCCAGCCCCATCTTAAAGAGGGCATGGGAGGGAACTGAAATGTCGAATATCGCAAGGTCTGTCCTTGCTGCCGGCGCGCTTGCGCTTGCGGCCATGTCCACGGCGCCCGCTCCGGCCGTCGCCGACGAAAAGATCGAGATCCTGACCTCGGTCCCGGGTCTGACTTTCCCGTTCTTCGTGCACATGATGAACGCCTTCAAGGCCGAGGCCGAGAAGCAGGGCGTCACCGCGATCGAGAGCGACGGCCAGGTTTCGTCGCCGAAGCAGACCGCTGACGTCGAAGCCGCCATCGCCCGCGGCGTGAAGGGCATCGTCATCAGCCCGAACGAAGTCGACGCCATGGCGCCGGCTCTGGCGCAGGCCGTCGAGGCCGGCATCCCGGTCGTCACCGTCGACCGTCGCGTCGCGCAGGTCGAGGGCATCCTCGCCCATATCGGCGCCGATAACGTCAAGGGCGGCGAGGCCCAGGCCGAGCTGATCCAGAAGCTCTATCCCGATGGCGCGACCATCGTGAACCTGCAGGGCCAGTCGGGCGCTTCGCCGGCGATCGACCGCAACAAGGGCCTGCACAACATCCTCGACAAGGCCGCCGACAAGTACAAGATCGTGTTCGAGCAGACCGCCGGCTTCGACCGCGCCAAGGGCCTTTCGGTGACGGAAGCCGCTCTCGCCGCTCTGCCGGAAGCTCCGAAGGTGATTGTCGCCGCGAACGACGATATGGCGCTCGGCGCGATGGAAGCGGTGAAGGCCCGCAATCTGTCGGGCATCGCCATCATCGGCTTCGACGCCCTGCCGGAAGCACTTGGCCAGGTTCGTGACGGCGGCTTGACCGCCACGATCGAGCAGTTCCCGGGCAAGCAGAGCGCCATGGGCGTCGACACGCTGGTCGCCTTCATCAAGGACGGCAAGAAGCCGGCCGAGGCGGTCACCCTGCTGACTCCGGTGGCGATCACCAAGGACAACCTCAACATCGCCGAGCGTCTCGGCGAGCTGAAGTAGTCTGAAACTCCGGGCAAGGCGTTCCGTGCCATTGGCGCGGAACGCCTTCGCCGTCTCCGGCCTCTCTGAGATCCCGAAACGGGACGCACCCTTGCCGACGCGGCATCCCGGTCGATCGTCGCGGCCGGATGGCTGCCTCTGTCCAAGCAACTCGACGTAGCGAATTCTTGGACTTCGAGCCGGCAGGAAAGGCGTGCGCCCGCCGAGGGCTCCGGTCCCTGGTTCGACGCGCAGCCGATCCCGGTCTTGGGGCCGAGGATCCCGAATGGACGGGAAAGGTCCGGCCGCTGGCGCTCCTTTTCCCGCCGATCTATCCGTTTCGTCCTCACCCGTTGTCGGCGAGGGCGGATGCTCCCGTGCTCCATCGCAAGCGAACACCGATGAACGATCCGCATCCCCTTCTGAAGATGACCGGCATCGCCAAGAGCTTTCCCGGCGTCAAGGCGCTCGACGGCGTCGATCTCGAGGTCGCACCGGCCGAGATCCATGCGCTGCTCGGCGAGAACGGGGCCGGCAAGTCGACCCTGCTGAAGATCCTGGCTGGCGCGCAGTCGCCCGACCGCGGCACCATCGCGATCGATGGCCGTGAAGTGACGCTCGCGACGCCGCAGGACGCGCAGAAGCTCGGCATCGTCACGATCTACCAGGAATTCACCCTCGCCCCCGACATGACGATCGCCGAGAACGTCTTCATCGGCCGCGAGCCGGGCCCGCGCTTCTTCGTCAACTGGGCGAAGATGGAGGCGGAGACGCTGAAGCTGATCCGCCGCATCGGCCTGGAGCGCAGCCCCATGACGCTGGTGCGCGATCTCTCGGTCGCCGAGCAGCAGATGGTCGAGATCGCCCGCGCGCTTTCCATGCAATCGCGCATCATCATCATGGACGAGCCAACCTCGGCACTCAGCCTCGCCGAGGTGGAAAAGCTGTTCCGCATCGTCCGCCAGCTCAAGGCGGAAGGCATTTCGATCATCTTCG
Organism: Kaistia sp. MMO-174; assembly: GCF_037147815.1. Taxonomy (NCBI): domain Bacteria; kingdom Pseudomonadati; phylum Pseudomonadota; class Alphaproteobacteria; order Hyphomicrobiales; family Kaistiaceae; genus Kaistia; species Kaistia sp. MMO-174. The sequence goes on along the minus strand of NZ_JBBCUO010000002.1, from coordinate 758,829 downwards.
TGACGCACCGTCTCGAGGAGGTCGTCGAGATCTGCGATCGGCTCACCGTGCTGCGCGACGGACGCAATGTCGGCGCCGGCAAGGTCAATGAGACGACGATCGACGGCATCATCCGCCTTATGGTCGGCCGCGAGGTCAATGCACTGTTCTCGCACCGCGAGGCGAGCGATGCTGGCGCGGTGGCGCTGGCGGTCGAGGGGCTGACGCGCCGCCGCTCGGCGCATGATCCTCACGCGACAGAATTGCAGGACGTCACCCTGAATGTCCGGCGTGGCGAGATCCTCGGCATCGCCGGTCTGGTCGGCGCAGGGCGGACCGAGACGGCGCGAGCGATCTTCGGCGCCGACCCGTTCGATTCCGGCCGCGTGCTGGTGGACGGCCAGCCCGTCGACATCCGTTCGCCGCGCGACGCCATCAAATACGGGATCGGGCTGGTGCCGGAGGATCGTAAGCAGCAGGCGCTGTTCCTGGCCCAGGCGATCCGCACCAATCTTTCGATCGCGGCGCTCGACAGAATCGACCGCCTCGGCCTGTTCGTGGACGAGCGCAAGGAGCGCGACCTCGTCGAGGAATACCGCAAGCTGCTCAATATCCGCATGGCGAGCCCGGACCAGGCCGTCGGCAACCTCTCCGGCGGCAACCAGCAGAAAGTCGTTCTGGCGCGCTGGCTGGCGCTGCGGCCCAAGGTGCTGATCGTCGACGAGCCGACCCGCGGCATCGACATCGGCGCCAAGGTCGAGGTCCACAATCTTCTGTTCGAGATGGCCCGGTCCGGGATCGCCGTGATCGCCATTTCCTCTGAGCTTCCCGAGGTTCTCGCGGTCGCCGACCGGATCGTCACGATGCGCGAAGGGCGCGTCACCGGCGAGACGATGCGCGCCGACGCGACCCAGGAAAAACTGATGACGATGATGACGCTCAGCGCCGCCGGCCGAGCTGCGTGACCAGACAAGGGATACGGTAATGACGGACGTGAGACGAGAAGCGGCGGAGGAGAAGGGGTTCGACCTGTTCGGCACCCTGGCCCGGTTTGCGCCGCTGATATTCCTGATCGCGCTGATGATCATATTCGCGGTGCTCGAGCCGCGCTTCATGTCGTCGATCAATCTGTTCAACGTGATGCGGCAGGTCTCGATCACCGGCCTGCTCGCCATCGGCATGACCTTCGTCATCCTGACGGCCGGCATTGACCTTTCGGTCGGCTCGCTGCTCGCCTTTGCCGGCCTCGTCGCCGCCGCTGTCGCCAAGGGCGGCATGCAGGACCGCTTCACGGTGGGCGAGGGGGCGATCGGCTACGGCTGGGAACTCGCGGCTCTGGCGGCGATCGCCGTCGGCGTCTGCGGCGGCCTGCTGCAGGGCCTCGCCATCACCCGCCTTAAGGTGCCGCCCTTCGTGGTGACGCTCGGCGGCATGTCGGTGTTCCGCGGCGCGGCGCTGCTGTTCGCAGCCGGCGGCCCGATCTCCGGCTTTCAGCCCGACTTCACCTGGTGGGGCCAGGGCAAGATTGGCCCGGTGCCGGTTCCGGTCATCATCTTCCTGGTCGCGGCGCTGCTGGCCCATATCGCGCTTCGCTACATGCGCTACGGAAGGCAGGTCTACGCAGTCGGCGGCAATCCGGAGGCGGCGCGACTATCCGGCCTGAACGTCAACTGGGTGATCTGCAGCGTCTATGTGATCATGGGCTTCTTCGCCGGCCTCGGCGCCTTCGTGCTGTCGGCGCGGCTGAACTCGGCCGAGGCCGTTGCGGGCACGGGCTATGAGCTCACCGTCATCGCCTCGGTCGTCATCGGCGGCACGTCGCTGTTCGGCGGCGTCGGCACGATCTTCGGCACGGTGATCGGCTCGTTCCTGATCGGCGTGCTGCTGAACGGCCTCGTGCTGATGAACGTGTCGTCCTACATCCAGCAGATCATCATCGGCGTGATCATCGTGCTGGCGGTGGCCTTCGACACCTTCGCCAAGTCGCGTCGCCGCAAGGCCTGATCGCCCTGGACCGAACCGGCAAGATGGCCGCGCCTCGCGCGGCCATTTTCATTTGGCCATCCGGGATCGGTGCTCGCCTCTCCGCATCACGGGATCGCGAACGGGGCGCCGGCGGGGCCCGTGGTAGCATCCGCGCGCTTCAGGCACTTCATCGGTCGAGAGGAGGACGCGATGCGGATGCATGCATTGAGCCCGTCGGCGCGGGCGGGATGGCGTCGGGCGGGCGTCCTGGTGGTCGGCGTCGCGACGGCGCTGGCCTTCGGCGAGCCCGCCCGGGCGCAGGACGCCAGCGCGGCCGCCGAGCAGAATCGGCAGGACGCGATCGAGATCGTCAAGGGGATGGCGCGCTATGTCGGCGGCCAGACCGATATCACGCTCGCCTTCGACAGCGAGCTCGAAGTCGTCACGCCGCAGATGGAAAAGCTGCAGTTCAACAGCTCCGGCAAGGCGCAGATCCACCGGCCGGACGAGTTCCGCGTCAGCCGCACCGGCGGCTATGCCGATGTCGAACTGCTCTATGACGGCAAGAGCGTCACGGTCTACGACAAGAGCGCCAAGACCTATGCGAGCGAGCCGATGAGCGGCTCGATGGACAGCGTCGTCGACAAGCTGCGCGGCGACCTGATGCTCGACATGCCGGCCGCCGACCTGATGATCGCCGACTCGTTCAACGCGCTGATGGCCGATGTCGTCGAGGCCAAGCATATCGGCCGCGGCGTCATCAACGGCATCGCCTGCGAGCATGTCGCGTTTCGCAATCACGACACCGACTGGCAGCTCTGGGTCGAGGTCGGCGAGCAGCCGATCCCCTGCAAGATGGTGATCACGAGCAAGACCGTTGGTGGCGCGCCGCAATATACGATCCGCTTCACCGACTGGCACAGCGGCACGCAGTTCCCGGCCGACACCTTCGCCTTCAAGCCGCCAGAGGGCGCCAGGAAGGTCGATTTCTCGCAACTGGCCGACATCGACGAGATTCCGGCGGCGGGCGCCATGCCCAATGACGTGAAATCCGCCAGCGGCGCCTCGGCTACGCCCGCGTCAGGAGACAGCAAATGATCCCGACTCTTTCGCATCCGCCGCGCCGCGCCGCCATCCGGCTCGCGGCCGTCATTCTGGGACTTGGCGCGCTCTCCCTTTCGGAGACGCCGGCGCCGCAGATGTCGGGCTTTAGCCTGTTCAGCCGCGCCGAGGCAATCATCGGCCGGCCGCTGACGCCGCTCAGCTATGCGGGCGTTGCGCGCCGGACCACGCGCCGCGCCGTCGTCGGCGGGGCCTATGTCGGTGGCGCCTATGTCGCCGCGCCCTATGCGGTGGCGCCCCGCGCCGGCTGCGTCCGCGTCGTCGATGCCTATGGCCGGGTCTACTGGCGCTGCGTGTAGGGGGCGATCCGGCTGGCGCGCTTGCATGCCAGACGTGGTGGTCCGAGAAAGACCCTCACCCCAACCCTCTCCCGCTCGCGGGAGAGGGGGAGCGCAGCGTCTGTCCCATGGAACTCGCCATCGATGCCGGCAAAGCACGGGGCTCCCGATCAATGCCGGCCGAAACCCTCGCCCGCTTGCGGCAGAGGGTAGGGTGAGGGCCTTGCTTCCCGGCATATCAGCCTGAAACAGCCCTCGCCGCGGAAGCAGGCAGTCTACTATTCGGCCGCGACGGCCTTGCGCTTGCGGCCGGTGGCACGGGCCTTCTCCAGCACGGGCTTCAGGAACTGGCCGGTATAGCTGCGCGGCTCCTTCGCGATGTGCTCCGGGGTGCCGACCGCGACGATCTCGCCGCCGCCATCGCCGCCTTCCGGGCCGATGTCGATGATCCAGTCGGCCGTCTTGATCACCTCGAGATTGTGCTCGATGACGACGACTGTGTTGCCCTGGTCGACCAGCGAGTGCAGCACTTCCATCAGCTTGGCGACGTCGTGGAAATGCAGGCCGGTCGTCGGCTCGTCGAGGATATAGAGCGTCTTGCCGGTGGCGCGGCGCGACAGTTCCTTGGCGAGCTTGACGCGCTGCGCCTCGCCGCCGGAGAGCGTCGTCGCCTGCTGGCCGACCTTGACGTAGCCAAGGCCGACTTCCTCCAGCGTCGCCATCTTGTCGCGAATGCCGGGCACGGCCTGGAAGAACTCCTTCGCCTCCTCGACCGTCATGTCGAGCACGTCGGCGATCGACTTGCCCTTGAACTTCACGTCCAGCGTCTCGCGGCTGTAGCGCTTGCCCTTGCAGACCTCGCAGGTCACGTAGACGTCGGGCAGGAAGTGCATCTCGATCTTGATGACGCCGTCGCCCTGGCAGGCCTCGCAGCGGCCTCCCTTGACGTTGAACGAGAAGCGGCCGGGACCGTAGCCGCGCACCTTCGCCTCCGGCAGGCCGGCGAACCATTCGCGGATCGGCGTGAATGCGCCGGTATAAGTGGCCGGGTTGGAACGCGGCGTGCGCCCGATCGGCGACTGGTCGATGTCGATGATTTTGTCGATCAGCTCCAGCCCCTCGATCCGGTCATGCGGGGCGGGATGGAGATGGGCGCCGTTCAGCCGCCGCGCCACGGCGGCATAGAGCGTATCGATCAGGAAGGTCGACTTGCCGCCGCCGGAAACGCCGGTCACGCAGGTGAAGGTGCCGAGCGGGATATCGGCAGAAACGTTCTTCAGATTGTTGCCGCGGGCGCCGACGACGCTGATCTTTCGCGTTTTCGAGATGGCGCGGCGGGTCTCCGGCATCTCGACCGAGAGTTCGCCGGTCAGATACTTGCCTGTCAGCGAGTTCGGATTGGCCATCACCTCGGCAGGCGTCCCCTTGGCGATGATCTGGCCGCCATGCACGCCCGCTTCCGGCCCGACGTCGACGACATAGTCGGCGGTCATGATCGCGTCCTCGTCATGCTCGACGACGAGGACGGTGTTGCCGATGTCGCGCAAGTGGCGCAGCGTCTCGAGCAAGCGTTCATTGTCGCGCTGATGCAGGCCGATCGACGGCTCGTCCAGCACGTAGAGCACGCCGGTCAGGCCGGAGCCGATCTGCGAGGCGAGGCGGATGCGCTGGCTCTCGCCGCCCGAAAGCGTGCCGGAATTGCGCGACAGCATCAGGTAGTCGAGGCCGACATCGACCAGGAAGGAAAGCCGCTCGCGGATCTCCTTCAGGATGCGGACGGCGATTTCGTTCTGCTTCTCGTTCAACTGGGCCGGCAGGCCCTCGAACCACGTCGCCGCGTTGCGGATCGACATCTGCGAGACCTGGGCGATGTGGTTGCCGGCGATCTTGACCGCCAGCGCTTCCGGCTTCAGGCGCGCGCCGCCGCAGGCCTTGCATGGCGTCGAGGCCTGGTAGCGCTCGATTTCCTCGCGGGCCCAGTTCGATTCCGTCTCGCGCCAGCGCCGCTCCAGATTGGTGACGACGCCCTCGAAGCTCTTCTGCGTGCGATAGGAGCGGGTGCCGTCATTGTAGACGAACTCGATCTCGCCCTTGCCGGTGCCGAACAGGATGGCGTTCTGCGCCGCCTCCGGGATCTTGTCCCAGGGCTCGTTCATCGAGAAGTCGTAGTGGCGGGCGATCGCTTCCAGCGTCTGCGCGTAATAGGGCGAGGACGACTTGGCCCAGGGCGCCACCGCGCCCTGCTTGAGCGAGACGGAGCCGTCCGGCACGACCAGATCCGGGTCGATCTTCTTTTCCGAGCCGAGGCCGTCGCATTCCGGGCAGGCGCCGAACGGGTTGTTGAACGAGAACAGGCGCGGCTCGATCTCGGCGATGGTGAAGCCGGAGACGGGGCAGGCGAACTTCTCCGAGAACAGGATCCGCCGCTCGTTGCCCTTCTCGTCCTTCTCGTCGGCAAATTCCGCGACGGCGATGCCGTCCGCGAGTTCGAGCGCTGTCTGGAAACTGTCGGCAAGACGCGAGGTGATGTCGCCGCGGACGACGATGCGATCGATCACCACGTCGATGTCGTGCTTCAGCTTCTTGTCGAGAACGGGGGCTTCCGAGATCTCGAAGAAAACGCCGTCGAGCTTGATGCGCTGGAAGCCCTTCTTCTGGAGCTCGGCCAGCTCCTTCTTGTACTCGCCCTTGCGGCCGCGGATCATCGGCGCCAGCAGATAGAGCCGGGTGCCCTCCGGCAGCGCCATGACGCGGTCGACCATCTGGCTCACCGTCTGGCTCTCGATCGGCAGGCCCGTCGCCGGCGAATAGGGGACACCGACGCGCGCGAACAGCAGGCGCATGTAGTCGTAGATCTCGGTGACGGTGCCGACCGTCGAGCGCGGGTTCTTCGAGGTCGTCTTCTGCTCGATCGAGATGGCGGGCGACAGGCCGTCGATCTGGTCGACGTCCGGCTTCTGCATCATCTCCAGGAACTGGCGCGCATAGGCGGACAGGCTCTCGACATAGCGGCGCTGTCCCTCGGCATAGATGGTGTCGAAGGCGAGCGACGACTTGCCCGAGCCGGAAAGGCCGGTCAGCACCACGAGCTTGTCGCGCGGGATGTCGATATCGATATTCTTCAGATTATGCTCGCGCGCGCCCCGCACCGAAATGAACTTGCCGGCGGTCGCGCCGGAAAGCCGCGCGTCATCATGCTGAGCCATGTGTCGTCTGTCCAAATGGAAGGGGCTGGCGTCCGGAGACACCAAGGCCCAAATTTAGGCTATCGGCCTCTCCATACAAGGAGCAGGCTGGGATTGTCGCGGTCTTCGGCTGATTCACCTGACGGGATCTTGCCAGTTCGGCCGGAATTGTCTAGAACAAAAAGAGAACGCTGGGGATCCGGATGGCCCCGGCTGGATTGTTCTGGTGGACAAGGCCTGATTGTCGCGCGCGGGCCGTGTCATTTCGGGATAGTTTGGGGCCAGCAAAGAGGCAAGAAGGAACAGACCATGGCCGGAAGCGTCAACAAGGTCATTCTCGTCGGCAATCTCGGGCGCGACCCGGAAGTGCGGCGCATGAATTCAGGCGAGTCGGTCGTCAATCTGAACATCGCCACGTCGGAGACCTGGCGCGACAAGCAGAGCGGCGAGCGCAAGGAAAAGACCGAGTGGCACCGCGTGGTGATCTTCAACGAGAACCTCGCCAAGGTCGCCGAGCAGTATCTGAAGAAGGGCTCGAAGGTCTATGTCGAGGGCCAGCTGCAGACCCGCAAGTGGACCGACCAGTCGGGCGCCGAGAAGTTCACGACCGAAGTCGTGCTGCAGCGTTTCCGCGGTGAGCTGACCCTGCTCGACGGTCGCGCCGGTGGCAGCGAACAGTCGGACTACCAGGGCGGCGGCGATTTCGGCCGTTCGAGCCCGCTGGAAGCGCCGCGCGGCGGCGGAATGTCGCGCCAGCCGGCCGCTTCGTCCTCCTACGCGGCCGACCTCGACGACGACATCCCGTTCTAGGATTTTGGATCGTCCGGCGCACTTCACCTCTCCCGTGGGGAGAGGTCGACGGCCGAAGGCCGGCGGGTGAGGGCGCAGGGAACCATCCGGTGAGGTCGTAAACCCTCACCCGGCTCTTCGAGCCGACCTCTCCCTCAGGGAGAGGTGAAGAGCCCAGATCGTCTTGGATGAGAAATGGAAAGACCCGGGAAGCGGCCGCTTCCCGGGTTTTATGTTTCGGCGCCGGGATGGCGCCGATCAGACCATCACGCCGTCGAGGATGGCGCGGAATTCCTCCGCCGTCGCGGCGCGCGGGTTGGTGGCGTAGGAATGGTCGGCGAGCGCCCGCTCCACCACCCACGGCAACACCTCCTCGGCGACGCCGAGCGTCTTCAGGCCGGCCGGGATGCCGAGACGGCGGTTCAGCGCATCGAGCTCGTCGGCGAGATCGGCCGAAGCGGGCAGTCCCATGGCGGCGGTCAGGCGATCGATCTTGGCCGGCACCGTCTCGCGGTTGAAGCGCAGGATCGACGGCATCAGGATGGCGTTGAGCGTGCCGTGATGCAGGCTCGGGCTCTTGAGGCCGCCGAGCGCGTGGCTCAACGCATGCACGGCGCCGAGGCCCTTCTGGAAGGCGAGGCCGCCCTGCAGTGCGCCCATCATCATCTCGCTGCGCGCTTCGAGGTCGCTGCCATCGTTGAAGGCGCGTTCGAGATGGTCCCAGATCCGGCGCGCGCCATCGAGGCCGATCGCGTCGGCGACGGGGTTCACGCGCGGCGACAGGAAGGTCTCGATGCAATGCGACAGGCCATCGAGCCCGGTCGCAGCGGTGAGCCCGCGCGGCAGGCCGAGGGTCAGTTCGGGATCGCAGATCGCGCGCTTCGGAATCAGGTGCGGGCTGATGAAGCCGAGCTTGCGGCCGTCGTTCAGCGTCAGCAGCGCGGCGCGGCCGACCTCGGCGCCCGTGCCGGCCGTGGTCGGCACGGCGATGATCGGCGCGACCCTGGCGCTGATGCGGGCGATGCCGCCGAGGATGGCGGCGTAGGGTTCGAGCGGGCCTTCATGCGTCGCAAGCAGCGCGACGCCCTTGGCGAGGTCGATCGGCGAGCCGCCGCCGACGGCGACGACACCGTCGCAGCCCTCGGCCTTGTAGGCTTCCAGCGCCGCGAGCACGGCGGCCTCTGTCGGGTTGGTCGGAATCTCCAGGAAGACCGGTGCGCCGGCGGGAAGGAGGGCGGTGACGCGGCCGAGCAGTCCGGAGGCCTGCAATCCGCGATCGCTGACGACGAGCGGCTTTGTCACGCCGAGCGCGGCGAGGGCGCCAGGCAGCTCCGAAACGACGCCGGCTCCGAATTCGATTTGCGTCAGGTAGTTTATCGTACTCATCCGTCTCTCTTCCCGTATGGTCGCGCGGGCCGGCGGCCCGGCGGGAGAGTGGCAGGTCTGGCCGGCGAGCGACAGATGGTTTTTGCCGGCCGGGTGCATTCACCGTCCGCCGCCCGTGCGTGAAAGGGGATCCGATCGATGCCGATCTTGCCGGATGTGCTGGCGCCCGGGCTGGATATCGTCTTCTGCGGCACCGGCGCCGGCGCCTGGTCGGCGCGAGTGGGCGCCTATTACGCCAATCCGGGCAACAAGTTCTGGCCGACGCTTCACGCCGTCGGGCTGACGCCACGCCGGATCTCGCCGGCCGATTTTCAGGACGTGCTGGCCTTCGGCATCGGCCTGACCGACGTCGCCAAGGAGCATGTCGGCCAGGATACCGAGATCGACCTCGAACGGGTCGATGCGGCGGCCCTGCGCGACAAGATCGAGCGGTTCCAGCCGCGCCATTTCGCCTTCACCAGCAAGCGTGCGGCGAGCCTGTTCCTCGGCCTCCCGACCGCTCACCTTCCCTATGGCGAGCAGGCGTCGCCGATCGGGTTGACGCGGTTGCATGTGCTGACGTCGCCTTCCGGCCAGGCCGGTCCGCACTGGTCGATCGAGCCGTGGCGGGCGCTCGCCCGGGCCGCCGGCCGGGACGCTGGACAAGCGGCCGGTTTCGCCGCTCAATAGCCGGGAACGCCGAGGGCGGCGCCGGCCGGGGTGGCGCGGCGAGACGACGGCGAGGGAACTTCCATGGCGTCGATCGCCTCGCTCTATCGCTATCCGGTCAAGGGATTCTCCGCCGAGGCGCTTGGCGGCACGGCGCTTCATCCGCATCGCCGCTTCGACGCCGACCGCATCTATGCCGTCGAGAACGGCCCATCCGGCTTCGATCCGGCCGCACCGAGCTATCAGCCCAAGGCCAAGTTCCTCTGTCTCATGAAGAATGCACGGCTGGCGGGGCTTGAGACCCGCTTCGATCCGGCGACGCATGTGTGGTCGATCGACGGGCATGGAGCGCCATTTGCCGCCGACCTCTCCGACCCGGCAGGCCGGGCGGCGACGGAGGCGTTCCTGACAGGCTTCATGGGCGACGAACGGCGCGGGCCACTCAAGGTGCTCTCGGCGCCGGGACACGCCTTCACCGATGTCGGCAAGCCCTACATCTCCTTCATCAACCTTTCCTCTGTGGCGGCGGTCGCCGACCTGGTGGGCGAGGATGTCGATCCCCTGCGGTTTCGCGCCAACCTCTATCTGGACGGGTTGGAGCCCTGGCAGGAGTTCGAACTCGTCGGCAGGGAAGCGACGCTAGGCGGCGCGCGGGTGCGTTTCGCCAAGCGCACCCAGCGCTGCGCCGCGACCAATGTGAATCCCGCGACGGCGGCGCGGGACCTCGACATTCCCGGCACGCTGCTGCGCAACCTCGACCACATGGATTGCGGCATCTATGCCGAGGTTATTGCCGGTGGCGACGTCGCCATCGGGGACACGCTGCATCTGCACGAAATCGAGACCGGCTGATCGGGGGGGCGAAATGCGCGTCGTCGTCATCAACCTCGATCGTTCGCCCGAGCGCCTGGCGACCTTTCGCGTCGAGGCGGAGCGGATCGGTCTCGCATTTGAGCGGCTGGTGGCGGTGGAGACGCAGGCGAACGCCGCGCGGCATGGTCGGCTGACAGCCGGCGAGGTCGGCTGTTTCGAGAGCCACCGTGCGGCCTGGCGATACCTGGTGGAGAGCGGCGATCCGTGGCTTGCGGTGTTTGAGGACGATGTCGTGCTCGCGGCTGCCGTCACCGGCTTCCTCGCGGCGCCGGGGCGGTTTCCGGCCAGGGCGGACCTGATCAAGCTGGAGGCCTTTCCGGATACGGTCACCATCGCGCCGCGCGCGCTGGCGTTCGACGGCTTCGCGCTGCACAGGATGCGGTCGCGGCACCGGGGATCGGCGGGTTATGTCATCTCGCGCCGCGCGGCCATTCGTCTCCTGCAGCGGACGGAAGGGTTCAGGCGGCCGATCGACGTGGTGGTGTTCGATCCCCGCGACGAAGCTGTCCGTGGCCTGCGCATTCACCAGGCGGTGCCGGCGCTCTGCATCCAGGAGCATCTGCTGGCGGCGCGCGCCGGTAGCGCGCCCCTGCATCCGAGCCTGATCGAGCATTCGTCGGCTCTGATTCGGCCGCCGCCGGCAACGCAGCGACAGAGGCTTTCGCGCGAGATCCTGCGCGTGGGACGGCAGATCGCCGGGCGGGTGAACGCGTCGCGGGAGGCCATCCTGCGCTCTCGCCGGCTGGTGGTGCCGTTCCTCGAGGCTTGAGCGCTTCCTACATCGGCACGACGCGCAGGATGCTCCAGCGCGAGGTGCCGGAAACGACGTGCGGCTCCAGCTTCTTACCCCATTCGACATGGGCGGGGATTTTCGAGATCGCCTCGAACAGTCGTTCCAGCTCCGCCAGGTTCTCGACCGTAAGATTGTTCTCGATCGTGGCCTCCAGCGCGCCGATCGAACCGGTGACGACGGACGAGCGGCCCGGATCCACGCCGACCTTGGCGCCGATTTCCCGCTCCCATTCCTTCATCAGTTCGAGGGCTTCCTGCTTGTGTCCGAAGCGAGCGTCGATCTGCCAGCGTGCTATGAACATGACCGGTCCTCCGAAGCGGAAATCGCCGTCCGCCATGACGGCAACCCGAGGTTACCATGCGGAAGGAGGGGCCGAACTTCACGTCTGTGTGGCGCGGCCAGCGCGACTACCGGACGCGCGACTACCAGAATCGCTTGGCGTTTCGAAAGTCGCGCCAGCGCGCGTCGAGGGCGGCAAGGCGGTCGATCTTGTCGCGCGCCGCCCAGCCGGTCATGGCGCCGGCGGCGCGCTGCACCCCCGGCGAAATATCGTCGGCGGCGACATGCTCCAGCAGGCGCTGCGTCGTGGCCATAATGGCGAGTTCGTCGAGTTCCGCCCGTAGGCCAAGGACCCGGTCGCGATAGCGTTTCAGGCGGGCCGAACGTGGCCAGAGCGGCGCCAGGCATTCGAGCGCATGGGCGAACTGCCGCACGGCCCGGTCCACCTCGCGTCGCTCCTCGTCCGAAAGGCGCGATAGCCGCTTGCCGCTCCCGCGCAGGCGACGGTCCGCGCGGGCGATCTCGCGGCGCGCGCGTCCGTCGATCCGGGCGGCAAGGCGCTTCGGCATGCGGCCGTCGGCTTCGCGCCAGGGCGTTTGGGACAGCAGCAAGGCGACGCCGAGCAGCACCTTCTGCGGCAGCGGCCCGGCGAGCAGGTCGCCGGTCCGTCGATAGCTCTCATGGCGTGCGGCGGCCGCGCCTTCGGTGAGCGCCGCGATATCGGCCGTACCGGCCAGTTCCTCGATCCGCCGGGCCAGGGTTTCGGAGATGAAGATGTCCCAGTTGCGGGCTTCGCCGAGGCCGTCGGAGAGGGCGCGCGCATCGCGGCGCGCCGTCTCGAACGGAGCTTCCGCCGCGAAGCCGGCGCAGAGCTCCAGCCCGGCGCCGAGCCGCTGCAGCGCCATTCGGAGCGCGTGCACCGTGTCCGGTCGCGGCCGGTCGAGCGCCGCGCGCACCGCCGTCACCAGCTCCGCCTGGCCCGTCGTCAGGATCGCGGCGATGGCCGCGTCGGCAGTCATGCCGGCGGCGAGCAGGGCGTTACCCTCGGGGGATTTGCGTTTCGGCATGGCGGGCGTCCGGCGGAACGGGATTTCCGGGTCTCTCTAGACCGTTCCGGCGCGGGCCGGAAGGGACCTCAGCTGCCGATTGCTGCGCGGGCGATGGCGGTGACGCCATCCGCGACGAACTGCACGGCCAGCGCCGAGAGCAGCACGCCGAGAAGGCGGGTCAGCACGATCCGCCCCGTATTGCCCAGCATGCGATCGAGCGGGCCGGCGAGCAGAAAGACGAGCAGACAGCATCCGATCAGCATGGCGATGATCACCAGCAGCCCGAGCAGCCCGATGGTGCTCGGCGCCGAGGCGGAGATCAGGATCGTCGCCGAAATCGCGCCCGGCCCCGCCATAAGCGGAATGGCGAGCGGGAACACGGCGAGATGGTGCACGTCGGTGGGGTCGTGCTGCTGCTCCTCCTCAATGGCGCGGGTCGCGTTGGCGAGCTTGCGCTGGTCGCGCCGCTCGAACACCATTTCGAAGCCGATCCAGAACAGCAGCAGTCCGCCTGCGATGCGGAAGGCCGCGAGCGAGATGCCGAGGAAATTGAGCAGGCCTTCGCCGACGAGCGCGAAGGCGTAGAGAATGGCGATGGCGGTGAGGGTGGCGCGGACGGCCGTCTGCCGGCGCTGGCCGGACGTCATGCCGCGCGTCAGCCCGACGAAGATCGGCGCGAGGCCGATCGGGTCGATCGTGACGAACAGGGTGACAAGCGCGTTGAGAAGGTAGTCGAGCACGTTTCTACGCCCCGCCAAGCTGATCTGGTCATAGCAGCGTATGCCGGTGGCTGTCATCCGGCCCGCCGCTCGTTCCCTCGGGGCAGTCGCCGGCCGCGTGCGACAGATGCGGCGTCGGCGGCCTTGGGTTGTTGACGCCGGCTCGCCACGACGCCAGCTTGTCGCCGACTTTGGACTTCCGGGGGAATCAAACCTTGAATTCGTCGCATTCGGGCCGCCGCCTGCGCCATGCTGTGGCGACCGCCGTCCTGCTCGCCATCGTCGCTGCGTCCGGCGCTTCTGCCTCGGCCGCGGATCTTGGCGTGTCGCAGGAGACGGCGCCGGCGCGCCAGAGCGATTGGTCGGTGATCGTCAGCCCCTATCTCTGGGCCGCGTCGTTGCAGGGCGAGGGCGCGCTGCGCGGTATTCCGGTCAATGTCGACGTGCCCTTCAGCGAGACCTTCAAGAATCTCGACATCGGCCTGATGGGCGTCGTCGAGGTAACGAACGGCGCGTTCGGCGTCTTCGTCAACGGCGAGTATGTCGACGTCACCAGCGAGAAGACGTTCCGTCCCAAGCTTCCCGTCATCGGCCAGACCGAAGTGAATGTGGGGGCGGGCACGACGACCACCATCGTCTCCGCCGGCGCCTATTACCGGGCCTTCGAAGCGCCGCTCGGCGGCGACAACGCATTCGGCGGGGCACGCGTCCTTGGCATCTCGCCGCTCGCCGGCCTGCGCTGGACCCGGCTCGAAGGCAACCTCAGCGTGGAGGTGCCGGACGTGGCCTCTCGCGAAGTTTCCGACAGCGTGCAGTGGGTCGATCCGTTCGTCGGTGCGCGCGTCGACATCGACCTGACCCCGCGCTGGAACCTGGCGATCGAAGGCGATGTCGGCGGCTTCGACATCGGCTCGCGCATCAGCCTCAATGGGCAGGCCTATCTCGGCTATCGCACCCAGATCCTGGGCCACGAGACGATGTGGCGGATCGGCTATCGCGCGCTCTATCAGGACTACACCAAGGGCGGATTCGACTGGGACGTCACCCAGCACGGCCCAGTCATCGGCGCGTCGGTTCGCTTCTAGCCCGGCGCTGCCGCAGCGCACTCTGGCGGGGCCGGCGGGTCGCCTTTTGCCGGCGTCGCGCATTGCCGATCCCGACCACGCCGAAATGCAGGGAAATCCGGCATTTCGGCGCGATTCCTTGAGTCTGCCACAGGCGGCCTCTATGATGTCCGCAATCGAAACTGATTCCGGAAAATAACTTGTCCGATACCCACGAGCCGCCAAGCCCCGACGAGCCGGGTGATGGCCGCCCTTCCGACTTCGAAACGATCTCGATCACCGATGAGATGAAGCGGAGCTATCTCGATTACGCGATGAGCGTGATCGTGAGCCGCGCGCTTCCGGATGCGCGCGACGGCCTCAAGCCGGTGCACCGCCGCATCCTCTATTCGATGAACGAGAACGGCTACGACTGGAACAAGTCGTATCGCAAGTCGGCGCGTATCGTCGGCGACGTGATCGGTAAGTACCATCCCCATGGCGATCAGTCCGTGTACATGGCGCTGGTGCGCATGGCGCAGGACTTCTCGATGCGCGTCATGCTGGCCGACGGCCAGGGCAATTTCGGCTCGGTCGACGGCGACAGCCCGGCCGCCATGCGTTACACCGAGGTCCGCCTCGCCAAGCCGGCGCATTCGCTGCTGGAGGACATCGACAAGGATACGGTCGACTTCCAGGACAACTACGACAATTCGGAGCGCGAGCCGGTCGTCCTGCCGGCGCGCTTCCCGAACCTGCTCGTCAATGGCGCCGGCGGCATCGCCGTCGGCATGGCGACCAACATCCCGTCGCACAATCTCAGCGAAGTCATCGACGGCTGCGTCGCCTATCTCGAAAACCCCGGCATCAGCATCGATGAGCTGATGGAGATCATTCCGGGTCCGGATTTCCCGACCGCCGGCCTGATCATCGGCCGAGCCGGCATCCGTGCCGCCTATCACGAAGGCCGCGGCTCCGTGCTGATGCGCGGCCGCGTGACGGTCGAGACGATCCGCAAGGAACGCGAGGCTCTCATCATCCATGAGATCCCGTACCAGGTGAACAAGGCTACGATGATCGAGAAGATCGCCGAACTCGTCCGCGACAAGCGGATCGAGGGCATCTCCGACATCCGCGACGAGTCTGATCGCCAGGGCATGCGCGTCGTCATCGAGCTGAAGCGCGATGCCGTCGCCGACGTCGTGCTAAACCAAGTCTACCGCTATTCGCCGCTCCAGACGTCCTTCGGCGTCAACATGGTGGCGCTTACGGGCGGCAAGCCGCAGCTGATGAATCTGAAGGACCTGATCCAGGCCTTCGTCGTCTTCCGCGAGGAAGTGGTCGCGCGGCGCACGCGCTTCCTGCTCGCCAAGGCGCGTGACCGCGCGCATATCTTGGTCGGCCTCGGCATCGCTGTCGCCAATATCGACGAGGTCATCCACCTGATCCGCACCGCGCCCGATCCGTCGACGGCGCGCGAGCGGCTGATGGAGCGGCACTGGCCGGCGGCCGACATCGCGCCGCTGGTCGCGCTGATCGACGATCCGCGCCACAAGCTCGCGGACGACAGCACCTACCAGCTGTCGGAAGCGCAGGCCCGCGCCATCCTCGACCTGCGCCTGCAGCGCCTGACAGCCCTCGGTCGCGACGAAATCGCCGACGAGCTGAACAAGTTGGGCGCCGAGATCGCCGACTACCTCGACATCCTGCGCTCGCGCGCCCGCATCGTCGCGATCGTCCGCGAGGAACTGATCGCCGTTCGCGACGAGTTCGGCACCCCGCGCAAGACCGAGATCCTCGACGGCGGCGTCGACTTCGAAGATGAAGACCTGATCCAGCGCGAGGACATGGTCGTCACCGTCAGCCACGAGGGCTACATCAAGCGCGTGCCGCTGGTGACCTACCGGGCCCAGCATCGCGGCGGCAAGGGTCGCGCCGGCATGGCGACGAAGGACGAGGATTTCGTTACCCGCCTGTTCGTCACCAATACGCACACACCCGTCGTGTTCTTCTCCTCGCGCGGCATCGCCTACAAGATGAAGGTCTGGCGCCTGCCGCTCGCGGCGCCCCAGGCTCGCGGCAAGTTCCTGAACAACCTGCTGCCGTTGCAGGACGGCGAGCGCATCACCTCGATCCTGCTGCTGCCGGAGGACGAGGACAGCTGGTCGACGCTCGACGTGATGTTCGCGACGACGCGCGGCACGGTCCGCCGCAACAAGCTGTCCGACTTCGTCCAGGTGAACCGCAATGGCAAGATCGCCATGAAGTTCGACGAAGAGGGCGACGCGATCGTCGACGTCCAGCTCTGCTCCGAGCATGACGACGTCTTGCTGACGACAGCCAAGGGCCAGTGCATCCGCTTCGCCGTCACCGATGTCCGCGTCTTCAAGGGGCGTGACTCGACCGGCGTGCGCGGCATCTCGCTGGCCGAAGGCGACCGCATCATCTCGATGGCGATCCTGCATCACTTCGACGCCAATGGCGACGAGCGCGCGGCCTATCTGAAGATGAGCCGCGCCGTGCGCGGCGAGGTCGAGGACGCGACGGTCATCGAGCACGATGCCGACGAGACGCCGGGCAGCGCCACGCTGCCGCAGGCGCGCTACGCCGAGATGAGCGCCGCCGAGCAGTTCGTCCTCACCATCTCCGAGAACGGTTACGGCAAGCGGACCTCGTCCTTCGAGTACCGCATCACCGGTCGCGGCGGTAAGGGCATCGTCGCCATGGCCGTCAACGAGCGGAACGGCGATCTGATCGCCTCGTTCCCGGTCGAGGATGCGGACCAGATCATGCTGGTCACCGATGGCGGCCAGATGATCCGCATGCCGGTCGGCGGCGACAAGCCGATCCGCATCGTCGGCCGCGGTTCGCAGGGTGTCATCGTCTTCAACACCAATGACACGGAGAAGGTCGTTTCGGTCGACCGCCTCACCGATGTCGAGGAAGACGGTCCGGAAGCGGAATCCGCGCCGCAGGCGCCGACGGAAGGCTAGCCGGTTCTCCAAATGAGTGACGCCGGCCTCAGGGGGTCAGGCCGGCGTCATTTCGGGGGAGGCTAGGTTTTGGAGGTCGTCAGGGTGTGAGGGGAAACCCTCAGTTCGCGCCCGGGAGGGGAACGCGAGTGATAACGGAGTAGCCCTCCTGCCGCTCGACGACGGCGATCATCGGGGCTCCGGCATTGTCCATGGCCGAGACGGAAAGGCGATCGCCCTTCTTGGCTGCGGGAACGTCCCGGTCGGAATAGGCGGCTGCGCTGGCGAAACCAACCGCAATGGTGGCTGCGGCGCAAGTTGCGAGAATGGCGGTGTGGAACCACGATGTCATGGCTTGCCCTCCGTGTGCTGTTGCGCCGATATGTGGACGCAACCTGCTCTTCTGCCTATGAACCGCATCACAACTGGCTGTTCATTGACTATTCATCTGGGGAAGCAATGCGGGTTTGTGAAGTTGGTTCCTTGATGAAGTCTTTCTTTCCTTCGTAAACCTTGCGTGAGAATCCGGTGTCATTCCGGGAGCGGGACGTGAACATGGCGCGTGTTGGACTGTATCCGGGCTCCTTCGATCCGCCGACCAACGGCCATCTCGACATGCTGCGCGCGGCGCTGGTGGTGGTCGATCGGCTGGTGGTGGCTATCGGCGTCCATCCCGGCAAGACGCCGCTCTTTTCTTTCGATGAGCGCGTGGCGCTGATCCGCGAGCTGGCGGACCAGATCGAGGGCGGGGCGGGGCGAATCGAGGTGATGTCCTTCGATGGGCTGACCATTGATGCGGCGCGCGATTGCGGCGCTTCGGTGATGATCCGCGGGCTTCGCGACGGCACCGATCTCGATTATGAGATGCAGCTCGCGGGCATGAATGACGGCATGGCAGCCGATATCCAGACTGTTTTCCTGCCGGCAACGTCCGCGACGCGTCATATAACGGCGACGCTGGTGCGCCAGATTGCGAAGATGGGCGGCGACGTTTCTGCCTTCGTTCCGGCGGCCGTTGCCCGAAAGCTGACACAAAAATTCAGTTCCTGACGTCGCCGCAAAGGGCGGTACCGTCCACCGACCGGAGGTCTCTGTGACCCGTTTCCTTGGCCTGTTCGCGGCGATCGCCGCTGCGTTTCTCTTCATTGCCGCGCCCGCCCAGGCCGCGAGCGAGAAGCTCGACCCCGAGAACACGATCTATCTCGACCTGAAGGATGGTCGCGTCGTGATCAAGCTGCGCCCGGACCTGGCGCCGAACCATGTCGCGCAGATCAAGAAGCTGACGCGCGAGGGCTTCTACAACGGCATCGTCTTCCACCGCGTGATCGACGGCTTCATGGCGCAGACCGGCGACCCGACCGGCACCGGCATGGGCGGCTCGAAGGAGCCCGACCTCAAGGCCGAGTTCTCGAAGGCGCATTTCGCCCGCGGCACGCTCGGCATGGCGCGCGCGCAGAACCCGGATTCGGCCAACTCGCAGTTCTTCATCATGTTCGCCGATGGTGGCTTCCTCGACGGCCAGTACACCGTCTGGGGTGAAGTCGTCGACGGCATGCAGTATGTGGACAACATCGCGAAGGGTGAGCCGCCGGCAAACCCCGACAAGATCGTCAAGATGCAGATCGCCGCCGACGCCAAGTAAGTCGGCACGTTCGCTGCGCCGTCTTCCGGCGCGGCCCTACAGAAGGAGATAACCGTGGCCGAAATCAAGGACCCGGAGAACACCCTCATCCTCGAGACCACCCAGGGCACGGCGATCATCGCTCTGCGTCCGGACCTCGCTCCCAACCACGTCGCGCGCATCAAGGAACTGGCCCGCGAGGGCTTTTATGACGGCATCGTCTTCCATCGCGTGATCGACGGCTTCATGGCGCAGACCGGCGATCCGACCGGCACCGGCATGGGCGGCTCCGGCAAGAAGCTGAAGGCCGAGTTCTCGCGTGAGCCGCATGTCCGAGGCACCGCCTCGATGGCCCGCGCCCAGAACCCGGATTCGGGCGATAGCCAGTTCTTCCTCTGCTTCGGCGATGCGCGCTTCCTCGACGGCCAGTACACCGTCTGGGGCCAGGTGATCGAGGGCATGGAGAACATCGACAAGATCAAGCGCGGCGAGCCCGTCCAGAACCCGGACAAGATCGTCTCGATGAAGGTTGCCGCCGACGCGGCGTAAGCCGTCGCGGTTCGCGGCTGGTCTTTCCGGCCGCCCAGGTTGAAATGCAGCGCGTCCCGGCCATCGCCGGGGCGCGCTTTCTTGTAGTCGGGGGCCATGCCGCGTGCCTTCCTGACCTTGTTGCGGCGCAACCGTCTGGCCGACCATCCCTCGCGCCAAGCTGAATTTCACAGGAACGGATCATGCTCGGCGTCTCGGTGGCGGGCTTTCCTCGTGCGCGGATCGAGCCGCCCACGCTCATCGGTATCAGCGCGGTGTTGATGTGGAGCGCCACGATCGGCCTCTATCGCAACATCTCGGAGACCTTCGGCGCCGTCGGCGGCTCCGCCCTGATCTTCACCTTCAGCGGCATCGTCGCGACGCTCTATGGCGGCCGCGCCGCCTTTCGGGGCCACTCGCGTCTCTACCTGCTCTTTGGCGGCGCGATGTTCGTCACCTACGAGATCGCGCTGGCGCTTGCCGTCGGCCTCGCCCAGGACCGGACCCAGACGGTCGAAGTGGGCATGATCAACTATCTCTGGCCGTGCTTCACCATCGCGCTCGCCGTCATGGTCGGGCAGGCGAGGGCGGATCTTCTGCTGGTGCCGGGGGTGATGCTCTCGCTCGCCGGCGTGCTGCTGGCGTCGTCCGGCTCCGGCTTTTCGCTGCATTCGATGCTCGACAACGTCGCCGGCAACCCGCTGCCCTATTTCCTGGCGCTCGTCGCCGCGATCACCTGGCCGCTCTACACGATCTTCACCCGGCGCCTGTCGGGCGGAAAGAGCGCCGTGCCGCCTTTCCTGCTGATGACGGCGGCGCTGCTGTGGATCTACTATTTCACCAGCGACCAACCGCCGCTGCATTTCGACCTGCGCGGCCTCACCATGACACTCCTGTTCGGCGTGCTGACGACGCTCGCCTATTCCGCCTGGACCCATGGCGTCTCCCACGGCAACCTCACCCTTATGGCGACGGCCTCCTACTTCACGCCGCTGCTGTCGGTGATGCTGTCCAGCATCCTGCTCGACATGATGCCGGGCATGAATTTCTGGGGCGGCGCGCTGCTCGTCACCGGCGGCTCGCTCGTCTGCTGGTTCGCCTCGCGGCAATAAGCCTTGCCGGCGAAGGTTGAGATCGGGGCCTTCGCCCGTTAGGAAGGGCGCGCATACGCAGCGGAACGAGAGAATGCGCGTCGACCTATTCGATTTTGAGCTCCCCGAGGAGAATATCGCCCTGCGGCCTGCCCGGCCGCGCGACGCCGCCCGGCTGCTCGTCGTCCGACAGGGAGAGCCCCTTGAGGACCGCATCGTGCGCGAGCTGCCGGACATGCTCCGCCCGGGCGATGCGCTCGTGTTCAACGACACCAAGGTGATCCCGGCCCAGCTCTTTGGCGAGCGGGTGCGTGACGGCGTCGCGGCGCGGATCGGCGTGACGCTGCACATGCGCGAGGCGGCGGACCGCTGGCGGGCTTTCGTGCGTCCGGCCAAGAAGCTGCAGCTCGGCGATCGCATCCAGTTCGGCGAGAGCGCCGATCGCGCCTGCCTGCTTGCGGGCCTCGCCGCGACCGTCGCCGAAAAGGGCGATGCGGGCGAAGTCGTGCTCGCCTTCGACCTCAGCGGTCCGGCGCTCGATGAGGCGATCGCTTCCGTCGGCCATATCCCGCTGCCGCCCTACATCGCCTCGAAGCGCCACGAGGACGACGAGGACCGGCAGGACTACCAGACGATCTATGCCCGCGAGGAGGGCGCCGTCGCCGCGCCGACCGCCGGCCTGCATTTCACGCCGGACCTGTTCGCGCGTCTCGACGCGCTGGGCGTCGAGCGGCATTTCGTGACGCTGCATGTCGGCGCCGGCACCTTCCTGCCGGTCAAGGCCGACGATACTGAAGAGCACAAGATGCACGCCGAGATCGGCGAGGTCTCGGCCGCGACGGCGGATGCGCTCAATGCGGTGCGGGCGCGCGGCAACCGCGTCATCGCCGTCGGTACGACGTCCCTGCGACTGCTCGAGAGCGCCGCCGGCGAAGACAAGATCATCCGGCCGTTCCATGGCCCGACCAGTATCTTCATTACGCCGGGCTACCGCTTCCGCGCGATCGATCTCTTGATGACCAATTTCCACCTGCCGCGCTCGACCCTGTTCATGCTCGTCTCGGCCTTTGCCGGGCTGGAGACGATGCGGGCGGCCTATGAGCA
This sequence comes from Kaistia sp. MMO-174, assembly GCF_037147815.1. NCBI lineage: Bacteria > Pseudomonadati > Pseudomonadota > Alphaproteobacteria > Hyphomicrobiales > Kaistiaceae > Kaistia > Kaistia sp. MMO-174. Next base: position 737,405 of record NZ_JBBCUO010000002.1, on the reverse strand, counting down.
CGCGATCGCCACCGGCTACCGCTTCTATTCCTACGGCGATGCGTCGCTGCTTTTCCCGAACGAGACACCATGACCGAGCAATTCACCTTCAAGCTGCTCGCCAAGGACGGCATGGCGCGACGCGGCGAGATCTCCATGCCGCGCGGGACCATCCGCACACCAGCCTTCATGCCGGTCGGCACGGCCGGCACCGTCAAGGCGATGTATCCGGGCCAGGTGCGCGACCTCGGGGCCGACGTGATCCTCGGCAACACCTATCACCTGATGCTGCGCCCCGGCGCGGAACGGGTGGCGAAGCTCGGCGGCCTGCACACCTTCGCGCAGTGGCCGCACCCGATCCTGACCGATTCCGGCGGTTTCCAGGTGATGTCGCTCTCCAAGCTGCGCAAGCTGAACGAGAAGGGCGTCACCTTCCAGAGCCATGTCGACGGCCGCCGCTATGAGCTGACGCCCGAACGCTCGGTCGAGATCCAGGGCCTGCTCGGTAGCGACATCCAGATGCAGCTCGACGAATGCGTCGGCCTGCCGACGACCGAGAAGGAAATCGAGCGCGCGATGAACCTGTCGCTGCGCTGGGCCGAGCGCTCCAAGGCCGCCTTCGGCGACCAGCCGGGCAAGGCGATCTTCGGCATCGTCCAGGGCGGCGACAATCCGCGTCTGCGGATCGAGAGCGCCAGGGCGCTCGCCGCCATGGATTTCAAGGGCTATTCGGTCGGCGGCCTCGCCGTCGGCGAACCGCAGGAAGTGATGCTCGACATCCTGTCGATCACCACGCCGGAAATGCCGGAGTTGAAGCCGCGCTACCTGATGGGCGTCGGCACGCCGGACGATATCCTCGAATCGGTGGCGCGCGGCATCGACATGTTCGACTGCGTGATGCCGACGCGCGCCGGCCGGCACGGCCTCGCCTTCACCCGCTTCGGCAAGGTGAACCTCAAGAACGCCCGCCATGCGGAAGATCATCGTCCGCTCGACGAGGCGTCGGACTGCCCGGCGAGCCGCGATTATTCGCGCGCCTACCTGCATCACCTCTTCAAGTCGGGCGAGACGCTGGCGTCGATGCTGCTGACCTGGAACAACCTCGCCTATTACCAGAGCCTGATGGCCGGCATCCGCGCGGCGATCGACGAGGGACGGTTCGAGGAATTCCGCCTGGCGACCAAGGAAGGCTGGGCGCGGGGCGACATCCCCGCGCTCTGAGGGCTTCTTCTCGCCGCGGTCGCGGGCGCGCTCTTTAAATGGTCTTTGATCCTGCCCCCGCAGCTTCGATCGACCCGCTCCCTCCGCCGGGCGGAGGGAGGAGAAGCGCTCCGGCTGTCGGCGCCGTCAGTGGGTCCAGCCCGGGAACAGCGCCGTCAGACTCGTGACCATCATTTCCACGCCGATCGCGGCGAGGATCATCCCCATGAGGCGCTTGGTCACGCTCATGACCGTCGGCGAAACGACGCGTCCGATGAACGGGGCCGCTATCATCATTGCGGCGAGGACGACGAGGAAAGCGGCGAGGCCGATCCAGAACGCCATCTCCTGGCCGGTCGATCTTCCCTCGTGGGCATAGACCACCAGGGTTGCGATGGAACCCGGGCCAAGCAGGAGCGGAATGCTCATCGGATAGAACGCGACATTGCTTGCGGTCTTGTAGGTCTTTTGTTCCGCAGCCGATCCGGCATGTGCGGGGCTGTCCTCGCCGTTGAGCAGGGATAGGGCCAGCAGGAGGACGACGAGGCCTCCGGCGAGGCGGAAATTATTCACCGTCAGACCGAAGAATTCCAGAATCGCGGTTCCGGCAAGCGCGGAAACGACGCTGCCGATTGCGACGGTAATCGTGACGAGGATGGCGGTCCGGCGCTGCTCACCCGGGGCCATGCCCGCTGTCAGCGAGAGGAATATGGGTACACCCGCGATCGGGTTGATGATCGCAAACAATGCCGAAAAAATCTTGATCGCAAATGTGACGTCCATTGGCCCCCGGTCTCCTGTGCATCCGCTTGTTGCGGTGCATCCTTTCCTTCGCTTCAGGGTTGGTCAAGAGGATCACCGCCTATTCAGGCGTGCCGTCCCGTCGCATGCCGAGACTGCATTCCGATGACGCTGTTTTCGACCGGCTGGACGGGGAGGGAGGCTGGGAGGACTATGGAAACAGTCGGATCGCCTTGGTGCTGTCGGCAGCCGATTCCGCGGCGATGGCGGCGGTCGAAAACAGCGAGGCGGCCAGCAGGAAGACGATCGTCGTGAAGGCAATGCGGGACATCATGCACTCCGGCAACGCGTCGGATCTCGTGGATCCATCGCTTGAACTAGCCGCCCGCGGCAGAATGGCAAGGTTTTGCGCCTGCCTGGCGCTTCCGGCGAGGTTCGCGCGCGGCCGGAGGGACGGCCAGGCGCCGATGCCGCCGGAGCGGAGTGGATTGCCGGGAGGGGGACGGACCTGATATCCCCATCCATCACATGACGCCCTGCCGGAGGCCCTGATGCGAGCCCTTTTCGTCCAGATCAAATGCCATCTCGGGCGTGCCTATGAGGTGGCGAATGCCATCGCCGACGCGGAGATCGCCTCGGAGATCTATTCGACCGCTGGCGAATTCGACCTCCTGGTGAAGTTCTACCTGCCGGACGACGCCGATCCCGGCCATTTCGTCACCGAATCGGTGCAGCGTTTCGACGGCATCCGCGATACGCGCACGATCATGACCTTCCGGGCCTTCTAGGGTCACCCCAGCCAGATCATCAGGTGCTGTGCAAATCAGCCGGGCCCGCGTAAGGAGAGTCGCATCCATCTTTCGCCTGCTTCTTGCCTCAGGAAGGAGCGGGTAGTCCTGACGCGAGACGAGCTGAAGCGAGACGACATGACGACGATGATGAAGACGAGCCTGATCGCATCCGCACTCATGCTGGCGCCGCTGGCGGCGCAGGCGCAGAACAAGCCGGTCGCGCCGCCGCTGATGGTCAGCGCCGGCAAGTGCGACAAGCTCGTCGTCGCCGGCAAGGACGCCACGAAGCAGTGCCGCAACGAGGTGGCAAGCCAGCCCATGCCGGGCGGCGCCGTCATGTTCATCTTCACGCAGGGCAAGACGCTGATCGGTTTCACCGGCGACGCGACCAAGCTTTCGGGCGACAAGAAGACGGGCATTGCCGGATTGCCGGTGGTCGACGTCAATATCCGCTCCGGCAAGGAGCCGAAGATCCTTCACGCGACCGAGGGGCTCTGCAAGTTCAGCGATCCCTATTCCGGCAAGCCGGCGATCGTCACCTGCACGGCCAAGACGGCGGAAGGCACCTTCACGGGCTCGTTCAAGTCGAACGGCAAGCCGCCCAAGGCGCAGCAATAAGCGGCTTCAGCCGCGCGGCGCGAACAGGATGACCGACGCGCCGGCGATGCAGATGGCGGCGCCGGCGAAATCCCAGCGATCGGGCCGGGCGCCCTCGACGATCCAGAGCCACAGGATCGACAGCGCGATATAGATGCCGCCATAGGCCGCATAGGCGCGGCCGGCGGCAGCGCTGTCGATCCATGTCAGCAGATAGGCGAAGAGGGCGAGCGACAGGGCGCCTGGCACGAGCCACAAGGGGGAGTGATCGAGCTTCAGCCACGCCCAGAAGGCGAAGCAACCGGCGATTTCCGCCAGCCCGGCGGCGACGTAGATCGCGATCGAAACCATGGCAGCCCCGTATGGATCATTTCGGCGCGACCGCCGACATGTGGGCGGATCCCATCCGCTCGGCCCTCGCAAGGCGGGATCGCCTTGGGTGGTCAGTCTTGTCGAATGGGACGAAGCAGGGGAGTGGTGAGCCCGTCGGGATTCGAACCCGAGACCCCATGATTAAAAGTCACGTGCTCTACCGGCTGAGCTACGGGCTCATCGAGGCAGTGCCTCGAATTGGGGCGGAACCTAGTCGTCGCGGGCGGATGGGTCAATAGTCCCACTGGCCGAGTATGGCCAACGGTCCACGGATTTCGTCGATCGTCGGCCGGCGCCTGCATGTTTGCGGGCGATTGCTGCGCCGGGATAGGGTATCAAGCCGCCATATTCGTCCGTTACAATGGTTCCAGGTTCGGGATCACGGCAAAAGTGAAGGCGTCAGCATGCGCATAGCGATGATCGGTTCTGGTTATGTCGGCCTCGTCTCCGGCGCATGTCTCGCGGATTTCGGCCACGACGTCACCTGCATCGACAAGGACGCGGCCAAGATCGAGGCTCTGAAGCAGAACCATATCCCGATCTTCGAGCCCGGGCTCGAAGCGCTGGTCGCTTCCAACGTCCGGGCAGGCCGCCTCTCCTTCACCACCGAACTGGCGGGCCCTGTCGGCGAGGCGGATGTCGTCTTCATCGCGGTCGGCACGCCGTCGCGGCGCGGCGATGGCCATGCCGATCTCTCCTACGTCTATGCGGCGGCGCGCGAGATCGCCCAGGCGGTCAAGGGCTTCACCGTCGTCGTCACCAAGTCGACTGTGCCTGTCGGCACCGGCGACGAGGTAGAGCGGATCATCCGCGAGACCAATCCGGATGCGGACGTGGCGGTGGTATCCAATCCCGAGTTCCTGCGCGAGGGCGCGGCGATCGCCGATTTCAAGCGGCCCGACCGAATCGTCGTCGGCGTCGAAGGCGAGCGCGGCAAGGATGTGATGGCGGGCGTGTATCGGCCGCTCTACCTGAACCAGGCGCCGATCCTGTTCACGTCGCGCCGCTCCTCCGAACTGATCAAGTACGCCGCCAACGCCTTCCTGGCGATGAAGATCACCTTCATCAACGAGATGGCCGATCTCTGCGAGAGCGTCGGCGCCGACGTCCAGGCGGTGTCGCGCGGCATCGGCCTCGACAACCGCATCGGTTCGAAATTCCTGCATGCCGGCCCCGGCTATGGCGGTTCGTGCTTCCCAAAGGACACGCTGGCCCTCGTCAAGACGGCTCAGGACCAGGGAACGCCGCTACGGCTGATCGAAACCACCGTCTCGATCAACGACCAGCGCAAGCGTGCCATGGCGCGCAAGGTGATCCAGGCCTCGGGGGGCGAGATCCGCGGCAAGAAGGTCGCCGTCCTCGGCCTGACCTTCAAGCCGAATACCGACGACATGCGCGAAGCGCCGTCGCTGTCGATCATCCAGGCGCTGCAGGATGCGGGCGCGCGGGTTTCGGCCTTCGACCCCGAAGGCATCGAGCCGGCGCGGCAGGTCCTTGCCGACGTCCACTACGCCACGGATGCCTATGACGCTGCACAGGATGCCGATGTCCTCGTCATCGTGACGGAATGGGATATCTTCCGGGCGCTCGACCTGAAGCGGCTGAAGGCGACTATGCGCACGCCGTTGATGGTCGACCTGCGCAACATCTATCGTCGCGAGGATGTCGTTCGCGAAGGCTTTCGCTATTTCAGCGTTGGCCGTCCCGGCGACGATGCCGCGTTCCACCTTGACGTCGCCGCCGAATAGCGCCGCCGGCTCTCCGGACCGATCGCCTAGCGTCATGCCGGCGCGCCCGGCATGGCGGGCGCACGCAGATGTGCACTTGATTGAGAATGGTGCGGCCCTTGATGGCGGGCTGCTTGCGATGGATAAGGGGCCATCACAAGCAGTGGGTATGGGTCACATGGACGTTCTCGAGCTTTTGGGCGCATTGCACAATGCCCTTCAACCCGGCGCCTCGGTCGAGGATACCGAGAGCTGGATGCAGGCATTCACCGTCATTCGCCGCGAGATGGAAGCCGATCCCAAGACCGACAAGTACGACATCGAGACGCTGGACGTGCTGGCCGGCAAGCTGGCCACGCTGATCGCCGAGCTCGAGGCCGGGCAGCGCGAGCCGGATTTCAAGCCCGCTCGCACCTGGGTGGCGGCTCTCGGCGCCTCGGTCCACCGCCGTCGCTCCTGAGCCGAGCCGGTGGTCGCAGGCCGGGCGAGGGAACTCGCGGGATGTCTACGGATTTGGACTAAGTTGAATTGTGTTCCCGACGGCCTTCGCTAACTTGGTTCTCATGAGCACCGCCCGCATCCTCTCCTACAACGTCCATGCCTGCGTCGGGATCGACAAGAAGTTGTCGCCGGAGCGCATCGCCCACGTCATCCAGGCCTGCGCGCCGGATATCGTAGCGCTGCAGGAGATCGACGTCGGCAGGCCGCGGAGCGGGCGGGTCGACCAGGCTCAGGTGCTGGCCGAAATGCTCGGGATGGAGGTGCGCTTCCATCCTTCGACGCGGATCGGCCCGGACGAGCATTATGGCGACGCGATCCTCACCCGGCTGCCCTATTCGATGAAGAAGATGGGCGTGCTGCCGGGCTTCCACGACCGCATCAAGGTCGAGCCGCGCGGCGCGCTCTGGGCCGCCGTGCAGGTCGGCGGGGTCGAGGTGCAGGTGGTGAACACGCATCTCGGCGTCTGGCCGCATGAGCAGATGCTGCAGCTTTCCACGCTCCTCGGGCCGGAATGGCTCGGTCATCCCGAGTGCCGAGAGCCGGTCGTCTTTCTCGGTGATTTCAACGCGCCTCCCGGACTTTCGCCATATCGTCGGCTCGCGTCGGAGTTTGTCGATGTGCAGAAGGTCTGGGGCGAGCGGAAGGCGAAGCCGACCTTTCCGGGACGACTGCCGACGCTCCGGATCGACCATGTGTGGCTGCGCGGCCGGGCGGCGGTCAAGAACGTCGAGGTCGTGCGCACGCCGCTTGCCCGTGTCGCCTCGGATCACCTGCCACTGGTGGTCGACCTCGATTTTCGCGCGCACGCCAAGCCCGCCGCGCCGCATGCCGCCATGGGCGCTGCCTGACGCTATCGCGAAGAGCGAGCCGATCGAATAAGAGCCCGGCTTCCGGTGTTTCTGAGTTCGCGACTTCTACTTGCCGGCCGCTAGCGTCCAGATCGTCCAGCGCGTGCGCCTCTTGTCCACGGGCGCCTTGCGATGATGCGACGACCCGCTTGTCGATGTCGGCAGGCAGCAGAGGTCGGTGACGAGGTCGTCGTAGCGGGACAGCTCGGATCGATTCATGCGACAGCATCATGGCGCCTGCGGCGAAGCTCGAGCCGAACTGCAGCGTACGCTTGCTCAAGGGCAGCTTCATGATCGAGTTGGCCATAGAACACCTCCCACGGCCCTAACCGCTCCAGTGCAACTATTGCACCGGCGCGTGGTTCCTCGGCCGAGGATGGAACGGCGACATATTAGAGCAGAATTCGGCCGTGTGAAGAAAGAGTCTTGACCTTTTGCGAAAAAATTCGGCGATTTGTCGAATCGCCGAATTTCAGGGCAATCGCAGGATCCGGCAGGGCGCTCCCTTGGCCGCCTCTGGCGCGAAAGGTGGGCGGATGATCAAGCAAAGGGCCTGCGCGAAGGTCGACAGCATCGAACTGTCCTGGCGCGGCAATGGCGTCGCGACGTGCCGGCCGTCCGGCAGGTCGACCAGGCTGGCGCGGACATAGTCCTGGCGGCGATCGTTGGCGCCGACCGGTCCGCCAAGTTCAGCCTGCTCGGTTTCATCGACGAGCGGCAGCCCGAGCAGTCGCTGGATCAGCGGCTTCAGGAACAGCAGTCCGCAGACCAGGCTGGAGACCGGATTGCCGGGCAGGCCCAGCACACGCATGGGGCCGAGCCGGCCGAACATCAGCGGCTTGCCGGGGCGCATGGCGATCTTCCAGAAATCGAGCTTCATGCCACGTTCGACCAGCACCTCGCGCACGAAGTCGTGCTCGCCGACCGAGGCGCCGCCCAGCGTCACCAGGATGTCGGCTCCGCTATCCATGGCGCGATCGATGGTGTCGGCAAGTGCCGCGCGATCGTCCGGCACGATGCCGAGATCGATGGCCGTGCCACCCAGAAGCTCGACCAAAGCCGCAATGCCGAAACTGTTGGAGGCCACGATCTGGTGCGGGCCGAGTTCAGAGCCGGGCGAAACCAGTTCGTCGCCGGTGGCGATGATGGCGACGCGCGGGCGGCGGCGGACGGGAACCGCGCCATGGTTGAGCGCGGCGGCGAGCGTCAGTTGGCGCATGCCGAGCCGGGCGCCAGGCGGGAGCAGGATATCGCCCTCGACGAAATCGAGGCCTTTGGCGCGGATATGCTGACGCGGACGAACTGTTTCTGTCGCGCGGATGCGGCCATCCGCTTCGACGACGGCATCTTCCTGCAGCAGGATGGCGTCGGCGCCGTCGGGAACCGGCGCGCCGGTGAAGATGCGCACCGTCTGGTCCGGGCCGACCGTGCCGGCGAAGGCGTGGCCGGCCGGCGCCGCGCCGATCTGGGTCAGCAAAACGGGCAGGGCGGCGACGTCGGCGGCGCGCACGGCATAGCCATCCATCGCGGAGACATCGAACGGTGGCTGCGTGCGCCTTGCGGCCAGGGGCTCCGCCAGGACACGGTTCAGCGCCGCGCCCAGGGGCACGGTCTCGGCCGAGGTCGGTTCGACGTCCTGCGTGACGCGGGCAATCGCGTCCCCGACCGGGAGAAGATCACCCGCCATCAGCCGGCGCTTTCGGATTCTGCGGTCCAGTCGCCGGACCGACCGCCCGTCTTTTCGATCAGGCGGATGCCGCCGATCGTCATGCCACGGTCGACGGCCTTGGCCATGTCGTAGATGGTGAGGCAGGCGACGGAAACGGCGGTCAGCGCCTCCATCTCGACGCCGGTGCGCTCGGCCACCTTGGTCGTCGCGCGGATGCGAAGGCCTGGCAGCGTGTCCTCGAACTCGATCTCGATCTTCACCTTCGACAGCATGATCGGATGGCAGAGCGGGATCAGCTCATGCGTCTTCTTCGCCGCCATGATGCCGGCGATCCGGGCGGTCGCGATGACATCGCCCTTGGCGGCCGTGCCGGAGCGGATGAGGTCGAGCGTCGCCGGCTGCATCGTCACTGTGCCTTCGGCGACCGCCGTGCGCTCAGTGATCGCCTTGGCCGAGACATCGACCATGTGCGCGGCGCCGGTCTCGTCCAGATGAGTGAGGCGAGGGGGCATCAGCCAAGCTCCTTGCGCATGAACAGGCGGTTTTCGAGCGGCAGACCCGAGAGTTCCTCGCCAGCATGCAACAGAAAGAAAGCCGGCGTCCAATCGTCCGGCAGCACTTCGAGGAAGCCGCGCCGCTCGTAGAAGGGACGGTTCCACGGCACGTCGCGGAAGGTGGCGAGCGTCAGCCGCGACAGGTCGCGCCGGCGGGCTTCGTGCTCGGCAGCGGCCAGCAGCGCCGCCGACGCCCTGGCCGCCATAAGCGGTAGCGACGGAGAGCTCGTAGATGTGCAGCGCGTCGTCGAGCCGGCCGGCCAGCAGGAAGCCGACCGGCGCATCGTCGCCCTCGGCCGCGCACAACACGACGCCATGCGCGAAAAGCGAGCGCAGGAAGGCTTCGCTGGTGGTGTCGCTGTCGGCGACCGCTGCGAGGCCGACCTCGCGAAAGCGCTGGCCGGCGTCGCGTTCGACCGTACGCAGCGACGGGCATTCGTCCGGGTGGGCCGGACGGATGGAGATGGTCATGATCAGGCCGATGCGCGGCCCAGAAGATGCGCGGTGGCCGCCGCCACATCCTCCTGCCGCATCAGGCTTTCGCCGACGAGATAGGTGCCGATGCGCGCCCGGCGCATGCGCGCGATGTCGTCCGGCGTGAATATGCCGCTCTCGCCGACAAGAATGCGGTCGTCCGGCACCAGCGGCGCCAGCCGTTCCGAGGTCTCTAGCGATACTTCGAAGGTGCGCAGGTTGCGGTTGTTGATGCCGAGCAGCGGCGAGGCGAGCTTCAGCGCCCGTTCCAGCTCGTCCTGGTCATGGGCCTCGAGCAGGACGTCCATGCCGAGCGACAGCGCCGTATCCTCGAGTGATTTCGCGACATCGTCCGAGACGCCGGCGAGGATGATCAGGATGCAGTCGGCGCCCCAGGCCCGCGCCTCGTAGACCTGATAGTCCTCGTAGAGGAAATCCTTGCGCAGCGCCGGCAGATCGACCGCCTCGCGGGCTGCGACAAGATAATCCGGCGAACCCTGGAAATAGGGCATGTCTGTCAGGACCGACAGGCAGGCGGCGCCGCCTGCCTTGTAGGCGCGCGCCAGCGACGGCGGGTCGAAATCCGGCCGGATCAGGCCCTTGGAGGGGCTGGCCTTCTTGATTTCGGCGATCAGCGCCGGCTCGCTGGCGGCGAGCTTTCTGCGGATGGCGTCGGCGAAGCCGCGCGCCGGCGGCTGGTCCTTGGCGCGGGCGACGATCTCGGCCATCGGCACCGCCGCCTTGGCGGCGGCGATCTCTTCGCGCTTGGTCGCTTCGATCTTCTGCAGGATATCGGTCATCGGCTTATCCGTTGGTGATCGCGACCAGGCGATCGAGGCGTTCGTGGGCGCGGCCCTCGTCGATCGAGGCGGCGGCGAGCGCCACCCCATCGGCCAGCGAGGCGGCGCGGCCGGCGACGATCAGCGCCGCGCCGGCATTCATCAGCACCGTGTCGCGATAGGCGCCGGGCTCGCCTTCGAGCAGGGCGCGCAGCGCCGCCGCGTTATGTTCGGCGTCGCCGCCGCGGATCGCCTCAACGGGCGAGACGGGAAGGCCGACCGAGCCAGGCTCGACCGTGAAGGTCTCCACCTTGCCGTTCTTGAGCGCGGCGACCTTCGTCGCGCCGGCCGTCGTGATCTCGTCGACGCCGCCGGCGCCATGTACCACCCAGGCGCTTTCCGATCCGAGCGCCGCCAGCACCTGCGCCACCGGTTCAACCCATTCTTCCGAATAGACGCCGACCAGCTGCCGCTTGACGCCGCCGGGATTGGAGAGCGGCCCGAGCAGGTTGAAGATTGTCCGCGTGCCGAGTTCGACACGGGCAGGGCCGACATGCTTCATCGCCGAATGATGCATCGGTGCGAACATGAAGCCGATGCCGGCCTCGCGGATGGCTCGGCCGATCTTCTCCGGCTGGATGTCAACGTTCACGCCGAGCGCCGCCAGCACGTCGGCGGCGCCGGATTTCGACGAGACAGCCCGGTTGCCATGCTTGGCGACCGGCACGCCCGCGCCCGCCACGACAAAAGCCGAGGCGGTCGAGATATTGTAGGTATGAGCTCCGTCGCCGCCCGTGCCGACGATGTCGATCGCGTCGGCCGGCGCGTCAACCGGCAGCATCTTGGATCGCATGGTCGCGACCGCGCCGGCGATCTCGTCGACGGTCTCGCCGCGTACGCGCAGCCCGATCAGGAAGCCGCCGATCTGCGCTGGCGTCGCCGACCCGGACATGATCACGTCGAAGGCCGATTCCGCCTCGGCCCGCTCGAGCGACTTGCCCGCGGCGATCTTGGCGATAAGGGATTTGAGGTCGGTCATTCTGCGATCTACCTCACGCGACCGACCGGGGAGTGCGGTTCTTCGCATTCCACTCGGCCGCCATGTCGAGGAAGTTCTTCAGCATCAGGTGCCCATGTTCGGAGGCGATGCTCTCCGGATGGAACTGCACGCCGTGCATCGGCAGGGTCTTGTGCATGGCGCCCATGACGACGCCGTCTTCCGACTCTGCCGTGATCTCCAGCACCGCCGGCATGGTCTCGCGCTTCACCGTCAGCGAGTGGTAGCGGGTGGCCTTGAACGGACCGTTGATGCCCCGGAACACGCTCTTGCCAGTGTGAGTGATGGTCGAGATCTTGCCGTGCATCTGGCTTGGCGCGCGGATGACATCGCCACCCATCGCCTGGCCGATCGCCTGGTGCCCGAGGCAGACGCCGAAGATCGGAATGGTGTCGCCGACCCGCTCGATCAGGTCGAGGCAGATGCCGGCCTCGTTTGGCGTGCAGGGGCCGGGTGAAAGCACGATCCCCTCGGGATCGAGGGCGATCACTTCCTCGACGGTGATCTTGTCGTTGCGCTTGATGATCAGCTTCGCGCCAAGCTCCCCCAGATAGTGGACGAGGTTGTAGGTGAAGCTGTCGTAGTTATCGATGACGAGAAAGGCCATGATGTCGTGTCCCTCCGCTTCGACTACTGTCCGCGACCAGCCTGAGAAGCGAACTTTACCGCTTCCTCAGCCGCACGGAAGAGCGCGCTCGCCTTGGCGACGCATTCCTGGTGTTCGCTCTCGGGCACCGAGTCCGCCACGATGCCCGCGCCAGCCTGCGCGTACATCTTGCCGTCCTTGACGATCGAGGTCCTGAGCACGATGCAGGTGTCCATCGCGCCGTCGGCGGAGAAATAGCCGACGCAGCCGGCATAGATGCCGCGCTTCTCGCCCTCGAGCTCGTCGATGATCTGCATGGCGCGGACCTTCGGCGCTCCCGAGACGGTGCCGGCCGGGAAGCCGGCCGCGAGCGCGTCCAGCATGTCGTATTCGGACGATAGCCGGCCGATCACATTCGAGACGATGTGCATGACCTGGCTGTAATATTCGAGGAAGAACTTGTCGGTGACCTTCACCGTGCCGATCTCGGCGACGCGGCCGACATCGTTACGGCCGAGGTCGAGCAGCATCAGGTGCTCGGCAAGCTCCTTCGGGTCGGCGAGGAGTTCCGCCGCCAGCGCCTTGTCGGCCTCCGGAGTGGCGCCGCGACGGCGCGTGCCCGCGATCGGGCGGATGGTGACCTCGCCATCTCGCACGCGGACGAGGATCTCCGGGCTCGATCCGGCGACCGCGAAGCCGCCGAAATCGAGGAAATACAGGAAGGGCGACGGGTTGGTCCGGCGCAACGCGCGGTAGAGCGCGAAGGGCGGCAGGCTGAACGGCGCCTCGAAGCGTTGCGACAGCACGACCTGGAAGATGTCGCCGGCGGCAATGTACTCCTTAGCCTTGGCGACCATCTCCAGATAGCGCTCATGCGTCGTGTTGGAGACGACCGGCACGTCGAGATCGATGTCCGAATGGGAGGCGCCGCGATTGAGCGGCCCTTCCAGCGTGTCGACCGCCGCCGTCAGCCGCTCGATCGCCCGGGCATGAGCCTGGGCGGCGGTGACGCCGGCCGCCGGCCGGATCGGGGTGACGAGGGTGATCTCGTCCTTGATCGCGTCGAAGATCACCATGACCGTCGGGCGCATCATGATCGCGTCGGGAACGCCGAGCGCGTCGGGATTGGGTGCGCCGAGCTCTTCCATCTGGCGGACCATGTCGTAGCCGAGATAGCCGAAGATGCCGGCCGACATCGGCGGCAGCGTCTTCGGAAGGTCGATATGCGACCGGGCGATCAGGTCGCGCAGCGCGTCGAGCGAGCGGCCTTCCAGCGGTGCGTATGCCTCTGGATCGGCGGCCGGCGTGACGTTGATTTCGGCGCGGTCACCGAAGGCGCGGAAGAGCAGGTCCGGCTCGATGCCGATCATCGAGTAACGGCCGCGGACGGCGCCGCCCTCGACCGATTCGAGCAGGAAGGTGTTCGACCTTCCGGCCGAGAGCTTGAGCATGGCGGAGACCGGGGTCTCCAAATCGGCAACCATTCGGGTCCAGACGACCTGCGCGCGCCCTTGTTCGTAGGCAGGCGAAATCGTCTCCAGCGACGGCTCGATCAACATGGTTTCAGTCCATCAGTTCGGGAAGGCTCCTGGAGCCTTGATTGGTGCGCGACGCGGTCGCGGCGATGACATTCCTCGTCCCGGCGTCAGCCGGAGGCGATCAACGCCATCGCCAGGTTTGCGTGCGCCGCCACCATGTCGCCGCGGCCTCATTTCCCGAGGACGGCCAGACGCGGGCCCCGGCGAGGGCCTGCGTTCCGTCGAAAGCGGCGCCGGCGGCCTGCGCAGGGCAGGGCCGACGGAACTGCGTATCGGGCAAATGGCTTGGCGACATTGTTTCCAATCAACCCTCAGATGGCGCTTGTGATCTGTTGCAGGACGCTCTGATTGACCGTCACGCCGAGCTGGCGCTGCAACTCGGCTACATATTGCTGCAGAAGATCGTTCTGCATGGCGTCGGCAAGCTGCTGCGTGATCTGGCCGCTGTCGCCACTGCCCTCAGTGTACGGGGTTTCGGTGACGTCCGCGACCTGCAACACGATCTGTTCGCCGTCCTGGGCGCCCGGAGCGACGTCGGCCGAGCCCTTCGGGCCGGCGAACGCGGCCTTGAGCGCTTCGGTCGAGAAGCTGTCGGCCGGACGCGAACTGCGGGTCTGCTTGTCGAGCGTCTGCACGGGCAGGTTCAGCGAGGTGGCGATCTGGTCGAGAGTCTCGCCCTTGCCGAGGCGATCCTTGGTGTCCTTGGCCTTGGCGATCAGCTTGTCGGTCGTGGCCTGCTTCTTCCAGGCCTCGATTACCTTATCCTTGACCTCGTCGAGCGGGCGGTCATGCGCTTCGTTGATGTCGGTGACGCTGAACCAGACATAGCCGCCATCCTCAGTCGGGATCGCGGCGTTGTCGATGCCCACATCGCTGGCGAAGGCATCCTTCAGCAGCTGCGCCTGTGCCGGGATGTCGGCGACCGCGTTGCCAGTGGCGTCCTTGCCGGTCTGGTCGACGGCGATCTTCTTCACCGTCAGTTTGTTGTTGGTGGCGATCTCGTCGAGCGAAGCTCCGCCAGCCCGGGCATCCTCAATCGAATCGCGCAGGCCGTTGATGTCCGCCTTGGCGGCATTCAGGGCCAGTTCCTTCTTCAGATCTGCCTTGACCTCGTCAAACGCCTTAACCGTCGCCGGAACGATGTCCGAGACATGGATGACGACCGGGCCGAAGCTGCCCTTGACGACGTCGCTGGAACCGTTCGCCGGAAGCGAGAAGGCGGCCTCGGCGACCTTGGGGTCGATCAGCTTGTCGCGGGTGATGACGCCGAGATCGCTGTCGCCAAGCTTCTTGCCGATGCCTTCGAGCATTGATTCGAACGATTCGCCGGCCTTGAGCTGGTCGGCCGCAGTCTGGGCGCTGCTCTCGTCCGCGAACACCGCCTGGAAGACATGGCGGGTTTCAGGCGTCGTGAAGCGCGCCTTTTCGGCGTCATAGGCCTTCTGGGCGTCGGCATCGGTGATGTCGTCCGGCCGCGCGACCTCGTCGGGACCGAGCTTGATCAGCGAGATCGAGCGCACTTCCGGCGCGCGCCAGTCCGCCTTGTTGTCATTGTAATAGCTGGTGAGCTCGTCGGCGTTCGGCGCCGGGATCTCGCCGACCAAAGAGGCGGGGAGAACGAGGTAGCGGATGTCCCGCTGCTCGGTCTGGTATTCGTGCAGGGCCTTGGCGAGCGCTTCCGGCGCGGTGGCGCCGCCCGAGATCGACTCGGCGATCTGCTGGCGCTTCTCCTGCGCGCGGCGCTCCAGGACGTAGGCGTCCTCGGTCATGCCGTTGTTGCGCAGCAGAGAGACGAAATAGTTGCGGTCGAAGGTGCCGCCGGCGCCCTTGAAGGCGGGGTCCTGGGCGATCTCGCGGATCAGCATGTCACGCGAAACGCCGATCGACAGGTCCTTGGCCTGGTCGTCGAGCGAAGCCTCGGTGACGAGGCGGCCGAGCACCTGGTTCGGAATGCCGAGCATCTTGGCCTGGTCCGGCGTGATCTGCTGGCCGACGCGCTGGCTCATCGCCTGCAGCTCGCGGCGATAGGCGCGATCGAAATTAACCGACGAGATATCCGTGCCGCCGACGCGGGCGACGGAATGCTTGCTGACACCATTGAAGACATCAGCGATGCCCCAGACAGCGAAACTCAGCACGAGCAGGCCGAGCAAGATCTGCGCTACCCAGCCGGCAGCGTATTTGCGCATCGTATTGAGCATCGACGTCCTCTAACGCGCGGGGGCTTTACCGGCCCCGCTTCGGGCGCGCGATCATAGAAAGGACCCCTCGCCGGGGCAAGGCGCGCGGTGACGGAACATCGAGCATACCTTCCGTCCGGGATTCCGCGGCCCCCGACAGCCGTCTGACCGCGGGTGCGATTCGGGCAGGTCCTTGACTTCGGCGCGCCGTCGCTATGCAAAAGAGCCAACAAGAATCCAAACACCGGAAATCAGGAAGCGTTCATGTCCAGCACCCAATCCCCGCGTCCGAAGCCGCTGATCGCCGGCAATTGGAAGATGAATGGACTGAAGGCCTCGGCGAGCGAGTTCGGCAATATCGTCGCGGGCTATGGTGCGGAGCTTCGGGGCAAGGTCGATCTGGCCATCTGCCCGCCCGCGACGCAGCTTGTGCCTTTCGCGGTCGTCGCGCTCGGAAGCCGCATCTCGATCGGCGGGCAGGATTGCCACGTCAAGGCGAGCGGAGCGCATACCGGCGACATCTCGGCCGAGATGATCGCCGATACCGGCGCGACCCATGTGATCGTCGGTCATTCGGAGCGCCGGACGGACCATTCCGAGACGGACGCGATCGTCCGTTCCAAGACGGAAGCCGCCTGGCGGGCCGATCTGGTGGCGATCCTCTGCATCGGAGAGACCGAAGCCGAGCGGCGCGGCGGCACCACGCTCGCCGTGGTCGACACGCAGCTCGCCGGGTCGATTCCCGACGGTGCGACGGCCGCCAATCTGGTTATCGCCTATGAGCCGGTCTGGGCCATCGGCACGGGTCTCACGCCGTCCAATGCCGACATCGCCGAGGTGCACGGCCATATCCGCCTGCGTCTCGTAGCGCGCTTTGGCGCTGAAGGCGCGCGCGTCCGCATTCTCTATGGCGGTTCGGTAAAGCCTTCCAACGCCGGCGAAATACTCAAGATTGCCGATGTCGACGGCGCGCTCGTCGGCGGCGCCAGCCTGAAGGCCGCTGACTTTCTCGGCATCGCCGCGGCCTATGCGTGACACGGCGTGCGGCTTGTCTCCGGCGTTCCGCTCTCCATATCAGGGGCGCGGCACTGGAAACCGCCAAAACGATCGTGTACAAGGCCGCCAGCTTTTTTGAATTCTGATCAGAGACATCGATGCAGACAGTCATCATCGTGATCCACCTCATGGTGGTCGTCGCGCTCGTCGCCGTTGTTTTGCTGCAGCGCTCCGAAGGCGGCGCGCTCGGTATCGGCGGCGGCGGCGGCTTCATGACGGCGCGCGGCTCGGCCAACGTGCTGACCCGTACGACGGCCATCCTGGCGGCGATCTTCTTCGTCACGTCGATGGGCCTTGCCCTGCTCAGCCGCTATGGTGAGCGGCCGGCCTCGATCCTCGACCAGATCCAGGGTCAGTCGACCTCGGCGCCGGCCGTTCCGGGCGGCTCGGGTCAGGGCATCCTGGATCAGCTGCCCGGCCAGAAGCCGGCGGCGACGCCTGCGGCTTCGACGCCGGCTCCGGCAACGGCTCCTGCTGGCGAGGCCGCTCCGGCCGGCGCTGCGGCACCGGCCGCGACGGAAGCCGCTCCGGCAACCCCGGCCCCGGCTGCACCGGCTCCGGCCGAGCCTGCCGCTCCGGCGGTGCCGAGTTCGCAGTAAAGCGCGTAAAGGCCCTTTTCCTTCGCGTCGCCGCGCGGTCCCGTGCGGCGACGTTTTATTTGGGGAAGGGGAGTTTGGTGAATGGAGGCTGGGTCGTCGTTCTGGCGCGACGGCTAGCCTTTGTCGTATGAAACGTTCGATCGGAAACTGAGGTAGAGGCCCATGGCGCGGTACGTATTCATAACCGGCGGTGTGGTTTCCTCGCTTGGCAAGGGCATCGCGTCCGCGGCGCTCGGAGCAATGCTCCAGTCGCGTGGATACAAGGTCCGCCTGAGGAAACTCGATCCCTACCTGAACGTCGATCCGGGCACGATGAGTCCGTATCAGCACGGTGAAGTCTTCGTCACCGACGACGGCGCCGAGACGGATCTCGACCTCGGCCACTATGAGCGCTTCACCGGGCGCCCGGCCTCGAAGGCCGATTCGGTCACCACCGGCAAGATCTACCAGGAGATCATCGCCAAGGAGCGCCGTGGCGATTATCTCGGCGGCACCGTGCAGGTGATTCCGCACGTCACCGACGCGATCAAGTCGTTCGTGCTCTCCGGCAACGACGATGTCGACTTCGTGCTCTGCGAGATCGGCGGCACGGTCGGCGACATCGAGGCGATGCCGTTCCTCGAGGCGATCCGGCAGCTCGGCAACGACCTACCGCGCGGCAATGTCGTCTATATCCACCTGACGCTGATGCCCTACATCCCGAGCGCGGGCGAGCTGAAGACCAAGCCGACGCAGCACTCGGTCAAGGAACTCCGCTCGATCGGCATCCAGCCCGACATCCTGCTCTGCCGTAGCGACCGCCCGATCCCCAAGGAAGAGCGCCGCAAGCTGTCGCTGTTCTGCAATGTGCGCGAATCGGCCGTCATCCAGGCGCTCGACGTCGCCCACATCTACGACGTGCCGACGAGCTACCATGCCGAAGGCCTCGACGACGAAGTGCTGGCCGCGTTCGGCATCACCGACGCGCAGCCGCCCGTCCTCGACAAGTGGAAGGCGTTGACCAACAAGATCCGCCATCCCGAGGGTGAGGTCACGATCGCGGTCGTCGGCAAGTACACGGGCCTCAAGGACGCCTACAAGTCGCTGATCGAGGCGCTACAGCACGGCGGCATCGCCAACACGGTCAAGGTCAACATCGACTGGATCGAGAGCGAGATCTTCGAGAAGGAAGATCCCGCGCCTTATCTGGAGCGCGTCAACGGCATCCTGGTGCCCGGCGGATTCGGCGAGCGCGGCTCGGAAGGCAAGATCAAGGCTGCCGGTTTCGCCCGTCGTCGCAACGTGCCCTATTTCGGCATCTGCTTCGGCATGCAGATGGCCGTCATCGAGGCGGCGCGGAGCCTGGCCGGCGTCCAGAAGGCGAGCTCGACCGAGTTCGGCCCGACCGACGAGCCGGTTGTCGGCCTGATGACCGAATGGCTCAAGGGCAACATGCTCGAGAAGCGCCATTCGGCCGGCGATCTCGGCGGTACGATGCGCCTCGGCGCCTATGAGGCGCATTTCGAGCCCGGTTCGAAGATTGCCGGCATCTATGGCGACACGACCGTGTTCGAGCGGCATCGCCACCGCTACGAGGTCAATATCGACTACAAGGACCGGCTCGAGGCCTGCGGCATGCATTTCGCCGGCATGTCGCCGGATGGCGTGCTGCCGGAGACGGTCGAACTGCGCGATCACCCGTGGTTCATCGGCGTTCAGTATCATCCCGAGCTGAAGTCGCGGCCGCTCGATCCGCATCCGCTGTTCGCCTCGTTCATTGCGGCGGCCATCGAACAGTCGCGCCTCGTCTGAGGCCGATTCCGGGTCGCCGGGGACGGCGACCCGTTTCGCCCCTCAGAATTGCCGTTCGGCTTCCGTGCGATGGCCTTGGATCCGCCGCGATCTCGGCGTGTCTTCTCGCCTGGCAGGTCGCGATCCCGCGTTGTCCGGCTAAGCGTCCTCGAAGGTCGCTCGACGCTGGCGGATCAAGGGTCGCATCGCCGACGCTTACGTTGTAAGGGTCTGGCCGCGCACGCCAGACCTCCAGGCACGGTGAAGAATGACGACTGAAACCAATTCG
Source organism: Kaistia sp. MMO-174 (assembly GCF_037147815.1). Classification (NCBI taxonomy): domain Bacteria; kingdom Pseudomonadati; phylum Pseudomonadota; class Alphaproteobacteria; order Hyphomicrobiales; family Kaistiaceae; genus Kaistia; species Kaistia sp. MMO-174. The sequence goes on along the minus strand of NZ_JBBCUO010000002.1, from coordinate 718,098 downwards.
CATGTCTCCGCCGGCAAGGCGACCTTCGGCAATGACTTGCCGCTGACGCTGATCGCCGGCCCCTGCCAGCTGGAAAGCCGGCAGCATGCCTTCGACATGGCCGGCCGTCTCAAGGAGATGACCACCAGACTCGGTATTGGCTTCGTCTACAAGTCGTCTTTCGACAAGGCGAATCGCACCAGCATTTCCGGAAAGCGCGGCGCCGGCCTCGATGCGGCGCTGCCGATCTTCGCCGATATCAAGAAGGAATTCGACGTTCCCGTGCTGACCGATATCCATGAGCGCGAACAGTGCGCCGTGGTCGCCGAAGTCGTCGACATCCTGCAGATCCCGGCCTTCCTGTCCCGCCAGACCGACCTTCTCGTCGCGGCGGCCGAGACGGGCCGGGTGATCAACGTCAAGAAGGGCCAGTTTCTGGCGCCCTGGGACATGAAGAATGTCCTTGCCAAGCTGGTCGACAGCGGCAATCCGAACGTGCTCCTGACCGAGCGCGGTGCCAGCTTCGGTTACAACACGCTCGTCAGCGACATGCGTTCGCTGCCGATCATGGCGGCCATGGGCGCGCCGGTCGTCTTTGATGCCACCCATTCGGTGCAGCAGCCGGGCGGGCAGGGCTCGTCCTCGGGCGGCCAGCGCGAATTTGTCTCGGTTCTGGCGCGCGCCGCCGTCGCGGTCGGTGTCGCCGGCGTTTTCATCGAGACCCACCAGGATCCGGACAACGCACCGTCCGACGGCCCGAACATGATCCAGATCGACGACCTGCCGGCGCTGCTGGAGCGCCTGATGGCCTTTGACCGGCTTGCGAAGGGATAGGGCTCGCCCCGTCGTTTCGAAGCGACTTGCGGGATGATGTGAAACGAACGCAGGATGTTCTCCTGCGCCCACTCTGGAAGAGCCCAGCCCGATGGACCCGAACGAACTCGTAGTCATTCTCGATCGGGCGATCTCCAACCTTCCGGATCCGTCCGCCGATGGGCGTCGACGCGTCTATGAGAGGGTCGAGCGCACGATCCGAGCCACTTGCACGCCCGAGGGCGGCGAGATGGACATGGAGCGCTATCAGGCGCTTCGGCGGGATCTCGGCGCCGCGATCGCTATCATAGAGCAGCAGCGGCGTAGCCCCTCGCTCAAGCGACCGCCGACGCCGTCGACCGCTCCAGCGAGCGTCGTCCCTCCTGCTGCTGCGGCTGCGCCGCCGCCACCGTCGTCCGGTTCCACCGCGCCGGCAAGATCAATGGCACCGGCAAATCCGGCCGCTCCGGACCGTTCCGCTGCCGCGAAGCCAGCTCCGGCCGAGGCGCGTCCGGCTCCGGCTTCGGCGCCCCGCGCGGCCGCCAGCCACCCGGCTGCAAGCCTCAGCCATGAGGTCTCCATTTCCGTCGCTCCGGCACCGCCCGAAGAACTGGTCGAGCCCGATGCCGAGGACGACGGCGCTTCGCCGCGCTGGCTGAAGCGGATCGGCATTGGCGCAGCCGTGACTGCGGTTGCGCTCGGCGTCGTGATCGCCGCCTTGCCGGGTGGACCGCTGCGCAGCCTGCTATCGAGCACCAGTTCCAGCGCACCGCCTGCCGCAAACGAGCCGACTCCGGCGCCTGCCGCCAGCGAGCCTCCGGCCGATCCCTTTGCCGGAGCGCCGGCACCGCAGCCGCCCGTGGTCGCCGAGGATCGTCCGGCGCCGAGCGAGCCGGCGCCCGGATCCGACAGTCCGCCGACCGACAACACCACCGCTTTCGCGCCCATGCCTGCGCAACCCGGCGTTCCGCGCGTGACCGACGTCAAGGTCTCGATCATGAACGGCGCCTCGGAATGGCGGACCGAGCGGCTGACAGGCTACGAGGACAAGCCGAGCGGGCCGCAGATGATGGCGATCGCGCAGGACCGCGACAAGCCGCTGATGGTGTCGGTCTATTGCGATACGCCGGAACTCACCGTGTTCCGCGTCGCCTATGGCACCGATACGGGCACGCTCCGGCAGGAGATCGGCGAGCGCGGCAGCATGGACGGCATCCAGCGCCAGCGGATCCAGGTCAAGACGGATCGCAATGAAGGCTTCGCCGGCGACTTCCTGGCCCTGACGAACCACACATGGGGCATTCGCCTCGCGCCGGAGAATGTCGAGACGCTGCGCTCCGGCAAGGAGATCGAGATCTCGATCGGCGATTCGGTTGCCGGCACGGTGTCGCTGAGCGGCGCGAGCCCGGCGATCGACGAGGCGCTCCACGGCGGCGCCTGCATCTGACGCCTCGGCCGCGCGTCAGCCGCGGCCGCGATAGGGCGCGACGCCCTGGTCCGGTAGCCAGATGTTCGCCGGCACCGGGCCGCTCTGCCAGAAGACGTCGATCGGGATGCCGCCGCGCGGATACCAGTAGCCGCCGATGCGCAGCCAGTGCGGGTCGAGCAGATCGACGAGGCGCTTGGCGATGTCGATCGTGCAGCCTTCATGGAAGGCGCCGTGATTGCGGAAGGCGTGCAGATAGAGCTTCAGCGACTTCGATTCGACCAGCCAGTCCTTCGGCACGTAGTCGATGACGAGGTGCGCGAAATCGGGCTGGCCGGTAACCGGGCAGAGCGAGGTGAATTCGGGCGCGGTGAAGCGAGCGACATAGAGCGTGTCCGGATGCGGATTGGGCACGCGGTCGAGGACCGCTTTTTCCGGGGTTGCCGCCGCGCCGACGCTTCGGCCGAGTTGCAGTTCCTGTTCGGTCATCATCATCTCTCCAGACCGGGCCTGGCGTCAGCAGGGCGCCAGAAGCTCGCGCGTGTCGCGGTTGAAGCGCCAGGCGGAGAAGCCGCTCATCTCCGTGCCGCCCCACCAGCGCCTGATGCCATTGGTCGATATATGGTCCTGCTCGCCGGAAAGGATGTCCTCGCCGACCAGGGTCAGCCGCAGCGGCGCGGTGACATATTCGGCGTGTATTTCCGAATCGGCGTGCGAATAAGGCGCGTGCAGCCCTTCGATCAGCGGGAAGTCGCAGAAGGCGAGTGAATCGATCACCGCGTAGAACGGCCACGTTCCCATGAAGGCAGCTTCCTCGGCTGTTCGCGCCTGGTGGAACAGGGCTGCGGCCGACATGTCTTCGAGCCCGAGCGAATCGAGCAGGCGCATTTCGGTGCGGTTGAGGCCGGTCTTCGGCTGCGGCAGTTCCTCGAGGAAGCGCGCCAGCGCCTGCTGCAGAAACGGGAAGCCCTTGATCGGCCGCAATGCCCGCTTGGCGATCAACTCCGGCGTTGGCGCCGTCAGCTCGCTCCAGACGGTCGCCGCCATGTCCAGCATCGCCTGGTTGACGCGCACGCCGTCGATCGCGAAGCGCATTACCGTATCGGGCCGCTCCATCGCGAAGAAGCTGTCGGCCTGGACGATGACGATCCCCTGCGTGCGCCCTTCCTTGGCGAAGAAATCGAGGATCTGCAGCAATTGCAGCTGATCGTAGAGGTCGTGCTCGAACCAGAGCTCGACGCGGTCGAATTCGGCATGGCGGCGCATGACGGCGTCTCGCTCGGCGAATGTCGCGGCCACCGTCTCGGGATCGAAGTTGAACGCTTCGGCAAGATGCTCGGCCCGGACGGCAGAGACGGCTTCCAGCGTATCGAGCGGCGGGATCGGACCGTCATGCAGCGCATCGCGCCACGGCATGATGATGGCGCGGCTGCCGGCGGCGGTGAGGAGGTCGACGGTCTGGTCGCCGTCGGTGATGAGAAGCGTCGTCATTCCGTCTTCATCATCCGATGCGAGACGGAAGGCAATCGAAACTGCGCGGTCCGCGCGCTTTCGCGGCTCGACCGCGCACTTCCGCATCGGAACTCGACAGTTTCGCGCACTTCCTCTTCCGCCTTCATGCGCGGCAGGCTAGAAGCTGCGAGACCTTCGCGTCCCGTCCGAGAACAAGGATTTCCGCATGACCGCCATCATCGATATCACTGCCCGCCAGATCCTCGACAGCCGTGGCAATCCGACGGTCGAAGTCGACGTTTTGCTGGAGGATGGCTCGCTTGGCCGCGCCGCGGTTCCCTCGGGCGCCTCGACCGGCGCGCATGAGGCCGTCGAGCTGCGCGACGGCGACAAGTCCAAGTATCAGGGCAAGGGCGTGCTGAAGGCGGTCGAGGCCGTCAACGGCGAGATCTTCGACGCGATCGGCGGCATGGAAGCCGAAGACCAGGCGATAATCGACGGCACGATGATCGAGCTCGACGGCACGCCGAACAAGGCCCGCCTCGGCGCCAACGCCATCCTCGGCGTTTCGCTGGCGCTCGCCAAGGCGGCGGCCTCCGCTGCCGACCAGCCGCTCTATCGCTATGTCGGCGGCGTCAACGCCAAGGTCCTGCCAGTGCCGATGATGAACATCATCAATGGCGGCGCCCATGCCGACAATCCGATCGATTTCCAGGAATTCATGATTCTGCCGGTCGGCGCGCCGACGCTGGCCGAGGCCGTCCGTTGGGGCTCGGAAGTGTTCCACACGCTGAAGAAGGCGCTCAAGGACGCTGGCCACAACACCAATGTCGGCGACGAGGGCGGCTTCGCCCCGAACCTGCCTTCGGCGACGGCTGCGCTCGATTTCGTCGCCAAGTCGATCGAGAAGGCCGGTTTCCGCCTCGGTGAGGACATCTATCTCGGCCTCGATTGCGCCGCGACCGAGTTCTTCAAGGACGGCAAGTACAACTATGAGGGTGAGGGCGTCGTCCGCACCATCGAGCAGCAGATCGACTACCTGGCCGATCTCGCCTCCAAGTTCCCGATCATCTCGATCGAGGACGGCATGAGCGAGGACGACTGGGCTGGCTGGAAGGGCCTGACCGACAAGATCGGCAACAAGGTGCAGCTCGTCGGTGACGACCTCTTCGTCACCAACACCAAGCGCCTGTCGCAGGGCATCAAGTCCGGCACCGCCAACTCGATCCTCGTCAAGGTCAACCAGATCGGCTCGCTGACCGAGACGCTCGACGCCGTGTCGATGGCGCACCGCGCCGGCTACACCGCAGTGATGTCGCATCGTTCGGGCGAGACCGAGGATTCGACCATTGCCGATCTCGCGGTCGCCACCAACTGCGGCCAGATCAAGACCGGCTCGCTGGCCCGTTCGGACCGGACCGCCAAGTACAACCAGCTGATCCGCATCGAGGAGCAGCTCGGCGTGCAGGCCGAATATGCTGGCCGCAGCATCCTGAAGGGCTGACGAACTCTTCTCGCCCGCGCTATGCGCAGGCGTATTTATCGGGCTCCCGGCGCAGGACATGCGCCGGGAGCTTTTGTTTGCCGTCTCAGCCCGGCCGGCCGACCGGCTGCTGCTGCGTGATGCAGTGGATGTTGCCGCCGCCGAGCAGGATTTCGCGGGCTTCGATGCCGACGATGCGGCGGTCGGGATGCAGCGCGGCGATGATTTCCATCGCGGCCTGATCCGTCTTCGGGTCGAGCAACGGCATCACCACCAGGCCGTTGGCGATGTAATAATTGGCGTAGGATGCCGCGAGACGCGCCCCGCCACGCCGCTCGGCGCTGCCTTCGGAAACGTCTATACCGGCAGCCTCCGCGTCGGTCATGTGGAGCGGTCCCGGCATCGGCAGCTTGACGATCTGCAGCCTGCGCCCCTGCGCGTCCGTGGCGGCGGCAAGCCGCTCATGGGCGTCGTGCGAGATCGCGTATTGCGGATCGTCTGGATCCTCGCACCAGGTCAGCGCCACGACGCCGGGCCGGACGAAGCATGCGAGGTTGTCGATATGGCCGTCGGTCTCGTCGTGGAAGAGGCCGGGACCGAGCCAGATGGTCTTGCTGACGCCGAGGCGGGCGGCGAGATGCTCCTCGATCTCGCTGCGGTCGAGATAGGGATTGCGATTGGGGTTCAGCAGGCATTCCTGCGTCGTCAGCAGCGTGCCCTCGCCATCGACATGGATCGCGCCGCCCTCGAGGACGAAGGGGGCGCGATAGCGCGGCGCGCCTTCGATTTCGAGGATCTTGGCGGCAGCGCGGTCGTCCTGGTCCCAGGGCGAATAGAGGCCGCCATTGAAGCCGCCCCAGGCGTTGAAGCGCCAGTCATTGCCGCGTAGGCGGCCGTCGGCGCTGACGACGAAGCTCGGGCCGGTATCGCGGCACCAGGCGTCGTTGGTCGTGGCCTCGACCAGCCGGACATGGGCGGGCAGGCGCTGGCGCGCGTTTTCCCACTGGCCGGCCGAGACCAGCATGGTCACCGGCTCCGCTTCGGCGATGGCGGTCGCCACCGCCGCGAAGGCCTGTTGCGCCGGCTTGCCGCCCAGCCGCCAGTTGTCCGGCCGCTCGGGCCAGATCATCCAGGTGCCGGCATGCGGCTCCCATTCGGCCGGCATGCGGAAACCGTCGTCGCGGGGGAGGCTCTGGAGCGTTGCGGACATGGTGCTCGTTCGCTGATCGTCGGGGTCTGTGATCGAAGCGGGAATGCCAGGCGAAGGCAAGCGTGCTAGAGCAAGCCATCGACGACTTCCAACGGATTACGCCATGCAGCTGCGCGCGCTCCTGTTCGACAAGGACGGGACCTTTCTCGATTTCGCCAAGACCTGGGACGCCGCGACGGGCTCGGTCATCAACACGCTGGCCGAAGGCGACGGGGTGCTGGCGGAGCGGCTGGCCGAGATCGTCCACTACGATCTCGAGGCGCGCGTGCTGCTGCCGACGTCGCCCTTCATCGCCAGCTCTGTCGGCGAGCTGATCCCGCTCTGGGCCGAAGCGCTGGGTCGGCCCGGCGATGCGACATTCGAGCAGATCCTGCGCGACCTATTCCATGACGCGACGCTCGACGCCGCGACGCCGATCGGCGAGCCGGCGGCGGTGTTCGAGACCCTGCAGCAGGCCGGCTACCGGCTTGGCGTCGTCACCAATGATTCCGAGCGCGGCGCGCGGTCGCAATGCGAGCGGCTTGGTCTTGTCTCGTGGTTCGACGCCATCTTCGGCTATGATTCAGGTCATGGCCGCAAGCCCGAGGCCGGACAGATCCGCGCCTTTCTGGATCAGTTCGGCTTCCAGCCGGGCGAGGCGGCGATGATCGGCGACACGCTGCACGATCTGCATGCCGCGCGCGCCGCCGGTGTGGTCGCCATTGGTGTCGAGAGCGGCTTCATGTCGGCCGAGCAGCTTGCGCCGGAGGCAGATTATATCATAAGCGATATCAGCAAGTTGTCTGATCTTCTTCAGAAGATGAACTAGCCGGATTCCGCTCACTTCGAGTCGAAGTGCTGGCGGATTTCGGTGATGTGCTCCGGGCCGATGCCGCAGCAGCCGCCGACGATCGAGGCGCCGGCATCGATCCAGCGCTCGGCCCAGACCAGATAGCGCGCCGGCGTGATGTCGGCGCGGATATCGGAGATGCCGGCATAGGGCTCGTCGCTCTCTTCCTCGGCGGCGAAGGCATTGGCATAGACGCCGATGCTCACGTCGGGGCGTCCGGCCGCGTCGAGGGTGGCGCGTGCCTCGCGGATCGCCGCTTCCATCACCTCCGGCTGGCTGCAGTTGAACAGGATCGAGACGGCGCCGGCCTCGACCGCCTTTTCGACGCCGGTGGCGACCGTCTCGCCGGAGCGGAGTTCCGGCGGCCCGGTGCGGCCCGCCTCGTCCTTCAACGTGTAGGAGACCCAGATTGGCTTCGGGTGTTGCGCCGCGGCGGCAATCGCCGCCAGTGCCTCGACGGTGGAGCTCTGGGTTTCGATCAGCCAGAGGTCGACATGCGGCGCGAGGCCCTCGACCAGGACCCGGAAGATTTCCGGCGCCCGGGCGGCGTCGAAGAGCTCCGGCCGGTAGGATTCGAATACGGGCGGCAGCGATCCGGCGACCTTGACGGGGCGCCCGGCCTGATCCGCCGCCGCGCGCGCGACCTGGCCGGCGAGGCCGGCGAGCCGCAGGCCATCCGCCTCGAAACGCTCGGCGCCGATCTGGTGCGGCTTGATCGCGTAGGTATTGGTGGTGACGATCTCCGCGCCGCTCTCGATGAACTGCTCATGCGCCTTCTGCACCAGATGCGGCGTCTCGATCAGGGCGAGCGCCGACCATTCCGGCAAGCGGAATGGCGCGCCGATGCGCTCGAGCTGCCGGCCCATGCCGCCGTCGAGCAGCGTCACGTGTGGATGCGTCGTCATGATGGATCTTCCTTGTCGTGCTTGGATCCGCGGCCGCCATGGGCGCTGTTCAGGACCGGTTTGCGTTTGTCTGTACGCCGGGGTAGCCGCGCCCGAAGCGCCGCTCGAGCTTGGCCTGGCAGAATTCGAGGATGATCGACATCACCCAGTAGATGGCCGCCGCCGTGGTCAGCATTTCCATGTATTTGTAGGTAGAGCGCCCGTAGGACTGCGCCAGGAAGTTCAGTTCCCAGACGCCCATCAGCGAAACCAGCGCAGAATCCTTCAGCATCGACACAACCTGCGTGCCGGCGGGGGGGATGATGACGCGCAGTGCCTGCGGTGCGATGACCTTCCACGCGATCCGCCAGCGCGGCAGGCCGAGCGACATCGCCGCCTCCCACTGGCCGGCCGGAACCGAGCGGACGCCGCTGCGGACGATCTCGGCATTATAGGCGCCATAGTTGAGCGACAACGCCAGGATGCCGGAGGTGAGGGGGCCGAGGATGATGCCGATCTGGGGCAGCGCCAGGTAGATCAGCAGGACTTGAATCAGCAGCGGCGTGCCGCGAAACAATGATCCGTAGAAGGTGGCGATGGCGAAGCAGAACGGGTTGGACGACATCCGCCCCATGGCTGTCACGACACCCAGAAACGCCGCGAAGCCGACCGAACTCGCCGTGACGAACAGGGTCATCGCGGCGCCCTGGATCATGCCCGTCGGGGTCAGGCGGATGCCGAGCATGAAGGGAAGCCGTTCGGCGATGGCGCCGCCGTCGAGGCCGAACTGAACGAAACCGACCAGCAACACGGCGAAAAGGCCGGCCCAGACCAGGCCGACCTTGATGCCGAACAGGCGCGCTTCCGAGAGCCGCGACGGCCGCGCCGCCACGACTGGACGGAGATCGCGGCCGAGCCGGACCGACTCGCTTCTGAGCTCAAACGTCATTGCGCGTGATGTCGGTGCCGAGCCATTTCTCCGAGATCGCCTTCAGCGTTCCGTCGGCACGCAGGCCCTCGATGATTTCGACGATCTTGGCATTCCATTCGGCGTCGCCCTTGTCGACCGCGATCCAGTTCGGCTCGCCGAACAGCGGCTGGCCGACCACCTTGAGCGGGGCGCCCGCATCGATATGCCCCTTGGCGGTGGCGATGTTGGCGACGATGGCGTCGAGCCGGACGCCAGCGCCGAGCGCCAGGTTCTGGAAGTTGACGGTCTCGTCCGAGGGCACCTTCACCGGATTCTCGAACGGGAAGGCGATGGCCTTCTCGCCCGGGATCTGGATCGTCTTGTCGAGATAGGCCTCGTAGCTCGAGCCGGTGCCGACGCCGACGCGCTTGCCGGAAATGTCGGCGATCGAATGGATGGATGTCTCGTCCTTGTTGACCACGAGCACCGCCGGCGAGCTGTAGTACTGGACGATGAAGTCGAGCACGGTGGCGCGGTCGGTCGTCGGCGTGATCGAGCAGATGCAGATATCCCATCGTCCCGCCCAGCGGCCGGCCGTGATCACCTCCCAGCCCGGCACCGAGTTGACGGCCTTGACGCCGAGCTTGTCGGCGACGGCCTGCGCGACGTCGATGTCGAAGCCCGCGAGCTTGTTGTCCTTGTCGATGAAGGTGAAGGGCGGATAGTCGTCGACGACGACGTTGTTGAGCACCTTGATGGACAACACCCGGTCCAGCGTCTCGCCGGCCTGGGCGAAATTGGGCGCAAGCAGAAGGGTCGCCGCCAAGGCGAGCGCAGGACGAAGCTTCATTCTGTTGGAACTCCGGTGTGACCGCGAAGGTCATGGATCTATTAAGTCTGCGCCTGGAGCAAATCTCGACGAAGCCGCGACCGTACACTTGGCGCGGCCCCGGCTTTTTCTTTCGACCCAGAAGAACGGAGGAAGCTATCCGTTGTTTCGAGCCGAGGGAGACAGGTCAGGCATCAATATTCTCTGCAAAATATTGAACATCCCTGCCTGCAAGTTAAGCAACGCCATGCCATTTCGATGCGGTCGAGCGAAATGCCGTCCTGCGAAGGTACGCTGCCGGATGACGCGGTCGGTTCAGCCGCGCGCGGCGTGCGGATTGCGACCGTCCAGCGTGGTCAGGGCGCCATAGAGCTCCGGCCGCCGGTCGCGGAAGACGCCCCAGGAGCGGCGCTGATGCGCGATCGCGTCGAGGTCGAAGGTCGCGGTCAGCACGCTTTCGCTGATCCTGTCCGCCTCGACCAGCTTGGCGCCGGTCTGGTCGGCAATGAAGGACGAGCCGTAGAAGGTGATCTCGGTGGCGTTGAGGCCGCGCTCCAGCCCGATGCGGTTGGAGGCGACCAGCGGCATCAGATTTGCGCCGGCATGTCCCTGCATCACGCGCTGCCAGTGGGCGGCGGAATCGAGCGAGGGATCCTGCGGCTCGGAGCCGATCGCCGTCGGATAGAAAAGGATCTCGGCGCCGGCCAGCGCCATGGCGCGCGCCGTCTCCGGGAACCACTGGTCCCAGCAGATGCCGACACCGATGGTGCCGAAGCGGGTCGGCCACACCCGGAAGCCGGTGTCGCCGGGCGAGAAATAGAACTTCTCGGTGTAGCCCGGCCCGTCCGGAATATGGCTCTTGCGATAGTTGCCGAGCACGCTGCCGTCGGCATCGACGATGGCGATGCTGTTATAGGCGGTCTGGCCGGCGCGCTCGAAATAGCTGACGGGCAGCACGACGGAGAGTTCGGCCGCGAGCGCCGCGAAATGCGCGATCAGCGGATTGCCCTCGAAGGGCTGGGCCAGGTTGAAATGATCGTGGAACTGGTCCTGACAGAAATACGGCGTCTCGAACAATTCCTGGATCAGGACGATGTTGGCGCCATCGGCCGCCGCTTGCCGCACCAGTCGTTCGGCCCGCGCGACATTGCCGGCGCGATCCCAGTCGCACTCCATCTGCGTGGCCGCGACGGTGACTTGGCGCATCGTTCTACTCCCGCTCGGCAAGGCGATTGAGGATGCCTCGATAGGGCGCGATCAATCTTTGGTCGTCAAGCGCTGCATCATGGTTCCAGCTTGCGACGACGCAATGAACGCGGCCGTCATGGCCGACGACGCGGGTGGAGAGGTTGAGGACGCCCAGCTCCGAGCCGCCCTTGTAGGCGACGGATTTCCATCGCTCGCGTTCGGCGACGCCCGGATTGATGCCGACGCTGCCGAGGTCGGCGGTGGCGTCGAGCAGACGGCAGATTTCGCGGGCCGACAGGAACCACTCGACCGCGTGCGTGGCGGCGGCGCTGAGGTCGGTGATTTTTGGCAGCGGCCTGTCCGCGATCTCTGCCAGGAGGGTGCGTCGCGCACCCGCGTCGCCCTCGATCCATGCGGTCCGCAATGGCGCGTTCTCGTTTGCCTTCAGCGTGAAGAGCTCGCGCGTCGTGAGAAACGGGGTATTGGCGGGCGCGACCGCCTCGACCGCCTCCCGGCCGACGAGGCGGATCAGGGCGTCGGTCGCGGTGTTGTCGCTGACCGAAATCATCAGATTGGCGAGGGTCGCGATCGTCAGCGGCGTGCCGTCCGGCCAGTCCTGCAATTGGCCGGATGGCAGGGATCTCCATGACGGGGCGAGCGGTACGACCTGGTCCCAGGCGAGGCGCCCGGCCGCGACGGCGTCGCGTAGCGCCACGAGGACGGCAAGCTTCGCGGCGGAGCCGATGGCCAGCGGCCGGTCGGCATCCTGCGCGATCACGTCCTTGCCGTCGCTGACGACGAGGAGCGCCGTCGAGCCGGGCAGGGCTTGGATTGCGGCCGCCAGGCTTTCGATCGAGCCGAGGGGCTCCGCCGGGCCGAACCACAGGCCGATGATCCGGCCTTCGCCGTCGAGGGCGATCGTTGTCGGGACGGTTGCGTCGGCGAAGTGGAGGCGGAAGCTGGAGCTGACGCGATCGACGTCCTCAAGCGGGCCGTTCGCCTGGCGGATGCCGGCAAGGATGGGCTGGAGCTGCGGGAGCGGCAGCGCGGCCAGGAAGGCGGCGCCGAAATGCTCCGGTCCCAACCCTTCCGGGCTCATCAGGGCTTCCAGCGTGGCTTCCGGAGTCATGGCTTCAGCCCTCGCCGGCATCGCGGTGAACAGGACGGCGGTCAGCATGGCGGCCGTCACGGCAAATCGGATCGAAGGCAATGGCCCCTCCGTCTCGCTCCCGCATCCTTCCCGCGGGGGCGACAGTTCCATGGCGGTCCCGGCTCCGCCGCGCTATCGTCGCAACGCGGATGGAACGGTTGCCGGCCGTGGTCATTGGCAAAACGTCGTAAGGGAGTAGCACCATGGACAAGTCGACCGTCAAGACCTTGAAGCTGATCGATCCGACGCTCGTGAAGGACCAGTGCTATGTCGATGGGGCTTGGATCGGCGAGCCGTCGATCGAGGTCACCAACCCCGCCACCGGCGCCGTGATCGGCCATGTGCCGCGCTTCGGCGCCGAGGAGACGACGAAGGCCGTCGATGCCGCCGCCGTGGCGTTCAAGAGCTGGGCCGCGAAGACCGCCAAGGAGCGGTCCAAGCTGATCCGACAATGGTTCGAGCGCATCCGGGCCCATCAGGACGATCTGGCTATGATCCTGACCTCGGAGCAGGGCAAGCCGCTCGCCGAGGCCAAGGGCGAGATCGAATACGCCAATTCCTACATCGAGTTTTACGCCGAGGAGGCGAAGCGCATCGCCGGCGAGACGCTGCCGAGCCATCGCGCTGATGCGCGCATCCTCGTGCTGCGCCAGCCGACCGGCGTCGTTGCCGCGATCACGCCGTGGAATTTCCCTGCCGCGATGATCACGCGCAAGGTGGCGCCGGCATTGGCGGCCGGCTGCACCGTGGTGTTGAAGCCGGCTGGCGAGACGCCGCTGACGGCGCTGGCGCTGGCCGAGCTCGCCGATCGCGCCGGCATCCCGCCGGGCGTCATCAACGTCGTCACCGGCAGCGCGTCGGAAATCGGTGGCGTGCTGACTTCCCACCAGGCGATCCGGCTGGTGAACTTCACCGGCTCGACCGAGGTCGGCAAGCTGCTGATGCGGCAGGCGTCGACCACCGTGAAGAAGATGGCGCTGGAGCTTGGCGGCAACGCGCCCTTCATCGTCTTCGACGATGCCGATCTCGATGCGGCGGTCGAGGGCGCGATGGTGTCGAAGTTCCGCAACATGGGCCAGACCTGCGTCTGCGCCAATCGCATCTATGCACAGGCGGGCATCCACGACGCCTTCGTCGAGAAGCTGACGGCCGCCGTCGACAAGCTCAAGGTCGGCAACGGCGTCGAGGCCGGCGTCTCGCAGGGGCCGCTGATCAACGACAAGGCGATCCTCAAGGTCGAGGAGCACCTGAAGGACGCGACGGGGAAGGGCGCCAGGATCGTGCTCGGCGGCCATCGGCACGCGCTCGGCGGCTCGTTCTTCGAGCCCACCGTGCTGACCGGGGCGACCCGCGACATGCAGCTTTCGCGCGAGGAGACGTTCGGACCGATCGCGCCGGTGTTCAAGTTCGAGACCGAAGAAGAGGTCATCAGGGCCGCAAACGACACCGAGTTCGGCCTCGCCGCCTATTTCTATTCCCGCGACATCGGCCGCATCTTCCGGGTCGGCGAGGGGCTGGAATACGGGATGGTCGGCATCAACTCCGGCCTGATCTCGACCGAGCTGGCACCCTTCGGCGGCGTCAAGGAAAGCGGCAATGGCCGCGAGGGCTCGCATCACGGCATCGATGAATTCGTCGAGAAGAAGTATCTTCTCGTGGCCGGCATCGACCGGTAGGCCAAACCAAGGCGCGGAATAGCGCGATAGGCAGGGCAATATGTCGAAGGCGGTTCGCTGGCAGAGCTGGGACGGCGAGGGGCTGGAGCACATGGTCTTCAGTGATCGGCCGAAAGGGGCAGTGGCGGAGGGCGCCCTGCTCTCGGGCGGCGATGCGCGTTTCGCCGCGCGCTATGAACTGACCTGTCATCCGGACGGACGTGTCGCCGAAGCGCATGTGGCCGTGGTCGGCGGTCCGTCGATCACCCTGCAATCGGATGGCGACGGCCTCTGGCGCAACAGCGACGGCAAGCGGGTCCCGGCCCTGGTCGGCGCCAGCGACGTCGATCTCTCGGCGAGCCCGGTCACCAACATGCTGGCGATCCGGCGCCTGAATCTTGCGGAAGGACAATCGCAGGAGATCACCGCCGTCTATGTTCGCTTCCCGGACCTGGAAATCACCCTCGACCGCCAGCGCTACACCTGTTTGCAGGCCGGGCGCCGCTATCTCTATGAGGCGGTCGACGGCACCTTCCGCGCCGAGATCGAGACGGAGGAGGGCGGGCTCGTCGCCCTCTATCCCGGTCTCTTCCGCCGCGTGCCCTGAGCCTGCCGGGAGGCGCCCTACTCGGCGACCGCCTTGCGCAGCGCCGGATTGAGGCTGTAGTGGCCGACGGCTTCGCCCTTGGCCAGTACATGTCCTTCGATCGCCTTCTGCACATCCGGTCCGTCCATCAGCGGCTTGGCGGCCAGGTGGTCGATGTCGAGCGCGTAGATGGTGATCGTATAGCCATGCGGCTTCAGGTCGTTCTCCGGCGGGCAGGGGCCGTCATAGCCGGCATACGTTCCCTTCAGTCGGGGATTGCCGGCCATCAGCCAGGTATTGGCGTTGACGCCGCGCTGTCCCCATTGGGTCCTGGTCGCCGGCTTGCCGTGCGGGGAGAAGCCGTCGCCGTCGGCGCCCGCCGGCAGGGAGGTCGTCGTCGCCGGTATGTCGTAGAGCACCCAGTGATAGTGGGTGTCGCGTGCCGCTTCGACGGGTATGGGGCGCGGTCCGCGCAGCAGCGTCACGTCGAGCGGAACGTCCGGATCGGTCATGATCAGGACAAAGGATCTGGTCTCCGCCGGTGCGTTCGACCATTCGACGGCCGGGCTCCGGTCGCGGCCCCGTACCGGCAGCCCGTTGACGGCCGGGAGACAGAGTGCCGCGTCGTCCGGCAGGTCGCCGTCGGCGTCGAGATCGTGGATCGTTACCTTCAGGAATACCGGGTTGACCGCGTGGGCCAAGGGGAGGCCGGTTGTCACCAGGGTTGCTGCAAAAAGGACGGATGGCAGTCGCGTGTACGAAGTCATGCTGATCTCCTTTTGCCTGTCAGGCCGGAGGGCACGAAATTCAGTCATGTCTTCGAAATAGGAGCCGGCTACCCCGGCGACGAGCCCCGCCGGGTCTTTTGAACGGAGTAATTCCGTCGCCGATCAGGCGTCCGCCACCTTGCCGTCCACGCCGAGCGGATCGTAGGTGCCGAACGACCACTCATAGCCTTCGGTATCGCGGCAGGAATACTCCCGCGAACCATACTCCATGTCTTCGAGCGGGCGGGTGATCTTGGCGCCGGCGGCGACGGCCATGTCGTGATGGCCGTCGACGAAGCGGACCGAGACATAGACGGCGCCGGTGCCGCCGCTTGCGGTGCGGCCGCTGGCGACGAGCTCCGGGCTGAAGCCGCCCAGCATGATCAGGTTCTGGCCGAGACGAAGTTCGGCATGGACCACCTCGCCATCCGCTCCCTCGTGCAGGGCGAAGACCTCGAAGCCGAAGCCCTTGACCAGGAAGGCGATCGCCGCCCTGGGATCGCGATAGCGCAGGACGGGGAAGATGTGGGACGTGCGGACCATGCGAGCCTCTTCGGTATGGCGGGTTCGCTCAGGCGTCGGCCGCGGCGCTCGCGCCGGTCGCCTGGGCGAGCGCCTGCTCGAACACATCCTCCGGCTGGCAGCCCGACAGCGCAAGCCGGCGGTTGAAGACGAAGAAGGGCACGCCGCTGATGCCGCCCTCGGCCGCGGCGGCCGCTTCCTGGCGGGTGATCTCCAACTCGGACGGGTCGGTGGCGATCTGACGCGCTTCATCGACGGAGAAACCGTGCGACGCGGCGATCTCGGCGAGGACGTCCGGGTCGGCGACGTTGAGGGCGTGGATGAAATGCGCCTCGAACAGGGCCGTCGCCAGGGCATCCTGCGTTCCCTTTTCGAGGGCGTGGCGGATGAGCGTGTGCGCCGCGCCGGTCGGGCGCTGGCGTGGCTGCTTGGAAAGGTCGAGGGCGATGCCGCTCTTGCGGGCTTCCGCCTCGACCCGGGCGAACATCGCGGACGGGTCGCCGCCGAATCGCTTGCGCAGCTTTTCCGCGACGTCGATGCCTTCCGGGGGCACGCTCGGATCCAGGAAGAAGGGATGATGCACCACCCGCGCCGTGATTCCGTTTTCGGCCAACACCTTGTGCAGTCGGACGACTCCGATGAAGCACCAGGGGCAGACGATGTCGGTGACGACGTCAATCTGGATCTCGGACATGGACAAACTCCCGTCGCGCGTAAAGGTCGCGTCAACCAATCGGAAATGAACGTCAGCTATAACAAGACTGCGTGACTGAGGACACAGGCACGGCCCCGGAATGGTGCTAATCCCTCCCGGCGAATTGATTCCAGTTTCAGGACAAAACCATGCGTATCGCATTCGCGGCCTTTTTCGGCCTGATCTTCGGCGGCATCGTCGGGGTCGGCACCGGTGTGGGCATCGGCATGTTGCTGCAGAGGATCGTCAATGTCGGCTGCAGCGATGGCGGGTGTGCCTATTTCGTGATCTTCTGGGCCGGTCTCGGTCTGGTGATCTGTGCGCTGCTCGGCGCCATCCTCGCCGGTGTCCTGACCCGCGAGGACATGCGCGCCAGCCTGCCGCGTCATCAGTAGTCGAATCCTCAGACGTCGTCGAAGGCCGTGTGATAGCGGACCTCGCCCTCTGGCGCTGCCCTGCCGGTCGCCAGCGGGAGCGCCATGAAATATTCGGGCGGCGGGCCTGAGAGCTTCAACCGCGGATCAGCGCGAAAGCCGAACCGCTGGTAGAATTCGGGCTCGCCGAGCAGCACGCATCCGCCAGCACCCAGGGATCGGATCCGTTCCAGTCCCGCTTCGATCAGGGCCCGGCCCAGGCCGCGCCCCTGCAGGGCAGGCAGCACCGCGACAGGTCCCAGCCCGTACCAGCCTTCATTGACCCCGTTGATCGTGACCGGGGAGAAGGCGATGTGGCCAACTACCTTTCCGTCTTCCTCCGCCACCAGCGAAACCGCAAGTGCCCCCGCGGCGCGCAAGGCATCGACCAGATCGCCTTCGCGCTGACTGCTGTGTGCTGCGCTGCAAAATGCGATCGCGATCACCTCACGGATCACCTTCTGATCTCCGGTCGTCTCATCCCGTATCGTCATGTCGCTATTGTGCAGGCATTTGCCCCGGAAAAGGCATGAAATTCTATTCGAATTTTGAAACAATACTTCTCAAGAATAGAATTGAATATTTATTTACATCACGGTTGTGCGCCGCAAAATGAGCCGGTACTAATCTCTATAGCTGAAGAACAAGCAAGCTTGTCTGATCGTATTTAGAACGATTCCGACCGGATTGCTCTGCATGAGCGGACGCTGCGACGTGAACAAACCTATCAAGAGCCAGTTCGAGCCGGCCTTCTCCACGCAGGCCAAGGCTACCCTGCGGATGGTGCTGGCGGGTGCCAGCGATCGGGCCGAACTGGCCGCCGGTCCGCTGGTCCATCTCGTCACTTTCACGGACGAGCTCTTCCGCAGCGACGGGACGATGCGGGACGTCTATCCGGTGCTCGCGGTCGTCGCGTCGCCGGCCGGCGCGGCCGAGATCGAGGTGGCCTCGGCGGCTCTCGCCAAGATGGCGACCATTCCCGCTCCGCCGGTCATTCGCATCGACCGCGATGTCGATGGCGTCGCTTCGCTGGTGCGGACAGTGCTCGAATCCGGCCTCGGCCGCATTTCGAGCTATGCCCAGACCATGGCGTCGGAACTCGTCATGCTGCGGCGCGAGCGAGAAACGCTGTTCGAGAATTTCCGCGTGCTGGAAGATGCGTTCCGCGCCCGCAACTGGGAAGCGGCGAGCGAGATCTTCGCCCATGACGTCTTCGTCGATCCGAAGGACGAGGGCGTCAGCAGGCTGATGCGCGAGGGGTGGGTCGAGCAATTGTTCCCCGTCTCCAGCTTCGGCGTCAGCGGCTTTGCCCTGCATTTCCGCCATCAGGCCGCCGGCAGCGGCGAAGTCATCGTCACGCTCGACTATATCGAGAATGGCGAGGGCGTCGCCGAGTGGGTAGTGCCGTTCTCGGCGCTCGCGGCGGACTGGAACTACTTCTCGCTGCCGAAGGCCTGCGATGGCAGCCCCCGCACGTTGCGGCTGCGCATTTCGGCCAATGGCGCCGAGCCGCCGGCGCCGTCGCTGGGGCATCCGATCGCCAGCCGCCGCTATGCCGCACGCGCTCGCTCGCCGCATGGCGATCTCGATCACCGGCCGCTGGCGCTCAAGATCTATTCCGGCGTACCGGGCGTCCGCCCGACGGCGCTGCCGAACTCGATCGCGCCGAGTGCGCTGATCGGTGGGCGGCGGATCGAGGACTATCGCCTGCCGCTCGACGCATTGCGCGCCGTCGCCGACGTTTCGGCCAGCCCGATCGTGCCGGATTTCCAGACCATCCGCTTCCTCGAGCACGAGGATGCGATCGTCTGCCACCCGTTGCCGGCGGGAATCTCGGCAGGCGCGGTCGCGAATGTCGTGGCCCCGGGAACGGTTCGCTTCTCCGCGCGGGCGGTCATCGACCATGCCGAGGGCAAGCCAGCCTTCGTCGGCTTCCTGCTGGCACCGAGCGCCGCCAATCTGCGATCCGAGATCGCGGTCCTCGAACGCGAGGGGGCGGCGCGCCGCTCGGCCTATTTCAGCGGCTGGCGCGATGTTTCGGCCGGCGAGCCGGTCAGCATCAACATCATGCTCGACAGCCCGACGCAGCGGATGATGAACCTCGTCATCCTGAGCCGCGCCAAGGGCGACTCGGTCGATTTCTCCTGGCTGAAGGTGTTCGACTTCCGGCTGGTCCGTCATTTCGACGTCGAGGCGCGCGGGGAGGCTGCCCATGCGCAGTGAGGCCGCGGATCTCGTCGTCATCGCGATGCCGCTCTACGGTCACGCGGCGCTCGCCGTCGAGGCTCTCGAAACCGCGTTCGCCTCGACCACCGAATGCCGCGTCGAGGTGGTGGTCTCCGTCGATGGCGATCCCCGCCGCGAGGTGTTCGATGCGCTGACCCTCTATGCGGCGACGCGTCCGGAGCTGCACGTCATCTTCGGGCCGAACGCCGGCCCGGGCGGGGCGCGCAACCGCGCGATCGACTTCATCGTCGAGAACCTGCCGGATGCGAAGGCGGTCTACTTCCTCGACGCCGACAACCGGGTTCTGCCGACCACGATCGAGACGCTCTATGCCCGCCTGAAGGCGGAGCAGTGCGGCTGGGTCTACACCAACATCGACACCTTTTCGGTGCGCTGGGGCGCCCACTACGGCGACGGCTATTCGCGGCTGACGCACTGCGTCTCCGACAATATCTGCGACACCGGCTCGATGATCTCGATCGACGTATTCCATGCCGGCGTGCGCTTCGACGCCGATCGGCAGAACGGCTTCGAGGATTGGGAGTTCTGGCTGTCCTGCATCGAGGCGGGTTTCGTCGGCGTGCCGTGCCACGATACGGCGTTCGAATATCGCCTCAGGGCCGAAAGCCGGTTCAAGGAAGCGAACCGCGACCGCGCCGCCTCCCTGAGCTTCCTGCGCCGCCGCCACAAGACTTTGTTCCGCCGTTCGACGCTCGTCGATTTCGAGCATGAGGAAGCCCCGCGCTATGCCATGCTGCGCACGGGCGACGGCACCATCGCCTGCTTCACCGATCCGACGATGGAGCCGACCAAGCTCGATTTCGACGAGGCGATCCGCGCCTTCTGGGGCAGCGCCGCCGAGCCGGACAATTTCCATTTCCCGCCCTTCCTGGCGGCCGGCAGCGTCGAGACGTTGAAGCTTCTCAAGCAGTCGCGGCTCTGGCCCAACCTGCTCATGCATCTGGAGCGGGCGACCGAGGCGGCGAATGTCTGCTTCGTGCAGATCCGCAACGTCGCCGCCGAGCGCGGCATCGACATCGAGATCCAGCCTTCCGGCCATGTCCGCAAGGGACGCGCCGACCTGGTGTTCATGTCCTCCGCCATCGTTCGCGATGCCATCCGCAACAACGCTCTCGAATGGCTCGGTTCGATCGCGGCCGACCAGGTCTGGCCAACGGTAGCGGTGGTGAAGGTACGCTTCCCGTTCCCGGCCGAGGCGCCGAAGCGCGCCTCCGCAACGCCGGAGCAGTCGCTGATCAACCTCGTCCACACGATCGCCACCAGCCCGCTGCAGGCGGTCGCGGCGAAGCGCTGGACCTGGCGCGGCTCGCGGCTGCCGGCGCTGTCGGAGCTCTACAAGCAGCTTCGCACCGAGGTGGGGGGCTCGCCCGTGCTGCCGCTCGGTCACGCGCAGTCTAGCAAGCGTACCCTGGCGCTGCTGGTGCCCAATGCCTCGTTTGGCGGCGCCGAGAAGGTCGCCTTCGCGGCAGCGCGCGAGCTCAAGGCCGAAGGCTTCGAAACGCATCTGTTCGTGCTCGGCAATGCCCGCATGGACGTGCTCGACGAGTTCGATGACTCGTTCGACTTCATCCATTTCTGGAAGAACGGCATCCCTGCCTGGGGCGGCACCAACCGCTTTCTTGGCCAGGACTTCATCGCCGAATATCACGACGTCGACTGGAACGCGCTCAAGGGCCAGCTCTCGGGCTTTGACCTGATCATTAACAATCACGTCATGGCAGTGCATCCGCTGATGGCGCGGCTGCGCTCGGAGGGCGCGCGCACCGCATGTTACCTGCATGTCGTTGACGAGACGCCGCTGCGCCGTCCGGCCGGCCAGCCCTTCGCCGCCATCGCGCACGAGCATTGCTACGACGCCTTCCTGACCTGCTCCGAGCAGCTCAAGGTCTACCTGCACAGCTATGGCGTGCCGCTGGAAAAGATCTTCGCGGTCGCCAACGCCCCGAGCATCTCGGTCAAGCCGAAGGCCCTGACCGAGATCGTCGAAAGCCGGCTGGCGCGCCCCGCCGATGCGCCTCTCCGTATCCTCTACATGGGTCGCTTCGAGCCGCAGAAGGGTATCGACCGCATCCATGCGGCGCTGCAGGACCTGCGCTCGCGCAATATCCCGTTCGAGGCGCTGGCGGTCGGTGGCGAGATCCTCGCCGAGCAGCCAAGTTCATGGACCGGCAAGCTGCGCGAACTCGGCGTCACCGTCCGTCCGCCGATCTTCGGCGGTCGCGAGATCGCGGCGATCCTCGCCTGGGGTGACATCCTTATCATGCCGTCGCGCTGGGAAGGCGCACCGCTGATGATCGCGGAGGCGCAACTGGTCGGCTGCGTGCCGGTGGCGACCGCCGTCGGCGCCGTCGACGAGCTCGTCACCAACGGCCGCGACGGCTTGCTCATCGAGGGCGAGGCGGACCTGAAAATCGTCGCCGACCTCGCCGCCGCCGTGGAATCTCTGGCGCGCGATCGCACGCGCCTCGCCCGCCTGCGCGAAGGCGGCCTGTTCACCGCTTCCGGGCGTTCCTGGGCGGCTTCCTTCGGTCCGTTCGTCGAATGGTGCGACCGGACCGTTTCGTCTACCCCCCGGATCGAAGCGCGTGCGCCGCGCCGTCCGGTCGATCAACCCATCGTCGAGATTGACGTTCCGGCCGTCGCCTGACAGCTCCGGAATCTGAGGAAAGGTACGTCTGCATGCGTTCGAGAATCCTGATCACAGGCATTCCCGGTCACTATACGAGGCTCGTCCGGAGCGCGAAGGGCGCGACCGTCAACTACGGCGAGCAGCAGCTTCAGCCCGAGAGCAAGGAAGCTTTCCTCCGCGAACTGAGCAACATCTCCAACACCGGCAACTATCTGATCGGTGAGGGCGCTCTGCGCGCCATGCCGTCGAGCGCCACGCAGGTTCCGTTCTGGCATCTGCATAATGCCTGCGTGAACGGCACTGGCCTCGACGAGATCAACTCCAATTTCGACATCTGCGTCTTCACCTGCGCCAACCTGCTGCGCAAGGGGCTGTCGGCCGACGCCGAGGCGCTCGTGCTGAAGAACCTCAACATGCCGATCGTCATGCTCGGCATCGGAATCCAGAACCGCGCCGATCTCGAGTCCGGCCTGCCCGCCGGCACCCAGCAATTGCTCGACGTGCTGAAGGGCAAGGAGCACTACTTCCTGACGCGCGGCTATGAGACGGCCGAGTTCCTGAAGTCGCGCGGCTTCTCGTTCGTTCGTCCGACCGGCTGTCCGTCGGTCTACTTCCTTCCGGACAACATGCGCACGGCGCTGAAGCGGCTGCCGGAGGTCAAGGTCGGCAGCGGCCGTACCGTCTTCTCGGGCTATCTCGGCGCGACGGAAGAAGCCGTCCGCGACGTCAACATGCTGAGCAAGCCGGAGAGCGAGAACTTCTATGTGGTGCAGGACGAGTTCCTGCATTTCGACATGAAGGTCGAGCCCAACAAGGACGGTCGTGTCTTTGACTCGACCTCGGGCCGGATGATTGGCGACCTCAGCTACAAGCATTCCGACCAGCTGCAGCGCAAGCTGAAGCTGCACACCTTCTTCGACACCAATCAGTGGCGCGCCTGGACCTCGTCGATGGACTTCTCCATCGGTCGCCGGTTCCACGGCAACATCATAGCGCTGCAGTCCGGCGTGCCCGGCCTGATGGTCGCCGTCGATGACCGCATGCGCGAGATGCTCAATTTCACCGGGCTGCCGGCGGTCGAGGCGTCTGCGCTCGAAGCCGCCAACGACCGCGCCGAATTCGTGTCCGATCACCTGGCGGATCTGAACGTTCCGCAGGTAGTGGAGAAGTACAACGACCGGGAAAGCAACTTCCGGACGGCGCTTCGCGATATCGGCCTGAACTAGTTCGCACGCTTCCCGCCCGCCCGCGCCCATCCGGGCCGGGCAGGGCGGCGCCCCGTTTCGGATACGCAATCATTCAGAGGACGAGCGTCATGCGCATCTTGCTGACCGGCATCCCTTCCTACCTGCAGAGAACCGTGGCCGGCGTGACCGGCGCGACGGTGCGCCACCGGCCCTATTTCGACGACATCCGCTCCAAGAAGGACGTCATCGACCAGGTCAAGAAGATCGCCAACACCGGCAACTACCTGATCGGCGAGGGCGCCGGTCACGCGCTCCGGGGTCATGACGTCGTCTACATGCCGTTCTGGCACCTCGCCAATAGCCTGGCCTCGCAGGAGGTCTATGACGAGATCAGCCGGTCCTTCGACATCTGCGTGTTCGCCTCGGCCAATCTGCTCCGACCCGGCTATTCGGCCGATCTGGAAGCGCAGGTGTTCGAGAAGCTGAAGATGCCGGTCGTCGTCATGGGCATCGGCATCCAGCGCAAGGCCAATCTGCGCGACGACCTGCCGGCCGGCACGCAGAAGTTCCTCGAGGTGCTGCGCGCCAAGGAGAGCTACTTCCTGACCCGCGGCTACTTCACCTCCGGGTTCCTGAAGGAACAAGGGATGAAGTTCGTGCGGCCGACCGGCTGCCCGTCGCTCTATTTCAATCCGGATGGCATGCGCCAGGCGCTCAACGGAATTGCCAATCCCGGCCTAGTCGAATCCCAGAAGATCGCCTTCGGCGGCTATCTTGGCAGCGTGGCCGACACCATCGTCGACGCGCATGTGCTGCTGAAGCCCGACAGCACCGCGCACTACGTCATCCAGGACGAAGTCGTCGTCTACAACATGAACATCGTCGGCGACGACACCACGGCCGCCTATGACGCGCCCTCGGGCCGCATCGTCGCACCGCTCGAATACAAGCACCAGGAGAAGTGGCAGCGGAAGAACGAGCTGCACGTCTTCTTCGACACCAATCGCTGGCGCACCTGGGCGTCGCAGCTGGATCTTTCCTTCGGTCGCCGCTTCCACGGCTGCATCATCACCATGCAGGCCGGCATCCCGTCGCTGATGATCGCCGTCGACGATCGCATGCGCGAGATGCTGGAATTCATCGGCTTCCCGCATATCGAGGCAGGGATCTGGAACCGCGAGCCGCAGAAGAAGGCGTATCTGAAGGAGTTCCTGTCGACCATCGACGCGCCGGCGGTAATCGACCGATACAACGCCTGCGAGACCAATTTCCGCACCGCGCTGAACGATATCGGCATCAAGCAGGCGCCGGCGTCGCTCGTCGCCAAGCCCCCGGTCGCGGCGGTCCGCGCGCATGAGCCGGCCTGATCCACGTCCTCTGTCGCGCATCGCTCCGGCCTTTGCCGGGGCGATGGCGTGGCTCGGCGCGGTTCTCGGTGTCCCGGCCGATGCTGCCGAACTCGGCTTCAACCGGGTCAATCTCGGCTGGGCAAAGCCGGCCGAGCGGCAGGCGATCATCGACGCGATGAAGAAGAGCGATGTCGTTTCGGTGCGCCTGTCGCTGAGCGCGCCGGTCGATCCGAGCCTGGATGCGGTCCGCATCGCGCATGCGGCCGGACTGCGCATCCTGCTCGAAATCTCGCTGAACAATCCCGATTTCTATCCCGAGGGCACCAAGCGCCGCTCGGCCATGGGCCGCAGCCATGATGCCTACCGGCTGTCCGATCTCGATCCCGAGCGCTATCGCGTCGTGATCCGCGATGCCTTGGCCAAGCTGGATGCCATGGGCATTCCAGTCGTCGCGGTGGAGCCCGGCAACGAGATCAACTGGGCCGGCTACAACGGCGATCTTACCGTGCGAAAGCCGAAATCCGAATCCGCCATCACGCCGGGCGACCCGGCCAAGGTCGCGCAGGGCATCGACCGCTATGTCGCGATCGTCCGCGTGACCGGCGAGGAGATGCGGGCATCGAAGCTGAACCGCGATGCGAAGCTGATCTCGGCCGGTCTTTCGGACATGCCGCTACCATTTTCGCGGCGCGTCGGGCTGGAGATCATCCCGCCGGCGGAATGGACGGCCCGCATGCAGGCGAGCGGCCTCGACACGCTCGTCGACGCCTATGGCATCCACGTCTATCCCGGCAGCGGCGGCACGCGGGCGCGCCGCGATGCGCTCGTGCGCGATGCGCTTTCTTTCTGCGGCGTCGACCGGGCCGGCAAGCCGTGCTGGATCACCGAATGGGGTGTCGCGAACACCTCGCCAACTTGTCCGATCTCCGACGAGAAGCGCGCCGTCCTGGTCGACCAGCTGCGCGCCATCATCGACCGGGATATCACGGCCGGCCGGGTCGAGGCCGCCTATTATTTCGATTGGGACAGCAAGACGCCCTACAGCGTCTGGCGCTGCGGAGGGCTGTCTTCGGCCGGCCGCGCCGCCGTAAGGCCGGTGACGGACTGAGGTCCTCGTCGCGTTTGGAAGTTGCAGGGAGGAATGCGCGCATGGCGCTCCGGACTATCGTTATCGGCGGCTCAAACACGGTCATGCAGCCCGGCTATTGGCCGACGCTGCTGGCGCGGATGGCGCATCGCGGCCTGCCGCTTGATGTCATCGCCGATCTCTCCGTCGGCGGCACGACCTCCGGCTTCGGCCTGTTCCAGCTGAAGGCGAACGAGCATCATCTCGCCAATGCCGAGGTTCTGATCATCGAATATGCGCTGAACGACGCCTTCGTCTATGGCGACGAGCGCCGGCCGTTCCGGCACTGGGCCCGCTTCTACGAGGGCGTCATCCGCCATGCGCTGTCGATCAATCCCGACCTGCGCATCGTATCGCTGGTGTTCGGCCAGCGCGGCGGTTCCTATATCAGCTCGGTTCCGTCGATCGACGCGGGCATGCACTACCTCTCCGACTGGTATGACACCGCGATCGTCAACGTGTCGCGTCACCTGATGCGCCGCTTCGGCCGCGAGGTCGTGACCGATCCGAGCTTCTATGCCGATCAGGGGCACTATTCCCGGCCGATCGCCACGACGATCGTTGCCGACATCATCGCCGATGATCTCGAGCGGATCCTTGCGGCGCCGTTCCGGCCGCGCGGCATGCCATTGCCGGTCGATCCCTATCATTTCGCCGATGCCCGGATCATCGACGCCAAGACGCTGATCGAGAGCTGCGGCCTGCCGCCCCGCGTCTACAGCAACCGCCGTTTCGCCGCGACAACCGCTGATCTCGGCGACTTCCGCCTCAAGCTGACCTTCGACAAGGGGCGGCCGCTCGCCCTGTCCTATGTCTGCGCTCCGGACATCTCGCCGCTGGAAATCGCCATGGCGAGCGATACCGTCGAGGCGGCCATGCTGAAGGGCGGCGTCCGCGACGGCGCCTTCAAGTTCCTGCTGTCGATGCTGAGCTGCGACTTCCTGTATCCCGGTCCGGCGCTGCTGCAGGAACCGGCGAGTTTCACCTGCTCCCTGCAGGCCTCGCAGAACGTGCCGGGCGTGACCAGGCATGTGCCGAAGGACAATGTCGCCCATGCCGACGGGGACGGTTCCCGGCCGCGCGTGATGCCGCTGCTCGGTATGCTCTATACGGGTACGCTGAAATCCTGCGTCGCCGAGCCGGTCGCCGATCTCCGGCCTCAGCCGGCCGCGGCTACCGAGCGCATCGAAGCCCCCAGCAACTGAGCCATCAGCGAGCGCTGCCGCGTCAGGCACTTGTCGAGCGCATAGCGCTCGATGATGGTTTGGCGCGCATTGCGTCGGAGGTCTACGAAGGCCTTCGGCCGCGCCAGTACGTCCAGAATCGTCTCGGCGAGCGCTTCGGGTTCGAAGAACGGCACCAGCAGGCCGTTCTGCCCGTGGCGGATCACCTCCTGCACGGGTGGAGTCGCCGAGCCGATCACCAGCGCGCCGCAGGACATCGCCTCCAGCACCGACCAGGACAGGACGAACGGATAGGTGAGATAGATGTGCGCCGTCGAGATCTGGAATAGACGCGTCAATATTGCGTGCGGAACCTGACCTGGAAAGAATACACGCTGTGGATCGAGCGGCGTTTCTTCCAGGATCGCGTCTTTCCAGGTTTTTCCGTCACGGCGGGAGGCGCCGTAGCTGTTGGAATTGCCGCCGACGAAGACGAAGATGGCGTCCTTGTTGCGCTCCAGTACCCGCGCCGCCGCCTTCACGGCCTGCGGGAAGCCGCGATAGGGCTCGAGGTCGCGCGCCGCGAAGGTGACGATCGGATCGCCGGCCTTGATGACGCGTCCGTCCGGGAGGGCGATGCCGCGCCCGGTGTCGGGGCGGAACCGGCGCACGTCGATGCCGTCATGGCAGATCGCGATCCGGCGCTGGGTGCTTTCGGGATAGCGGCTGCGCTGCCAGCCGGTCGGGCTCAGTCCCGCCTCGATCGCGTCGAGGGTGACGAGCTGGGCCGCGTTGCGCAGGCGAAGCCGCTGGCGGACGTCGAGATCGATGACGTCGGCCGGGTCGAACCCCACATCGGCGCCCTCGGCGCTGTAGAAGAATTCGCAGTAGCCGAGCGCCGGGCTGCGGGGCACGACGTCTTTTACGAACATCATGCTGCCCCAGCCTATGTGGCCGAGGATGATGTCGGGTGCACCCTCGGCGCGCACCAGCGCTTCGAGGGTCTCCGCGACACGCATGCCGATGCGCACGTGGTGTTCGGTCGTCGCCAGCGGGCTGCTCTGCACGACCCCGGGCCTCGGCGGCGGCTCGGCCCGGTGCCGCACGATCCGTACGCCCGGCAGGCGACGGTCGACACTCTCGGTGATCAGGGTCACCTCGCTGCCGCTGGCGGCGAGGTTGGCGGCGAGGTGTTCGAACTGCCCCACGCCGCGCCGGTGAATGAACAGCACCCTCACGCCGGGAGGCCTCGTGGCGAACGCATCGATCGACGCCGACCGTCAGGCGCCGTAGCGGGTGGCATTCGTCCAGACCAGCTCCAGCTTCTGGAGAAGGCGATACGCGTTGTCGAGCTCGCGCGATTCGTCCTCATCGCGAACAAGCAGGCGGTGATAGGTGTCGTCCGCCGTGCGAAGCGCGTTGCAGAGGTCGTGGCCCTTCTGCGACAGGCTGATACGCGCGGAGCGCCGGTCGCGCTGCGAGGCGGCGCGGTCGATATAGCCAAGGTCGACGAGTTGCTTCAGGTAGTAGGAGACGTTCGAGCCGAGATAGTGGCCCTTATCGAGCAGATCGCGCACCGAGAGCTCACCATTGCCGATGGTGAACAGCACCATGACCTGGGCAGGACCGATGTCGCCGACGCCGAGCTTGCCCATTTCGATCCGGAGCAGGTCGGTGAAGCGGCGGTTTACCCGCTCGATCGTCCTTGCCAGTTCGAAATGCGTGACATGGCCCCGATCATGCTCGGTGACCACGGTGATCACGCTGGAGGCCGGATTGCCGGATGAGTAGCTGCCCTCCGACTCTTCAACTTCTACCGCCGCTTGCAGAAGCTCTCGCGTCATTATGACCCCGCATTGCTGAATTTAGTTCAAAATTCCAACTATTCTAGATTGCCGCATCATCGGATTGGAATCTCCCACCCTTATAGACGATACCGAATCAAGAACTCAGTAAGTTTGTCCGAAAATTCGACTAAATGTATGTTCTGGACACCCTTGAAGCTGAACGATAAAGTTCGGAAATGACAATTTCAAGGCAATACAATATTATGCCGAAAATTGAAGCAACGTCGCCAAATGTTTCGGCGGCGAAGGTGTCGGGGAAGGCAACTGTTCCCCAGGCTGTGGCTATAGAAGCACGGCGCTCCTTCATGGCGGGATTGGGTTATGCTGCAATCCTGAGTGCATTCATCAATGTTCTGCAACTTACTGTCCCGCTCTACATGCTTCAGGTGCACGACCGCGTCCTGAACAGTCGTAGCATGGACACGCTGGCGATGCTGTCGGTTCTGGCGGGCGGCGCGCTGCTTCTCTACGGAATTCTCGATTTCATCCGCTCGCAGGTCTTCCTCGTGATGGGCGGAAGGCTGGTGCGCCGCCTGAACGAGCCGGTGCTGACGGCGTCTATCCGAGCCTCGGCGCGGGAAGGGGCCGGCAAGGCCGCGCAGGCGCTTCGGGATCTCTCCGACATCCGCAACTTCCTGACCAGTCATGCGGTCAGCGCGCCGCTCGAGGCGGCGTGGAGCCCGATCTTCCTCACCGTGCTGTTCATGCTGCATCCCGGTTTCGGCATCGCCGGAATCGTTTCCGTGCTCATCCTGATCATATCCAGCGTGGCGATGGACATCTTCACGCGCGGTCTGCTGAGCGAGGCAAACAAGGCGAATGTGGAGGCGATCACCAACATCGCCGGCCAGATCCGTCACGCCGAGGCGATCGAGAGCATGGGCATGTTGTCGGCCCTGGCTTCGAAGTGGCGTATGGCCCAACTGAGCGCCCTCCAGCTTCTCGAGACGGGCAACCGGCGCGGCAAGATCATTTCGACCGTGACGCGCACCTTGCGATACGGAATGCAACTCTTTGTGCTGGCGCTTGGTTGCATCCTGGCGATCCGGCAGGAGATCACGAGCGGCGCGATGATCGCCGCGACGATCGTCATGGGCCGCCTGCTGCTGCCCTTCGACAGCGTCGTCGAGAACAGCCGCCAATGGATCATGGCGAGCGGCGCCTGGAAGCGGGTGCGCGAACTGCTTGAAAGCGAGGGTTCAGAACGCCAGACCATGCCTACCACGGTCGCCGAGGGCGACCTCGTTGTCGATCGCCTCATCTACGCGGCGCAGGGACAGGATGTCCCCATCATCAAGGGCATCTCCTTCAGCCTGTCGCCCGGCGAGGTGCTGGGCGTGATCGGGCCTTCCGCTGCGGGCAAGTCGACGCTCGCGCGCCTGCTCGTCGGCATCATCAAGCCGACCGCCGGCGGCGTCTATCTCGACGGCAACAGCGTCTATCTCTGGGAGCGGTCCTCGTTCGGCCAGCTGGTCGGCTACCTGCCGCAATCGGTTTCGCTGCTGGACGGTACGATCCGCGAGAACATCGCCCGCATGGACGAGGGCGATCCGCGTGCCGTGATCGAGGCCGCCCGCATCGCCGATGTGCATGAGATGATCGGGCGCCTGCCTCTCGGCTACGACACGCCGGTCGGTGACGCACGCCTGACGCTTTCGGGCGGCCAGCGCCAGCGCGTGGCCCTGGCGCGCTGCCTTTATGGCCACCCGCGTCTCATCGTGCTGGACGAGCCGAACGCCAATCTCGACGCCACCGGCGAGGCGGCGCTGATCCGCGCCATCCGCACGGCCAAGGCGGACGGCGCGATCGTCATCATGATCGCACATCGTCCCGCCATCATGGAGGTGGCCGACAAGCTGCTCGTTCTCGAGAACGGCCGGGTTTCCCAGTATGGCCCGCGCACGGATATCGTCGCGCCGATGACTGGCGAGCGCCCGGCGCCGCCCAAGTCTAGCCCGGCTATCGCGCAAGGCGGAGATCGTCGATGACATTGCCCAAGCAGACCAGAACCGAGCTCGAACGGGCGCGGCGCGAAGCCGTTCCGGCGATCGTCTATCCCTCGACGATCCGCCAGGCGCGCACCGAGATGCTGGAAAAGGAGCCGAACTTCCGGATGCCGGTCATCGCCGGCGTCGCGGCGGTGCTGATCGGCTTTGGCGGCTTCGCCGGCTGGGCCTATTCCGCCAATCTCGACAGCGCCTCCGTCTCCTCCGGTTCCGTCATCGTCGACACCAAGCGCAAGACGGTCAGTCACTACGAGGGCGGCATACTGAAGAAGCTGCTGGTGCGGGAAGGGGACGTGGTCAAGGTCGGCCAGCCCCTGATCCTGCTCGACGACACGCGCGCCCGCTCCGAGCTGCAGCAGCTGACCGCGCGCCGCTTCGCCCTCATCGCGAAGCTGGCGCGGCTGCGCAGTGAGCAGGCAGATGCCGACCAAGTCGATTTCCCGCGTGAACTGCTCGATTCGACGGACCCGGCCGCCCGCGATGCGGTCGAGGCGGAGCGGAAATTCTTCATGACCCGCAGCGCCGCCAAGGCCGGCCGCCTCGATGTCCAGCGCAAGGCGATCGAGCAGCATGACGCCGAGACGGCCGCGTTGACGGCTCAGATCGTGGCGACCAAGCGTCAGAGTGAGCTGCTGCAGGAGCAGCGCGACACGATCGCGGGGCTCGTGGCCAAGGGGCTGTCGAAGCGTTCGCAACTCCTGGAGATCGATTCGCGCGCCAGTCAGCTCGTCGGCAACAGCGGCGAGCTCGTTGCGAACAAGGCAAAGGCCGAGCAGGCCAAGGCCGGCGCCAAGCTGGAGCTGCTGGCGCTGGCCTCGGACTGGCTGCAGCAGGTGTCGGGGGATATCGCCACGACGCGTGGCGAGCTGGCCGATGTCGACGAGAAGATCGTCGCCTCGCGCGACGTGCTCCGCCGCCTGGAGGTGCGCTCGCCGGAGGCCGGCGTAATCGTCAACGCGCAGGTGCGCACGATCGGCGCCGCCATCAGTGCCGGAGCGCCGCTGATGGACATCGTGCCCGAGAACGAGCCGCTCATCATCGAGACGCGTGTGAGCCCGACCGATATCGACACGATCCGCGTTGGTGCGCCGGTCCGCATCCGCCTTACAGCCTATAACCAGCGCAACCACGCCCCGCTGGAGGGGAAGCTGACCTATATCGCCGCCGATCATGAGGTCGATGAGCGGACGAACTCCGCCTATTTCGTCGCGCGCGCCGAGGTCCTGCCGGAATCGCTCGCCTCGGCCCCCGATGTGCGGCTCTATCCCGGCATGCCGGCGGACATGATGATCATCAACAAGCCGCGCCGCGCCATCGACTACCTGCTGTCGCCGATCACCGACAGCCTGAACAGCGCCTTCCACGAGGAGTGAGACTGTGCCGCAATGCTGCGGCGCAGCAATTTGGCGTTGAATATAGTTCAAATTTAGAATCAAATTATTTCTATAGACATACAAGTAAACGTGCAAATAAACGGCTATAAGACCTTAATTGCGCTAGTTTAATTGCGATCTAAAGAGTAGAATCCTTGTCTTTGGCGTTGAATGTCTCTACCGTTCGCTTATAGTGCAGTGCGTCATATCTTTCGGGACTCGAAGCGGTCGCGGCAGATATGACGGCCGCGGAGATACTTCGATCTGGGCGGCGAGATGCGACTGACATAGGAGACCTCAATGGCCACACTAGAAGGCGGGGCGTATGACGACGTCCTATTCGGCTCGCGCTTCAGCGACATCATCTTCGCTCATGCCGGTGACGACTTCGTATTCGGCGGCGACGGCGATGATACGATCTTCGGTGAAGCGGGTGATGACACGCTCTACGGCGATGCCGGCAACGATCTGCTGTTCGGCGGCAATGGCAACGACACGCTCTTCGGCGGCGAAGGCCATGACCAGCTGTTCGGCGGCAACGGCAACGATCAGCTCTACGGCGGCGAGGGCAATGACATCCTCGACGGCGGCAACGGCAACGACATCCTCGATGGCGGCGCCGGCAACGACATCCTGCTTGGCGGCAACGGCAACGACGTCCTTTCGGGCGGCGATGGCGCCGACATCCTGGATGGCGGCAATGGCAACGACATCCTGATCGGCGGCGCCGGCAACGACATCCTGACCGGCGGTAATGGCCAGGACGTGTTCGTATTCACCGGTGGTGGCGGCAACGACGTCGTTCTCGACTTCCAGGCCGGTGAAGATATTCTTCAGATCCAGAAGAACATCAACGGCACCGACATCACGTCCGCAGATGATCTGGCCGCTCGCGCGACCCAGGTCGGCACGAGCACTGTCATTGATCTTGGCCACGGCGACTCGATCACGCTGGCCAACGTTGATGTCCACGACGTCCAGAACCATCCGAGCAGCTATTTCGTCATCGGCTGACACTAGTCGGCCGATCGCCTGCGGCGTCCGGTTCCCTCCCACCGGACGCCGTAGGAGTGTTCCCCTGCGTTTTGCGATATCGAGGTGCCCGGCATGCTGGAAATCGTCCCGCTGTCGCCTTCCGGTGGTCATGCCGACGCGATCCGCAGCATCAAGCTGGCCTCGGACGTGTCGCTGATAGTTTGGGACATTCCTGGACCCTGTTCGGTTCCGCCACGCTGCGTCCGGCAGGATGGCGAGATCATCGCGCCGCTCGCCAGCCTTCGGCTGGGCCGCGTCGATGGTGGCACCCGCATCCTCTGGGCGCTGCGCGCCCGCGCGCCCCTGAGGCTGATCGTTTCCGCCGGCACGCTGGGTCCGTCCGACACGATCGACGTCGATCCCGCGGATCCGTTCATCGGATCGGACATCGCCGCCCTTATCGACGATCTCGATGGTCGCGCCCGCGTTTCCCTGCTGACAGCCTTGCTAACGTCCTGGTGCGGCGCTTTCCGCCTGTCGCGCTCGCCGGCCTTTGCCGAGGCCGTGCAGTTCGTGACGCAGGAACTGCAGCCGGGCAACGCTCCGGCGGCGCTCGCCTGCATGCCGACGCGCGACACCGCCCTGGTCGAGTTCAGCACGAGCGCCGATCTAGGCGCGATC
This sequence comes from Kaistia sp. MMO-174, assembly GCF_037147815.1. Lineage (NCBI taxonomy): Bacteria > Pseudomonadati > Pseudomonadota > Alphaproteobacteria > Hyphomicrobiales > Kaistiaceae > Kaistia > Kaistia sp. MMO-174. The sequence goes on along the minus strand of NZ_JBBCUO010000002.1, from coordinate 684,725 downwards.
TCGTCGGCTCATCTCGTGACCGAGCATGGCGTCCGCCGCCTGGCCTGCGAGGTCTATGCCCGCAAGCCCGACCGCAGCGGCCGGCTCGGCCTGACGCTGCTCGTCGAGGGCAACGAGACCACGCTCGCATCCGGCACGCTGGTTCTCGTCGGCGAAAACGGCACCGCGATCCGTGCCCTCGCCAAGGCGGGGACGCGACCGACCAATTTCCTTCGCTGGTGGGGGACGCGGCGCAATGACGGCGCTCTCACCGAATTTCTCGTCCGTTCGCTGTCGCTGAAATCGGAAGAGGCACGGCTTGCAGTCATCGACATGCAGGCGCGTGCCGCGCTGCCGCCCAAGGCGGTGGAACTGGCGCCATTTCAGCCGGGCGCCGAAGTCGATCTCGCCCTTTCGCTGGATGGTGGCCTGCTCGTCGGCGGCTGGTTTCGCGATCCCCAGGCGCTGATCGCCGGCATCGACCATGTGACCGCCGAGGCAACGCGTCCGCTCGACGCGGTCTGGCATAAATTTCCCGGCCGGGTCGGCACGGCGGAAGGTGCCGGCCGCGACGACGCGACGGGCTTCATCGCCTATCTGCCGCATGACAAGCCGGCCGGTCCGATCCTGCAGCCGCGTTTCCGCATGCGGTTGCGCTCCGGCACCGAAACCAAGCTCATTCCGAAGCCGCAGCCGATCGACGCCGCCACGATGCGGGCAGGGGCGCTCCGCTCGGTTCCGCTGCAGCATGCGACCGGTGACCTGCTGGCGACGACGCTGGGCCCGGCGTTGGCCGAAATCCAGCGCCGCGTCGTGAAGTCCGCGGCGATCGCCAAGGTCGAGCACTTTGGTCCGGTGCTCGCCGAGCCCGTCTTCTCGATCGTGATCCCGCTCTATCGCGTGCTCGATTACCTGCGCTTCCAGATTGCGGCATTCGCCACAGACCCTGGCCTGCGCGACCAGGCCGAGATCATCTTCGTGCTCGATTCGCCCGAGCAGGCCGACGATGTCAGTCACCTGCTCGGCGGGCTCTACCGGCTCTACAAGATGCCGATGACGCTGGCGGTCATGAATGCCAATGCCGGCTATGCCCGCGCCAACAATGCCGGAGTGGAACTCACACGCGGGCTGGTGGTGAATCTCCTGAACTCCGACGTGATACCTACCGACGGCAACTGGCTCGCCCGTCTTGCGGACAGGCTCGGCGGCTCTGCCCGCATCGGCGCGGTCGGTCCGAAGCTCCTGTTCGAGGACGGCTCACTGCAGCATGCAGGCCTCTATTTCCAGCGCGACGCGCGCGGGACCTGGCTCAACCATCATTTCTTCAAGGGAATGCCTGGCGCCCATGCGCCGGCCAACCGATCCCGCCTGGTTCCGGCCGTGACGGGGGCTTGCCTCGTCATGATGCGGGAGACCTTCGTCGAGGCTGGTGGCTTCACCGAGGACTATGTGATCGGCGACTACGAGGACAGCGACATCTGCCTGAAGATCCGGGCCTCCGGCCAGAACATCGCCTATGAGCCGGGCGTCGCGCTCTACCATCTGGAGCGCCGTTCGATGCGTCGCAATGGCGACTACATGCGCGGCATCGCCTCGCGCTACAATTCCTGGCTCCACACCCAGCGCTGGGACGCTGTCATTGGTGCGCTGATGGGCGAGGCGGGTGCTTCGCCGGAAGGCGCGGAAGCGGCGTTCGCCGGACGCAGGAGCGCCGCATGACCGCCGCCGTGACCGTGTTGAAATCCGTCGGCGACGCTCCCCTGCGGCCGGATTTCGACGAGACCCGGCTTGCCTGGCTGATGCAGGGCGTCCAGGCAAACCGCTTTCTGCCGGAACCGACCATCGACAGCATTTTCGTCGGCGATGGCGACTACCGGGCGATCGGGTCCGAATTCCTGGGCCATCTCGTGCGGCTCGGCGGTCTCCTGCCGGACGATCGCGTGCTCGATATCGGCAGCGGCATCGGCCGCATCGCCGTGCCGCTGACGCAATACCTGACGCCGGCGGGCGCCTATTGGGGCGTGGATCCGGTCGCCGACGGCGTCGCGTGGTGCAAGCAGCACATCACGCCCGTCTACGACAATTTCCGCTTCGATCACATCGATGTCGCCCATCACATCTACAACCCCAAGGGCGCCATCAAGGGCGAGGCCCTGCGCCTCTCCTTCGAGCCGGAGAGCTTCGAGTTCATCTTCATGGTCTCGGTGGCGACCCATCTGCCGCCTCGCGAGATCGCCGCCTATATCCGCGAGGCGCGCCGCCTGCTGGTGCCGGGCGGCCGTCTTTTCATCACCGCCTTCATCCTCGACGAGGTGGCGCAGCGCGCGTTGCCGCAGCGCGATCCGCGCCTTGCTTTCAAGCGTGAGGGCGAGGGGCCGGCCTGGCTGGTGGACCGGACCGCGCCACTTTCCGCGGTCGGCTTCGATGATGGCTTCTTCGAGCGGGTTATCCAGGGCCTGGGCCTTTCGCTCTGCCTGAAGAGCCTTGGGCATTGGCGCGGCCAGAAGGCGGCCCACTACCAGGACATCCTCGTGGTCGAGAAGAAGGGGTGAGCATGGCCGAACGCATTCTGGTCGTCGCGCACAACCATCCCGACCTGCATCCGGGCGGCACGGAGATCTTCGCGCACGACCTGTTCCGCGCCTATCAGCGCGCGGGGCACGAGGCTCTCTTTCTCGGCGCCACAAACCGGATCCATCGTGACGAGAAGCCGGGCACCAGCTTCCAGGGCATCGGCAGCGGTGCCGACGAGATGCTGCTCTGGGCGGGACATTTCGACCGCTTCTTCATGAGCCAGGTCGATCTCTACGGCGTGATTCCCGACCTTGAGGAACTTCTGCGCGAGTTCCGGCCCGACGTTGTGCATATCCATCATTTGCTGCTGATCGGCGCGGAGTTCCCGGCACTCGTGCGCCGGGTCCTGCCGGAAGCACAAATCGTCATGACGTTGCACGATTATTACCTGATCTGCGCCCATGATGGGTTGATGATGCGTACCACCGGGCGCGAGCGCTGCCATGGCGCGTCGCCCGACCGCTGCCATGGCTGTTTTCCCGAGGTCGCCGCCGATCAGTTCCTGCTGCGCGAGCGCTACCTGAAGACGCTGCTGACGACGGTCGACCGCTTTGTCTCGCCGAGCGCCTTCCTGCGGGATCGCTTCATCGCCTGGGGCCTGGACGCAGACAAGATCGACGTCATTTCAAACGGCCAGCCGGACGGTGGCAGGGTGCCGTCGCTGCGCGAGGACGGTGCTCCTCGCAACATCTTCGGCTATTTCGGCAATCTCAACCCGTGGAAGGGCGGCACTGTGCTGCTCGACGCGGCAGAGAGGCTGATCGGGTCGGGCACGGATTTCGAGCTCCGTATCCATGGCGGTACGCCGTTCCAGGCCGATGCGTTCAAGACCGAGCTCGACGAGCGCTTCGCGCGGACGTCGTCGCATGTGGTGCGGCGCGGTCCCTATCGCCGGCAGGACGTACCGAGCCTGATGGCGGCCGTGGACTGGGTCGTTGTGCCGTCGATCTGGTGGGAAAACGCCCCGCTCGTCATCCAGGAGGCGCAGCAGCAGGGGCGGCCGGTCATCGTCAGCGGCATCGGCGGCATGGCCGAGATGATAAAGCATGGCGTCAACGGCCTGACCGTTGCGCCCGATGATCCGATCGACCTCGCGCGGACCCTGCGCCAGGCGGCCGCTGATCCCGATCTCTGGCGGCGGCTCTCCGCCAACGCCGTGTCGCCGCCAACCGTCGATGACGTCGCGCGCGACTATCTCACCCTCTTCGGCGCGCTCTCGCACGCCAACATCCCGGCTTGAAGGAGCTCACCATGCCATCCGCCGCGGAAGCCATTCCCCTGCAGCAGAAACCGAAGGCCACCGAGGTTCCGGTCGGCCTGACAGGCCGGGTCGATGCGATCGACAATGGCCGCCTTTATGGCTGGGCGTTCGATCGCAGCCAGCCGAGCGCGCGGATGCAGATCGTTGTCTCGCTCGGCTCCGAGAAGCTCGTGGAGGCGACTGCCGACAAGCTGCGCTCCGACCTGCGCCGCAACGGCGTCGGCGACGGCCAGCATGCCTTCGACATTCCGTTGCCCGAAGGCGTCATCAACCGCCAGCGCGACCTCTCGATCGTGGCGATCTCGCCCACGGGCGAGGAGCGCATCCTCTACGCGCCGACGCTGGATGAGCAGGCGGCGGAGGCGTTGATCGCGGCGCCGCTGACGCGCGTGCTGGAAAAGCTCGAAGTGCTGATGGCGGCTCAGCGCCAGCTTCAGCTCAACCAGCGCGGCATCCAGCGCAATGCCGAGGGCGCCGCGACAGGCGAGGCCCCGCCCGCCCAGCTCGAGCACATCGAGACCACGCAGACCGAGATCGTCAGCCGCCTCTCCGAGTTGGAGGTGTTTCTGATGCGCTTCGACGGCATCGTCGCCGGCCTGGAGGGGCGTATCGACGCGCTGGCGCGGCGGGGCCGTGGCGAAGCCAAGCCGCTGCTGCTGCTGCTCGCGGGATTGATCGGGGCGGCGGTGGGCGCAGGCGTGGCGCTGATCGCCTTTCTCAACTGACACGACCAGGACCGGAAGCGAATGATCTATCGCGGCGATGAAGAACCTGGCTCGGTGGAGGCAACTCCCAAGGAGCCGGGCGCCACGACCAAGGGGACGCCGGGCGGATCGCACCGCCGGGAGGCGACCGCCCAGCCGAAGGTCGAGACCGCGATCGCATGCCCGATCAACGAGACGCTCGTCCTCATCCTTGGCTCCGGCCCGTCGTTGAGCGGCGCGCAGCCGATCATGCTCAACGCCGATCCGACTCTGCCGGGCAAGGCGCCGGTCGTGAGCTGGCCTCTCGTCGACAGCAAGGGGCGGGCCTCGCATGGTTTCGTGGCGCTCGTCTTCACCGGTCCGCTGAAGGGGCAGCGGCTGAACGCCGTGACGTTTCGCGGGCAGGGGCGCGCCCTTTCCTACCGCGTGCTGCCGGACCTGATGCGGCCGGCCGCGCTCGCTGCCACCATCGGCGATCTTGCCGGACCCGGCACGCCGGCGGTGGTCGATGCCATCGTCGGCATGCTGAGTCAGGGGCCGATAAGCCGGCGCAAACTTGCGGCGATGACCGCGCTCGTCGAGGCCGGCGCCAAGGCGGACGGCTTCATCGAGATCATCGGCGCTTTCGAGGATGGCGACGTCTATCTGCAGGGATGGTCGCAGGAGATGATGCCGGGCGTCAGCCGCGTGCTGATCGGCGGAGCCACGCCGCAGATCGCCGAGTGCACCGCCGCCGCCTTTGACCGCCAGGATCTGAACAATAGCGGCAAGGGCTTCGCGGCCGTGCTGGTCGCGCCTGAGCCGATCGATCCCTTCGGCATGCAGCGCGTCTATGTGCGCAGCCGCGACGGCTGGCGCTATGCCGATGTCTATGAACAGCGGCTTCTGGCTTCGCCCCGCGATACGCCCGGCTACGCCCGCGCCATCCTGCCAAAACTGCGCGGTCCGGCCGAGGTCATCGGCCGTTTGCGGGATGCGGCCTATCGTTACGAAGGCCTCGACACGGTTTCCTCTCTCGCCCTTCCTGTGAGGATGGCGATCGATCACGCGCTGCGCATCGAACAGGGCGGCCTGCTGATCAGCGGCTGGCTGCTCGATCCCGACCATCGCGTCGGTGCGATCAGGCTGCGCCGCCGGCAGGCTTCCGTCGACCTGAAGCCGGTCTGGAGCCGGACGGATCGGCCGGATGTCACGCGCGCTTTCGATGGCAAGGCGCCCTTCCTGTCGCAGCTCGACCCCGATCGGCACGGTCATGGCTTCGTGGCGTTCGTGCCGGATTTCGATCCCGACGGCAGCGCTCCCGTTTACATCGAGTTCGTCATTCCGCACGCGCCGCCGGCCTACCTGCCGGTCGTACCGAAGCGGGTTTCCTATCGCGAAGCTGTCACCCGCCAGCTGAAGTCGATCAGCGCCCGCGCCATCTCCGTCTCGGAGATCGTCGAGCGGCAGCTCATTCCGTTGGTGGCGTCGGCGGCGACTAAACCGGCCGGAGTCGAGGGCATCGAGCATGTCGGCGTGCCGAGCCCGGGCGGCGCGGATACGACGCTGGTGATCGGGCTCGACGGACAAACGGCGGATGCCACGACGCTGATCGCCCTGATGGCGCTCGACCCACAGATCCGGACGGCGCCAATCGTGCTCGCCGGTCCCGAGCAGACGATCGCCGAACTGCGCGGCGAAATCCGCCGGCTCGCTGACTTCTACGGCCTGTCGATCGACCTGGTTGGGGTCAGCGCCTTCTCGGATGTATTCGATGCCCTGATCGTCGGCGCCGATGTCGCCAGGACCGATCGCGTGGTGCTGTTCTCGGCCGCCCTGGTGCCGGCCGAGCGCGGCTGGCTCGGACGTCTGCGCGCCGCGCATCTGGAGCAGGACGCCCTCTCGATCATCTCGCCCGCCCTGATCTACGAGGACGACTCCATCCGCTGGGCCGGCTATCGGCTGTCAAGCGAGGAGGGCGGCCTCGCCGAGAACTATGTCGGCTACCCCGCCGCGACGCTCGACGCGATCACCCCCGCCGCGACGCCGGCCGCCAATCTCGAATGCTGCATCCTGTCGAAGGCGGCGATGGCGAGCCTCGGCCAGGAGGGCTACGGCTATCTCGGCAATCGCGAGAAGGGCCTCGATCTCGCACTGCGCCTCGCCAAGGCCGGGCTGAAGGCCTGGTGGCTGCCCGGCGTGCGCGTGCTGGGCGCCGAGGCGCCGGCCGACAGCGTCAATCCCTGGGAGATGCATGCCCGTAGCGTCGACAGGGCTGTCTTCAATGCCCGCTGGGCGGAAACTCTCACCGCCATGGCGCATGCGGAGGCCGCATGACCGAGAATCTTCGTGTCCTTGTCATCAGCCACGGTCATCCGAGCCTGTCGCTCGGTGGCGGCGAGATCGCCTCGCATAACCTGCACAAGGGCCTGAACGCGCTGGCGGGGGTCAAATCCGTCTATCTTGCGCGGGTCGGTTCACCCACGCCGCGCCATTCCGGCACGGCGCTGATGAGCCTGCGCCAAAGCGCGTCGGACATCCTGTTCCACAGCGACGATTTCGATCATTTCTATCTGTCGAACCGCAACACCGATGATATCCGTCGCGACCTCGTGCGTTTCGTTCGCGACATAAATCCGCACGTTGTGCATTTCCACCACATCCTCGGGCTCGGCCTCGAAGCGCTCTATGCGGTGCGCGAGGCGCTTCCCGATGCGGCGATTATCGTCACCTTCCATGAGTTCCTGTCGATCTGCCACCATCACGGCCAGATGGTGAAGACCAGGAGCAACCAGCTCTGCCGGCGCGCGTCGCCGACCGATTGCCACAGCTGCTTTCCGGACATCGCGCCGGCCGGCTTCCTGAAGCGAGAGCGCTTCGTGCGCTCGATGCTTGAGCTTGCAGATGTCTATGTCTCGCCGAGCCGCTTTCTCGCCGAGCGCTACGCCGCCTGGGGCCTGTCGCCGGACAAGCTCTTCGTCATCGAGAATGGCCTGGCCATGACCGAGCCGGCGCCGCCGCGGGTCCTGCCCGGCGCGGAGCAGCGCCGCAGCCGTTTCGCGTTCTTCGGCCAGATGACGCCATTCAAGGGCGTCGACGTGCTGATCGACGCGGTCGCGCGCGTGCCGGAACGGGTTTGGGGCGAGGATTCCCGCCTGATGATTTTCGGCGCCAACCTCGAATTCCAGCCGCCCGAGTTCCAGGCGCGCATGCGGAAGCTGATCGAGGACGCCGGCAGCCGGGTTCGCTTCTACGGCTCCTACCAGAACAGCGAGCTCCCCGAGTTGATGCAGACGGTCGACTGGGTCGTCGTGCCGTCGATCTGGTGGGAGAACTCGCCGGTCGTCATCCAGGAGGCGCTGTTCCACGGCCGCCCGCTGCTCTGCAGCAACATCGGCGGCATGGCCGAGAAGGTGCGGAACGGGCAGGACGGACTGCACTTCCGCGTCGGCTCGCCCGAGGACCTCGCCGATCGGTTCGTCGACGTGCTGTCAAACGGTCAGGTGTGGGAGAGCCTGCGCGGCACGATGCGTCGCCCGCTCGGCCATGTCGATTGCGCCGAGCAGCATCTCGCTCTCTATCGCGCCGTTCTCGATCGCCATGCCCATGCGCATGACGCCGAGGCCGGCCAACTCGAACGCGCGTGAGCGATCGCGCGCAAACCGCCCGAGACAGGCGCGGAATATCCCTGGGGGGATAAGGAGGAGGCCGATATGGCACGATTGCTGGTAATGATCCCATCCGGTGAGATCTATGATCACGACTCGGTACGCTGGTACCAGTACCAGAACATACAGCGCTCCATCGATCGCTATCACAACATCGGAGACGCGTTCGTCTTCGATTCCTCGCTGAAGGTGCTGAGCTTCGACAAGATCGGCGTTCTCGAGATCGACAATCCGGACTGGTCCAGTCTTGATCGGCTGCGCGACGAATACGATTACGTCCTGCTGCGCGGCTCGAACTACATTCACGGCGAGATGGAATGGCACGATGCCGCCGCCGTGCTGAAGAAGCTGGGCCTGCCGGTCCTTGCTTTCGGCATCGGCGCACAGGCTCCGGTCAAGGGGCGGATGGAACTTTCCGAGGCGACCAAGGAGGTGCTGCGGGTCATTGCCGACCTGAGCACGTCGATCGGCGTGCGCGGTGCATTCTCTGCGGAAGTTCTCGGCGACCTCGGCATCGACAATGTCCGGATCGTCGGTTGCCCGACGGCCTTCCGACGGCTCGATCCGAACCTTAGCATCAAGCTGGGGCCGCTCGCCGACATCCAGAAGATCGGCATCACGCTCCGACGCGAGGTTTCGCCGGCCTATGCGCAGGATATCGAGCGCTATCTGACGTTCCATCGCGACCTGGTGAAGTCGCTCGCCGGCCGTTTCGATTCCGTGCTGATGGCGCAGGGCGAGGTGGAGGAGAAGAAGCTCGTCTTCGGGACGGACGCGCAGAAGGAGGAGGCGATCGCCTCGCTTCGCGCGGACGGCTGGGCGTCGCGATGGTATTTCGACGAGGCGATGGAGCGGCTCTATCGCGAGCGGCTGTTCTATTCGGATGTCGTCGCCGACTATGAAGCGCTCGTCCGCCAGCAGGACCTGGTGCTCGGCTACCGGCTGCACGGCAATTTGATGGCGCTCGCGAACGGCGTGCCGTCGATCTACTTCACCTATGACAGCCGTACCGCCGAGTTCGCCGAGACCTACCGGATCCCGAGTTACGACGTCTTCGGCAACAGCGCTTTCGTGCTCGAGGACTATTGGGAGCAATGGCGCTTCGATGCGTTCAACGCGGCCTGGGGCAACGTCTATGACGAAACACGCAAATTCCTGATCGAGAACAGGATCGACAACAAGCTGGTCGACCGGTCCGCGAAGAAGACGGACGCCGGCATGCTCAGGGTTGCCTGACGAGGACAGGCGAGGGGAGGATCTAGTCATGGTCGATGTTCACGGAACACCCGGCAACGATACGATCTACGGCACCGCCGGGGCCGACAGTCTATTCGGTGAGGACGGCGACGACATCATCCACGGCAATGGCGGGCTCGACCACATCGAGGGTGGCGCCGGCGACGATCGCATCGTCGTGTCGAGCGTCTCCTCCGCGCTCGGAGGCGGCGGCTTCGACACGCTCGTCGTCGACGCGACGGAATTTCGCGCCGATGCGGCCGACGGCCCCGGCTTCATCGTCTGGCATCAGCCGAATGGAGATCTGTCGCTCGTCGACGATGGCGACTATGTCGCGCTCGATGGCGAACTGGCTACCGGCTTCGAGCGGTTGGAGTTCATGGGCTCGATCCATGACGACATCGCCTTCGGAACGGCTGGCGACGACATCCTGATCGGCGGGGCGGGCAATGACGATCTCGGCGGCTTTGGTGGCGCGGACTTCATGGATGGTGGCGACGGCAACGACCATCTCTGGCAGGACGTCCTCTACAATCTGGCCGGGCCGGCCAACCCGGGCACCGTGATGCTCGGGGGCGCGGGGGACGACACCTTTTCGGCGCGGATCGATTTCGCCTGGATCGATGGTGGCGATGGTTACGACGCCGTTTCGATCGACGCCGTCGATTCCGACGGCGACGTGACCATCGATGTTCGGCCCTGGGGCGAGATCGGCAGCAAGATCGTCAATGTCGAGAAGTTCTACGTCTCGGGCGCCTCGGGCAACGACCTTCTGCTTGGCGGCAGCGGCGATGATGAGCTGCGCGGCTATGGCGGCAATGACGTTCTGCATGGCGGCAAGGGCGCCGACTGGCTGATGGGCGGCGACGGCAACGACGTGCTGGATGGCGGCGCGGGAGCCGATCGGCTGGATGGCGGCGAGGGGCGCGACCGCGTCGACTATGGCGGCTCGACCGCCGGCGTCGACGTCAGTCTCGAGCGGGCGAGCCAGGTCGGCGGCTTCGCCCATGGCGACGTGCTGGTCTCTATCGAAGACATCTGGGGCAGCAACTACAACGACGTGCTTGCCGGCGATTCCGGCTCGAATGTCATTCATGGTGGTGCCGGCGACGACCTCATCAATGGGCGCGGCGGCTATGACCGCATCAATGCCGGGGCCGGCAACGACACGATCTACATGAACGACATGAATCCGGACTGGATCGATGGCGGCGACGGCGTCGACACGCTGCAGATCAAGACGCCGAGCTCCGGATCGTATTGGATCGACATGCAGGCCGGCACGACCTCGACCGGGGGCACGTTCCAGAACATCGAGAAGCTGACGCTGTTTGGGCCGGATTACGGGCCCAACGGCACCCTGCACGTCGTTGATTTCGACATCGTCGGCGGCAGCGGCGACGACTATGTGCAGATGCTGTCGACGGCGGGCGTCGTCACCTTCCATGGCGGCACCGGCAACGACACGGTGCACGGCGGCCGCGCCAGCGACCAGCTGTTCGGCGACGATGGCGACGACCGGCTGCGCGGCGCGCGCGGCGATGACACGCTCACGGGCGGCGCCGGCGCGGATACCTTCATCTTCGACGGCCAGTATGACGAAGGGTTCGACCGCATCACCGACTTCAGCGTCGCCGAGGGCGACCACCTCTATTTCCAGCCGGTCTCGGGGCGCGCCTTCGCCAACTATTCCGGCTTCCTCGCCCATGCCTACGACACGGCTGAGGGCGTGCATGTCGATTTCGGCTTCGGCAGCGGCTTCCTGATCGAGAACGTCACCCTCGCCGAGATCGGGCCGGACCAGATGAGCTTCTATTCATGATCACCCTCAAGCCCAACAGCAGGAACACCGAATGACCGTTCTCGTCACCGGTGGCGCCGGATATATCGGCAGTCACATGGTCTTGGCGCTCGCCGACGCGGGGCGCGATACTCTTGTCCTCGATGATCTCTCGACCGGCTTCGTCGGCCAGGTGCCGGACGGCGTGCCGCTGGTGCGGGGCGATTGCGGCGACGAGGCGCTGCTGAAGCGCCTCATCCGCGAATTCGACGTCACCGCGATCGTGCATTTCGCCGGCTCGATCGTCGTGCCGGATTCTGTCACCAATCCGCTCGGCTACTACTTCAACAACACCGTCAAGTCGCGGGCCCTGATCGCGGCCGCCGTCGAAGGTGGGGTTCGCAACTTCATCTTCTCGTCGACTGCCGCGGTCTATGGCGAGCCGGCCGTGAGCCCGATCAGCGAGACGTCGGCGATGCAGCCGATCTCGCCCTATGGCGCCTCGAAGCTGATGACGGAATGGATGCTGCGCGACACGGTGGCGGCGCATGACATCCGCTCGATCGTGCTGCGCTATTTCAATGTCGCCGGCGCCGATCCGCAGGGCCGCTCGGGCCAGTCCTTCCCACGCGCCACGCATCTGATCAAGCTCGCCTGCCAGGCGGCGCTGGGCCAGCGCAGCCACCTCGACGTCTTCGGCCAGGACTACCCGACGCCGGACGGCACCTGCGTGCGCGACTACATCCATGTCAGCGATCTCGCCGCCGCCCACATGCTGGCGCTCGATCACCTGGAGGCGGGCGGTGAGAGCCTGACGCTGAACTGCGGCTATAGCCGCGGCTTCTCGGTGCTGGAGGTGATCGAGGCGGTCAAGCGTGTCTCGGGCGTCGAGTTCGACGTTCGCCTGGCGCCCCGCCGCGCGGGCGACCCGCCGTCGCTGGTGGCGGCGACGGACTTGATCCGCTCGCGTCTCGGCTTCAAGCCGGCGCGCGACCAGCTCGACCAGATCGTCGCCGACGCCCTGCGCTGGGAACTGGCCTTGCAGCAGAACGCCCAGACGGTTGCGCCGCGCAAGCTGGCGCTCGCTATCTGAAGTCGAGCCGCAGCGCGCAGTGGTCGGAGACTTCCGGTTCGGCGACGACGTCGAACCGGACTACCTCGACGTTCGGCGTCACCAGCATGTAGTCGGCGAAACGGCCGTCCTTCTCGTAGTGGGACGTGCGCGTGCTCGTGAAGCCCCGGCTCGTGACCAGGTCGACGAGCCCGAGCCGGCTCAGCACCTCGAAGGTGTTGCTGTCGGGGAGCAGGTTGAGGTCGCCGCAGACGATCAGCCTTTCGCCGCGGTGCCAGAGGCGTTCGATCAGCCGCAGCAACGCTTCGGCCTGTGCCGCCCGCGCCGGCGTGTCGCCCTTGCCGTTCCTGTCGCGCAGCCCGTGCAACTGGAAGACCGTCACCGGAAAGTCGTCGTCATAGCTGTAGAGCCGCACGCCATGCGCGTTGCGGCCCCTTGGATGCGGTCCCCAGCCATGGGGCGAGAAGGCGCCGTGGATGAAGTCCATTGCCTGGCCGATGATCGGCAGCGAGGCGCGGACGAAGGTCGCCAGCCCGAATTCCGACGGCACGGTGCCGGCGCCGTCGAACAGTTCGCCGCGCGCGGTCGGCGAGAACATGCCGTCATGATGCGGCAGGATCGCTTGGATTTCCTCGAACAGATGGGTTCGCTGCGGCAGGATGTGTTCGCCGTCGCGATATTCGAGCCAGTCGGAATGCGCGGCCGGCGTGCGGACTATCTCCTGCAGGCAGAATATGTCGGCCTCGACGTTCGCGAGATAGCGCATGAGCGGCGCATGCAACTTGCCGCCCCAGGCATTCAGCGAAACGACGCGCAGCGTCATAGTGGGAAACCTTCCTGATGCATGAATGTCGAGGCATAGCATCGGCGCCGGTCCGGGTCACGGCCGGGCAGGGCGACCGCTGCGCCAATTGGCCAAACGGTGCCGAGATCGCCTATAGAGAGGGACAAGCACGCCCGATTTTCGGCAAGACTCATAAACATGACGCAATATCAAAGACATAAGCTTTCCGTCGCGCCGATGCTGGATTGGACGGATCGGCATTGCCGCTATTTCCACCGGCTGCTGTCGAAGGAAGCGCTGCTCTATTCGGAGATGGTCGTCGCCGAGGCGATCCTGCATGGCGACCGGCAGAGGCTGCTCGAGTTCGATCCGGCCGAACAGCCGGTCGCGCTGCAGATCGGTGGCTCAGATCCGGCAAAGGTCGCGGACGCGGCGCGGATCGGCGCCGAATACGGCTATGCCGAGATCAACCTGAATGTCGGCTGCCCGTCGGACCGGGTCCAGTCCGGAACGTTCGGCGCCTGCCTCATGCGCGAGCCGCAGCGGGTCGCCGATTGCGTCGCCGCGATGAAGGCGGCCGTCTCAATCCCGGTTACCGTCAAGTGCCGCATCGGCGTGGACGATCAGGATCCGGAGATCGCGCTCGACACGCTCGCGGATCTCGTGGTCGCGGCCGGGGTCGATGCGCTCTGGGTGCACGCGCGCAAGGCCTGGCTGCAGGGCCTGTCGCCGAAGGAAAACCGCGATATCCCCCCGCTTGATTATGACCGGGTCTATCGGTTGAAGGCGCGGTTGCCGGATCTCTTCATCGGCATCAATGGCGGCATCAAGACGCTCGACGAGGCCGAGCGGCATCTCGTCCATGTCGACGGCGTCATGATCGGCCGCGCCGCCTATCAGGAACCCGAGATGCTCGCAGCCGCCGATCGCCGGATCTACGGCATCGATCGGGTCGATCCTGAGCCGCGCGCGATCCTGGAGGCGATGCTGCCCTATATCGAGGCGCAGATCGCGGCCGGGACGCCGGTCAGCCACATGGCCCGGCACATGCTTGGGCTCTATCACGGCCGGCCGGGTGCGCGGCGTTTCCGCCAGATCCTGACGGTCGAAGGTGCCGGGCGCCATGTCGGCATCGACGTGTTCCATCGCGCCATGGATGCGGTCGACGACATTGCTGCCTCGGTCGCGGCCAATGCGGCCGCCTGAGGCGAAAGTGCTGTGTCACCAAGTGTCTTTATCGCGGCGGCACGGCTCGGTATGGATGGCATACCCATCCGCTCCGGCGGATTCTCGCCTGCAATGAAAGCACTCCCGATATGACGATCCGCGGTTTCACGATCGACGGCTTTCTGATTGCGTTGGTCCTCGTGGTCCTCGCAGCGATCGCCGTTCCCGGGCCCGGCGAGTCCGGTGGCGTTCTGCACATGGATGCCATCGCGACCTACGGCGTGGCGGTGATCTTCTTCCTCTACGGCCTGACCCTTGCGCCCGAGCGCATGCACGCCGGCATCCGCCACTGGCGGGTCCACATCGCCGTCCAGCTCTGTACCTTCGTGCTGTTCCCGATCGTCGTCCTGGTGCTCGGTACGCCGCTCAAGGGCTTTGTTCCCGAGGAAGTGTGGATCGGCTTCTTCTATCTCGCGGCGCTGCCGTCGACCGTGTCGTCCTCCGTTGCCATGACGTCGCTGGCGCGCGGCAACGTCCCGGTCGCGATCTTCAACGCGACGCTGTCAAGCCTGATCGGCGTGTTCGCGACGCCGCTCCTGATGGCATGGTTCCTGTCGTCGACCGGCGTCGGCATGCCGCTTCTGCCGGTTATTGGCAAGATCGTGCTGCTGGTGCTGCTGCCGATTATCATTGGACAGATCGCCCGTCATTGGCTCTATGCTTGGGCGACGCGCAACATCAAGGCGATCCGTCTCGCCGACCGCGCCATCATCCTGGCGATCGTCTACAACTCCTTCTCCGACTCGATCGTTGAAGGGGTCTGGGCCGGCCATGACGTCAGCCTGATCGTTGCGATCATCGTCGGCGTGATTGCGCTGTTCTTCATCATCTACGGCCTGATGATGATCCCGTGCCGCATGATGGGCCTGAACCGCGCCGACACCATTGCCTGTCTCTACTGCGCCTCTAAGAAGTCACTGGCAACCGGCGTGCCTCTGGCCAAGCTGATGTTCTCCGGCTCGCCGGCGCTCGGCCTGATCATCGCGCCGATCATGCTCTATCACTTCTTCCAGCTGCTGATCGTCAGCGTGCTGGCCAATCGGGAAGGCCGCCGCGCCGCTGCCGAGGCGCACGCCACGGCTTGATGGCGCTCCTTTGGGGTTAGGAATACGAAACGGCCGCCATTGGCGGCCGTTTTCTTGGGGGCATCCTGAGGGGCAGGGCCTGCGCGTCAGGCGTCCGCCCTGGCGTGCCTTTCCGGCCTGTCGGCCAGCCGCTGCATCACAGCCCGGCGCTCATCCTCCGTCATCCGCGACCACTGGCTGATCTCGTCAAGCGAGCGGCCGCAGCCCTCGCAGAGCTCGGATTGCGGATCGAGAACGCAGACGCTGATGCAGGGCGAGATCATGTCGCCGCGACGATCGCTATCAGATAGGCGACGAGCGCGATCTGCTGCGCGGCGCCGAGCGTGTCGCCCGTCTGGCCGGCGATCTGCGAGGCGCAGAGGAACTGGAAGGCATAGGTCACGAGCCCGGCGACGACGAGAGCGACGACGACCGGAAAGATGCCGGTGCCGATGGCGCCGCAGACCAGAGCGGCTACCACGGCGATGGCGATTGCGGTCAGGCTGGTGTCGCGCGACGGCCTTCCGGTGGCGCTGGCGAGACCCTCGAAGCGTGCCGGTGGCAGCGCCGCCCAGAGGTGGACGATGGCTGCGCGGCTAACGATTTCGGCTCCAACGAGCGCGGTGGCGACGGGCCAGGCGCCGTAGGGAAGCAGATTGGCGAGCAGGGTGGCACGCAGCAGCAGCGACAGGACGAGGGCGACGGCGCCGAAGGTGCCGATCCGGCTGTCGCGCATGATCTCGAGCTTGCGGGTCGCCGTCGTGCCACCGCCGAAGCCGTCTGCCGTATCCGCGAGACCGTCCTCATGCAGCGCGCCGGTGAGCGCGATGGTCGCCGCCAGCGAGACCGCAGCCGATGCCAGGAGCGGCAGGCCGAGCGCGTGGGCGAGCAGCAGGGCAATGGCGCCGACCAGTCCGACGATGAGCCCGACACCGGGGAAGGCGCGGGCCGCGACCGTGAAATCGGGTCGACGGTCCGACGCTACCCCGAGCCAGGTCGCCGGCAGGCGCGTCAGGAAGGCTGTCGCCGCCGCGAGTTCGGAGAGGGACGCGCGAAACAGGGTCGGATACGGGTCGTCCGTCATGGGAATTGCCCTCGGGTCGGCGGATAGCCGCACCGACTCAGCCTCATCGGTGCTTGCGGTACGCTGGTGGAGGGTTATAGATCGCCGCGCGGCCGGCCGCCAAGAGTCTCACCCGGTGTGCGTCTCGCCAGGCGTGCCGCTTCCTCCCACCCCGCACCAAAAGCCGAGATACGCATGGCCCGCTCTGCCTCCGGACTTCCCTTCGACGACATCCGCGCTCTCTTCGACGAGATGCCGGGACGCGATGAAGCGGCGGTGCTCGCCATTCGAGCCCGTGACGCGCAGCTGACCAAGCCGGCGGGTTCGCTCGGCCGGCTCGAGGAACTGGCGGAATGGCTCGGCGGCTGGCAGGGCAGGGCGCGCCCCGCCGTCACGCGGCCGCTCGTGGCGATCTTCGCCGGCAATCATGGTGTCGCCGCGCGTGGCGTCTCCGCCTATCCCGCCAGCGTCACCCAGCAGATGGTCGAGAATTTCGCTGCCGGTGGCGCCGCGATCAACCAGATCTGCATCGTCTACGATCTCGGGCTGAAGGTGTTCGACCTCGCCCTCGACATCCCGACCCGCGACATCACGGTGGAGCCGGCGCTCGACGAGGCCGGATGCGCCGCCACCATGGCTTTCGGCATGGAGGCGACCGCCGGCGGCATCGACCTCCTGGCGATCGGCGAGATGGGCATCGGCAACACGACGGTCGCCGGCGCCGTTGCCGCCGGCCTGTTCGGCGGCACGGGCCGCGACTGGGTCGGACCGGGAACCGGCGTCGACTCCGAGGGACTGGCGCGCAAGGCCGCCGCGATCGACGCGGCTCTGGAACTGCATGCGTCCCATCTCGGCGATCCGCTCGAAGTGCTGCGCCGTCTCGGCGGCCGCGAGCTCGCCGCCATGGCCGGCGCCATCCTCGCCGCCCGCATGAGCCGCATCCCGGTGATCGTCGATGGCTATGTCGCGACGGCTGCTGCCGCGGTGCTCTACAAGATGGATCCGGCGTCGCTGGACCATTGCCAGTTCGGCCATGTCTCGGCGGAGCCGCCGCATGCGAAGCTTCTGGCGGCGATGGGCAAGACCCCGCTGCTCGATCTCGGCATGCGGCTCGGCGAGGGCACCGGCGCCGCGATGGCGGCTGGCCTGGTCAAGGCGGCGGCGGAGATCCACACCGGCATGGCGACCTTCGCCCAGGCCGGCGTATCCGAGAAGGGCTGAGGCTCAGCTCGCCGAGCGCCAGAGGAGCACATTGCCCTCGCGCTCGGCCGCTGCCATCGGTTCCGGCACGAGGACGCGCGAGCGTGGGAAGGTGGCAAGGGCCGTCGTGCCCTCGCCTAGGACCGAGCGGAGCTCGAACCTGCCGCCATGCAGCGCGGTGATCGCGGCGGCGATCGGCAGGCCCATCCCCAATCCCGGCGTTGCCATCCGCACCGGGTGGTCGCCCCGGCCGAACGGCGAGAGCACGGTGGCGAGCTCGGCTGCCGGGATGCCGGGGCCGTTATCGCTGACCGAAACATACTGGCCGCCGCCCGCCGTCCAGCCGACGCGAACGGTGATTTCGCCATCCGCCGGCGCGAACTTCACGGCGTTAGAAAGCAGGTGAAGCAGAATCTGTCGGAGGCCGCGCGGATCCGCGCGGAGCTTCGGCAGATCGGGTTCGGCCTCGACGGTGAGCCTCTGGCCTCGCTCGAGAGCGCGGGCCGCGACCGTCGCTTCGCAGGAGGCAGCGATTTCGGCGAGATCAACCGGGATCTCCTCCCGCTCGTAGCGACCGGCCTCGATCCCGGAAAAGTCGAGGACCTCGTCGATCAGCGCCAGCAGATGGCTGCCGCTTGCGTGGATGTCTGCGGCATAGTCGCGATAGGTGCCGTTCTGCATCGGCCCGAGCACTTCGTTCTTCATCACCTCGGAGAAGCCGAGAATGGCGTTGAGCGGCGTGCGTAGTTCGTGATTGACGGTCGCCAGGAAGCGGGATCGAACCCGGTTGGCCTCGTCGGCGATCCGCAGCGAATGCGCTGCGGCAGCCCGTGCCGCCGTCAGTTCGCCGGTCAGCCGCGCGCGTTCGGTGCGATCGGCGACGCCGTTGCGGAGCGAGCGATGCAGGCGCTGCGACAGCGACAGGAACAGGATTTCGGTGGCGATCGCGAGGAAGGCTAGCACCAGATAGAGCGGCGCCTGGCGCGCGGCGAACAGCACGACCATGGTGAGCGCCACCGGCGCCGTCGCAGCGGTCGCGGCGGCGGGAAGCGCCGCGGCGAACGTAGTTCCCGCCGATATCACCGCCAGCATGACGCCAAGCTGAAGGACGGCGGGGTCGACGCGCTGCTCGGGAACGAGCAGAACCAGCAGCCAGGCCCAGCTCAGGCCGCAGAGCCACTCGGCGAAGACGAACAGGCTCGTCCAGAGCCGCGACGAGAGCCCGTTCGGCTTGCGGAAGCACAGGCAGAGAACGGTCAGCAAAGTCTGGGCGCAGAGCGCGACTGCCGTCCAGACTACGGTGGAAGCCGGTGGTAGCCAGGCGGAGACAAGGAAACCGGCCAGCAGGGTGGCGCCGATGCCGACAAGGCCGCAGAGGAGCCGGGTGCGGGCATAGCCGGCGAGCAGGATTCGATTGATGGCGGACGAGTCTGGGGCCGGAGCACCGGTCTTGAATGCGACTTCCGGGCAGGCCGAAGCGGCCGCGCGCCGCCGCTCGTGGCAGCCGGACGGATGCGGCAGATCTTCCTGTTCGAATGTCGCTGTGGTCAGGCCCTGCATCTCTCGACTTCCTGGAAGGAAGCACTCTAGGTTGTTGTCGAATTTGGGTTTCGAATGCTTAATGCCGGCTTGATGAACATGGTTAAGCCGATGCTGAATTCTGCCGCCGCGTCGAAATCGGAACTCGATAGGCTGCTCGCGGATATCCGCGCCTGTCGCATCTGCGTCGACCATCCGCTCGGTCGGCCCCTGCCGCATGAGCCGCGGCCGGTCGTGCGCGCCTCGGCGACGGCGCGGATCCTGATCGCCGGCCAGGCGCCTGGTACGCGCGTCCATGCCTCCGGCATGCCGTTCACCGATCCGTCGGGTGATCGGCTTCGCGCCTGGATGGGGATCGGCTCCGCAGAATTCTATGACGGGAGCCGGATTGCCATTGCGCCGATGGGGTTCTGTTTTCCGGGGCTGGACGCCAAGGGCGGCGACCTGCCGCCGCGCCGCGAATGCGCGCCGGCCTGGCGCAGCGCGCTGCTGGCGGAACTGCCCGCGATCGATCTGGTGCTGGCCGTCGGGCTGCACGCCCAGAAGTTCCATCTCGGTAGCCGCGTGCGACGCGGCCTGACGGAGACCGTCGCCGACTGGCGTGCCATCCTCGACGAGACCTCGCCGCTGTCGGTCCTGCCGCTCCCGCATCCTTCGTGGCGCAACTCAGGCTGGATCAAGCGACATCCGTGGTTCGAAGCAGATCTGATCCCGACCTTGCGGCGCCTCGTGGCCGGGCGCCTGAGCGGCCACAGTTGACAAACTCGGCCGATCTGAGCATTGATCGAAGAATAATTTTCTCAATTCAGCAACGGTATCAGTCTTGGTTAGAAAAGATTGCCTCCGTCGCTGAGTTCCAAGGCAGAGGATTCCTGAATGATCGATCGGCTCGACCGAAAAATCCTGCAAATCCTGCAGGAAGACGCCACCATCCCTGTCGCGGAAATCGGTCGGCGAGTCGGACTTTCGACGACGCCCTGCTGGCGACGTATCCAGAAGCTGGAAGAAGACGGCGTCATCACCAAGCGGGTCGCGGTCCTCGACCCGAAGAAGGTGAATGCCAAGGTCACGGTGTTCGTCTCGATCACCACCAGCCAGCACAACGAGGAATGGCTCAAACGGTTCGCGGAGGTCATCCGCGACGTTCCCGAGGTGGTCGAATTCTATCGCATGAGCGGTCAGGTCGATTATCTGCTGCGCGTCGTCGTGCCTGATATCGAGGCCTATGACCTGTTCTACAAGCGGCTGATTTCGCGGATCGACATCGCCGACGTGTCGTCGGCCTTCGCAATGGAGCAGATCAAGTATGCGACCGCGCTGCCCTTGAACTACATCCCGCTCGAAAAGGACAAGGGCACGGCATAGGTCGCTGTCGACCGTCTTCGCGGGCCTTTCGAACGCGACGGGCGGCCTCCGCCTGTCGCGTTTTCTATGCGGAGCGCAGATGGCGGGTCAGCCGGTGCTCGAGCTTGTCCCAGATCCGGCGGATGGCCTCGACGACGATCAGATAGAGCACCGCCGCCCAGAGATAGACCTGGAAATCGAAGGTGCGGGAATAGGCGAGGCGGGTGACGCCCATCAGGTCGAACACCGTGACGATCGCCGCCACCGAGGAGCCCTTCACCATCAGGATCACTTCGTTGCCGAGCGGGCGCAGCGCGATCAGCAGCGCCTGCGGCACGATGATCTTGCGGAAAATGAGGCCCGGCGAAAGACCGAGCGACATCGCCGCTTCGCTCTGGCCGATCGGCACGGCGCGAATGGCGCCGCGCAGGATCTCGGCCTGATAGGCGCCGGTATTCAGCGTGAAGGTCAGCACGCAGCAGAAGAACGCGTCGCGGAACAGCCACCAGAGCCCGATCGCCTCGAGCTGCGGCCGGAACTGTCCGGCGCCGTAATAGACGAGGAAGGTCTGCGCCAGCAGCGGCGTGCCGCGGAAGAAATACATGTAGCCGAACGAGAGGCCGCGCAGGATGCGGCTGCGGCTCATCCGGGCCAGCGCCACCGGCCAGGCCAGCAGCGCGCCGAGCGTGATCGAGATCACGACCAGCTGCAGCGTGACGACGAGGCCCTGCAGCATGCGCGGGCCGTAGGTGGCGAGCGCGTCCCAGTTCATGACGCTCTCCTGACGCCGCGATTGGCCCAGCGCTCGATCGCCGCGATGCCGATCGACGACACCATGGAGAGCGCGAGATAGGTGAGGCAGGCGACGCCGAAGAACAGGAACGGCTCCTTGGTGACACGGACGGCGATCTGCGTCTTGCGCAGGAGATCCTCGAGCGCGATCACCGAGACCAGCGCCGTGTCCTTGAGCAGGATCAGCCAGAGATTGGCGAGGCCGGGCAGGGCGAGCCGCACGAGTTGCGGCACGATGACGAGGCGCAGCGTCGCGCCGGGCCGCAGGCCGAGCGCATAGGCCGCCTCGTACTGGCCGCGGGTGATATTGTTGAAGGCGCCGAGGAAGACCTCCGACGCATAGGCGGAAAACACGACGCCGAGCGCCACCATGCCGGCGACGAAGCCGTTGATCTCGACCGGCGCGTCGCTGAACAGGCTGACGAACTTCTGCAGGACGATCTGGCCGCCGAAATAGACGATGAAGATCGTCAGCAGTTCGGGCAGGCCGCGGAAGACCGTCGTGTAGGCATTGCCGAAGGCGCGCCACCAGCGGTTCCTGCTGCGCTTGGCGAGCGCCATCAGCAGGCCGAGCGCCAGTCCGAAGGGGAGAGTCGCCAGGGCGAGGCGAATGGTGAGCCACGTGC
The DNA here is from genome assembly GCF_037147815.1 of Kaistia sp. MMO-174. Lineage (NCBI taxonomy): Bacteria > Pseudomonadati > Pseudomonadota > Alphaproteobacteria > Hyphomicrobiales > Kaistiaceae > Kaistia > Kaistia sp. MMO-174. Next base: position 662,833 of record NZ_JBBCUO010000002.1, on the reverse strand, counting down.
CCGCGAGCAACTGGTTGCCCCAGCCATCGGGCTCGAAACTAAGCAACTCCAGCAGATGCACGCGGCCCGTCCCCCAAGGGTGCAGCGAAGAATGCGCGGTCGCCGGACCTCAGCGAGGCCCGGCGAGGCGCGTGGCTCAGTCCTTCCAGATCGAGAAGGGGAAGTACTTGGCGTTGATCTTGTCGTAGGTGCCGTCCGCCTTGATGGCGAGGATGGCTGCCGAGATCTGGTCGCGCAGATCTGAGTCGGACTGGCGCACGCCGGCGCCGACGCCATCGGTGGGCAGGTCCGTGCCGACGAACTCGTAATTGGCGCCGTCGGCCGTCTTCAGCCAGTCGAGGCCCGGCAGCTTGTCGACGAACAGCATGTCGATGCGGCCGGCGACCAGATCGAGATTGACCTCGTCCTGGGTCGGATAGAGCTTGATGTCGGAATCCTTGTACTTCTGCTCGAGCTCGGCCGCCTGGACGGTCGAGGACTGCGCACCGATCGTCTTGCCCTTCAGGGCCTCGGGCGACGTGTCCTTGATGCCGGCGGTCTTCGGCGCGATGAAGGAGGACGGCGACTGGTAGTAGGGGCGCGAGAAGTCGATGACCTTCTTGCGCTCGTCGGTGATCGACATGGACGAGATGATGGTGTCGAACTTGCCGGCCTGCAGCGCGGGGATCAGCCCGTCCCAGTCTTGCACGGCGAAGGTGCATTCCGCCTTCATCTGAGCGCAGATCGCCTTGGCGATATCGACGTCGAAGCCGCCGAGCTGGTTGTCGGCGCCGACGAAATTGAACGGCGGGAAGGCGCCTTCGACGGCGACCCGGATGTTCTTCCATTCCTTGGCCTGAACGGCGCCGGTGACGGCCATCAGGGCCAGGGCCGCAATGGCGGCCTGCTTGACGATACGCATGTGCATTCCCTCTGAGGTACGCTTTTCTACTGCGTCCGGTTTGCCCGCCAGAGGCGAGCGTCCGTCCTCGGCGTATATCCCACCATTTCCGGGCGGGCTGCAACTGCTGGCCGTGCAGATGGGGGAACGGCCGTTATTCCGTGGGCAGCCAGCGGGTCGCCGCCTCGAGTTCCGAAGGCGTGTTCGCATTCAGGAACGGATCCGGACCGTCGGCCGGGATGTCGTAGCCGACGACGCTGAAGCCGCAGGCGGCGAGGAAGGCGCGCACGCCCTGGCTTCTGGCGGTCGCGCGCCATCCGGCCAGCGTGTCGGCGAGTGCAACCGGCCAGAGACCGAAAACCGGGTGGTCGCGGTCGCCCGAGGCGGCGATGGCGATCAGCGGCTGGCCGGATTGCGCCGCCAGCAGGCGCGCCACCAGGTCGCGCGGCAGGAAGGGCGAGTCGATCGGCACGGTGGCGACGAAATCCGGCCGCTCCGGCAGGGCCGCCGCCCAGCGCATGCCGGCGAGGATGCCGCCGAGCGGACCGGTATCCAGCCGGTCGTCGACGAGAACGGGAAGCGCGTAGGATGCGAAGCGATCGGCGTCGCCGTTGGCGTTGATCGCGAGCGGCGCGACCTGCGGGGCGAAGCGCTCCAGCACATGCTGGATCAACGGCTTGTCGCCGAGCCGGACGAATGCCTTTTCGCGGCCCATGCGGAGCGAATTGCCTCCGGCGAGAATGACACCTGCGACGCTCATCGGCTCCATTTTCTGTTGAGGAGCATGAATGCTCCGCCCGCGATCAGGCCCCAGAATGCAGCACCGATCCCGAAAAAGGAAAGTCCCGATGCGGCCGTCACGAAGGTCACCATTGCCGCATCCCTGTGGGCGGGGACGCTGATGGCGCCCGCGAGCGCGCCGGCGAAGGCGCCGAGCAGAGCGAGGCCGGTGGCGGCCTGGATCAGCACCGGCGGCGCCACCGCGAGGAGGGCGGCAGCGAGCGTCGCGCCGAGGCCGAGCACCAGATAGAACAGGCCGCCGGCGACAGGGGCGACCCAGCGCCGCGCCGGATCGGGATGGGCGTCGGGGCCCGCGCACATGGCGGCGGTGATTGCGGCGAAATTGATCGTGTGGCCGCCGAAGGGCGCGGCGAGGATGCTGGCGATGCCCGTCGAGACGAAGACGGTGTGCACGGGCGGCTCGTAGCCATTCGCCTTCATGACCGCGATGCCCGGCAGGTTCTGCGACGCCATGGTGACGATGAAGAGCGGGATCGCCAGCGACACCAGGCCCTGCAGCGTGAACACGGGCCAGACGAACGTGATGTCGGGCGTCATGTGGTCGATCGACCAGCCGCCGGTGGGCGCCGTCCAGATGATCAACGCGACCGCGGTGACGACGGCGGCCGGCACCGCCCAGATCTTGCGGATACGCCCGACGAAGGCCCAGGCGAGGACGACCGGGATCGCCAGCGCGGGCTCCAGGCCGACCGCCTTGGCCGGGGCGAGGCAGAGCCCGAGCAGGATGCCGGCCAGCATCGCGCTCGCCAGGACCGTCGGAATCGAGGAGACGAGCCGTCCGAACGGCTTGATCAGGCCGGCGGCGACGATTAGCGCGCCGGCGAGCACGAAGGCGCCGACGGCGGCCGGGAAGCCGCCCTCGATGATGCCGGTGGCGGCGAACAGAACGGAGCCCGGCGTCGACCAGGCGATGCTGAGCGGGATGCGATAGCGCCAGCTCAGCAGGATCGACAGAATCCCTTGCGCAAAGCAGATGGCGAGCAGGCCGGAGGCGGCCTGGGCCGGCGTCGCGCCGACGGCGAGGAAGCCCTGCAGCACCACGGTGAAGACACCGGCGAAGCCGACGAAGGAGGCGATGATGCCGGCGACGATCGGCTGGGTCAGCCCGACCGTGCGTCCCACCGCGCCGTCCGTTTCGAAGTCGGGTGTCCGCGGCGCCGTTCGCAAGTCCATCGCAGGAAGCCCCTGATTGCAATCTTGTGCTGGATTGTTAGATTGGATCCAATCGACAGGCAAGGGTGGAGCGAGCTTGGCTGTCGCGAAAGCGGACCGCGGGGGAGGCATGCCATGTCGGCGGGACTGTCGGAACTGATCCAGTCATCCGGTCCGCGTTACCGGACCGCGACGGAATATGTCGAGGCGACGCTGCGCGGCGCCATTCTCTCGGGTGCGATCGCGCCGGGGACGCCGTTGCGGCAGGAAGAGCTGGCGGCGAGCTTCAAGGTCAGCCGGATGCCGATTCGCGAGGCGCTGCGCCAGCTGGAGGCGCAGGCGCTCGTCGATTTCGAGCCGCATCGCGGCGCCGTCGTCGTGCAGATCACCCTGCTCGATGCGATGGACAATTATGCCATCCGCGCCGCGCTCGAACCCCAGGCGCTCCGCCTGTCGATCCCGAACCTGACGGAAGAGGATTTCGAGATCGCCGAGGATCTGCTGGCCGAAATCGACCAGGAGCAGGATCCCGGCCGCATGGGCGAGCTCAATCGCCGCTTCCACATGACGCTCTACGCCCAGGCCGGCCTGCCCCGCCTGATCGCGCTGACCGAACAGCATCTTGCCTCGGCCGACCGCCACCTGCGCTTCCACCTCGCCGCCGTCGGAGGCGACATGGGGCAGGACGAGCATCGAGAGATCTTGGCTGCCTGCCGCGTTCGCGACGAGGCGACCGCCATCGATGCGCTGGCCCGCCATCATCGTCGGGCGAGCGAGGCGATGAAGGCCTATTTCGCGGCGCGATCGTCTGGGACGCCCTGATCGCCGGGGAGAGGACTGGGGTCGGCGAGGCACTGGTCGATCCGCTTGCCTCGGGCGGCGGCGGGGCTCTATAGATCCCGCGTCGCGCCGAAATATCGTGCCGCGAGCGCGATTTCCGTTAGCCTGGCGTTACCCCTCTGTTATCCGGGATGCTTCCATGATCGCGATCTCCTACCGCTTGGCCGGATCTTGAGCGGGACCGCGTTCGAACCGGTCGCGCTCGCCGGCATGGGCTGGTCGGATTTCTTCGCCGGGCAGATCGAAGCGGACGACGCCGGTCTGGTCCCGATGCGGATCGCGACGGTCCACCGGGCGCGGATGAGCGCCATCTCCGTCGACGGTCCTGTCCGTCTCGTCCTGCCGCCGCACACCAACACCGGCGAATATGCGGTGGGCGACTGGGTGCTGGTCGAGCCCGGGTCCGACCTCCTCCATCGTCGGCTCGAGCGGCGGACCCTGCTGCAGCGGCGGGTCGAGGGCGGGACGACTCCGCAGCTGACGGCCGCCAATGTCGACACGCTGTTCATCGTCACCTCCTGCAATGCCGATTTCAACGTCGCGCGGCTGGAGCGCTACCTGGCGCTCGCCAACCAGGCCAGCACGCATCCGGTGATCCTGCTCACCAAGGCCGACAAGGCCGAGGACGCCGAGGCCTATGCGAGCCAGGTGGCGAGCCTGCAGCGCGGGCTCGAATGCGTCACGCTGGATGGCCGCAGCGCCGAGGCCGCGGCAACGCTGGCGCGCTGGTGCGGGGCAGGGCAGACGGTGGCGCTGATCGGCTCGTCCGGCGTCGGCAAGTCGACGCTGCTAAACACGCTGGCGGGTCCCGACCAGGATGCGCCGCAGCTGACGGGAGGCATCCGCGAGAGCGACGCCAAGGGGCGCCACACCACCACCTCGCGCTCGCTGCACCGGATCGCCGGCGGCGGCTGGGTGATCGATACGCCGGGGATGCGGACGCTGCATGTGAGCGACGCGGCGGAGGGAATCGACCAGCTCTTCGCCGAGATCACCGAATTGGCTCCGAACTGCCGCTTTCGCGACTGCACGCATGAGCATGAACCGGGCTGCGCCGTGCAGGCGGCGATTCAGGCCGGCGATCTCGACCCCGACCGTCTCGACCGCTGGCGCAAGCTGCAGGACGAGAACCGCGCCAAGACGCCGGTGCTCCGGGGCCCGAAGGGCAACAAGCGCCGCTGACGCGTCGGCGGCGGCCTCAGCGCAGCATCCCGACCATGCCGACGACGACCGGGCCCATCAGCGGCAGCAGGACGTTGGAGATCGCGTAGGTCACGGTATAGCCGATCACCGGCGTCGAATTGCCCGCCAGCGACACCAGCGCGCTGATCGAGGGCGTGCTGCAATGCTGGCCGGCGATGGCACCGAGCAGGATCGGCCCCTCGATCCGCAGCAGGTAATGGCCGATATAGAGCGAGATCAGCGCCGGTAGGGCCGAGACCAGGATCGCAAGCACCGGCAGCACCACGCCATATTCCCTCAGCAGCGCGAAGGCATCCGGCCCGACGGAAAGGCCAACGGCGGCGATGAAGGTCGCGAGGCCGAAATCCTTCATGAACTGGGCGGTGTCGGCCGGGATGGCGCCATATTGCGGCCGGTGCATGTGGAGCCAGCCGAGGACGAGGCCCGCGACGAGCGCGCCGCCGCCCGTGCCGAGCGTCAGGTTGAGCGGGCCGAGGCGAAGGCTCAATTCGCCGAGCAGAAGGCCGGCGACAATGCCGAGCCCGAGCGTGACGAAATCTGTCACCGAGCGCGCCGGCAAGAGGTGGCCAAGCTCGGGCGCGGCGCGCTGGATGGCCTCGTCGGTGCCGTAGAGCGTCAGGATATCGCCCTGCTGCAACTCGGTGCCGGGCAGGGCGGGCACGGACTGGCCCAGCCTGCGGATGTTCGGGATGAATACGCCGCGGCGCTGTTCGGCGCTGGCCAGCCGGCGGAGGTCGCGGATGCGCAGCCCGATCAGTTCGCGGCGGGTCAGCACAACCTCGCGCTCGATCATCGGGGCGTTGTCCTGTGCCGGCAGCGCGACCTCCTCGCCCAGCCGCTCCCGAATGGCGATGACGGCGCGCCGGCGTCCGACGATCACGACGACATTGTCGGGCTCCAGCGCCCGATCGACCGTCGCCTTGGTGAAATCGCCCTCCCGGCCGACCTGGGTGATGGTGACGACACCGTTGATGCTGTTCTCGAAGTCGCCGACCGTGCCGCCCGCGATCGCTCCGGCGCGGAAGGCGCGCGAGACGATCTCCAGCGTCCCGTTGTCCTCGGCGTCGTCATCCTCGGCGCCGAGCTCCCGGGCCAGTTCGGCCGAGGCCTGGCGCAGGTCGATCCGGAGCAATAGTGGGCCGATCTGGGTGGTGAATACGACGATGGCGACGAGGCCGAACAGGTAGGTGACGCTATAGGCCGTGGCCATGTTGGCCTGAAGGCGTTCGATTTCCGCCGCCGGCAGGGCGAGGCGGGCGATCGCATCCGAGGCGGTGCCGAGCACGGCCGATTCCGTCGCCGAGCCGGCGAAGAGTCCCGATGCCGTGCCGTGGTCGAGGCCGAACAGGAGAATAGCGGCGGCAAGCAGAACGATGACGGTCCCGACCTCGACGAAGGAGAGGATGCCGTATCGCCAGCCGCCGCGAAGGCTGTTGAAGAACTGCGGACCGGCGGTGAAGCCGAGCGCAAAGATGAAGAGCGCGAAGGCGGTGTTCTTCAGGTCCGGTGAGATGGTGACGCCCAGTTGTCCCAGCGCCAGGGCGACGAACAGCGTCCCGCAGACGCCGCCGATCTGGATGGGTCCGAGCCGGATCTTTCCGATCAGGTAGCCGAGAGCAAGGCATAGGAATAGCGCGACAACCGGTTGTGTGATGAACGACACGACCAATTCCGGTGCTGTATGGCGATCCTGCCCGACTATTCTCCGCTCGGAGCCCTCTTGCAAGGGCCCTGCGCGGGCTCAGTCGGCCGAAGCAGCCCCGAAACCCGGTTTCGTCGTGCGCAAGCCGAGGACGAGCGGCACGGCGACGGCGTAGACGGCGACGACCGACAGCCAGACCGCGCCGGGCCATTGCGCCCGCACCAGCAGGTAGACGGTCGAGAATCCGAGCGGTGCGACGATCGAGGCGAGGCTGACCGCGGACATCAGCACGCCCTGGAACTGGCCCTGCCGGTCCTTGTCGACCTGACGCGTCGCCATCGATTGCAGCGCCGGCGCGCCGATGCCGCCGAGCGCGAAGAGCGGCATGATCGCGAAGACGATCCAGCCCTCGTTGGCAAACGAGATGACGACAAGCGCGATCGAGACGCCGGCTATGCCGGCCAGCACCGCCCCGCGCTCGCCGAGAAGCTTCACGGCCGGACCCGGCAGGAAGGCCTGCACGAGGCTCTGGCAGATGCCGAAGGCGCCGAGTGACAGGCCGATCCAGAGTCCGTTCCATTGGAACGCCTCCTTGCCCCAGAGTGCCCAGCAGGTGCCATAGGCCTCGCCGGTGGCGCTGAAGATGAAGAAGACGAGGATGATCGGCAGCAGGCTCTTCACCGAGAACACCCAGCGCAGCGGCGCAAACGGATTGAGCGCGCCGAAGTCGATCTTCTCGCGGGTCGGCGTGTGCGACTCCGGCAGGACGAGAAAGGCGAGCAGGAGGTTGCAGGCGTTGAGCGCGGCGGCGGCGAGGAAGGGAAGGCGCACCCAGCTGTCGCCCAGCGCGCCGCCAAGGACCGGCCCGACGATGAAGCCGATGCCGAACATGGCATTGAACAGGCCGAAACGGCGGGCACGCTGGTCCTCGGGCGTGATGTCGGTGATGTAGGCGGTGGCGACCGAGATGTTGGCGCTGGTGAGGCCAGCGATGGCGCGCCCGAGCAGCAGCATCCAGAGATTGGGCGCGAAGGCGAGGAACAGGTAGTTGATGGCGGCGCCGGCTAGCGAGATCAGCAGCACGGGCCGCCGGCCGAGCCGGTCGCTCAGCGAGCCGAGCACGGGCGCGAACACGAACTGCATCACCGCGTAGAGCGCGGTCATGATGCCGATCAGCGGCGCGACATTGTCGGCGTGCGTGACCTCCTGGAGCAGCGAAGGCAGGATCGGGAAGATGAGGCCGATGCCGACGGCATCGAGGACGATGGCGGTGAAGATGACGAGCAGGGGACGGGTCATGGCGCGTTCCGTTGCGCGCAGGCCGGCTGCGCCGCGCGCGGCGCCGATGGCTTGCGATGAGGCCTGACGATCAGGCGTTACGGGTCTGGGAGACGCTGGCCGGACCATGCGGCAGACATCATGGTCGGCGTGTGCTTGACCGCCTGGACGTTCATTCGTCCACCTGTTTGCTCCGCCATCGGGCGGATCAAGGGAAGCGGTCGCTTTTCGCGGCGCAACGCGTCTACGCCGAAAGGCGAGCGGCGACAAGCCCCCATGGCCGCGGCAGGAAAAGCGCCCGTCAGGAGGGGCCAAAACCAAGATCATTTCAGCGTTTCACGGAAACGCCGAAACGATCTAGCCTTTTGCTTTGTCACGTTTCCTTCACGCGAACCGGTATCCACATCACTCGAAAGCGCTCTAGAGACCTAGTGCCTCATAAGGGCAAATACGCCCCAGCCGAGATATTCGCGTGTGAAGGTGGCGTAACGTTCCGGTTCCGTAGTGAGTTGGCCCCGGACGACGGCAGCGAACTCGTCGTGGGGGTTCGCGTCGAGCCAACGGCGCATCGTCAGCCATTTCGCCGCTTCATATCGGTCCCAGCTGTCCTGGTTCGCCAGAACCATTTCCACCACGTCGAAGCCGAGCTCGCGGAATGACGCGAGCCGTTCCGGCAGCAGGAGAAAATCGGAAATCGAACCGGCGAGGCATCCCCTGGCGATGTCCTCGGTCGGCGGCAGGCGCAGCCAGTACGGTTCGCCGATGAGGATCAGCCCTCCCGGACGGAGGCTCTTCGCGAGGAGAGCGGTGGTGCCGGCGACACCACCGCCGATCCATGTGGCGCCGAGGCAGGCGGCGATATCGACCTCGCCTTCGGAGACGTAGCCGGCGGCATCGCCGTGGATGAACGCGACCCGATCCGCGACTCCGAGTTCGTCAGCCCGCTGTCTGGCCTGCTCGGTGAACAGCGGGCTCATGTCGATACCCGTGCCGCAGACCCCGTAGTCGCGGGCCCAGGTGCAGAGCATCTCGCCTGATCCGCTGCCGAGGTCGAGGATGCGCGTCTCTGGTTCGAGGCGCAGCGCCGCCCCGAGCGTCGCGAGCTTGTCGGGCGTGAACGGGTTGTGGATGCGATGGGCGCTTTCGCTGATGTTGAAGATCCGGGGGATGTCCACTTGGAAAAAAAATGCCTCTCGCGTCAACGGAATCGGTAGTCGAGCCATAACACGCGGAGATTGTGTTCCGATGTCACCCTCCCGCCGCATCCCGCGCGAATTCGGCCGGAGTGGCGGCTGTATGGGATGTGCGCCTCACTTCGGCCCTGTCCGGGGCGGACGGGACGTCGACTCAGCCCCGCCGGGCCGCCTCGATCCTGGCGATGTCGATCTTGCCCATTTCCATCATCGCCTCGAAGGCGCGCTTCGCCTCGGCGCCACCAGCCGCCATCGCATCGGTCAGCGCACGGGGCGTGATCTGCCAGGAGATGCCCCACTTATCCTTGCACCAGCCGCAGGCGCTTTCCTGGCCGCCATTGCCTACGATGGCGTTCCAGTAGCGATCGGTCTCTGCCTGGTCGTCGGTCGCGATCTGGAACGAGAAGGCCTCGCTGTGCTTGAACATGTCGCCGCCGTTCAGGCCCATGCAGGGAATGCCGGCGACGGTGAAATCGACGGTCAGCACGTCGCCCGCCTTGCCGGAGGGATAGTCGCTGGGCGCCCTGTGCACGGCATGGACCGCGCTATCTGGAAAGGTCTTGGCGTAAAAGCGGGCGGCTTCCTCGGCGTCCTTGTCGTACCAGACGCAGATCGTGTTCTTCGCAATAGCCATTGCTTGTCCTTGATGTCGACCCGATCGCGCCGGGCTGCTCAAACGACGAATGTAGACACGCGATTTCGACATGGGGCGTTCGCTCGATGTCGATTTTTCCGATTGCTTCGGACTGAGGCGCCCCGCTGCCGGGTCATGCGGGTGGTGACCGCTTCGCTCTCCGTTGTCGTCTCAACTTTGGAACTAGAACGAGAATGCGCACGATCCGGGCTCCGTTCCACCGGAACGGCTGCCGTCGGGCCTTTGCCGGTTCTCGGGAGCCGGCAATAGCATTGGCGGAGAATTGACACAGGCGCCTTGTCCAATTAATAACCATCCAGTCGGTAATTAATTGGACCAAACAGATGGCCCGGAAGCGCGTGATCGATCAGCAGGCTATTCTCGACGCCGCCGAGCGGGTGGTGGGGCGCAGCGGCGCCGTGAACCTCACGCTGGACGCCGTCGCGGCCGAGGCAGGGATCAGCAAGGCCAGCGTGATCTATGACTACAAATCCAAGCAGGCCCTGATCGAGGCTGTCGTCGATCGTGCCTTCGAGCGCGACAACGAGCATCATGCGGGCATAGAGGCGGGCCTTCCGGAGGGGCCTGGCCCGGCGATCCGGGGACGCATCGTCGCCGCAGCGGAACCGCCGCCCGAGGCGTTCCGGGCCGTGGCGCTCAATCTGAGCGCTGCCCTGACGCTCGACGATGCGCTGCGCTCGAAGATGCGGACCAACCAGGCCGAAACCATCGCCAGGATCCGGCAGACGTCCCCGTCCGAGCGGGGCGCGCTGCTAGCCTATCTGGCCCTCGAGGGGCTCAAATTCCTCGAATATCTGGACCTCCACCACTTCGCCCGCGACGAGCGCGACCGGATCCTCCGGGAAATCAACTGGCTCGTCACCGCCGTGCCGGAAGAGGCCGATCTCCCCGACACGTCTCTCTGAGACCCATTCTTCCAAGGTTTGACATCATGACCATGCTGACGGCTGCCCCACTCGACGGGGCAACGGAGAAACTCGCCCTGCTTCGGCGGATCTTCCTGACCGGTGGAAGCGGCTATGTCGGGCGCAATCTCATTCGTTATTTTTCCCGGCGCGATGTCGAGGTCGTCGCGCTGGTTCGCAGCGCCGGATCGGCCGAGCGCGTCCGCGCCCTCGGCGCCAAGCCGTGGCTTGGCGATCTGCTGAACCCGGACATCGGCGCCGGGATGGCCGGGTGCGACGTTCTCATCCACGCGGCCGCCGATACCGATCATGGTCCGGGCAGCGGCGAGCAGACCCGCGTCAACCAGGAGGGGACACGGGTCGTGTTCGAGGCCGCGCGCGCCGCCGGCCTTCGCCGAGGAATCCTGATCAGCACCGAATCCGTCCTCGCCGACGGGCGGCCGCTTGTGCATGTCGATGAGACCGCGCCATTGCCGCGCAGGCCCGCCGGCAATTATTCGCGCAGCAAGGCGGCGGCAGAACGCATGGCGCTCGCGGCCGGCGGTCCCGGCTTCGAGGTGGTCGTGCTGCGCCCGCGCCTGGTCTGGGGCCGCGACGACACGACGGCGCTGCCGCAGCTCTGCGCCGCGGCCCGTTCGGGCAAGTTCGCCTGGATCGATGGTGGCGGCTATCTCACCTCGACCACCCACATCGCCAATCTTTCCGTCGCTGTCGAACTCGCCCTGCGCAAGGGGCGGGCCGGCGAAGTCTATTTCGTCTCCGACGGCGAGCCGGTCGCATTTCGCGCGTTCGTGTCGCGCTTGCTCGAAACGCAGGGAATCGTGCCGACCGGCAAGACGGTTCCCCGCCGCCTGCTGCGCGTCGTCGCCTCGCTCGGCGATGTCGCGGCCACCCTATCCGGCGGCAGGATCAAGCCGCCGCTGACGCTGCAGGCCTATGCCACATCGGCGGTCGAGATCACGCTGGATATCGGCAAGGCGCGGCGGGAACTCGGCTATGCGCCGGTCATGTCGCGGGAGGAGGGGCTGGCGGAGCTGCGCTCGGCTCAGCACTGGTAGTCTTCGAGTCGCGGGGCGTCGGCGGGCTTGCCCGCCTTCACCCATTCGACCTTGCCGCGCAGGAAGGAAAGCGCCGTGTCCATTGCGGCCTTGCGGGTCTCGAGCCGCTGGATCTGCGATTCGAGGATCTCGATCGTCCGTTCGGACGAGCCTTCGCCCGCGCGGTACTCGTCGTTCAGCGCCTGGATCTCGCCGAGCGAATAGCCGAGCGTCTGCTGCAGGCGGATCATCCGGGCGGCGGTGACGTCCTCCTCGCGAAAGATCTGATAGGGGTTCGAGCCGCCCTTGAGGCTCCGCTCGGGTTTCAGCAGCCCCTTGGAGATGTAGAAGCGGATGGTGTCGAGCGGCAGCCCGCAGGCGCGCGCAAATTCGGAGATCAGCATTTTAGACCCTTGACCATGGAGTATGGTCTATACTTATAGGTCTGGCTTGTCAGAAAATGGAGTCCCCGATGACAAGCAAGATCGAAACGCTGCCCCAGGTGCAACTCGGCCCGAAGGGTCCGTGGATCGGAACCCAGGGGCTCGGCTGCATGGGCATGAGCGAGTTCTATGGCGCGACCGACGAGGTTGAGTCCCGTGCGACGCTAGAGCTGGCGATCGAACGGGGCGTGACGCTGTTCGACACCGCCGACATGTATGGCGTGGGCGCCAATGAGGAATTCCTCGCGCCCTTCTTCCGCGCCCATCGCGGCGAGGCGCTGATCGCCACCAAGTTCGGCTACAGCCGCACGCCCGAAAATCCGGACGACTGGAGCCTCGACAACCGGCCGGAATACATCCGCGCGGCCGTAGAGCGCTCGCTGAGGCGCCTCGGCGTCGAGGTCATCGATCTCTACTATATGCATCGCCGGAACGAGGCCGTGCCGCTGGCGGACTCGATCGGCGCGATGGCCGATCTCGTCGCGGCCGGCAAGGTGCGCTGGCTCGGCCTCTGCTCGGTTTCCGAGACCGAGCTGCGCGAGGCGGCCTCGATCCATCCGATCGCGGCGCTGCAGTCGGAATGGTCGATCTTCACGCGCGGCATCGAGGCGGGCGTGGTGCCCGCCGCGGCCGAACTGGGCGTGACGGTCGTGCCCTATTCGCCGCTCGGCCGCGGCATGCTGACCGGGCAGGCCTTTGCGAGCGTCCTGACGGCAGGTGATGCGCGGCAGTCCTTCCCGCGCTTCGCCGGCGAGAACCGGGACGCGAACATGCAACTGGTCATGAAGATCTAGCGGATCGCGGCAGCAAGGGGCGTGACGGCGGCGCAACTGGCGCTGGCCTGGCTCTACACCCGTGCCGACAGCCTTGAGGCAAGGACGGTGCCGATCCCGGGAACGCGCAAGCGCAGCCGGCTCGAACAGAACCTCGCCGCCGCGTCGATCCGCCTGAGCGCGGCCGAGATGGCGGCGCTCGAGCCGCTGGCCGCGGCGGTGCAGGGCGTCGCCGTCTAGGACGCCTGCACCGACGTCAGCAACAAAGAAGGCCCGGCGCCGGATGGGGCGCCGTGCCGTGTCGGCATCGGCCGGCGCGAAACTGCCGGATCGTCAGGCCAGGTACTTCTTGAACCAGTCGATCGTCCGCCGCCAGGCGAGGTCGGCGGCAGCTTCGTCGTAGCGCGGCGTCGAGTCGTTGTGGAAGCCGTGATTGGCGCCGGGGTAGATATAGGCCTCGTAGGTCTTGCCGTTGGCCTTCAACGCCGCCTCATAGGCCGGCCAGCCTTCGTTCACCCGTGTATCCAGCTCGCCATAGTGGAGCAGGATCGGCGCCTTGATGCGAGGCACGTCCTCGGCCTTCGCCTGGCGGCCATAGAATGGCACGGCGGCGCCAAGCTCGGGATAGGCGACCGCGGCGGCATTGGCGACGCCGCCGCCATAGCAGAAGCCGGTGATGCCGACCTTGCCGGTGGTGCGCTCGTCCTTCATCAGGAATTCGATTGCCGCGAAGAAGTCGTTCATCAGCTTCTTGGGGTCGACCTGCTGCTGCAGTTCGCGACCCTTCTCGTCATTGCCGGGATAGCCGCCCTTCGAGGTGAGGCCGTCCGGTGCGAGCGCGATGAAGCCGGCCTTGGCGACGCGGCGCGCCACATCCTCGATATAGGGGTTGAGGCCGCGATTCTCGTGCACGACGACGACCGCCGGCAGCTTGCCCTCGGCCTTGGCCGGCCGGACGAGGTAGCCGCGCACCTCGCCATGACCGTTGGGCGAGGGGTAGGTGATGTATTCCGCGACGATGTCGGGATCGGTGAACGAGACCTGCTCGGCCAAGGCGTAGTTGGGGCTCATCGTGGCCAGGATCGAGGCGGCGGTGACGCCGCCGATCGCGAATTTCGCGGCCCTGTCGAGGAATTCCCGCTTGGTGATCCTCCCATGCGCGTAGAAATCGTAGAGCTCCAGCAGCTCGGGATGGAAGTCCTTGGCGGTCAGTCGGGTCATCGGTGCCTCGTGGGGTAAGGGGCAGGGGTGCCGTCGTGGTGGAGGCCGGGATGATAGCGGCCGAGTGCCGGCAGACCAGCCCTGATTGCAGGCAGCGGCATGATCGCGGTGCACCGGCGCCCTGTCCAACCGCCTCACGATCGAGCCGAAACTTTACAAATATTGACTAATATGTGAACTTCCTTCACTCGCCTCGTCATGCAGGGTTTCGCCGTGAACAGCTTGCGCTTCGCCACTCGCCTGAACTCCTTTGCCTCGCGCGCCGAGGCGGAATGGCCGGACCAGAAGGGGAAGCCGAGCGTGCTGCAGATGGCGGCAAGGGCGGCCCGGGTGGACGGGCTCACGGATCTCGACCTGAACTATCCCGATCATGTCGGCGAGGATCCGCGTGAACTGGCGAGCAAGCTTGGCGATATGGGGCTGGCGATCAATGGCTTCGCCATGCGCTACTACACCAATCCGGCGTTCAAGCTGGGCGCATTCACCAATCCGGATGCCGCAGTGCGCCGTGAGGCAATCGATCTCACCAGGCGAGGCATCGACGCGGCGCGCGCGGCCGGATCGAACCTGATGACCATCTGGCTGGGCCAGGACGGTTTCGACTATGCGTTCCAGGCCGACTATGACCGGCTCTGGGATCACGAAATCTATGGGATTCGTGAAGTATGTGCGCATGATCCGGACTGTCTCATCAGCATCGAATACAAGCCGAACGAGCCGCGCGCCTACAGCCTGATGCCGGATTGCGCGACGACGCTGCTGGCGATCCGGGAGGCCGGAGCGCCCAATCTGGGCGTGACGCTCGATTTCGCGCATGTGCTCTATGCCGACGAGCAGCCCGCCTTCGCGGCGGCGCTGATTGCCCGCCACAGCCGCCTGCTCGGTGTGCATCTGAATGACGGCTATGCCAAGCGCGATGACGGGCTGATGGTCGGCGCGGTCCATTCGGTGCAGACGATCGAACTGCTGCGCCAGATCCGGCGCGACGGCTATGATGGCGCGATCTATTTCGACACGTTCCCTGACATGACCGGGCTGGACCCGGTGCGCGAATGCGAGGTGAACATCCGCACCGTGCGCCGCATGCTGGAGGTCGTCGACCGGCTGGAACGCGACAACCGCCTCGGCGAGGCGATCGATCGCCAGGACGCCGTCGCGTCGAACGCCATCGTGCAGGAGGCGATGCTGGCGCCGGCGAACTGATCGCGACGTCTTGTGGCGGGCTCAGAAAGAACGCGGATGACCCTCGACGACGCAAACCCGAATTCTGTCGGCCCGCGCATCCGCATGATGTTGCCGTCGCTGACGCCCCGCGAGGCGCATGTCGTGGAATCCGTCCTCGCCATGCGCGATTTCGGGCCGGATACGGCGCTGAAGGCGATCGCCGACTCGACCGGCGTTTCCGAGGCCATGGTGGTCAAGATTGCCAAGAAGCTTGGCTTCGACGGCTATCGCGGCCTCCGTTCGGCGCTCTCGCAATATAACCGCCTGCCGGCCGCCGCCATGCACCAGGAAGTGTCGCCGGAAGATACGTCGCGCGAGATCGTCCAGAAGGTGTTCCGCACCTCGATCCGTGCACTGGAGGAGACGCTGGCGATCCTCGATCTCGACGCGTTCGATCGCGCCGTCGAAGCGATCTACGGCGCCCGCCAGAGGGATTTCTATGGCGTCGGCGGGTCGGCGCAGATCGCGCGCGACGTCGCCCACAAGTTCCTCCGCATCGGCCTGCGCGCCAGCGTCCATGACGACGCGCACATGATGCTGATGTCGGCGGCGCTGCTCGGCGAGCGCGACATCGCGATTGGCTTCTCGCATTCCGGCAACACGGCCGCGGTGATCGAGGCGCTGCAACTGGCGCGGCGGAACGGCGCCCGCACGCTCGCCATCACCAACTACGACCGCTCGCCGCTCGCCCGCCAGGCCGAAATCGTGCTGTGCTCTACCGCGCTCGGCTCGCCGTTGATGGGCGAGAACGCCGCCGCCCGCATTGCGCAGCTCAACATCCTCGACGCCGTCTTCGTCGCCGTCGCGCAGCGGGATTACCAGCGGGCCGAGCGGAATCTCGAAAAGACCATGTCGGCCGTCGCCGCCAATCGGAAAGACCGAACTCCATGAACCAGAGCGCGCCCGCGGTCGTCGTCTTCGGCAGCCTGCACTATGACATCATCGTCCGCGGCCCGGCGCGCCCGCGCAAGGGCGAGACGATCGCCGGCCAGTCCTGGCAGCCGAAATGCGGCGGCAAGGGCGGAAACCAGGCCGTCGCGGTGGTGGAGGCGGGCGCGCGCTGCGTCATGGTCGGCGCCGTCGCGGCCGACGACTTCGGCCGGACGCTACTGCAGAACCTTGACGATCAGGGCGTGGATCGTCGCTTCGTCCGTGTCATCTCCGGCGGATCGAGCGGCATGAGCGTCGCTATTTTTGACGGCGAGGGCGACTATGGCGCGGTGATTGTTTCCGGCTCCAACCTGATGCTGTCGGAGCGGGACGTTGCGGCGGCGCAGGATGCCTTTGCCGCAGCAGCCGTCCTCGTGCTGCAGAACGAGGTGCCAGATGCCGCCAATGTCGCCGCCGCCCAGGCGGCGAAGCGGGCGGGCGCCCGGGTGATCCTGAACGCGGCGCCCGGACGCATACCGTCACCGGCGCTCGCGGCGGCCGTCGACATCATCGTCGTCAACGCGATCGAGGCGGAATTGCTCGCCGGTGTGCCGGTCGTCGAGAGCCTCCAAGGTGCGCTGGCTGCGGCGAGGATCCTTTCGCGAAGTTATCCAGTCGCCGTCGTGACCGCCGGCGGGGAGGGCGTCGCCTGCGTCACGGCTTCGGGCGAGGAAATCGCCATCGCGGCGATCAAGGTCAAGCTGGTCAGCACGCATGGCGCCGGCGATGCGTTCATCGGCATGCTCGCGGCGAGCCTTGCTGGCGACGATCTTCTGGCGGTAGCGCTCGACAAGGCCAACCGTGCTGCGGCGGAGCTGGTGAGCCGCCCCCTGCCGGGAGCCGCTACCGCCGGATAGGGACGCGCGGGCTGCGGCCCCACCTCCGTTGCAAGGATGGCGCTTGGGGCGTGCAAACGTCGCCGGCTATCTTGCCTGATAGGCCGACGCATGCCATTCGCCGGGAAAGCGCCGGCGCGAACGCGCGGACAGGCCACCGGGCAAAGCTGAATTGAACCAGGACAATCCCAACTCGGCGCCGGAACGAGGAGCGCGCCCCCGTTCGGTGCTGCATGCCGGCCGACGGGCGGCATATATCGTGCTCGGCTTCTTCTTCGTGGCGCTTGGCATCATCGGCGCGCTGCTGCCCGTCATGCCGACGACCGTCTTCCTCATCCTGGCCGCATGGAGCTTCGGCAAATCGTCGCCGCGGCTCGAGGCCTGGATGCTGAACCATCCGAAATTCGGCCCCGTCCTGCGCGCCTGGCGCGAGAATGGCGCAATCCCGCGCAAGGCGAAGTGGCTGGCCTGCGGCGGCATCGCGCTCGGCTATGCCGGCTTCTGGTGGGGCGCGCAGCCGTCCTGGTGGCTTGGCCTGCTGGTGGCGGCCGGCATGCTGGCCTGCGCGCTCTGGATCGTCACGCGCCCGGAGCAGGCTGCCGCCCGGCCGGTCGATAGCCCTTAGAGCTGGGATGGGCCGGCATGCTGCCGGCCCATCTGCTTCGTCAGGCCGCGAGGCCTCGCGCGAGGTCCATCGCCTGCCGTTCGAACAGCTTGCGATAGATGCCGTTGTCGAGGCGCACGAGTTCCTCATGTGTGCCTTCTTCCGCGATCGTGCCGCGGTCGAAGACGAGCAGCCGGTCGAGCGAGCGCACCGTTGACAGGCGGTGGGCGATGATGATCGCCGTGCGGCCTTCCATCAGCCGTTCCATCGCCTCCTGGATCAGCGCCTCCGATTCCGAATCGAGGCTCGACGTCGCCTCGTCGAGGATCAGGATCGGCGCGTCGGCCAGGAAGGCGCGGGCAAGCGCCACGCGCTGGCGTTCGCCGCCCGAGAGCTTGACGCCGCGTTCGCCGACCAGCGTGGCGTAGCCCTGCGGCAGGCGTTCGATGAAGTCATGTGCATTGGCGAGCTTCGCCGCCGCGATGATTTCGGCCATCGAGGCACCGGGCCGGGCATAGGCGATGTTGTCGGCCAGCGAGCGATGGAACAGGATCGGCTCCTGCTGGACGATCGCGATCTCGCCGCGCAGCGAGGACTGCGTGACATGGGCGATGTCCTGCCCGTCGATCATGATTCGGCCGTCCGTGACGTCGTAGAGACGCTGGATCAGCTTGACGAAGGTCGTCTTGCCCGAGCCGGAATGGCCGACCAGGCCGATCTTCTCGCCTGCTTGAATCGTGACGTCGAAGTCCTTGTAGAGCGGCGTTTCATGGCCGGCATAGTGGAAGGTGACGTCCTCGAAGCGGATCTCGCCGGCGCCGACCGTCATCGGCCGGGCGTCGGGCCTGTCCTCGATGCCGAGCGGCTGCGCGTGCAGGGCGACCAGTTCCTCCATGTCGTTGACCGAGCGCTGCAGGTTGCGGATGTGCACGCCGACATCGCGCAGATAGCCCTGCAGCAGGAAGAAGGCCGTCAGCACGAAGGTGACGTCGCCCGGCGTCGCCTGGCCATGCCACCAGAGCAGCAGCACGGTGCCGATGATCGCGCCGCGCAGCAGCACCAGCAGGATGCCCTGCGCGGTGCCGTTGTTGGTGCCGCGGATCCAGGTGCGCGATGTCCGCGAGCGCCACTTGGCGACGACGCGAGACAGGCGCGCATCCTCGCGCGCCTCGGCGCCGAACGCCTTGACGACCGCGTTGCAGGAGACCGCGTCGGCGAGCGCGCCGCCGAGCTTGGTGTCCCACTGGTTGGCGAGGCTTGCCGCTGGTGCCACGTAGAACAGCGATAGCGACACCGTCATGCCGATGTAGAGCAGCGAGCCGGCGGCGATGATGAGGCCCATCACCGGCCAGTAGGAGCCGAGCAGGATGGTGGTGCCGACCAGCATGGCGAGCGAAGGCAGCAGCGCCAGCAGCAGCGTATCGTTCAGCAGATCGAGCGCCCACATGCCGCGCGTGATCTTGCGCACGGTCGAGCCGGCGAACGCGTTGGCATGCCAGTTGGTCGAGAAGCGCTGCACGCGGTGGAACGCGTCGCCCGCGATGTCCGTCATCATGTTCAGCGTCAGCCGGATGATGGCGAGGAAGCCGCAATGGCGCAGCGCCATCATGCCGACGCCGAGCGCCATCAGTGCGCCGAAAGCGGAAAGCGCCGCCGAAAGCGCCGCGTCGCGGTCGGTCGATCCGCTGGCAATGGCGTCGACGAGGCGGCCGGCATAGAGCGGCAGCAGCACGTCGGCGAGCGTCGCCGTCAGCATGGTCGCGGCGAGGCCGGCGATCAGCAGCGGCTGCTTGCGCCAGTGCGCAAAGGTGAAGCCCAGAACGTCGGAGAAGGCGTTGGCCCGCCATCGGATGCGGAAGCGGGGAAATCTGAATCGAGTCATGATGGCAATCCGGACGCGTCGAAGACGCCGATCCGGTCCCGAAAAAGGAGAAAAATGAACTGCGAGCGACACGCAATCGGTGCGCGGGCTCGCGGCTAAACGGTCTGGTATCGAAGGGGCGGGTTCTCAGAGAGCCGCGGAAAGGAACCGGGGCAAGGCCCGCGGAACGTCCGAATTAGCTGCGGGGAAAACCCGAAACCGGCTTTACCGGGGCGACGATCATATGCAGCGATGCCATGCAAATCCCCCGTGCTCGGAGTTGAAGAGGCGCTTTTTATAGCTGCGACGTCCCGGATTACAAGTCCGCCGCGCAGGGTTTGCGGATCGCGTGTCGGCGCCGCAACACCAAAACGGGCGCATTGGGCGCGAAAATTGCCGCCAAAATGCGATCGGCCCGGGCAAAGCCGGGCCGATCTCGGTCGTTTCCAGTCGGATGGGACGATCAGCCGATCTTCTTGCCGCGAGCGACGTCCTGGTCGAAGCAGAGGTCCAGGATGCGCTGGATCTCGGCGGCCCGGCGGAAGCTCGGGTCGCCGTTGACGCCCGAGTTGCAGGCCTTGACGAAGCGCTCGTAGGTCGTGACGACCGGCGGGCACTCGACCGGCTTCCAGGTCTGGGTGTCGATGTCGGCGCCGGTGCAGATCTTCAGCGACGAAGCCTTGCCGTCTGTCTTCACCTCGAGCGCGCCCTCGGTGCCGAACAGGAGCAGCGTCAGGTCGTTGGCGTGGCCGGTGGCGAAACGGGTGGCCGTGATGGTGCCGATCGCGCCATTGGCGAATTCGGTCATCATGATCGCCGAGTCGTTGGCGTCGAGCTTGTATTCGCCAATCTGGTCGCCATCCGCCTTGTGGAAGGTCTTCAGGCGGCTTTCGACGGTGGTGACGTCGCTATCGGCGCCGAACGAGGCGAAGTCGACGATGTGGACGCCGATGTCGCCCAGCACGCCCTTGGAGCCGTGTTCTTCCGACAGGCGCCAGAGCCAGCGCGACTCGGTGCGCCAGTCGCCCCACTGCTTGCCGACCAGCCAGCTCTGCAGATAGGAGGCCTCGACATGGCGGATCTTGCCGATCTTGCCGGCCGCGACCAGCTCGCGCGCCTTCTGCAGCGCGGGCGAGTTGCGGTAGGTCAGATTGACCATGTTGATGACGCCCTTGGCCTCGGCCGTCTCGGCCATTTCGAGGGCGTGCGGGTAGTCGGTCGCCAGCGGCTTCTCGCAGAACACATGCTTGCCGGCGGCGAGCAGCTTCATCGTCGTGGCGTAGTGGACGGCGTCCGGCGTCACGTTGGTGGCGGCGTCGAACTCGCCCCAGGCGATCGCCGCATCGAGATCGGCGAACAGGTTGGTGATGCCGTGTTCCTTGCCGAAGGCGGCGCGGCGCTCGGCATCGGTCTCGACGGCGGCGACGACGGAGGCGCCCGGCGCGGCCTTGAAGGCCACGGCATGGTTGGCGGCCATGCTGCCGGTTCCGAGGATGAGAATCTTGACCATGATGATCGCTCTTGGGTGACTTGGCTTGCGGGATCGGGTCCCGAGGGGGCAGGCGAGGGACTATCTTCCGAAAGGAAGAGGGCGATGGCGGCCGGGGCAGGAAGGGCGAACCCTGCGCGATCGCGCCGGCGTCCCTTGGGGAGACGGCCGGCGGTCCGTTGCCATCGCCTTCTGGCTTAGTGGAAGCCTTCTTCGCCGCGCTTGTGCAGCGTTTCGCCCTTGATGGTGAGCGGGCCGTTCGGGGCCTGGTCGGCCGGGGTATTCGGCGCCTTCTCGATGCCGACCCAGGCCGGAGCGGGGTTGTAGGCCCACTTGGCGGCGTTCTTCAGCACCTGCTTGACGTCGGCGTTGTAATAGATCGGGTAGGTCTCGTGGCCGGGCGAGAAATAGAAGATCTTGCCGCCGCCGCGCTGCCAGGTCAGGCCCGAGCGGAACACTTCGCCGCCTTCATACCAGGTGACGAAGACCGTCTCCTGCGGCTCCGGAACCGTGAAGGGCTCCCCGTACATCTCGGTCTGCTCGATCTCGAAATAGTCGGACAGGCCTTGAGCGATCTGGTGGTTGCGGTTGATCACCCAGACGCGCTCGAGCTCGCCGGCCTCGCGCCACTTGAGCGAGCAGGGGGTGCCCATCAGGCGCTTGAAGATCTTCGAGAAGTGGCCGGAATGCAGGACGATCAGGCCCATGCCTTCCCAGACGCGCTTGGCGACGCGCTCGACGACGGCGTCGGAAACCTCGCCATGCGCCTTGTGGCCCCACCAAATCAGCACGTCTGTCTCCGCCAGGCGCTTCTCGGTCAGGCCGTGCTCCGGCTCCTGCAGCGTCGCGGTCGAAACCTCGATGACGGGGTCCTCGTCCAGGCCCTTGGCGATCGTGGTGTGCATGCCTTCCGGATAGATCTTCCGGACGACTTCGTTTTCCTGCTCGTGGACGTTCTCGCCCCAGACAACAACGCGGATCGTCATGACCTTGGTCTCCCTAGACGGTTCCTTGGCGCGCCGGCCGTCCGGCGCATGCGATTTCGGTATTTGCCCTGGGGCCCCGGATGGAGGGAGGCCGGGGTGACGGAGGTCTTCCCAAAGCGCTTTGGATCGTAAACCAGCCCACTCTAGCCTGCATCCCCGTGGAAGCAATATCCACCGCTCGTGCCGAATCTGTCGCAGGTCCGGCCAGCTTCCAGCCCTCAGTGCGCTGCGTCCTCGGCCGGCGCACGACCGGTCAGGTCATCGCCCGCGTCGCGCGGCAGCCGGGCGCAGACGAAGGCGGCGAGCAGCGAGATGCTGGTGACTGTGAGGAAGGCGGCCGAGAAATCCGCCATCACCGGCGTTTCGCGGCCGGACAGCGCCACTGCCATGTGGAGCACCGCCGCCGACACGCAGATGCCGGCTGACAGCATCATCTGCTGCATGGTGGTGTAGAAGCTGGTAGCCGCGCTCATGCGGTCACGCTCGACCTCGGCATAGGCGATCGTGTTGTAGGCGGTGAACTGCAGCGACTGCGAGAAGCCGCCGATCAGCAGTACGACATAGATGGCGGCGAGGGGCCAGTCCGGGCGGAAGGTGGCGTAGATCGCCAGGAAGGCGCTGGCGACGACGCTGTTCCAGATCAGAGTGTTGCGGAAGCCGAAGCGGCGCAGGATCGGCGCGGCCGAGGCCTTCATCGCCATCGCGCCGGCGGCCGAGACGAAAGTGACGAGGCCGCTATGGGCGGCCGACATGCCGAAGCCGAGCTGCATCATCATCGGCAGCAGGAAGGGCATGGCGCCGGCGGTGATGCGCGCCAGGCCGCCGGCGAGCACGGACAGGCGAAACGTCTTCAGCCGCATCAGCGTCAGGTCGAGGATCGGCGCGGCGTGGCGGCGGGCATGGGCGATATAGAGCGCGCCGGTGACGACGCCCAGGGCGAGCAGCACCAGCGCCGTGCGCGGCGACGCCGCGCCGCGACCGCCCGTCTCGAAGGCGAAGAGAAGCGAGGCGAGCGACGTGCCCGACAGGAAGAGGCCGATGACGTCGAACGGCCGTCGGATCTCCTCGCGCACATTGTCGATGTAGTGGCTGGCGAGCAGGATGCCGATCACGCCGAGCGGCAGGTTCACGTAGAAGATCCAGCGCCAGTCGAGATAGGTGACGATGAAGCCGCCGACCATCGGGCCGATTACCGGGCCGATCAGCGCCGGCACCATCACCCAGGCCATCGCCGAGACGAAATCGGCGCGCGGGACGCTCTTCAGGATGACGAGCCGTCCGACCGGAACCATCATGGCGCCGCCGAGCCCCTGCAGCACCCGCGCGAACACCAGGAAGGGCAGGCTGTGGGCCTGGGCGCAGAGCAGCGAGCCGGCCATGAAAATCGCGATCGCGGCGCCAAAGACGTTTCGCGCGCCGAAGCGGTCGGCGATCCAGCCGCTCGCCGGGATGAAGACGGCGAGGCTGAGCAGATAGCCGGTCAAGGCCACGCTCATGTCGAGCGGCGATACGCCGAAACTCTTCGACATGGTTGGCAGCGCCGTCGCGAGCACTGTGGCATCGAGCTGTTCCATGAACAGCGCGCTGGCGACGATCAGGGCGGTGATGCGGTAGGCGGGGGCAGGCGCGCGGGAGGTGGTCTCCGCGCCGAGGACTGTATCGCTTGGCATAACGGGCGTTTCGTAAGGTGGGCGATCTATCTGACCGATAGACCCGAAACGCGCAATTCACAATCCCGTGGTATAAGCGGTCGGCCCGGCTTGACTTGGTCCGTCGTGGCAATCTATATCCCGGCCACCTTCCCGGAACGAGCTTCCGGCGGTAGGGCGGTTAGCTCAGCGGGAGAGCATTCGCTTCACACGCGAAGGGTCACTGGTTCAATCCCAGTACCGCCCACCATTTTCCTTATCTTCCAATCGATATTCCCCGCACCGGGCCGTGTTCGCTTCTTGCGGATCGCGGCGCAGGGCTATCCGCGCTATCGGACCTCTATTTCCGCTTGGTCACCACGATGGTGCCCGTCATGCGCGGGTGAAGCGCACAGAAATAGGGGAGCTTTCCGGGCTTCTCGAAGGTGAAGGAGAACTGCTCGTCAGTATCGAGCGGCGGCGAGCGGAACGACTTGTCGGTGGCGGCGACGAGATGCGGGATGTCGTCGTGATTGACCCAGGTCACGGTCGTGCCAGCCTTTACCGTCAGCTCGGCGGGGGTGAAGGTGAAGTTCTGGATCTCCACCGTCGCAGCATTTCCGGCGGCGAGGGCGGCAGGTGCGGTCGCGAGCCAGAGCAGCAGGGTCGGCAGCGCGACCAGGCTGCGGCGCGGCTGCGGCGAGCGGCTCGCTGATTCTCTCCTCGCTATGGGACGAGGCGTTATGCATGCGCGCATGACGAAGTCCTCCTTTCGAGAGTGCGGGCGCCCTGTCGGACGGCCCGGGCCTCTCCGTCAGCCGGCGAGCGGACGGTCGATGATGGCGAGCGGCTGCGCGCCGCGGACAAAATCGACCGTCGCGATGCCGAGATATTTGCGGAGATCGCCGGCCGGCACCTTCATCGGGCCCGGCGCCGGCGCCGTGCCGGGGGCCGGCTGCGGAAAGGCGGTCGAGCGGGCGGTATGGAAGGTGACGTTGCCCTCGACCTTCTGCATCACCTGGTGAATGTGCCCGTTGAGCACGGTCACCGAGCCGAAGCGCTTCAGGTTGGAAAGCGCCTCCGCGCCGTCGTCGGTTCCCCAGCCCCATTCGGGATAGACGCTCCACAGCGGGATATGGGCGAAGACGACGACCGGCGTCGAGGCGGACTGGCCGGCGAGGTCGGCCTTCAGCCAGGCGAGCTGCTGGGCGCCGAGCTTGCCGAGGCCGCCGGCGGCGAGGCCTGCGACGTTGACGAGGCCGACGAAATGCACGCCGTCCTGGTCGAAGCTATACCAGCCCGCGCCCTTCGAGCCCTTGCCGTAGCGGTCGAGATAGGCCTTGCCCTGCTGTTCATCGAGAAGGTCGTGCTCGCCGGGGACGTAGAATACCTGCATGCCGGCCTCGCCGATCAGCTTGTCGGCGTTGTCGAACTCCGAGGGCTTGGAGAGGTGGCTGATATCGCCAGTGTGGATCATGAAGCTCGGCTTGACGGGCAGCGTCTTGATCCGGTCGATCGCCTCCTGCAGCGTCGCCAGCGCGTCCGGATTGGCCGGCTTGTCGAAGCCGACATGGCTGTCGCTGATCTGCAGGAAGGTGAAGGGCGATGCGGGCGCCTCGGCGGCCAGCGCCCTGTCGAGGCCGATCCCCAGCGGCAGGCCCCCGGCGAGGCTCCAGAGAATTCCGGTTCCGGCCCAGTTCATGCATTTGAGGAAGCCCCGGCGGTCGATGCCGTCCTCGTCAAGCAAGGCCCTGTCCTGATCGGATGTGCTCATGATTCGCTCCTGATCCTGGTGCGGCGGCAAGCACGCGCCATGGATGCCAGATAGAGCGAGGCCGGCATTTGTCCCGCCGGGGCGCTGCCTCGGCAGTTCGCGCGAAGCCTGCCGGTCCTCTCATCCAGTGAGAGCTGTCCGCAGTGCGTGGCGGGCTCCTCAGAGTGCGGTCGCGGTCGGGCCGGCGCCGGCGGCGCGGGGCACGATGGTGACCTCCATCGCCTTGATTTCCTCGTAGCGCTTCTTCTCACGCGCGAAGGGGCGCCAGTCATAGAGAAGCAGTTCGGCCGGTCGCCACAATCCGACCCAGCCGGCGATGATGAAGCCCTCGCCGAACAGCCGGCCGAGCGCGTGGCGGGTGAAGATGACCTCTTCGAACAGCAGGGACAGGCTCAGGCAGATTGCCCAGAACACGAGGCCGATCTTGAGCGCCCTGCGTCCCTCCAGCCAGATCTCGCGGGTCTTCTGTACGTCGAGGCGGATCTGGGCGTCGCAGTAATTGGTGATCGCCGTCCGCACCCGTCCCTGCAGGGCCGGCTCGATCGTCGCTTCCGGCAGGTGGATGACGATGCGCCGGATCTTTCGCGAGTCCGGACGGGAGTTCATCGTGTCGATCAGCTGATCGATGCCCGACGCTTCGATGTTCTCGCCGAGGAACGGATCGACTTCCGGCGTCTGGAAGAAGTTATGGATGTCGCTCAGATAGAGATCGACGCTGTCGTCAGCCGGACGGGTCATCGCGACTTGGCTCTTTTCGAGAGGGAAGGTGCCACGAAGAAGAATGGCCGGCCCAATCTGGGCCGGCCATGATTTAGATCAGGTTGACGCGTGCCTGCCCATCCGCATCCGCATGCGCATGCGGTGTCGGGCGCCTCGATCAGACGCTCTGCGCCTCCACGGCGGCCAGCGCCGTCATGTTGACGATGCCGCGTGACGTCACGGACGGAGTCAGGATATGGGCGGGCTTGGCGGCGCCGAGCAGGATCGGGCCGACATGCAGCGCGTCGGTCATCACCTTGACGACGTTCATCGTGATGTTGGCGGCGTCGAGGTTCGGGAACACCAGGAGATTGGCTTCGCCGGTCAGCTTCGACTTCGGCATCACGCGGGCGCGCAGCGTCTCGGAAAGCGCCGAGTCGCCGTGCATCTCGCCATCGACCTCGAGCTCGGGCGCCGTCTCCCACAGGATCTGCGTCGCCGCCCGCATCTTGGCGCTGGAGGCATTGTCGCGCGAGCCGAAGTTGGAGTGCGACAGCATCGCCGCCTTCGGGGTGATGCCGAAGCGGCGAATGTGGTCGGCGGCGAGGCGGGTCACTTCCGCGATTTCCTCCGCCGTCGGGTTCTCGTTGACATAGGTGTCGGTGAGGAACGTCGTCGCGCCCGAACTGATCAGCAGGCTCATCGCCGAATAGGCGTGGCTGCCCGGCCGGAGGCCGATGACGTCGCGGATCACGCGGAAATTGGTGCGGAACTGGCCCTCGAGACCGCAGAGCAGCGCATCGGCATCGCTGCGGATCAGCGCCAGTGCGCCGATGACGGTCGAATTGGTGCGGACGATGGTGCGCGCCGCTTCCGGCGTGATGCCGCGCCGGCCCATCTTGTCGAGATAGAGCTCGACATACTCGCGATAGCGCTTGTCGTCCTCGGGATTGATGATCTCGCAATCGGTGCCCGGCTTGAAGCGCAGGCCGAAGCGCTTGACGCGGGTCTCGATCACCGAAGGGCGGCCGATCAGGATCGGCTGCGCCAGGCCGTCTTCCAGCGCCACCTGGGCGGCGCGCAGCACGCGCTCGTCCTCGCCATCGGCATAGATGACGCGCTTCACGTCCTGCTTGGCGGCCGCCACCATCGGCTTCATCAACAGGCCCGACTTGAAGACGAAGCGGGTCAGGCGGTCCATATAGGCGTCGAAATCGGCGATCGGCCGCGTCGCGACGCCGGATTCCATCGCCGCCCGCGCCACCGCCGGCGCGATCCGCAGGATCAGGCGCTGATCGAAGGGCGACGGGATCAGGTAGTCCGGTCCGAAGGTGAGCTGCACGCCGCCATAGGCCTGCGCGGCGATGTCGGACGGCTCCTCCTGGGCGAGGGCTGCGATCGCGTGGACCGCGGCCTGCTTCATCTCCTCGTTGATCGTCGTCGCGCCGACGTCGAGCGCGCCGCGGAAGATATGAGGAAAGCAGAGTACGTTATTGACCTGATTGGGAAAATCCGAACGGCCGGTGCAGATCATCACGTCGGGCCGCGCGGCGCGCGCGTCGTCCGGCATGATTTCCGGCTTCGGATTGGCGAGCGCCAGGATCAGCGGCCGCTCGGCCATGCGGGCGACCATGTCGGGCTTCAGCACGCCGGCGGCGGAGAGGCCGAGGAAGACGTCGGCGCCGTCGATGATGTCGGCGAGCTTCCGCTTGTCGGTCTTCTGGGCAAAGACGGACTTCCACGGGTCCATCAGCGCCTCGCGGCCCTCGTAGACGACGCCCTCGATGTCGGCGACCCAGATATTCTCAAGCTTCGCGCCGAGCGCGACCATCTGGTTCAGGCAGGCGAGCGCGGCGGCGCCGGCGCCCGAGCAGACGATCTTCGCTTCCGATATGGGCTTCTGCTTCAGCTTCAGACCGTTGATGACGGCGGCGCCGACGATGATCGCCGTGCCGTGCTGGTCGTCATGGAAGACGGGGATCTGCATCCGCGCGCGCAGCTTGCGCTCGATCTCGAAGCATTCCGGCGCCTTGATGTCTTCGAGGTTGATGCCGCCGAAGGTCGGTTCCAGCGCCGCCACCACGTCGACAAAGCGATCGATGTCGCGTTCGTCCACCTCGATGTCGAACACGTCGATGCCGGCGAACTTCTTGAAGAGGACGGCCTTGCCCTCCATCACCGGCTTCGAGGCGAGGGCGCCGATGGCGCCGAGGCCGAGCACGGCGGTGCCGTTGGAGATGACCGCGACCAGATTGCCGCGCGCGGTATAGTCGAAGGCCTTGGCAGGGTCCTTCTCGATGGCGAGACAGGGGGCCGCGACGCCCGGCGAATAGGCAAGCGCCAGGTCGCGCTGATTGCCGAGGGGCTTCGTCGCCCGGATCTCAAGCTTTCCCGGTTGTGGGAAGCGGTGAAAGAACAGCGCGCTCTCGTCGAGATCGGCGCCGGCCGGGCTTTTGTCGGTCATTGTCTTGCCTGCGAACGATACGGATGGTGGGCAGCTTGCCTGCCGCGATCCGTCGTAGCCGATCAGGGCCAGCGAGGCGAGCGATTGAATGTCAGAATGAGGCGAAGCCGGCGCGGTTGGCTGCTACGCCGCAGGCGACGCCCTTGCTCATGCACATGCTGAGGGCGGACGCGCGCGGATCCCGGATGTCGGTGTGGGTCGGGCGCTGGACCATTTCGGCGAGGCCGATACCGATCAGCGTCGCAAAGAGGGTGACGGCGAAGAACGAACGAGTGGCCATGACGCAATACTCCAAAAGCCGGTCGATGCTCGGATCCTGCGCCCCCGCCGCTGAACCCGACCTGAAACCTGCGTTCAGATATCGTTCGGAATAATTGCGATTTGATTAAAATTGTCCCGATCTTAGGGTTTTGGTGACGTTGATGGCGGGACTGTGGATGGCTTCCGCCTTGACGCTCCGTCCGAATTCCGTCATCACGCTGGCATGACGGCTTTTCCGCGTTTCAACGGCATTACCTGCTGCGGGATTATTACCGGCTAGCGCTCGCTGGCTGAGGCCGTTCCTCTGTTCCGTTCCGATAGAGATGAACGCCTTGGCAGGCGGGCTTTTGTTCATCGGGATCGTTCAATGACGCTGCGCCTCTACAATACGCTGACGAAGGACAAGGACGAGCTGAACCCGCTCTTCCGCGATCCCGCGACGGGCAAGCCGCATGTTCGCATGTATGTGTGCGGTCCGACGGTCTACGACTTCGCTCATATCGGCAATGCGCGGCCGGTCATCGTCTTCGACGTGCTGTACCGCCTGCTGCGCCATGTCTATGGCGCCGATCGCGTCACCTATGTCCGCAACATCACGGACGTCGACGACAAGATCAACGCGCGCGCCGCCGTCGACTATCCCGAACTGCCGCTGAACGAGGCGATCCGCCTGGTCACGGAAAAGACCGACGCGCAGTTCCAGGCGGATGTGGCGGCGCTCGGCTGCCTGCCGCCGAGCGAGCAGCCGCGCGCCACCGAACACATCGACGGCATGAAGGCGATGATCGAGCGGCTCGTCGAGCGCGGCGTCGCCTATGTCGCGGAAGGCCATGTGCTATTCTCGCCCTCGGCGATGGACGCGCTCAACGGCAAGCTGCCGCGCTATGGCGCGCTCGCCCGGCGTTCGCTCGACGAGATGTTGGCCGGGGCACGGGTTGACGTAGCACCTTACAAGAAGGAGCCGATGGATTTCGTGCTCTGGAAGCCTTCGGCCGACAACGAGCCGGGCTGGCCGTCGCCGGCCGGCATCGAGGGGCGCGGCCGTCCCGGCTGGCACATCGAATGCTCGGCCATGTCGATGGCGAAGCTTCTGGAGCCGTTCGGCGGTGGGCTTTCCTGCGACGATCCGCAGAAGAACACCTTCGACATCCATGGCGGCGGCATCGATCTCGTCTTCCCGCACCACGAGAACGAGATCGCGCAGTCCTGCTGCGCCTTCGACGCGCCGCGCATGGCCAATATCTGGATGCATAACGGCTTCCTGCAGGTCGAAGGCGAGAAGATGTCGAAGAGCCTCGGCAACTTCGTCACCATCCGCGAACTGCTGGAAACCGGCAGCTTCGGTTCGAATGTCTGGCACGGTTATGTGCTGCGCTTCGCCATGCTGACGACGCATTACCGCCAACCAATCGATTTCACCGCCGAGCGGCTGGTCGAGGCGCGCAAGCAGCTCGCAGATTGGATTCATTTCGTCCGCGGCGCCGATCCAACTGACAGCAACGAGCCGCCGGCAGAGCTGGTCGAGAAGCTGGCGGACGATCTGAACTTCTCCGAGGCCAAGGCGCTGATGGCGGCCTGGGCGCGGCAGAAGGGGGATGTCGAGGCGGCGACCAAACTTTCGCGTTCGATGCGCTTCCTCGGCCTTTGGAATGGCGAGGCTTCGGCCGAGATCTATTCTTACGGCCATGCCGTGACGGACGGTCCCGCCGACGCGGAGATCGAAGCCTATATCGCCGCCCGTCTCGACGCGCGCCGCGCCAAGAACTTCGCCGAGGCGGATCGCATCCGCCAGGTGCTCGACGGCATGGGCATTGCGCTCAAGGACGCCAAGGATCCGGCGACCGGCGAGATCGTCACGACATGGGAAGTGAAGCGCTGACGGCCTGAGGCCGATCCCGCCGTCCCCAACAGGAAAGACACCACGATGACCCAGATTCCGCTCGACGAAGACCTGATCGATCAGCTGATCGCCGACCGCATTGCCGCCCGCCAGGCGAAGGACTTCGCCAAGGCCGACAGCATCCGCAAGCAGCTCGACGCCATGGGCCTCGTCATCATCGACGGCAAGGACGAGGTGACCGGCGAGTTCTGGACGACATGGGACCGCAAGGCGGCGCCGGAAGAAGACGCGGAATGACGAAAGAGCGCCTCTATCTTTTCGATACGACGCTGCGCGACGGCGCGCAGACGAATGGCGTCGACTTCTCGGTCGAGGACAAGGTCCTGATTGCCGACCTGCTTGACCAGCTCGGCGTCGACTATGTCGAGGGCGGCTATCCCGGCGCCAACCCGACCGATACGCGGTTCTTCTCCGAGAGGCGCACAAAGCGGGCGACCTTCACCGCCTTCGGCATGACCAAGCGGGCAGGGGTCAGCCTCTCCAACGATCCCGGCGTCAACACGCTGCTCGCTTCCGCATCGGACGCGATCTGCTTCGTCGCCAAGAGCTGGGACTACCAGGTCAAGGTCGCGCTCGGCGCAACCGAGGAAGAAAACCTCGACGGCATCCGCCAGTCGGTCGAGGCGGCGATCGCGGCCGGCAAGGAAGCGCTTGTCGATTGCGAGCACTTTTTCGACGGCTACAAAGCCAATCCGGCCTATGCGCTGGCCTGCGCCAGGACGGCCTATGACGCCGGCGCGCGCTGGGTCGTGCTGTGCGAGACCAATGGCGGCACGCTGCCGGAAGAGGTCGAGGCGATTGTCCGCGAGGTCGCCAAGGTCATTCCGGGCGATCATCTCGGCGTGCACGCCCATAATGACACCGAGCAGGCTGTCGCCAATTCGCTGGCCGCCGTGCGCGGCGGCGCGCGCCAGATC
This sequence comes from Kaistia sp. MMO-174, assembly GCF_037147815.1. Taxonomy (NCBI): domain Bacteria; kingdom Pseudomonadati; phylum Pseudomonadota; class Alphaproteobacteria; order Hyphomicrobiales; family Kaistiaceae; genus Kaistia; species Kaistia sp. MMO-174. The sequence goes on along the minus strand of NZ_JBBCUO010000002.1, from coordinate 631,237 downwards.
CAGGGCACACTGAACGGCATCGGCGAGCGCTGCGGCAACGCCAACCTGACCTCGATCATCCCGACGCTGATGCTGAAGCCGTTCTATGCCGACCGCTTCGAGATCGGCGTCTCGACCGAGTCGCTGCGCGGGCTGACGGCGCTTTCGCATCGCTTCGACGAGATCGTCAACCGCGCGCCCAACCGTCAGGCGCCCTATGTCGGCGCCTCGGCCTTCGCCACCAAGGCGGGCATCCATGCCTCGGCCATCGTCAAGGATCCGAGCACCTACGAGCATGTGAAGCCGGAATCTGTCGGCAACCATCGCCGCGTGCTGGTTTCCGATCAGGCCGGCCGCTCGAACCTCCTGGCGGAACTGGCGCGGCTCGGCATCTCGGTCGACAAGAGCGATCGCCGCCTCGACGCGCTGCTCGCCGAGGTGAAGGAGCGCGAGGCGGTCGGGTATTCCTATGAAGGCGCCGACGCCTCGTTCGAGCTGCTGGCCCGGCGCACGCTTGGGCACGTGCCGGACTATTTCACCGTTGAAAGCTTCCACGTCACCGTCGAGCGCCGCTTCAACGCGATCGGCAAGCAGATCTCGGTCTCGGAGGCCGTGGTGAAGCTGATCGTCGGCGGTGAGCGGCTGCTGACGGTCGAGGAAGGCAACGGCCCGGTCAACGCGCTCGACCGCGCGCTGCGCAAGGATCTCGGCGTCTATCAGGACATCATCCGGGATCTCGAGCTGATCGACTACAAGGTCCGCATCCTGAACGGCGGCACGGAGGCGGTGACGCGCGTGCTGATCGAGACGCGCGACGGCACCGGCGACAGCTGGATGACGATCGGCGTGTCGGAAAACGTCGTCGACGCCTCCTTCGAGGCGCTGCTCGATTCGATCATCTACAAGCTGATCCGCGCCGGCGCGAAGCCCGCCGCCGCCTGAACGAGCGGGGCGCCCGCACGGGCGCCCTTCGCCGCAGCCGGGCGAATCTACTGGATGGCAGCTATGCCCGCCATGATGAGGTCGACGCCCGCAAGGAACTGCTCGCGGTCGTCATGGTCGCGCATCTGCGCCGCCACATGACGCAGGAACGGATATCCGGGGGCCGGCAGCGCAGACCATCGATCGGCGACTTCGCCGAGAAAGGCTGACCGATCCGTCCGCTCCTCATCGCGCGCCATGCGCGCGTGGGCGGCGTTCTGTCCCCCGACGCCGATGACGTAGCTGAGCAGGGTCGAGGCGGCGTCGAACTGCGCCCGTTCCGGCACGCCAAGCGTTTGCAGCCGTCCGCCAATTCCCTCGAATACCAGCAACAGTGCCGGCCGCCACGGCTCGCGCGTCAGTTGGGCGCCGACCCAGGGGTGGGCGTCGATCGCATCGAACACGCCCAGAGCGATAGCCCGGATCGCCGCGCGCGGCTCCGCTTCCGGGACGATGCCGGTCATGACGCGGGCGACAATCTCGTCGGTCGCCGCCGCCAGCAGCTCGCCCTTATCGGCGACGTGCCAGTAGATGGCGCCGCTTCCCGTCGCCAGTCGCGCCGCCAGCGCGCGAAATGTCAGCGCGGTCTCGCCGTCGGCGTCGAGGATCTCGATCGCCGCTTCGACGATCCGCTGCTTCGAGAGCGCGTCGGCGCGCCGTTCGGTTCGAGGGGGTACGGTTTTCATGCCGGCATCTTGACATGCATGGAACGCCATTCCAATTACGATGAATGGAACGTCGTTCCAATCTGATCCTGAAAGGAACTCGATGATGGCAGCGGTCACGATCGTCGGCGCGGGCCTGGGCGGCCTAACCCTCGCACGCGTCCTTCACCTGCACGGCATCCCGGCGACAATCTATGAGGCGGATCCCTCGGCTGGCGCTCGCGCCCAGGGCGGTATGCTCGACATTCACGAAGCGGACGGGCAGAGGGCGCTGCGGGCGGCGGGGCTCTATGATGCGTTTCGTGCCCTGGTGCATGAGGGCGGCGAGGCGACGCGTGTGCTCGATCGGGACGGCACCGTCCTGCTCGACCAGCTGGACGACGGCACGGGCGGGCGGCCCGAGGTGCTGCGCGGTGAGTTGCGGCGGATCCTGCTCGAATCCCTGCCGCCGGGCACGATCCAGTGGGGCAGGAAACTCGTCGCCATCACGGCGCTGGGCGGAGGCCGGCATGAACTCGGCTTCGCCGACGGATCGAAGGTCGTGGCCGAAGCGCTCGTCGGCGCGGACGGCGCGTGGTCCAGAGTGCGGCCCCTGCTGACGGACGTGAAGCCCGACTATATCGGCACGAGCTTCGTCGAGACCTATCTGCACGATGCCGACGCGCGGCATGCCGCCACGGCCGAGGCGGTCGGCGGCGGCGCGCTGTTCGTGCTGGCGCCGGGCAAGGGGATCTTTGCCCATCGTGAGCCGAACGGAATCCTGCACAGCTATATCGGGCTGAAGCGCCCCGAGGCGTGGTTCGACGCCATCGACCTCATCGACGCCGGCGCGCTGATGGCGCGGGTCGCCGCGGAGTTCGAGGGCTGGGCGCCGGCGCTGACCGCGCTGATCACGGAAGGCGAGACCGCGCCGGTGCTGCGGCGGCTGTATGCCCTGCCGGTCGGGCTAGAATGGGAGCGCGTGCCCGGCGTTACGCTTGTCGGCGATGCCGCGCACCTGGCGCCGCCGGCCGGCGAGGGCGCGAACCTGGCGATGCTGGACGGCGCTGAACTCGGCGAGGCGATCGTGGCGCACGCCGGCGACATCGAGGCCGCCTTCGCCGCCTATGAGGCGGCGATGTTCCCGCGCAGCGCGTCGGAAGCCGCGGCTGCCCATCAGGTGCTGGCGCTTTGCCTCGGCGAGCGCGGACCCGCGGGCATCGTCGACTTCCTCACCGGCGCGCGCGAGACGCTCGTGCCCGCATCCTAGCCGCTTTGGAAGAGGGCCGATCGCTCAGAGGTCGGCGATCGGCATCGGCTCGACGACGGGCGCCGGCTCGACCGTGCGGGCAATCGCTTCGCGCAGCTTCGGCAGCACCTGCTCGGCGCTGTCGACGACGAGGTAGTTGACCTCGAAGCCGCGCCGGATGAAGCCGGAATCGGCCATGTGTCGCAGAAGCGCGATCAGGGGATCCCAGAAGCCATTGATGTTGGCGATCAGCACGGGCTTGCGGTGGCGGCCGAGCTGGGCCCAGGTCATCATCTCGACCAGCTCCTCGAGCGTGCCGATGCCGCCCGGGAGGGCGACGAAGGCGTCCGAACGCTCGAACATCATGCGCTTGCGCTCATGCATGTCCTCCGTGACGATCAGTTCATGCGCCGTTTCCAGCATCACTTCGCGTTCCTTCAGGAACTGCGGGATGATGCCTGTCACATGGCCGCCGGCGGCCATGACCGAGCGGGCGGTAATTCCCATCAGGCCGATGGCGCCGCCGCCATAGACGAGGCCGAGGCCTTCCTGGCCCATGAGATCACCGAGACGCTCGGCAAATTCGGCATAGACGGGTCGATCTCCGGTGGAGGAACCGCAGTAGACGCAAATCGAGGAAAGCTCTGTCATAGGGCCTTCCTCGCATCCGTGGCGGCGACCGTCAAGCGGTCGGCAAATGCGTCACAGAGCCTCGGAAACTGCGGTTTCGCTGCCTTGTCGCGCGGGGGAAAGCAGGTATAACAGTTTCGTGAGATGCCGGGGAAACAGCCAGGGAATCGGCGGATCCGGCAGGGGAATGAGTGCCCGCCGGGCGCGGAACGCGAAACCGTTCCGTTTTGAGCGACAGGTTTGAGCATCGATGGCTGAAAATACACCCTCCGGGCCGAAGACTTCCGGCCGCGTCGCCGGCGTCGTGGCGATTGCCGCTATCCTGGTCGGGGGCTACTACGGCCTTGTCGTCAAGCCGAGTTCCACGCCGGGCGCCGGCTCCACGGCTTCGGCGGACGCCAAGTCTGCAGATTCCAAGTCTGCGGATGCAAAGCCGGCTGCTGATTCCTGCACCGCCGACGCGTCCAAGACTACCGATACATCCAAGGCAGCCGAGGCCGACAAGCCCGCCGATGCGTCCAAGCCCGCCGACGCGGCTGCGAATGCCTCTGCGGATGCTTCGGGCGCCGCGAAGCAGGCCGAGGCGCCGGCCGAGAGCGCCGCGCCGAGCTTCGACATCGTCCGCGTCGAGCCGACCGGCGAGACCGTCGTCGCCGGCCTCGCCGCGCCGAAGGCCAAGGTCGAGCTGCTGGACGGCTCCGCGCCGATCGCGACCGCCGAGGCCAATGAGCGCGGCGAATGGGCTATGGCGGTGGAGAAGCCGCTCGCTGCAGGCACGCACGACCTTTCGATCCGCACCACCTCGGCCGACAAGAAGACCGAGACCCTTTCCGAGCAGACCGTCGCCGTGCAGGTGCAGGAGCCGGGCAAGGGCGAGGCGCTCGTCGTCCTGAACACGCCGGACGCCGCCAGCAAAGTCCTGCAGAAGCCGGATGCCGGCGCCGAGACCAAGGTGGCCGCCGCGACGCCGGAACCGGCTGTACCGCAGGCGGGGGGCACCGCGACCACGACCCCGGAGGCCGCCGCGAAGCCCGAGACCGCCGCGCCCTCCGCCGCTGCGCCGGACGCTGCCGGCAAGGCCGAGGTGGCCGGCACGGATGCGGCGAAGACCGAATCCGCCGGCACCGAGACTGCAAAGGCAGAGGCGCCCAAGGCCGACGCGTCGGCCAAGGCGGGCGATACGCTCGCCGCTTCCGACAAGGTTGCCGCACCGGCGGACGCCGCTGCGCCTGTCGCCGGTTCGACGGAGCAGGCTGCCCCGGCGACCGGTGCCACCAAGACTGACGTCGCCAAGGCAGAGTCCCCCGCCTCCGACGCGCCCAAGGCCGCCGAAGCAGGCTCCGACGCGACGAAGACCGCCGATGCGGCTCCTGCCAGCACCGAGCCCAAGGTCACTGTCGATGCTGTCGAGGCTGAAGACGGCAAGACTTTCGTCGCCGGCTCGGCCAAGACCAATGCGCCGGTTCGCGTCTATGTCGACGACAAGCCGGTTGGCGAGGCAAAGCCGGGTGAAGGCGGTCGCTGGCTGCTGGAGACGCCGAAGTCGATCGAGCCGGGCCGTCGCGTCGTACGCGTCGACCAGGTCGATACCAGCACCGGCAAGGTGGTCGCCCGCGCCGAGGTTCCGTTCGATCGCACCGCCGATGTCGCGGCGCTGTCGCCGGTCGTGGCGGGCGGTGGCGGCGCAGGTGGTGCATCGGCGGACGGCAGCGTGCCCGCGCCGCAGAATGTCATCATTCGCCGCGGCGACAATCTCTGGAGCATTTCGCGCCGCCTCTATGGCCGCGGTATCCGCTTCTCGACGATCTACGAGGCGAACAACGATCAGATCCGCAATCCCAATCTGATCTATCCCGGCCAGACCTTCGTGTTGCCGACCGGCGACGCGAACTGGACGAACTGAGCCGCAAGCACCATGTGAGCGGAGCGCGCCATCGCGCGCTCCCGTTTTCCACCGCGCCCGGGCAGGCTCCGAGGCGCGGTTTTGCCGTTGCGCCAGCGCGCGGCGGCAGTCGGCCATGATCTGGAGAGACGCCAATGAGCGCGAACAACAGCGCCACCCCGCAGCCTGCCAAGGCCGTGCCGGACGAAGATAAGGACGCTACCGCGTTCTCCACGATCGCCAGCCTCTGGCCCTATATCTGGCCGAAGGACCGGACCGATCTGAAGCTCCGGGTCGCCGGCGCGCTCGTCATCCTGGTGCTGGCCAAGGTGCTGACGGTCTGCATCCCGTTCCTCTACAAATGGGCGACCGATGCGCTCGTGGCGCCGGCCAATGCCGCCGGCGACAAGGGCGGCCTCGCACTGATCATCACCGTGCCGATCATGCTGGTGGTCGCTTATGGCGTCGGCCGCATCCTGCTCAACGCCTTCAACCAGATGCGCGACGCGCTGTTCGCGCGCGTCAGCGAGAACGCGATCCGCAAGCTCGGCCGGCGCGCCTTCGTGCACATGCATCGCCTGTCGCTGCGCTTCCATCTACAGCGCCGCACCGGCGGCCTGTCGCGGACGATGGACCACGGGATGAAGGGCATCGACTCGATCGTCGACCACATCATCCTGAACACCTTCCCGACGCTGCTTGAGTTCCTGCTGGCGGCCGTGGTGATCGCCTGGCAGTTCAACCTGACCTATGTCGCCGTCATCGCCGTCACCATCGTCGCCTATGTCTGGTTCACCATCGTCGCCTCGAACTGGCGCATCGCCATTCGTCGCGAGATGAACGCCTCCGACACGGACGCCAACGCCAAGGCGGTCGACTCGCTTCTGAACTACGAGACGGTCAAGTATTTCGGCAACGAGCAGATGGAGGCCGAGCGTTACGACCGCTCGCTCGCCCGCTACGAGGCTGCCTCGATCAAGACCTGGACGTCGCTCGCCTGGCTGAACTTCGGCCAGACGGTGATCTTCACCACCGGCATGACCATCTGCATGGCGCTCTCCGGCGCGGCGATCATGCGCGGCGAGCAGACCATCGGCGATTTCGTCATGATCAACGCATTGCTGGTTCAGCTCTCGTTCCCGCTGAACTTCATCGGCACGGTCTATCGCGAACTGAAGCAGGGCCTCGCTGATGTCGAGGCGATGTTCCGGCTGCTCGACATGCCGGAAGAGGTGCAGGACAAGCCCGGCGCTCCGGCGCTCGTCGTCAAGCAGGGTGCCGTTCGCTTCGAGAATGTCTCGTTCCACTACGATCCGGCGCGCGAAATCCTGAAGGGTGTCGATTTCGAGGTTCCGGCCGGCAAGACGGTCGCCATCGTCGGTCCGTCCGGCGCCGGCAAGTCGACGATCTCGCGGCTGATGTTCCGCTTCTACGACGTCACCGCCGGCCGCATCACCATCGACGGCGTCGATATCCGCGAGGTGCAGCAGGCGAGCGTCCGCGCCGTCATCGGCATGGTTCCGCAGGACACGGTGCTGTTCAACGACACCATCGCCTACAATATCGGCTATGGCCGGCCGAGCGCGACGCGCGAGGAAGTCCGCGAGGCCGCGCAGATGGCGCAGATCGGCGCCTTCATCGAGTCGCTTCCGGAAGGCTATGATTCCGAGGTCGGCGAGCGCGGCCTGAAGCTCTCCGGCGGCGAGAAGCAGCGCGTGGCGATCGCTCGCACGATCCTGAAGGCGCCGCCGATCCTGGTGCTGGACGAGGCGACCTCGGCGCTCGATACCCATACCGAGCGGGAAATCCAGGGCGCGCTCGATCGCGTGTCGTCCGGGCGCACCACGCTGGTGATCGCACACCGGCTTTCCACAGTTGTGACCGCCGACGAGATCATCGTGCTGGAGGCCGGCCGGATCATCGAGCGCGGCCGCCACAACGAACTGATGCAGAAGGGCGGACTTTACGCTTCCATGTGGAATCGCCAGCGCGAAGCGGACGAGGCGGCCGAGCGCCTGCGCCAGGTCCAGGAGACCGATACGCTGGGCGTCGTGGTGCGCGGACAGAAGGCCGGTCTGGAAACCGTCGGCTAGGGTCCTCTCCATTCCAGGAGGCGTCAGCCGTCCTCACCTCTCCCTCAGGGAGAGGTGAGCGCGCGCCGTCTCGACAGCGGGAAAGGGCATGGGGCGGCTTCACTCGCCGGCCCATCCGTGATTTACCGGACGCAGCTTATTCAGGAGACAGGGCAAAGCATGGATTCTGTGCTGAAATCGATCCGGGCGAATTTCGTGCCGATTCATCGCGAGGGATATCCCTTCATCGCGATCCTCGCCTTCGTCTCGCTGTTTCTGGGCTGGCTCTGGGGGCCGTTGTTCTGGCTCGGCCTAATCCTGACGGCTTGGTGCGTGTATTTCTTCCGCGATCCGCCGCGCGTGACGCCGATCGATCCGGATCTCGTCATCAGCCCGGCCGATGGCCGCGTCTCGGCGGTCGGTCCGGTCGTGCCGCCGCCGGAGCTCGAGCTCGGCACCGCGCCGCGCGTGCGCATCTCCGTTTTCATGAACGTTTTCAACTGCCACGTGAACCGCGCCCCGGTCGCCGGCCGCGTCCAGCGCATCGCCTACAAGCCCGGCAAGTTCCTGAATGCCGAGCTCGACAAGGCGAGCGAGGACAATGAGCGCAACGGCCTCGTGATCGAAGGCGCGCATGGTTCGCTCGGCGTGGTCCAGATCGCCGGCCTCGTCGCCCGCCGCATCGTCTGCTTCACGCGCGAGGGCCAGCAGCTCGCCGCCGGCGAGCGCTTCGGCCTGATCCGCTTCGGCTCCCGCCTGGATGTCTATCTGCCCGAGGGCGCCGTTCCGCTCGTCGCCGAGGGCCAGACGGCGATCGCCGGCGAGACGGTGCTGGCGCGCTTCGGCGCGGCGGGTGGGGCGACCGGCGTGCGGATCGACTGAGATGGAAACCATCTTTCCGCCGTTCGACCCCGACGACGAGGAGGGCCATCGGCCCCGGCTGCGGCAGGTTCGCCAGATCCCGATCCGGATGATCCTTCCCAATCTGGTGACGCTGCTGGCGCTTTGTGCCGGCCTGACGGCCATCCGCATGGCGATCGAGGCGCGCTATGGCGAGGCGATCGCGATGATCGTCGTCGCCGCCGTGCTCGACGCCATAGACGGGCGCGTGGCGCGGCTGCTGCGCTCGACCTCGCGCTTCGGCGCCGAGCTCGATTCCCTGACCGACTTCGTCAATTTCGGCGTCGCGCCGGCGATCCTGCTCTATGTCTGGGCGCTGGACGAGGTCCGCTCGCTCGGCTGGATCGCGGCGCTCGTCTTCGCCATTTGCGCCGCGCTGCGGCTCGCGCGCTTCAATGTCTCGATCGACAATCCGAACAAGCCGGAGTGGCAGGCGAACTTCTTCGTCGGCGTGCCGGCGCCGGCGGGGGCGCTGCTCGTCCTGCTGCCGGTCTATCTCGAATATCTCGAACTGCCGCACGGCCGCTTCACCGCGCCGGTCGTGGCGGTCTATACGATCGCCATCGGGCTCCTGATGGTCAGCAGCCTGCCGACCTGGTCGGGCAAGAAGTTCGGCGCCCGCGTTTCGCGCGAGGTCGTGCTGCCGCTATTCGTGCTGGTGGTGGTGCTGGCGGCCTCGCTGCTCAGCTATCCCTGGCATGTACTGACGGCGGGCGCGATCGTCTATCTCGGCGTGCTGCCGGTCGGCTGGCGCGCCTGGCGCAAGCATGAGCGCGAGGATCGCCTGGCGGCGAGCATCGGGGCGGATAGTCCCTAGCGGCATCCGCTCGTTGCACCGTCCGATCCCTCGGCTGCGAGCAAAAGAAAAAGGCCCGATCAACGCTTCCGCGGATCGGGCCCTTTTTCTATCTGCGTCTGAAGATGTCAGCCGTGGCTGGCGACTGCCTGCATGCGTTCGCCGAACGGGACATGACCGAAATCCGTATTGGCGCTGCTCGGCGCCATCAATTCGAGAACGCGGCGCATCTGGGCGATCTGGAGATCCAGCGCCGCCATGAAGCGCGGATCATCGGCCGGGAGGCTGGCTGCCTGGAACTGCGGGTGCGCGGACTGCATCGGGTCTTCCTCGGGCAAGGGCGGCAGCTGCGGTCGCTACCAATTGTCTTGAATTTGAGCCATGTAGGTTAACGTCCTGTGAATCGGCGGGCCGTGTTAACGCTGAAATTGCAGGCTTGCCGCGACACCCGGGCTTTGGTGGTGCGGCGACGATAACCATTCCGCCAGCTTACCGGGAACAGCATGACGACTTCCTATCCGCGTGACCTCATCGGTTATGGCCGCAACACTCCCGACCCGAAATGGCCGGGCGGCGCGAACGTGGCCGTGCAGTTCGTCGTCAACTACGAGGAGGGTGGCGAGAGCAACATCCTCGATGGCGACAAGGCCTCGGAATCGCTGCTTTCGGAGATCGTCGGCGCGCAGCCCTGGGTCGGCCAGCGCAACCTCAACATGGAATCGATCTACGAATATGGCTCGCGCGCCGGCTTCTGGCGTTTGTGGCGCATGTTCACCTCCCGCCAGGTGCCGGTCACCTGCTATGGCGTGACGCAGGCGATGGCCCGCAATCCCGAGGCGGTCGCCGCCATGAAGGAGGCCGATTGGGAACTGGCCAGCCACGGCCTGCGGTGGCTCGAATACAAGGACTTCTCCGAGGAGGAGGAGCGTCGCCACATCCACGAGGCGATCCGCCTGCACACCGAGGTCGCCGGCTCTCGGCCGCTCGGCTTCTACCAGGGCAAGCCGTCCGACCACACGCTGAAGATCCTGATGGAGGAGGGCGGCTTCCTCTACACCTCCGACAGCTATGCCGACGACCTGCCCTATTGGGTGAAGGGGCCGAGCGGCCCGCACCTGATCATTCCCTACACGCTCGAAACCAACGACATGCGCTTCGCCACGCCGCAGGGCTTCAACTCGGGCGACCAGTTCTTCACCTATCTGAAGGACGCGTTCGACGTGCTCTACGAGGAGGGCGAGCAGGGCGCGCCGAAGATGATGAGCGTCGGCCTGCACTGCCGCCTCGTCGGACGGCCGGGGCGCGCCGCGGCGCTCGCCCGTTTCGTCGACTACGTGGCGTCGAAGGAGAAGGTCTGGATGCCGCGCCGCATCGACATCGCCTGGCACTGGCACGCGCACCACAGGCCGGCATGAAACGGCGGCGGCCGGCCAGTTTTCCTTGAATCGGCGGAATTCAGCGGATACTCCCATCAGGCATGGGAAAAGCGCTGATTCCGCCGGATGGCGGCCATGTCGAAAGCATCAATCTCCGCGAGGCGCTGGAAGAGCGCTATCTCGCCTACGCTCTCTCGACCATCATGGGTCGGGCGCTGCCGGATGCGCGTGACGGCCTGAAGCCGGTCCACCGCCGCATCCTCTACGGCATGCACCTGCTGCGGCTCGATCCGAACTCGGCCTTCAAGAAGTCCGCCAAGATCGTCGGCGACGTGATGGGCTCGTTCCATCCGCATGGCGACCAGTCGATCTACGACGCGCTCGTGCGCCTCGCGCAGGATTTCTCCTCGCGCTATCCGCTCGTGGACGGGCAGGGCAATTTCGGCAACATCGACGGCGACGGCGCGGCGGCCTACCGCTACACCGAAGCGCGCATGACCGAAGTCGCGCAGATGCTGCTCGAAGGCATCGACGAAGACGCGATCGACTTCCGCGAGAACTATTCCGGCGATCTGAAGGAGCCGGTGGTGCTGCCGGCGAGCATCCCGAACCTGCTCGCGAACGGCACCTCGGGCATCGCCGTCGGCATGGCGACCTCGATCCCGCCGCACAACATCGCCGAGCTCTGCGACGCGTCGCTGGCGCTGATCAAGAACCCCGACGCGACGGCCGAGGATCTCGTCCAGTACGTGCAGGGACCGGACCTGCCGACGGGCGGCATCATCGTCGACACCCGCGCCCAGATCACCGAGGCCTATCGCACCGGCAAGGGCGGCTTCCGCGTCCGCGCGCGATGGCATGTCGAGGACCAGGGTCGCGGCACCTACCAGATTGTCGTCACCGAGATCCCCTATCAGGTGCAGAAGTCGCGCCTGATCGAGAAGATCGCCGAGCTGATCCAGACGCGCAAAGTGCCGCTGCTGGCGGATGTGCGCGACGAATCGGCCGAGGACATCCGCGTCGTGCTGGAGCCGCGCGCCCGCACGGTCGATGCGGCGCTGCTGATGGAATCGCTCTTCAAGCTCACCGAGCTGGAGAGCCGGATCTCGCTCAACATGAATGTCCTGTCGAAGGGCATCGTGCCGAAGGTGATGAACCTCTCGGAGGTTCTCCGCGAATGGCTGGAGCATCGTCGCGAGGTGCTGGTGCGCCGTTCGGCGTTCCGCCTGGCGCAGATCAAGCACCGGCTCGAAGTGCTCGAAGGCTATCTCGTCGCCTATCTCAACCTCGACGAGGTGATCCGGATCATCCGCTACGAGGATGAGCCGAAGCAGGAACTGATCAAGACCTTCTCGCTGACCGACCTGCAGGCCGAGTCGATCCTCAACATGCGCCTGCGCTCCCTGCGCAAGCTTGAGGAATTCGAGATCCGCAGCGAGCACGAGAAGCTGTCGGCCGAGATGGCGGAGATCGAGGCGCTGCTCGGCTCCGAGGACAAGCAGTGGAAGACGGTGGCCTGGCAGATCAAGGAGGTCCGCAAGACCTTCGGGCCCGAAACGCCGCTCGGCAAGCGCCGCACCGGCTTTGCCGATGCGCCCGACCATGACGTCGAGGATATCCAGCAGTCGATGATCGAGCGCGAGCCGATCACGGTGGTGGTATCCGAGAAGGGCTGGATCCGCGCGCTGAAGGGCCATGTCAGCGACTACACGACGCTGACCTTCAAGACCGACGACGGCCTGAAGATGGCCTTCCACGCCGAGACGACGGACAAGCTGCTGGTGTTCTCCACCGGCGGCAAGTTCTACACGCTCGGGGCGGACAAGCTGCCGGGTGGTCGCGGCCATGGCGAGCCGATCCGCCTGATGGTCGACATGGACAATGCGCAGGACATCGTCACGGTTTTCGTGCACAAGCCCGGCCGCAAGCTGCTGCTGGCCTCGACCGATGGTCGCGGCTTCATCGTGCCGGAGACCGAGGTGATCGCCAACACCCGCAAGGGCAAGCAGGTGCTCAACGTCGACGGCACCGAGGAGGCGCGGATCTGCGTCGAGGCTGCGGGCGATCTCGTCGCCATCATCGGCCAGAACCGCAAGTTCCTCGTCTTCCCGGCCGAACAGGTGCCCGAGATGACGCGTGGCAAGGGCGTCCGCCTGCAGCGCTACAAGGATGGCGGCCCGGCCGACGTCCGCATGTTCTCGACCGCCGACGGGCTGACCTGGATGGATTCGTCCGGCCGCAGCTACACGCGCACGGCCGAGGAACTGAAGCCCTGGATCGCCGAACGCGGCCAGGCCGGCCGCCTGCCGCCGGACAAGTTCCCGAAGACCAACAGCTTTGGCACGCCGCCGCTGAAATAGGCCGGCAGACCCTCACCCCAGCCCTCTCCCGCCAGCGGGAGAGGGGGGCGCTGCGGCGCCTGTTGAGGCTTGAGGTTCACGAAGTACGCCGGCCCAAGAGCCCTCGCCCGCTGGCGGGAGAGGGTTGGGTGAGGGGCTTACTTCAAACCTTGATCACTCGCCGTCCTGGCCCACCGGCTCCCAGCCGCGGGGACCAAGATGTTCCTGGGGCTTGAAGCGGGCCTTGTAGGCCATCTTCTTCGAGCCATCGACCCAATAGCCGAGATAGACATAGGGCAGGCCCATCCGCCGGGCGCGGCGGATATGGTCGAGGATCATCAGCGTTCCGAGCGAGCGGTCGATCAGGTCGGGCTCATAGAACGAATAGACCATCGACAGGCCGTCCGAGAGCAGGTCGGTGAGGGCGGTCGCGACCAGCGGACCATCGCCTTCGCCGGTGATGGCGGTGTCCGGCCCACGGAAGCGGTATTCGACCAGGATGGTGTCGACATGCGTGTCCTCGACCATCATGGCGTAGTCGAGCACGGTCATGTCGGCCATGCCGCCCTGCGAATGGCGGGCGTCGAGATAGGCGCGGAAGAGCGAATACTGCTCCGAGGTCGGTGCAGCCGCGACGCGGGTGCCGATCAGGTCGCTGTTCTTCTCCAGCACGCGGCGGAAACTGCGCGTCATCACGAACTGGTCGACGGGGACGCGGATCGAGACGCAGGCCTTGCAGGCCTCGCAGGCGGGCCGATAGGCGATGTTCTGGCTACGGCGGAAGCCGCCCTGGGTCAGCACCTCGTTCAAGGCCGAGGCCTTGTCGCCGACGAGATGCGTGAACACCTTCCGCTCCATCTGGCCCGGCAGATAGGGGCAGGGCGACGGCGCGGTGAGGAAGAACTGCGGCGTGTCGGTCGAGTGATGGGTCATCGCACAACGGGGCCGGACGATTCAGGCATCATCGAACGATAATACGCGAGCAGCCGGTGCCAATAGTAAATTCTGCAGGAGTCAGCGGCGCGTCCGCACCAGCGGGTCGTTGTTCAGGATCACCGTGCCGAGGAGCATGTCCTGCAGCAGGCGCTTGCGGTTGGAGAACAGGCCGACCAGCAGGACGAGCGGCGTCAGCACCGACATGGAGAACCAGAAGATCAGCGCATGGGCGGCCGCGATGATCGGGCCGATGCGCTGGCCGTCGGTGCTGCGGATCGTGACGCCCATCATCCGCATGCCGGGCGTCGCCGCCTTGGGGCCGCCCAGCGTCAGCGCGATGTAGAGCAGCGCCACGATCGCGAACAGCGGCAGCGCGAACAGGAACCAGCCAATGCCGAGCGTCACCACGCCGATCGCGAAGATGACCAGCGCCGCCAGCGCGAGGAAGACGCCGATCAGGATTGCGTCGACGATGCAGGCGAAGAACCGCTTCGACAGCACGCCGTCGAAGAGTTCCGGCTCGCGCGCCGGGTCGAAGACCAGGCCATCCGAGCGGTAGGCGTCGTCATAGTGCGTCATGGCGATTTCCTGGCCCCGTCCCATGGTTAATCAAATGGGAAATGCTGCTCCTTCATACAAGAAGAGATGCTCTCGTGCTGCCCGGGATCAGGGCGGATCCATGCGCTCCACCGAATAGTGCTTCGCCTCGAGGGCGGCGACGATCTCGGCCGCATGCTCGGGGCCGTGCGTCTCGAATGTCACGTCGAGGCTGGCGCCCTTCGCCGGCACGCTCAGCAGGTGGCGATGATGCGAGACTTCGAGGATGTTGCCGCCGCACTCGCCGATCGTCTCGGCGATGTCGGCCAGCACGCCCGGCCGGTCGGGAATGGTCATCCGCACGGCGACGATCCGTTCGGACCGCGCCAGTTCGCGCACCATGATGGAGGCGGCGAGGCGCGGATCGATGTTGCCGCCGCAGAGCACCAGGCCGACGCGTCGTCCGCGGAAGCGCTCGGGATCGGCCAGCATGGCGGCGAGGCCCGCGGCGCCGGCGCCTTCCGCCATCGTCTTCTGCAGCGTCAGATAGGCGTTGACCGCGCGCTCGATCGTCGTCTCCGGCACCAGCACGACATCGTCGACATGGCGGCGGGCGATCTCCAGCGTCAGCTTGCCGACATTCTTGACCGCGATGCCCTCGGCCAGCGTGTTGCCGCCGCATTCGCCCTCGACACCGTCGAGCGCGGCGCGCATGGACGGATAGAGCTCGGTCTCGACGCCGATCACCTCGGTTTGCGGCGAGAGCGCCTTGGTGGCGATGGCGATGCCGCCGATCAGGCCGCCGCCGCCGACCGGCACGAGGATGCAGTCGAGGGGAGGGCCGTCCTCCAGCATTTCGAGCGCCACCGTGCCCTGCCCGCGGATGACGTGCGGATCGTCATAGGGATGGACCCAGACCGCGCCGGTCTCCTGCGCGATGTTCGCGGCGATCGCCTGGCAGACCGCGAGGGTCTCGCCCTCGACGACGACCTTGGCGCCGAACGCCTGGGTCGCCTCGACCTTCACGAAGGGAGTGGTCTTCGGCATCACGATGGTGGCCGGGATGCCGAGCCGCTGCGCGTGGTAGGCGACGGCCTGGGCATGGTTGCCGGCCGACATGGCGACGACGCCGTTGGCGCGCTCCTCCGGGGTCAGCGACAGCAGCTTGACCAGGGCGCCGCGTTCCTTGAAGGCGGAGGTGACCTGCAGGTTCTCGTACTTGACGTAGACCTCGGCGCCGGTGAGGCGCGACAGGCGCGGCGCAGGCAGGAACGGCGTCCGGATCAGGACGCCGTCGATGATCCGCGCGGCGTCGCGAATGTCCTCAAGGGTCGGGATGGCCTGGGGGGAGGGCCGCGACGTGTCTTGGCTGGACGCTTCTTGCATGGAGGTCTCCGAAACTCAGGATAGTCGGGTGCCGCGCCCTTCCTCCAGCGCCTTGCCCAGCCCCATGAGGCCGTTGGGACGCAGCAGGAAGAGCAGCGTGAGCACGCCGAGCACGACGATGTCGCGCGATGTCGAATCGAAATAGGCAGACCACGCCGTCTCCAGCGTGGCGATCAGCAGGCCGCCGAGCACGGCGCCGAGCAGGGAGCCGGCACCGCCGACGAGGCTCGCGAGTAGCGCCTTCAGTCCGACCATCAGGCCCATGGAAAAGCTGATCGTGCCATAGCTCAGAGCCAGCACCAGCCCGCCGCCGGCCGCGAGCGCCGAGGCGAGGATGAGCGTGACGGCGGTGACCGCGCCCGTATTGATGCCGGCGAGCCGCGCCATCACCGGGTCGTCCGCGACCGAGAGCCAGGCCCGACCGAATCGCGAAAGGCGCATGAAGGCGAGGACCGCCGGCAGCACGATCAGCGCGACCAGGATGATCACCAGCCGCATCTCCGGCACGACGACGGGGAAGGCGCCCGCCGTCAGGATCACCGGCGTGTCCAGCATCGGCTCGACCCAGATCTCGCGCGCGCCCTGGCCGAGGTGGAGCATTTCCGACAGCGCGATTCCGAGACCGATGGTAGCGATCATGAAGGCGCGGTCCGGACGGTCCGCGAGCGGCAGCACGACCGTCCGCCCCACCAGCCAGCCCCAGAGCGCCGCGAGCGAGACCGCGCAGGCGACGGCGAGGGCGAGCGTCGCGAAGGGGCCGAAGGAGGGGATCCCGACTGCCGCAACGATGCCGAAGATGGCGCCATAGCCGCCGATCACCGTGATCTGGCCGAAGGCCATGTTGATGCGCCGGATCAGGCCGTAGATGAGGGCGAAGGCGAGGGCGAGCGGCGAATAGAGCGCCGCGAGGTTCAGAATGTTGGTCACCTGCTGGAGCGCGAAGCCGACCGCCTTCGGCGGCGCCCAGGACAGCAACTGGATACTCTCCGGCTGCCAGTTCGTCTCGGCCACGGCGCGATCGATGAAATCGTCCCGCGACAGGAACCAGCGATAGAGCGTCAGCAATTCCCGTTCCGACAGCGCGCCGTCATAGCCGCGCACGCCGATGACGTCGCCCCGGCCGGGCTCCAGCATGCCGCCGCCAAAGGCGCAATCGACATAGAGCGGCAGCGCCATGCCGGGCACGCTGTAGTTCACCCGCACCGCATGGCTGACGCCGACGAGCGGGATGACCGACTGGATCGATACCTTCTGGTTCTCGGGCGCGACGGCGGTGGCGACCGCAACGCAGATCTTCGCCTGCTGGCGGTCGACGTCGCTGCAGGCGGAAAGCAGCGCGGCGGCGCAGAAGAGGAGCGCCATGATCGCGGCCGATCTTGCGGCCCCCCTCATCGGCGCGCCCCGCTCAGCGAGGAAGCAGCGGCGCGACGAGCGGCGCGAAGTAGGTCAGCACCCCGTCCGCCCCCGCCCGCTTGAAGGCTGCGAGGCTTTCGATGAAGGCGCGCTCGCCGTCGATCCAGCCATTGCGGGCGGCCGCCTGCAGCATCGCGTATTCACCCGACACCTGGTAGGCGAAGGTCGGCATGGCGAAGGTCTCCTTCACCCGCTGCACCACGTCCAGATAGGGCATGCCGGGCTTGACCATGATCATGTCAGCCCCTTCCTGGATGTCGAGTTCGACCTCGCGAAGCGCCTCGTCGGTATTGCCGAAATCCATCTGGTAGGTGCGCTTGTCGCCGATCAGGGTCTTCGAGGTGCCGATCGCGTCGCGGAACGGGCCGTAGAAGGCCGAGGCGTACTTGGCCGAGTAGGCCATGATCTGGACGTCGAGGAAGCCCGATTCGTCCAGGACCTCGCGGATCGCCGCGACGCGGCCGTCCATCATGTCGGACGGCGCGATGACATCGGCGCCGGCTTCGGCCTGGCGCAGCGCCTGCTGGACCAGCAGGGCGACACTGGCGTCGTTGACGATGCGGTCGCCTTCCATCACGCCGTCATGGCCGTGGCTGGTATAGGGATCGAGCGCGACGTCGGTGATCAGGCCGATCTCCGGCACCGCCGCCTTGATGGCGCGGCAGGCCTGGCAGACGAGGTTGTTCGGATTGAGCGATTCGGAACCGGTCGGATCGCGCAGCGACGGCTCGGTGAAGGGGAAGAGCGCGATCGCCGGAATGCCCAGCGCCGCCGCCTTCTCGGCCTCCACCACCGCCTGGTCGACCGAGAGGCGCTGCACGCCCGGCATCGAGGCGACGTCCTGGCGAACATTCGTGCCCTCGATCAGGAAGATCGGCCAGATCAGGTCGTTGACCGTTAGCAGCGTCTCGCGCACGAGCCGGCGCGACCAGTCCGCCTTGCGATTGCGTCGAAGGCGGCGGCCGCCCAGGATCGCGTTCATGTCGGGCGGCGTGAAGTTGTGACGGGTCATTCTGCTTTCCTTGGATGCGCGGCAGCGGGACGTTAGCACCGGCAAAGCCGGCGGCAAGCGCCGCGCTGTCGCGCCTCCCGATGGAGTGGAGCGATTAGCTGTCGCTCTTGCGGACGAGCACCTTGTCGATCCGGCGGCCGTCGAGGTCAACCACCTCGAAGATCCAGCCTTCATAACTGAAGAACTCGCCCGGCACGGGGATGTGGCCGAGATGGTGCAGCATGAAGCCGGCCATCGTGGCGAAGTCCTCGTCCTTGGCGAGGGATCGCAGTCCCAGCGTCCGCTCGACGCTGTCGATCTGCGCGCTGCCGTCGATCAGCCACGAGCCGTCGGCGCGTTGCGTCGCGTCGGGGACGTCGTCGCCCTCGTGCTCCGGCATGTCGCCGGCGATCGCCGTCAGGATATCCATCGGCGTGACGACGCCCTGGAAGCTGCCATACTCGTCGAGGACGACGGCCATGTGGACGTTCGAAGTCTTGAACCGGTCGAGGACCTTCAGGATCGCCATCCGCTCGTCGACATAGAGCGGCTCGCGGATGATCGCCTCGATATCGACGGTCTGGCCCTTGTAGATCTGCTCCAGCAGGTCCTTGGCGTGGACGATGCCGATGACAGCGTCGATCTCGCCGCGGCTGACCGGAAAGCGCGAGTGGCCGGATTCGATCACCGTGTTGCGGTTCTCGCTCGGCGGATCCTCGATATCGAGCCAGACGACGTCGGGCCGGGCGACCATGATGGTGCGGACCGGACGGTCGGCGACGCGGATCACCGCCTCGATCATCTCGCGCTCAGCCTGGTGGAAGACGCCGGCCTCGGCGCCTTCGGCGATCATGGTCTTCACCTCTTCCTCGGTGACACCACGCTCGTCATTGCCCTGCTTGCCGATGAGGCGCAGCACCGTGTCCGTCGACAGGCGCAGGAACCAGACCACGGGCAGGGCGATGCGGGCGAGCATGCCGACGGGACGCGCCACCAAGCAGGCCAGCCGCTCGGGATTGGTCAGCGCCAGCCGCTTCGGCACCAGTTCGCCGGCGATCAGCGAGAAATAGGCGAGGCCGACCACGACGATGACGGTCGCGATCGTCGAGGCGCGAGCGCCGAGGCTCGGGAACTCGTACATCAGGAAGTCGGTAAGCGGCGTCGCCAGCGCTGCCTCGCCAAAGGCGCCCGACAGGATGGCGACGAGCGTGATGCCGATCTGGACGGCGGAGAGAAACCCGGTCGGATCCTCCGCCAGGCGCAGGGCCGTGGTGGCGCCGCGGACGCCTTCATTGGCCATGAACTGCAGACGGGCGGGGCGGGATGAAACGACGGCGATCTCGGAAAGCGCGAAGAAGCCGTTGAATGCGATCAACACAGCGATGATCAAAAGGTCTTGCCAGGGCATGTGCGGTTAGCGCGCGGCAATCATTGAGAAGGGTACCATCTTATCCGTTTGGACAAAGAAAAAGGGCTGGCCCGCCGAACCGCAAGGTTCCGCTCCAGAGCAAAGCTTCGCAAAGACTATCTAGACATGCGGTGGATCATATAGAACGCGCCGGCTTCTCGCCAGCGGAGAGATGAGGCCATCATCTCGTCTGAAAGACGCCACCGGCGAATGAGGTGGGGACGGCTGACGACGCGGCCTTGTCCCGCCACGGGTCCCGCTTACCATCGTCCACATCCCGCCGGAGGCAAGATGGCCGAGCCTGAAATCCTGTTCGAACGCCTGGGGCATGCCGGCCTCGTCACGCTCAATCGCCCGTCCGCGCTGAACGCGCTGTCGCACGGCATGATCAAGGCGCTCGCCGGCGCTCTCGAGGAATGGAAGTACGATCCGGCGATCCGCCTGGTGATCGTCCGGGCGAAGGGGCGCGCTTTCTGCGCCGGAGGCGACATCCGCGCCGTCTACGAGGCCGGACGAGGGGCGCCGGACCAGACAGCCTTCTTCCATGACGAATACCGTCTGAACGCGGCGATCAAGGCCTATCCCAAGTCCTATGTCGCGCTCGTCGACGGCTACATCATGGGCGGCGGCGCCGGCATCGCCGTGCACGGATCGCATCGCGTCTTCGCCGAAAAGGCGATCTTCTCCATGCCGGAGACCGGCATCGGCTTCTTCCCGGATGTCGGCTCCAGCTTCTTCCTGTCGCGCATGCCGCACGAGATCGGGCTCTATTGCGGCCTGGCCGCGGCGCGGCTGGCGCGCGGCGATGCGCTCCATGCCGGCGTCGCGACCCATGCGGCCCCAGCCGCCGCCTTCGATGCGATCGTCGCCGAACTCGCGGAATCCGCAGATGTCGACGCGGTGCTCGCTCGCCACGCCGAGGCGGCGCCGGCCGAAACGCTCGGTCCCGTCGATGCGACGATCTCGGCCATCTTCGCGACCGGTCCGGTCGAATCGATCCTCGCCCGCCTCGACGTGCTGGAGGGGCCCCATGCCGAATGGGCGGCGCGAACGGCCGCCACCATCCGCGGCAAATCGCCGACAAGCCTGCGCGTCGCGCTACGGCAGATCCGCGCCGCGCGCGAACTCGATTTCGACGACTGCATCCGGCTGGACTGGCGGATCGCCTGCACGATCCTCGACGGCCATGACTTCTATGAAGGCGTGCGGGCCGTGCTGGTCGACAAGGACCAGTCGCCGCGGTGGAACCCTGCTACGCTCGACGCAGTTGACCCGGGCCTGATCGAAGGGCACTTCGTGGCTCCCCACGACGGAGATCTTCCGCTGCCATGATCGACAATGAAGTTACCCAGCTGCCGAGCGAGCCGGACAATCCGTATGCGCTGGCGCTCGACGTCTATCTGCGTGGCGTGGCGGCCATCCTGCTGCTGCTCGGCCTGCGCCAGTGGCTCTACATCGCCGGCGTCTTCCAGGATGACGGCTGGAGCTTCGAGACGATGTCGACGCAGTGGCGCTTCGTCACCATCCATCTCGCCGTGGTCGACCTCGTCGCCGCTGTCGGCCTCTGGATGCGCGTCGCCTGGGGCAACGTGATCTGGATCTATGTCGCGCTGTTCGAAATCGCGATGCACACGGTGTTCGCCGAGACGTTCGGGCTCAACCTTTTCGTCGTCTCGTTCCACGTCATCGCCCTTCTGGTCTTCGTCGGCCTGCTCGTCATGAGCCGCCGGCACGAGGCGGCGACCGGCTGAAACCGAGGTGGGGCGCGGCGTTCCGCTCGCCATATAGCAAGTTTTTAACGATAGAATCCGTTTCGAATGCCAACCTGCCGGGTAAGTGGCTGTTAATCCTGATCCTTAAGATGATTTTCAAATGCCGCCTATAAGTTCCGTTGTCATGAGGTGAGAAGAATACTTGCCGCGGAACAGAGAGGCACAGAAGATGATCAGCGCAGCTCGGGCAGTCGAAACGGTCGCCAAGCCCCAGTCTACTTCGGAACTCAAGCCGCTTTACATGGAGGCCGTGACGCTCGTCGAGCGTCTGCATCGCCGCCTGCTGGATGTCGTCAAGGACGAGTTCGACCGCGAGGGGCGCTCCGACATCAACAGCACCCAGGCGCTGCTGCTGTTCAACATCGGCGACTCCGAGCTGACCGCAGGTGAGCTGCGCACCCGCGGCTACTATCTCGGCTCCAATGTCTCCTACAATCTCAAGAAGCTGGTCGAGATGGGCTATATCCACCACCAGCGTTCGCGGATGGATCGCCGTTCGGTTCGCGTCAGCCTGACCGAGGCGGGCCGGGAAGTCGCCGCCATCGTCGCCGGCGTCTATGAGCGCCACATGAAGTCGATCGAACAGATCGGCGGCATCGCCATCGACGACTTCCAGCAGTTGAACCGCTCGCTGCAGCGCCTCGAGCGCTTCTGGACCGACCAGATCCTGTATCGCCTCTGAAGCAGGATCGCCTGACCCTCCAAAAGCCCCGGCCACCCCTGCCGGGGCTTTTGCACGTTCGGCGGCGGGTTGGCGGCGCGGCACGCATCCGGGCGACTGCGCTGCGTTGCGGCGGTGTGACATGAAAGCGCCATAGTGACATGAAAGCCAGAGGCATACGGATTGTGCGGTGTCGCGCGTGCGGATCGTCTGTATGGAGTGGGTACAGTCGCGGCGCTGTGCGTTTCGCGTGGTGGTGGGGTCGGCTTCAGGCCGGCCTGTTTTCAAGGTTCGCGGCGCGTGCTAGCCGCAGTCGAAGATCGGGGGCGGGCGATCGGTTCGCGGGCTCCCAGTACAGGCGAGCTTCCAGAAGTATCGACATGAGCGGATCCAAGAACACCAATCTCCTCCCGGCGGCCCGGATGACGCGGCGTGGCGCGTTGCGCACCCTGGCCGGCGCCCTGGCCGCCTCGGTTGCGGCGCCGATCGCGGCGATGGCGCAGAGCGACGATCCGATCAATCAGGTGCTGCAGAGCAGCAGCGGCGACTGGTCCGACGGATTCGATGCCGCGTCGAGCGGCGCCGCCTCTGTGCGCACCTCGGCGCCGATCCTGTCGCCCGATACGGCGCAGGCGGTCGAATACGCGATCCAGAACTATACCGATATCGTGGCGCGCGGCGGCTGGCCCATGGTTCCGGCCGACAAGAAGCTCAGCCTCGGCCTCAAGGATCCCAACGTTGTCATCCTGCGCCAGCGCCTGACCGTTACCGGTGATCTCGCCGCCGGCGCCGGCAATTCGCAGACCTTCGATTCCTATGTCGATGCCGGCCTGCGCCGCTTCCAGGCCCGGCACGGCCTGCCGGCCGATGGCGTCGCCGGCCAGTCGACCATCAACATGATGAACGTTCCGGCGGATGTCCGTCTCGGCCAGCTGCAGACCAACCTGGTCCGGCTGCGCTCTATGTCGGGCTTCCTCGGCGAACGCTATGTCATGATCAACATCCCGGCCGCGGCGATCGAGGTGGTCGAGAACGGCCGCGTCATCTCGCGCCACACCGCCGTCGTCGGCAAGGTCGATCGTCCGACGCCGGTGCTCGCCACCAAGATCTATCGCGTCAGCTTCAATCCGTTCTGGACCGTGCCGGCCTCGATCATCCGCAAGGATCTGATCCCGCTGATGCAAAAGTCGCCGGACTACCTGACCAAGAAGCATATCCGCATCTACGACCAGAGCGGCATGGAAGTGCCGCCGACGGCGATCGACTGGAACACCGACCAGGCGACCAAGGGCTACCGCTTCCGCCAGGATCCGGGTGATTTCAACTCGCTCGGCACCGTGCGCATCTCGTTCCACAACGACGAGCAGGTGTACATGCACGACACGCCGCAGAAGGACATCTTCGGCCGCGAGCAGCGCTTCGACTCGTCGGGCTGCATCCGCGTGCAGAACATCCGCCAGCTGATCGGCTGGCTGCTGCGCGACACGCCGGAGTTCCCGCGCGAGCGCATCGACCAGATCTTCAAGTCGGGCGAGCAGGTCGACATCAATCCGAAGCCGGAGATTCCGCTCTACCTGCAATATATCAGCGCCTGGGCGATGGCCGACGGCGTGACCCATTTCCGCGATGACATCTACAATCGCGACGGCATCGGCCAGCTGGCGCTACAATAGGTCGCTGGCAGGCCCTGAAAGCGTCGTTCCGCGCCAATTGCCCGGAACGACAACCGTTAATTGAAGGGCCGATGAGGCCCTTTTTCTTGGCGTCTACCCCTACATATGGTACGCCGCGCGGGTTCCGGCACGTGCCGTCTCTGGCACGATTCCGGTACCGCCAACAGGATGGACCGCCCCATGTCTCTGACGGATCGTGCAGACAGCCTTTCCTCGACCTCCGCCTTCTTCAACCGGACGCTTGCCCAGGCCGATCCGGAAATCGCCGACGCCATCGGCAAGGAGCTCGGTCGCCAGCAGCATGAGATCGAGCTGATTGCTTCGGAGAACATCGTTTCGCGCGCCGTTCTGGAAGCGCAGGGTTCGGTGCTCACCAACAAGTATGCCGAGGGCTATCCGGGCAAGCGCTACTATGGCGGCTGCGAGTTCGTCGACATCGTCGAGACGCTCGCCATCGAGCGCGCCAAGAAGCTGTTCGACTGCCAGTTCGTCAACGTCCAGCCGAATTCCGGCAGCCAGATGAACCAGGCCGTGTTCCTGGCCCTGCTGGAGCCGGGCGACACCTTCATGGGCCTCGACCTCGCCGCCGGCGGACACCTGACGCATGGCTCGCAGGTCAACATGTCCGGCAAGTGGTTCAAGGTGGCGCCCTATGGCGTGCGCCGCGAGGACCAGCTGCTCGACTATGAAGAGATCCAGCGCATCGCCGAAGAGACCAAGCCGAAGCTGATCATCGCCGGCGGCACGGCCTATTCGCGCATCTGGGACTTCAAGCGCTTCCGCGAGATCGCCGATTCGGTCGGCGCCTACCTGATGGTCGACATGGCCCACTTCGCCGGCCTCGTCGCCGGTGGCGCCCACCCGTCGCCGCTGCCGCATGCGCATGTCGTCACCTCGACGACGCACAAGTCGCTGCGCGGTCCGCGCGGCGGCATGATCATGACCAATGACGAGGCGATCGCGAAGAAGATCAACTCGGCCGTGTTCCCGGGCCTGCAGGGCGGACCGCTCATGCACGTCATCGCCGCCAAGGCCGTCGCCTTCGCCGAGGCATTGCGTCCGGACTTCAAGGTCTACGCGAACAACGTCGTCGAAAACGCTCGTGCGCTGGCGGAAACGCTGAAGGGCTCCGGCTTCGACATCGTCTCGGGCGGCACCGACAACCACCTGATGCTGGTCGACCTGCGGCCGAAGCAGGTGAAGGGCAACGTCTCTGAGAAGGCGCTCGTCCGCGCCGGCCTGACCTGCAACAAGAACGGCATCCCCTACGATCCGGAGAAGCCCTTCGTCACCTCCGGCATCCGTCTCGGCACGCCGGCCGCCACCACGCGCGGCTTCGGCGTCGCGGAATTCCAGGAAGTCGGCCGGCTGATCGCCGAGGTGCTCGGCGCCGTGTCGCAGTCGGAAGACGGTTCCGCCCCGCTCGTGGAAGCTTCGGTCAAGGAGCGTGTCCATGCTCTGACCGCGCGCTTCCCGATCTATTCCTGATCGGGGAACTCCATGCGTTGTCCCTATTGCGGTAGCGACGACACGCAGGTGAAGGACTCCCGTCCGTCGGAGGACAATACGTCCATCCGGCGGCGGCGGGTCTGCGCGGATTGCGGCGGCCGGTTCACGACCTTCGAGCGGATCCAGCTGCGCGAGCTGATCGTCATCAAGAAAAGCGGCCGGCGTGTCCCTTTCGATCGCGACAAGCTGATGCGGTCGGTCCAGGTCGCGTTGCGCAAGCGGCCGGTCGATCCCGAGCGCGTCGAGCGCATGGTCAACGGTGTCGTCCGCCAGCTCGAAAGCAGCGGCGAGAGCGAGATCAATGCGGAGCAGATCGGCGTCTATGTCATGGAGGCGCTGAAGGGCCTCGATGACGTCGCCTATGTGCGGTTTGCCTCGGTCTATCGCAATTTCCGCGAGGCCAAGGACTTCTCCACCGTGCTGGACGAGCTTTCGAGCCAGGACGTGGCGGACGCCGAGGAGCGCGACTAGGGCTTTCCCGGTCTCGCTCGAAACCTGCGGGGGTGTCGGATGGCGACGGAGCGAACGGGCAACGCCGATCCCGAACTGGACCGCCGGCTCATGGCCGTCGCGCTCCGCTTCGGCCGTCGCAATCTCGGTTCCGTCGCCCCGGCGGTCGGCGCGCTCGTCGTCGGGGTCGAAAGCGGCGAGCCTGTCATCTTCGGTCGCGGCAACACCGCGGCCGGTGGCGTGCCACATGCAGAGCGCGGTGCGCTCGCCATGGCGGGCGAATTGGCTCGCGATAGCACTCTCTACACGACGCTGGAGCCGTCGCCGGTCGCCGTTGATGGTGTCTCCGACGTCCAGGCACTGATCGAGGCGGGCGTTTCTCGCGTGGTCAGCGCGCTCGAGAGTCCCGATCCGCAGATCACCGGGCGCGGCCATGCGCAATTGCGCGACGCCGGCGTTGCCGTCACCGTCGGCGTACTCGGCGACGAGGCCAGGCGGTTGCATGCCGGCACCATTTCCGTTCTTGCGGCCGGGCGGCCGCATGTAACGTTGAAGCTCGCCGTTTCCGCCGATGGCATGATTGGCCGACAGACCGGCGAGCGGATGCTGGTTTCCGGCCGGGAGGCGTTCGCCAGGCTGCAGACCATGCGCATCGAGGCCGACGCCACGCTGATCGGCATCGGCACCGCGCTCGTCGACGATCCGAGCCTGACGGTCCGGGTCCCGGGCCTGCGGGCGCATTCGCCGATCCGCATCGTGCTCGATACCCAGGCGCGGCTTTCGCCGAAATCGTCGCTCGTCCGGGGCGCCGCCGATACGGCGCTCTGGGTTGTCTGCAGTAATGAGGCGCCGCTCGCCCACCGTGAGGCTCTGCTGGCGCATGGCGTCGAGATACTGCCGGTCGGCACTGGATCCGGCGGCATCGACATCGAGGCGGCGATGCGCCTGCTGGCGGAGCGCGGCGTGACCCGGCTGCTGGCCGAGGGCGGCGCCAGGGTGGCGGCTTCCCTGCTCGGGCGCGGCCTCCTGGATGAAGTGGTTCTGTTTCACGCGCCGGTGGTGGTCGGGCCGGATGGCGTGCGCGCGCTCGCGGGCGGTGCGCTTTCGGCGATCGAGCGCAGTCCGCGCTTCCGCCGCGTCGAGGAAGCGCGTCTCGGCGAAGACCGAATGGTTCGCTACGAAAGGGCAGTCTGAACAATGTTCACGGGTATCATCTCCGACGTCGGCAAGGTCACGGCGATCGAGCGTCGCAACGACGTCAACCGGATCACCATCGACAGCCGCTACGATGCGGCGACCATCGACATCGGGGCGTCGATCGCCTGCGCCGGCGTCTGCCTCACCGTGATCTCGATTGACCCGCAGCCGAATGGCCGGACACGCTTCGACGTCGAGGCGGCGCCGGAAACGCTCGCGCTCACCGAAGTCGGTAACTGGCAGGCCGGGGAGGCGATCAATCTGGAGCGGGCGCTGAAGCTCGGCGACGAGCTCGGCGGCCATATGGTTTCCGGCCATGTCGACGGCCTCGCCACCATCGTCAGCCGTGAGGAACTCGGCGAGACCACGCGCTTCGTCTTCGAGGCGCCGGCCAGCCTCGCCCGCTTCATCGCCACCAAGGGCTCGGTCGCACTCGACGGCACCTCGCTTACCGTCAACTGGGTCGAGGGCAACCGCTTCTCGGTTCTTCTGATCCCGCACACGCTGAGCCCCGACGTCACCACCTGGGGCGCGCGCAGGGTCGACGACCGGGTACATCTCGAAGTCGACCAGATGGCGCGCTATGTGGCACGCCTGACAGAGGCGTCGTAAGCTGCCAGGAAAGCGGCCTGTCCGCGCGGCCTCCCGCCCCGGAATGCGCGAGCGTTTCCGCGGCGCGGGGAGGGCGGCGGCTGCGGCGTTCTTTTCCCTTTACAGCGCAGGGGCCGCGTGGTTCACCTGCCGCCCATTCCTTTCCGGGTGACCGGTCAAAATGAGAGCCTCAACATGAGCGATTCGGCACCTCATCTCCTCATCATCGACGCCCGCTTCTACGAAGACATCTCCGACGAGCTGTTCAACGGCGCCAAGGGCGCGATCGAAGCTGCCGGTGCAACCTTCGACCGCATCTCGGTTCCGGGCGTGCTCGAGATTCCGGCCGCTCTGTCGATGGCGCTCGCGGCCATGGACGAAGACGAGGTCAGTTATGACGGCTTCGTCGTGCTCGGCTGCGTCATCCGCGGAGAGACCTCGCATTACGACATCGTGGCGAACGAGTCCGCCCGCGCCATCATGGACATGGCGGTGATCGAGTCGCTGGCGATCGGCAACGGCATCCTGACCGTCGAGAACGACGCGCAGGCCTATGCCCGCGCCCGCGTCAGCGAGAAGAACAAGGGCGGCGCCGCCGCCGAGGCCGCGCTCGCCATGGTCGCCCTTCGCAGCAAATTCGGGCTCTGAGAATGGCCACTACCGACAAGGCCCCGCCGACGCCGCGCATGTTCCGCCCGGCCAATCAGCGGGGCGCGGCCCGGCTGGCCGCCGTCCAGGCTCTCTACCAGCTCGACATCGGCGGCCAGACGCTGACCGAGGTCGTGGCCGAATTCGAGAACTATCGCCTCGGCAAGGAACTCGACGGCGACCAGTATCGCGACGCCGACGCCGCCTTCTTCCGCGACATCATCGCCGGCGTCGTGCGCGAGCAGCGCAATCTCGATCCGGCCATCCATGTCTCGCTGACGCCCGACTGGCCGCTGAAGCGCATCGACGTCACGCTCCGCGCCATCTTGCGCTGCGGCACCTACGAACTCATGGGCCGCAAGGACGTGCCGGCGCGCGTCGTCATCACGGAGTATGTCGACATCGCCCGCGCCTTCTTCGGCCCCAATGACGAGCAGCGCATGGTCAATGGCGTGCTCGACACCGTGGCGCGCAAGCTGCGCGGCGAAGAGTTCAGCGACGATCCGCAGGGCGGCAAGGCCTGATCATGCCGGCGCAGGGGGAGCGGCCCGGCGAGTTCGGGATGATCGCCCGCTATCTGCGACCGCTGGCGGAGGATCCAGGCGCGTTCGGGCTGACCGACGACGCCGCGCTGATGCGGCCCGAACCCGGCTTCGATCTTGTCCTGACCAAGGACATGGTCGCGGCCGGCGTGCATTTCTTTCCCGACGATCCGCCGGAATCGATTGCCCGCAAGGCGCTGCGCGTCAATCTTTCCGACCTCGCCGCCAAAGGCGCCAATCCGGTGGGCTATCTGCTCGGCCTCGCCCTTCCGGCCGATTGGACGGAAGACTGGATGGCCGGCTTTTCCGCCGGCCTCGGCGACGATCAGCAGCGCTATGGCATTCCCCTTCTCGGCGGCGACACGGTCAAATCTCCGGACGGCCTGATGCTGTCGATCACGGCGCTCGGCCAGGTGCCGGCCGGGCGCATCGTGCGCCGTTCCGGAGCCGAGGTCGGAGATCTCATCGTCGTGTCGGGCACGATCGGGGATGCGGCGCTGGGGCTGCGGCTCCGGCTCGGCACGCTCGACGGCGCCGCGGCGGGCGAGGGCGCCTCCCACCTCCTCGACCGCTACCTGCATCCGCAGCCGCGGCTCGGCCTCGCGGAAGCCGTCCGCGACCATGCCCATGCCTCGCTGGACATATCCGACGGGCTGATCGGCGACTTGAGCCATGTCACGCGTACGTCCGGCGTTTCGGCGGTCGTCGAGGCGGCCCGCATTCCGCTGTCGCAGCCGGCGCGCGCCCTGGTCGAGCGCGACCTGACGGCGTTCGCCAGCGTGCTGACGGGCGGCGACGACTACGAGGTCCTGACGACCATGCCGGAGGCGCGTCTTGCCGCCTACGAGGCCGCCGCCGCGCGCGCGGGCATACCCGTCACGGTGATTGGCCGGATCGTCGCAGGCGAGGGCGCACCGGCCGTGATCAATGATCGCGGAGAAAGAATCGCCCTCGATCGGGCCTCGCACGATCATTTCTGATTATCGCTGGCGTTTCTGATAGACGAATTTGCTTCGGGCGGGGACTGTCGATCCCGTTCGCGGGCAGGAGAGTGTCGTGGACGCGCAGAACATGCTGGAACTCGATCGGAAGGTGCGGCGCAACGCGTTCGTGCTGATGGCCGCCAATGCAGTCAACGGCTCGATCCTGCCGATCGCTGTGACGCTGGGCGGCCTCGCCGGCGTCTATCTCCTCGGACCAGACAAGTCGCTTGCGACGCTGCCCGTTACCGCCTCGACGGTCGGTTCGGCATTGACGACGATTCCGGCTGCCATGCTGATGAGCCGGATCGGTCGCCGCAGGGGCTTCGTGCTGGGGGCCGCGCCAGCCGTACTGGGCGGCCTGCTCGCCACTTACGCGCTGATGCAGGGCACGTTCGCGCTGTTCGTCGTGGCGCTCTTCCTGATCGGCATGTCTGGCGCGTTCAACCAGCAGTACCGCTTCGCCGCGATCGATGCCGGCAGCATGGCGGTGCGGACCAAGGCGATGTCGCTCGTCATGGCGGGCGGCATTTTTTCCGGCATCCTCGGTCCGCAGGCCATCATCCTCACCAATGACTGGCTGAGCCCGATCGCCTTCGCCGGCAGCTTCCTGGCGGCGGCCGGCCTCGGCTTCATCGGCCTCCTTATCGCGGGTTTCGTGCGCGATGTCGCGCCGCCGCGCGAGGAGCCGCGCGCCCATAGCGGTCCCGCCGGGCGCCCCTTGCGCGAGATCGCGCGCCAGCCGCGCTTCATCGCGGCGGTGCTCTGCGCCATCTCCTCCTACGCGCTGATGAGCCTGGTGATGACCGCCGCTCCGCTTGCGATGATCGGCTGCGGACTGACGCAGAACGACGCCGCGCTCGGCATCCAATGGCATGTGCTGGCGATGTTCGCGCCGAGCTTTTTCACCGGTCGCCTGATCGTCCGATTCGGCAAGGACCGAATCGTCATCGCAGGCATGGCGCTCCTGACCGCCTGCGCCGTCGTAGGCCTCTCGGGAATTACGCTGGCGCATTTCTGGATCACGCTGATCCTGCTCGGCCTCGGCTGGAACTTCGGCTTCATCGGCGCCACGTCCATGCTGTCCGAAACCTACCGGCCGGAAGAGAAGGGTCGGGTCCAGGGTCTGAATGATTTCCTTGTCTTAGGCTCGGCGGCGATGGCGTCGCTCCTCTCCGGCAAGCTGATCGGCGGCCCCGGCTGGGCCTTCATCAACATGATCGTCTTCCCGGTCGTGATGGTGAGCCTCATTGCCTTGACCTGGGCATTTCTGCTGCGCCGCTCGACAAGTCGGGAGAAAGCTTGACCGCGTCGTAAAGGCGTTCTCAACTCGACTTTACGGGGGGAAAAGCTGGGAGGAACGTTGCTCTTTCCCGCCGCACGGTGAAGCCGGCGCGGCGTCCTCGGATGGCCGTAAGCAAAGAGGCCGGCCAGAGGAGGAATGTGGACGTGATCTATCTCATTATTCTATGTGCGTTGCTTGCGCTCGCCTATGGCATATGGGCGACGCGATCGGTCCTCGCGGCCGATGCCGGCTCTGCGCGAATGCAGGAAATCGCGGCGGCGGTTCGAGAAGGCGCAAGTGCTTATCTCCGGCGTCAGTACACCACGATCGCCATCGTCGGCGTGGTGATCTTTATCCTGGTGGCCTGGCTGCTTTCGTTGACCGTGGCGATCGGCTTCGCTATCGGCGCGATCCTCTCCGGCCTCGCTGGCTTCATCGGCATGAACGTCTCGGTACGCGCCAATGTGCGCACGGCCCAGGCGGCGACCAAGAGCCTCGCCGAAGGCCTCGAGATCGCCTTCAAGTCCGGCGCGATCACCGGGATGCTGGTGGCCGGTCTCGCGCTGCTCGGGGTCTCCGGCTACTACCTGATCCTGACGCATGTCGCTGGCTATTCGCCGGATGACCGCATCGTCATCAATGCACTCGTCGCGCTCGGATTCGGCGCTTCGCTGATCTCGATCTTCGCCCGTCTCGGCGGCGGCATCTTCACTAAGGGCGCGGATGTCGGCGGCGATCTCGTCGGCAAGGTCGAGGCGGGCATTCCCGAAGACGACCCGCGCAATCCGGCCACCATCGCCGACAATGTCGGCGACAATGTCGGCGACTGCGCCGGCATGGCGGCCGACCTGTTCGAGACCTATGCTGTGACCGTGGTCGCCACCATGGTGCTCGCGGCGATCTTCTTCGCGTCTTCGCCGGCCTTCGGCAGCATCATCCTCTATCCGCTCGGCATCGGCGCCGTCTGCATCCTGACCTCGATCGCCGGAACTTTCTTCGTCAAGCTCGGCGCCAACCAGTCGATCATGGGGGCGCTCTACCGTGGCTTCATCGCCTCGGCGCTGTTCTCGATCGCCGGCCTCGCCATCGCCACCCACCTGCTCGTCGGCTGGGGCGAGATCGGCACGGTCGGGGGCTTCATGATCACCGGAACGCGCCTGTTCCTGTGCGGCCTTGTCGGCCTCGCCGTGACAGGCCTGATCGTCTGGATCACCGAGTACTACACGGGCATCGGCTTCCGGCCGGTCCGCTCGATCTCGCAGGCTTCGGTGACCGGCCACGGCACCAACGTGATCCAGGGCCTGGCCGTGTCGCTCGAATCGACGGCGCTGCCGACCCTCGTCATCGTCGCCGGCATCATCTCGACCTATGCGCTCGGCGGCCTGTTCGGCACCGCCGTCGCGGTTTCGACCATGCTCGGACTCGCCGGCATGGTGGTGGCGCTCGACGCGTTCGGCCCTGTCACCGACAATGCCGGCGGCATTGCCGAAATGGCGGGCCTGCCCAAGGAAGTGCGCAAGTCGACCGACGCGCTCGACGCGGTCGGCAACACCACCAAGGCCGTCACCAAGGGCTATGCCATCGGTTCGGCCGGCCTCGGCGCGCTCGTGCTGTTCGCCGCCTACAACTACGACCTGACCCACTTCATCGCCGAGGCGAACAAGGAAGGCGCCACTGCCTTCCAGTACTTCAAGGGCGTCGTCCCCGACTTCACCCTGTCCAACCCCTATGTGGTGGCGGGCCTGCTGCTCGGCGGCCTGATTCCCTTCCTGTTTGGCGGCATCACGATGACGGCGGTGGGCCGGGCGGCAGGCTCGATCGTCGAGGAAGTGCGCCGCCAGTTCCGCGAGAAGCCAGGAATCATGGCCGGGACGGAGAAGCCGGATTATGGCCGGGCCGTCGACATCCTGACCAAGGCGGCGATCAAGGAGATGGTGGTTCCCTCGCTCCTGCCGGTGCTGGCGCCGATCGTCGTCTACTTCCTGATCTACTGGATCGCCGGCAAGAGCGAAGCTTTCTCGGCCGTCGGCGCCATGCTTCTCGGCGTCATCGTGACCGGGCTCTTCGTCGCGATCTCGATGACGTCCGGCGGTGGCGCCTGGGACAACGCCAAGAAATCGTTCGAGGACGGTTTCACCGACAGCAATGGGCAGACCCACTACAAGGGTTCGGACGCGCACAAGGCCTCGGTCACTGGCGATACCGTCGGAGACCCCTACAAGGACACGGCCGGTCCGGCCGTCAATCCGGCGATCAAGATCACGAACATCGTGGCCCTGCTGCTGCTCGCGGTGCTCGCGCAGTAGAGTTCGAGGCCAATTCCGGTCCGCGCCCGCAAGCGTGGACCGGATCCGGCTGCGGTACGATCAGCGCGAATCGCCGCTCGTGGCGACCCGACAAGAAAAGGCCCTCTCCGCGATGCGGGGAGGGCCTTTTCATTGGGTAAATCGGTTGGCTGATTCGCTACCGTCCCATCAGGACGGCGCCAGGATCAGGTGCCGAACGGATTGGTGCCCATGCCGACCGTTCCGGTCAGTACCTGCTCCAGGAAGCCCTGGTCCTTGCCGCCCGTCGGCGTCGTCTGGCTAACGTAATCGAAGATCTTGCCGTCCTGGATGCCGTAGTTGGCGACCTTGTCGACTTCGTTCTTCTTGTTGAAGTAGACCGCCAAGATCTTCTGGTCGACGACCTTGCGGTTCATGAAGGCGACCGGACGCTTGCGGGTCTGGCTGATGTAATAATAGACCTCGCCGTCATATTCGGCGGTGGTCGAGGGCGATCCGAGCACGATCTGCACCTGCTCGCGGCTGGCGCCGATCGGCACCTGCTCTATCGCGTTCGGCGGCGGCACGTAGCCCGAATGATACGTCTCGTTGAGGCCGCCGAGGCTGCCGGTGCCGGTCGCGATCTTCGAGCACGCGCCGAGCGAAACGATCGCAACCGCAGCCAGCATGCCGACGCCGGCGCGGCGCACGAAGGGGCTGGCTGCCAAGCGCCGATCTCTCATGCTGAATTCCATTCCATTCTCCTCGCCCAGTCGCTGGGTTGGCATTCTCCCTAGCCTGCGCTAGGGCTCGTGGCAATCTTCCTTGCAAGGGCAGGGGGCAACACCATCTCTGGCAAGAGTGCGCTGCCACCGTGCCCATCTGACCAACCGGATTTGGAGATCGGTCGAATGTTCCGCCGCCTGTTCGCTCGCAATCGCAGGAACGAGGCCATAGCATATTCGCTTTACGGCGCCATCGTGGCACAGGCGCGGCAGCCTGCGCTCTATACGGAGTTTGCCGTGCCGGATACGCTCGATGGCCGTTTCGATATGATCGTCCTGCATGGCTTCCTGATGTTCCACCGCCTGAAGGACGAGAGCCCGGAAGACCGTCAGCTTGGCCAGGACGTGTTCGACATCTTCCTGAAGGACATGGACGGGACGCTGCGCGAAATGGGCGTCGGCGACCTTTCGGTGCCCAAGAAGCTGAAGAAGATGGCCGAGGCCTTTTTCGGCCGGATTCGCGCTTATGACGAGGCGCTCGCCTCCGGCGACCGGGCCAAGCTCGTCGACGCGATCGAGCGCAACATATTTCCGGATGGCGCTCCGGCCGGCGTCGGCGGGCAGATCGCGAGCTATGTCGAGGCGTCGGTCACGACGCTCGCGGCTGAGTCGCTTCCGACGATCTTCTCCGGTCGCCTCGACTACGCCTCCCTTCCCACTCCTTCCGCGGCAGCATAATGACCGAGCTCCAGTTCCACCGACATTTCGACGTCTCCCATCTCGGCAACTCGGGCCAGAAGCTGCATCTTGTCGCCGAGCCTGCCGAGCGTGCGGAGCTTGCCAAGGATTTCGACCTGCTGGCGCTCGACAGCCTCGAAGCCGATCTCGACATCACGCCCTGGGGCGTGAAGGGCGTCCGGGTGGAGGGGCGGTTGCGCGCCGATGTCGTGCAGGCCTGCGTCATCACGCTGCAGCCGGTGCCCGCCCATA
This sequence comes from Kaistia sp. MMO-174, assembly GCF_037147815.1. Lineage (NCBI taxonomy): Bacteria > Pseudomonadati > Pseudomonadota > Alphaproteobacteria > Hyphomicrobiales > Kaistiaceae > Kaistia > Kaistia sp. MMO-174. The sequence goes on along the minus strand of NZ_JBBCUO010000002.1, from coordinate 596,431 downwards.
TCGACGACCGATTCTCGCTGAGCTTCCTGCCGGCCGACGCGATCGCCGCCGATCCGAAGACGGTCGCGGAGGCCGAGGTGATCGTCGTCTATGACGAAGAGGATCCGCCGGAGCCGCTCGAGGGGAACTCGATCGACTTCGGGCCGATCGTGGCCGAGCAACTGGCGCTGGCGCTCGATCCCTATCCGCGTGCGCCCGGAGCCTCGTTGGAGGGTGGCGAGCATGACGGGGGGACAAACCCCGGCTCGCCCTTCGCCGCCCTGTCGAAGCTGCGCGATAAATGATAGCAAAGGCCTTGAATCGGCCACACGGTGATTGAAAGAGTGTTGTCTCACCGGCTGAAACAGTTATTTTCCAGCGCCGTCGTCGCCGGGCTCTTCGCTCAGAGCGGCCGCGTCGAACAGGGGCGGAATGGTTCAAGCGATTAGAATAGCGATCGACGCAATGGGCGGCGATAACGGACCCGCGACGGTGCTTGCGGGGGCCGATATCGCGCTCGTCCGTCGTCCCGAGCTGCGCTACCAGCTCTTCGGCGAGGAGCGGGCGGTCGTGCCGCTCCTCGAATCCTATCCGCGCGTCAAGGCGGCCTCGACCTTCACGCATTGCGACGTCACCGTGCAGATGGACGACAAGCCCAGCCAGGCCCTGCGCAAGGGCCGCTGGAAGTCGTCGATGTGGCGGGCGCTCGACGCCGTCAAGAAGGGCGAGGCGGATGTCGCGCTCTCCGCCGGCAACACCGGCGCGCTGATGGCGATGTCGAAGTTCTGCTTGCGCACCATGGCCGGCATCGAACGCCCGGCGCTGGCGGCGATCTGGCCGACGCTGCGGGGCGAGAGCGTGGTGCTCGACGTCGGCGCCACCATCAACGCCGATGCCCAGCAGTTGATCGATTTCGCCATGATGGGCGGCGCGATGGCGCGTGCCCTGCTCGACATCGAGAAGCCGACCGTCGGCCTGCTCAATATCGGCGTCGAGGAGATGAAGGGGCTCGAAGAGGTTCGGGTCGCCGGCCAGCTCCTCCGCGAAGCCGACCTCAAGCACCTGAAATATATGGGCTTCGTCGAGGGCGACGATATCGGCAAGGGCACGGTCGACGTCGTCGTCACCGAAGCGTTCGCCGGCAATATCGCGCTGAAGACCGCCGAGGGCACCGCCCGCCAGATCTCGACGCATCTGCGCGATGCGATGAGCCGGACGCTTATGGGCAAGATCGGCTATATCTTCGCCAAGGGCGCGTTCCAGCAGCTGCGCCAGAAGCTCGATCCGCGCGCGTCCAACGGCGCGGTCCTGCTCGGCCTCAACGGGGTTGTCATCAAGAGCCATGGCGGCACGGACGGCGTCGGCTTCGCCAACGCCATCGAGGTCGGCTACAGCATGGCCAAGAATGACTTCCTGTCCAAGATCAATCAGGATCTCTCCGACTATCACCGCGCCGGCTTCGCGCGGGGAGTGGCAGCGATCGTCGATGAAGGTGTAATGTGAGTTTCATCCGTTCGGTCGTCCTCGGCTGCGGCAGCTACCTGCCCGAGAAGACCCTGACCAACGCCCAGCTGTCGGAAATGGTGGAGACCTCGGACGACTGGATCGTCCAGCGTACCGGCATCCGTGAACGTCACATCGCGGCGGAGGGCGAGCTGACCTCAGACCTCGCCACCGCCGCCGCCAAGCTGGCGCTGGCCGATGCGGGGCTTACGGTTGGCGAGATCGACATGATCATCGTCGCCACCGCGACGCCGGACGACACCTTTCCCGCCACCGCCGTCACGGTGCAGCGCAAGCTCGGCATGGAGCATGGCGCGGCCTTCGACATGCAGGCCGTCTGCTCCGGCTTCGTCTTCGCGCTGTCGACTGCCGACGCGTTCATCCGCGCCAGCCAGGCCAAGCGCATCCTGGTGATCGGTGCCGAGACCTTCTCCCGCATCCTCGACTGGTCCGACCGCACCACCTGCGTGCTGTTCGGCGACGGCGCCGGCGCCGTCATTCTCGGCGCCTCCGTCCAGGACGGCACCCGCGAGGATCGCGGCGTGCTGACCACGCATCTGCGTTCGGACGGCCGCCACCGTGACAAGCTCTATGTCGACGGCGGTCCGTCTTCGACCGGAACCGTCGGCCACCTGCGCATGGAGGGCCGCGAGGTCTTCAAGCATGCGGTCGGCATGATTACCGACGTGATCGAGGACGCCTTCCGCGCGACCGGCTATGGCGCTGAGGATGTCGATTGGTTCGTGCCGCACCAGGCCAACCTTCGCATCATCGACGGCAGCGCCAAGAAGCTCGGCATCGAGAGCGACAAGGTCGTTCGCACCGTTTCGCTACACGGAAACACTTCGGCCGCCTCCATTCCGCTCGCCCTTTCGGTGGCGCGCGACGACGGCCGCATCAAGCGGGGCGACTTGATCCTGCTCGAGGCGATGGGCGGCGGCTTCACCTGGGGCTCCGTTCTCCTACGCTGGTAGGAAATCTGCCTGAGATGCTAGCACCTTAGGATCAAGGACGTTGACCGGTCCTCGCTCTGGCAATAGGCTTGCCTGTGGGGAAGTGACGTTGGGTCGCCAAGCAGAACATCGGGAAACGAGGCCATGTCAGGCAAGACTGTCACGCGCGCCGACCTCTGTGAGGCGGTGTATCAGAAGGTGGGGTTGTCGCGAACGGAATCCGCCGAACTGGTCGAGTCGGTCCTCGACGAGATCAGCGCGTGTATTGTCCGGGGCGAATCTGTCAAACTGTCTTCGTTCGGATCGTTCCTGGTCCGCTCCAAGGGTGAGCGCGTCGGGCGCAATCCGAAGACGGGCGAGGAAGTTCCGATCGCGCCGCGCCGCGTGATGGTTTTCAAGCCCAGCAATGTCCTCAAGCAGAGGATCAATGGCTCTCTGGTCCCGAACGGGCATGACACATCCGAGGATGAGTGATCCCCGCAGCCGGACGAAGCGGGCGCCACAGTGTGAGAGTTGATGTCCAAGGGTCCTGACGCGTTCCGGACGATCAGTGAGGTGGCCGAGGAACTCGACCTGCCACAGCATGTCCTGCGGTTCTGGGAAACCCGGTTTGCCCAGATCAAGCCGATGAAGCGCGGCGGTGGTCGCCGCTATTATCGCCCCGACGACGTCGAACTGCTGCGGGGAATCCGCCGCCTGCTCTATGGCGAAGGCTATACCATCAAGGGTGTGCAGAGGATCCTGAAGGAACAGGGTCTTCGCCATGTCATCGCCGCCGGGCAGGGATTCGGCCTGGATCCGGCTCCGGAGGGGGACGAGGCGGACGATTTCAGCGGTGAGGTCGCCGAGGACCTCGATTTCGATTCCGGTGCCGACGACGATTTCGACGAGCCGGAACAGCAGGATTCCGATCGCGATACCGATGGCCGTCGTGAGCCGGTCTTCGGTTCGCGCGCCACGCATCCGGATCGTCATGCCGACGCGCCAGCCGTTCGGGTCTCCGTTGACCGCCAGCAGCATGAGCCGTCCTTTGGCGGCCGGGCGCATGAGCCTTCGCCCGCGCCGTCTCGCATTCCGACCGCGCCGCCCGACCTGCCTTCCTCGGCTGACGACTATTTGCCGCCGCTGGTAGCCGATTTGCCGATGCCGCCCGAGCGCGGCGCGGCGTCATCGCGAGCGGAATCGATCTACGCCCCGCCGCAGCCCGCAACCCGGCGCGAGCCCGGCATGACGTCGACCCGACCGCATATGGCCTCCGCCGAACCCGGCGACTACGAGCCCGCGCCTGTGCGGGCGGCCGAAAGGGCGGCGGCCGCACCGTCGCAGCCCGTTCTTGGCCATGGCGACCGCGAGCGGCTGCAGGCGACGCTGATGGAACTCCTGGAGTGCAAGCGCATCCTCGACAATGTGCGCTAGCGTCGCTTCCCGCGCCGCGTTGCCGGTTCTGTCGCAGGTTTCCGGGGCTTCTCGATCAATCCACCGAAATGAATGCGGATGCGCGGGATCGGGCCGAATTGCCGGGTGACAAGCCCGATCGAACCATGCTAACAGCGGCGCATCGGCAGGCGACCCCAACGATGCCGACGCGGTTTCGACCGCTTCAGGGCCAAGCCCCTGAATGGAATGCGGATTTGATAATCCGATGGTGACGGAGCGTAGCGCAGCCTGGTAGCGCACTTGTCTGGGGGACAAGGGGTCGCAGGTTCAAATCCTGCCGTTCCGACCATAATTTCAAAAGCAGCACCGGATCCGACAGCGAGAGACGATGTGCCGCCAGCAGCGGCGCCGCTGCGTTGCGGGAATGCCTCGATCCTTGATATGTCTCTGACGTATGAGATCGCTCCGGCGCGGGTCGACGCGGCCATCCCGAGCGTCCAGATGTCAGCCGTCGTTGCGCCCGCCGATCAGGCGGCCCGCGCGGCCGACTACCCCGCCTTCGGCGGTGAAGGACAGCTTGCCGTTCACATAAACCCGGCCGATGCCGATTGAGCGGCGGAGCGGCTGGTCATAGGTCGCCTGGTCGAGGATCGTCTCCGGATCGAACACCACCAGATCCGCGAAGGCGCCGGCGGCGAGGCTGCCGCGACCGGCCAGCCGGAAGACGCGGGCAGGCAGGCTGGTCATCTTGTGGATGGCGGTCTCGATCGGAAACAGCTTCTCGTCGCGGGCGTAATGCCCGATGACGCGTGGAAACGTCCCCCAGAGGCGCGGATGCGGGTGATGGTCATGCGGCAGGCCGTCCGAGCCGATCATGGCCAGCCGCGAGCTCATCACCCGCCGCACGTCCGCCTCGTCCATCTGGAAATAGATCGCGCCGGCCGGCTGCAACCGTCGCGCGGCTTCGTGGATGTCGACGCCCCATTCGGCGGCGATGTCGATCAGGTCGCGCGCCTGCATCTCCGGGTGGGGCCGCGACCAGGCGATCATGATTCGATAGGTGTCGGTGACCAGGTCGGCGCGCAGATTGGTCGAGCCGGCGGCATAGGGGTAGACGTCGACATTGACCGGATGGCGCGAGGCGGCGGCCTCGATCTTCGGCAGCGTCTGCAGCGTGCGGCCCCAGTTCGATACGCCGGCGCATTTGTGATGTGAGATCACCAGCGGAATGCCGGCGGCGGTCGCCGTCGTCACGGTCTCGTCGATGCTGTCCAGAACGTGCTCGAACTCGTCGCGCATGTGGGTGGCGTAGACGCCGCCATGCTCGGCGAAGCGGCCGGCGATCCGGGTCACCTCGTCGATGTCGGCGGCGGCATTGGTGGGATAGAACAGGCCGGTCGAGAGGCCGATCGCGCCGTTCGCCATGGCCTCGTCGGCATGCGCCTGCATCGCCTCGATCTCGTTCGGCGAGGCCTTGCGCGTGATGTCGCCCATGGTCGCGAGGCGCAGCGCCGAATGGCCGATCAGCGCCGCGACATTGACGGCGGGCACCACTCGGGCGATCGCCGCGGCGTAGTCGGCGAAGCTCGCAAAGGCATAGGCCCGGGCGTCGCCGAGCAGGTTCATGGGTGGCGGCGGGTTGTCCGTGAAGGTGACGGGGGCAAGCGAGATGCCGCAATTTCCAACCACCACCGACGTCACGCCCTGGCTGATCTTGGGGAGCATTTCCGGCGCGTCGAGGACGATGCGGTCGTCGTGCGTGTGGGCGTCGATGAAGCCCGGCGCCAGCGCCAGACCGCCAAGATCCTCCTCGCGTTCACCGGTTCCCGGCGGGATGGTCCCTGCCGGCCCCACGGCGGAGATCCGGTCGCCGGTGATCGCCAGTTCGCCGGGGTAGGGCGCGCCGCCCTTGCCGTCATAGATCCGGGCGTTGCGCAGAACGAGATCGTGTGCGGGGCGCGTCGTCATGGCCTATTCACGCGGTTTGCTGGCCGATGCCAAAGGGGTCGGATCGGTCGAGGGGGTAGGGATGGCGATGCCGATGCTCGCCACCGTGTAGCGGACGCGGCGGAGCGCCTCGCGCCCCTTGCCGCCGAGCTTCACGGCGACACCTGCCGCGATCGTGTCGATGACGGCCATGTGCGCATAGCGCGATGGTGTCGGCAGCAGGACGTTCTCGTCCTCCGCGATGGTGATCGGGATGACGACCGAGGCGGCGGCCGCGAGCGGCGTGTCGGGCCGCGTCAGCGCCACTGTCGTCGCGCCGAACGAGGCGGCGATCTCGACCGCCTCGACGACGGCGCGCGAGCGGCCGCTGTTCGAGATGGCGAAGACGGCATCGCCGGGCTGCAGGGTCGCTGCCGACATGCGCATCTGGTGGCTGTCGGCATAGGCGGAGACGGGGATTCCGAGCCGGAACAGGCGCAGCTTCGCATCCTCTGCCATGGCCGCGGAGCCGCCGCCCTGGCCATAGATGTCGATGCGGCGTGCCTTGGCGAAGGCCGCGATCGCGGCGCCGACGGCGGCTGTGTCGAGCTGATCCAGCGTCTCGCGTACCGTGGTCGCCGCGCGCATCATGATGGTCTGGGCCAGCTGGCCGACGTCGTCGCTGAAGACGCGATCGGAGCGCAGATAGACCGCCGCCACCGTCAGCGTCGTCGCCAGGCCGAGCTTGAATTCGTTGAATGACGCGCAGCCGACAGAGCGGCAGAACCGCGTCACGGTCGGCTGGCTGACGCCGGCCCTGGCGGCCAGGTCGGCGATGGTGAAGCGCGTCGCGGCCTCGAAATCCTGCCGAACCACTTCTGCGACCCGGCGCTCCGCGGGCGAGAGCTCGCCTTCGACGCGCTCGATGCGCGAAACGATGTCGACAGCCGCCGTCGTCATCGGGCTGCTGCGTTTGACCATGCGGCCTCTCCTCGAAACCCGTGCGGCGGAGGCGTCGTGGCCCCGCGCCAGCGTGCCAGTGGCGAAAGTGAATTACACGATTTTTGATAATCGGCAAGCGGATCGGCGTTGCTCCGAATTCGGAGGGCTTGCGTGCCAGATTGTGGAATGGCGTCCAGAACACCCTTCATAATGGCTGAAATTTGCGGGTATTGGTCGGTTTGGATGCATTTTTGATGCCCGCGCTTTAGTGCTTGCAGTGTCCGGAGTTCTGTAACATGATTTCATGAACGAGCTGCTCAGCAAGAGTGGCCGGGGAACATGCCCGACGGATCGAGCCGCAAAAGGCCGCCGACGGATTCAGGGAATGTGGAGGGGCCTAGCGTGAACGCTATCGGAGCTCTTGGTTCGTCACGGGCGGACGTCACTGCCAGGACCAAGATGGTCGTGGAGGGGGCGAGCAAGTTCTATCAGGCGCGCAGCGGTATCGTACACGCGCTCGACGACGTTTCGCTCGAAGTGAAGGAAGGCGAGTTCCTCTGCATCCTCGGTCCGTCCGGCTGCGGCAAGTCCACCCTGCTGTGGTCGATGGCTGGCCTGCACGGACTGAGCGGCGGCCGGATCCGTCTTGGCCAGGAGCCGATCCTGAAGCCCCATCCCGAGATCGCGATGATCTTCCAGGAGGCGAACCTGCTGCCCTGGCGCAATCTCGAAAAGAACATCGAGCTGCCTTTCGAGCTGAAGCGGATCCCGCCGGACAAGGCGCGCATCAAGGCTCTGCTTGAGCGCGTCGGCCTCAAGGGCTTCGAGACGAAGATGCCGCGCGAGCTCTCCGGCGGTATGCAGCAGCGCGCCTCGATCGTGCGCAGCCTGGCGGTCGATCCCTCCGTGCTGCTGATGGATGAGCCCTTCGGCGCGCTCGACGCCTTCACGCGCGACGAGATGAATCTGCTCATCCAGGAAATCTGGATGGAGACGAAGAAGACGATCATCTTCATCACGCACTCCATCGTCGAGGCGCTGTTCCTGGCAGACCGCATCGTCGTGATGTCGGCGCGACCGGGCCGGATCCAGGAGATTGTGGATGTCGACCTCCCGCGCCCGCGCGGCGTCGACGTGCAGTCGACGCCTGAGTTCATCGAACGCGTCAACGCGATCAAGGCGATGATCGACCACCGCAAAGCCTGACGGTCGCAGTCAGAGTTCAAGGATAGTGCAAGTGGACAGCCAACTTCGCGACCAGATTCCGACTTTCGGCGCCAAGCCTGACGCTTCAGGCGGCGCCAGCCTCTCCGGAGGCCTGTCGTCATTGACGTCGGGCGGCGGCCGCAGCGCCTTCGAGACCCTCATCATCATCCTGGTCGCCGTGGTCATCATCGGCGGCACCGAGATTTTGCTCGGCATCTTCCAGGTGCCGCAATACATCATGCCCAAGCCGAGCCAGATCGGCATGGCGCTGATCACCGAATGGAAGTTCATCTGGCCGCATCTCGTCGTGACGATCTGCGAGCTGCTGATCGGCTTCGCCATCGGCGCCTCGATCGGCTTCGTGCTCGCGGCGGTGATCACACAGTTCCCCTTCGCCGAGAAGATTGTCACCCCCTACATCCTGCTGCTGGTGACGACGCCGATGCTGGCGCTCGTGCCCCTGCTGGTGCTGCGCTTCGGCTTTGGCTGGGAGCCGCGCATCATCGCGGTGGCGCTCGCCTCCGGACCGATGGTGATGATCAATTCCGCGACAGGCTTCCGACGCGTCGATCTCGCCAAGATCGCGCTCGCCCGCTCCTTTGGCGCCTCCACGCTGCAGATCTTCACCAAGATCCGCATTCCGATGGCGATGCCGATGATCATCGTCGGCCTGATGGTCGGCTCCATCTTCGGCCTGTTGACCACGGTCGGCGCCGAGATGGTCGGCGGCGCCGAGGGGCTCGGCAACCGCCTCAACTACTATTCGTCGATGATCCGGATGCCGCAATTCTTCGCGGTCATCACGTTGCTCGCGATCATCGGCATCTCGATCTACGTCTTCTTTTTCTGGGTCGGAAAAAAGTGGGCCAATTGGGAAGCCTGAGCCGGCCGTTGCCTGACAGAAACGAGGGAACTGCTATGACGGACATATCGAACATGATGATCAATCGTCGCCGGCTGCTTCAGGTGACGGCGGCAGGCGTGACCATCTCGGCCATCGGCCTTGGCGGCACCGGCTCGGCCGAGGCCGATGAAATCACCGTGCGCTGGGTGTCGCCGCGCGGCACGCTCGAGGTTCTCGACGATTTCGCCTACTGGGTCGCCAAGAAATACGGCTATTTCGGCGATCTGAACACGGTGATCGAGGCTGGTCCGCAGGACGGCACGGCGACGGTCAAGCTCGTCGACCAGAAACAGTCCGATTTCGGCTACCCCTCGCCCGGCATCCTCTCGCTCGGCCTCGAGCAGGGCATGGACCTCGTCTCCGCCTATCACGTCATGGCGGGCGACGTGTTCAACTTCGCTTTCCCGAAGGGCAAGGCCCCGGCGGACCTGAAGGGCCTCGAAGGCAAGACGATCGCGCTTGGCTCCTCCGGCTGGCAGGCGATCACCAATCCGATGCTGGCGGCGGCCGGCGTCGATACCAGCAAGGTCAAGTATGTCGAGGTCAGCGCCTGGGGCCAGGCGCTGGCGCAGGGCCAGGCCGATGCGGCGCTGTCGTGGGAAGGCCTGCGGGCGCAGTGGCGCGGGCAGGGGCTCGATTTCGACTACCTGCTCGGCAAGAACGTCTCGAAGTTCCCGGCCAATTCCTACGTCATCCGCAAGTCCGATCTCGCCGACGCGGCCAAGGTCGCGGCCTATGAGAAGTATCTCCGCGGCTGGGCCATGGGCATGGAGTTCGGCTGGATCAATCCGCGCGCCGCGACCCAGATCACGATGGAGCAGTTCCCCGGCCTGGCGAGCCAGATGGATCCGACGGTGGCGACGGAATCGCTGATGCAGCAGACGGCGCTAATGCATGCGCGCTGGGACGAGCGCAAGGCGTGGGGCTTCCACATCGAGGACAGCTGGCAGGGCTATTTCGACGCGATCGCCGCGATCGGCCAGGTGTCGCAGGTGTTCAAGGCTGCCGACGTAACGACCAACCAGTTCATCGCCGCGGCAAACGATTTCGACCACGCCAAGGTAAAGGCCGACGCCGAGGCGTTTCAGCTTTCGGACGCCTACAAGGCCGTCGACGTCGCCGCGATCCAAGCGGTTCTCTGAATAAAGCGGGGCGTCGGCAGGGTTTGCCGTCGCCCCTCTTCTTTCCGGGGGGGGGAGCAGATGTTCGAATTCGATCATGTCGGGATCACCACGACCGAGCCGCAGCCCAACGAGAACTGGGTCGAGCAGAGCAGGCTCTGGGTGACCAATCCGCGTCATCATCCCGAGCATATCGAGTTCCTGCGCTATGCGCCCGACAGCCAGGTGCCGGAGTTCGTCCGCAACAATCCGCATGTGGCGTATCGGGTGAAGGAAATCGAGCCGCTGCTTGGGGATGCCGAGGTGCTGATCCCGCCCTTCATCGTCGGCGATTTTCTTGAGGTCGTCTTCCTCCGCCGCCACGGCATGGTCTTCGAATACATGCGCTACCTGAAGGACGGCTGGTTCGGCGAGTGAGCCGGCTGTCGCCGGTCGGTCGCTCTGCATCTTCATATGCGTCGATCCCGCCTTCGCCGGATCGACGGGCATCGAAAGGGTTCGCGATGAGTGGTGCCTTTGCGGGCAAGCGGGTGGCGGTGACGGGTGCCGCCGGCGGTATCGGCCAGATGCTCTGTCGCCAGTTCGGCGGCGATGGGGCGACGATCCTGGCGGTCGACAAGAGCCCGGCCGTGCGCTCTTTCGTCGAGACGCTGAAGGGCGAGGGCATCCGGGCCCGCGCGGCCGAGGTGGATATCGGCTCGGCGGATCAGGTCGCCGAGGCGTTCGCCGCGTTTGGCGCTGTCGATATTCTCGTCAACAATGCCGGCTATTCGTCGCATCCGACACTTGCTGCCACGGATCCAGCCGGCTGGCAGTCCGACATGCACGGCAATCTGGGCGGCGCTTATAACTGTGCGTATGCCGTCCTGCCCGGCATGGTGGACCGGCGCTCGGGTGCGATCGTCAATGTCGGATCGGTGAACGCCCTCCATGCGCTCGGCGACCCTGCCTACAGCGCCGCCAAGGCGGGCATGATCGCCATGACCAAGGCGATCGCCATGGAGTATGGCCGCTATCGCGTCCGCGCCAACATCGTGCTGCCGGGAACGGTGCGGACGCCGCTCTGGGAGCAGCGCGCGGCCAAGGACCCGAAGGTGCTGGAGACATTGCAGCGTTGGTATCCGCTCGGTCGCATCGTCGAGCCGGCCGAAGTGGCGCGAGTCATCGTCTTCCTGGCGTCGGACGCGGCCAGCGCCGTCACGGGCACGGTGCTGCCGGTCGATTGCGGCCTCTCCGCCGGCAACATCGTCATGTCGCGCGAGCTGACACTCGAAGATTTCTGAGGGGGAGAGACATGGACAGACTGCGCATCGGCGTCATCGGGCTCGGCTGGTTCGGCGAGATCCACTGCGAGACGATCATCGGTGTTCCCAATCTCGAACTGGCGGCGCTCTGCACGCGCCAGCCGGATCGCCTTGCTGCCATGGGCGCCAAGTTCGGCGTCGCCAAGACCTATGTCGACTACAACGACATGCTTGCCGATCCGGATATCGACGCCGTCTCGATCTGCACCATGTGGGACCAGCACGTCGGCCCTGCCGTAGCTGCGCTGAAGGCGGGAAAGCACGTCTTCCTGGAGAAGCCGATCGCCTCGACCGTCGAGGACGCGCGCACCATCGTTGAGGCGGCGAAGGGCGCGAAGGGCATCCTGTTTGTCGGTCACATCGTGCGCTTCAATCCGCGCTACCGCATGGCCAAACAGGCGATCGACGCCGGCAAGATCGGCAAGATCGTCGCGCTGTCGTCGCGGCGGAACATCCCCGCCGCCTGGACGCCGACCATCCTGAACAAGATCGGCCCGATCGTCGGAGACGCCATCCACGACACCGACGTCATGCTGTGGTTCACAGGCGAGAGGATCGTTTCCGCCTATGCGCAGACCATCTCGGTGCGCAACCTTAGGCATCCCGACATCGGCCAGACGATGTACCGCTTCGCGAGCGGGGCGACGGCGACGCTCGAGACGGTCTGGTGCATGCCGGAGAAGACGCCTTTCGACATAGACGAGCGCATGTCGATCATCGGCACCGAGGGAATCATACACGTCCAGGACACCTTCCCGAACCTTGGCATCGTCTCCAGCGACAAGCTGCATAGCCCGGACACGACCTACTGGCCGGAGTTCAACGGCGTGCGGGGCGGAGCGCTGCGCGACGAGTTTTCCTATTTCGCCAATTGCGCGCTCGCCGGCCAGACGCCGGTCATGGGCGTGCCGGAGGATGCCGCCGCGGCGCTCGAAGCGACGCTGGCTGCCGAGGAATCCGCCCGCACGGGCAATGTCATCAGGATCGAATAGGGGTGAGGAAAATGGCCAAGCAACGCGTACTCGTCGTCGGTCTGGGCAACATGGGCATGAGCCACGCGCTCGCCTATGCGAAGATCGATGGCTACGAACTGGTCGGTCTCTGCACGCGCAACATCGACAAGGTCGAACTGCCGTCGCAGCTCCAGGGCGTGCCGAAGTTCAACAATTTTGAAACCGCGCTGGCCGAGCTGAAGCCGGACGTCGTCTCGATCAATACCATGCCGGACACCCATGCCGATTTCGCCATCAAGGCGATGGAAGCGGGCGCGCATGTCTTCGTCGAGAAGCCGATGGCAATCTCGGCCGAAGACGCCGAGCGCGTCGTCGAAGTCGCCAAGCGGACCAAACGCAAGCTCGTCATCGGCTACATCCTGCGTCAGCATCCGAGCTGGGTGAAGTTCATCGAGATCGCGCGCGAGCTCGGCACGCCGCTTGTCTTCCGCATGAACCTGAACCAGCAGTCGAACGGTGAGACCTGGGAATGGCACAAGCGGCTGATGCAGAGCTTCCCGCCGATCGTCGATTGCGGCGTCCATTATGTCGACGTCATGTGCCAGATGACCTCGGCCAAGCCGGTTCGCGTCCACGCCATTGGCGCGCGCCTGACGGACGAGGTGCCGATCAACAATTACGGCCAGTTGCAGGTGATGTTCGAGGATGGCTCGGTCGGCTGGTACGAGGCCGGCTGGGGGCCGATGGTGTCGGAGCAGGCCTTCTTCGTGAAGGATGTGTTCGGCCCGAAGGGTTCGGCTTCGATCGTCATGGCGGAGAACAACTCGGGCGTGAAGTCGGACGACATCAACGCCCATACCAAGACGAGCCAGATCCTTCGCCACTATGCCGATATGAGCCAGCCGGACGAACGCATCGACGTTTCGGACGAGCCTGACCACAATGCCCTGTGCGAGCGGGAGCAACTCTACCTGCTCAAGGCGATCGAGGAGGATCTCGACCTGACCGATCACATGAATGACGGCGTGAAGAGCCTCAAGATCGTGCTCGCCGCCGACAAGTCGATCCAGACGCAGCAGGTCGTGGCCCTTTAGCTTCCGCCTGTCGCCAGAAAGGTAGTCGGCGGAAATTCAGCGCCGGGCCGGAAGCGGTCCGGCGCCTTTTTTCTATTCGTTTGCCTCTCCTTTGAGCGCATCTACACTCCGGCCCAACCTTGAGTGACCTCGATCACATACCAAATCGGCGGGTCGTTATATGGCTTGAGGGCAGGTCGACAATTTTCTAAACTGAATCATACTTTGGTCAGAATCGCGGATTATAGAACTCATCATGTCGATGGTGATTCATCTTTTTGTTTCGAGGCCGACCGGAAAAATGTGCGATTTTTCCCGGAGCGGCTTCTTGGCGAACTGAATACCGCGCAGTTCTTCCTCTCCGGGTCCAGATCATCGTTTGCGGTTGATGCCTCTTGTGTGGCTCTCGCGGCCGGAGTTTTTGATGTCTGTTTCGTTTAGCCTTCCGATTTCTTCCCGATACGCGTCAGGCGCGCAGCGCACGTCTGTGCGCGCTCGCGGGGCGCGGCGGCCCGGGCTGGTCCAGCGCGGGGCTCGGCACTGATGGACGAATTGATCCTCGAGCGCCCGTCGCGCTGGCGTGAACCTCTCGAAGAAGGCGACGTCTTTCAGCAGTTCGGTGCCTTGCCGTGGCGGCGCAACAAGCATGGCGAGATCCGCGTGCTGCTCGTCACGTCGAGGGAACGCGGACGCTGGCTGTTCCCGAAGGGCTGGCTGGCGCCGGGGCGCTCGGCGCCCGACAGCGCCGCGACCGAAGCGTTTGAGGAAGCGGGAGTCGTGGGTGACATTCACCGCGAGGCGCTCGGGTCCTACAGCTATGCGAAGATCCTGAACGACCAGTCCTCGGTCGATTGCATTGTCACGATGTTTCCGCTGCGGGTGCGTGGAACCCTGCTGGAGTGGCGCGAGCGTTGCGAACGCAAGCGTCGCTGGTGTCATCTCTCCGAAGCCGTCGAGATCGTCTCCGACGAGGGGCTGGGGCGGCTGTTGCGCGAGATCCAGGCGGATGATCGCCTGAAGGCGCTCTGCGGGCGCTAGCTCCCTCGACATCACAGGCTCGCGCTGCTCGCGGCGGCGCGGGTTCGCCTGAGGCTGGCAGGATCACAATCGGTTGTCCGGCGGGAAGCGCTGTTGCCGCGCCTGCGTGCCGAGCACGCTCCAGAGGGCTTCGTGCCCCGCCGCTGGCCCGCTGCACGGCTCGGTTTCGTCCGGCTCGGGCAGGGGTGGCGACACGCCCTGGGTGGTCACGTTTCGGCGAGACGGCCGGAGCGGCGGGACGGCTCCTTGCCGCCCGCGTGGCCACGCCAAACTCCGATCCTGTGCTAGACTGGCGCCGCGACCGCGAGGCGCCTGCCGCGGTCGAGCGGAGATCGATCCATGGTCGATGTGCTTCGTACCCACCGGCAGCTTGACCGGCATGTATCGGCTCGAGCCAGCCTGCCGTCGCAGCAGATCTTCCAGCGTGACTGGAAGATCTATCGGAAGTTCATCGACAACAACTACCTGTTCCATCGCGAGGCCTATGCCTGCCTGCGCAGCGTCCTGGCCCGGGAGATGAGCGGGAAGTCGTTCTCCTTTCTTGACATTGCCTGCGGCGATGCGGGCGCCAGCATCGACGCGCTGCGCGGGGCCGGCATCGTGCACTATGAGGGCATCGACCTCTCTCGCGCCGCGCTGGATATCGCGGATGCCAACCTGTCGGCGCTCGGTTGCCCGTTCGTGCTGAAGGAGGGCGACTTCGCCGAAGTGTTGTCGCAGCGCGAGGAGCCGGTAGATTTCGTCTGGATCGGCCTTTCGCTTCATCATCTGCGCACACCGGAGAAGCGCTCCGTCATGCGCGCCGTTCGGTCCATCATCGGCGAGAATGGGCGCTTCCTGATCTATGAAAATACCAGCCCGGACGGCGAGAACCGGGAGGGCTGGCTGGAGCGGTGGCAGGCGCAGCGTCCGTTCTGGACTGCTTTCGATGCCGCCGAATGGGACGTGACCTGGAACCACGTTTCGGCCGCCGATTTCCCGGAAACGGTATCGGGGTGGCGAAGCCTGGCGGAGGAGGCCGGCTTCGAACGGGCGCGAGAATTGTTCGTCGCGCCGAGTGACCTGTTCCGCCTCTACTCGTTCGAGTGATGCCGTTCAGCCGGCACGGGGCAGGGCGACCGGCCCGAAGATTAGGGGTGACGGGGCGGCGGGCCGCATCCGCGCCATGCGCTGCGTCTTCCATTCGAGCGCATAGAGCCCCCAGAGCAGGCCGTAGATCAGGAAGACGTGCCGCCAGTGATCGTTGTCGATCACGTTGTGGATCATCAGATGGCCGAGATAGACGGCGTAGACGCTCTGCACGAATGGTGTCCAGGGGCGGTTCCTGAAGACCAGCGGCGTGGCGATCACCAGCGTCCAGATGACGAGGACGATGTAGGAGAAGCCGCCGAGCCAGCCATAGGCGGTGAAGCCCTTCAGCCACATGTTGTGCTCGTCCTCGCCCATCATCTTGCCGAACTCGAACGGGCCGAGTCCGAACGGAAGCTCCTGCACCATGAAGAAGCCGATGATGTGCCGCTCGAACCGGCCGAGGCGGCCGCCGTCATATTCCTGCACCAGCTTGAAGCGTTGGGCGAAGAGATCCTGCACGACGGGAATGGACAGGAGCAGCGCCAGCAGCAACGCCGTGATCAGGAGGCCACCGAGGATATAGGCGAGCATCCGTAGCCGGTGGCTCTGGCGCGGCTCGGTCAGGAAAGCGAGCAGCGTCACCAGCAGGAGCGCGAAGATGGCGAGGCCCCAGGCGGCGCGCGAGAAGGACAGGAAGATGCCGGCCAGCAGGACCAGTATGCCGGCCATGCGCCAGAACGAACGGCTGAGGCGGTCCGTCAACACCGCTCGGGTCAGCACCACCAGCGGCAACACCAGAAATGGGCCGAAGACGTTCGGATCCTTGAATGTGCCCTTGGCGCGGTCATAAAGGGTGAAGAGGCTCGCATAGGGCATCTTGCCGAAATAGGCGAGGATGCCGATCAGCGCGCAGATCACGGCGGCGGCAATGTAGCTACGCTCGATCACCTTGAGCCGACGCTCGGTATCGACCTGGATGACGGCGGCGAAGAAGATCGACGAGATGATGAGGAAACCCGTCGTCGCCATGTAGACGACCGGCTTCTGGAAAGCCTGCAACTGCGTGAAGGAAAGCAGGCCGCCGGCCATGTAGGCCAGCATCAGCGCGATCATTGGCAGCATGGGCCGGCTCAGCTTCAGGCCGGCGAAGGCCCAGATCGCGACGACGAGGCACAGCAGCAGGTCCGACGGCGCCGGCTCGAAAAGCACGAAGCCGCTCAGGAAGACCAGAACCGCGATGGTCGCGTTGGCAACCAAGCGGGCCGGGATCGCCAGGGGCCTCGTCACGACGCGCATCAATAGGCGTTTTCGGAGTTGATCAGCGAGAACGGCGTCATCATCAGGATGTAGAGGTCGAAGGGCACTGACCAGCGCTCGATATATTGCAGGTCGAATTCGACGCGGCGGCGGATCTTCTCCGGCGTGTCGACTTCGCCGCGCCAGCCATTGATCTGGGCCCAGCCCGTGACGCCCGGCTTCACCTTGTGGCGGGCGAAATAGCCGTCGACGACCTCGTCCCAGAGCCGGTCCTCTGTGTGGGCGTTGACCGCATGCGGCCGCGGGCCGACCAGCGAGAGTTCGCCGCGCAGCACGTTCACCAGCTGCGGCAGCTCGTCGAGCGAGGTGCGGCGGATGAAGCGGCCGATCCGGGTAACGAGGGCATCGCCCTTGGTGACGGCGACCTTTGCCGCCGGGTCGCTCATGTGGTGATACATCGAGCGGAACTTGAAGACCTCGATGACCTCGTTGTTGAAGCCGTAGCGCTTCTGGCGGAACAGCACGGGCCCCGGGCTGTCGAGCCGGATGGCGATGGCCGTGAGCAGCATAACCGGCGACAGAACGATGAGGGCGAGAGTCGCGATGACGATGTCGAAGGTCCGCTTCAGAAGCGAATCCCAGCCGGCGATCGGCCGATCGAACAGGTCGACCAGCGGCACCGGGCCGACATACGAATAGGAGCGCGGGGTGAAGCGGAGCTTGCTGCCAAGCGCCGAGATGCGGATATCGACCGGCAGCACCCAAAGCCGCTTCAAGAGCTGAAGCACGCGGTTCTCGGCGCTCATCGGCAGCGCGACGATCAGGAGGTCGATGCGGGCGAGTCGTGCGAATTCGACGAGCTCTGCCACGGTGCCGAGCTTGGGGACGCCGGCGACTTCGTCGGGCGAGCGATCGCCGCCACGATCGTCGAACAGGCCGCAGATACGGACATCGGCGCGGCCCTGGTCGCCGAGCGCCTCGAGCAGCTCGGCTGCCAGCTCGCCGCCACCGACGATCACCGCGCGGCGTTCCAGCCGGCCTTGTCCGGTCCAGCGATGGACGAGCGCGGCGATCGTGACGCGCTCGAGGATGAAGAAGGTCGCGCCCACAAGGAACATGATGCCGAGCCAGGCACGGCGCCCATCGCTCTGGAGCTCGAAGAAGAAGCTGCCGGCGGCAACGATGGCAATGGTCAGCGCCCAGCCGATCAGGATGCGCGACAGCACCGGTAGATAGTCGCGGAGTGCCCCAATGCTGTAGCCGCCGATTGAACGGATGCCGAAGATGGCGATCAATGGTGCAGCGACGACGAGCAGGAGTTCGCTCAGGCCGGGCACGGCCGCCGAAGATGCGCTCGGCCAGAAGGCAAGGCCGATGAGAATGAGCGCGATCGCCTCGATCGCCTGGACCGCGCCGGCAAGCAGGCGTGGCGATATGGCTTCCTTCGATAGCGCCGCGGCGACCTCGCGCGCATGCTGGTTCAGCGAGGCACGGTGCGGCGACGCTTCGAGGCTTTGATTGGGATCGATCGTCATGGCCTGATGGAAACCGACAATATCCCAACAGTTTAGGCCGCGAGCGCTAACAAACCTTTGCCGCCCCGTCTCGCCCGGGGAAATGAAGCCACATGGACGGCATTGTCCGCTACAGTGAGTGGCGGCGAAGGATTGAGGAGGCAGGAGAGCGCATTGCTGGAGAGGGATTTCGGCGTTGCGGCGCCGGCCGATGGTGCTGGTGTCTACCGTGAGTATCTCCCTCCGGCGGCGCTTGGCGCGCATTTTCAGTGTGTCTGGCTGCACCGCGCGGCGCAGGATCATTCCGGGCCGGTCGAGGTGGTTCCCGACGGCTGCGTCGATATGATCTGGCGGGAGGGCCGCCTCCATGTCGCGGGGCCGGACATCACGACGGCCCGGCCCATCCTGAAGGCCGGGGCGGTCGTCCTCGGCGCGCGCTTCCGCGCCGGCGCGGCTTCGGGCTGGCTCGGCCTGCCGATGAGCGAGATCGTTGGACGCGCCGTCGACATGGCCGATCTCTGGGACGCGCGCTCGGTCGCCGATATCAACGATCGGGTCGGCGACGCCGCATCGCCCGTGGCTCAGGCGCGCCGGCTTTTGCGGGCGCTGGCCGAGCGGGCACCTTCCCAGCCGGACCCGGAGCCAGCCGCGGCGCGCATGTTCGCCTGGTTGCGTCGCGGGCTCGGCAGCGCCGAGCCGGTCGCAACGTTGCGCCGGCGTCTCGATATGAGCGAGCGCACCTTGCTACGCCGCAGCCGCCAGCACTTTGGCTACGGGCCGAAGACGCCCGACCGCATCCTGCGGTTCCAGCGCTTTCAGGCGGCGGCGCGCTGTGCCGACTGCGCCAGCCTGGCCGAGATGGCGGCGGAGGTCGGATATGCCGACCAGGCCCATCTCGGGCGGGAGATCCAGGCCCTCTGCGGCATGTCCGCCGCGACCTATGTGCGCCAGCTCGGCGGTTGATTGGCCGATTTGTTCAAGACGCCGTCATGACGTTTCGCCAGCATGGTTCCCACTTTTCCTCGACTTCAGGAGCATGAAACATGGGTACGCGCGGCAAAGACCGGCAGATCGACAACATCGAGTTCAACGTCAGCGACATCGCTCGCTCAAAGGCTTTCTATGGCAGCGTGTTCGGCTGGACCTTCACGGACTATGGTCCGGACTATTGCGAGTTCACGGATGGCCGCCTGACCGGAGGTTTCACGACCGGCTCCGTTCGTCCGGGTGGCCCCCTGGTCATTCTCTATGCCGACGATCTTGCCGCGACGCAGAAGCGTCTGGAGGCCGTTGGCGCGCCGATTACGACGCCGACCTTCGACTTTCCCGGCGGTAGCCGGTTCCATTTCACCGATCCGGACGGCTATGAACTTGCCGTGTGGATGGCGCGTTAGAGCGTTTTCGAGCGAAGTGGATCCCGGGTCGCGTGAAGAAAACGCGACCAAGCTCTCGTCGAACTCAGAGGATCGGCCGGGGCTTGTGGATCGGCTCGACGCCGTCCTCGCGGCAATCGCGATAGAGCGCGCCGACCACATTCGTCATGTGGCGGATCGAGAAACGCGGGTGGACGAGGTGCTGCAGGCGCAGCGCCTCCTCCGCGGCGCGCGCCGGATCGTCGAGCAGGTCACCCATGGCATCGGCCAGCGCCCCCGCGTCGCCCGGGGCAACCAGGCGGCCTTGCTCGGAAGCAAAGATCTCCGGGATGCCGCCGACCCGCGTGGCGATGATCGGGCGTGCCGCCGCGGCGGCTTCCAGCACGACATAGGGCATCGATTCGGCTCGTGACGGCACGACGACCATCCGCGCCATGCCGAAGGCGGTGCGGGTTGCCATGGCCGGGTGGAAGCGGGTGGTCGCCTCCAGGCCGAGCCGGCGCACCAGCGCCTCGTAACTCTCCTTGTCGGGACCGTCGCCGACGATTTCGGCTGAAGGCGCGACGCCGCGCCGGTCGCGCAGGCGGGCGAGGGCATGGATGAAGACATCGGTGCCCTTCAGGTCGCGCATCATGCCGATATAGAGGAAATCGGCCGGGTTCGGGACGGCGACGACCGGCTCGAACTCCTCTTCGCGGATACCGTTCGGCACGATCCGCCACGGCTTGCGCGGCGCGCCGACCTTCTGAGCATAGGCCTGCGCCTCGTAGTGGCTGACGAAGACGAGTGCGTCGGTCATCGTCTCCAGGAAGTGCTCGATGCGAAAGAACAGCCGCCCCGAGCGCGTCCCAGAGTCATAGTGCAGGCTTCCGCCATGCGGACAGTAGATGCGAGCCACGCTGGAACCAAAGACCCGCAAGAGCGTGCCGATACCGCGCCCATACACGCCGCCCTTGGCGCCATGCGTATGGATGATATCGGGATCGAGAGCCCTGATGCGGCGGAACAGCCGCAGGAAGGCGAGAAGGTCGGATGGCGACACCTGCCGTTGCATCGGCGTGCGGTGCAGCCCGAGTTCGAGATGCGGCAACAGCGCCTGGATCAACTCTTCTTCCCGCGCGCCGCCCGTGGAGGAATCGCAGACGATGCCGACGCTGTGTCCTTCGGCCGCCTGCGCCTCCGCGAGGTCGCGAACATGTCGGAAGATGCCGCCGACGGGTGACCGGAAGCAGTGAACGATCCTGAACTTGGCGCCTTTGCGCGCGTGAGGTTCGTCCAGCTGCTCGGTCATTTGGGTCAGAAGAAGCGCTCGCGCACGTTGACGGTATCGCCGGGATAGATCGGCTGCGTCGGCAATAGCCGAACAGTCGTGACTTTTCCGTTCACCTGGCGAGTGACGTCGACGTCGGCACGCTGGGCGCGTGGCGTGAAGCCACCGGCGATGGCGACGGCCGTCTGCGCGGTCATGCCGTTGACATAAGGATACTGCCCGGCGCTTGCGACCTCGCCCATGATGAAGAACGGGCGGTAGCGATCGACCTCGACCGAAACGTCGGGATTGCGCACGAAACCCTTGCGCAGCTTGGCGGCGATGTCGCCTTCCATTTCCTGGGTGCTGCGGCCGCGGGCAGCCACCGCGCCGATCAGCGGCATCGAGATGTAGCCGGCCTGGTCGATGGTGTAGCTGTTCGTCAGGTCCGCCTGGCCAAACACGATGACGCGCAGGCGATCGCCGCTGTCGAGGCGATAGGGGGCGATCAGCGCCTTGTAGGTCGCGGGGTCCTGCGGCGGATAGGCGGTGGCGCAGCCACCGAGCAGGGCAGCGCCGATAAGCGTCGCGACAATAAGGAAGAATCGCATCAGGGCAGCGTCCGGCTCGCGAGTGAATCGATAGGCTGGACTGTCAGTCGCGCATGGTTAATGCGAGGTAAAATTGCCGCTCGTGCCCACATCGTTCGGCGGAAGCCCTTAACCGCCCGCGAGCGAAATTAACGCAGTAGTTACCCTGACTTACGATCATGCCGCGTCGGCAGGGAGACTGGGCGCGATTATGACGGATGGCCGGTTGGGGCAAATCGATGATGTCGAGCTCGACGTCAGGGCGCTGTTCGGCGCGCTTTTGCGCGCATTGCCATGGCTCCTGCTGGCCGCTGTCCTGTTCGCCAGCGCGCTTTATGTCGGCCTCAATTTCGTCACGCCGCGCTACTCGGCCGAAGCCAAGATCCTGATCGAGAGCGGCGAATCGGAAATCACTCGCGCCGGGACCGGCACCGAGGAGGTGAGGGCGCTTCTCGATTCCGAGGGCGTCGCCAGCCAGGTCCAGCTTATCGGGTCGCGCGACCTGGCGACGACGGTGGTCGATTCGCTCGACCTCGCCTCGCTCAAGGAATTCAACAAACCGCGTTTCCTGCCCGGATTCGACCAGATGCTGGTCCGGATTGGGCTCGGCCGGCCCGTGCCCGAGGGCTCGGTGGAAGAGCGCGTGCTACAGCGTTTCGCCGATCGGCTCGACGTCTTCTCCATCGACAAGACCCGCGTCATCACGGTCGGGTTCTCCTCGACCAACCCGCAGCTTGCCGCGCGGGTCGCCAATGCGGTTGCCGACGAGTATCTCGCGCTGGAACGCGAGGCGCGGCGTTCGACCAACGCCGATGCCACCCGCTGGCTCGAATCGCAGATCGCCGAACTGCGCACCAAGGTCACCAGTGCCGAGGCCAAGGTGGAGGCCTTCCGCACCGAGCATGGCCTGTTTTCCGGCGGGCAGAACAACACCTCGCTCGCGCAGCAGAAGCTGAATGATCTGAACGCCGAGCTGGCGCGTCTCGTCGCCGCCCGTTCCGCCGCCGAGGCCAAGGCCGACATGGTCCGCAAGAGCCTCGCCAGCGGCGCGACGCCGGACGTGCCGGATGTGCGCGATTCGCAGCTGATCCAGCGCCTGCGCGAGCAGCAGGTGGCGCTTCGGGCGCAGATCGCCCAGCTTTCGGCGACCTTGCTGCCGGCGCACCCGCGCATTCGCGAATTGAACGCCCAGTTGGGCGACCTCGACGGCCAGGTTCGCCGCGAGGTGACCCGTATCCTGCAGAGCCTCGACGGCGAGGCGGCGACGGCGCGTGCCCGCGAGGCGGATATCGGTCAGGACATCACCCGCGCCAAGGCAGCGACCGGGCAGACCAACAATGACGAGGTCGAGCTTCGGGCGCTCGAGCGCGAGGCGACCGCGCAGCGCGACCTGCTCGAGAGCTATCTGAAGCGTTATCGCGAGGCTTCGTCGCGCCAGGACGGCAACTACCTGCCGGCGGACGCCCGCATCATCTCGCGCGCCGCCGTGCCGCTGGAGCCGACCTTCCCGAAGAAGCTGCCGATCACCGCGGCGGCCACCGTGGCGCTGCTGCTGCTCGCGATCGCCGTCATCATGATCCGCGAGCTTACCTCCGGCCGGGCGCTCCGTCGCATCTCGATCGGCGCGCCGCCGATGGTCCCCGACGCCGTTCCGGTCGACGGCAAGATTCGCTGGCAGGACGAAGCGACGGAGCCGCAGCCGCTGGATCCGCCGATGCCCGCCCTGGCGCGCGGCCTGACCGCCGAGGCGCAGGATTCGCTGAACTCGATCGTCGACCACGTGGTCGAATCGAAGGCGCGCCGCGTCCTGGTTTCCATGGCGGAGCTGGGTTCGACCGGCCGCCCGCTCGCGGCGGTCGCGCTCGCCCGCGCCCTGTCGCGTCGCGGCAACCGCGTCCTCCTGATCGATCTCCATGCCGACGGGGCGGACAGCAAGGCGATGTCGGCGGGCGAGCGCCTGCCGGGCCTCACCGATCTCTTCGCAGGGATCGCCTCGTTCGCGCAGGTGATCTTCCGGGACCGCCGCTCGCGCGCCCACCTCATCCCGCACGGCCTCCTGGAATTCGGCCCGGACACGGCCGAGGGCGAGCGCTTTGTCAGCATCCTCGATGCGCTCGATCAGACCTATGACCAGATCCTGCTCGACGCGGACGCCGAGATGGCGCTTCAGCTGGCGGCGCAGTCCGGCGCCGTGATCGTCGTTGCCGACGGCAGCGCCAGCGATCCGCGCACGGCGCGCGCCTATGAGGCGATGAAGGCGGCAACCTCGGCCGAGGTCATGGTGCTGATCGCCGAGGCGCCGACGGTCGCGGAGGATGCGGCGCTCGAGGACGCCGTCGCCTGATCAGTCCGATTCGGCGGCGCCGGGCTTTTCAGCCTGGCCGCGCCAGCGCCGGACGGTCTTCGCCAGTTTCCAGAGCTTCGGATTGTCGCGGACGGCGCGCTCGGCACGATCGGCGAGGCGGAGGACGGTCGCAGCGGCCCGTCCCGCCGGCGTCACCGGGACGATGGCGCGCACATGCGGTTCGACGACGTCCAGCCAGGACGCCTTGTAGCGCTCGTCGCCGCGTCCGAGGTCGAGCGCCGTCAGGCCCCGCTCGCAACTCGCGGCGATAACCTCGTAGAGCATCAGTTCGCCGGGGCTGACCCGCCGCCAGTCGTCATCCGAAACGGACATGAAATATCCGCTCAGACGTCCGGACCGGGTGCCGCTGCCGAGGATGGCGCGGATGCCGCCATCGATCTCCAGCGCGTCGAGTTCCATGACGAAGTTGCTGTCTCCGCTCCAACGGCGGCGGACGAGGGCACGGAAGAATTCCGCGACGCCCGGCTCGGCGAAGCTGTCGTCGATGCCCTGGGCGCGGAACCACGCCGCCTTCTGGGCGAAGTAGCTATCGAGAATGGCGAGCGCCTCGGCCTCCGAGCCGGCGCGTCGCAACTGGAAGCCACCAACGGGTTCGAGCGTGTTGGTCTGCCAGCGGCGCTTCTTGGCCTTCTTGGCGCCCCGATGCGCCTTGAGCACGGCGGCGAAGTCCGGCTCCAGCCGCATCATGCCGACATCGCAGCGCGCGGGCGCGGCCTCGGTGTGGGCCGCCAGCGGGTTTGCGGCCCCCGCCCATTCGCGCGGCTGGGCGTCGAGATCGAAGAGGTCGATGCGGCCGATCGTCTTGGCGACGCGGCTCAGCAGGGCCAATGTCGATGTCCTGTCGAGCGTGGCGGAGAAGGCGGGATCGAACAGGCCCATGCGGATATTCGCATGCTCACCGCCGAGAAAGCGGCCGATCCGCAGCGGGCCGATCCTTTCGATGCCGAGCGGCAGGATGGCAAGCGGACGCCCCTGATGGCGGATCGCGACGATG
This sequence comes from Kaistia sp. MMO-174, assembly GCF_037147815.1. NCBI lineage: Bacteria > Pseudomonadati > Pseudomonadota > Alphaproteobacteria > Hyphomicrobiales > Kaistiaceae > Kaistia > Kaistia sp. MMO-174. The sequence goes on along the minus strand of NZ_JBBCUO010000002.1, from coordinate 571,739 downwards.
GCAGGCCGGATGCGCTGCGGTCCGGTCGCCGCCTCCGTCCAGCAATCGATCCAGTCGAAGCTCTGGTAGACGGAGACCGGCAGGGATCCTTCCAGCCTTCGCCAGTCGTCCGCGATGGCGCGTGGCGAGGCATGCACGGAAATGTCGAGATCCGTAACGGCGATGCGTCTCGTCGGCGCCTGCGCGTCTGATCCGTCCATGCGTGCGATTCCACGGTTGCCATAAGTTCTTGCAACGATATCAACCTATCGTAAACATCGGGTTCGTATGACGCAGCGGCGGCTATACGGCGCGGGCGGGCTGGGATCACCGATGCATGGGCTGAAGACTACCGGCTACAAGGCAGGCCTGAACGCGCTCTACTGGAGCGGCGCGCATCGACTGTTCGCGCCGCATGCGCGCGGCGCCGGCGCGATCCTGATGTTCCATCACGTTCGGCCGGCCAGCCCTTCGCGTTTCCAGCCCAATGCCCATCTCGAGGTCACGCCCGGGTTTCTCGCCAAGGTCATCCAGCGCACCCGTGTCCATGGACTGGATATCGTCGACCTCGACGAAGCGAGGCGCCGACTGGCTGACCGTGAACGCGGCGGCCGGTTCGTGGTCCTTACCTTCGACGACGGCTATCGCAACAATTTCACCGACGCCTATCCGATCCTGAAGGCGGAAGCGGCGCCCTTCACGGTCTATGTGGCGACGGGACTGATCGACGGGACGGCGGTTCCCTGGTGGGAGGTCATCGTTCTGCTGATCGAGCGCACCCGGCGCGTGCAGGTGCGGATCGGCGACCGCGAACTAGACCTGCCGGCGACAAGCCTTTCGGAGAAGCGCGTCGCGGCGCGGACGCTCGCCCGGGAGCTGTGCAATGTCGGCGAGGACGAACAGCGCGCAGCGATCGGGCGCATCGCGGCGGCGCATGGCATCGACACGCGGCAGATGCTGGCACAGGAGATGATGGACTGGGACGAGATCCGGGCGCTCTCCGCCGACCCGCTGGCGACGATCGGCGCTCATACCGTCGGTCACTACGCCCTGGCGAGGCTGGATCCGCGCCGCGCCCGCCGCGAGATGATCGAGAGCCGCGAGCGGATTGAGGTGATGACGGGAAAGCGGCCGCGCCATTTCGCCTATCCCTATGGCTCGCTCCGTTCGGCAGGGCAGCGCGAGTTCGATCTTGCCGCCGAGCTCGGCTTCGCCACCGCAGTGACGACGCGACGCGGCGTGCTCGGTCCCAGGAGCCGATTGACGGCGCTGCCGCGGATTTCGATGAACGGCCACTATCAGTCCGCTCATTATATCGACCTGCTGCTTTCCGGCGTTCCGATCGCGCTGGAGCGGCGGATTCGTGGCTGGGTCGGCCGGAATCCTAGCGCTTCGGCTCGATAGGCTTCTGCATCCAGGCGATGATGGCGCCGGCCGGGAAGATCCAGGCGAGGCCGACAACGACATAGTAGAGCATCTGTGCCCAGCGCGGTGCTTCCGGCAGTTTCAGCTGGGCGATCACCATGGCGACGAAGGCATAGACGATCACCAGAACCACGAGCGCGATCATGCCGATGAATTTGCGGAGCCGGATGGGCATGTCTGGCCTTTCGTGTAGGACCTGCTGCTGGGGAGGGCTTGGCCGAGGGCATAGCGCGTTCGCCGCCGAACCGCAAAGGCCGTGATCGACCTTGGCAGGGCCTGACATTGCGCGACCGGATGTCGCGCGGCCGATTGGTACGCCGGGGGCGGGGTCTGTTGTCCGCGGCGCGCCGAGCCGCTAAGCCCAACCGTCGAGATCTCTTGAGGTGCGCGATGGCGATGGATGGTTTGGCGGCGAACAGCACGGTGAAGCAGTCCCCTGTGCGGGACAGGCAGCGCGACCGCGCGCTGATCCGCATCTGGCTCGGCGCCGTCATCGTGATGGTCATCGCCATGATCGTCGTCGGCGGCGCCACGCGCCTGACCGGCTCGGGTCTCTCGATCACCGAGTGGAAGCCGATCCATGGTGTGATTCCGCCGATCGGCGACGTCGAGTGGCAGGAAGAATTCGCCAAATACCAGCAGATTCCGCAATACGAGATCGTCAACAAGGGCATGACGGTCGACGAGTTCAAGCAGATCTTCTGGTGGGAATGGGGCCACCGCCTGCTCGGGCGCCTGGTCGGCGTCGTCTTCTTTGTACCTTTCGTCCTGCTCTGGGCCACCGGCCGGATCGAGCGCCGGCTGGTGCCGCGCCTGCTCGGCCTGTTCGCGCTCGGCGGCCTGCAGGGCGCCATCGGCTGGTGGATGGTCACCAGCGGCCTCGTGAACCGTATCAGCGTCAGTCAGTACCGGCTGGCGATCCATCTCACCATCGCCTGCTTCATCCTCGGCGCCGCCGTCTGGATCAGCCGCGGACTGGCGCCGGATCGCCGCGAGAATCGCAAGGCCTCCGCGCCGCTCAAGGGCATGGCTACCTTCATGGTCGTGGTCGTCTTCCTGCAGATCTTCCTCGGCGGTCTCGTCGCCGGCCTGAAGGCGGGACTGACCTACAACACCTGGCCGCTGATGGCCGGCAATTTCATCCCGATTGGCGTCTATGACTACGATCCCAAGTGGCGGAGCGTGTTCGAGGACGCGATGACGGTGCAGTTCGACCATCGCGTCGTCGCCTATCTGCTGTTTATCGCCGCGCTGATCCATGCCTTTCAGGCCTGGAAGCTGGTGCCCCGTTCGGCAGCGGCCCGGCGCGCCCGCCATCTGGCGCTGCTCGTCACCGCGCAGGCCGGCATCGGTATTGCAACCCTGATCGCCGTGGTGCCGCTCGACCTCGCCCTGCTGCACCAGTTCGGCGCCGCTGTGGTGCTGTGGGCGGCTGTCTCGCACCGGCGCGCATTGAACGAGCCGACGCCCGTCACGGCATAGGAACTTCTCGACCGAAGGAAACGCGAGCGCCGGCTTCGGCGCTTGCCACCCTTTGGCTTAAGCCCGCTTGCCCCAGCCGCCGCCCTGCGCCGTAGTGATACGGATGCTGTCTCCCGGCGCGACCGGAACCGCGCTTGCCACCGCATGGCGCTCGACGGAACCGTCCGTGCGCAGGATCTCGACCCGATTGGTGGTGCCCGCTTCGCCACCATTCAGGCCCCAGACGGGCTCGACGCTGCGGCTGAAGCCGGCCGTCATCACTGTCTCCGTGCCGCGCACCGCATATTCCGACACGATGCCCTTGCCGCCGTGGTGCAGGCCGTCGCCACCCGGTTCGTCGTTCAGCGACAGGCGGCGATAGTCGAGCCCGTAGCGGGCCTCGGCGATTTCGACCGGGCAGTTGTAGGTGTCGCCGTGACCGGCCGAGAACTGCGCGTTGATGCCGTCGCGGGTCGCCGTCGCGCCCCAGCCGCCGACCTGTGGCTCGACCAGGGTGAAGCGGCGACCATGGGCCGGATGCCGGCCGGCGACGACGATGGAGCAGATCGAGGCGAAATGGCCGGCCGGCATGCGCTCGGGGGACGCCTCGGCCAGGCCGCGCCACAGCATGTCGTAGAGGCGCACGCGGGTTTCGAAATAGTAGCCCTGCGGCGCCGGCGGGCGCGGATCGAAGATCGAGCCTTCGCGGGTCAACACTTCCAGCGGGCGGAACGATCCGGCATTGCAGACCATGTCGGGCGCCGTCGCCATCTTGAAGATCAGCTGGCAGGCGATGATCGCGCCGTCGCGGCTCAGATTGTTCGGTTTGGCGCTTTCGTCCGGCGCGTCGCGCAGATCGACGATGAAGCGATCTTCGGTGATCTCGATTGCGGCGCGCCAGAGCGAGCCATCGTCCAGCCGTTCCTCGACCTGCAGCCGCCCCTTCGGCAGCAGCGCCAGCCCCTGCCGCGACCGCGCCTCGGCATAGGCGAACATCCCCGCGATGGCGTTTTCGACGGTTGCCGCGCCATAGGAATCGACAAGGCGCTCGACCCGCTCGGCGCCCTTGCGGACGCTGGCGATCGAGGCCCAGAGATCGCCTTCAAGGAGATCGGGCAGGCGTGAATTCGCCTTGAGGATGGCGAAGACCGGCTTGATCGGCTTGCCCGCCTCGAAGAGCTTCACCGCCGGCAGCCGCAGGCCCTCGGCGAAGATGTCGCGCGCCTCGGTCCACATCGACCCGGGCACGGCGCCGCCGAGATCGCTCCAGTGACCGACATTCGCGGTCCAGGCGACAAGGCGCCCCTCGGCGAAGACCGGCATCGCCAGCACGACATCGTTCAGATGCGTCACGCCGCCGAAATAGGGATCGTTGGTGGCGAAGACATCGCCGGGCCGGATGTCGTCGGGCGAGGTGAGGGCGATGATCGCCTTCACCGCCTTGTCGAGCATGCCGACGAAGGTCGGGATGCCCGCGCCCGAACTGACCAGTTCGCCGCGCGCGTCGGTGATGCCGGTGCCGACATCGAGCACTTCGTAGATGATCGGGCTCATCGCCGCCTTGCGCAGCACGGCGAACATTTCGTCCGCCGCCGCCGACAGCGACGAGGCGATGACGTCGAGCGTGAAGGGATCGTCGACGTCGGCGCTCATGCTCATGCCTCGGCTGGCGCGACGAAGACGTCGCGCGACAGGCGGCTGACGATGCGCGGGCCGTCCGCCTCGAGGATGACGATCTCCTCCAGGCGAATGCCGAACTTGCCCTGCAGGTAGATGCCGGGCTCGATCGAGAACACCATGCCTTCCTCCAGGATCGTGTCGCTCGTCGAGGTCAGATAGGGCGGTTCATGCCCTTCGAGACCCAGGCCGTGGCCGGTGCGGTGGGTGAAATAGGGGCCATAGCCCGCCGCCGTGATCACACCGCGCGCGGCCGCGTCGACCTCGCGGGCGGCGACGCCGGGACGCGCCGCGGCGCAGGCCGCCTGCACGGCCGCTTCGACCACTGCATGGACCTTCAGATATTCCTCGCTCGGCGTGCCGACGAAGGCCATACGGGTCAGGTCGCTCGAGAACGAACCGGAGCGGGCGCCGATATCCATGACGATGGCGTCGCCGACCGCCACCGGCTGGTCGCCCGTCGCATAGTGCGGGAAAGCGCCATTGCCGCCGGCGCCGACGATGGTGAAGAGCGGCGTGGCGCCGGCTTCCTCGAACACGGCGCGCGCCGCGTCGGCAATCTCGCGTTCGGTGACGCCCGGCCGGATCGCCGCGAAGGCGGCTTCCATGGCGCGGTCGTCGATCTCGGCGTTGCGCAGGATTTCGGCCTTCTCGGCCTCATCCTTGGAAAGACGCATCCGGCCGACGCTCTCGGCGGCAAACGCCGTCTTGGGCTGGCCGAGCGCTTCGATCACGAGCAGCGCGAAATCGGCGCGCATCGTCTCGTCGACCTGCACCAGCTTGGTGCCTTTCTCGATGCCGAGCGACTGGATCAGCGCGGCCAGTGCCGTCTGCGGACCGGTGGCGTCGGACCAGGTGAAGAAGGGCAGGTCGGTCTGCCGCCGCATCTCGTCGGCGTTCAGTTCCGGCATCAGGATGGCGGCGCCGGCCGGCGTTGCGATCAGCAGGCAGGGGCGCTCGTCGGCATGCGGATGGACGTCGGCGATATAGGCCATATGCGGGCCCGGTCCGAGCGCCACCGCGTCGACGCCGTTCTGGCGCAGCATGGATTGGAGGGTGGCAAGCCGTGTCATTGTCGTCTCCCGCATGAAGTTTCACTATTGGTAAAAACTATGCGAGGCAGGGTCAACCGGCGATCGCCGACGCTTGCGAAGCCGGCGCGATTGCGGCATTGGCTATTGAAGGCTGATCCCCAGCAGGGTCATGATGCGCGTTCTTCTCGTCAAACTGTCGTCGCTCGGCGATGTCGTCCACACCTATCCGGCGGTGACGGACGCTGCGCGTGCGATTTCCGGCCTTGAGCTGGATTGGGTCGTCGACGAGACCTTTGCGCCGCTCGCGCGCCTTCATCCGTCGGTGCGAAACGTCATTGCGTTGCCGATCCGCCGGATGAAGAAGAAGCCGCGCGAGACCTTCGCCGAGATGAAGGACGCGGTCGGCATGCTTCGGGGCGGCGGCTACGACCTTCTCATCGATGCCCAGGGCCTGATGAAGAGCGCGCTCGTCGGCGTGTTTTCCGGCGTGACCCCACGCCACGGCTTCGCCAAGGGTAGCGCCCGCGAGGCCATGGCGACGTGGTTCTACCAGGTCGGGCACGACATCCCCGAGACCGAGCACATGGTGACGCGCATCCGCAAGCTGTTCGCGCAGTCGCTCGGCTATCCGATGCCGACGACGGCGGCGGATGCGGGCCTGGTGCCGGATTTCGCCAATTCCGGCATCCGCACGCGCAGCGGCGACGGCGTCGTGCTGATCCACGGCACCAGCTGGGCTACCAAGACCTGGACCGTCGAGGGCTGGCGTGGCGTTGCCGAACGCTGCGGCGCGGCCGGGCTTGGCGTGAAGCTGTTCGCCCATGGCGCGACCGAGACCGAGCGCGCCGGCAGGATCGCCGCCGACATGCCGAATGTCGAGCAGGTGCCCGCGGGCGGGCTGGAGAGCATCATCCCGGTGATCGCCAATGCGGCCGGCGTCGTCACCGTCGATACCGGCCTCGGCCACCTCGCTGCAGCCTTCGGCATCCCGACGATCGGCCTCTACGGCCCGACCAATCCCGGGCTGACAGGCCTCGTCGGGCCGGATGTCGAGGAGTTCCTGTCGACGCGAGACTGTGCGCCGTGCGAGCAGGCGCGCTGCCGGATCAAGCCGGATTTCGGCGAGGGGCCGCCCTGCATGGCCGACCAGGCGCCGGATCGCGTCTGGAACGCCCTCGCGCGGCGTCTGCGGCTCGCCTCACTCGGCGGCGTCTGACCCGAAAGCCTGGTCGGCTTCGAAGATCGCGCCCATCATGTGATAGAGCGTCGACGCCGGCATGTGGTCGACGAGCGGCGTGCCGTCGGCATCGATCCGATCCATCCAGCCGCCTTCGAGCGAGTCCGGCGCGAAGGTCAGCAGGCTCGCCATCAGATGATCGGCCATTTGGGCGGCGCCGGGGTGGCCGGCGGCGGTCGCCGTCACCAGCGCCTTGACACCCTCTGCGTGCGGCCAGGAGCGGAAGCTCGGGATCAACACGCTGCCGCTGTCGGTCACCGCATCGACGATCAGGCCGGTCGCCTGGTCAAGACCGTTGTCGATACCAAACATCAGCAGCGCGTCGGTTACCGATTCCGGCACGACACCGCCGAGACGGCGATACTCGCCGAACAGCCAGTACCATTCGAACTGGTGGCCGGGCTCGACGCGATTCTCGCCGCGCGGCTGCAGCGGCTTCCAGTCTGACGAGAAATCCTCGAGCAGCGCGCCACTCTCGGGATCGATCAGCCTTTCGAGCGCCAGCGTCACCAGCGCCTCGGCGCGGGCGAAGTCACGCGCCCGTCCTGTCGTCTCGTAAAGGGCCAGCACGGCTTCCAGCAGATGCATGTGCGGGTTCTGGCGACGGGTTGGGTCGATCGACGGCGCTGCGTCGAGAAAACCGCCATGCGGCGCCGCCAGCACGACGTCGATCTCCGCGAGCGTTTCGTCGGCCAGCCGGATCGCATGCGGATCACCGGTCAGGCGATGGCTCCAAGCGAGCGCGTAGAGGATGAAGGCATGGGCGTAGAGGTCGCGAACCCGGCTCGCCGGCCTTCCGTCGGCGTCGATGGAAAAGATCCAGCCGGGATGGCCGTCGCCGCGATGATAGAGCCGTTCGACATTGGCGAGGCAGGTGACGACCGCCTCGTCGGCGCCCCTGTGCCAGCCCTTGAGACTGGCGCGCGAGAAGGTGGCGATCTGGCGGGCCTGCACCATCAGCCGGCTGGCGGGCATGGCGATCGGCCGGCGCTCGAAATCGAGGCGCTCATGGAACAGGCCGCGCTTATCGTCGAAACCGGCACCGGCCCAGAGCGGCAGCGCCGTCTCGGTGGCCCAGGCCTTGGCGTAGGCGAGGCTCTTCATGACCGTGCCGATGCGACGAGGGCGCTCGTGGAGCGTCCGGCGATCAGATTGGCCAGCACGACCTTGCCGCCGCGCGCCTTGACGAAATCGCCGCCGACGACCTGGTCCTCGCGATAGTCGGCGCCCTTGACCAGCACGTCCGGCTTGATCGCCTGGATGGCTTCGAGCGGCGTGTCCTCGTCGAACAGGATGACAAGGTCGACGGCGCGCAGGGCCCCCATGACGCGGGCCCGCGCCTGCTCGTCCTGCAGCGGCCGCGACGGCCCCTTGAGGCGCTTGACGGAGGCGTCGGTGTTGAGGGCGACGACCAGCCGGTCGCCTTCCTTCGCCGCGGCCTCGATCAGCGCGATATGGCCGGGGTGGAGAAGGTCGAAGCAGCCATTGGTGAAGACGACGCGCGAGCCGCGCGCCTGCCAGCGGGCGACAATCCGGGCCGCGTCCTCGCGCGAGACGAGCGCGCCGGCGTGATCCTCGGCGTGGCTGGTGCGATCGAGCGCGGCGACCAGTTCGGCGCGGGTCACGACAGCCGTGCCGAGCTTGCTGACGGCGATCGCCGCGGCCGCGTTGGCGGTGACGATGCTGGTTTCGAGCGGCAGGCCGGAGGCGAGCGCCACCGCCAGCGCGGCGACGACGGTGTCGCCCGCGCCGGAGACGTCGAACACCTCGCGCGCCTCGGTCGGCACATGCGTCACGGCCCCGGTCTGGCGCCACAGCGTCATGCCCTTTTCGGCACGCGTGACGAGGACGTCGCCGTCGAACTGCTGGCCTGCAGCGGCGGCCGCGCGCACGGCTTCGTCGTCGGTGTCGTCGTTGAGGCCGGTCGCTTCGAACAGTTCCTTGCGGTTCGGCGTCACCAGCGTCGCGCCACGATAGATATCGAAGGTCCGGCGCTTCGGATCGACGATCACCGGGACGTTGCGCGTCCGGGCTTCGGCGATCAGCGCGATGATCACCGCGTCGGAGAGCACGCCCTTGGCATAATCGGACAGGACGACGACGTCGGCCTCGGCGATGGCGGCCCTGCCGGCGGCGATCAGGTTCGCCTCGGCTTCCGCGCCGGGCGCGCCGGGGCTCTCCGCGTCGATGCGCACGATCTGCTGGCGACCGCTCATGACGCGGGTCTTGGTCACAGTCGGGCGGGTCCGGTCGACGACGAGATGGTTCAGGTGGATGGCCGGATATTCGCCGAGCACGGTGCGCAGTTCGTCCGCCTCGACATCCGCGCCGACATAGCCGACCAGCGTCACGGCCGCACCAAGGCCGGCCGCGTTGGCAGCGACATTGGCGGCGCCGCCGGCAACGATGCGGATGTTACCGTGCAGCAGCACCGGGACGGGCGCTTCCGGCGAGATCCGGCTGACCGAGCCGGTAATGTAGCGATCCACCATGACGTCGCCGATGACGGCCACGCGTCCGGAATGCAGTTCGTCCAGCATCGAAAGATCCTATTTGGGCCCGAGGGGGGCGCCCGCCTGTAGGAGCACCCCGGCAACGAAATCGTCAAGATCCCCGCCGGGAAAGCGATGTCCCGAAATGCTCGCTGCCGTCGCCGCCTGAACGTCGGTCGGCAGGTCGCCGATCAGGAAGGAGCGGCCGGCGTCGATCGGCAGATCCCGGAGCGCGCGCAGGATCATGCCGGGCCTCGGCTTGCGGTCGGGATGGTCGAGCCGGTAGGCAGCGACGACGCCCTCAGGGTGGTAGGGGCAGCTGTAGAACGCATCGATCTTCGCACCCGACTTGGCGAGTTCCGCCTGCATATGGGCGTGGAAGCGCTCGACGTCCACTTCGCCGTAATAGCCCCGCGCCACGCCGGACTGGTTGGTGACGACGACGACCAGATAGCCAGCCTCGTTCAGCCGGCGGATGGCGTTGGGCGCCCCTTCGATGAAGGCGAGGTCTTCCGGCTTATAGGTGTAGCCGTGATCGACATTGATGACGCCATCGCGGTCGAGAAACGCCGCCGGGCGCAGGGTTTCGCTCAAAGCGCGACGCCCTTGGCGAGATAGTCGCCGACATAGCTCTGGATGCCGTCCTCCAGCGAGCGGAAGTCGGCGTTGTAGCCGGCCCGGCGCAGCTTGGTCATGTCGGCTTCCGTGAAATACTGATAGGCGTTGCGGATCCGCTCCGGCATGTCGACATAGTCGATCACCGGCTCGCGGCCCGCAGCTTTGAACACGGCCCGCGCGAGATCGGCAAAGCTGCGCGCCTTGCCGGTGCCGACATTGAAGATGCCGCTGACAGCAGGGCTGCCGATCAGCCAGCGCGCGACATCGACGCAATCCGCGACATGGACGAAATCGCGCAACTGGCCGCCATCGGCATAATTGGGGTCATGTGAACGGAACAGGGTCACGGCTTCGCCGGCGGCGGCGGTCGGATAGATCTTGTGGATCACCGAGCGCATATCGTCCTTGTGCGCCTCGAACGGGCCGTAGACGTTGAAGAACTTGAGGCCGGCCCATTGCGGCGGCGTGGGGCGGCCGGCGCGGACGTCATCCATGATGCGGCGGTCGACGGCGAGCTTGCTCCAGCCATAAGCGTTCAATGGCCGCAGCTTCGCCAGATGCGCGGGATCCTGCTCGTCGACGAAGCCGTCCTTGCCGTCGCCATAGGTAGCGGCGGAGGAGGCATAGATAAGGCGGATGGCGTGGCGGGCCGACAGCGCCCAGAGATCCAGCGTGGCGCGGATGTTTCGCTCGACGATCAGGTCCACATCCTGCTCGGTGGTCGCTGAAATCGCACCCATGTGGACGATCGCCTCGACGCGGCGATGATTCTGCTCCAGCCAGGCAAGGGTAGCCTCGGGAAGGATCACGTCATCGAGCAGGACATCGGCGACGTTCAGCCATTTGCGGCCGGTGCCGAACCAGTCGGAGACGACGATGCGCCAGCCATCGGCTGCGAGCGCGCGCGCCATGTTGGATCCGATGAAGCCGGCGCCGCCGGTCACCAGGATCGTGTCGCGTCCGTCTCTCGAATTCACGCTCATCGGCATCTTCCTCAAGCCCGCGTCGGATCGGCGCGTCGGCGGTTGGATATCGCAAGTCAGAGGCGGATGGAACCGGCGGACTCGGTTTCGGCAACGGCGATCACGCGCTGCACGGCGGCGAAGACGCGCTGCGCGTCGATGCCTTCGAGGCAGGCCAGCGTGCCGAGCGGGCATTCGCGCTTGAAGCAGGGCCGGCAGGAAAGCTCGATCGAGACGATCTCGGCGTTCGGTGCTGTCGGCGGCGTCATCTTCTCGGAACTCGACCCGTAGACGACCACCAGCGGCCGGTCGAGCGCGCCGGCGACATGCATCAGGCCCGAATCGTTCGACACGACGGCGGCGCAGCGGCCGAGCAGGGCGGCTGCCTCGATCAGCGAGGTCTTGCCGGAGAGATCATCGACGGCGACGCCGGCGAGCCGGGCGATTTCGGCCGAGATTGCCTTGTCCTTCGGCCCGCCGAACAGCCGCACGCGATAGCCGGCTTCGTCGGCAAGACGGGCGAGGGCTGCGAACTTCGCCGCCGGCCACTGCTTGGCGGGGCCATATTCCGCGCCCGGGCAGAGGCCGAGGACGGGGCGGTCATCGTTGAGACCAAAGCGGGTACGGAGATCAGCGAGATCGATCTTAGGCTGTTGCAGCATCGGCCGCGGCGAGGCGGGGGGCTGACCTGCGGGACCAGCCAGCGCGACGAAGCGGTCGATCGTGCGGGCCGTCTTGCGGTCGGCGTCGCTGCGCGCATCGGTCAAAAGAATGCTGCGCCCCTCGGCGGCATAGCCGATCCGTTCCGGGATCCGCGCCGCGAAGGGCGGGATCACCGCCTTGAAGGCGCGGGGCAGCACGATCGCCGTGCCATAGCCGGCGCTCTTCAGCGATCGGCCGATCTTCCAGCGGCCGGAGAGACCGAACTGGCCATGGCCGAAGCCGAGCGGGATGGCGTTGCGGACGCCCTCGATCAGGGTCGAGATGGGCAGAGATGCCGGAGGCGCCAGCACGTCGACCGGACGGTTTGGAAAGCGCTGGCGGATTGCGGCGACGAGACTCGCGGCCATGACCATGTCGCCGACCCAGGAGGGGCCGACCAGAAGAATGGGGGAGGTGGTGTCCGTGGCGCGCATGTGTGGCTCGGGGCTTTCATGGCCCCGGCCCGTGCGGGCGTCAAGACGGATCAGCCGCGCGGTTCGGTGATCGGGAACTCCTGCGGCGAATTGCCGGGCAATTCCTGCGGCACCGGCTGGATATCCGGCGGGCTCGGTGGCGGATTGGGCTGCGGCTGCGGGTCGTGGATCGGCGGCATGGGCTGCGGCGGCGCCGGGTTGGGCACGTCGGGATTGTCCGGCAATTCCTGCGGCGGGATCGGCGGAATATCCGGCGGGCGCGGCGGTTGGTCGGGCTGTGGCTTCGGATCGTGCACAGGCGGCGCGGGCTTGGGCGGCTGGCCCGGATCGGGCACGTCGGGTCCCGGCGTGGCGAGAGCGGGGCGGTTGGGATCAGGCATGGAAATCTCCCTTCGCTCGCTCAACGGGGCGCGGCGAAGGGAGTTCCTGCTGGATCGTCTAGGCGCCGGTCGTCGCGCCGGCTTCCGGCGGCGTCTCGTCCGGCTCGCTCGCAGATTTGGAGCCGCCGAACAGCAGCCGCTGATAGACGAGGCCGATGCCGATCAGCACCGCGCCGAGGCCCATGAAGGACAGCGCCCGCCAGACGCCTTCGAGATTCGACATGTCGATCAGGAAGACCTTGAGGACCGTGACCACGATCAGCAGCGCCGAGGCGAGGCGAGCCGCCCGCTGGCGGAAGACCAGCCCGAAGGCGAGCAGCAGAATGCCGAGCGCCAGCCAGGCGGCCGAATAGGCATAGGACTCGGCCGAACCGACGGCATCGCGGGAGAGATCCGGCGAGATGGAGAACAGGAATCGGATCTCCAGCGTCACCGCCATGAAGGCGAGGATCAGCGCGACGGCGCCCGTCGCCGTCTGCAGCCAGCGCAGTTGCGCCGGCGGCGCGCGGAAGGCGACGAGGCCCGCGAGGACGGCCGGCAGGCCATAGGCGAGCAGGATTTCGTTGAGGACCGCCCCGCCGCCGACCGGGTCTCCGGTCAGGAGCGGATTGACGACGAAGCCGAGGCCGATCACCGCGTTGAGCAGGCCGAGGATACGGGCCAGCACGCCGCCCAGTCGGAAGACCGGGCTCGGGCGGCTCTGCGCCAGCCGCGACAGGCCCAGCGCGAAGGCAAAGGCTGCTGCGGTCGTGAGGCCCTGTTCGCTGAGCGCGGTTGCCGGTGTCAGCAGGTCGCCGCCGAAGACGATGGCGCGGATCTCGAACACCACCAGCAGCGCGGCCATGATGACTGCCAGCGCCTCCGCCGCGAATACGGCGCGGTCGACCCGAACCCGCCGCAGCAGAACGGAGGCAACGGCGAAGGCGGCGGCCGGAATGCCGTAGCCGATCAGGATGGAGAGATAGACGCCGCCGCCGGACCGGATGCCGAAGATGTACGGGTCCCAGGCGACGCGGGCGAGGACGAGCAGTGCCAGGACGGCCACACCGTAGCGCAGCACGCCGATCGGACGTCGCAACTGCACCCAGGCCGCACCAAGCGCGGCGAGCGCCAGCGCCGTCGTCAGGATGCCGCCCTCGAGCGCCATGGTCATGGCGCAGGCAATGGCGGCGATGGCGCCGGCAGCGAAGAGTCCCGTCGGTACCTGATCGAGCGCCTTGCCGGGCCGTTCACGGCGGGCGAAGCGTTCCGTCAACACGGCATAGAGGGCGGCCAGCGCCAGCGCGATCGCGGCAAAGCCGATGCTGGAGACGAAGCCCGTGATGCGGAGATAGGCGACGATGGCCGCGACGACGGGGCCGGCGCTCGCAGCGCCCGCGTGAGCCGAGGTCGCGAAGGGGCCGGCATTCGGCTTCGCCAGCAGTCGCGCCAGCGCCGTCGCGATCAAGGCGGCGGCGCCGAGCAGGCCGACGATGCCGAACATGCGGATGGCGTCGGGGAGGGGGAAATAGGTCGAAAGCGAATCGACGATGTAGGTTACCGGCTCGCGCGCCGCCTGCGCGGCGGCCGGCCAGAAGAAGAGCAGGGCGACCAGCTCGGCGGCAGCCAACGGCGAGACGAACGCGACGGCGTCATGGCGGCGGGCGAGGAGGAGCAGCATGGCGCCGCCGATCAGGCTGGCGGCGATGCTGGCGGACGCATAGTCGCGGGCGACGGCGCCGAGCACCAGCAGGGCGGCAAGACCGGCCAGGACGCCGACGGCGAACCAGTCGGGTCGGTCGGCTGTCCCGTCACGCTGTACATCAACAACGAGGAAGACCGATGCGAGCGCCAGCAGCACGATCGCATAGATGCCGCTCTCGATCGCCCCAGCGCCGGCCATGACCATGGCGGCGCCCCAGAGGATCGCGGCGACACTGGCGGCGATCGCCAGCCAGCGCCACAGCCGCAACCGTGCCAGCGCGAACGCAAACGCGGTTACGACGATCAGATAGATCATCAGCGCCAGGATGTTGGGATTGTCGGATGTGATGAGCAGCGGGGTGACATAGGAGCCGACGAGGCCGAGGCCCGAGAGCCACGCGCCATGCAGGCCAGCGGCGGCCATGGTGGCCATGCCGATCAGCGCGAGCAGGATGAAGGCCGCCATCGGGCCGATCAGTCCATAGAGCGAATAGGCCGCATAGACCGTGGCGAACAGGCCGACGGTGCCGGCCGCCGTCAGGATGCCGGGGACATTGGCGGCCGGGATGCGCGAGATCGCCGTGATCCGGTCGGAACGGCGCAGCCATTCGCCGAGGGCGAGCAGGGCGATCGAGAACAGCGCGCCGAAGGCGATGCGGACGCCGGGACCGAGCAGGCCTGCCTCGATCGAGAAGCGGACCAGGAAGATCGCGCCGAGCGCGAGCGCCAGGCCGCCGACCCAGACCGCCCAGCGCGCGCCGAGCTTCTGCTCGAAGCTCTCCTTCGGCCGCTTCGGCGCCGTAGGGGCCGTCTCCTGCGATGCCGCAATCAACTCCGGCGGCGGTTCTTCGGCCTCTGGCGGGACGGCGACGATGTCGGCCTCGGGCGCCGGCGTCTCGATATCGGCGATCGGGAACGGTGCGATCGGCGAGACAGCCGCACCGAACACGGCCGGTGGCCTTTGTTCCAGAAGGCTCAGGCGTGATTCGAGCGCCCGGATTCGCCGACGCGCGCCGAGCGACATGATAAAGGCAGAGATAGCCATGACCGGCAGCGCGATCAGGGCAATGATTCCAAGGGCGATCCATTCATCCATGCCCGACTGTTAGCATGCGGAATGTGTTTGGGCTGTGATCGATTTCTCAAACGGATCCCATGGCTACATGCGATCGATCGGCGCGGAGCTTCCGCGGCTGTTGCTGCCGGACGGAGTTCGCTATATCCCGCAGGCTTCGGGCACGAATGTCGATGGGACGGTAAGCGCGTGAGCAGGGCCGAGGCGACCGCAGGCGGGACGGACACGATCTGGGCGCGTCTCGCGACGAGGATCGAACGGGCGGTGGACCGGATCGCGGGCTCGTCTTCGGCGAGCCTTGCCCTGATCGCGGTCGTGGCCCTGCTCTCCTTCCTGCCAGGCCTCGCCACGCTGCCGCCGGTCGACCGCGACGAGCCGCGCTTCGCGCAGGCGACGCACCAGATGGTCGAGACCGGCAACTACCTCGATATCCGACTGCAGGAAGAAACCCGATACAAGAAGCCGATCGGCATCTACTGGCTGCAATCGGTCGCTGTCTGGGCGACTGGCACGGGACCGGACGCGCCGATCGGCGTCTATCGCCTGCCTTCGATGATCGGTGCGATTCTCGCCGCCTGCCTGACCTGGTGGCTGGCGATGGCCTTCGGGCGTCCGCGCGTGGCGCTGCTCGCCGGCCTGCTGATGGCGTCCACGGTGTTGCTCGGCGTCGAGGCGCGGCTGGCCAAGACGGACGCCGTGCTGCTGGCGACCATCCTGGTGGCGCATGGCGCTTTGGCCCGTGCCTGGCTCTCGCAATCGACAGAGCGGAACCTCCGGCTCGCCGCGATCTTCTGGACGGCGCTTGGCGCCTCGATCCTGATCAAGGGCCCTGTCGGGCTAGCGGCGGTCGCCTGTCCGTTGATCCTGCTGTCGCTCGTCGGCGGCTCGTTCCGCTGGTTCAAGCAACTGGCGCCGCTGCCCGGCCTGATCTGGATGGTGGTGGTTGTCGCGCCCTGGTTCGTGGCGATCGGCATCGCCAGCAAAGGCGCCTTCTTCCAGGAAGCGGTCGGCAAGGACCTGATCGGCAAGGTCGTCAGCGTCCAGGAATCGCACGGCGCGCCGCCCGGCGCATATTTGCTGCTGATGTTCTTCACCTTCTGGCCCGCCGCCGCCTATTTCACCGCCGGCATTTCCTGGATCATGGACCGGTTCAGGCAGCCGGCGATCCTCTATGCGGTCGTATCGGTGGTGCCATTCTGGCTCGCCGTCGAGGCCACCCCGACCAAGCTGCCGCATTACGTGCTGCCGCTCTATCCGCTGATGGCGCTGGCGACAGCCGCTGCGCTCGACGGGGGCGGCGTCCGCACGAGCGGCTGGTTCGCGCGTTTCGCCGCCTCCGGCGCGGCGCTGTTCTCGTTCGCCTTCGCCATCGTCGCGGCCGTCGTCGCCGTCCTGCTCGGCGAGCCGATACCGGTCGTCGGCATCCTCGTCCTGCTCGTCGCCGTCCTGGTCGGACTGGTTTCCGGCAAGCTGTTCACGCTGTCGCCCATATCAAGCAGCATCGTCGCAGTCCTGTCGGCGATGATCACGTATCTCGGAATTTTCGGCATGGTGCTGCCCGGCTATCAGCAGACACGGATCAGCGAAAACCTGGCGCGTGCCGGCCATGCCGCCCTGTTCTGCGCCGAGCCCCGATTTGCCAGCGCCGGCTATGCCGAGCCGAGTCTTGTCCTGCTCGCCGGAACGGACACGCTGCTGACGGATGGCAGCGGCGCTGCCAACTTCCTCGCCGGAGGCGACTGCCGCGCCGCCTTTGTCGAGAGCCGGCAGTTGCAGAGCTTCAAAGAGCGGGCAGAGGATCTCGGAATGATGGTGGACGAGGCGGGTCGTGTCCATGGCTATGCGCTAAATGGCGGCCGGATGCTCGATCTCCATGTGCTCGTCTCGCGGAGCGCGACTCCGTGAGCGTCTGGCGTTTCCGTCTTTCCAAGCGCCTGTCCTGGCCGCGCGAGAACTGCGCGGCCATCGCCGAACGGATCCGCCGGGTCGAACAGCGCCCGTCGATCCATGCGCCGGTGTTCCAGCTTTCCGACATTCTGGCGCTGGTCATCATCAGCGTGGGACTGATCCTGATCGTCGGTCTCGCCTTCGATGGCCTGTCGGTCCAGCGCGCCCGCGCCCTGCCGCGCGCGGTCTATGTCGTCGGCGACTGGCTGTCCTATTTCGGCAAGTCGCAATGGGAGCTGGTGCCGGCCGGCGTCGTGGTTCTTGTGCTGATCTCGGGCCGCTGGAAGATCGTGCCGCCGCTGGTGCGCGCCGCCTGGGCCGAGATCGGCGCGCTCGCGGCCTATATCTTTCTGGCGATCGCCGGCTCCGGCATCATCGTCAACATCGTCAAGCAGTTCATCGGCCGCGGCCGGCCGCCGACCTTCGACGAATATGGCGCTCTGGTGCTGCGGCCGTTCGAATTTGCCTACAGCTTCCAGAGCTTTCCTTCAGGTCATGCGACGACGGCCGGCGCGCTGATCGCCCTCGGCTTCCTGGTCGTTCCGCGCTGGCGTCTGGGCCTCCTCCTGCTCGGTCTTGTCATCGCCGGCAGCCGTGTGGTGGTCGCCGCGCACTACCCTAGCGACATCCTGGCCGGATTGATCTTCGGCTATGCCTTCAGCCTCTGGCTAGCCGGACGTTTTGCCGCCGCTGGCTGGGGCTTTGCACGGGGATCGACCGGCTCTATAACCGCGCGCACTGCGGCGATCCGGATCTCATTCGGAAGTCCCGCGCGTGTCGCGATCCTCTTTGCCGGGCTTCTGGATGCGCTCGTGGGGCGGCGTATCTGGATCGCGGCGCTCAAGTCCATCGGAGACGGTTCCTATGACGATGCCCGCTCCCGGCGACACCGTCCTGACGAGCAATGACGCCACCGCCCGGCCGCTGTCGCGGCCGGAGGTTTCGGTTGTCATTCCGTGCAAGAACGAAGCGGAGAACCTGCCCGAGCTGATCGGCGAGATCGCCGCTGCCCTGGCCGGTCGCAATTTCGAGATCATCGTCGTCGACGACGGCTCGACCGACGCAACTCCGGCGGTGATCCGCGACCTGATGCGCGATCGCCCCTGGCTGCGCTCGATGCGCGATACCCGCTCGAGCGGCCAGAGCGCCGCGGTGCGCACGGGCCTGCTCGCAGCGCGCGGCGACGTCGTGCTCACCATCGACGGCGACGGCCAGAACAATCCCGAGTTCATGCCGGCCATGCTGGACGCGCTGGAGCAGGGCGGTCCCCGCACCGCGCTCGTCGCCGGCCAGAGGCTCAAGCGCACCGATTCCGGCGCCAAGCGCATGGCCTCGCGCTTCGCCAACCGGCTGCGCGGCTCGATCCTCAAGGACGGCACGCGCGATTCCGGCTGCGGCCTCAAGGCCGTCCGTCGCGAAGTCTTCTTGTTGTTCCCCTATTTCGACGGCTGGCATCGCTATCTGCCGGCCCTGACGATCCGTGAAGGCTACAAGGTGGCGCATGTCGACGTGGTCGACCGCAATCGCCGCCACGGTACGTCCAAATACGGCATCCTGGATCGCGCGCTCGTCGGCGCGCTCGATCTCTTCGGTGTCTGGTGGTTGATCCGGCGGCGGAAGAACCTTCCCGCCCCGACAGAGGTGAAGATCGATGGCCGGTAATCTGTTCGGCGCAATTGCAAACTGGCTGCACCACGTCTTCGTGGAGCAGTTCGACGTCTGGATCCTGCTCGGTTTCGTCGCGCAGGCGCTGTTCACCATGCGCTTCGTTGTGCAGTGGATCGCCAGCGAGCGGGCGAAGAAGAGCGTGGTGCCCGCCGCCTTCTGGACCTTTTCGATCCTCGGCGGCGCGCTTCTTCTGATCTATGCCATCTACCGCAAGGATCCGGTGTTCATCGCCGGTCAGGCAGCAGGCCTCTTCATCTATTTCCGCAACGTCTGGTTCATCCTGCACGAGCGGAAGCTGACGCGCGAGAGCGGCGCCGTCAGCTGAGATTGCTGACGCGCGCGAAGCTCGCTTCCAGATCGGCGATCAGGTCGGACGTGTCTTCCAGTCCGATCTGAAGCCGGATGATGCGGTCCTCGACCGTCCATGGCACGGCCGTGCGCGTCGGGCGTCCGATGATTGCCAGGCTCTCATAGCCACCCCACGAATAGCCAAGCCCGAACAGCCGCAGGCCGTCCAGGAACGCCTTGACCTTGTCGAGGCTCCAGTCGTTCGTGACGATACCGAACAGGCCGCTCGATCCCGTCATATCGCGCTTCCAGACCGCGTGGCCGGGATCGGTCGGCAGGCCAGGATGCAGGACGCGGGCGACCTCGGTGCGGCCCTGCAGCCAACGGGCCACGGTCAGCGCCGATTCCATCTGCCGGTCGAGACGGACGCCCATGGTGCGGATGCCGCGCAGCGTCAGGTAGATGTCGTCCGGGCCGACGCAAAGCCCCATGTCGCCATGCGTGCTGCGGAGCATCTTGTAGGCGCGCGCATTGGCGGCGACGGTCCCGATCATCACGTCGGAATGGCCGCAGAGATATTTCGTGCCGGCCAGGATGGCGAGATCGGCGCCGTGCTCCAGCGGCTTGAAGAAATAGGGCGTCGCCCAGGTGTTGTCCGCCAGCACGAAGGCGTCGCGGGCATGGGCGACGGCGGCAATCGCCGGGATATCGGAGATCTCGAAGGTGAGCGAACCCGGGCTCTCGAGATAGACGGCGCGGGTGTTGGACTTGAACAGTTCCGCGATGGCGGCGCCAATCCGCGGATCGAAGAAGGTGGTCTCGACGCCGAGCCGCTTCAGCATGTTGCTGGCGAAGTTCCGGGCCGGGTCATAGACGTTGTCGGCCATCAGCAGATGATCGCCGGAGCGCAGCACAGTGAGCAGGGCGGTCGAAACGGCCGAAAGGCCGGATGGGCAGAGTACGGAGCCCTCGGCCCCCTCCAGTTCGGTGATCGCCTCTTCCAGCGCCTCGATGGTCGGCGTGCCACGGCGGCCATAGGTGTAGCGCTGCTGGCCGCTCAGCAGATCGTCCGAATTCTCGAACAGCACTGTCGAGGCATGCACGACCGGCGGATTGACGAACGGACCGGTGATGCCGTGATCCCGCCCGCTGCGCACGAGGCGCGTCAGCGGCTTTTCGATCGACTGGCCATGGTCATTGCGGGACATGCAGGACTCCGAAGAAATTAGCAGGCTGGGGGCCCGAACCGTGGTCCCGCGCTCATGCCTTCTTCGAAAAACCTTGCTTCAACAATGGTCTGTCGGCACAAGCGCGCCCCCTTGACCCGCTTGGCATAATGCCATGTGATGCAGGGGTCAATTCAGGTTCCGACACACGGGGTCTGGATCAAGTGACGGGCGGGTGTCGCCCGGCCTAGACGCATCGAAATGAATGCAGGACCCGGCCATGTCGATCGGCCGGAGCCAAGATCTCGCAAACGAGGCGATACTGCATCCAATCGAAATGATGGGCACTCCAGGGGAACAAAAGGCCGAACGATGAACAGAAAGATTGCTTCTATTCTGGTTGGCGCCGCGATGGCGCTGACGGGTGCGACGGCAGCCAAGGCGGGCACGCTCGAAGACGTGAAGGCCAAGGGCTTTCTTCAATGCGGCGCCAATGGCGGCAATTTGATCGGCTTCGGCGCGACAGACGAAAAAGGCGAGTGGAGCGGCATCGACGTCGACTTCTGCCGCGCGATGGCGGCCGCCATCTTCAACGATCCGAAGAAGGTGAAATTCACGCCGCTGAACGCCAAAGAGCGCTTCACCGCGCTTCAGTCGGGCGAAGTGGACGTTCTCTCCCGCAACACCACCTGGACAATGTCGCGCGACAGCTCGCTCGGCCTGCAGTTCGTCGGCGTCACCTATTATGACGGCCAGGGCTTCATGGTCCGCAAGTCGCTCGGCGTTTCCTCGGCGCTCGAGCTTTCGGGTGCCAAGGTCTGCACCCAGACCGGCACCACGACCGAGCTGAACCTCGCCGACTATTTCCGCTCGCACAACATGCCCTACGAGGTGGTGGCGTTCGAGAAGAACGAGGAAGTGCTGCAGGCCTATGAGGCCGGCCGCTGCGACGCCTACACGACCGACGCCTCCGGCCTCTATGCCGAACGCCTGAAGCTGACCAATCCGGACGAGCACATGATCCTGCCGGAGATCATCTCCAAGGAGCCCCTCGGGCCGGCCGTCCGCCAGGGCGACGACAAGTGGTTCACGCTGGCGAAGTGGACGCTGTTCGCGCTGCTGAACGCGGAAGAGCTCGGCCTGACCAAGGCCAACATCGACGAGAAGAAGACCTCCGATAATCCGGAGATCAAGCGCTTCCTCGGCATCGAGGGCAATTTCGGCGAGCCGATCGGCCTGTCCAGCGACTGGGCCTACAACGTGATCAAGGGCGTCGGCAATTACGGCGAGATCTTCGACGCCAATATCGGCCCCTCGACGCCGCTCGGCATCGCGCGTGGCCTGAACAATCTCTGGTCGAAGGGCGGCATCCAGTACGCCCCGCCCATTCGCTAGAATCGGCGCATCGATCCGGGGCGGCGCTGTCGCCGTCCCGGATTCCGCTGCGGCCAACGGGCAGCAAGACCCGGGCCGCACCGTCGCAAGACGGCTGAC
The DNA here is from genome assembly GCF_037147815.1 of Kaistia sp. MMO-174. Taxonomy (NCBI): domain Bacteria; kingdom Pseudomonadati; phylum Pseudomonadota; class Alphaproteobacteria; order Hyphomicrobiales; family Kaistiaceae; genus Kaistia; species Kaistia sp. MMO-174. The sequence continues at coordinate 550,017 of NZ_JBBCUO010000002.1, read as the reverse complement.
CTCAAAGGTCCGGTTGATGAGGGGATACAAGTTTGGCTGACAGAGGCGCGGCGTCCGCAGGGGGACGCATGGCTACCCTTCTGAACAATCCGACGATCCGAGGCTACGCGTTCCAGATTGTCTTCGTGCTCGTCCTCGGCTGGTTCGTCTGGGACATCATCGACAACACGGCTCGCAATCTGCAGAAGGCCAACATCGCCGCGGGATACGGCTTCCTCGATAGAACGGCCGGCTTCGGCATCGTCCAGAAGCTTGCGGCCTACACGGAGGCTTCCTCCTACGGCCGGGCGCTCTTCATCGGCCTGCTGAACACCTTGCTCGTCGCCGGCCTCGGTATCGTCTTCGCGTCTATCCTCGGCTTCATCGTCGGCATCGCCAGGCTTTCCTCGAACTGGCTGCTCTCGCGTGTCGCGGCCGCCTATGTCGAGATCTTGCGCAACATTCCGCTGCTGCTGCAGCTCTTCTTCTGGTATTTCGCGGTTCTGCGCGCCGTGCCGGGCATGCGCGAGAAGTGGACGTTCCTCGGCTTCTTTCACCTCAACATCGGCGGCCTGCACGTTCCGAAGCTGGTTCTGAGCGACGGTGCCTGGATGGTGCTGGCGGCCGTGCCGATCGCGATCGCGATCTCTATCTTTGTCTCGAAATGGGGAAGCGAGCGGCAGGACCGCACCGGCATCCGCCCGCCGACCGGTCGGATCAATACGGCCATCATCATCGGCCTGCCGGTCATCGCCTTTTTCGTTGCCGGCCGACCGGCCTATTTCGACGTGCCGGTCTTCAACGAGACGGGGCCACTCCTGCGTCGGGGCTTCCAGTCCGATGCCGGCATGACCATCATTCCGGAATTCATCGGCCTGTTGCTGGCGCTGTCGCTCTACACGGCGAGCTACATCGCCGAAGTGGTGCGGGCCGGCGTCCAGGCGGTGCCCCGCGGACAGACGGAAGCGGCTTCGTCGCTTGGATTGCGCGGCGGCCAGGTCCTCCGGCTGGTGGTGCTGCCGCAGGCGATGCGGGTGATCATCCCGCCGCTCACCAACCAGTATCTCAACCTGACCAAGAACTCCTCGCTCGCCGTCGCGGTCGCCTATCCGGACCTCGTCTCGGTCGGCGGCACGGTGCTGAACCAGACGGGGCAGGCGGTCGAGGTCGTCAGCATCTGGATGCTGTTCTATCTCGGCCTCAGCGTGCTGACTTCCTTCGTCATGGGCTACTTTAACAAGCGCGCCGCGCTGATCGAGCGGTGAGGGCTGCGCCATGAACGCACCAAACAGCCAAGGCTATGTCAGCGCCACGATCCTGCAGCCGCAGGCGCCGCCGAGAAGCTCCGTCGGCGTCCTCGGATGGCTCCGGCAAAACCTGTTCTCCACCCCCCTGAACAGCATCACGACGATCGTCCTGCTGGCATTCGTCGCCTGGGCGCTGACGCCCTTCATCCGCTTCACGCTGATCGACGCCACCTGGGAAGGCGCCGACCGGCAGGCCTGCGTGCAGTCGGCCGGCGCCTGCTGGGCCTATGTGAAGGCCTATCTGCCGCAATTCATCTATGGACGCTATCCGATCGACCAGCGCTGGCGCGTCGACCTCGTGTTCCTGATGCTGATCATCGGGCTGATCCCGATGCTGATCCCTCGCGTCTCCTACAAACGCCTGAACGCCCTCTATCTGCTCATCGTCTTTCCGGTCGCCGCCTTCATCCTGCTGACCGGTGGGCATGTCCGCTACCAGGGCGGCCTGTTTCTTGGCTCCGTCATGCCGCCTTCGCCGCTTCGCTTCGCGCTCGACTACGCAATCCTGTCGGCGCTGCTGCTGCTCGCCGTGCGGGTGTTTGCCTGGATGTCGGGCCAGCCGGTTCGCGGTTCGGGTCGTACCCTCGCCATCGTGCTCGCCGGCATCGCGGTCGTGCTCGCCTTGTTCGGCTTCGATTTCGGGCTTGAACCAGTCGAGACGGCGAATTGGGGGGGATTGCTGGTCACTCTCGTCGTGGCCATCACCGGCATGGTCGCCTCGCTGCCACTCGGCATCCTGCTGGCGCTCGGACGGCGCTCGCATATGCCGGTCGTGAAACTCGCCTCGACGATTTTCATCGAGGTCTGGCGCGGCGTGCCCCTGATCACCGTGCTTTTCATGGCCTCGGTGATGCTGCCGCTATTCCTGCCCGACGGTGTCACCTTCGACAAGTTGCTGCGGGCGCTGATCGGCGTGGCGCTGTTCCAGGCGGCCTATATGGCGGAAACCATCCGCGGCGGCCTGCAGGCGATCCCGCGCGGCCAGTATGAGGGCGCCATGGCGCTCGGCCTCGGATATTGGCAGATGATGCGCAAGATCGTCCTGCCGCAGGCTCTGCGCGTCGTGATACCAGGCATCGTCGGCGCCTTTATCTCGCTGTTCAAGGATACGACGCTGGTGATCATCATCGGCCTCTATGACTTCCTCGGCCAGATCCAGGCCTCGGCCAACGACGCGAAATGGGCCTCGCCGGTGACGGGACTGACGGGATATATCTTCGCAGCCATGGTGTTTTGGGCATTCTGTTTCTCGATGTCGCGCTATGCTGCGTTTACAGAAAGACGGCTCGATCGGGGTCGCAGATGATGTTCAAGGGGAAATCGTGATGTCGGATCTTTCCGTCGCTACCGCCGACCTGCAGCCCGCTCCGCCCGAACTGGCTGTTTCCTCGACCGACGTCGCGGTCGAGATGGTCGGCGTCAACAAGTGGTACGGCGAGTTCCACGTCCTGCGCGACATCAACCTCAAGGTCATGCGCGGCGAACGGATCGTCATCTGCGGCCCGTCCGGCTCGGGCAAGTCGACGTTGATCCGCTGCATCAACCGCCTCGAGGAACACCAGAAGGGCAAGATTGTCGTTGACGGCAAGGAACTTACCAACGACCTCCGCAAGATCGACGAAGTCCGTCGCGAGGTCGGCATGGTGTTTCAGCACTTCAACCTGTTCCCGCACCTGACCATTCTGGAGAATTGCACGCTCGCGCCGATCAACGTGCGCAAGATGCCGAAGCGCGAAGCCGAGGACATCGCGATGCACTATCTGAAGCGCGTCAAGATCCCGGAACAGGCCAACAAATATCCTGGCCAGCTTTCCGGCGGCCAGCAGCAGCGCGTCGCCATCGCCCGCTCGCTCTGCATGAACCCGCGCGTCATGCTCTTCGACGAGCCGACCTCGGCCCTCGATCCCGAAATGATCAAGGAAGTGCTGGACGTCATGGTCGGGCTGGCGCTCGAGGGCATGACGATGATCTGCGTAACGCACGAGATGGGCTTCGCCCGCCAGGTGGCGAACCGGGTCATCTTCATGGATGGCGGCCAGATCATCGAGCAGAACGATCCCGTCAGCTTCTTCACCAATCCGCAGCATGAGCGGACCAAGCTCTTCCTGAGCCAGATCCTTCACTGATGGATCCGTCCGTTTTGTCCTGAAACGAAGGAGCCCGGCAGTAGACCTGCCGGGCTCCTTCGCTTGTGGAGGGCTCCGGCGAACCGGTTCTTCCGGTTCGCCGTGCGAGGTCCCTGTCCGGAATCCGCCTCAGTAGCCACCATGCAGAAGGGGCGTGATGTTGCGGATGGTGACGCGGCGGTTCTGCCGTTCCGGCGCGTCGGTCGGGATCTTCAGGTAGCGCTTGCCGTAGCCCTGGCTGACGAGCGCGTCGCGGGGAATATCGAAATAATCCGACAGGATGCCGGCGACCGCGGCCGCACGGCGATCCGACAGCTCCAGATTGGCGAGGTCGGTGCCGACCGCGTCGGTGTGGCCCTCGATGAGGAAGACCGCGTCCGGGTTGCGGTAGACGACGCGGCTGATGGCGCGGCCGATCGACTGCAGCTTGCGTACCTGATCGTCGGGAACGCGGGCCGAGCCGAACTCGAAGGTGATGGTATCGATATCGACGCGGCGCACCATGTCGCGCACGCGGGGATCACGGCGGATCTCGTTCATCGAATAGCCCCGATCGATGCGCTGGACCGGCGCCGCGCGGAACGTGTCCTCGATCTGCCGCTCGGAGGCGCGGCCACCATCGATGAAGCGGCCATTCGGGCGGTAGGGGCGGGGATCGTCGCGATAGGCGCCCGGAGGCGGCGGCACTTCGCGATCGCCGGGGCGCGAACCGTCGATGAACACGTCGCGCGGCGCACCGCGATAGTCGTCGCGGTAGGAACCCTGATCGCGATCGCCCGGGCGGGGCGGACGGGCATCGGGACGCGGCCGCTGCTCGTTGCCGGGCCGAGCCGAATCCGGACGGCTTTGATCGTTGCGTGGCGGACGACTGCCGGCATCGTCCGGACGGCGGTCGGGCGCCGGACGAGCCGTGTCGGGCTGGGCGGTCGGCGGCTGGGACGGCTTCGGTTTCGCTTCGCCCTGCGCGGGTTGCGCTGGCTTGCGGTCCGGGGCAGGCTTCGTTGGCGGTGTCTGGGCGGGCGAGGGAGCCGGGGCAGGCTTGGCTGCGGGTGCCTCAGGCTTCTTGGCACCGGCCGGCGGCTGGTACGGCTTCGGCTGGCTGCCGCCTTCGACCTGGGGATTGGCCTCTGCCGGACGGGCCGGGCGCATCGGCCGTTCTTCCGACGGGCTGGGCGCGGATTCCGGAGCAGGAGCGCCGCCCGCGGCGGTTTCGGCCGACCGCAGGTCCTTCATCGCATCGGCGACGCCGCGGCGCGCGGCGCGCACGTCGCCACCGGTGTCTTCGGCCTGCTTGAGCGATTCCTGTGCCTGCTCCAGGAGCTCCTTGGCCCGGGCAACCCGGTCCTCGGCCTGGGCGACGACGATCGGCCGGGCGTTAAAGCCAGCCTCTTCACCGAAGGCCAGCGATGTGCCGCCCAGCAGGACCGGGAGCGCAACCGACGAAAACAGGAGAAACTGGGAAGGTCTCATGGGATTCCTGAAGCTTGGCCTGGGCCGGCCGTTGTCCGTGACAGATCCGGCGATACGTCCGAATGTGCCTGCTGCATGCCGATCAATTGCGGCAACCATGAGGGACATATGCGCAGAGCGCCGCTGAACGGTGGCTGAATGGCCCGTTCAGGTTGCGTGGGGATCAGACGCGTTCGAGCGCCTGGTGCGGTCCGGTGGGGAGGACGACGCGGATTCGGTCTTCGGGCCGCACCACGCCGCCGGCCTTGACGATCCCCATGACGCCGGCCTTGCGGATGAGATTGCCGTCCGCGTCGCGGTCCAGCGTCGCGGACGTCAGGCCCTTTTGGTAGTGGTCGAGCTGTATGCAGGGATTGCGCAATCCCGTCACCTCGACCACGGCGTCTGGACCGAGACGCAGCAGTGCGCCGCGCGGCAGGCCGAGCAGGTCGATGTCGCGGGTGGTGACGTTCTCGCCGATCGTCCCGGGACCTACCGCGAATCCGCCGGCCTGCAATTCGTCGAGCAATTCCGCATGAACGAGATGGACCTGCCGCAGATTGGGCTGCGTCGGGTCCTGCGCGACGCGCGAGCGATGCTTCACCGTCTCGCCCATATGCGCGTCGCCCTCGACCCCCATGCCCGCGATGAGGCGGATCTCGGACTGCAGCGCCTTGCTGAAGCTGTGGGTGGGGCTGAGCGCGACGGCGACAACGCGGGACACCATCGCTCGCTCCTCCGCTACTGCTCTGCCGGACCGGTGACGACCGGGGCTTCTTCGGCGCCGCCCCATTCGGCCCAGGAGCCGTCATAGAGCGCGACCGTCTCGGCGCCAATCGTGCCGAGCGCCAGGGCGAGGATCGCGGCGGTGACGCCGGAGCCGCAACTGGTGACGATGGGGCGCGCGGGATCGACGCCGGCAGCGGCGAACGCTGCCGCGATCTCGGGCCCGCTCTTCAGCGCGCCATTGGAGACGAGGGAGCCCGACGGCACATTGCGGCTGCCCGGCATGTGGCCGGACCGCAGGCCCGCTCGCGGTTCGGCCTGCTCGCCACGGAAGCGCTCGCCGGGACGGGCGTCGACGATGGTGACGCTGCGATCGGCGACCAGCCGGCGCATGTCGGCGATCGATCGAACCTGGGCGGCGTCGAGGCGGGCGTGGAACACCTTCGGCGCCGGAGACGTCGCCCCCGCTTCGACGGGACGTCCCTCGGCGGTCCATTTCGGGAAGCCGCCTTCGAGGATGCGCACATCCTTCGCGCCCATGACGCGGAACGTCCACCAGACGCGGGGCGCCGGGAACAGGCCCGCGCCGTCATAGATGACGATGGTCTGGGTCTCGGAAATGCCGAGATCGCCGACCGTCGCGCCGAACTGCTCGGCCGAAGGCAGCATATGCGGCAGGCCGGAGCTGGTGTCGGCCACCTTGTCGAGGTCGAAATAGACCGCGCCGGGGATGTGCGAGGCCCCGAATTCCGCCGCCGCGTCGCGATTGGAGTTCGGCAGGTACCAGGAGGCGTCGACGATGGCGATGGACGGGTCGCCGAGCCGTTCGGCGAGCCATTCGGTCGAAACGAAAGTGGTGGCGCGGTCGATCATGGCCATCTCCGATACTCGGTTACCCAGCGGGCGCGGTCAGGCGAAGCGGATGCGCACGCGCCGGTTCTGCTTGCCCTTGTTCTCGATCTTGGCGACGACAAGCGGGCCGATCTCGGCAGTCGACTGCACATGCGTACCGCCGCAAGGTTGCAGATCGATGTCACCGATGCGAACGAGGCGCACCCGGCCGCTGCCCATCGGCGGCATGACGCTCATCGTCTTGACGAGGCCCGGATTGGCCAGCAATTCCTCGTCGGTGATCCACTCCGTCGAAACGGGATGGTCGGCGGCGGCGAGCGCGTTCAGCCTCTCCTCGATCGCCTCCTTCGCCGGCACGGCGCCGTCGATGTCGAAGTCGAGGTGCCCTTCGTCGGCGCCGATGCGGCCGCCCGAAACCGGGAACGGCAGGGCGACCGTCAGGAGATGCAGGCCGGTGTGGATGCGCATGTGGCGGTGCCGCGTCGTCCAGTCGATGTGCTGGACCAGCGTTTCGCCCGGCGCCGGGAGGGCGGAGCCCTCCGCCGGGACATGCACGATCTCGCTCTTGCTGTCGCCATAGACCGTGGTCGCGATCTTGATCATCGAGCCGTCTTCACGCTCCAGCGTGCCGGTATCGCCGGGCTGGCCGCCGCCGGTAGCGTAGAAGATCGACCGGTCGAGGAGGATGCCGCCGCGATCGTTGACGCCGATGACCCTGGCCTCGGCGGTCGAAAGATAGGCATCGTCGCGGAAGAGCAGGGTCGTCTCGGTCATTACGGCGCCTTGTCGTAGGGGACGGAAATGTCGGAGTGGCGTTCGAGCCAGCCGGGGACCGGCAGTCCCTTTTCGCGCAGGAAAGCCGGGTTGAACAGCTTCGATTGATAGCGCGTGCCGTAATCGCAGAGGATCGTCACGATGGTGTGGCCGGGGCCGAGCGTCCTGGCGAGGCGGATGGCGCCAGCGATGTTGATGCCGGACGAGCCACCCAGGACCAGGCCTTCATGCTCGGCGAGGTCGAACACGACGTCGAGCGCCTCGGCGTCGGTGATCTGGTAGGCGGTGTCGACCGGCGCGCCTTCGAGATTGGCCGTGATGCGCCCCTGGCCGATGCCCTCGGTGATCGACGATCCCTCTGCCTTCAGCACGCCGGTCGTGTAATAGCTGAACAGCGAGGCGCCGAGCGGATCGGCGAGGGCGACTTGGATGCTGGGATTGTAGCCCTTCAGCGCGATGCCGATGCCGGCGAGCGTGCCGCCGGAGCCGACCGCCGAGACGAAGCCGTCGATCCTGCCTTCGGTCTGCGCCCAGATCTCGGGGCCGGTCGTCTCGATATGGGCCTGGCGGTTGGCGACATTGTCGAACTGGTTGGCCCAGATCGCGCCGTTCGGCTCGGTCTCGGCCAGCTGCTCGGCGAGCCGGCCGGAAAGCTTCACGTAGTTGTTCGGATCCTTGTAGGGGACGGCCGGCACTTCGATCAGCTCGGCGCCGGCGAGGCGCAGCGCATCCTTCTTTTCCTGCGACTGCGTCTCGGGAATCACGATGACCGTCTTGAAGCCGAGCGCGCTCGCGACGAGCGCCAGGCCGATTCCCGTGTTGCCCGCCGTGCCCTCGACGATCGTGCCGCCCGGCCGTAGCTGACCCTTGGCGATCGCGTCGCGAATGATGAACAGCGCGGCGCGGTCCTTCACCGACTGACCGGGATTCAGGAATTCTGCCTTGCCGAGGATCTCGCAGCCCGTCTCCTCGGATGCACGACGCAGGCGGATCAGGGGCGTGTTGCCGATGGCTTCGATGACGGAGGGGAGGACGGCCATGATTGCTTTCTTGTACGAGAGGCGGGGAGGCTAGCGGGCCCACAGACTGGCTTCAAGCAGGCCCGCCGGGCAAAGCACCATTCCCCGGCAGCTTCCATGCGCGCGAAATATCATGCTTCAATCATCGTCAAATCCGGAAGACGAATCCAAATCATCCTCGCGCATCTGCTGAAAGGCACGCAAAGCCCTCTCGCGCGTAGCACCGAGATCTACAATCGGCCCGGGATATCCGGGGACACCGCCAGCCTTCCAGGCGGCATGGATCTGCTTGGCGGGGACATCCGCCAGTTCCGGGACGAAGCGGCGGACATAGTCTCCGGCCGCATCGAATTTTTCGCCCTGCAGAACCGGGTTGAAAACGCGGAAGTAAGGAGCCGCGTCGGCGCCAGAACCGGCGACCCATTGCCAGCTCGCCGGATTGTTCGCGGCATCCGCATCGACCAGCGTGTCCCAAAACCACGCTTCGCCGATGCGCCAGTCGACCATCAAGTTCTTGATCAGGAACGAGGCGACGATCATCCGCACACGATTGTGCATGAAGCCGGTCTTCCAGAGCTCCCGCATGCCGGCATCGACGATCGGGATACCGGTCCGGCCCTTTCGCCACGCGACCAGCGCGGCCTCGTTGACGGCGGGCCACGGAAAGGCGTCGAAGCGCGGCTGGAAATTCCGCATCGCGAGATCGGGCTGGTGGAACAGCAGGTGCCACGAGAATTCGCGCCAGCCGATCTCCGACAGGAACTTGTCGACATTGGCCTGGCTGATCTTTGTCCCATCGCCGAGACCTTCCGGTGAAACGCCGTGCCAGAGCTGGAACGGGCTGATCTCGCCGAAGCGCAGATGCGGCGACAGTCTTGATGAGACGTCGGCGGCCGGTTCGTCGCGATGCGCCGCATAGTCCTTCAGCTTTTCCGCGCGAAAGGCCTGAAACCGCGCCTGAGCGCCATCCTCGCCCGGCGTCCAGCTGTCGCGCAGGCCGCCGGCCCAGTCCGGCCGGGTCGGCAGCAGCTTCCAGTCGGCGAGGCTGTCGGACGCCACGCCATCGACCGGCGAGGGCAATTCATCTGGCGCGGGCAGGGGCTCCCGTGGCGGCATCTGCGCCCGGCAGGCGTTCCAGAACGGCGTGAAGACGCGAAACGGCTGATCGGCCTTGGTGCGGATGGTCCAGGGCTCGCAGAGCAGGTTGGCCTGGAAGCTCTCGACCGCGATCCCCCTGTCTTTCAGCCCGGCCTTGATGGCCGCATCGACGGCGCGTTCGCCGCCGCCATAGCGCCGGTTCCAGAACACGTGACCGGCGCCGAGTTCACCGGCCAGCTTGAGCAGGACGTCCTGCGCCGGTCCGTGCCGCAGCACCAGCCTCTGGCCGTGCTTCGCCAGCGCCTTGCCCGAGGCATCGAGCGATCCGTGCAGCCACCATTTGGAAGCGCCGCCGAGCCGGCGAATGCCCTCGCTCATCTCGTCTAGAACATAGACGACGACCAACGGTGCACCGATGCGCGCTCCGGCAGTCAGCGCCGGATTGTCGGCGAGGCGGAGGTCGTCGCGCAGCCAGACGATGGTGGGCTTTCCGAGCGAGGCCATCCTATTCAGCCGGCGCGAATTTCGGTGTCTTCACGCGGTCGATGCGCGCCCAGGCGGGCCGCTCGAACAGGAAGCGCAGGCGCGTGTCGCGCACGACCCAATAGAGAAGGATCGGTACGACGACGCCAACGGCGGTGACGATCAGCGAGACGGTGCCAAGATCCGGGATGATTCCTGTGCGCAGCAGCAGGACGCGCGTCGCCGCCATGGGAAGGAAGAAGGCGAGGTAGATGACGATCGAATGCTCGCCGCAATAGCGCAACGGCGCCATCAGGTCGGCCTTCGAGAGCAGAGCCGAAAAGGCGACGACGGCGCAGGCGCCGAGAATTCCGAGGCAAAGGCCGATGAAGGGCATCTCAGACACGCCGGCGAAAACGGCGTAGCCGTTGATCATCGCCCAGGCGACCAGGCCGAGAATCGCGAGGCCCGGCTGGGCGATGACAGCGGCCGCCAGACGAAACACCTGCGGCGCGAATAGATAGCCGGCATAGAAATAGACGAAGCGCGACGCGAACTCGTCGGGGATGGTCCATCCCGTATGGATCGGCGCGATCTCGAGCGCCGCCGCCGCGACCAGCACGATCCAGGGCGGCACACCGCGCAGCAGCTTGGTCACGGCGAAGAAGATCGGCAGCAGGTAGATGAACCACAGCGTGCCGAACGGCTCGATGAAGGCGAGCAGGAATTGTCCGAGCGCGGCCCCGACGCCGTCCTCGGCCGCCATGCCAGGCGCCTTGAAGGCGAACTGGATTACCAGCCAAAGGACGTAGAAATAGGCGAAATGGATGATCTTGCGGTCGGCGTAGGTGCGCCAGTCGCGATCGATGACGCGGGCGAGGAACAGGCCCGAGATCAGGAAGAAGTCCGGCATGCGGAACGGGCGCGCGAAAGCAACGAGATGGCCAAGCCAGCTTTCTGCCCCGGCGGCTTTTTCGACCCCAAGCGTCGAATGCATCATCACCACCATGACGATGCAGAAGCCCTTGGCATAGTCGACCCAATCGATCCGGGCGTGCCCCGACATTGATCCCCAACCCCGTTATCGTTGCGAGCATGGCTTCATGCGGGAACCGATGCCCGCGAACGAAAGGCGGCGGAGGGAAGCCGCCGCCTTTCCTGATCCCGACAGGTTGTCGTGAGGCGCTACCGGATGCCGCGCTGGGCAGCGCAGTTCTTGGCTACGGCGACCTCGATCAGCGCGATCCGTTCGCCGCGCGCATGCGCCATGAAATCATCATAGGTCGGGTTAGGCGTCCGGATGCCGAGCAGGACGAACTGCAGCGTCGGGTTGCGGCGAAGCTCGTCCCAGCTGTTGTTGTTGCTGGAGATCGGAATGTTCAGCGCCTGGATGCGGGCGGCGATCTGGTCGCAGGAAAGCTTGCGGAACTGGGCGGAATCAACGGGCGCGATCGCCTCCGTCTGCGCGCTGGCGGCGGTCACGCCGGCAACGAGGGCAAGCGCTGCCAGGGAAAAGCGTCTCATCATGGTCTCCTGTCGCCGAAGCCGAATAAGCGGTTGCGAACCAATATAGATCGCCGTCCGCCGCTTTGCATCGCGCTTTGATGGAATGGCTAACGGCAAATGCACGGAGTGCGGGCAAAAGTCAGCCAGCCTGCAGTTCCGCCGCCTCGGCTTCCGTGAGGCTCGCCGGCCGCACCTCGCATTCGGGCAGTGTCACAGCCGAACCCGATGCGCCGGCCTGAAGGATGCCCTCCAGAACCTCCAGCACATGCAGCGCCAGATCGCCGGAGGCGCGCGCAGGCGTTCCGCCGTCGAGGGAGCGGGCGAGATCGGCGACGCCCAGCATGCGATAATTGGCGCGGTCCGGCGCGTCATAGGGCCAGTTGATGCGACCGTTCAGCGTCTCCGCCGTCGACAGCTCCTCCCAGGCCTCGCCGAGTCGGCTGAGCGCAACCGTGCCCCCGAAGGTGTCAGGATCGGGCAGGCGCAGGGATCCCTCCGTGCCGTGCAGCTCGATCGGATGATTGCCGTGCCGGAAGACATCCCAGCTCATGCCCAGCGTCACGCTCGCACCGGAGACGAATTCGATCAGCGCCATGATCGTTGTCGGCGTGCCGACCGGGAAAGCCGTGCCATGGTTCGGGCCGGGCGCCGTGATGAGCCGCTCGGCCTGTCCGATCGTGCTAAGCGCCATCACCCGCTTCGCCGGTCCGAGAAGATTGACCAGCATGGTGACGTAGTAGGGCCCCATGTCGAGGACGGGCCCGCCGCCCGGCTGGTAATAGAATTGTGGTGCCGGATGCCAGTGCTCCATGCCGCGGCCCATCATGAAGGCCGTGCCGGCGACGACCCGGCCGATGGCGCCCTCATCCATCAGTCGTCGCGCCAGCCGGCCTGCCGCGCCAAGGAAGGTATCGGGTGCCGAGCCGATGGCGAGATTCCGCTGCTTCGCTTCGGCCACGAGCTTGCGGCCCTCTGCGGCCGTGGCGGCCAGTGGCTTCTCGGTGAAGACGTGTTTGCCGGCGGAGAGGGCGGCCATCGAGATGTCGAAATGGGCGTTCGGGACCGTCAGATTCAGCACGAGATCGACATCGTCGGCGGCAAGAAGCGCGTCGACGCCGAGGGCCTGGATGCCGAATTCGCGCGCGCGTCTCTGCGCCGCCTCCGGCTGCATGTCGGCGCACGCGCGCAGTTCCACGCCCGGAAACAGCGCCGCATTGCGCAGATAGGTGCTGGCGATGTTGCCGCAGCCGATCACGCCAATTCCCAATCGTTTCATTCAGTGTCTCCCCGCCTCTGACGTCACGCCAGTCCTCCTCGAACGGCGCGCTGCGCATCGATGCGCATTCGTGCGTCATCATGCTTGACCGGCGCGCATAAAACAGCAAGCATGATTTGAACGAAAATGCGACGTCGCCACCCGGAACCCGGAACCCGCTCATCATGCTGCAGATCGGCTGCCAGACCTACACGTGGGAAATGCTGGGGGACCGCTGGAAGGGCGGCCCGGACGACCTGTTCGATGCCATCGCGGCGGCGGGCTATTCCGGCATCGAGATCACCGACACGATGATCGGCGACTATGCCGGCAAGCCGGAGGCTTTCGGCCGGGCGCTGGCGGCGAGAGGGCTGGAACTGGCCGCCTTCGCCTGCGCGAGCGGCAGCGGCTATACGGAGCCGGCCCGGCTGGAGAGCGATCTGGCCATGATCGATCGCACTCTCGATTTCGTTGCTGCGTTTCCCGGCGCCGTGCTGTCGCTCGGCAGCGCCACCGTCGTGTCGCCGGGCGATCTCGACGGCAAGTTCGCCGCCGCGGCGGCGCTCTACAACGGCGCCGGCGAACTGGGCCAGAAGACGGGCGTGCCGGTCGCCGTGCATCCGAGTTCGCACCACAACACGCTGCTGTTCAGTCGCGCCGACTATGACCGGCTCTTCGGCCTGACCGACCCGGCATTGCTCGGCTGGGTGCCCGATACTGGTCATATCCTCCGCGGCGGCATGGATATCCTCGACACGCTTTCGACCTATCGCGACCGCATCCGCTACCTGCACCTGAAGGATGTCGACGCGGCCGGGGACTGGCAGATGTTGGGTTCCGGCATCTGCGACACGCGCGCGGTTGTCGACATTGTCGCGGCGAGCCCGAACTTCAACGGCTGGCTCGTGCTCGAAGAAGAATCGGACATCGCCGCCGCCGATCCGGCCAAGGGTGTCCGCACCAACCGCGAGACGATGCGACAGCTCCTCGCCTGACAACGACAAGGATATTCCATGCTGAAGAAGGAAGCGCGCAGGCTGCGGGTTGGCGTGCTCGGCTGTGGCCCGATCGCTCAGTTCGCGCATCTCGAATCCTCGGTGAAGGCCCGCAACGCCGATCTCTACGCGATCTGCGACGCGGCGCCGGACCTGCTGGCGCGGATGGCGGCGACCTATGAGCCGACCAAGGCCTACGCCGACTACGACGCCATGCTGGCCGATCCCGAGGTCGAGGCCGTCGTCGTCGCGATCTCCGACAGCTTCCATGTGCCGATGGCGATCCGGGCGATCGAAGCCGGCAAGCATGTGCTTTGCGAGAAGCCGCTCGGCGTCAACGTCGAGGAAGTCGAGGCCCTGAAGAAGGTCGTCGACCGCACCGGGCTGACGCTACAGGTCGGCCACATGAAGCGCTTCGATCCGGGCCTCGAGGCGGCGGAGGCGTTCATCAAGACCGAGATGGGCCAGCAGCTTTCGCTCAAGGCCTGGTATTGCGATAGCACGCATCGCTACACGATGACGGATGCCGTCCAGCCACTGCCGATCACCAGCAAGCTGGCGAAAAAGCCGAGCGAGAACCCGAAGGCGGACCTCCGGCGCTACTTCATGCTCGCGCATGGCAGCCATCTGGTGGATACCGCGCGTTTCCTGTGCGGCGAGATCACCGAGGTCCGGGCGCGCCTCCTGGAGCGTTTCGGTGCCTATAGCTGGTTCGTCGAGACCGGCTTCGCCAATGGCGTGCTCGGCCATCTCGACCTGACCGTGGCCGTAAGAATGGACTGGTTCGAGGGCTTCCAGCTCTATGGCGAGAACGGCAGCATCGTCGCCAAGACCTACAATCCCTGGTATTTCAAATCGAGCGACGTCGAGATCTTCTCGGAGAAGGATGCGACCTATCATCGTCCGCTCGGCGCAGACGGCCACTTCTTCCGCCGCCAGCTCGAAGGCTTCGCCGACACCATCCTGAACGGCGTTCCGCAGCGCGGCGCCAACATCGATGATGGCCTCGCCTCCGTTCGCGCCATGGCGGCGATCGCCGAGTCGGCCCGGACCGGCAGGGCGGTCCGCGTCGCCGACATGCAGGGGGCGGTCTGATGCGCCTCGGCATCTTCGCGAAGACATTTTCCGGTAACGACCCGTTAACCGTGCTGGCCGCCGTCAGGGAGGCCGGCTACGACTCCGCGCAGTTCAACATGGCCTGCGCCGGATTGCCGGCGATGCCGGACCAGATCCCGGCCGAGACGATCGCCGCGATCCTCGATGCCGTCGCCGCGACCGGCGTCGAGCTGGTCGCGCTCTCCGGCACCTACAACATGATCCACCCGGACATCGCCGTTCGCGAGACGGGGCTGCGCCGGCTCGGCGTCCTGCTCGATGCGGCGAGGGAACTCGGCATCCCGCTGGTGACGCTCTGCACCGGCACGCGCGATCCCGACGACCAGTGGGCGCATCACCCGGACAACGCGACGCCGGAGGCCTGGGCTGATCTCCTGGCCGAGATGGCCAAGGCGGTGGCGCTGGCGGAAGCCGCCGGCGTCGATCTCGGCATCGAGCCGGAACAGGCGAATGTCGTGACCTCCGCCGAGGACGGCATCCGGCTGGTCGAGGCGATTGGCTCGGCGCGGATCCGCTTCGTGCTCGATCCCGCCAATCTGTTCGAGATCGCCGATCGCGACACGGCGCGGACGATCGTTGCCGGGGCGCTGGACTTGCTCGCCGGCCGCATCGCCATGGCGCATGCGAAGGATCGTAATCCCGACGGCAGCTTTGCCACCGCCGGAACCGGCGTCGTCGATTTCCCGGACTTTTTCGGGCGACTGGAAGTGGTGGGATTCGACGGCTCGGTGGTGACGCACGGCCTTTCGGCCGAGGAGGCGCCCGGCGTCGCCCGCTATCTCGCGGGCCTGCTGCGGCCATGACCCGTTCGAGCTTCCGGCGCGACGACGCAGAACTCAGCGTCTTCGATAGCGGCATCGGCCTGCCGGTGGTGTTCCAGCACGGACTCGGCGGCGACAACGGCCAGGTCGTGGAGAATTTTCCCGATGGCCCGGCATATCGCCGGCTGACGGTCGAATGCCGCGCGCAGGGACAGTCGCAGCCCGGCAGCATCCGGCCGTTCTCGATCGCCATGTTCGCCGCCGACATTCTCGCCGTCTGCGACGCCCGCGGCATCGATCGCTTCGTCATGGGCGGCATATCGATGGGGGCCGCGATCGCGCTGCACATCGCCCATCGGAACCCCGACCGCGTCGCCGGCCTTGTGCTGGCCCGCCCCGCCTGGCTGTTCGATGCGGCGCCGGAAAACATGCGCCCCTATGCGCTGGTGGCGGAGCATCTGCGCCGCGCTCCGCCGGAACAGGCCAAGACGGCCTTCGCCGCCTCGCCGCTGGCCCGTAAACTTGCCGTCGACGCGCCGGACAATCTCGCCTCGCTGCTGAAGTTCTTCGATCGTCCCGAGCCGTCGGTCACGGCCGATCTCCTTGGTGGCATCGCGCTCGACGGACCCGACGTCACCGAGGCGGAGGCGAGGGCGCTCGACCTGCCGACGCTGGTGATCGGGCACGAAGTCGATACCGTCCATCCGCTCGCTTTTGCCAAGCGCCTGGCCGAAACCATACCGGGCGCCCGCCTTGCCGAGATCGCGCCGAAGGCGACCAACAAGGCCCGCCATGTCTCCGAATTCCGCAGCGAGCTCGAAAGCTTCCTGCGCACGATAAAACCTCTCCGGGAGAAGACCGCATGACCGCCTCCAACAAGCCCGCCGCTGGCTGGCTCCAGGCCCTGCCGCGCAACCGCCTGCTCGGCGAATTCTCGCTGTGGTCGGCCGATCTCTGCAACATGGAGGTCGACATCCGCCGCATCGATGCGCATGTCGACCTCTACCACATCGACGTCGCCGACGGTCATTTTGCCCCGGCGCTGCTGTTCTTCCCCGATCTCGTCGCCCGTATTCGCCGCCTGACCAGCCGGCCGCTGCATGTGCATCTGATGACGTCGGACGACGTGCTGCTGTCGCAGATCCGCCAGTTCGCCGAGGCCGGCGCCGATCTGATCTCGATCCATGTCGAGAATGCCGCCGTCGCCGAGGAAGCGCTGGCGCTGATCGCCGAGCTCGGCGTCGAGGCCGGCATGGTGCTGCGCATCGAGACGCCGGTCGAAACGGTCAAGCCGTGGCTTTCGAAGCTCGCCTTCGTGACGCTGCTCGGCACCGCGATCGGCGTGAAGGGGCAGGGGCTTTCCGACGAAGCCTGCCCGCGCCTCGAGGCGGTACGCGCCATGCTGCAGGAAGCGGGCCTCGAGGATTCCGTCCGCCTCGCCGCCGATGGCGGCATCCGCGAAAACACCGTGCCGCGCCTGCGCGCCGCCAGCGCCGAGACGGTCGTGCTGGGCTCGCTCGCCTTCGGCGATCCCGACCTCGCCGCCCGCATGGCCTGGCTGCACGCGCTCCCCGGTCCGGGCCAGGCGGCATGACACGCGCGGCGCTTGCCATCGATCTCGGCGGCACGGAACTGCGCGCGGCCGTCGTCGAGGCGACCGGCCATGTCGCCGCCTTCGCCGCGACGCCGACCGACGCGCAGGGCGGCCCGCATGCGGTGATCGCCCAGATGGTGGCGTTGCTCGATCGGGTGCGGAGCGAAGCGCCGGCGGCGGAGATCGTCGGTCTCGGCGTCGGCGCACCGGGACCACTCGATCCCGACGCCGGCATCGTCGTCGATGCACCGACGCTGCTCGGCTGGCGCAACGTGCCGCTGACCTCGATTCTTTCGGAGCGTCTGGGCCTCGCCGTCCAGTTGGAGAACGACGCCAATGCGGCGGCGCTCGGCGAATGGCGCTTCGGCGCCGGGCAGGGCACGCAGTCGATGGTGTTCATTACCGTCTCGACCGGCGTCGGCGGCGGCGTCATCGTCGACGGACATCTCCTGCATGGCCGTCGCGGCCTTGCCGGCGAGATCGGCCATATGGCGGTCTCCGAGCAGCCGGTGCGCTGCTCCTGCGGTGGCCTCGGCTGCTGGGAGGCGTTTGCCTCGGGCACGGCTCTGGCGCGGGAGGCGAGCAAGCTGGTGGAATCGGGCGGCGCGCCGGAAATCGGCCGGCTGGCGGGAAGCGAACCGGTGACCGGCAGGCACGTCGCCGAGGCCGCCCGCCAGGGTGACAGCCCGGCACTGAAGCTGCTGGACGACGAGGCGCGCTGGCTCGGCGTCGGCCTGACCAACCTGCTGCATCTCTATTCGCCCGAACGATTGATCCTCGGCGGCGGCGTCGGCAGCCTGCTGCCGATGATGCAGGCTCGCATCGAGGGCACGATCCGCGAGCGGGCGATGTCGGCGTTTCGCGACGTCCCGGTGGTGGCGGCAGCGCTTGGCCGCAACGCGGGGCTTGTCGGCGCCGCCAGCCTCATGCTCCAAGGATCGCCTTGAGACAAGGGACGCCATGAGCCAGGACGACAGCCACCCGCCCGTCACGATCGAACCCGACGCCAGCGGCGGCGCGCTGCCGGCGCTGCGCCATAGCCGGCTGCTTCAATATCTGCAGGATCGCGGCCAGGCGACGGCGGCGGAACTCGTGGCGCTGCTCGAAGTCTCCCGCGATACCGTGCGCCGTGACCTCGATCTTCTGGAACGGCGCGGGCTGCTGGTGCGCACCCATGGCGGCGCGGTGACGAAGGATCGCCTCGTCCGTGTCGACACGACCATGGGCCTGCGCATGGATGAGCATGTTGAGGCCAAGCGCCGGATCGGTCAGGCGGCCTCATCCCTCATCCGCGACGACGAAACGCTGATCCTGAATGGCGGCTCGACGATCTGCTTCTTCGCCGCCGCGCTCGGGGCGCGGCGCAGCCTCACCATCGTCACCAACAATCTGCGCCTGCCGGCCGTCGTGCCGGAGGGCAGCATCCAGTCGATCCACATCCTGGGCGGATCATACTGGCCGAACTATCAGGTGACGATCGGCGCCATCGGCTTCGCGGCGGTGGCCGGCATCCATGCCGATACGGCGGTGATCGGATGCTCCGGCGTTTCCGGGTCCGGCATATCGATGACCAAGCTCGACGAGGCGGCGCATACGGCCGGCATGATCGGCGTGGCGTCGCGCACCATCGTCGTCGCCGACCGCAGCAAGTTCGGCATCACGGCTTTCGCCAACATCGCGCCGCTCGACGACATCCAGTGCCTTGTCACGGACGGCGAGCCGCCGCCGGAGCTGGCGGAGGCGCTGGAGCGGGCAGGGGTGCAGGTGATCGTCTGCGGGCCGTGAACGCTAGTTCAGGCCGCCGTTCCGCGTGAGATAGACGTCGCCGCGGCGCTCGGAAAAATAGTCCGGGATCTGCGGATGGCGCAGCGGCTCGTCCGAATTGTCGATCAGCAGGTTCTGCTCCGAGACATAGGCGACGTACTCGGTTTCCGCGTTCTCGGCGAGCAGGTGATAGAAGGGCTGATCGCGCGACGGCCTGGCGTCGGCGGGGATGGCATCCCACCATTCCTCGGTGTTGGAAAAGACCGGATCGACGTCGAAAATCACGCCCCGGAACGGAAAGGTACGATGGCGGACGATCTGTCCGATCTGGAATTTGGCTGTACGCGGCTGAACCATGGCCTATCCAATTGTCTCGGGCTGGCCAGAAGCCACGATGTTCCGGCCACGTCAACCTCCCGAAACGATTTAGGCGGCTGAGCGAAGCCGCGCCGCCGCCTCACAGATGCGGCGTCAGCCCCTGGCGCATCACGAGGCGCTTCAGCTTCGGCAGCCGGTCGATGGCGTAGAGCCCGATGCCGCGCATGGCCTGCACGGGCAGGAAATCGGTCAGGAGCGTGCGGTTCAGCGCATCGACCGCCGTCGTCCTCGACAGGATGTCGCCGGCGCGGGCCTTGTCATAGGTGGCGAGCGCGTCGGCGCTGCCGGGATCGTCGCGATGGTCGCCCACCGCGGCGGCGAAGGCTGCCGCGTCGCGCAGGCCGAGATTGAGCCCCTGGGCGCCGATCGGCGGGAAGACGTGCGCGGCCTCGCCGATCAGTGCGATGCGTCGCGCCGCGAAATGGCGGGCGGTCTGGCCGGAGAGCGGGAACACCTGCCGGCTGCCGACGATGGTGATCTTGCCCACGATCGAGCGCGAGCGCCGCTCGAACTCGGCCGCAAGTGCCTCGTCGTCGAGCTTCGACAGCCGCTCGGCCTCGGCCGGGCTCTCGACGCAGACGATGGCGGAGTGCAGGCCGGGCATCGGGACGATGGTGAAGGGGCCGGTCTCGGTATGGAACTCGGTCGAGACGTCGTCATGCGGCCGGCTGTGGGCGATGTTCACGACCAGGGCCGCCTGCGGATAGGACCAGCTGCGTACGGTGAGGCCGGCTGCGTCGCGCGCCTTGGAGCGGCGGCCATCGGCGGCGCCGAGCAGCTTGCTGCGAATCTCCCGGCCGTCGGCCGTCACTACTGTGACCGCGTCGTCCGCCGGCTGGATGTCGGAGGCAAATCCCGTCGCCCGCTCGATGCCGGCCTGGTCGATGGCCTCGTCGAGGGCGGCGATCAGCACGGCGTTCGGGATGTTGTAGCCGAACGCCTCGCGCTCGACCTCATAGGCGTGGAATTCGACCAGCGGCGCGCGGATCAGCCGGCGCGTCGCATCGACGATCCGCATGGTGCGCAGAGGCGCAGCCTTCGATTCGACCGCCGGCCAGATGCCGGTCTGCTTCAGGATGTCGACCGAGGCGCCGAGCATCGCCACCGTGCGCTCGTCGCGAGGCGGCGTCTTCGGCGCGACCAGGGTCACGGAAACGCCATGGCTGCGCGCCAACAGCGCGGCGACGAGGCCGGCCGGGCCGCCGCCGACTACGGCTACGTCGCTGAGATCATCGGTCATGGCTGGGCCTGTGTCTTTTCATCATCCGGATTGCGGCGCCCGCGGATCAGCCGAACCGCCAGCGACCCGACCGCCATGGCGGCAAGGAAGATCAGGATGTCGGGCAACGCGAAGGCGATATTGGCGATGGCGGGGCCGGGGCACAAGCCGGACAGGCCCCAGCCGATGCCGAACAGGATCGATCCGAGCACCAGCGGCGCGTCGACACGACGGGCGCTCGGCGTCGCGAACGTCGCGGCGGCGATCGGGTGACGATGGCGGTGGGCGATCCTGAGCGCCGCCATGCTGACCAGTACCGCCGAGGCCATCACGAAGGCGAGGCTCGGGTCCCAGCCCCCGGTCGGGATCGCGGCGATGTCGAGGAACGCCTTCACCTTGGACGGATCGATCATGCCCGAAATCGCCAAGCCAAGGCCGAACAAGAGGCCGGACGCGAGCGCGCCGAGGCGGAAGAGGGCCGGGCGCATGGTCACAGGCCATGCCTCACGATGAAGACGGTGACGATCGCCGCCGCCATGAAGGCGAGGACGGCGACCATCGAGCGGACCGACAGCCGCGCCAGCCCGCAAACGCCGTGGCCCGAGGTGCAGCCACGCGCCAAAGCCGTGCCGACGCCGACCAGCAGGCCCGACGCCGCCAGGCCGAGCGGATCGAGATTGAGGGCGGGCATGGCGGCCGACGCATCGGGAATCAGGCGCGGCGCGACTGCAAGCCCGATGGCGGCTCCGATGGGCAAGCCGGCGAGGAACAGCAGCCGCCAGGGCAGGTCTTCGAGCCGGCGCGACAGCGCCGAGCCGAAAATCGACGAGATGCCGGCAACACGGCCATTGACGATCCATAGCAGGCCGGCGGCCGCGCCGATCAAGGCGCCTCCGATTATGGCGGATATGGGCGAAAAGCCGATCATGCGGTACTCCTGCAATACCGTCATGGTGGGTGAGGGATAGGAGGCGGGCAATCCTGTCAGATGTCGCAGGTCATGACGCCGCAGTGGCTATTGCCAGCCAGCGTTGGAGCACGTATCGACAGTAAAAGCTGCCAAAGGCGCTGGATGCGGCCGCGCAACCTTCGCCGGCGGCCAGTGCAGCTGGGGATCCTTATGCCAACGACGAAGACCTGGGCCGTTCATCTGCTTACGGCGAGCGGCGCCGCCTTCGCGCTGCTTGCAGCGCTCGCCGTGGCGCGTGGCGCGTGGGTGGAGACCTTCCTCTGGCTCGGCGCGGCCCTCTTCGTCGACGGCGTCGATGGCCCCCTGGCGCGCGGCTTCCGTGTCGGCGAACGCGTGCCCTGGTTCGACGGCGCCATCCTCGACATGGTGATCGACTACACGACCTATGTCTTCATTCCCGCGCTGATCCTGGCCCGCTCGGACCTCATGCCGCCGATGCTGGCGGCGCCGGCCGGCATCCTTGTGGCGGTCATCGGCGCGCTCTATTTCGCCGACACCCGGATGAAGACGCGCGAATACGGGTTTCGTGGGTTCCCGGCGGTCTGGAACATGGTCGTCTTCGTGCTGATGGTGTTCGCGCCGCCGCCGGTGTTCTCTGTCATCGTCATCGTCGCGCTCGCGGTGCTCACTTTCTCGCCGGTCGAGTTCGTGCATCCGGTGCGGGTCAAGCGGCTGCGTCCGCTGACGCTGACGGTGACGCTCGCCTGGTCGATCTTCTCGCTGCTTTCCGTCCTGGCCGAACTGAAGCCGAATCAACTGGTTCTGGCCGGCCTCGGGCTGACCACCGTCTATCTGACCATCATCGGCGCGGTTCTCCAGGCGACCCGTTTCCGCCTGCCTCGCCGAAGCTGAGGAGCGAACCCTCCGATGAACGTCGACCTTCTGTTTCAGCCGGCGGCATGGATCAGCTTCCTGACGCTCTCCGTCATGGAGATCGTGCTCGGCATCGACAATGTTGTGTTCATCTCAGTGCTCGTCTCGCGGCTCCCGGCCGAACAGGCGAAGCGGGCGCGCCAGATCGGCCTGTCGCTGGCGCTGGTGTTCCGCGTCCTGCTGCTGATGGTGCTTTCCTACCTGATCGGCCTGACGACGCCGGTCTTCACCCTGTTCGAGCACCCGTTCTCCTGGCGCGACCTGATCCTGCTCGCGGGCGGCCTGTTCCTCGTCTACAAGGCGACGCACGAGATCCATAAGGGCGTCGAAGGTCACGACGAAGGGGCGGGCGGGGCGCTGAAGGCCGGCTTCGCCGCGATCGTCGCCCAGATCATCGTCATCGACATCGTCTTCTCGGTCGATTCGATCATCACCGCGATCGGCATGGCCGAGCATCTCGAGATCATGATCGCCGCCGTCATCGTGGCGATGATCATCATGTACATCGCCTCCGGCCCGATCTCGCACTTCATCGAGCACCACCCGACCACCAAGATGCTGGCACTGGCCTTCCTGCTGATGATCGGCGCGGCGCTGATCGCCGACGGCATCGGCTTCCATATCCCGCGCAGCTACCTCTACGCGGCGATGGCGTTCTCGACGGTCGTGGAAGTGCTGAACGTGGTCGCGCAGCGCAACCGCAAGAAGGCATGAACCAGGGCGCGAACCGAAGGCCGGATCTCTGGTTTTGACTGGATCCGGCAGATTGAATCGGTTCTAGAATCGGTTGCACGTGCCAGGGGGCGCCTGTACAAGGAATTTCCCCCTTCTGGCGGGCGTTTTTGCCCGGATGGCGCCAATCCATCCACGCGGCTTCGGCTGCGTCCGCAACCCAACAACGACAGAGTCCGAAATGGGCCTTTCCTTCGCGTCCGCGCGCCTCATCATGGCGCTGTTCTTCTTTTATTCCAGCTCCATGTCGAACTGGCTGATCCGCATTCCGGACGTCCAGCACAAGCTGGGCCTGGAGCCGGCGACGCTGGCGATCTGCCTGCTCGGCGTGCCGATCGGCCTCGTCACCTCGATGGCGTTCTCCGGCGCGGTGGTGGAGTGGCTCGGGCCACGCCGCGCGATCAAGATCGGTTTCCCGCTGCTGCTCGGACCGCTGCTGCTTCCCGGCTTCGCGACCTCGCCGACGCTGCTGTTCCTGGCGCTGGTGCTCGTCGGCCTCGGCATGGGGCCGCTCGAGGTCGCCCTCAACGTGACCGCCGACCGGATCGGCCGCGCGATCGGCCGCACGGTGATGTCGCGCTGCCATGCCTTCTGGAGCTTCGGCCTGATGGGCGGCAGTGTCACCGGATCGCTCGCCGCGACCTATGGCCTGTCGCCCGGCATCCACATGATCGTAGTGGTGATCTCGGTGTTCGTGATCGGCGAGGCGCTCGCCTCGCGCCTGCCGCCGATCCACACCGCCGAGGACGCCTCGCCCAAGGCGAAGACCCCGGCCTTCGTGCTGCCTTCGCCGAAGATCGTGCTGCTCTGCCTGTTCGCTTTCGGCATGCTGCTGGTCGAAGGCGGCATCATCGACTGGAGCGCCATCTATCTGCGCGACGTGTTCGGATCGAAGCCGCCGACGACGGGTTACGCGCTGACCGCCTTCAGCATGTTGATGGCGTTCGGCCGCCTGATCGGCGACTGGCTGTCGATGCGCTATGGCGCCGTGAAGATGGCGCGCGTCTGCTGCGCGGTGGCGCTCGCAGGCCTGCTGGTGATGGTGCTCGCCGTCGATCCGTTCATGGTGATCATCGGCGCGGCCGCAACCGGCTTCGGCGTCTCGATCGTCTTCCCGCTCGCCGTCACCGCGGCCGCCTCGCGCGAGGGACCGCCGGCCGTTAACGTCGCTGCGCTGTCGCTGCTGTCGTTTTCGGGCTTCCTGCTGGGGCCGCCGATGGTCGGCTTCGTCGCCCAGGTCGGCGGCTACCGGCTGGGCATGGCGACGCTGCTGCTCGCCGCCGGCATGAGCCTGTGGCTTTCCGGCGAGGTGCGCCCGCGCAAGCCCGGCAGCACGCCCGTCGCGGCGAAGGACGGCGTCCGGGACACCGCGAACGAACCGGTATAGCATCCGCCGGCACGAACCGGCCCCGGCCGGATCCCCGAGATGGCGTCCGGCCGGACGCGCGCAGAAATGGAATAGGGTCATGGTCGAAGCGATTGCGGTACACGCCATCCGGGTACACTCGCATGGCGGTCCCGAGGTACTCTCCTTCGACAGGATCGACGTCGGCGCCCCGGGGCCGGGCCAGGTCCGCCTGCGGCATACGGCGATCGGCCTCAATTTCGTCGACACCTATTTCCGCACCGGCCTCTATCCGGCGCCCGGCGCCTTTCCCTTCGTACCCGGCAGCGAGGGCGTCGGCGTGGTCGAGGCGGTTGGCGAGGGCGTCACCGAGTTCAAGGCCGGTGACCGCGTCGGCTATGCCGATCCGATGGGTTCCTATGCCGAGGCCCGGCTCGCGCCGGCGGCGCGGCTGATCCCGATCCCGGATGGCATCAGCGACACCATCGCCGCCTCCTCGATCCTGAAGGGGCTGACGGCGCGCTACCTGCTGCGCGAAACCTTCAGGGTGGGCCCCGAGCACACGATCCTGTTCCATGCCGCAGCCGGCGGCGTCGGCCAGATCGCGACGCAATGGGCAAAGTCGCTCGGCGCGCGGGTAATCGGCACGGTCGGCTCGGAAGAGAAGGCGGCGATCGCCCGCCGGCTCGGCTGCGACCACGTCATCAACTACCGCACGGAGAATTTCGTCGAGCGCGTGCTGGAGATCACCGGCGGCGCCAAGCTCGACGTTGTCTATGACTCCGTCGGCAAGGACACGTTCCCCGCTTCGCTCGACTGCCTCAAGCGTCGCGGCACGTGGGTTTCCTTCGGTAACGCGTCCGGCGCCGTACCGCCGTTCTCGATCGGCATCCTGAACCAGAAGGGCTCGCTCTACGCCACCCGCCCGTCACTCGGCGGCTATGTGGCCGAGCGCAGCGAACTGGTTGAATCGGCGAAGGATCTCTTCGACGTCATTCTGTCGGGCAAGGTCGTCGTCGCCGAGCCGCAGACCTTCCGGTTGGCGGACGCCGCCGAGGCGCAGCGTGCGCTCGAAGGCCGCCGCACCACCGGCTCGGTCGTTCTGATCCCGTAGGTCAATAGAGCCCCTCGCGGGCGCGGAAATGGCTGCTGGCGAGGTTGAAGAAGGCGGCGGGGGCGAAGCGCAGGTCGCCACCCTTGCGGATCACCATGCCGAAGCGGTTGAGCGGCAGGCCCTTGTCGGCGATCGGCCGGAACACGACCTCGCCGCTCGCCAGTTCGCGCTCGATGCCGAGCGGCGTCATGAACGACAGGTAGCGGCCGGTCTTCGCCAGTTCGAACAGCATTCGGATCGAGTTCACCTCGACGAAGGAGCGGCCGCGCGAGCCGTCCTGGTCGAGGAAAGGCTCAAGGATCTCGCGGATCGAAAGTCCCTGGCGCGGCACCGCGAAGGGGTGGGCGAAGCAGGTGGCGAAACTCGGGCGCATCTCGCCCGCCAACGGATGATCGGCCCGCATCACGGCGCCGATCGGCAGGTCGCGGCGAACCGCGATCTCGATGCCGCGATGCTGCGCAGCCAGGAAGGTGAAGCCGATGTCGACGTCGGAATCGACGACCATGGCGATTGCCTCCTGCGCCGACGCCATGCGGATATCGACATGCAGGTTGGGATAATGGGCGCTGAAGTCGGCGATGATGCTGGGCAGGATCGTCAGGCCGACGCTCTCGACGGTGGCGACGCGGACCGTGCCGGTCTTCAGCCCGGCCAGCAGGCTCAACTGCGAGACGGCGGCCTCTAGCGGGCTGGTCAGCTGCTTGGCGTGGCGCAGCAGGATCTCACCCGCCGGCGTCAGCCGCAGCCGGCGCGCCTCGCGCACGAACAGCGGCATTTCCAGCGTCTGTTCCAGATGGCCGATCTGCCGGGCGACGGCCGAAGAGGCCACGTTCATCCGGCGCGCTGTCTCCCGCATCGACAGCGTCTCCGCCACCGTCAGGAAGTAGAGCAGGGAAGGCGTGTGAAACAGCCGCGCCAGACTGGCGGGCGCGAGGGAGTTCTTGCTCTCGGAGACCATCCTGCTTTTGCCCCGCTTTCTCCGAGGTGCTGCCTTTTCGGCAGCGCCATGCGCTCCAACTGGCAGTATCATGGACCTTGGAGGCGTTCTAGCATGATGGCGGGGGATCGTTGCCGTCACGGTATTGCAGCTGTCCCTTGCCGCATTAAGATGCACCAGTTGATCAAAAAATCCATTTGATCAAACCTTAGGCATCTCTCTATGTTTCGTCCAAGGTCGGACGCCTGAGAAGCAATTGGAAACGGACCGCAAATGGGTCGCCTCACCACACATGTTCTGGATACTGCCGCGGGCCGGCCCGCAGCGGGTTTGAAGATCGACCTGCATCGGCTCGGCGCGGACGCGAAGCTTCTGAAGTCGGTGACGACCAATTCCGATGGCCGGGTCGACGGGCCTCTGCTCGAAGGCGCGGCACTGGAGGAGGGGGAGTATGAACTCGTCTTCCACGCCGGTGATTATCTTCGCGGCACGAACGGCGCCCTGCCGTCGCGTCTGTTCCTCGACGTCATTCCGATCCGCTTCGGTATCGCGTCCGTGAGCGAGCACTATCATGTGCCGTTGCTGATCTCGCCCTATGGCTATTCGACGTATCGGGGTAGCTGAGCCGAACCATGCGCCAGACCATCCGCTTTCTCCGTCGCGGCAAGATCGTCGAGGTCGGTAATGTCGATCCGATGACGACGCTGCTCGATCACCTGCGCCTCACCGAAGGCGCGACCGGAACCAAGGAGGGTTGCGGGGAGGGCGACTGCGGCGCCTGCACCGTCGCCATCGGCCGCGCCCGCCACGGCAAGGTGGTTTATGAGCCGGTCAACGCCTGCATCCAGCTGCTCGGCATGGTCGACGGCGCGGAGGTCGTGGCTGTCGAGGACCTGGCCGAGGAAACGGAACTCCACCCCGTCCAGGCGGCGATGGTCGAGAAGCACGGCTCGCAGTGCGGATTCTGCACGCCGGGCTTCGTGATGAGCATCTTCTCCCTCTACCAGGGCACGGACGGGGCCGTCGGCCGCGACGAGATCAACAACGCCATTGCCGGCAATCTCTGCCGCTGCACCGGGTACCGGCCGATCGTCGAGGCAGCGCTTTCGGTCTGCGCGAGCCCTCGCGACGACAAATTCCGCAAGGCGACCGAGGATACCGCCGGCGTCCTGAATTTCATCGCCGACGACAGCGACATCTTCATCGGCGACGACAAGCGCTTCTTCGCCGCTCCCGCCTCTATCGACGCGCTGGCAGCGCTCTATGCCCGGCACCCCGACGCGACCATCGTCGCCGGCGCGACGGATGTGGGGCTCTGGATCACCAAGCAGCTGCGCGACCTGCCGAAGATCATCCATATCGGCCGGGTTCGGGGCCTTGACGGCGTCGAGGATACCGGCCGTGAGATCCTCATCGGCGCGGCCGCCACCTATGCCAGGGTCGAGCCCTTCATGCGGGCAATCGATCCGGATCTCGGCGAGCTCTTCCGCCGCATCGGCTCGAAACAGGTGCGCGCCAGCGGCACGGTGGGCGGCAATGTCGCGAATGGCTCGCCGATCGGCGACACGCCGCCAGCGCTGATCGCGCTCGGCGCCTCGATGGAACTGCGTCGCGGAGACCGGCCGCGCGTCATGCCGGTCGAGGATTTCTACATCGAATACGGCAAGCAGAACCGCGCCTCCGGCGAATTCGTCACCGGGCTGCTGGTGCCGAAACTGCGGTCGGACCAGATCTTCCGCTGCTACAAGGTGACGAAGCGCTTCGACCAGGACATTTCCGCCGTCATGGGCGCCTTCCGCTTCACCGTCGACGCCGAGGGGCGCATCCAGGAGGCCCGCATCGCCTATGGCGGCATGGCCGGGACGCCGAAGCGGGCGAAGCGGGCGGAGACGGCCCTGCATGGCGCCAGCATCCGCGACACCGCCGCCTGGGCCAAGGCTTTCGACGCGCTGCGCGCGGATTTCACGCCGCTCGACGACCATCGCGCGAGCGCCAGCTACCGGGCCGAGACGGCGCATGCGCTGCTCGGCAAGGCCCTGATCGAAGCGGCTGGAACGCCGAGCTCGCGAACCCGTTTGACCGGCCAGCGGGAGGCAATCGTCCATGCTGCAGAATAACAAGGGCGCCTCCGCCATGCCGGCCACCGACGATCTCGCCGTCGTCCGCAAGCCGTTGCCGCATGACAGCGCGCCGCGCCATGTGACCGGTTCCGCCGCTTATATCGACGACATCCGGGAGCCCGCCGGAACGCTGCATCTGGCGCCCGGCTATGCGCCGATCGCGCGCGGCCGCATCACCGGCCTCGACCTCGAAGCGGTGCGGGCCTTTCCGGGCGTCGTCGCCGTGCTGACGGCAGATGACATTCCGGGCGCGAACGACGTCAGCCCCAAGCTGATCGGCGACGATCCGGCGCTGGCCGTCGACGAGATCCGCTTCTACGGCCAGGTGGTGTTCGTCGTCGTGGCGAACACCCGCGACATCGCTCGCCGCGCGGCGAAGAAGGCGAAGTTCACCACCGTGGCCGAGCCGCCCGTCATCGATCTGGCGGATGCCGTCGACACGGTGCTGCCCGAATATTCCTTCGGCCGGGGCGACATCGAGGGAGCGCTCGCCGGCGCGCCGCTGAAGCTGGAGGCGAGCTTCCGCATCGGCGGGCAGGAGCATTTCTATCTCGAAGGCCAGATCGCCATGGCGGTGCCGGGCGAGGCGGGCGAGATGTTCGTCTATTCGTCGACCCAGCATCCGAGCGAGGTCCAGCATCTCGTCGCCCATGCGCTGCATGTGCCGTCGAGCGCGGTGACGGTCGAGATCCGCCGCATGGGCGGCGGCTTCGGCGGCAAGGAGAGCCAGGCCTCGCAATGGGCCGTGCTGGCGGCCCTGGCCGCCTGGAAGACCGGCCGCCCCTGCAAGATGCGGCTCGACCGCGACGACGACATGATCATGACCGGCAAGCGGCATGATTTCCGCGTCGACTACCGCGTCGGCGCCAGCCCGGAAGGGCTGCTGGAGGTGGTCGATGTCGCGCTCAACGCGCGCTGCGGCCATTCGGAAGATCTTTCCATGGGCGTTGTCGACCGGACGATGTTCCATTCCGACAATTCGTATTTCTATCCGAGCTGCCGTGTGCTGACGCGGCGGCTGCGCACCAACACCGTCTCGAACACGGCGTTCCGCGGCTTCGGCGGCCCGCAGGGCATGACCTTCGCCGAGCGGATGATGGATCACGTCGCCTATACTTTGGGCAAGGATCCGCTCGAGATCCGCAAGGCAAACTTCTACCAGGGCGATCGCGACCACACGCCGTACGGCATGAAGGTCGAGGACAATCTGCTGCAGCCGCTGGTGGCGCAGCTCGAGGCGAGCTCCGACTACTGGGCGCGGCGCGAGGCGATCACTGCCTTCAACGCCGAGAGCCGGATCCTGAAGAAGGGCCTGGCGCTGACGCCGGTGAAGTTCGGCATCTCGTTCACGCTGATGATGCTGAACCAGGCCGGCGCGCTGCTGCATCTCTACCGCGACGGCTCGCTCAACCTGAACCATGGCGGCACTGAGATGGGGCAGGGCCTCTTCCTCAAGGTGGCGCAGGTCGTCGCCGAGGAATTCGGCGTCGACATGGGCAAGGTGGCGATCACGGCGACACGGACCGACAAGGTGCCGAACACCTCGCCGACCGCCGCCTCGTCCGGCACCGATTTGAACGCGATGGCGGCGCTCAACGCCTGCAACATCATCAAGGACCGGCTCTACAACTTCATCGAGGAGAAGTGGCAGGTTCGCCGCAACCAGGTGTCGTTCCGCGACAACCAGGTGATCATCGGCAACCATGTCATGAGCCTGGCCGAGCTCGCCAACGCCGCCTATGTCGAGCGCGTGCAGCTCTCGGCCGCCGGCTTCTACAAGACGCCGAAGATCGCCTGGAATCGCGACAAGGCGGAGGGCCGGCCGTTCTTCTACTTCGCCTATGGCGCATCCTGCTCGGAAGTCACCATCGACACGATGACCGGCGAGATGAAGGTCGACAGGGTCGACGTGCTGCATGATGTCGGCAAGTCGCTCAATCCGGCGATCGACATCGGCCAGATCGAGGGCGGCTTCGTGCAGGGCATGGGCTGGCTGACGACGGAGGAACTGGTCTGGGACAAGCAGGGCCGCCTGCGCACGCACGCGCCCTCGACCTACAAGATTCCGGCGGCCTCGGATATTCCCGAACACTTCCGCGTTGAACTATTCCAGTCGGAAGGACCTCGCGAAGACACTATCTTCAAGTCGAAGGCCGTCGGCGAGCCGCCGCTGATGCTCGGCATCTCGGTCTTCTGCGCGATCACCAATGCGATCGCCAGCCTGAAACCGGGCGTCATGCCGGCGCTCGACGCGCCGGCGACGCCGGAAGCGATCCTGAGGGCGGTTCGCGGCATGACGGCAGCTTGATGATGGCAGGATAACATCATGTTGGTCTGGCAGCGTCTCCTCCAAGCGATCGATCGGCAGGGCAAGGCCGCCATGGCGACCATCGTGGAGACGCGCGGCTCGGCCCCCCGGGAGGCGGGCGCCCGCATCGTGGTGCTGCCGGACGCGAGCTTCTTCGGCACGATCGGCGGCGGCACGCTGGAATGGCGGGTCATCGCCGACCTGCAGGCGGCGCTGGCCCGGCCGAACCCGCATTTCTACGCGACCCAGCGCGTCGCGCTCGGGCCCGAGCTCGGGCAGTGCTGCGGCGGACGGGTCGATCTGGCGCTGGAGGTGTTCGATCGCTCGCGCCGGGCGGAGGTGCAGGAACTGGCCGAGGCCGAGGCCGCCGGCCTGTTCCGCACCCGCGGCACGCAGATGTCGGACGGCAAGCTGCACCGGAGCATCGACGCCGGGCTGCACGTCCCGATCGGTTCCGCGCATGTCGATCACGGCGTCATCGTGGAGGGGTTCGGCGACGACAGCCGCGTCCTCTATCTCTTCGGCGCCGGCCATGTCGGCCGCGCGCTCGTCATGGCGCTGGCGCCGCTGCCGTTCCGCGTCGTCTGGGTCGATCCGCGGCCGGATGCCTTTCCACAGCATGTTCCCGCCAACGTGCGCTGCGTGCAGCCGCAGGATACGCCGGCGGCGCTCGACGACGCGCCGGCCGACAGCTTCGTCCTGGTGATGTCGCACAGCCATTCGCTCGACCTCGCCATCGTCGCCAGGGCCTTGAAGGGACACCACTTTGCCTATGTCGGCCTGATCGGCAGCGAGACCAAGCGCGCCCGCTTCACGCACCAGCTCGATCGCGCCGGTCTCCCGAAGGAGGACATCCAGCGCATGGTGACGCCGATCGGCGTCGCCGGGATCCACTCGAAGCTGCCCGCGGCTATTGCGGCCTCGGTCGCCGCCGATCTACTGGTACGCGACGAAGCGATGCGACAACTGCTTGCGCATGGAACGACTGGGCCCGCCGAGCCGTCGGCGCTGGCAATGGGGGGGCACTGAGTTGGAGGTCATCCTGGGACGTGCGGACAGCGCGGCGCCGAGCCGGCAACGGCCGGAGAGCCCGCCGCTTCTGCACGCGGTCGGCATCACCAAGATGTTCGGCGCCTTCAAGGCCAACGACACCATCGACCTGGCTATCCGCCCCGGCGAGATTCACGCGCTTCTCGGCGAGAACGGCGCCGGCAAGTCGACGCTGGTCAAGATCCTCTACGGCGTCCTGCAGCCGACCGAGGGGCACATCCTCTGGAAGGGCAAGCCGGTTGGCATCGCCAGCCCCTCCGCCGCGCGAAAGCTCGGCGTCGGCATGGTGTTCCAGCACTTTTCGCTGTTCGAGGCGCTGACCGTCGTCGAGAACATCGCGCTCGCGCTCTCCGACCGGAAGAGCCGCGCCGCGCTGGCGCGCGAGATCGAGAAGATCTCGGCCGAATACGGCCTGCCGCTCAACCCGTCCTCGGTGGTGGCCGATCTCTCGGTCGGCGAGCGGCAGCGGGTCGAGATCGTCCGCTGCCTGCTGCAGAACCCCGAACTGATCATCATGGACGAGCCGACCTCGGTGCTGACGCCGCAGGAGGCCGACGACCTGTTCGTCACGCTCGACAAGCTGACGGCGCGCGGCTGCGCCGTGCTCTACATCAGCCACCGCCTTGAAGAGGTGAAGCGGATCTGCCATCACGCGACGATCCTGCGCCACGGCAAGGTCGTGTCGGAATGCGACCCGCAGAAAGAGACCGCCGCCAGGCTCGCGACCATGATGGTGGGCGCCGAGGTGCGCAAGCTCTCCTCCGACCTGCCGCCGCCGCAGAACACCCGCACCCGTCTCTCGGTCGCCAATCTGTCGTTGCCGCAGCCGCATCCCTTCGCCGTCGCGCTGCATGGCATCTCGCTCGAGGTGAAGGCGGGCGAGGTGATGGGCATCGCCGGCATCGCCGGCAACGGCCAGTCCGAACTTTTCGACGCCCTCTCCGGCGAGCGCACCGCCGGCACGGCCGCCTCGATCTCGATCGACGGCAAGCCATGCGGCGATGTCGGCGTCACGTCGCGGCGTCGCCTCGGCGCTGCGTTCGTGCCGGAGGAGCGGCTCGGTCATGGCGCCGTGCCGCGCATGCGGCTCTCCGACAACGTGCTCCTGACCCGCCATTCGACCGGCGATCATCTGCTGCGCGGCGGCGTGCTCGATCCCGATGCCTCGCGCCAGCTGGCCGACCGGGTCAGCCGCGCCTTCGATGTCCGCAAGGGCACGCCGGATCCGGAGGCGGGATCGCTATCCGGCGGCAATCTGCAGAAATTTGTCGTCGGGCGCGAGATCGACCGCCAGCCGGGGGTCCTCGTCGTCAGCCAGCCGACCTGGGGTGTCGACGCGGGCGCCGCGGCGATCATCCGCCAGGCGCTGATCGACCTGGCCCGGTCGGGTTCCGCCATCCTGGTGATCAGCCAGGATCTCGATGAAGTTCTTGAAATTGCCGACCATGTCGCCGTGATCTCCAAGGGACATCTTTCGCCGTCGCGTCCGACCTCCGGGTTGACGCGCGAGGAAATCGGCCTGCTGATGGGTGGTATGGGCGAGCCGGTTGCGGCCGACCGGGGGGCAGCACATGCGGGTTGAGTTGGTACGGCGCAGCGAACGCTCCGCCGCCATGGCCTATCTTTCACCGTTGCTGGCGCTGCTGCTGACGCTGATCGGCGGCGCGCTGATCGTCATCGTCTGGCGGTTGTCGACGGTCGACCTGTCCAACCCGGAGACCGGCGGCTTCTTCGGCGCGCTGCAGCAGGGCTTCATCGACTATGGCCGCTTCCTCTACGTGTTCTTCATCGAGCCGCTGACGGAGCTATGGTCGCTGGAGGAACTGGTCGCCAAGGCGACGCCGATCATCCTCGTCGCGATCGGCCTGTCGCTCTGCTACCTGTCGAACACCTGGAACATCGGCGCCGAAGGCCAGATCGCCGTCGGCGCCATCACAGGCTCCTTCCTGCCGATCTTCTTCCCCGACTGGCACGGGCCCTTCATGCTCCCGGCCATGCTCGCGCTCGGCATCCTGGGCGGCATGGCCTATGCCGCGATCCCGGCGCTCCTGAAGATCCGCTTCGGCACCAACGAGATCCTGACCAGCCTGATGCTGGTCTATGTGGCGCAGCTCTTTCTCGACTGGCTGGCGCGCGGTCCCTGGCGCAATCCGGAAGGCCATAATTTTCCGGATAGCCGGCCGTTCGATGGCGGGCAGCTGCTGCCGACCCTGTTCGGCACCAATATCCGCATCAGCCTGATCTTTGTCTTCGTCGCCGCTTTCGCCGCCTGGTTCCTGATGCGCTGGACCAAGATGGGTTTCCAGATCAAGGTGCTCGGCCAGGCGCCGAGGGCAGGGGCCTTCGCCGGCTTCAGCCAGAACCGGATGGTGCTGCTGACCTTCCTGATCTCGGGCGCGCTGGCGGGATTGGCCGGCATCTGCGAGGTCGCCGGCCCGATCGGCCAGCTGCGCACGTCGGTATCGCCCGGCTACGGCTTCACCGCGATTATCGTCGCCTTCCTCGGACGCCTGAACCCGATTGGCGCGATCTTCGCCGGTTTCCTGCTGGCGCTTTCCTATCTCGGCGGCGAGGGCGCGCAGATCGCGCTCGGCATGTCCGACCAGACGACCCGGGTATTCCAGGGCATGCTGCTCTTCTTCGTGCTCGCGTGCGACAGCTTCATCTTCTATCGCCTGCAGATCGTCAGGACGCCGGCGATGCAGGCAGGGACGGTGTCGTCATGACCGCGCTCATGCTCGAGGGCATCCTCCTCACCATCATCACGGCCGCCACGCCGCTCCTGTTCGCCTCGATCGGCGAACTGGTCACCGAGCGCTCGGGCGTGCTCAACCTCGGCGTCGAGGGCATGATGGCGATGGGCGCCGTCATCGGCTTCGCGGTGGCGCATTCGACCGGCAACATCGCGCTCGGCGTCGTCGGCGCGATTGTCGCCGGCGTCGCCATGGCGGCCCTGTTCGGCGTCGTGACGCTGATCTTCGTCGCCAATCAGGTCGCCTCCGGCCTGGCGCTGACCTTGTTCGGGCTCGGCCTCTCGGGGCTGATCGGCGACGCCTTCGTTGGCGTGCCCGGCGCCGGCCTCGCTCGCGTCTCGATCCCCGGCTTGAGCGACCTGCCGGTCGTCGGCCTCCTGTTCCGGCTCGATCCGCTCACCTATCTCGCCGTCGCGATCACCATCGCCGTGTCGTGGTTCCTGTTCCGCTCGCGCGGCGGGTTGATCCTGCGCGCCGTTGGCGACAGCCACGTCTCGGCGCATGCGCTCGGCTACAGCGTCATCCGCGTCCGCTTCATGGCGGTGCTGTTCGGCGGCGCCTGCTCGGGCCTTGCCGGCGCCTATCTCTCTCTCGTCTACACGCCGCAATGGACGCAGGCGATGACGGCGGGCCGCGGCTGGATCGCACTGGCGCTCGTGGTGTTCGGCACCTGGCTGCCAGGACGCGTGGCGATCGGCGCTCTGCTCTTCGGCGGCGTCAGCATCCTGCAATTGCACGCCCAGGCTCTCGGCGTCGGCGTGCCGTCGCAGTTCCTGTCGGCGCTGCCCTACCTCACCACGGTCATCGTGCTGGTGATCATTTCGCGCAACCGCGCGCTGGTCCGCGCCAATACGCCGGCGGCGCTGGGGCAGTCATTCGTTCCCGACCGGTAGGGAACGCCATCCGGGACATGCCGCAGCGATCCGCGGCCGGGTTCCGATCGAGTGGATCGCAATTGGTTAGTGCCAGAGGGGACCAGGCAATGAAGAAACTTCTCACCGCCGCGACGGCCGTCGTCGCGCTCGCCATCGGCATCGGCTCCGCCGGGGCTGCTGACAAGCTCAAGGCATGCTGGATGTATGTCGGCCCGCACAATGACGGCGGCTACAGCGAAGGCCACGACGTCGGCCGGCAGATGGTCGAAAAGGAACTCGGCGACAAGGTCGAGACCTCCTATGTCGAGAGCATTGCCGAAGGCCCTGACGCCGAGCGCGCGCTCGAGCGGCTGGCCCGTTCCGGCTGCCAGATCATCTTCTCGACCTCGTTCGGCTTCATGGACCCGACCATCAAGGTTGCCGCGAAGTTCCCGAACGTGAAGTTCGAGCACGCCACCGGCTTCAAGACGGCGCCGAATGTCGGCACCTACAATGCGCGCTTCTATGAAGGCCGCTACATTGCCGGCCAGATCGCCGCCAAGCAGTCGAAGACGGGTGTCGCCGGCTATATCGTCTCGTTCCCGATCCCCGAAGTCGTGATGGGCATCAACTCCTTCATGCTCGGCGCGCAGTCGATCAATCCCGACTTCAAGCTGAAGATCGTCTGGGTCAATTCGTGGTTCGACCCCGCCAAGGAAGCTGACGCCGCCAAGGCGCTGTTCGACCAGGGCGCCGACATCATCGCCCAGCACACAGATTCGCCGGCTCCGCTGCAGATCGCCCAGGAGCGCGGCCTGCATGGCTTCGGCCAGGCGCACGACATGTACAAGTTCGCGCCCAAGGCGCAGTACACCGCGATCATCGACACCTGGGGCCCGTACTACGTGAAGCGCGTCAACGCGGTTCTCGACGGCACCTGGAAGTCCGAGCAGATCTGGGACGGTCTGAAGGACGGCATCCTGCACATGGCCGATTACACCAACCTGCCGGATGATGTCGTCGCCGCCGCCAAGAAGACGCAGGCCGAGATCGAGGCCGGCACGCTGCATCCGTTCAAGGGCCCGATCTTCAAGCAGGACGGCACCGAGGCGATCGGCGAGGGCAAGAACCTCGACGACGGCACGCTGCTGAGCATGAATTGGTACGTCAAGGGCATCGACGACAAGCTGCCGCAGTAACGGCACGCCCCATCTCCCGGACCGGCCTCGCGCCGCGTCCGGGAGATCCTCCCCGGATCCAGGGATCCCGCGCCCCGGCTGCCTAGCCGCAGCGGGGAGCGCCTCGAAACAACTCCGCTTTCTCGGAACCGGTAGGTGCGCGCCCACACGCAACCGGCACCCCAACGAGACTGATCACCGCCAGATGTCCGCATTCGTCGTCGATTGGCTGAACCTCCTGATCCGCTGGGCCCACATGATCGTGGGCATTGGCTGGATCGGCGCCTCTTTCTATTTCATCGCGCTCGACCTCTCGCTGAAGAAGCGCGAGCATATGAAGGAGGGCGTCTATGGCACCGCCTGGGAGGTGCATGGCGGCGGGTTCTATCATGTCGAGAAATACCTGGTGGCGCCGCCGGCGCTGCCCTCCGACCTGATCTGGTACAAGTGGGAAGCCTACCTAACCTGGGTCACCGGCTTTCTGCTCCTGACCGTCCAGTATTACTGGAACGCCAACACCTATCTGATCGACAAGTCGATCCTGCCGATGCTCCCGTCGCAGGCGATCGTCATCTCGTTGCTGTCGCTTGCCGGCGGCTGGGTGATCTACGACCAGCTCTGCAAGTCGATCATCGGCCGCAGCACACCGCTTCTCGCGGTCTGCCTGTTCGTGCTGATCGTCGGCGCCGCCTACATGTTCACCCATGTCTATTCCGGTCGCGGCGCGCTGATCCATGTCGGCGCCTTCATCGGCACGATCATGGCGGTGAACGTCTTCGGCGTGATCATCCCGAACCAGAAGAAGATCGTCGCCTCGCTCCTGAAGCACGAGAAGCCGGATCCGCGCCTCGGCGCCATCGGCAAGCAGCGCTCGGTGCACAACAACTACCTGACGCTTCCCGTGCTGCTGATGATGGTGTCGAACCATTATCCCATGCTCTCCAGCCATCCGCAGAGCTGGATCCTCGTCGCCTTCGTGCTGCTGCTCGGCGGCTCGATCCGTCATTTCCTCAACCGGCACGAGGCGCATGATCCGTTCAAGAAGTTCGCCTGGACGATCCCGGCGGCGGCCGTCGCCTTCGGCGTCCTCTTGGTGATGACGGCGCCGCGGCCGACTGAGATCGATCCCAGCCTGATGGTTTCGGATGCCGATGTGCTGACGCTCACGGCACAGCATTGCGCCATGTGCCATTCGGCCAAGCCGACGCATGACGGCTTCGACGCGCCGCCCAAGGGCGTCATCCTGACCTCGACCGACCAGTTGAAGGCGCACAAGGAACAGATCCTGGCGCAGGCCGTGAACGGCACCGCCATGCCGCTCGGCAACGAGCGCGGCATGACCGAGGAAGACCGCAAGAGGCTTGGCGCGTGGCTGCAAAGCCATTAGAGGGTTTGGCTTGGTCGCGTTTTTCTGACGCGAACCCCGCCACACTTCGCTCGAAAGCGCACCGGCCCATCCGGCGCGTTTCCTGAAACCGGGATGAAATGTCGACCCAACCGCTGACGCTCGCCGCGGTAAACCGCATGGATGAAGACGCCTTCGTGGCGAGTTTCGGCGATATCGCCGAACACTCGCCATGGGTGGCGAAGGTGGCGGAGAGGGCGCGGCCCTATCCCGACCGGACCGCGATGGTAGCCGCCTTCGTCGAGGCGGTGGCGGAGGCGGAGCAGGAAGCCCAGCTGGCGCTTCTGCGCGAGCATCCCGATCTCGCCGGTCGCGCCGCGATCGCCGGCGAACTGGCGCCGGAATCCCGCAACGAGCAGACCGGCGCCGGCCTCGACCGGATGACGGCGGACGAATACGACCGCTTCTCCCGCCTGAACGCCACCTACCGCGACCGCTACGGCATTCCCTTCATCCTCGCCGTCAAGGGCGCCACCAAGGACCAGGTGCTCGCCGCCTTCGAGGCCCGCCTCGACAATCCCGCCGACATCGAATTCGCGACCGCCTTGACGCAGGTCCAGCGGATCATCCGTTTCCGCCTCGAGGACCGTGTTTCAGCATGACCGACAAAGCCGCCATCCGCGCGACCGGCAAACGCGCGCAGCAGATGATCGACGCGCTCGCCGCGATCTCCGCCAGCCCCGACAATCTGACCCGGCTCTACCTGACGCCCGAGCACAAGCGCGCCGCCGAACTGGTCGAAGGCTGGATGCGCGAGGCGGGTCTCTCCGCCCGCATGGACGCTTCCGGCACGGTGCGCGGCTCGCTGCCGCCCGGCCGGTCAGGACGCAGCGGCAACAAGTCCCTGCTGATCGGCTCGCATATCGACACGGTCATCGATGCCGGCCGCTATGACGGCAATTTCGGCGTCGTGGCCGGCCTGCTCGCCGTCGAGGCGCTGAAGGCGCGCGGCATCGCGCTGCCGTTCGGGCTCGAAATCCTCGCGTTCGGCGACGAGGAGGGCGTCCGTTTCCCGATCACGCTCACCTCCTCGGCGATCGCAGCCGGCGTCTTCGAGACGGCGACGCTGGACCAGACCGATCGCGCCGGCGTCACGATGCGCGACGCGCTGACCGCGTTCGGCGGCAATCCAGACGGCCTCGCCGCCGAGGCCTATCCGGCCGATTCCGTGCTCGGCTACCTGGAGGTTCATATCGAGCAGGGGCCCGTGCTGGAACGCACCAATGCCTCGCTCGGCGTCGTCACCGCCATTGCCAGCCAGAGCCGTCACCATATCCGCATCCGCGGCGAGGCCGGCCATGCCGGCACCGTGCCGATGCCGATGCGGCGCGATGCGCTGGCGGCGGCGGCGGAACTGATCGTCGGCATCGAGGCCATCGCCCGCAAGGACCGCAGGAACGCGCTCGTGGCGACGGTCGGCCAGATGGACGTGCTGCCCGGCGCCTCCAACGTCATTCCGGCCGAGGTGCGCCTGACGCTCGACGTCCGCGCCGCGACCGACGACGCGCGCCGCGACGCGGTTTCGGCGATGCTGTCGCTGGCGCGCAAGATCGAGGCCGTGCGCCAGGTCTCGCTGAGCTTCGATACCTACCTGGAAAAGCCGTTCGCGCCCTGCGGCCCGCGGCTGACCGCGGCGATCGAGGCGGCGACCTCGGAGGTCATGGGCAAGCCGGCGCAGCGGCTTCTTTCCGGCGCCGGCCATGACGGTCTTTCGATGGCGCATCTTTGTGAATACGGCATGATCTTCGTGCGCTGCCGGGGCGGCATCAGCCACAACCCGGCCGAGTTCGTCACCGAGGACGACATGGGCGCCGCGGTCGAGGCCTTGGTCGAGACCATTCTCGAACTGGCCCGACAGGAAGAGGCGACATGATCCGCGACGCCGTCGCCGCCAATTGGGAGCGTGAGGTCGCCTTCCTGAAGGCGTTGATCCAGATACCGAGCGACAATCCGCCCGGCAACTGCGCCCCGCATGCGGAAGCGACCGCCATAGCGCTGGAAAGGCTCGGCTTCACGGTGGAGCAGCATCCCGTGCCGGAGCCGTTCGTCCGCCAGCACGGCATGAAGAGCGTCACCAACCTAATCGTCCGCAAGACCTTCGGCACCGG
The DNA here is from genome assembly GCF_037147815.1 of Kaistia sp. MMO-174. NCBI lineage: Bacteria > Pseudomonadati > Pseudomonadota > Alphaproteobacteria > Hyphomicrobiales > Kaistiaceae > Kaistia > Kaistia sp. MMO-174. The sequence goes on along the minus strand of NZ_JBBCUO010000002.1, from coordinate 509,890 downwards.
CGAGGGGCCTGTCATCGCGCTCAATGCGCATGGCGATGTCGTGCCGCCCGGTAATGGCTGGACGACGGATCCCTATGGCGCGGAGGAGCGCAATGGCGCCGTGTACGGGCGCGGCGCGGCCGTCTCGAAATCCGACTTCGCCACCTATGCGTTCGCGTTGCTGGCGCTGGATCGGTCGTTCAAGCGGCTCAACGGCGGCGTCGAGCTGCATCTGACCTATGACGAGGAGACAGGCGGCTTCGTCGGGCCGCAATGGCTGCTGGCGCACGGCCTGTCGAAGGCGACATACGCGATTTCCGCCGGCTTCTCCTACGCGATCACCACGGCGCATAATGGCGCGCTGCATCTTGAAGTCGTCGTGCGCGGCAGGCAGGCCCATGCCGCGATGCCTTCTTCGGGCGTCGACGCGCTCGAAGCGGCAACGCCGATCCTCGCCGCCATCTATGCCGAACGCCGTCGCCTGCTGGAACGGGTCTCGACCGAGCGCGGCATCGGTTCGCCGCAGATCACCGTCGGGCTGATCTCGGGCGGCATCAATACGAACGTCGTGCCGGACCGGATCGCCTTCCGCATCGACCGTCGCCTGATCCCGGAGGAACAGGGCGAAGCCGTCGAGGCCGAGCTGATCCAACTGATCGAGGCGGCCACGCCCGACATGGAAGGCGTCGAGGTCGAGTGTCGCCGGATCATGCTGGCGGAACCGCTGCGGCCGCTGCCGGGCGTCGAGCGGTTGGTCGAGGCTGTGCAGGGGCCGGCCAGGACCGTGCTGGGGCTGGAGATCGAGGCCACCGGCGTGCCGCTCTATACCGACGCACGCCACTATTCGGCGGCCGGCATCCCGACCATCCTCTATGGCGCCGGGCCGCGCTCCATCCTGGAGGCGAGGGCGCATTCGACCGACGAGCACCTTCAGCTGTCGGACCTGCGCGCCGCGACCGAGATCGTCGCGCTGGCGCTGGAGGACCTGCTCTCTGCCTGATCCGGCATGTGCCGCCGCGCCGCCAGCGCCCGGCCCTCGACCTGGATGCGGACGGCGAGCAACAGCAGGTTGATGGCGCCAAAGACCAGAGCCACCACCGGCAGGTCGAGGATCAGTGCCAGCAGCGGCACTTCGAGCGCGACGATCAGGTAATTGGGGTGCCGCATGAACCTGTACGGCCCCTTGCGTTGCAGGGGCGCGTCGTCGAGCGTGATGATGCGGGTCGTCCAGTAGGGACCGAGGCTTGCCAGAACCCAGATCCGCAGGGCCTGCAGCAGCGCGAACACGGCGATCAGGCCCCAGTTGACCGGCGGATCCGGCGAGGTCAGCAGGGTCAGCGCCAACAGCCAGCAGGCGTGCAGCGCCACGATCAGGGGATAGTGCTCCGCCCCGACCTCACGTCCGCCGAGCTCAAGCAGGCGGCGCGTGTTGCGGTTGGCGCGCGCCAGCTCGACGAGGCGCTGCAGCGCGACGGCGATGAGCAGCCAATAGGCCCATCCCAGCATCGTGGGTCCTTCCTATGCTTCGCCGGCTTCTCCGCCGAGCGTCACCATCTGGAACGCCGCCGTGAAGCCAGGCCCCAGCGACGAAGCCAGCATATCGCCTCGCCGACCGGTCTTCAGCAGGTCTTCCAGCACGAACAGCACCGTGGGCGCCGACATGTTGCCATAGGCCGCCAGCACGCGCCGTTCCGCGTCGAGGCCGAATTTCGGATAGTCGAACACCTTCTCCAGCTCGTCCATGACCTTGGCGCCGCCCGGATGGCAGCACGGCCGGTCGATATCGGCGCGCGTCAAGCCGTGGCGGGAGAGAAAGCCGTCGAGGGCCGCCGGATAGTGTTCGGCGATGATCTGCGGGATGCTCTGCTGGAAGATCACGTCGAAGCCGTTCGCGTCGATGTTCCAGCCCATGACGTCGAGCGTGTTCGCCCAGGAATGCTCGCCGCCTATGCCGAGCGCCGGAGAGCCGGCGTCGCGCGGGTCGCTGCTGATGACCGCCGCCGCCGCGCCGTCGCCAAACAGCGCGCTGGCGACGAGGTTGCTCTTGGTCAGCCGATCATAGCGGAAGGCGAGGCTGCTCAGCTCGACAACGATGAGCAGGCAGCGGAGCCCTGCCTGCGAGCGGGTCATCTGGGTCGCGCGGGTCAGCCCCAGTACGCCACCGGCGCAACCGAGCCCGAAGATCGGCAGCCGCATCACATCCGATCGGAAGGGGATCCTGTTCATCAGCCGCGCCTCGATGCTGGGCGTCGAGATGCCGGTCGAGGAGACGAAGACGATGACGTCTATATCCTGCGGTTGCAAGTGCGCCCGCTCGAGCGCCAGGCGGGCGGCGTCATGGGCGAGGGTGGTCGCGTGCTGCTGGTAGAGCCGGGTTTTCTCCTCGAAATCGGCCGGCCCCAGGAACCACTCGACCGGCAGGCAGCTGTAGCGCGCCTCGATGGCGGCGTTATCGAACACCTGCTCCAACTGGTCGAAGAAGGGCATGCGCGAGCCGAACACCTCGCGCGCCCGTTCCTTGGCCACGGATTGCGGGATCCGATGCGGGGGCACCACCGTCACCAGCGATCGCAGCGTCGCCGCCACCGTGGGACTGCCGGCATGCGCAGTCATGGCGGCGCTCGGAAACCGGATCAGGTTCATGCCTATCTCTCCAGGTCAGGGATTCGCATCCGGCACGCGCCGCGCGCCGCGGTAGCCAACTCGGCGGCCGGTGTCGATCGGTATCGTGTCTGGACCGCACGGCCTGCAGACCGCGACTACTGGTTCCAGTCGGTCATGGCCCGGCCGTAATTGTAGTTCGAAGCCCAGCTCGGCCCCCGTGGCCAGGCTTGCTGATCGGGCGGGCCGTGCGCGCTATAGGAAAGGCAGCGCTGGAACTGGGTGTCCCAGATCTGCTGGTTGCCGCATGGCGGCATGCGCGCATGAACCGTCCTACCATGACCGCAATAGCCGAAGGCCGGAGCCGTCGCGGCCAGGCTGAGCAGGGCGACACACGAGATCGCGAGAGGGGCACGGGCTGGTACCGAGTTCATCGGCATGTCTCCGTCGGCGTGGTGCCGACGGGAGGCTAGTCCTTGCCGACGCACTATTCGATATCCGCGACGCGCCCCTCGGGTCACGAAGTGGTGACGCGCGAACCGGCGGCATCCGAGACGGCGCCGCCGGTTTCTGTGCCGGATCCCGCCTATTCGACCGGCTTGCCCGCCAACGCGGAGGCGAGTTCCTCGTATTGCTCGCATTCCGTGTTGCCGCACAGCTTCTGCACGACGACCAACTCGGCCTGGGCCAATTCCGTGCGACCGGCGCTGGCATAGCCTTCACCCAGATATTCATGGGTATTCACATTGTTGGGATCGATCGCCAGCGCCTGCTTGTAGAAGTCGATGCCGACATCGGTATCGCCCTTCTTGCGGTGGCTGTAGCCGATATAGGTCAGCACGACGGCGTCGTGCTTGTCCTGCACGGCGTCGAGGACGTCGAGGGCGTTGTCGTAATAGCCGGCCAGCGCCAGCTGACGGCCCTGTTGCAGCAGTTGCTTGTCATCGAGGCCGCTATGCTGCGCCTTGACGCAACGCTGCAGGTTCATGTTGTAGACCATGCCGCGCTTGCAGACCTGGTTGGACGGCATGAAATGGCTGCTGCCACCGCCGCCGCTGCTGCTTCCACTGCTGCTGCCGCCACCTCCGCCTCCGCCGCTGCTACCCCCACCACCACCGCCCCCGCCGCCGCCGCCACCACCTCCGCCTCCTCCACCTCCTCCACTGGAGGCGAGGGCGGCGCCGGTCGAGGCCAGCAGGCCGATGAAGGCGAGCGTCAGCACGGAACGCGTTGTCTTTTCGAACATGGTTGTCATCGGACCCTCCGACTGGTTTCCTCTCGCCCGTGAGACGAGAGTCGCGGCAAGAACAGCAGGGGCGGGAGCCCTATTCGGTAGCCCATGTCGAGAACGGATCACGATGCTGTGAAGGCGGACCTCGCGCTTCATCTCGAAGCGCTCTGGCGCTATGGGCTCGTCCTGTCGCGCAACCGCGATACTGCCGAAGATCTGGTCCAGGCTACTTGCGTGCGCGCACTGGAGCGGTCGCACCAGTTCCTTCCCGGCACGCGGCTCGACCGCTGGCTGTTCGCCATCCAGCGTTCGATCTGGATCAATGAGCTGCGCTCCCAGCGCGTCCGCCAGGGCGCCGGGATCGTCGATGCCGAGATCGCGCTGGTCGTCGACGGTCGTCACGAGATCGAGACGAATATTCTTGCCTCCCAAGTGTTAAGGGAGATCGGAAAGCTGGCCGAGGCGCAGCGGGAGACCGTGCTGCTCGTCTATGCCGAAGGGTTCTCCTACCGCGAGGCGGCCGAATTCCTGGGTGTTCCGATCGGCACGGTGATGAGCCGGCTCGCGACGGTCCGCGAGCGGCTCGGCGGATTGTCGGACGCGACGGAGCGGCGCGAGGAGACAGAACGAGGCGGCGATGACGGACACTAGTCATCCGGACGATGCGAGGCTGATCGCCTATCTCGACGGCGCGCTGTCGGTCGAGGAGCGGGACAAGCTGGCGGCGCGGCTTGCGAGCGACCAGCCGCTCCTGGCCCGGCTGGAGCGGATCGAGCGGGGCGGGCGTTTGATCGCGCCGGCCTTTGCCGCCCTTGGCGCCGACGCCCCGCGCGCGCGGCTCGAAGCGCGGCTTGCCGCCGCGATCGCGTCCGACGAGACCCGACTCGTGCTCGAACGGCCGCGCGCCCGCAGCTGGAGCCTACCGAAATGGCAGCCTCGGCTCGTCGCGGCTGCGCTCGCCCTGTTCGTGCTCGGCGGGGTGGTCGGCATGTCGCTCAGCGGCCGGGTCGATCGAGACGCGGCCGTGACCGAGGCCGCGGCAGAGGGCTGGCGGCAGGCGGTGGCGGAATACTGGTCGTTGACGACGGCGGACACGCTGGCCCTGACGCCGACGCCCGAGCGCGCGGCGGCAGAACTCCAGGCCGCGTCGGCCAAGCTCGGCGTCGACCTGTCATCCGTGCCGGACGCGTTTCCGGGACTGTCGTTCCGCGGCGCGCAGCTCTTCGATTTCCATGGCCGCCCGCTGGTGCAGATCGCCTATCTCGATCCGCAGCACGGGCCGATCGCCTATTGCGTGATCGCCGACCCCGACCAGAGGGAGAGGGCGCCGACCACGGAGGAACTCGACGGATTCACCGTAGTTCACTGGGCTTCGGGCGGACAGGCGCGGCTCCTGATCGGCCGCGCGCCGGCGGAGCGCCTGCAGGCGCTCGCCCAGAAGGTCACCGGCTGATAGGGCGAGGGGCCCGGCGCCGCAAGGCCCCCCAGCCAATCAGACGACCACGCCGTGCAGGTCGTAGGCGTCCGCGCTCTCGACCTTGGCCGTATAGATTTCGCCGACGCGCATCGGACGGCGCGACGTCAGGTGGATCGCGCCATCGATCTCCGGCGCGTCCCAGACCGTGCGGCCCTTGGCGGTCAGGCCCGTCGTCTCGTCGATGATGACTGGGATGCGGCGGCCGACCTTCTTGGCGAGGCGCTTGGCGCTGATTTCCTGCTGCCGCTTCATGAAGCGGTGCCAGCGGATTTCCTTGACCTCTTCCGGAACCGGATTGGCCAGCTCGTTCGCCGGCGCGCCCTCGACCGGTTCGAACTTGAAGCAGCCGACGCGGTCGAGCTTCACCTCGTCCAGCCATTCGAGCAGGAATTCGAAATCCTCGTCCGTCTCGCCGGGGAAGCCGACGATGAAGGTCGAGCGCACGGCGAGGTCCGGGCAGATCTCGCGCCACTTATGGATGCGGTCGGCCGTCTTCACCTGGTTGCCCGGACGGCGCATCGCCTTCAGGACGTTCGGGCTCGCATGCTGGAACGGGATGTCGATATAGGGAAGGATCTTGCCCTCGGCCATCAGCTCGACGACCTGGTCGACATGCGGGTAGGGGTAGACATAGTGCATGCGCACCCAGGCGCCGAGCTCGCCGAGCGCCTGCGACAGGTCGAGGAACTTCGCGCGCACCTCGCGGTCGCGCCACTTGCTGGCCTCGTACTTGATGTCGACGCCATAGGCGCTCGTATCCTGCGAGATGACGAGCAGCTCCTTGACGCCGGCCTTCACCAGGCGCTCGGCCTCGCGCAGCACGTCGCCGGCCGGGCGGCTGACGAGGTCGCCGCGCAGTTTCGGGATGATGCAGAAGGAGCAGCGGTTGTTGCAGCCCTCGGAAATCTTCAGATAGGCGTAGTGGCGCGGGGTCAGCTTGATGCCCTGCGGCGGCACCAGGTCGACGAACGGGTCGTGCGCCGGCGGCACGGCGGTGTGCACCGCGCCGAGCACGCTCTCATATTGCTGCGGACCGGTGATCGCCAGCACGTTGGGGAACGCCTCGCGGATCTGCTCGGGCTCGGCGCCCATGCAGCCGGTGACGATCACCTTGCCGTTCTCCTTCATCGCCGTGCCGATCGCTTCGAGCGATTCCGCCTTGGCGCTGTCGAGGAAGCCGCAGGTGTTGACGATGACGACATCGGCGCCGTCATGATGGCGCGAGAGCTCGTAACCCTCGGCGCGCAGATGGGTCAGGATCCGCTCGGAATCGACCAGGGCCTTGGGGCAGCCGAGGCTGACAAAGGAAATGCGCGGCGCTTCGCTGTTCATGCGGGCATGTCTCGGTCGTGGTTGGTCGGTGGCTGGTCCGGTGCGACAGGCGTCAGGCGCGCCGCGCCAGGGGCGCGGACAGGGTCGACGGGACGGGCTACCTTTTCATTGTTCTATTTCTGGTCGCCTAGATGTCGGAGAGGCCCCGGTCTGTCAATTGAATCCTTGGCGGGGCCTGTGAAACCTTGGCGCGGCTTGCGGCTGCTTGTCACGCGGGGCTTGTGGGGCAGGGGGCTACCGCCTAGCTGAGAGGCATTCGGACGCAGCGGAGTGGATCATGACCGGCGAGACCAGCGGATTTGGGGTGGCCATTCCCGGCGTCGATGAAGCGTCGATCAAGACCCTCGTGCACACCTTCTACGACCGCGTCCGCCGCGACAGCTTGATCGGCCCGATCTTCGAGGCCCAGGTCGATGACTGGCCCGAGCATCTCGACAAGCTCTGCGCCTTCTGGTCGAACGTCGTGCTCAGAACCGGCCGCTACCAGGGCCGGCCGATGCAGAAGCATCTGCGCCTGCCGATCGAGGCGGCGCATTTCGACCGCTGGCTGGCGCTCTTCCGCGCCACGGCGAGCGAAATCATGCCGCCTGATGGCGCCGCCATCTTCATCGATCGCGCCAACCGCATCGCCGACAGCTTCGAGCTCGGCATTGGCAGCGTGCGGGGCGAATTCCGCGCGCCGCGCCATGCCTTCAAGATGCCGCGTCCGGGCTAGAACCCTTCCGTGTTTCATGGGGGCACGGAGGGGTTCCGGTTCTTTGTCTGGCCGCGTCTTCTTCACGCGAGCCGGTATCCACTTTGCTCGAGACGCTCTCGATCGGCGATTGCAGCCGTCGCCATACGCCCTATAGTGGTCAGGAAAACTGACAACTTGTGACGCCAAGGAATTCGTCCCGCATGTCCCTGCTTTTTGAGCCGCTTCAGGCCGGCGCGCTTCACCTGCCTAATCGCATTGTCATGGCTCCCCTGACGCGCAGCCGGGCAGGGGCCGAGCGCGTCCCGAACAAGCTGATGGCCGAATATTACGCGCAGCGCGCCAATGCCGGCCTCATCATCAGCGAGGCGACCAGCGTCAGCGCGCAGGGCGTGGGCTATCTAGGCACGCCCGGCATCTGGTCCGACGCCCAGGTTGAAGGCTGGCGGCAGGTCACCGATGCCGTTCACGCCGCCGGAGGGCGGATGGTGTCTCAGCTCTGGCATGTGGGCCGCATTTCGGATCCCGAACTGCTCGGCGGCGATCTGCCGGTCGCGCCCTCGGCCATCCGAATCCCCGGCCATGTCAGCCTGCTGCGTCCGATCCGTCCCTATGTCGTGCCGCGCGCTCTGGAGACGAGCGAGATCCCCGGCATCATCGAGGATTTCCGTCGCGGCGCCGAGAACGCCAAGCGAGCCGGCTTCGACGGCGTCGACGTGCATGGCGCCAATGGCTACCTGCTCGACCAGTTCCTGCAGGACAGCAGCAACCATCGCACCGACCAGTATGGCGGTTCGATCGAGAACCGCACCCGGCTCATGCTGGAGATCGTGGACGCGGCGATATCGGTCTGGGGACCGGATCGCGTCGCCGCCCATATCCGGCCGCGCGGCGACGACCATGCCATGGGCGACAGCAACCCGCGCGCCCTGTTCACCTATCTGGCGGAACAGCTGAAGCGGCGGGGCATCGCCTTCCTGTTCGTGATCGAGCGCGAGGAGCCGGACAGCCTCCTTGCCGAGATCAAGCGGGCCTTTGGCGGCGTCGTCATCGCCAATGAGCGGATGAGCAAGGCCGACGCCGAGCGTCTGATCCGGGAAGGCTCGGCCGACGCCGTCGCCTTCGGCCGCAAGTACATCGCGTCGCCCGACCTCGCCAAGCGCTTCGCCATCGACGCGCCGCTGAACGAACCGGATGCCTCGACCTTCTACACGCCGGGCGCCAGGGGCTACACCGACTATCCGGCGCTCGAGGCGGCCGAGTAGGGCCGGCGGGGCGCGGGACACGAACGTCCATATGCGGCGGCGAGGGCAGGGCGACGATCCGGCCCTCGCCAATCGCAGCGGGCCCTATTCCAGGACCAGCCGTTCCTCGAAATGGTTCATGTCCTCGAAGCTGCAGAAGGCCGGCGGCCGCAGTTCGAGGATCGGCGCCTCGCGCGCGAGCAGGCCGAGGCAGTCGTCGAACAGCGCTTCCCACGCCGAAAGCCGATCCTCGGCCAGCCAGTCGATCATGTAGGCGAGAGTGACGTGGAAGACGTAGTCGTCATGGTCGGGGTGGCGGTAGCCGAACGCCTCGGCGAAGGCGTCACGCCACGCCCGCATCCGTCGTTCGTCCTCGTCGGTGGCGCCGGCGACGGTCAGTCCGGTCGGAACGACGTCGATCACACGGACCTGGAACGGTCCGGCGCCGTGAAAATCCTTCAGCTTGTCCCGATAGTGAGCCGTCATGACGTCGATGTCGGTGTCGAGCGGCATGTCGGACGGCCAGAACGGCAAGCTGCGGCGATATTCGATGATGCCCTGGAACAGCGTCATGTGGAGGCTGGATACAGGCGTGAACGCCAGGCGGCCGGCATCGGGCTCAGCCTGCATGCGGCGGCGGACTTCCACGATCGCCTGCTGCGACGGCGATCCCTCGACCAGATGGCAGACGACGGTATTGCCGGGTTCGGACAGGAAGGTGCCGCTCCGGTCGTAACGACGGCCCAGATGCCGGGGCGGCTCTGTCTGCGTCGCGGCCGAATAGCGGTTGAGCCGGCTGTCTGAGAGAATCGATGTCATGATGCAGGGGACCGTGCGGTTTGCGGGAATGTGGCAGCTATCCCGGAGACGATGAAGCGCACATGACGGGGCAGGGACTTGGTCCCCGCCCGACCGAGCCGATCCGCAGCACGGCACTGCCCTGGATTGAATCTCTCCTTCGGAACGCCAGTTGAAACCGTGCGCCTGCCCTGGGACCGCGTCGCGATCCGCTGCGGGTCGATTTGGCCATTCTCCGGAAGGACCGCACCGTGAACAACAACGCTGCATCCGGCATGAAGATCACCGTCACGAAGGACGGGCCGTATCTGGTTCGTGGGCGGGTTCCGTTGAGCCGACAGGCCATCGGCGCCAACGCGGCGGGCGATTCCGTCGAGTGGGTCGAGATCGAAACGATCGAGCCGGCGACGGTGGCCTACAAGCTCTGCCGCTGCGGCCGTTCGGCGACCAAGCCGTTCTGTGACGACACCCACACGCGCATCGGCTTCGTCGGCGACGAGACGGCCGCCAGACGGTCCTACGCAGTTATGGCGCAGGAGATCGACGGACCGGCGCTGGCGCTCACCGACGCCGAGTCGCTCTGTGCTTTCGCGCGCTTCTGCGATCGCGACGGCAAAGTCTGGAACACAGTGTCAGAGGCGAGGCTAGAACCCGAGCGCGCCGCCTTCGTCCGGCAGGTCGGCCAATGTCCTTCCGGCCGGCTGGTCGCCTGGGACTACGGGACGCGCCAACCGGTCGAGCCCGAACTGCCGCCCTCAATCGTGATCGTCGAGGACCCGCAGAAGGGCGTCGCCGGGCCGCTCTGGGTGCGAGGCGGCATTCCCGTCGAAGCTGCTGACGGCACGCCTTACGAGACCCGGAACCGGATGACGTTGTGCCGCTGCGGCCAATCGGCCAACAAGCCGTTCTGCGACGGGACACATGCCTCGATTGGCTTCAAGGATCGCTGACCTGCCGCCATCGCAGCGGCAGAGGAGGGCGCAGGAACCGGGCAGGGCGCTCGCCTCCCGCCTCGCCCTGGAATATCGGAGCCAGCGTTGATCCGCCCTGCCCGATCGAATAAAACGACGTCATATCAATGATATGGAGGAGAATGCAGCATCCGCCCATGAAGCGTCTTGCTGCCGTCACAGGGCTGCCATATCCCGCGTCTCAACCAGCAGGAGGCCGGGATGGCACAGATCATTTTTCTCCACGGCGCATCCAGCTCCGGCAAGTCGACCATCGCCAAGGCGCTGCAGGACCGGATCGAGATGCCGTTCTGGCATATCTCGATCGATCATCTGCGCGACGCCGGCGTGCTGCCGACGCGACGCTTCAAGAGCGGCGAGTTTCGCTGGGCCGACGCCCGGTCGGCCTTCTTCGACGGCTTCCACGGCTCCCTGAAGGCCTATGCGGACGCCGGCAACAACCTGATCCTCGAGCACATCCTCGACAAGGAAAACTGGCTGGAGATGTTGGCGAGGCTGCTTGCGCAGCACGACGTGTTCTTCGCCGGCGTCCATTGTCCGCTGGGGCTTCTGGTCGAGAGAGAGGCGGCGCGCGGCGACCGGCCGATTGGCAGCGCCCGTCAGGATTACGAGACCATCCATGTCGGCAAGGCATACGACATCGAGCTGAACTCGACGGACAGCGTCGACGCCAATGTCGAGGCCTTGCTCACCGCCTGGCGTAGCGACCGCCGCGTATCGAGCTTCACCCGACAGCGGGGCTGACGCGGGCCTGCGGCAACACGGTCACGACGACGACGCGCTCAACGCTCCAGCCGCTCCGGTGTCACAGAGAGCGTACCGCCGTTCTGCGAAGGGCTCTATGGCGGTTGAGGGGACTTCGATGTCGTGCAACGTCCCAGCTCCACTCCAACATCCTCAATTCGCATAAGATATATTATGGAACTATATCGGATACCCGGGCTGGCTGGGGATTGAGCTGCGGCCTGACGGGTCTAGCCGATCTGCCGCCCGCAAACCTTGAGCGTGATGCGTCGCCTGCCGGCTACGGTGTCGGCGACGTCGATGGCGTTTCATCCGCCGAGGCCCAGCGCGGCGGCGTCACCAGCTTGGTCACGGTCTTGTCGCTCCAGCGCATCAGGTTGTCGACCAGCCGGCCGCTCTGCGTGACAACGCTCGTAGCCGCTGACTTGGCCAGGCCGCCGACGGTCGATGCCTCGCGCTCGATCAGCATCGGCTCATCTTGCGGAATGGTCATCGGCGGCTCTATGGCAGCCGGCATGGGCTGCGGACCAACAGCTTGCATCGTGCCGTGCGGCGGCATCACCCGCGCCTCACCAGGGCTCGCAGAGGCTGCCAGCGCCTTGTTGACGGTCGTCTCCCACGAGACGCACTCATCGGCCTCGCAGCGAGGCTTGGCCGGACCGGTCTTGGCTTCGGTGACCCTGGCTTCAGCCGGCTTGCTCAGCGGCTTGGGCGGAATGGCGGCCACCTTTGTCTCGGCCTGCGGCGTGGTGGTGTCGGGCGATACTTCGGCCGTCGGCAGCGGATCGGCGTCCAGGATCGGCGCGGCCGCCGTGTCGGATGCGCCTTCCTCGGGCAACACATACATCTGCGCGGTCGCCGGCGCGCTCGACGCCGGCAATTGCGACCGGGTCAGCATGGCGTTCGCGACGAAGCCGGCGCAAAGCACGGCGGCGAGCGAGGCCGATCCCAGCAGCACCAGACGCGGCACGCGCGGAAACGTCTTCTCGGAAAGCTCGTCGTTGATATCCATGGCGGTTCCTCTGCTCAGCGGAGCGATGGACGCATTAGGCCCCTGATTCCCGGCCTCAATGGGGCCGCTTTCGGGCGAAGCCGCGACCCCGGCGCGCTGATTTGGCGGCATTCGGCCATTTTCGCCTCGAATTTGGGCGTTTCGGCTCCCGATTTGACACCCCAATTCGTCAATCTTATCATAATACCATTGATCGAGACGGTCATCGCAGAATGGAGGAGGGCAGTCCCCTGCCCTTGGGCCAAACGGCGCCGCGTCCTGACGTTGCGCCGACGCCCGACTGCGTCTTGTCGTGCTGGAATTGGAGGAAATTCCTTGATCTACAGTACCCATCCGCGCCCGCAGATGGAGCGCAGCCAGTGGCAGCTGCTCGATGGCGCCTGGCAGTTCGCCTATGACGATGCCGCGCAATGGCAGCGGCCGGATCAGCCGGATTTCCCGCTCACGATCAACGTGCCCTACGTGCCGGAATCGCCGCGCAGCGGCATTCGGGACGAGGGTTTTCACCCGGTTGTCTGGTACCGCCGGACGGTTGAACTGCCCGAGGGCCTAGCGCCGGATGACGCGCACGACCTGATCCTGCATTTCGGCGCCATCGACTATATCAGCGACATCTGGATCGACGGCCAGCACGCCGCCTCCCATACAGGCGGCCACACGCCCGTCCCCATCGCGCTCGGCGCCCTGATCAAGGGGCGGTCGTTCGAGATCGTCGTGCGCGCCGAGGACGACCCGGCCGACATGCACAAGCCGCGCGGCAAGCAGGACTGGCTCGCGGCTCCGCATGGCATCTGGTATCCGCGTACGACCGGCATCTGGCAGAGCGTCTGGATCGAGCGCGTCGGCAAAAGCCATGTCGACCGCCTGCACTGGACGGCCGATTTCGCCCGCTTCGAGATCCGCCTCGATGCGCGCGTCGCGCGGCCGTCCGGATGCCGGCTCAAGGTCAAGCTTTCACTCGCGGGGCGGGTGCTGGTCGAGGACGAATATGCGCTGACCGGCAAGGACACCCGCCGCGTGCTCGCCCTCCCCGACCCCGGCATCGATGACGCGCGCGCCGAATATGTCTGGTCGCCGGAGCATCCGCAGTTGATCGACGCCGAAGTGGCGGTGATCGACGCCGCCGGCAATGTCGTCGATGCGGTCAAGAGCTACACGGCGATGCGCGGCGTCTCGACCGCGAATGGCCGTTTCGTCATGAACGGCCGTTCCTATTTCCTCCGCCTGGTGCTCGACCAGGGCTACTGGCGCGAAGGCATCATGACGGCCAGCGACGAGGAACTCCGCCGCGACGTCGAACTGACGAAGCAACTGGGCTTCAACGGCGCCCGCAAGCACCAGAAGATCGAGAACCCGCGCTATCTCTACTGGGCCGACGTGCTCGGTCTGCTGGTCTGGGAGGAGATGCCGAGCGCATACTCCTTCTCGACCGAGGCAATCACGCGCCTTTCGGCCGAGTGGCAGGAAGCGATCGAGCGCGACTATTCGCATCCCTGCATCGTCGCCTGGGTGCCGTTCAACGAGTCCTGGGGCATTCCCGAGCTGCCCCACGACGCGCGCCAGCGCAGCTACCAGCAGGCGCTGTACCATCTCACCAAGTCCCTCGATCCGTCGCGGCCGGTGAGCGGCAATGACGGCTGGGAGCAGATGGCGACCGACATCTTCGCCGTGCACGACTACCACCATAGCGGCGACGTACTCGATGGCCGTTATCGCTCGGAGACGGTCTTCCGCGACACGCTGACGACCTTCCGCTCGGCGGGCCGCGCCCTTGCTCTCGAGGGCCATGCCTGGGCGGGCCAGCCGGTCATGCTGACGGAGTTTGGCGGTATCGCCTTCTTCATGGGCCAGGAAGCCGGCTGGGGCTACAGCCAGGCGAAGGACGCCGACGACTTCCTCGTCCGCTATGCCGACGTGCTGCGCCCGACGACGGAATCGACCCTGCTCGCGGGCTATTGCTACACGCAGCTGACCGACACCTATCAGGAACAGAACGGAGTCCTGACGATGGAGCGCAAGCCCAAGGCCGACATCGCCCGCATCCGCGCCGCCAATCTCGGCGTTCCGGTCGAACGGCTGCCGCAGGATCCCTTGGGCTACAACGCCCGCTGGCTTGCCCGGCACGGGAAAGCCAAGGCCTGATCACCGGCCTTCGAGGTGAAAACAACGAGGCCGCGGACGAGACATCGCCGCGGCCTCAATTATTTCGGGAGCTATAAAACGGATCAGGATCCGCCAATAATTAATTGATATATATTATAAAAATGCGCTTACGAGGAATCGGAACGGCCGCACCGATCGACCCTGCGGCCGTGGAAGAGCAGGGCAGTTCACCTCCCCCGCCCTGCCCGCTACGCCTCGGAGTCCTTGCGGCCAAGCTGCGTCTTTTCGAATAGCAGCACGACGATGAGCGCGAAGCCGAATGGAATGAGCAGGTAGAGCAGCCGGAAGACGATCAGCGCGGCCAGAACGTCGTTGGGATTGAGCTCAGGGAGCGCCGCCAGGAAGGTCACCTCCAGCACGCCAAGACCGCCGGGCGCATGCGACAGAAGCGCGAGCGTGAACGAGGCGAGGAACACGCCGAGAATGACGAGATAGCCGGGATTTCCGGCTGCCGGCAGTGCGAAATAAATGATCGCGGCAGCGGCGGCGAGTTCCAGCGGCCCTGCCAGCATCTGGCGCGTGACGATCGGCAAGCGCGGATATTGCAGCGTAAAGCGCTTGAACTGCCATGGCGGGAAGTGCCGCCAGGAACCGAGGGCATAGAGCCCGACCATGGCGAGCAGGATGATGCCGGCGCTGAAGGACACCCAGTCCGGCACGTCCACCAGCCGGCGGACGATATGCGGCTCGATCGTCAGCACGAAGCCACCCATCAGCACGGTGCCGAGCGCGAAGGTGAAGGAGCAGAAGACGATGAGGAGGCCGATTTCCTGGGCCGTCAGGCCGCGCGTCGAATAGGCCCGGTAGCGCACCACGGCGCCGGAGATCACAGATGCGCCGATATTATGCGACAGCGCATAGGTCGTGAACGAGCAGAGCGAGATGAAGAGCCAGGAGACTTTCTTGCCGAGATGCTGGATGGCGATCCGGTCGTACCAGGCGAGCGCGGCATAGGCGACGAGGGTGGCGCAGATCGCCAGAGCCCAGTTTCCGAGCGTTATCGCGGCGAGACTGTCCGCCACTTCAGCGAACGAGATGCGACGAAACTCGCGGTAGAGGATGTAGATCGATACGGCGACTGCGCCGATCCCGAAGACGGACCAAGCCGCGTTTCGGCTCTTCATTAAGCAGTATCCCCTTTCCCGGGCGCCGGTTCCCGATGGTCCGCCGCTGTTATGATTCCGAGATTGGCATGTCCTTTTCGGTCGGGCCAGTGCGACGAATACGGCATCCCATGGTTAATGCCGCTCAGAGGCCGAGCGAGAATACCATTCCGTCGTAGGCCGGCTCGACGTCGCCAGGGATGCGCGCCGCAAGGGCCGCGTAGTCGAGATCGCCATGCATGTGGGTCAGGATCGTCTTGCGCGGCCGCAGGCGCTCGTGCCAGGCGAGCGTGTCGTCGACGCTGAAATGGCTCGGATGCGGCCGCCAGCGCAACGCATCGACCATCCAGAGCTGCATCTCGGCGAAATGCGGCAGGCTTTCGTCGGGGATGGCGCTGATATCGCTCGAATAGACGAAGCCGCCGATCCGGAAGCCGAGGCTGTCGATGTCGCCATGAATCTGGCGGATCGGCAGGATGTCGACCTTGCCTCCCGGACCGTCGATCGAAAAGCCCTGCCCTGCCTCGATCCGCGTCCGGCCGAGGATCGGCGGATAGCTGCCGCCGGCCGGCGTCCGGAAACAATAGCCGAACGCCTCCTCCAGCCGCTCCTGCGTGAAATCGTCGGAATAGACGGGCACCAGGCGGTGGGTATCGAGCCAGAACGACCGAAGGTCGTCGATGCCGTGCGTATGGTCGGCATGCGGATGGGTGAAGAGCACGGCGTCGACGCGATCGACGCGCGCGTCGAGCAGCTGGTTGCGCACGTCGGGGCCGGCATCGACGAGGATCCGCGTCGGATAGGGGTGATCGCCACGGAAGGCGTCGATGAGGATCGAGGATCGGGTGCGCCGGTTCTTCGGGTTGGACGGGTCGCACGCGCCCCAGTCATTGCCGATGCGCGGCACGCCGGGCGATGCGCCGCAGCCGAGCACCGTGATCCGCAGCCGATCGGCCCGGACAGCCCCTGCCCCGCCCTCAGCCATGCGGCACCGCCGTGGGGCCTGCCAGCGCGTCGCGCGGCACCTTGGTGAAGAGACGCATGAAGTTCTCCGTCGTCGCTTCGGCGATCGTCTCCGCCGACACGCCCTTGACCTCGGCCAGCACGGCGGCGGTGTCGCGCACATAGGCCGGCTCGTTGCGCTGGCCGCGATGCGGCACGGGGGCGAGATAGGGCGCGTCGGTCTCCACCAGCAGGCGGTCCATCGGCACGAAGCCGGCGACATCGCGAATCGACTGCGCGCTCTTGAAGGTCAGGATGCCGGAGAAGGAGACGTAGAGGCCGAGCTCCAGGCCGACCTTCGCCAGCTCCGCACCGGACGAGAAGCAGTGCAGGATGGCGGGGAAGGCCCCCTTCCCCATCTCGTCGCGCAGGATCGCGATCATGTCGGCGTCGGCGTCGCGGGCATGGATCACCAGCGGCAGCTGCGTGATGCGGGCGGCGGCGATATGACGGCGCAGCCCCTGCGCCTGCAGCAGCTTGTGCTCGGCGCCGTAGAAATAGTCGAGCCCGGCCTCGCCGATCGCAACCACCTTCGGATGGGCCGACAGCGCGACCAGTTCGTCGGTCGTGATGTCCGGCTCCTCATGCGCGCTGTTCGGATGGGTGCCGACCGAGCAGTAGACTTCGTCATGCGCCTCGGCGAGGGCGCGGATCCTGTCGAACTGGCGGACGCGGGTCGAGATGGTGACCATGAGGCCGATCCCGGCGTCCCGGGCGCGCTGCATCAGCGCCTCGCGATCGGTATCGAAGTCGGCGAAATCGAGATGACAGTGGCTATCGACCAGCATTCTGTTCAACGGTTCGGATGAGTGCGTCATGGATGGTGTCATGGCCGCAATATGGGGTGCTTCGTGCGCAGTCAGTAGCGGCTAACAGCCACGCTGTCGACCATTGTGGACAGTGGCGAGATCGCACCACTACAGTGCCGCAAGTGACCGCAGGCGGCCGGGGATTCGTACTTGCAACTCAGCCAACGCACTTTCTATGCGATCCTTCCAAGGCGCCTCAAGGAAGAGGCCCTCGTGCGCAAGCTGGCCGCCCGCCTGCCAGCCATGCAGGGTGCTCCCTCGTCGCTGGTGCTGACGCAGTCCGCCGAGACCGCCCGCCATCGCTACCAGATCGACTTCGAACGGATCGGGACGCAGCTGCATGTCTCGCTCGACCTCGATCTGATGGCGCGCGACCCGCACCAGTTCGAGATGGTCTGGCGGCGACTGCCGCCCCTGATCCACATCATGGCCCGCACGGCGCCTGGCGTGACGTCGGCGACAGCGAACATTTCGGACGGCGGCGGCAACATCGCCAACGAACTGGCCTATTGCTCCGACGAGCCCCAATCGCTGCTGGTGCCCGATCCCGGCTTCATGAAGCCCGAGATCTACCAGGCCTTCCGCCGGCTGGCCGAGAACCGGCCGGGCCAGTGGGCGGCGCGCAGCGACATGCTGCTCTGGCGGGGCGCCATTTCCGGCCATGGCGACACCACGACCGAAGCGATGGACATCGACGATCCCAACCTGAAGCAGCGCGTGCGGCTCTGCCTGGCGCTCAGGGGGCTCGACGACGTCGATGTGCGCCTGATCGTGCCCGAGCGCGACCGCGCCGCGCATCCGGCGCGGCAGGCGATGGAGGCGCACGGCATCCTCGGTAGCTACGTGCCTCCGGCGCGCTGGATCGACGTCAAGTTCGCGCTCGACATCGATGGCCCGACCAACAGCTGGGGCAATCTCTATACGCGGATGCTGCTCGGCTGCTGCGTGCTGAAAGTCGCGTCGCCTTCCGGCTTCCGGCAATGGTTCTACGACGAGTTCGTGCCGTGGACGCACTACATACCGGTCGCGGCGGATCTGTCCGATATCGTCGAGAAGGTCGAGTGGTGCCGGGCGCACGACCAGGCCTGCCGCGAGATCGCGGCGGCAGGACAGGACTTCGCCCTGCGGCGCACGCGTGAATCGGAAACCATCGCCACCGTGCAGCGGATCAACGACCGCCTGGCGCCGGGTTAGGTCTGGCAAAGGGACCGGCTGGAAAGAAGAAAGCCCCTCACCCCAACCCTCTCCCGCAAGCGGTAGAGGGGGCGCGCCGCACCCAGTCCTTCGAGAAGAGCGGCTCCGACATTGCAACCACTCCAGCCCAAAAGCCCTCGCCCGCTTGCGGGAGAGGGTCGGGTGAGGGTCTTCCTTGAATGTGGTGGGGTTGGAGGCCGATTCCGGAAGGAAGATCCGGGCTGAACCCTGTGGCTCGGCCCGGGAATGTTCTTACGCCGACTTTTCGGCCTCTTCCGCCTCGACATAGCGCGGGAACACGCCGGCCGGGGTGGGCAGGGTCGAACCGGGCGCGAGCCGACCGGCGGCCCCCAGAGATGGGAAACTGCGGCCGGCTTCCGGGATCGCCAGCAGGTCGAGCAGCTTCGCGGACGAACCCGGCATGGCCGGCTGCGACAGGATGGCGATCTGGCGGATCACCTCGGCCGTGACGTAGAGCACGGTCGCGGCGCGGTCCGGATCGGTCTTGCGCAGCTGCCACGGCGCCTGGTTGGCGAAATAGCGGTTCGCCTCGGCGACGACGCCCCAGACCGCGTTCAGCGCCTGATGGATCTGCTGCCCGTCCATGGCGGCGCGGCAGATCGGCAGCAGGCCATCGGCGGCGGCGAGAATTTCTTCGTCCGCGGGCGTGAAGGAACCCGGCTGCGGAACGACGCCGCCAAGGTTCTTGCCGATCATCGACAGCGAGCGCTGCGCGAGGTTGCCGAGATCGTTCGCGAGATCCGCGTTGATCCGGTTGATGATCGCCTCGTGGCTGTAGTTGCCGTCCTGGCCGAAGGGAACCTCGCGCAGGAAGAAGAAGCGGACCGGATCGACGCCGTAGTGCTCGATCAGCGCGAACGGATCGATGACGTTGCCGAGCGACTTCGACATCTTCTCGCCGCGGTTGAACAGGAACCCGTGCGCGAAGACGCGCTTGGGCGGCTGCAGGCCGGCCGAGAACAGGAACGCCGGCCAATAGACCGAGTGGAAGCGCACGATGTCCTTGCCGATGACATGCACGTCGGCCGGCCAGTAGCGCTCGAAGGACTCGCTCTTGTCGTCCGGAAAGCCGACCGCCGTGATGTAGTTGGTCAGGGCGTCGACCCAGACATACATCACGTGCTTCGGGTCGCCGGGAACCGGGATGCCCCAGTCGAAGGTCGTGCGCGAGATCGAAAGATCCTTCAGCCCGCCCTTGACGAAGCTGACCACCTCGTTGCGGCGCTCGTCGGGGCCGATGAAATCGCGATTGGCCTCGTAATGCGCGAGCAGCCGATCCTCGTAGGCGGAGAGGCGGAAGAAATAGCTCTCCTCCTCGACCCAGTCGACGACGGTTCCCTGCGGTCCGTAGCGCAGCCCATCGGCCCGAACCTCGGTCTCCGACTCGGCGTAATAGGCCTCGTCGCGCACCGAATACCAGCCGGCATAGGCATCCTTGTAGATGTCGCCATTGGCTTCCATGCGACGCCAGATCTCTTCCGAGGCGCGGTAATGGCGCGGCTCGGTGGTCCGGATGAAGTCGTCATTGGAGCAGTTCAGCGCCTCGGCCATGGCCTGGAAGCGCGGCACGTTGCGATCGGCCAACTCGCGGGCCGTGATGCCGTCGCGCGCCGCCGTCTGCACCATCTTGATGCCGTGCTCGTCCGTTCCCGTCAGGAAGAAGACGTCGTAGCCGTCCAGCCGCTTGAAACGGGCGAGCGTATCGGTCGCCAGCATCTCGTAGGCATGGCCGATATGCGGAACACCGTTCGGATAGGAAATCGCTGTCGTGATGTAGAATTTCGGCGCTGTCACCGCTGTCTCGCTTTTCTTTCAACGCAACCAATAGTCTGTGCGCCAGCTTGGGGCCGGCCGTTCGACAGCTTCACATTCGGGTCGCGCGAGCGAGGATGTTCATGGTCGTGAGCACAAACTGTTTGCGGTCGAGATTGAGCGCCTCGACCTCGGCCGAAGACTGTCGCAGCTTTTCCCACACCTCCGCCCAAGTCGCAAGCGGCGTCGCCGCAACGCTTTCGGGTATCGGAGAGCCGTCAGGCTCCGGCAGCGCGCGGGCGCGCCGGTTCAGCCAGGCGAAGACGAGATCGACGAAATTGG
Organism: Kaistia sp. MMO-174; assembly: GCF_037147815.1. Lineage (NCBI taxonomy): Bacteria > Pseudomonadati > Pseudomonadota > Alphaproteobacteria > Hyphomicrobiales > Kaistiaceae > Kaistia > Kaistia sp. MMO-174. Next base: position 489,421 of record NZ_JBBCUO010000002.1, on the reverse strand, counting down.
CGAAAGCCTCGTCGGCGCCGCGCTGGGCGACCAGGTCGCCAAGGGCATGGGCCGCCTGCCCGTCCAACTGCGGAAAGCGCGCCACGACCCGCGAGAAGGCGCGCCCGATCGCCGCCGCGTCCTCGTCCAGGAAGCCGATGGCGCGGCGCAGGCTCCCCTGCCCGGCCTCGGCGGCGAAACGCCTGATGTCGGCCTCGGCGTCGGAATGCGCCTGCAGCGCCGTCTCGATCGCCGGCACCGTCAGGAGCGGCAGGTCGAGCCGACGGCAGCGCGAGCGGATGGTCGGCAGCAGCCGGCCCGGCGCATGCGAGATCACCAGGAAGAGCGAGCGCTTCGGCGGCTCCTCCAGGATCTTCAGCAGCGCGTTGGCGGCGTTGGGGTTCATGTCGTCGGCCGAGTCGACGATGGCGATCCGCCAGCCCGCCTCGCCCGCCGTCGAGCCGAAGAACGGGATCGTGCGCCGGATCTCGTCGATCGTCAGGCTGGCCTTGAAGCGCTTGCCCTGCTCGTCCCAGGGGCGCGACAGGGTCAGGATGTTGGGATGCGAACGCGCGGCGATCTTGGCGGCCGCGGGCGAACCCGCCGGCACGGCGAGCGTGGCGGCATCCGGCGCCCGCGCGGGGTCGGGATAGGTCAGCGCGAAGCGGGCGAAACGATAGGCGAGCGTCGCCTTGCCGATGCCGCGCGGCCCGCCGATCATCCAGGCATGGTGCATGCGCCCGCCGCGATAGGCCTCGACCATCAGCCGCTCGACGGCGGGGTCGCCATGCCACTCCATCTGCTCTTCCGGCAGGGGCCAGCCCTCGATGGCATCGGGGCGCGTCATGTCCGGGACAGCCATGCGACTAGCTCACGCTTTCTTGGATTCGCTGCCGGACGCCCTGCCAGATGGCCTCGGCGACGGCGTCCTGGGTCTGGTTGGCGTCGATGACGAGGCAGCGATCCGGCTCGACGGCGGCAATCGCCAGGAACAACGCGCGCCGGCGCTCGTGCCGCTCCACCGTCTCCTTCTCGAAGCGGTCCGGCGGGCCTTCCTCGCCGCTCCGCCGCCGCGCCGCGCGCTCGAGGCCGATCTCGACCGGCAGGTCGAGCACCAGCGTCAGGTCGGGCCGCAGGCCGCCGATGGCGATCTTCTCGAGGCTGTCGAGCAATCCCGCATCGACGCCGTCGGAGCCCTGATAGGCGCGGGTCGAATCGATGAAGCGGTCGCACAGCACCCAGTCGCCGCGTTCGAGCGCGGGACGGATCAGCCGGTCGACATGATCGGCCCGCGCCGCGGCGAACAGCATCGTCTCGGCCTCGGGTCCGAGCGGCTCGGCCGCGCCGGACAGGATGAAGGCGCGGATCTGCTCGGCGAGCTCGGTGCCGCCCGGCTCGCGCGTCAGCACGACCGAATGCCCCGTATCGCGCAGGCGCTCGGCCAGGCGACGGATCTGGGTGGATTTTCCCGACCCCTCCCCGCCCTCGAATGTGATGAACCGACCCGGCAAGCGCGTCATAACTTCCCGCGTCATAACTTCCATTGTGGCAGCCACCCGATCAGCAGTTGCTGGACGGCATCGAGGGCGCGCTGATCCATCGACCCCTTGGCGACCGCGGCGGTCGTGTACAGGGGCTTCTCGAGGATCTGGGCGTCGCCGACCCAGACCCGGACAACGCCGACCTCTGTGCCCTGCTGGACGGGCGCAAGCAAGGGGCCCGTATAGACGATCCGGGCGCGAATGCGGTCGCGGTTGCCACGCATCAACAGAATGTCGAGCGGCTCGCGCGTGGCGAGCCCGACGGAGCCCGTGGCGCCGCCATAGACCCGCGCATCGCCGACCGCTTCGCCGCGGTCGAAGAAGCGCAGCCTCTCAAAGGCGGCATTGCCCCAGTCGAGCAGCTTGCGCGCCTCCTCTGCCCGCTCCTTGTCGGAGGCCAGCCCGCTGACGACGACGATCATGCGATGGCCGTCGCGAACCGCCGACGCCGTCAGGCCATAGCCCGATTCCTTGGTGAAGCCGGTCGACAGGCCATCTGCGCCGAGGCCGGCAGCGAGCAGCGGATTGCGGTTGCGCTGGTAGATCTTGTTCCAGGTGAAATCGGGCTCGGAATAGATCTTGTAGAGGTCCGGATAGGTGCGGATCAGGTAGTCGGCGATCTTGTAGAGATCCCGCGCCGTCACCTTCTGTTCGGGATCCGGCAGTCCGGAGACATTGGTGAATTGCGAACCGGTCAGGCCGATTTCCTTGGCCTTGCGGTTCATCATGTCGACGAAACTGCCTTCCGAGCCGGCGATCCCCTCCGCCAGGATGATGCAGGCGTCATTGCCCGCCTGCACGATCGCGCCGCGCAGCAGGTCGGAGACCGCGATCGACGAATTCAGCTTGGCGAACATGGTGGCGCTGCCCGATGGCGCGCCACCGGTCCGCCAGGCGTATTCGCTGACGGGAAAGCTATCCTCGAGATGGATCTTGCCGGCGTGGATGGCGTCAAACACCACGGCCATCGTCATCATCTTCGCCATGGCGGCCGGCTGGAACGGCGCGTCCGGCTCCTTGCTGTAGAGGATGGTGCCGGAATCGACGTCCACAAGCAGCGCGCTCGTCGCCTTGCCCTCATACGGGGCGGCAAACGCAGTACGCGGCAAAAGAACCGCGACCAGGGCCATCAGAATGGCCGGCACGAGGAGAAAGCGCAGCGAGGGCCGGTGAAGAGACATCACGAAACGCCGGGCGCCAAAACCACAAGGAAGGCGGCCGGCGGCCGCCCTCTTCTGGTTAACAGGCCCGACGCCTCGCGATCAATGCCGAACCTGGTCAGCGGGTGACCAGGTAGGCGCCGGGAAGACCCGCCGACCGTACCGAGCGGACGGCTTCCTCGCCATTCAAGGTGCGATCGGCGACGACGAGGCGAACCGATTGCATCGTCTTGCCACCGACCGAGATGCTGGTCGCCGTGACGCGGCCGAGATCGGCGAAACGACCGGCCAAGGCCTCGGCGTTGGACGTGTTCGAGAAGACGCCGAGCTGGATCACCGGCGCATCGGCGCCGCGATCCGCAGCGGCGCGCTGCACGGCCGCGTCGAGTGCTGCCTGAAGCTTGTCCTGGCTTCGTGCGCCGGACGCCATCTCGGCAGCCGCCAACTGCGCCGGCGAGACTGTTGCATCGGCCGCATAGGAGGAACGGGCCGAACGCGGGACCGGCGGCGCATAATCATCCGACGACCACGACGCCGGAACCGGCTCGGCATCCGAATAGCCGACCGGGCTGCTGACCGTATAGGTGCCGAGGCTGCGCTCGCCGTAATTGCTGCCGGCCGGGACCGGAGCCGGCGCAGCTTCCGCGACGACGCGGGGCGCGGGCTGGGCCTCGTAATAGGCGACGGCCGGATCGAAAGCCGTGCCGCCATAGTAATCGGGACGGGCGCGCGGGACCGGAGCCAGCGCCGCCATGACGATGGTCGGATCGGCGCTCGGCGCGCGCAGCGCCGGCTTGGGCGCCATCGCCAGCATGGTGTCGCCGGAAACGCTGCTGCCTGGGCCGCGATAGGACGCCAGCAGCATGGCCTGGTCGTGGCCTTCCATGCGGGCCGGGCCGATATATTCGACCTTCACCTTGGCGGTGCCGTGATGCTTCATGTCGAGCACTTCGGCCGTGCGAGACGACAGGTCCATCACGCGGTCGCTGGCATAGGGGCCGCGATCGTTGACGCGAACGGTGATCGAGCGGCCGTTGCGCAGATTGGTGACGCGCGCGTAGCTTGGCAGCGGCATGGTCGGATGAGCGGCGGAGAAGCCGTCCATGTCATAGACCTCGCCATTCGCGGTATAGCGCCCATGGAAGGCGGAGCCGTACCAGGAGGCGTAGCCGACGGCGGTGTAGCGCTTGTTCTCGAACGGCTTGTAGACGCGGCCCTTCACCGTATAGGCCTTGCCGACCATGTAACGCCCGCCGCCCTGCGGCACGGGCTGGCCGTATTCGACCACGCGCGGGCTGGCTTTGACGCCATATTCCTTCTCGGAGAAGTATTCCTTGCTGCGCTTGGTCGGCTTGGAGGGGGCCGTGGCGCAGGAAGCCAGGAGAGCGGCAGCGGCGACGGCGGTCGCAGCCTTCAGCATCACCCTGCCCTGCGGTGCATCCGGGCCCAAAAGACCCAGAATGTATTTCTTGGAAATCCCCATCTCACCTATCCGATAGCAGCAACTGTGGTCCTTGTCGATTGGACCGACCGTTGCCGACGCCTTTCGGGTCCAGACCGGCGCGCGTGGGCACGAGATTCCAGTCAAGACATACGAGCGCATTCAGCCGGTTTCGCCTTTCCGGCTGGTTAATCAACCGTGGCCAAATTGCGTCAATTGCGGGGTGCGGCAGCGGCGCGCGCAAGAAGGTTAAGCAATTCTCTCCAGGCCGCGGCGCGCCGGGCATCATCCACATCTCGATGGCAGGTTCCGCTTGCAATCGGCGGCCGGGTTCCGCATTGATCCCCGGCCCGGACGGGTGGCCGAGTGGTTTAAGGCAGCGGTCTTGAAAACCGCCGAGGGTGCAAGCCCTCCGTGGGTTCGAATCCCACCCCGTCCGCCAACCCCGCCGATTTCCCTCTGTGACCCGATATTGCCGCCGATCACTGCACGCCACCAGTCGGCATGCAAACCCGCCGATTCTACGCTACAGCCCGATAAATCTTGAATATCAGGCGTCAGCTTCCGACCTCATTTCAGCCGTTGAAGATGGGATATCGAAACTCCGATAGCAACTATCGCTCGCGCAATGCCGGGCGGCATCTCCAACTGTCCAAAATATTGGTTATTACTGTCTCCAGTGGCAATGTGGTGTCCACCTCGAGGTCATATCTGCAATAGTGATGTGTCTTAAGGTGGTAGCGTGCTTCGCCGATTTGACGGTTGCCTCGCTCTTTCTCGCGCCTCTCTATTTCGGCCAATGGCGCATGAACACCTACCCAGAAAACATCATAGGGGGCGAGGATAGCTTGCAACTGGGTCCACCAGGCGGCTTCCTCGACAATGTGCTCCACAAGTAGGTTATTGCCTGCTTCTGCGAACGCAGCAATCGACCGGTGGAAGCCATCAAAGAATCTCGCGCGCTCGTCAGAATGCACAAAATGCTTGTTAGCTCTGAACCCGGCATCAGCGAGTTGATCCGAAGCGTAATAGCAGAACGGATCTGTGATCGATGCGCGCAAGGCTTTTGCGAGAGTAGACTTTCCAGCGCTGGAAGTGCCGTTCAAAATGATAATTTGATTGGATGACATAGGTGTTCTTCCATTTTGGCGACATTCTCTTCCAAAATCAGTCGGTCCGTAAACCATCCTATTGCAGCCGCTCGCTCATGCCTCAATTCAGGAGGGCTATATGGGCGACGTCAGGCTCGGCAAGCCTCGAATTCCGCCAGAACGTTCATCGCCTCGACGATTCGAAGCACGTCTTCTTCGTGAAGCGCCCGCTTCGGGCCGCGCATCACAATGCCCCAATTGGCACCGTGATCGCGTGTGAGCCGCAAAGCGCCGAGAAGCGGTTTGATCGGGGCCGCCCTGGCGTTTTTCAGGTAGTCCACATCGACGCGATATGGATTGAAGTCCATCGCTTGTTCGAAGCGGTACGGCTCGTCCGAGGTGACACGACCGATTGTCGTGAATGCCTGCACCGGTACGCCTTCACCCATGCCTTCGCGCGGAGAGTAATAGACGATCCAGTCGCCTTTCTTGAGAGACTTCACGGCGATGTGCTTGCCATGCCCAAGTTGGGCAAAGCCGCCGTCACGGCCTCCGCGCGCGTGCTGCGCCGATGCGACACCCATCCAGAACGTCATGAGCAGATCCTTCCGGAGCCGGTTGGGTGAGGCTGCGCGAGGCCACGGACCGTCTGTTCAACCACCTGTCGATAACTCGCCGTCGGGCGGTCGATCAGTGCGCTGAGTTGACGATCATTGTCCTCCAACGCCCCCTTGGAAGCCGCGACATCGGAGTCCGCGATGAGTTCGGCCGTGCTCTCGGGGAGACCCATGCCGACAAGTGCATTCTTGAAGGCAGCGCCGGGCATATCCTTATAGGCGATGGGCTTGCCGGCCGACGTTGCGATCGCGTCGGCAAGATCGGCAAGGCTGTAGCTCTGATCGCCCGCCAGCTCGTAGATGCGACCCGCCTGATTCTCGGTCGAGAGAACGACGGCCGCCGCCTCGGCAAAGTCGGCGCGGGTGGCGGTCGAGAACCGACCTTCGCCCGCACTGCCGATCACTGCCCCGTACCGAAGCGCCGGGGACACCGATGCCATGTGGTTCTCCATGTACCACCCGTGCCGCAGCAGCACGACCGGAAGGCCGGACGCCTTCAGGAGCGCCTCGGTCCGTCGGTGATCTTCGCCGAGCCCGAGCACCGACGTGTCGGCGTGAAGCAGGCTCGTATAGGCGAACAAGCGGACGTCCGAGGCCTTCGCGGCCTCAATGACATTCCGGTGCTGGCCGACGCGGTCGTGATCCGCGCTCGACGATATCAGCAACAGCCTGTCGATGCCCGTGAACGCCGTCAGGAGGGTGTCGGGCCGCGAATAATCAGCGATACGGAGTTCGATCCCCTCTGCGGCGATCTGCCTGGCAACGTCATGGTCGACGGACCGAACGCCCGCAACGATGCTGCTCGCCGGAACTCTCTTGAGAAGCTCGCTGACAACGAGGCGGCCTAGCTCGCCCGTCGAGCCGGTGATGAACAGCCGGGGCGCATCGGCATTTTTCATGTCGTTTTCCTCGGTCGTCAATTCAGGACTTCACGACAGTATGGGCCGTGATGGAGTAGCCGAAGGGATCGCGGAACGCGAAGTAGCGGCCGAACGGCCCGTCTTTCGGGGCGAACTCGATTTCGACGCCTTGATTGACGAGGTGGTCGTGGAGCGCGTCGGCATCGTCGCAGCCGAACCAGATGGCAATTCCCCAACCCAGCTTGTCGGTCGCCCGCAGGTTCACAACCGGTGTGCGGACGGCGAAAGGAACCGGCTTGGTGTCGAACACGACCGCTCCCGGCGGGCTCGTTCGCGCAGGCTGGAGCCCGACAACACCGGTGTAGAAGGTGCGCGCGACTTCAATGTCTTCGACTTGAATGCCAATGAAATCGGGTCCGATCAGATGCGGCATGACGGGGCTTCCTTTGATTGCCGGATTTGATAATATCAGTGGGCTTATATTGTATAAGGGCCCTGATATGTCAATGCGAGTTTGCTGATGGACGACCCCTATGCGACGATCGGCTTCGCGCTGAAGCAGGCCCAGCAGGCGCTCCGGACGCGCATGGATGCGGAGCTGCGACAGATCGGCCTGACCACGCCGCAATACGCGGTGCTCGCCTACTTGAAGGTCGAACCTGGAGCATCCAACGCCGCGCTTGCGCGCCAGGCCCTCGTCACGCCGCAGACGATGCAGGCTATTCTCGTCACGCTCGAGAAGTCGGGTTTCATCAGGCGCACGCCCCATCCGGAGCACGGCCGCGTTCAGAAGACCGAGTTGACGCCTACGGGGGATCAGGCTCTGGAGGCGGCCTCTGCAATCGTTGCCGATGCCGAGAGGCGCCTCGTCGATGCCGCGGCGCCGCTCGATCCTGAGCTTGTCGCAACCATGCTGATGCGGCTGGCAAATGCCCTCCGATAGCGGCGGCTTTCGCGATTGGTGAGCAGGAGGACGGACGCCGCCTTGGCGACATCCTTGAACCTGGCCGCAGGGCGCCATGCCGCTCCGGGCCGGTTCAGACCTGCCCCCGGACCAGAGCGCCAGGTCGCGGAGGTCGCCCGCCTTGGGATGATCAGCCGCCCACCCCATCCGGCAGGGGAAGGCCATGCAGGTCGAAGATGCGGGCTTCCGTTCCGAAATGTCGGGGCAGCCGCTCGGCCTCGAGCGTCAGAATCGTGGCGCGAGGGTCGGAGACGCCGGGCTCAGGCGGTCGATGTCCGGCACGTCGACGCAGTCCGCGTCGACGTTGGGAAGGTTCGGCAGTATCAGGAATTCGTCTCCACGACGCTCGCCACCCTGCGGCCGCGCTCGTACCAGTTGCGGGAGCGGTTCACGATCCAGACGACGGAGAGCATGACCGGCACTTCGATCAGCACCCCGACGACGGTCGCGAGCGCCGCGCCGGACCGGAAGCCGAACAGGCTTATCGCGGCCGCCACGGCGAGCTCGAAGAAGTTGGAAGCCCCGATCAGCGCGGACGGCCCGGCCACGCAATGGCGTTCGCCGGCGACGCGGTTCAGCAGATAGGCGAGCCCGGCGTTGAAATAGACCTGGATCAGGATCGGCACGGCGAGCAGCGCGATCACCATAGGCTGCGCGATGATCTGCTCGCCCAGGAAGCCGAAAAGCAACACCAGAGTCGCCAGCAGGGCGCTGAGCGAGGCAGGTCCCAGCCGCGCCAGAAGCCGGTCGAGCGCGGCCTGGCCACCGGACGCCAGCAGGCGGCGGCGAACGACCTGGGCGAGGACGACCGGCATCACGATATAGAGCGCCACCGAGAGAGCGAGCGTTCCCCAGGGCACGGTGATGGCCGAGAGGCCGAGCAGCAGGCCGACGATCGGCGCGAAGGCCAGCACCATGATGGCGTCGTTGAGCGCAACCTGGCTCAGGGTGAAATGCGGCTCTCCCCGCGTCAGGTTCGACCAGACAAAGACCATCGCCGTACAGGGTGCCGCCGCCAGGATGATGAGGCCGGCAATATAGCTGTCGATCTGGTCCGCCGGCAGAAGAGGCCGGAACAGCCAGCCGATGAACAGCCACCCAAGCAGCGCCATGGAGAACGGCTTGACCGCCCAGTTGACGAACAGGGTCACGCCGATGCCGCGCCAGTGGCGGCCGACTTCGCCGAGCGCCGCGAAGTCGATCCGAAGCAGCATCGGTATGATCATCAGCCAGATGAGCGCCGCGACGGGAAGATTGACGTTGGCGATCTCGATCGCGCCGATGGCATGAAAGAAGCCCGGCATGACGTGGCCGAGAGCGATACCGGCCAAGATGCAGAGAGCGACCCAGATCGTGAGATAGCGTTCAAACGTGGACATGCGCCGCCCTCATGCCGTCGCTACGCGGCGACCTTCGGCGTCGATGACGCGCTCGCCGTCTTCCTTGATGAACTCGCCTTGCTGGGGCGGCAGCAGGTCGAGGACGGCTTCCGACGGACGGCAGAGCCTGACGCCTTTCGGGCTGACGACGATCGGCCGGTTGATCAGGATCGGATGCGCCATCATCGCGTCGACAAGCTGCTCGTCGGTGAGCGCCGGATCGGCCAGGCCGAACTCCGCATAAGGGGTGCCCTTCTCGCGCAGCAGCGCGCGGACGGGGATCCCCATCCGCGCGACAAGCTGAATCAGGAGCGCGCGGGATGGCGGCGTCTGCAGATATTCGATGACATGCGGCTCGACGCCCGCGTTGCGGATCATCGCCAGGGTGTTGCGCGAGGTGCCGCAGTCCGGATTGTGGTAGATGATGACGTCCATCGACTTGCCTCACAGGGAGCGGTTTGGGGAACGGGGAGCGCCCTGACCGGGCTGGCAGCAGGCCGATAACGCGGCGACCGCCGGATTGCAGACGTCGGGATGACCCTGGCAGCAATCGCGCATGAGGAATTCGACGAGGGCCGAAAGCGCGGGATAGGCGGCGCTGTAGATGATCGAGCGCCCTTCGCGCCGGGATACGGCGAGGCCGGCTTGCTCGAGATGGCCGAGGTGAAAGGACATGCGCGATGAGGATGCTCCGTCCATCGCCTCGCCGATGGCGCCCGCCGACAGCCCTTCGGGCCCGGCTGACACGAGGAGACGTACAATTCGCAACCGCGTCTCCTGTGAGAGCGCTGCAAAGGCGTCGAGGGCTCGCTGCTCGTTCATAGTAATCTCAATATCTCAAGAATCGTTGATATATTAATCTCGCAAACCCGACCGGATTGCCAGCCCCCCTCGGCTGCCAGGGCGAGCGCGCTGTGTAGAAGCCACGGGACAACTAGGCAGGTGGCTGGGTCGCCGGTACATCTCGACCGCCGGAAGCCGTTCAGGCCACTGCTCCAATTGCGTCGGATGCAAGACTTGCGGGACGGCGGTATTCGCGCATACCAAGGTGGCACCGCTATCGGTCAGTCCGTGTGCCTAGCCAGAGCCATACCGGTCGACCCAGACATCGAGGTCGATCACGATGACGCCAAACCTCTTTATCCTTGGCGCCGGCAAGTGCGGCACGACCTCGCTCTATCACCTTCTGGAACGGCACCCCGACATCAAGGTCAGCGAGATCAAGGAGCCCAGCTTCTTCTGCAGCCACTTCCAGGTGGTGAGCAATCCCGTCACTTATTTCGGGCTCTTTGCCTCCGACCGGAAATATCGCGTCGATGCCTCGCATGTCTATTTCTCGAATCCGGAGACAGCCCCTCTTCTCGCCAGTTTGTTCCCGGACGCGAAGTTCCTCCTCATACTGCGGCAACCGCAAGCCCGCGCGCACTCGCTCTACCAACACATGCGCCGGGCGCCGCATGCCGACGGCCGCTCGCAGGAGTTGGTGGAGAGCTTTCACGAGGCGCTGGAACTGGAGGCCGAGCGCTTCGCTTCCCGGGATTTCCACGCCACCTGCCGGCAATATTTCTGGAATTTCATGTATATGCGCTCGTCCCTTTATGACGGACAGCTGAAGCGCTACCTCGACCTTTATCCGCGCGAACGCTTCCTGGTAATGAGCCTCGCCGAACTCCAGCAGAATCCGAGGCGGATTCTGGGCTCGATCGGCGACTTTCTGGAGATCGACTCGGCCGGGTTCGGCGACGACATCCCCTTCGTCAATGTCGCGCCGGCCTATGACCGCTTCGCCCCGGAGAGCGCAGCGTTGATGGACTCGTTATTCGAAGGTCTGACGGATCGGGTCGACCGTCTCGTTGGTCGTCCGCTGGACTGGTCGATTTAGCCTGCCCGCCTCCCATCCTTCCTCGTTTCCAAAGCCTCCAAAATTAACCCGGGTAATATTGATCGAATAATTATACCCGGGTATAACGTGGCAAACACAGACGCCGAGCACGCCGCCGCAGGATCGGGAAAGAGCCAGATGAACACCGCCACAGCCAATGGAATCGAACTCGCCTGGGACAGCTTCGGCGAATCCGCTGACGTGCCGATCCTGCTGGTCGCGGGCCTCGGAACGCAACGGATCCGCTGGATGGAGCCGTTCTGCTCGGAACTGACATGCCTCGGCTATCGCGTCATCCGTTTCGACAATCGCGACACGGGCGGCTCGACCCATTTCGATGCCTATGCGCCTCCGGACTTCGGCAGGCTGGCGGCGGAACTGATGGCCGGGCAACGACCGGATGTGCCCTATACGCTCGACGACATGGCGGCCGACGCCATCGCCCTGCTGGACAGCCTCGGCATCGAGCGGGCACACGTCGTGGGACGATCCATGGGTGGCATGATCGCGCAGGTCATGGCGAGCGAGCAACCTTCCCGGGTGCTCTCCCTCACCTCGATCATGTCGAGTACCGGCAACCCGGCGCTTCCGCAGGCAACGCCCGAGACCTTGGCGATGATGATGCGCCCGTCGCCCGATCCGGCGGCCGATCCGGAGGGCTTTCTCGCGCAGCGCATCGCCTTTGCGCGCCATATCGCCGGTCGCGGCTATCCTTTCGACGAGGCGGCCCAGCGCGGACTGCTGACGGAAGAAGTCCGGCGGGGCTATGCGCCCAACGGCGCGGCGCGGCAAATTGCGGCCATGGCGGTCGCGGGCGATCGGCGCGAGCGACTGGCGACGATCACGGCGCCAACGCTCGTCATCCATGGCGTCGAGGATCCGTTGATCCCGCTCGCCTGCGGCGCGGATACGGCGGCCTCGATCCCGAACGCGGCCTACATGCCCATCGATGGCATGGGGCATGACCTACCGCCGGAGCTCTACCGGGCGGTCGCGAGGGCGATCGACGGCGTCGCCCGGCGGGCCCAGAGCTTTCCTGACAAGGGAGTTCAGGCTGGCACGTAGGTCAGCCGGATCACGCCGTCGCCGACCGCCTCGTTCGCCACGAGGCGGAGCCGCGGCCGGGGGCCGGCGAACAGCGGCTTGCCGCCGCCGACCACGACGGGGTGGAGGTAGAGGCGATAAGCGTCGATCAGACCAATCTGGCCCAGGCTGTGGGCGAGATCCGGCCCGCCGACCTGTATTTCCCCGTCGAGCTCAATCTTCAAGCGGTGCAGCGTCGCCTCGACGTTTTCGGCGACCAGGGTTGCGTTGGGGCCAACGGATCGTAGCGAGCGCGACACGACCCATTTTGGCTGGGCCCGCCACGCGGCGGCGAAATCGCGTTCCGCCGCGTCCCATTCGGGATGGGCCTCGTCCCAGTAGCGCATGACCTCGTAGAGCCGGCGACCGTAGATGCTGCCCACCTGGCCCTGCGCCTGCTCGATGAAATGACGGAACAGCGTCGGGCCGGGCGCAAACGCCATGTGGTCGACATAGCCGTCGAGCGACTGGTTCATTCCAAAGACGAACTTCGCCATGCTGCAACCCTCCGTCCTCGGGCGAGGATAGCCTGAACCAGCCACCGGCAGAAGCATAGAGCCGCCAACCGCGCCGCCTTGCCGGTCAGCGGTAGAAGGCCGAAGGTGCGATGCCGAAATGCCGGCGGAACATGGCGGCGAAGGCGCTCTGGCTGGCATAGCCGCAATCGAGCGCGACATCGATCATTCGCCTGCCCTGGGCGATCAGGCTCAAGGCCTGCAGCAGGCGCGCTTGCTGTCGCCATTGCGCGAAGCTCATGCCGGTTTCGCGGGTGAACAGGCGGTGGATCGTCTTCGCGCTCACCCCCAGCCGGCGCGCCCATTCGTCGGCCGTTGCCGTATCGGCCGGATCATCCATCATCGTCCGGCAAACCCGCGCCAGCCTCGGGTCGCGCGGCAGCGGCAAATGCAGCGGCAGCACGCGCGACACCCGCAATTCGTCGACGAGCAGTTGCAGCAGGCGTTCGTCACGGCCGCCGGCCGGGTAGTCGAGCGGGATCCTCGCCGCCGCCACGATCAGTTCGCGCAGCAAAGGCGACACCTCGACGACGCAGGTGCGCTCGGGAAGGTTCGGCACAACGCCATCATCGATGAAGACGGTGCGGATCTTGACCTCGCCGATCATGCGGACCTCGTGCTCCAGGCCGCGCTCCAGCCAGAGAGCCCGGCTTGGCGGCACCACCCACGATCCGCTCGGCGAGCGCACGATCATCACGCCGGCAATCGCATGCAGCAACTGGCCGCGCGGATGGGCGTGCAGACCGGTCGAGGTGCCGTCCGGATAGTTGACCTCCATCGCGGCCATGGCGCGGTCGGTATCGTGATAGTCCAGATGGCGGGCGGTGAGGTCGTGCGGCATGTCCCAAACTCGACAGTTCATGTCAGCATAGCGCGATACGAACCATCGGTGAACCGTTAGCGTGGCCAGACAGTTCCACCGCACCCGGTTCGCCGCATGAAAAGCTCCCCCTACAGCAGAACAGCGTTTCTCTATCCGTTCTCGGCCGTCGCGCTCTGGTCGGGCAATGTCATCGTCTCGCGTATGTCGGCCCACACGATCGGGCCGGAGGCGATCACCTTCTATCGCCTTCTATTCGCTGTGCTCCTGATGAGCGGCTTCGTCGCGCTTCCCGCCTGGCGAAACAAGGCCGCCATCTGGCCGCATCTCGGCCAGTTCGCGATCCTTGGCTTTCTGGCGATGTGCCTGTTCCAGAGCCTGTCCTATCTCGCCGCCGAAACGACGACGGCGACCAACATGGCCGTGTTCACGGCGCTGACGCCGCTTCTGACCGTCGCCCTCAGCGCCGTCCTGCTGAAGGACACGCCAACGATCGGCATGGTCGGTGGCGGCCTGCTGTCGCTGCTGGGGCTGATCTATCTGGTGAGCGGCGGCTCGCCGGCCGCGCTGCTTCGCGACGGCCTCCATCTCGGCGATCCGCTAATGTTCGCCGCCGCGCTCGTCTACGCGCTCTACGGCGTCCTGCTGAAGCGCTGGAATCTGCCGGTCACCGGCTGGCAATCGACCTACATGCAGGCCCTCTGCGCGCTGGTCATCATGTTCCCGGCGTTCCTGGCGACCCCGGCGCCGCTGCGGGCGCTGAACCGCGAGACCTTGCCGCTGATCGCCTATGCGGGAGGCCTCGCTTCCGTCGTGCTGCCATTCCTCTGGATCCGCGGCGTGCAGATCCTGGGGCCGAGCCGGTGTGCCGCGTTCATGAACCTGTTGCCGGTGATGACGGCGCTCGGCGCGATCCTGATGCTCGGTGAACCGGTGCGCCTCCACCACATCATCGGCGGCGGCGCCGCCCTGGCCGGGGTCGCCTGCGCCGAGATCTTCCGCCGGCCGCTCCGCATCGCGCCGGCAACTCTTCCCAAGACCGTTCACTGAAGAGGAGATCGGCATGACCGATCAGCAACATCTCGACCTCCTGCGCCGAATCGCCGAAGCGCTGGAGCGGCTGGCGCCGCCTGTCGCCGCGTCCGGCCTCGAGACCTTCGTCGAAGGCTATCTCTGGCTCGGCCAGGACGGCCGGCTGAAACCCATACGCCGGATCACCCGGGTCGATCTCGAATTGCTCAAGGGCATCGAGCCGCAGCGCGAGGCGCTCCTCGACAATACGCGCCGCTTTATGCGCGGACGCCGGGCCAACAATGCACTGTTGTGGGGCGCGCGCGGCACGGGAAAATCTTCGCTGGTCAAGGCGGTGCATGCCACAGTCTGCGGCGAGATAGCGGATCGGAATGCCCTCGCGCTGGTCGAGATCCAGCGCGAGGATCTCGCCAGCCTGCCCGACCTGCTGACACTGCTGGAAAGCGCACCGAGCCGTCGGTTCATCGTGCTTTGCGACGACCTCTCTTTCGATGCCGGAGACGCCGCCTACAAGTCGCTGAAAGCGGTGCTCGACGGCAGCCTGGCCGGGCGGCCGCAAAACGTCCTCTTCTACGCGACATCGAACCGGCGACATCTCCTGGCTCGCGACATGATCGAGAACGAGCAGGCGACGGCCATCCATCCCGGCGAGGCGGTCGAGGAGAAGGTCTCGTTGTCGGATCGCTTCGGCCTGCGCCTCGGCTTCCATAACCAGGATCAGGAGGGCTACCTCGAAATGGTGCTGGCCTATGCCGACCACTACGGCCTGCCCTTCGCCGCCGAGGATCTGAAACGCGATGCGCTCCATTGGGCGATGCAGCGCGGCAGCCGTTCGGGCCGGGCCGCCTGGCAATTCATCCAGAGTCTTCCCGATCCGATCGGTGTGTGATCGACGCGGCGCCCGTCCCAGTCTGGCCGGCATCGAGGCACCCAACCGCCTTTGGGATCAACGGGTTTCTCCCGCCAGTCTCTTGACCGGATATAGGCCGCCGCCTACAGCTGCGGACCAGCTTTCGGCGCCGGTTCGCGCGCCGGAATCTGGCCGCAGCGTTGCCAAAGGCCCGCGTTCTCGATGGTTCGCGGCCCAATCCCAGGGAGCCGGTCCTGAGCCGTTCCGACGAATTCAAGGCTGCCCTGCTCGCCGAGGGTGTCGATCTCGCCATGATCGAGGCGGCGGCCGGGCTGCCGCCGGTGAAGGTCAGCAGCCCCGAGGAAATCGCCGCCCGGCGGGCCGAGCGGCGCGAGCGCATTGCGCGCGAAAAAGCGGACGGAAAGCGCAAGGCCGACGGATCGAAGGTCGATCCATCGGCGGCAAAGAAGCCTAAAGCGCGCTAGCGCCCGCGCAGCGTCTCGACATTCGTCGGGCCGAGATACCAGTCCCGCGCCTGCACCTCCTCGAAGACGACCCAGACGTCGCTGTCGCCGAGGCCCGTGGCCTCCTTGATGGCCTCGGTCACCTTGGCGGCGATCGCGGCCTTCTTGCCGGCGGGATCGCTGGCGATGACTTCCTTGACGATGCGGATATTGACGAACGGCATTCCACCCTCCCTTGGCGGCGACATTGCCAGGCGGCGCGGCGTCGTTGGATGCGCCACGTCCGGCTGCACGCAGTCTGCAATCCTTCCGCGTCCGGCGCCAGTACGCGACGACAAAGACCTGATCGAATGCGGTAGCGTCAGGCACCGCCTACGTCCTATGGCGGTCGATGCCGTCGACATGGCTGAATCGAAGGTTCGGCTACCCGCGCCCTATCGTGCTCGAGCCGAGGCCTCCGGCCCTCCGGCTTCATCCCGCGCCCCAGATACGCGCAGCACGATGAGGGTCCACGCCCATGTCGATCGGCAGCATTCCGTTTGCGTTTGCCTTCCTGCTTTCCGCGACGCTGGTCGCCCTGTTTTGCCGGCTCGCTCCGTGGTTCGGACTGGTCGATGCGCCGACCGCCCGCAAGCGGCATCAGGGACGCGTCCCCGTATGTGGGGGGATCGCCATGTTCGTCGCCCTGCTCGCGGCGACGGCGGTGCGCGAGCGCTTCCCTTCAGTCGTCCCGCAAGCCTCGACACTGGGCTCCAGCTCCTGGCCGCTGATCGGGGTGTTGGGTGTACTGGTCGCGATCGGCATCGCGGACGACCGGTGGGAGTTGGGAGCGGCGGTGAAGCTCGCGCTTCAGCTGGCGGTGGCCGGCATGTTGCTGGCAGTGGCGGCGCCTGCCCCCCATGGCGGCATGCTGGACCTGCCCGGACTCATGCCGGCGGGCGGATGGCTGGCGGTACCTGTCACGCTTTTCTTCGTTGTCGGCATCATCAATGCCTTCAACAT
Organism: Kaistia sp. MMO-174; assembly: GCF_037147815.1. NCBI lineage: Bacteria > Pseudomonadati > Pseudomonadota > Alphaproteobacteria > Hyphomicrobiales > Kaistiaceae > Kaistia > Kaistia sp. MMO-174. Next base: position 472,741 of record NZ_JBBCUO010000002.1, on the reverse strand, counting down.
GATCGATGGACTCGATGGGCTGGCGGGCGGCATGGCGGCGGTGGCGCTTGCTGGCCTTGCCCTGGCGGGCACGCTTTCCGGTCACGCCCGGCTCGTTGACGACAGCCTGCTGCTGCTCTCCGTCGTGCTGGGATTCCTGGTCTTCAATCTCCGCCGCCCCGGCTTGCCGCGCGCCCTCGCCTTCATGGGCGATGCCGGCAGCATGATGCTGGGATGCGCGGTGGCGGCGATGGTCGTGGAGCTGTCCACGAAGCCGATCGCGGATCGGACCGGCGCGGCGATGTTTCCCGCGTTGCTCTGGCTGGTCGCCATTCCGCTCATCGACACGCTGAGCCTGATGGTTCGACGCCCGCTCGCAGGGCGCAGTCCGATGGCGGCGGATCGTCGGCATCTGCATCATCTGCTGCTGGACGCCGGAGCAACGCCCTCGCAGGCGACAGCGCTGCTGATCGCGATCGCCGCGCTTCTCGGCACCGTCGGCATCGCCGGCATCGTCACGCAGATGTCGGCCGTCTTGCTGCTGGGCGGCCTCACCATACCCCTGCTGGCCCACACGGCATTCGCGTGGTCCTGCGGATACCGTCAGCGGCGGCGCGTGCCGCAGACGGCCCTAGCGATTTCGTCCGAGCCGGCAGAGTAGCCCGCCGCGCCGAAATCCCGCCGGCGCCCGAACCGTCGGCGCCTCCGGCGCCTGCAGCAACGCCAGCCAATCCGCGATGCCCCGGGAACGCAGGTGATCACGTTCGAACACATCGCGCGCGCGATGGCCCATGGCTTCGCAGAGCGGCCTGTGACGACCGAGTTCGGCTATGCGGGAAGCGAGATCGGCACTGTCGCCGATCGCGACCGCATGGCCCAGATCCCGGGACCGCAGCAGAGTCGCCACCTCGCCATCCCCAGCTCCGATGAACAGGGCCGGCCTACCCGCGGCCAGAATGCCGTAGAGCTTGCTCGGAACGACATAGGGCTCCAGCGCCGGAAGCAGCGACACCAGATGAACGTCGGCGGCGGAAAGGCTCTCCGCCAGTCTTTCCCTTGGTTGCAGTGGACGCAACAGGATATTGTCCAGCTTGCGGCGCCGGATCTCGTCCTCGACGCGCTGGCGGCCGAAGCCGCCGCCGATCAAGAGAAAGCGGATGTCCGGCGCGTCCCGCAGCCGTTCGGCCGCGTCCAGCAACGTGGCGAATTCATGCGCGCGCCCGAAATTGCCTGAGTATCCAACGACGAAGCAATCCCGAAGGCCCCACTCCGTCCGGAGGGGATTGCCCGCCGGTGCGACAGGCCGGATCTCGTCCTCCTCGGACCAGTAGGGCACGATGGCGATCATGTTCTCCTCGATGCCCCGCCCCCGAAGCCCGCGCGCCATGGCGACGGTGGGCACGACGTTCAGGACGGCTCGACGGAGCGACCAGTCTCGCACGGCCAACATGACCCGGCCCGGCAACCCTCGCCGGCCGATCATCCCGAGTTCGATGGCGACTTCCGGAAAGATGTCGTGCAGCCAGTTCACCAGTGGCGCCCGCCGCAGCGCGCAGGCCATCGCAAGCGACACCGACAGCAGCGGTGGATCCGTGCAGGCAATGACGATGTCCCCATGGCGAAGATGCGCCAGGCACCATGTCGCCGCGCCCGCATGGAAGCTCGCATAGTCCGAAGCCCGGCCCGCCAGGCGCTGTCGGCCGAAATGCGAGGTGGCGATCCGGTGCACCTCGACGCCATCGACAGTCTCGCGCGGCATCAGGACCGTCGCGGGGTCGTCATGGTGGTATCGGCCCGTGACGACCGAAACCTCGATGCCGGTCTGCGCCAATCCGAACGCGAGGCTGGAGACCATGCGGCTGGTGGCCGATTCATCGGGATGGAAATAGCGATTGACGAATATGACGCGCATTCGGGATCGACGCCTCCGCTATTGACGTCTCCAGCGTTTCGCGCGGCATCGCGAGCATCAAGACGGCGGATCGCGCCGCCGGATCCCCATCGGATCGAGGCATGTCGCTCGGAGGGTCAGGAGGGGGCCTGCAGCTCGCCCTGTCCTCGCCCGTTCGGCGGATGGTGGATGGTTCACGCAGCCCGGATTGGTAGGGCGGCCGCGACCGGCTCACTTCGTATAGTCGCTGAAACGGAAACGGACGGAGCGGCAATATGGGTGCGAAGAAGGCACTGATCGTCGGCGTAACCGGCCAGGACGGGGCGTATCTGGCCGAACTCCTGCTCGACAAGGGCTATGAGGTGCATGGCATCAAGCGCCGCTCCTCGTCCTTCAACACGCAGCGGATCGACCATCTCTACCAGGATCCGCATGGCGCCGAACCGCTCCGCTTCCACCTGCACTATGGCGAACTGACGGACGCCACCAATCTCTGCCGGCTCATCCACGAGATCCAGCCCGACGAGATCTACAATCTCGGGGCGCAAAGCCATGTGCAGGTTTCTTTCGAGACGCCGGAATACACGGCCAACGCGGATGCGCTTGGCGCCCTGCGCCTGCTCGAGGCAATGCGGATTGCCGGGATTGCCGAGCGTTGCCGCTTCTATCAGGCTTCGACGTCGGAGCTGTTCGGCGGCAGCCTGGAAGCGCCCCAGCGCGAGACGACCCCCTTCGCGCCGCGCAGCCCCTATGCCGCTGCCAAGCTCTATGCCTACTGGATCACGGTCAACTACCGCGAGGCCTATGGCATCCACGCCTCCAACGGCATCCTGTTCAATCATGAGAGCCCGCTGCGCGGCGAAACCTTCGTGACCCGTAAGATCACGCGCGGCGTCGCGGCGATCGCGCATGGCCTGCAGCGGACAATCCATCTCGGCAATCTCGACGCCCGGCGCGACTGGGGCCACGCCCGCGACTATGTCGAAGGCATGTGGCGGATCGTGCAGCAGCCGAAGGCGGATGATTTCGTATTGGCGACGGGCGAAACGCACACCGTGCGGGAGTTCGTCGAGCGCGCCTTCGGCGAGATCGGCCGCGATATCGACTGGTGCGGCAAGGGCGTCGCCGAAAAGGGGCGCGACGCGCGCAGCGGCGCAACGCTGATCGAGATAGACCCGCGCTATTTCCGGCCGACCGAGGTCGACCTACTGCTGGGGGACCCCAGCAAGGCCCGCCAGCAGCTCGGCTGGACGCACAAGGCATCCTTCCAGGACCTGATCGCCGATATGGTGCAATCGGATCTGCGCACCGTCCAGAGAGAGGTCGGGCGAAATGACCGTCATGCCTGACACCGATCGATTCGACCTCACCGGCAAACGGATCTGGGTCGCGGGGCATCGCGGCATGGTAGGCTCGGCGCTGGTGCGTCGGCTCCGGCGCGAGCCCTGCGACGTGCTCACCGTCGCCAGCGACGAACTGGACCTGCGGCGCCAATCGGCGACGGAGGCCTGGATCGACGCGAATGGGCCCGACGCGATCGTCGTCGCGGCGGCACGGGTCGGCGGCATCATCGCCAATGCGACCCACCCGGCCGGATTCATCTACGACAACCTCGCCATCGCCACCAATATCATCGAGGGCGCAAGGCGCGCCGGCGTCGAGAAGCTGCTCTATCTCGGATCCAGCTGCATGTATCCGCGCGAGGCCACCCAGCCGATGCGCGAGACGGTGCTGCTTTCCGGTCCGCTCGAGCCGACCAACGAGCCCTATGCGATCGCCAAGATCGCCGGCCTGAAGCTGGCCGAGAGCTATCACCGCGAGCATGGCTGCCGCTTCATCACTGTCGTGCCGCCGAACCTCTATGGCCCGAACGACAATTATCATCCCGAGAGTTCGCATGTGCTCGCCGCGCTGATCCGCAGGTTCCATCTGGCGAAGATCGATGGCGCGCCGAGCGTGACGATCTGGGGCACGGGCCTGCCAACGCGCGAGTTCCTGCATGTCGATGATCTCGCGGATGCCTGCGTGCTGCTGCTGCGCCGCTATGAGGACCCGGAACTCATCAATGTCGGTTCCGGCGAGGAGATTTCGATCCGCGATCTCGCGTCCCTGATCGCAGACATTGTCGGCTACGCCGGGGCGATCGAAACCGACCTGACCAAGCCGGACGGGACCCCGCGCAAACTGATGGACAGCAGCCGGATGGCTTCGTTTGGCTGGCGACCGTCGATCGGCCTGATCCCCGGCATCGAGGCGAGCTACCGCGCCTGGCTGGGCGGATAACGCGTCTGCGCTAACGCCCTGGCGAGCCTGCCGAGACTTCGCTCGGCGGGCTCTGCTTTTGCGCCGATATCAGAGCGGAGCCAGACGCCGCCCTGGCAGCTGATGCCCAATATCCTGTTGCAGATCCTCCGCTCTCGCAACAAGAAGAGCCATAGTCACTCACCGCACCGGCGAGACCGCCTTATTCAGAGTGGGACGGTAATCTTGCGCAGGTCGCGGAACAGTGCGCGATAGAAACCACCCTGTCCTAGAACAAACAAGATCATCACGCCGTAGACGGCGAGCATGAAACTGCCGCTCACCAGCAGTTCGAGCAAGGGGGATTTGTCGGCCATCGTATAGCGATCGACCAGGATCCCGAGCGTACCGGCGACGAGGCTTGCGAGGATCGGTCGCGCGATCGAGGGCAGCAGGTCGCGGACACCGACCGGCGTGCCCCTGACGCACCAGACAAGATGGGGTACGAACCAAAGCGCCATCGCGATGGAATAGGCCGCCGCTACGCCGCGTGGTCCATAGGGCAGGCCGATGATGCAGGCGGTGATGACGATCGGCGCGATGACCAGCGCGGTGCGCAGGCTGCGTCCCTGCCGGCAGGTGGCGAACAGCAGCCAGCCAAAGGGGTTGATCAGGCTGAAGATCAGGACGGTCGGCGTCATCAGGCGGAAGATCGCCGCGGCCTCCAGCCATTTCGGTCCGAACAGGAGCAGGAAGATCTGGTCGGAGAAGAAGCCCAGGAAGAGGGTGAGGGGCACCGTGATAGAAACGACCAGCGAGTAGCCGTGGACGAAATAGTGGCGGAGACGGACAGGATCGTCCTGCAGCCGCGCCAGAGCCGAGAAGGCGACGCCGCCAAAGGCGCTATTGAGATTGTCGATCGGCACGGAGATCAGCTGATAGGCGCGACTGTAGTTACCAAGCGCGTCGGCGCCCCAGAAGCGGCCGAGCAGGATCTTCTCGAGATTGTAGCCGACATAGGTGACGAGCGTGTTGAGGGTGATCGTCCCGCCCACGCGGAGCAGCGGAAGGATATTGGCCAGGCGGCCGGGTCTCCCCGGCAGCCAGCCGGTCGCCGCCCAGAGGCCCGACGCGGTGACGAGCTGCGTGACGATCGCCGCCCCGACCAGCGCCCAATAGCGGAACCCGGCGAGCGCGAGCGTGACGCCGGCGATCAGGCCGAGCAGTTGCGCCGCGGATTCGACGATGGTGAGCGTCGCATAGCGCATCTCGCGCTGCAGGATCGCCAGATGCTGGACGCCGGCGGCGCTGAAGATAAATCCGGGCGCGAGCAGGATGGTCAGCCAGAAGAGCTTCGGCTCGCCATAGAAGCGCACGAGGACCGGAGCGAGAAGACAGCAGAAGATGGCGAAGACGACGCCGATCAACAGGTTGACCCAGAACAGCGTCGAGACCTGGCGTCGCGTGATCGAGCGGGCCTGAACCGTTGCAGAGGAGAGGCCCGCCGAAGCGAACATGCCGAGCAGGCCGGTGATCGCTGTCGCCATCGCCACGAGACCGAACTCGCCGGGATCGAGCAGTCGCGCCAGCACCACCATGAAGACCAGCCGCATCAGCGCGCCGACGCCCTGCCCCAACGCCTTGGCAAGGCCGCTGCGTATCGTTTTCTGCCGCAGGTCCCGCATGCGCGCTTCTCCTTGGCCGGACTGGCCCATCTTCAAGAGCTCAGCCTAGCGGAGCGCTGCGCTGCCCTCCCCTTGCCCAAGGGTGCGAGAATGGCCGACGACCCTACACCCTGAGACCGGCCGCGATCGCCCCGTTCACAGCGCTCCTGGCCAAACGCCTTAGTCTCCCTGCACGGAAGGACAGGAAGGCGCCTCCGGCCCAACGTCCTAGCCTGATCGGGCCATTGGAACGGCGGCGAACCGCCCGCCAACGCAGGCGCGGCCAGGCATCAGGGAGGGCACGGCATGAAGGTTCTGGTCACAGGCCATCGCGGCTATATCGGCTCGGTCATGACTCCCATGCTGCTTCGCGCTGGCCATACCGTGGTCGGCTGCGACAGCGACCTTTACGCCGAGTGCACCTTCCCGGCCGGTGGCCCGCTCGCCGACATCGTCGCGACGCAAGGAGATGTCCGCGATATCCAGCGCGAGGCGCTGGTCGGCTTCGACGCCGTGATCCACCTCGCGGCCCTGTCCAACGATCCGCTCGGCGAGCTCGATCCGGACGTCACCTATGACGTCAACCACCGCGCCAGCGTGCGGCTGGCGGAGCTCGCGAAATCGGCGGGTGTCCGGCGTTTCCTGTTCGCCTCATCCTGCAGCAATTACGGACAGGCCGGGGATGACATGGTCAGCGAAACATCGGAACTTCGCCCCGTCACCGCCTATGGAAAATCCAAGGTCATGGCGGAGCGGGACATCGCGCGACTGGCCGACGAGACGTTCTGCCCCGTCTATTTCCGCCCCGCGACCGCCTATGGCCTCTCGCCGCGCCTCCGGCTCGACATCGTACTCAACAATCTCGTGGCCGGCGCCGCGACACGGGGCGAGATCCACCTGCAATCGGACGGCACCCCCTGGCGGCCCATAGTGCATGTCGAGGACATCGGCCGCGCCTTCCTCGCCGGGCTCGCCGCGCCGGAGGACGTCGTCCACAATCAGGCCTTCAATGTGGGGCAGACCGAAGAAAACTATCGCATCCGCGACATCGCGCGGATCGTCGCCGAGATCGTACCCGGCTGCGAGTGGAACGTGGCGCCGGAGGCAGGACCCGATCCCCGATCCTATCGCGTCTCCTTCGAGAAGATCGTCAGGCTGCTGCCAGGATACCGGCCGCGATGGGACGCGCCCAAGGGCGTCGAACAGCTCTATGCCGCCTATCGTGCCGCCGCGCTCACCACGGAAGCCTTCCTCGGGCCACGTTATCAGCGCATCGGTCAGATCGGGAAGCTGATGGCGGCAGGACAGCTCGACGCCAGCCTGCGTCGCCGCGAGCCTGCGCGACCATCCAGGCTGGTGCAGGTGACATGAAGTCGGCCGTCGCCGAAGGCGGGGCCGGCAGCGCCCCGTGCGCCCCGTCGCGCGAAGCCGACATTGGCGACAAGATCTACCAGCTGGTGAAGGACATCTTCCCCTTCTGCCGATCCGTAGCTGGCGAAGGCGTCCGAGAGACGCTGCGCCGGCTAAAGCAGGAGATCGACCTCGTCATTCGAGAGGTGCCGTCCGGCACGGAGGTCTATGACTGGACCATCCCTCGCGAATGGACCATCCGCGACGCCTTCATCCGCAACGCGTCCGGCGATAAAGTGCTCGACTTCAGGGCATGCAATCTTCACGTCCTGAATCACAGCGCGCCGATCCATGCGCGCATGCCGCTGAGAGAACTGCGCGACCACATATTCACCCTCCCCGACCAGCCGGACCGAATCCCCTATCGCAAGTCGGCCTATGCCGAGAGCTGGGGGTTCTGCATGGCGCATCGTCAGCTCATGGCGCTACCGGATGGGGACTATGAGGCGGTGATCGATTCAAGCCTGGAAGACGGCAGCCTCTCCTATGGCGAATACCTGCATGTCGGTGCGAGCGACGAGGAGGTGCTGCTTTCGTCCCATATCTGCCATCCCTCGCTCGCCAACGACAATTGCTCCGGCCTGGCCCTGCTGACCTTGCTGGCGAGGCATCTGGCCGGCCAACGGACGCGCTACAGCTACCGATTCATCTTTGCACCGGGCACGATCGGGGCGCTCGCCTGGCTTGCTCGCAACGAAGCGAACACCAAGCGCATCCGGCACGGTCTCGTCGTCTCATGCGTCGGCGATGGCGGCGGGCCGACCTACAAGAAAAGCCGGCGCGGCAGCGCCTTCGTCGATCGGGCCGCCGGCCACGTCCTCCGTCATGCCTCGCCCGGATCGGCAATCCTTGATTTCAGCCCCTACGGCTATGACGAGCGCCAGTTTTGCTCGCCCGGCTTCAACCTGCCGGTAGGGTTGTTTCAGCGCAGCCTGTTCGGGACCTTCCCCGAATATCACACCTCGGCCGACAATCTGGATTTCGTGCAGCCGGAGCATCTCGCCTCGTCCTATTCGATGATCCAGGCCATCCTCTGCGTGATCGAGAACAATTTCACGCCGGTCGGAACCCTGCTGAAGGGTGAAAGGCAACTCGGCCGGCATGGGCTCTATGTCGGCGGCGATGGCTCCCCGGCAACGCAATCCGCCAACATGGCGATGTTGTGGACCCTCAACCTAGCGGACGGAAATCACACCCTGCTCGATATTGCCGAGCGCGCGGACATGCCGTTCGCTGAACTGCTGTCGGTCGCGCGTCGCCTGCAAACGCATGGCCTGCTGGAACCGTAGATCCCGATAGCGATCAGACTGGGAAGCGATAGTCCGGCCAGCCTTTGTCCCTGGCCGAGATCGCCGCGACCGGCAACGGCCAAGAAATGCCGAATGCCGGATCGTTGTGCCGACAGCCGCTAGCGGCTTTCGGCTCGTAGGGCGTGGAGATCATGTAGCCGACCTCGACATCGTCGCAGAGCGTCTGGAAGCCATGAGCAAACCCTTCCGGCACATAGAGCTGATCGCGGTTGTCGGACGAAAGCTCAAATGCCTGCCAGCGTCCAAAGGTCGACGACGTCTCGCGGAGATCGACGATGACGTCCCAGATCCGGCCGCGCAGGCATCGCACCAGCTTGATCTCTCCATGCGGCGCATTCTGGAAGTGCATGCCGCGCAACGTCCCCTTTGATGCCGACCACGACTGGCTGTGCTGGGCAAAACTCGCATGAAGGCCCGCTGCCTCGAATTCCCGGACGCAGAAGCTTCGTTCGAACCGCCCCCTTTCGTCCTCGATCGGGTCGGATTCGATCCGGTATGCATCGCCAAGCAGTGTCGGCAGGAAGCGCATCAGAGCTTTCCCATCTGCCGGATTCGATCTTCCGGTTCCGACTCGGGCCGCGGGCCGCCCCAGGCTTCGTCGAGCACAGCGGCGATACGGCCAACCGGTTGCTCCATGCGCAACAGGTGATCGAACGGAGGCAATAACGCCGTTTCCCACGATCGACGCACTGCGTATCGCAGAAGACGAATGGCGTTGGCGTGTTCGCCACGGCAGGCATGGCTGAGCCCAGACCAATAGGACCGGCCAACCAGCGCCCTCGCCGCCCAGCGTCGCAACCGCGCGCTATCCGGCAGATCTGCGCCTTCATTGGCGAAGAAGGAGGCGAATGCAGCCTGACAATTGAGGATGTCGCGGCTGCGGTCGGCTCGGATTGCCGCAGACCGGGCGTTGCCGTGAACCCGCAATAGCGCCAATGTCGACCGCGTTTCGGCAATGGAGCCTTCCAGCGCAGCTACCCGCATCCAGAATTCGAAATCATCCGTATGCTGCAGCGTGGGGCGGTAATGGCCGACGCGCTTCATGCTCGCGGTTCGCACGACAGCGGCGCAACTGCAGATGCAGCACGCTCCGGTGCGGCAGAAGCGCTCGAGCAGCTTGCGGGCCGGAAACAGGGACCAGCGACCGGGCGCAGGATCTTCAGGGCGAGGCGATCCCGCCGGCCGCAGGGCAGCAGAACGGCCGAAGGCGAGATGAACCTCCGGGTTTTGCTCAAGAACCGGCAGGCAGCGCATCAGCGCCCCCGGAGCGAGCATGTCATCCGCGCAAAGGAGAAGGAAACTTTCGGCCTCCGCCCAGTCGATCGCCTCGTTGAAGGAGGCCTGATGACCGAGATTGGAGCGGTGACGCACGAAACGGACGCGCTCATCTTCGGACGCCAGTTGCTGCGCCACTTCTGCGCTGTTGTCCGTGGATGCATTGTCGATGATGAGCACGCGCAGCTGGGGAGCGCCCTGCCCAAGAACGCTCTCCACGCAATCGCGCAGGAAGCGGCCATATTGGTAGTTGGGGATGGCGACATCGATGCTGGTCATGTGCGGCCGTTCACCTGTCCGATAGAACCGAACGTTCCCGAACCATTGATCCGCACGCGGCAGAAGAACGAAACCAGCGCAAACGGCGGAGGCCGTCCGACTTCAGGGTAGAAGCACCCAAGCGCCCTGCCCGATTGAACGATAGGTTCGCTTTTGTCCCGCCGGGCCTCATCCGAAAGGACAGGGGCGCCTGTCACTTCCGTTCATCTTCTGTTCTCCGAGCTCTCCGGTCACGCTCTTCCTGCTGCGATTCAGTTCAAGGCGGTTGTGAGCGGTGAGCGCAAGCGCATCCAGGGGAGATCAGAACGATGACGGCGCGATTCGATGTATCCGCCACGCATGAGCTTGAGGCGCGTCGTCATCGCTGCCGCCTCTGCGGCTCCGATCTTCGGGACGTCTTCGTCGACCTCGGCATGTCGCCGCTTTGCGAGAGCTTTTTGTCCGCAGACGAGTGCGATGGCATGGAGCCCTATTTCCCGCTTCGTCCCCTCGTCTGTGCGAAGTGCTTTCTGGTCCAGGTTCCGGAATATGTCCGGCCGACGGAGATCTTCAGCGACTACGCCTATTTCTCTTCCTATTCGCAGAGCTGGGTCGCCCATGCCGAACGCTATTGCGCGGCGATCACCCGGCGCCTGGGGCTCGACGCGCAGAGTTCGGTCATCGAAGTCGCCAGCAATGACGGCTACCTGCTCCAGCACTTCAAGCCGCTGGGCGTTCCCGTACTTGGGATCGAACCGGCCGCGAACGTCGCCGAGGCAGCCATTCGCAGGGGCATCGAAACCCGAATCGAGTTCTTCGGTTCCGCCCTCGCCCATCGGCTGGTGAACGAGGGCCGGGCGGCCGACCTGATCATCGGCAACAACGTCCTGGCACAGGTGCCGGACCTGCACGATTTCGTCGCCGGCCTGCGTATCCTCCTGAAGCCGGAGGGCGTCGTAACGCTCGAGTTTCCGCATCTCCAGCGCCTGATGGCGGAGGTGCAGTTCGACACGATCTATCACGAGCACTTCTCGTATTTTTCGTTTCTCGCCATTCGGAATCTGGCCGCGCGCCACGACCTGAAGATCATCGACGTCGAGACTCTGCCGACGCATGGCGGTTCGCTGCGGGTCTATCTCGCCCGGGCAGAGTCGCGCTGGCCGCAGGAGCCCTCGGTCGCGTGTCTCCTCGCCGACGAACATCAGGCGGGGCTCGACGACATGGCTACCTATAGCGCCTTCGCCGGGCGCGTGAAGCGGACCAAGCGCGACCTGCTCGCCCTGCTGATCGAGCTGCGCAACGCCGGCAAAACCATCTGTGGCTATGGCGCCCCCGGCAAGGGCAACACGCTGCTCAACTATTGCGGCATCGGGCCGGACTTCCTGGATTTCACCGTCGACCGCAACCCGCACAAACACGGCCGCTTCACGCCGGGCAGGCACATACCGATCCTGCCTGTTGCAGCGATCGACATCGCCCGGCCTGACTATCTGCTGCTCCTGCCCTGGAACCTGCAGACGGAGATCAGGGCCCAGATGCGGCACATCGCCAGTTGGGGCGGCCGTTTCATCGTGCCGATCCCGACGCCGCGCATCATCCATGCAGAGGAGTGCATGCCATGAAGGTCGTCCTGTTCTGCGGCGGGTTGGGCACACGGATCCGCGAATATCCGGAGAGCATCCCGAAGCCGATGATCCCGATCGGCAACCAGCCGATTCTCTGGCACCTGATGGACTACTACAGCCAATATGGACACAGCGATTTCATCCTCTGCACCGGCTACAAGGCCAATGTCATCAAGGACTTCTTCCTGAACTACCGTCCGCAGGCCTATGCCGATTGCGTCGTCTCCGCCTATGGCACGAAGGTCGAGCTTTTGGGCGAGCCGGAACAGGACTGGCGCATCGCGCTGATCGACACCGGCATCTGGCGCAATATCGGCGAACGGCTGCTGGCGGTACGAGAGCATGTCCGCGACGAGGAGATCTTCCTCGCCAACTATAGCGACGGGCTCAGCGACGTCGATCTCGACGACATGATCCGAACGTTCCGCTCCAGCGGCAAGCTTGCCTGCTTCCTGGCCGTTCGCCCGCATCTCAGCTTCCATTTCGCGGATATCACGCCGGATGGAACGATGAAGGGCTTCCGCACCGCGGATCGCTCGGATCTCTGGATCAATGGCGGCTTCTTCCTGTTCCGGCCGGAGATCTTCGAGTTCATCCGGTCGGGCGAGGAACTGGTCCAGGAGCCCTTCGCCCGGCTGATCGAGGCGAATGCGCTGATGGCCTACAAGCATGAAGGGTTCTGGCGCGCGATGGATACGCTCAAGGACCGGCAGGTGCTGGAGGACCTGGTCGAGGCCGGCACTATGCCCTGGCGGCTCGCCGGCGCCCATGCGGGCCCCTCGCCCGTGACGCTGGCCAGATCATGAAGCCGCTGCCGTTTGCGCGTCCCGGGGAAACGCTCTCCGTGCTTTGCCTCGGCGCCCATGCCGACGATATCGAGATCGGCGCCGGCGGGCTGCTGATGCAATGGCTCAAATGTGGCGTTCGGCTCGAGGTGCTGTGGTGCGTGCTCAGCGCTGCCGGCGCTAGGGCTGCCGAAGCGGAACAATCCGCTCGTGCCCTGCTGGCCGAGGCCTGCCTGAAGGACGTGAAACTCGCCCGGTTCGAGGACGGCTTCTTTCCCCAGCAGGAAGCAACGCTGAAACGCTGGATGGAGGACCTCAAGGCCGGCCCCGTTCCGGACGTGATCCTGACACATCGCCGCGACGACGCGCACCAGGACCACCGTGCCGTCTCGCGTTTGACCTGGAACACGTTTCGCGACCACACGATCCTCGAATACGAGATCCCGAAATGGGATGGCGATCTCGGCCGTCCCAATCTCTACGCGCCGTTCGGCGAGGATATCCTGGCGCGAAAGATCGAGCTGCTGCTGTCGCATTTCGCCTCGCAGCGTTCGAAGGACTGGTTCGACGCCGAGACGTTTCGCGGCCTGGCGCGCCTGCGCGGCATGGAGTGCCGATCCCCCGGCCGTTATGCGGAGGCGTTCGTGCTGCGCAAGGCCTGCCTCGCATGAACTGACCGGATGGGTGCCGCACCTGCCCGAACGCAGCAATCGATCCCGCCGCCCGGCGGCGGCAGATTTCCCTTGGGAGTTCTGAACCCAGCGAGGAGGAACCGATGAAGCTCGCCTTTTTCGGCTATCCGCATCTTGGCGGCACCTTCACCGTCTTCCGACACCTGCGAGACGGCCTTGCCGCCTCGGGATCCGGCATTGCCGTAGAATGGCTCGGGATCGGACCGGATGCGCACGCAGTCCTGCAAGATCACGACTGGCGGTCGGAATGGTCGACGGGGCACGCAGCCGGCTCGCTGAATGACGACGAGCCGGTTCAGGCCGAGGCGATGATTTCGCACCTGGTACGCGAAGGCTTCGACGGCGTCGTGGTCAATGTCCATGCAGATCGCGTGCAGACCAATCTCGCGCGCTACCTGCCGCGCTCGATATTGCGCCTCATGATCGTGCACAACATCACGCCGGCCACCTATTCTGCGGCCGTAGCCATCCGCGACCATGTCCATGCAACGGTCTGCGTCTCCGACCGGATTCGCGATGATCTCATGGAGAAGCATGGCTTTCGCCCCAGCGCCATCCACAGGATCCACAACGCCGTCGAACTTCCGCCGCCTGCGCCGGCGCGACGTCGCGCCGCGAGCCAGCCGCTGCATCTGCTTTCGCTTGGCCGGGTCGAGGATCAGGCCAAGGGCGTGCTGTGGCTGCCGGAAATCCTCGCCCGCCTGCCAGACGACGTCAGCCTCACCGTCGCCGGCGACGGCCCGGATCTCGAACGACTTCGCCGCGCTTCGACATCGCTCGGCCAACGCATCCGCTTTCTGGGCCGGGTCTCGCCCACGGATGTGCCGGCGTTGATGGCGAGCCACGACGTTCTCATCGCCCCGTCCCGGTTCGAAGGCTTCATGATCACGCTTGCCGAAGCCATGGCAGCAGGCTGCGTGCCCGTCGCCTCGCGCATTGGCGGCGTGACCGACACGGTCGTCGAAGATGGCGTCACTGGCCTGCTCTTCCCGGTCGGAGACATCGCGGCGGCAGCAGAGGCGATCCGGCGGCTCCGCGGGGATCCCGTGCTCTGGCAAGTCATGTCGCGCGACGGGCCGAGCGCGATGCGGGCGCGCTTCAGCATCGATCGAATGGCGCGTGACTATGAAGCGCTGCTCGCTTGCCTCGACCGCGAGCCGCCCAGCATCGCGGCGCCGCTTGCGCTCGATAAATGGCGGCTGCCGCGTGGCCTGCGCGGCGGGCTGCGCTCGCATCTGCCGACGCCGATCAAGAACTGGCTGCGAGGGATCCGGGAGCGCGCGGCATGAACCGGCAGACATCCATAGACCCAGCAACGGCGTCCCCGGTCCAGCCTGCAGGCGCGGCTGGACCGGCGAACGACAACGTCTCGGTGCTCATCCTGACGCTGAATGAGGAGGTCAACCTCGCCGCTTGCCTCGCCTCGGTCGGCTGGAGCGACGACATCGTCGTGCTCGACTCGTTCAGCCAGGACCGGACCGTCGAGATCGCGAAATCGTTCGGCGCGCGTGTCTATCAGCGCCATTTCGACAGCGAGCCGGCGCAGCGAAGCCATGGCTTGCGGGAAATCGCCTACAAGCACCCCCTTGTCTATCTGCCCGACGCAGACGAGATCACGCCGCCCGCGCTCCGCGACGAGATCCTCGCCGTCGCGCGCGCGCCGAACCGTACCGAGGTCGCCTTTCACGTCCGTTCCCGGACCATGTTCATGGGCCGCTGGCTGCGGTGGAGCGGCCTTTATCCGACCTGGTTCGTTCGCCTGGTCGAGCCGCACCGCGTCCGCTTCGAGCGCGAGATCAATCTTCGAACCGTCGCGGACGGACCGGAAGGAAAGCTCGACGGCCACTTGTTGCACTACACCTTCAACAAGGGTTTGAACGCCTGGCTCGAGAAGCACAATCGCTACTCATGGCACGAAGCGCGCGAGTCGCTCCGAAGCCTCGAGACGGAGCGCGTCGATTGGCTGGCCGCCTTGATCGGAAGCGGTGCCGCGCGGCGAAGAGCGCTGAAGACGCTCTCCTTCCGGCTGCCGTGCCGGCCGCTGCTGCGCTTCCTGTACATGTATGTCCTGCGCGGCGGCTTCCTCGATGGCCGGGCCGGCTTCGTCTATTGCGGCCTGCTCATGACCTACGAGACCATGATCGTCAGCAAGATGATCGAGATCCGGCGCCGCGAACGGGGGCTTCCGCTGTGAACGCCGGCAGACGCTTTCTGGTCCGGGAGGCGAGCCCATGGGCATGCCACTGATCTGGATCCTGGTCGCCATATCGGTCGCGCTGGTCGTATTCGGGCTGCGTCGTCCGGAGGGCGTCTATGAATACCCGTTCCTGGCCGGGGCGACCTTTCTCGGCTTCATCGCGCCGCAGTTTCCAGCCCTGGTCGACGACCCGTTCCTGCCCGTCGGCGCCATGGTCCGCACGATCCTTTTTACCATCCTCTGCGTGAGTGCCTGCGGCTTCGGCTGGCGCGTCACCCTGCCGCGAGCGGCGCGGCCGCCATGGCAATTCGAGGAGCGACGACTTTTGGTCGCCGCGGCAGTTTTCTCCGTCATCGGCGGCTATTTCTACGTCAAGGTTTCCCACCTGCCGCCCGAAATCAAATACTCGATTTTCACCGGCATGCCGGTCGTCTATCTGTTCTTCGCCAAGCTGCTCAATTACGGCTTCGCGATCGCCCTTGTCTGCGGCGCGCGCCGGATGAGCCTCGCGGCGCTCACCATCATCGGATTCGACACGCTGTTCTACGCCGAGCGAATCCTGATTCTCGGCCGGCGCAGCGAAGCGGTCGAGTTCTTCTTCCTCATCGTGCTGGCCTGGTGGTTCCAGAAGCGGCGCACGCCACCCCGGCTATTGACGGCAGGCTTCGTGCTGTTTGGCGCCCTCGCCCTGCACAGCGCCGGAGACTATCGCGCCATCACCACCGAGCGGGACGAGGCCGGATGGTCCGACCTTCTGAAGATCGACCTTGTCGAGAACTTCGCCGAGGTGCTGGAACAGGGTGGACCGGAGGTGCGCAACGCCGTTCTCCGTATCGGACAGGTCCGCGACACGCATGCCTATGATCTCGGCCTGTTTCACTGGAATACGCTGGTGTTCAACTATGTGCCCGCGCAACTGGTAGGAGTGGAGATCAAGGAACGGCTGACCGTCAGCCTGGACGGCCAACTCGGCCGCGACTACGAGCCGCCCGTCGGCTCGACCGAAACAGGCCTCTCCGACGCCTTCGCCTCCTTTGCCTATCTTGGCGCGCTCAAGTTTTTCCTGATCGGATTTGCAATGAGGCGCATCTACGACGCCGCCATGGCCGGCAGCACGGTCTGGCAGGTCGTCTATCCGCTGATGCTGGCGCCGGCGATGCTGTCGATCACCCATCACACGCAATGGCCGCCTTCGGCCTTCCTGCACATAGCTCTGTTCCTGCTGCCCGCACTTGCCTTCGCCCGCGTCCGGCAGCACGCCACTTTCAGGGCCCAAGCCCCCGTCGCGATGGTGCCGTCATGACCGATGCCAGCCCGGCCGGCTTTCCCCGCGTCGCTATCCTGTTCCATCGCTTCGGCCCCTACCATATGAGCCGGCTAAGCGCGGCCTCGCGCCATATGTCTGTCATCGGCGTCGAATTCAGCGGCACCGATCGGACCTATGAATGGGATGATGTCGCAGAGAGCGGTCTCTTTCCGCGCGTCGTCGTCTCGCCGGACATCGAGCGCGAGAGCATCCCCGCGCTCGTCGGCAAGATCGCCGCGACGCTGGAACGCGCGGCTCCGGATGCCGTCGCGATAGCCGGCTGGTCGCATCCGGCGGCGCTGGCTGCGCTGCTCTGGTGCGCGCGAACCGGCGTCCCCGCCATCCTGATGTCCGACAGCGCCGAGATCGACGAGATCCGAAAACCCTGGCGCGAGGCGATCAAGCGGCGGGTGATACGGCTCTTCAGCGCCGGGCTTGTCGCCGGGGTGCCTCATCGGCGCTATCTCACGGCGCTCGGCATGGACGACACGCGAATTCGGGAGGGCTTCGACGTTGTCGACAATGACTACTTTGCTCGCAGCGCCGCCAACGCACGTGCTGATGCGGTAGCCGTGAGGGCGGAGCTTGGCCTGAACCGCCCCTTTTTCCTTGCCTCCTGCCGCTTCGTCGCCAAGAAGAACCTGTTCAACCTGCTCGCAGCCTATCGGCACTATCGCGCTGGAGCGGGGCCAGCGGCCTGGGATCTCGTCCTGCTCGGCGGCGGTCCGCTGGCGCCGAGCCTGCGCTCGACGATCGAGGCCGAGGGTCTTCGCACGAGCGTCCATTTGCCGGGATTTCGCCAATATGCGGAACTCCACCGCTACTATGGCCTCGCTGGAGCCTTCATCCTCGCGAGCACTTCGGAGCAATGGGGGCTGGTCGTCAACGAGGCGATGGCGGCCGGTCTGCCAGTGCTGGTCTCGGATCGATGCGGTTGCAGCGAAGACCTCGTCCGCCCCGGATTCAACGGCTATCGTTTCGATCCGTTCGACCCGATCGAACTGGGTGAGCAGATGTGCAAGATCGCATTTGACGGCTGCGATCGGCACGCGATGGCGCAGGCCGGGCAGGTCCTGATCGCGGACTGGTCGCCGGACCGCTTTGGCCGCGAGCTACGGGCGCTGGTGGATCTTGCCCTTGCCTCGCCCCATGTGCCGGACCGCATTGGACGCTGGCTCGCCGGCGCGCTGCTCTGCCGTCGCGAGCGGACGGACGGCTGAGTCGTGCATCTCCTGCCATGCGGATTCTATGCCGTCTTGGCGAGGATGCGCCGCAGCAGGTCATGCCAGGCCTTGCCATAGCGCTCGACCGTGAGACTTTCGACTCGGCGGCGGGCCGCCTGCCCCATACGGAACCGCAGGTCATCGTCCCGGACCAGTTCCTCGACCCGACGGATCATGCCGTCGATGTCGTCACAGCCGAGCACAAAGCCCTCCAAGCCGTCGCGCACGGGCGTGCCGCTGTTCGGCGTGGTGACGACGGCAAGGCCAGTCGCCATCGCCTCCAGCACCGCGCCGGCGGAGCCTTCGCAGGCGGAAGGAAACAGGAAAAGGTCAAAGCGGTTGAGCCAGTCGCGCACCTCGGCCCGCGGCACGGCGCCGACGATCTCGACTAGTCCGCGCCGGCGCTCGATCAGGGCCGGGTCGACCGTAGCGGGGCCGACCATGACGAAGCTCACCACCTCCGGGTCGAACGCTCTTGCGATTTCGAGAAATGCCGGCGCGCCCTTGCGCAGGGAGACGGCGCCGACGAAGCCGACGACGATGGGGCCGCGCCGAGCGCGCCGGTCGTGATAGCGCAGCGCCGCCGCATCGACCGGATAGGGAATGACCGAAATCCGGTCGCGATCGATGCCTTCCGCGATCAGCCCATTGCTCACATAGTCGGACGCACAGGTGATGTGGCTCGCTGCCGCCCAGCTGCGGATCTCGACATCCCGCATGATGTCGGCGCCGTCACGGCGCTGCGGCCACCACCATTCCGGCCAGCGCTCGGCCTGGTGCTCTTCCTCGCGGAGCTCGACCGCGATCGGTGCGATCATCTGGTCGAGCACGACGGCGAGTTCATCGCGCCGCGCGGCCTCTGCCAGCGCGGGATCGACATTGCGGACGAAGCCGGCCAGGACATTGGCGTTTCGCCAGCCATCCGCGAGCACCTGGCGGGTGATCGCTTGCGAACGACGTGCAAAGATCGCCTCGGGCAGTTCTGCCCGACTCTCTCGAAGTCGCTCCCAGAGCGACGGCCATCCGGCGGCGACAACCCGGCTGTCGTCGAGCCCGGCGCAGCGCCGGGCCGCCAGCCGGCGGCCGGTCACGCCGCCAAACCGATGCATCAGCCGGGCGAACACGGCCTCGGCGGAGCGTGGCCACACGAACCAGTCCGTATGCACCGTATCGAGAATGCCGCTATGCGCCAGCGCCAGCGGCAAACCATAGTGGAGCCGCGAGCCATCCTGGACAACCGTCACGCGCGGTTCCAGGGCAGGCAGCGGCTGGCCGCGAGGGAGGCGAGGCCCGGCTTCGAGGCGGCTCATGAGAGATCGACGGTGTCTGGCCGCTCGCCCCGGCCAAGCACCCAGCGATAGACGGCCTCCATGTCCCGCGCCGCTCCGGACCAGGAAAAGCGCTGCGCGACGAGTTCCGCGCCCCGCGCGCCGATCGCCCGGCGCTCATCATCAGAGAGCGCGAATAGCTGCCGAAGCCCGACCGCGATGTTCCCTGGCTCCGGCTCGATCCGCAACGCCGCCCCATGTTCAAAGCCCGGCTCCAGATTGCATCGCGACGTCATCACCACCGGCAGCCTCGCCGCCCAGGCTTCGAGCACGGCGATCGGCAAGCCCTCGCTGACCGAGGGCAGCACGAAGGCTTCAGCGACAGCGAAACTCCGTGCCTTGGCGTCGCCAAATTGCGGCCCGACGAAATGAACCGCATCTCCCAGTTCCAGTTCGCCGACGAGGCGCTGCAACTCGTCGCGATAGCCGTCTTCGCCCCAGCCCGCGATGACGAGATGCCATTCTCGCTGCGATGCTCCCGAACTCACCTCGGCCCTCGCCGAGACGAGGCCGCGCAGCAGGTCCGGAATGCCCTTCTGTGGCGCCAGCCGACCGAGGAAGAGGAGGATTCGGGCCTGCTCCGGCACTTGGCGGCGCCAGGGCGGCGGCTCGCTTCCCCCATCTTCCCGCGCGAGGTCGACGCCGTTCGGGATGACACAGACCGGATTGACGAGACCGGCGGCGCGGATCGCTACGCGTTCCGAGGCGCAGAGCGCATGCAGGCAGGCCGCGCCGCGGAGGTGCCGCCGCTCGAAGGCCAGTCCGGCAAGTTGCTTCTTCCATCGCCGATGCGCGAGCGCCCAGGGATCCAGCATGCCGTGTGGGGTTACGACATAGGGCATGCGACGTCCCGACCAAGACATGCCGGCGACCGAGGGATACATCCAGAGCCCGTGCACATGCATCAGGTCGGGCGGGCTTGCGCGCAATGCCCGGCCGAGTTCCGGCGCATAGCCGAAGGCGGCCGGGCCGCTCACGGCAAAGGCGCGGGCCGGAACGTCCCGCTCACTCAGCCGATCGCGATCGAGGGCAGGATGATCGAGCCCGTAGACGCCGACCTCTACCCCGGGCCGGGCATGCAGTGCCGGCGCCAGCCCAGCGACGGCCTCGAACACGCCACCCGATTTTCGCGACAGATGCGCCATCACCTGGATGACCCGGATCGGCGAAGTCAGCTGGGGTTCCGGTCGCGCGATGAAACTGCTGAACATCGGCTCTCTCCCCTTCAATGTGTCGGAACATATTCCGGTAGCGCCGGCCGACTGGAGGCGCGTGGCGCCGTTTCCAGCTCGTCCAGATGCCGATCCACGGTCAGGATGTCGCCCGGCTGCAGGCGATCCTGCTCGCCGACGCGGATCTGCGTCGTTCCGTTGCGTGTCGTGCGGACGACGGCATAGGTCGCGTCTGGGACCCGCCGCACGCTACCCGTTTCCAGATCGTCATTGGCGGCCGCGACGCTAGCGGTGAGCGAGGCGATACGTTGCTCCGTCCGGGCGGCGGCCAGCTCGACGGCGCGCAACGCCGCCGCGTTCTCCGCGGCCCGCGTCTCCGTCAGCGCCGCGGCCCGCTGATCGACCTCGAGGCGGTTCTGCCGGGCGCGGGCGAGCAGGCCGATCACCTCGAGCCTGTCGCGCTTCAGGGCGGATTGCTGGCGCTGGCTGTCGCGCAGGCGCGAATAGGCGGTGAGCCCCTGGTCGGCGAGTTGCTGGGTGGCGCCAACATCCTGCGCGATCAGGACCAGGTCGCGGTCATGCAGCTTGAGGCTTTGTTGCAGGGTGTTGATCTCTTCGTCGAGGGTGCGCCGCTGCGCCTCGGAAGCCTCCTCCTGCGCAGCGATCGCATCCTTGCGCACACGGAACAGCGTGGATTCTGCCTCCACCATGTCGCGCGGCGCACCGGAGGCGACCAGTCCTTTGTCATCGAAGTCCGCGGCCTTCACCTCGGCCTCGAGGCGCCCTCGCTCGAGCCGTTGCGACCAGCGGGTGAGCCTCTCGTCGGCCAGATCCTGCCGAAGCGCCAGCAATTGCAGCGCCGCCCCAGTCACAGGGCTGGCTGGCCGGCGCAGTCCGCCGCCGAGCGCAACCAGCTCCAGCACGATCATCCCGGGTCTGTATTCGAAGCGGCCGGGTGCCTGGATATCGCCGGTGACGAAGACGGGAGCATGGCTGACGACATCGATCGTCACCGTCTGGTCGGCGGGAATTCGTCCGGCTAGCCCATCGGTGAGGCGCTGTGACGCCTCTTCCGGTGTCAACTCCGTCATCTCGATCCGCCCGAGCCGGGGATAGCGGATGGCGCCATCCGGACCGACGGCAAAGCGGCCGCTCAGCTCCTGCTGGCCGAAGACGGTGATCTGCAGCACGTCGCCGGCGCCCAGCCTGTAGGGCTCCTGCGCCAGCGCGCCACCGGCCATGAAGAGCATCCCGGCGATCCAGGCAGGCAGTCCGCCGCGCCGCAGGATCTGGAGCATGCTGCGCATCTAGGCCTCCCGGATCTGCGCGCCGGCCCGATCCGCCATGTCGGCGAAACGGCCAAGGCTCGATTTCGTCAGGCCCCTCTCGCGGAACCCTGCCCGCGACGCGTCATAGCTTTGATGTGCACGGCGCTCGACCTGGTTGAGGATGAGCGCCGGTACGGGGACACCGCAAAGGGCCAGCTTCTGAAGCGCGGCGAGCACGGCTTCCTGAGGCGTGCTCTCCCAACGGACGAGAAAGAGGACGGCATCGACGACACTGCCGATCCGAGCCGCGTCGGGGGTGGTGAGCGCGGGCGGGGCGTCGAGGATCACCACGTCGAAGCGCTCACGCAACTGCTCGACAAGCCGCTTCATTCCCGCGCCTTCAAGCTGCTCCTTCGTGTCGGCGCCAGGCCCGAGGCCGAGCACGACCTGCAGCGACGTCGCCGGGTCGCGGGTAAGAATGTCATCGATCCCCGCGCTCCTCCGGAAATACGCGTCGAGTCCATTCATGGGATCGGATCGGTGCCGCCGCGGCAAAGCCATCCGGCTCAGTCCCTGCCGGTAGGGATCCGCATCGACGAGAACGACGGATCTCCCGGCCAGCGCCACGGAACGGGCCAGCGCCAGCGCCGCCGTGGTCTTGCCCTCTCCCGGCACGGCCGAGGTGACGACGAAGGTGGCCGAGCGGCGGGTCGCCGGCGCAAGGCGCAGCATCCATTGCAGGCTGGCGATCGCCTCGGCGAAGGCATGCCCCGGCGGCTGTGCCCAGATCCCCGCCGTTCTGCGGCGGACGCGCCAGGGCAGGATAGGCAGCGAGCCCAGGACCGCGACGCCCGTCGCGGCCTCGATCGCCCGTCGCGAGCGCACACGATCGTCGAGTCGCTCGAGGATGAATGCCAGGCCGAGCCCGCCGGCAACGCCACCGAGCAGGCCCAGCGCCAGGGCGGGGCCGAGACGGAGACCGAAAGGCCGGCTCGGCGCCGTCGCCTCGGAGATAAGGCGCACGCCGGGATCCACCAGCCCGTTCTGGTCGACGATCTGCTTGGAGCGACCGAGCAGGCTCTCATAAACGGCCCGGTCGGCATTTGCCTCGCGAGTCAGCGCGTCCAGCTTCACCCGCGCCAGATCCAAAGCACCGTAATTCGCCTGGGCAATGCGAAGTTCCTCCTCCAGCGAGGCGACACGCCGGGCTGCGGCGTCGATCTCGTTGCGAAGGCTGGCGAGGATGTGCTCGACCTCCTGGTCGATCTGCCGGCGCACCGCCTCCAGTTCGGCCTGAAGGGCGGGAATCTCGGGACTCTGTGCGATGCCCGTATCCTTCAGCACACGCAGGCGGCGCTCGAACTGGGCCTGGCTGGCGCGCAGCTGCTGAATGATCGGCGAGCCAAGGACTTCACTGAAGCTGTCGAGACCGTTGCTGTCGGCGGCAAGGCGCGCTGCCGTCTTTTCGCGCGCCTCGGCCGTGGCATGGGCGGCGCGCGCCGCGATCAGTTCCGCGTTGAGCGCGCTCAGTTGCTGCGCCGCGAGGGTGACGCCGTCGATCTCCTGCAATCCGGACGAGGCGCGAAATCGTTCTGCGACCTGCTCCGAACGCTCCAGGCGCGCTGCGAGCACCTTGAGACGATCGGACAGCCAGTCGCTGACGCGCCGCGTCGCCTCCATCTGCACATCGTCCTGATAGTCGAGATAGGCCTGCGAATAGCTGTTGGCGACCCGCGCGGCGACGCCGGGATCCTCGGCGGTGTAGGCGATGTAGATCGTGTAGGAATGGCCGTCATTGACCACCTTGAGACCGGAGCGAAGTCGATCTTCTAGCGCTGCGGCCATCTTGTCCGCCGCGCTTATACCGGAAGATTGCGAGCGTGGCCGTGCGGTTGGAACGCCCCCGGTCTCAGAACCCTGCGTCTCGGCCGCGTCCAATCGCTTCGCGGCGGGCCCCGTCGCAGAGAGAGGGAACGGATCGACGCCCTCCTCTGCGAGCTTCGCCAGCACGCGGCGCGCCATGATGCGGGAGCCGATGCGGTCCAGTTCGGTGCGCAGAACGGGGTTCTCAGGCGGCAATGGCGTGACGACCTGGTCGATCGGCATGCCCTGAATGCGGCGCACGTCGAGGGCGAGGACGGCCTCGGCGCGATAGAGCCTGGGCTGCCTGGCATATAGCGCTGCGCCCAGGCCGAGGCCGGTGGTTGCAAGCAGGGCGAGCCAGACGGCCCGCCGCCGCAGCAGGGCGCCGATATCGCGCAGCGCCAGGTGTTCCCGCCCCATGGAAGGCGTGCTCTGGACGATCATCATGACCTCTGAAGACTATCCGCAGATGCACCCGAGGCGGCTCGAAGGCGTGGAGACTGCCTGACTTACGCTCGATGGGCGGGCGCGGTTCTCGGAATGCGGCCGGGCGAATGTCGAAACAGAATGGCTAGCCGTAGGCGCTTGCCGGCGACGGCTCCGGATTGGGATCCAGAAGCGATCGCAGACGGATGTTCGCACCGCCGCCCTCGCGATTGGCGGGAAGATTGAATAGGCGCGCCGTGGCCCGTCCGGCCGTCGAAAGGCTGTTAAGCTTGAAGGCGACTTCGGTTCGGTTGTGGGCCTGCAGCTTTCGCATGATGGCCCGGATGTGAACCTTGACCGTGCTTTCGCTGAGCTTGAGCTCATAGGCGATGATCTTGTTGGCCTTGCCCTGTCGCAACGCCGCGGCGACAGCCGCCTGGCGCGGGGTCAGCAGATCGTCGAGCGGGTCATCCTGCGCGCAGTCCTCCGGTGCCAGGATGATCTCGCGCGAGGCAATCAGGCTGCTCGCCGGAACGTAGGTGCCTCCTGCCCGGACCAGATTGACCACCTCCATCACGACGCGGAGGCCGATGCTGGACGGGATATATCCCCGAGCGCCGCGATCGAGCGCCATCAGAACCTGGCTCGCTTCCTCACGGTCGGCGAGCACGATGACCGGTATCCCGGCCCGCTCGCGCTCCAAGGTCGCAAGCGCGGCTCCCACCGACGGCTCATCGACGCCCTGCCCGCCAAGGCTCACAAGGACCGCAGAGACGCCGTCATGATCCGAGCCCTTTCGGATCCACTCCTCAACCGTGCCAAAGTCAAGGATGTCGAGGCTGGGTTGGCCGGAAAGCAGGCCTCGCGCCAGACATTCTCGCTCCAGCGCCCTGCGGTCGATCAGGGCGATCGTCAATCTGGATGAAGGAGGAGCCGACGGCGATGCTTCCAGCCCCGGCAATTGAACGGGTTCACTATTCCTCATGCCCGGCTCCATTTGGATGACCAGATGAAAATGGCTTATCGGCATTGCGGTATATGCAACCCTATACAACCAACCCAAGACGAATGCAACCATAAGAATGCACTCTCCCGAATCTTTGGTTGTATGGTTGTGCCAAATCTCGGCAGTGCCCCTGGGCGTCGGGTGGCCAATCTGAACGGGCCAAGTGCCATCCAGACGGTCTCTGTGGTCTGCTTGAACGGCGATTTCCGTCGATGCGGGAGGAAGCGCGTTCCGGCTCAGTCGTGGCCGCCGTCGGGCCTCGGGTGCTGGTGCCGCCATTCGGACGGCGGCATGAATCCGCCCTGCCAGATGCCGCGCTTGGCGACCCTGGCCCCCGTTTCGGCAGACTGATAGTCGCCATCCGGCGCGGTGCCGAAAACAACGGCGAAGCCGTCGCGGAGCATGGCGGCGCCGACGTCGTCGAGGCCGTTGACGCGACAGGTGGCCACCTCGCGGCCAAAGCGGTCGCGGGCGCGAGGCGAGCAGCGCAGGCCGCCCCGCGACACGATCTGATTCAAGGCTGACTTGGCGGCCTCGCCGCAGCGCCAGGGCTCGCCTTTCGCGTCGGCACAGGTCTGGCGCAACTCCGGCGCGTCGATGCCGTAGAGGCGTAGTTCGGCACGGTCGATGACGAGCGAATCGCCATCGCGAACCAAGACGAGCGAGCCATCCGCCGCGTGGATCTCGCGCAATGTCTGGTCGATATAGCCGATCAAAAGGAGGCCCAGCACCAGCAGGACCAGGAAGACCAGGGGCGGCGATTTGCTGCGGCGGTTCCGGGCGCGTCTCATGTACAGCGTCCGCTGGAGGCTGAATCAATCGGCGATTGGCTTGAAGGGCTTCGCTGTCCGCTACCTGGCGTGGGCAAGACGAGATCTCGCTCCGACTGGCCGGTCAGAATGATCGCCCCAAAAAGAAACGGGTCCGGCGCGATGACGCCGGACCCGTCTTGAACCAAAGCGAATTGGCTCAGGCGCTGCGAAGATTCGCGGCGGCCGACTTGCCGCTACGACGATCCGGCTCGACGTCGAAGCTCAGCTTCTGGCCTTCGACCAGAGCGCGCATGCCAGAACGCTCGACGGCGCTGATGTGTACGAAGACGTCGGGGCCGCCGCCATCCTGCTGAATGAAGCCATAGCCCTTCTCGGTATTGAAAAACTTGACGGTTCCAGTTGCCATTTCTCTTGTCCTTTGTGCATTGCCGTGGCCGTGGCCGCGCGGACGCCGCAGCGGCCGATCCGAGTTCCAGCGATGTCTTGGGACGAGCCGTGTGGGCTATATCAAGGCAGAGCTAAACTTTCGAATACAGTCCATATAGGCTGAAACGAACAAAACGACAAACCCGTGATGCGATCATGCACCGCCCTCCCGGCGGCAGTGATTTTGAAACAAATTTGAAGCTTTTCCGATCGCCTGCAGCTTGGCCTTCGGACTGGCTTCGCGGCGCCTCGTGGCCCGAGCAAGGACCCTCACATGCAACCATCCCGTGACATTGCCCGCCTGATCGAGATCATGGAGGCGCTACGCGATCCGGTGACGGGATGCTCCTGGGACAAGGTGCAGGATTTTCAGTCGATCGCCCCCTACACGATCGAGGAAGCCTACGAGGTTGCCGACGCGATCGAGCGCAACGATCTTGTCGATCTCGAGGAAGAGCTCGGCGATCTGCTGCTGCAGGTCGTCTACCATGCCCGCATGGCCGAGGAAGTCGGGGCTTTCGCCTTCGGCGACGTCGTCATGGCCATCACCTCGAAGATGATCCGGAGGCACCCGCATGTGTTCGGCAGCGAGGATGCGCGCAGCGCCGGGGCCGCCAAGGGCTTCTGGGACAAGATAAAGGCGGAGGAGAAGCGCCTACGGGCCGAGAAACGGCATCAGGCAGGACAATCCGACACCGAGCCGGTCAGCCTGCTCGACGACGTGCCGGTCGGCATGACGACGTTGGCCCGTGCCGTCAAGATCCAGCAGAAGGCCGGCACGGTCGGGTTTGACTGGAACGACCCGCGCGCCGTGCTCGACAAGATCAAGGAAGAGGTCGCCGAGATCGAGCAGGAACTCCACCGTACGCCGGTCTCCAAGGATCGGGTTCAGGATGAGATCGGCGACCTGCTGTTCGCTGTCGCCAACCTTGCCCGCCACGCCGAGGTCGACCCCGATGCGGCGCTTCGCGGCACCAACGAGAAATTCCGCCACCGCTTCCGCCATATCGAGGCGAGCCTGGCCGCGAAGGGCCGCAGCCCCGCCGAAGCCAGTCTCGATGAAATGGAGGCGCTCTGGGTCGAGGCCAAGTCGCGTCCGCGCGAGACGCGGTAGAGAGGCCGCGCCGGCAGAGCGGCGCAGCCTCTCATGACTTCCGGATCGGATCCCAGGGCTGCGGGTCTTTCTCCGCCTTGGCCTTCTCGGTCTCGTGCACCAGCTTGGCGCCAGGGAACTCGCGATGAAAGGCCGGCTCGTTCTTCTCGGCGACACGGATTCGCGCGATGGTGGTGCCGTCCTCCAGATCCTCGCGCGATAGCACCTCGCCGAGATCGTAGAGCCGATGAAGCCTTCCCAACGCATTGCCGCTCAGGGACAGCGAGTAGACCGGACGGTCTTCATTCAGCCGCTGCTCGACGAGATCCAGCAGCGTGCTCACGCCCTCCCCGGTCAGGGCGGAGATCGGCACGATGGCCGGCTTGCCCTTCTCGGTGTGGATGCGTCCTGCGGGTCGTGCATCCGGCGGCATCAGGTCGATCTTGTTCCAGACTTCGATCAGGCGGTCGGTCTTGCCGACCTCGACGCCAAGCTGCTCCAGCACGGACATGACGTCACGCGCCTGCGCCTCGCTGTCTTCATGCGCGATATCGCGCACATGCAGGATCAGCGTCGCCTCGATCACCTCTTCCAGCGTCGCGCGGAAGGCGGCGACGAGATGGGTCGGCAGATCGGAAATGAAACCCACCGTATCCGACAGGATCGCCTCGGTCCCATGCGGCAGCTTGAGCCGGCGCAGGGTCGGGTCGAGCGTCGCGAACAACAGGTCCTTGGCGAAAATCTCGGACTGGGTCAGCGTGTTGAACAGAGTCGACTTGCCCGCATTGGTGTAGCCGACAAGCGCCACGATCGGATGCGGGATCTTGCGGCGGTTCTCGCGCTGCAGACGGCGGGTCCGCACCACGGTTTCCAGCTCGTGTTCGATCCGCGTGATGCGTTCCTGCAGGGCGCGCCGGTCGGCCTCGATCTGGGTTTCACCGGGGCCGCCGAGGAAGCCGAAGCCGCCACGCTGACGCTCAAGGTGGGTCCAGCTGCGGACCAGCCGGCTCTTCTGGTAATTCAGATGCGCCAGCTCGACCTGAAGCGTGCCTTCCCGCGTCTGCGCCCGTTCGCCAAAGATCTCGAGGATAAGGCCCGTGCGGTCGATAACCTTGGTGCCCCATTCCTTTTCGAGGTTCTGCTGCTGCACCGGCGTCAGCGCATGGTCGACGATGACGAGGCCGACATGATCGGCCGCCACACGCTGCGCGATTTCCATCACCTTGCCCGAACCGAACAGGGTCGCCGGCTTGTACATCGGTAGGGGCACGGCAATGCCCTCGACGACGTCGAGTTCGATCGCCAGAGCGAGGCCGATGGCTTCTTCTACGCGAGCAGCCGAGCTGCGCGGGGCGCTGCGGGGATCCCCTTCGTGACGCCGCGTCCGTGCCGGACGAACCGGCACGAGAACCAGGGTGCGCTCGGGAATGCGCTTTGTTTCGATATGAGTATCGCTTGCCTCGGGCCCTTCGGCGCCTTCCGGCAGATCAGAATGGTCGGTCAATCAGGCTCCCGGCCGTTCGCCCTCTTCGCCCGGCTCGAAGAGCTGGACGGGTGCGCCCGGCATGATGGTGGAGATGGCGTGCTTGTAGACGAGCTGGGAATGGCCATCCCGACGCAACAGCACGCAGAAATTGTCGAACCAGGTTACGATGCCTTGCAGCTTGACGCCGTTCACCAGAAAAATCGTCAGTGGAATCTTGCTCTTCCGGACGTGGTTGAGAAACGTGTCCTGAAGATTCTGTGCGCGTTCTGCCATTCTATCTCTCACGCTTGCCGTTGTTGGGGACTATCGTCCCGAGGGCCGGATGCGATCCAGCCTTGCCTTCACTTTGCCCGGATAATCGCTTCGCGTCATCCAAGAAATCGAACCAGCCCTGTAGCAGTGGGCATCCCGTTGCAAGTTTTCAACCGTGCGAACGGGCCGGCGCCACAGTCGCGAACTCATGGAAACGACGGCGCAATTCCGTCGCGATCGTGCCGGGCGCGCCATTGGCGATCGGCTTGCCGTCGAGTTCTACGACCGGCATCACGACCGCCGTTGCCGCCGTGAAGAATGCCTCACGCGCGGCCTGCGCTTCCGCGATGCTGAACGGCCGCTCCTCGATCCGGTAACCGGCGGCTTTCGCCACCTCGAACAGGACCGTGCGGGTAATTCCGCGCAGGATCCCGCTCTCGGCCGGACGCGTGACCAGCTTGCCATCGGCCGTCACGATCCACGCATTGGTCGAAGAGCCCTCGGTCACCATGCCATCGGCATCGACGAACCAGGCCTCATAGGCACCCGCCTCCTTCGCCGCCTGCTTGGCCAGCACGTTCGGCAACAGCGACACGGTCTTGATATCGACCCGCTCCCAGCGATTGTCGGGCACGCTGATGACCGAAACGCCCTTCTCCGCCTTGCTGTCGCCGGCGCGGCTCGGCGCGGATTTCGCGGTGACCACGATCGACGGCGGCGTGCCCTCGGCCGGGAACAGATGGATGCGCGGCGCCACGCCGCGCGTGACCTGCAGATAGACCAAGCCTTCGCGCACCCGGTTGCGGCGCACCACTTCTCGCATCACCACGCCGAGCGCGGGCAGGCTCATGGGCATCGTGATGCGAAGCTCCCGGAGCGAGCGCTCCAGCCGCGCCATGTGCAGCGCCTCGTCTATCAGCCGGCCATTGCGGATTTCGCAGACTTCATAGACGCCATCCGCGAACTGGTAGCCGCGATCCTCGACGTGAACGACGGCCTCCGCATGACGGAGATAGAGGCCGTTCACATAGGCGAAGCGCGACATGGCATTCCTGCAGGGCGGTTAGAATCAGGCATCGGTCCCGCGAGCGGGGCCGTTATCGGACAGCGCAAGGGCTGCCGCGTCAACCAACGCCGAGCGATTTCAACTTGCGATGCAGCGCCGAGCGCTCCATGCCCACGAACTCCGCCGTGCGCGAGATGTTGCCCCCGAAGCGGTTCACCTGTGCCGTCAGATATTCGCGCTCGAAGATCTCGCGCGCATCCCGCAGCGGCAGCGACATCAGGTGCTCGCCGCCGCGATTGGGCGTGGTGGGCAGCATCTCGCCGACTTCCGGCGGCAGCATGTCGGCGGAGATGGCCTGACTCTCGTCACCACGCGCCAGAATCAACAGGCGCTCGATGTTGTTGCGAAGCTGGCGGATATTGCCAGGCCAGTCATGCGCCTGCAGAACGGCGAGAGCGTCCGAGCCGACGGTTCGGATCGGCAGGCCCGTCGAGCGGGAGATCTGCTCGATGAAGTGATTGACCAGTTCCGGGACGTCGTCGCGACGCTCGGCGAGAGCCGGGACCCGCAGCGGCACGACCGAGAGACGGTGGAACAGATCCTCGCGGAAGCTGCCTTCCGAAATCTCGTGCTCGAGGTCCCGCGCGGTCGAGGAAATGATGCGGACGTCGACATTGACCTTGGCCGTGCCGTTGACGCGCTGGAAGCTCTGGTCGATCAGCACGCGCAGGATCTTGCCCTGCGTCTCGCGCGGCATGTCGGCGATCTCGTCGAGATAGAGCGTGCCCCCATGCGCTTCCTCGAGCGCGCCGACGCTGCGGGCGGCCCCGGTGCCGTTCTCGGTGCCGAACAGCTCATGCTCCATGCGGTCGGGCGTGATCGCCGCCGCATTCAGTACCACGAACGGACCATCCATGCGCAGCGACGACGCGTGGATGGCGCGCGCCACCAGTTCCTTGCCCGAGCCCGACGGGCCCGAGATCATGATCCGGCTATTGGTCGGCGCCACGCGCTCGATCGTCTGGCGCAGATGGCTCATGGCGATCGAGGATCCGATCAGCCGGCCGGCGTCGCCGGCCCGCTCGCGGAGGTCGCGGACTTCGCGGCGAAGCTTGGATGCCTCCAGCGCCCGCTCGGCGATCATCAGCAGGCTGTCGGCCTTGAACGGCTTCTCGATGTAGTCATAGGCGCCGCGCCGGATGGCGGAGACCGCAGTCTCGATGTTGCCATGGCCGGAAATCATCACCACCGGCAGGTCGGGATGCTGGCCCTTGATGATGTCGAGCAGGGTCAGACCGTCGATCCGGCTGCCGGTCAGCCAGATGTCGAGGAAGATCAGGGTCGGACGGCGCTTTTCGATTTCGGCCAGCGCGGTGTCGGTATCGCCTGCGGTACGGGTGCCATGTCCCTCGTCCTCGAGGATACCGGCAACGAGCCCGCGGATGTCAGCTTCATCATCGATGATCAGAATATCGGACGGCATGATCTCTATCTTCGTCAGGCGTCTACGGGATTGGTCTGGTGATCTGCGGCAGCGCTGCCATCGCCGCCGTCATGATGGGGCCTTGGCAGTGTGATCCGCACCATGGCCCCGCGCCCCCCTGTGGCGACGGCGGGCGAATCGAGCAGATCGAGCTGCCCGCCATGTTCCTCAATGATCTTGCTGACGATCGCGAGGCCGAGGCCGGTGCCCTTTTCGCGGGTCGTCATATACGGCTCGAGCAGGCGATGCCGGTTCTCATTCGGCAGGCCGATGCCCGTATCGATGAACTCGACGATGTTCGATTCGCCTTCGATCCTGCCCCGGACCGTGATCTTGGCGCCGACAGCCTGCTCCGGCGGCAGTGCTTCGATCGCCTCGGTGGCGTTCTTCACCAGGTTGGTGAAGGCCTGCGAGATCAGACGCGGATCGAAGCGGCCGATCAGCGGTTCCTCCGGAAGATCGACCTCGAAGGCGATGTTCGGATTGGCGACTTCCATGAGGAACACCGCCTCGCGCGCCGCCTCGCCGAGATTGCGCTCTTCGAAGGTCGGCTTCGGCATCCGCGCGAAAGACGAGAACTCGTCCACCATGCGTCCGATATCGCCCACCTGGCGAACGATCGTGTCTGTGCACTGGTCGAAGATTTCGCGCCCTTCGACGATGTGCTTGCCGAAGCGGCGCTTGAGGCGCTCGGCCGAAAGCTGGATCGGCGTCAGCGGGTTCTTGATCTCATGCGCGATGCGACGGGCGATATCGGCCCACGCGGCGCTACGCTGCGCGGAAACAAGGTCGGTGATGTCGTCGAGGGTGATAACGTAGCCATGCTCGGCCGTGTCGGATTCCTCGGTCGTGACGCGGACGTTCACTGTCCGCTCGCGGCCGTCGCGCACGACGGAAACCTGGTCGCGATGCTCCGCGCGATGCGGCTCGTTCAGCGAGGCCTGGACCACGTTCTTCAGCTCCGGCGCCACCTCGCTCACCGATTGTCCGATCGGCGCGCTGTCGTGCAGTCCGAGAAGCCGCATGGCGCCGCGATTGGCAATCGTGACCACGCCCTGCGCATCGATGCCGACCACGCCGGCGCTAACGCCGGCCAGAACCGCCTCGGTGAACCGACGGCGGCTGTCGATCTGCTCGCTGGCGGCGACTAGCTCGTACCGCTGGTTGCGCAGCTCGGTCGTCATCGTATTGAAGGTCGCGCCCAGCGCGCCGAGATCGCCGTCAGCGCTACGGAACGGCACATGCACTTCGAGATTGCCGCGTCCGATCTCGTCGGCGGCATCGATCAGGCGCCGGATCGGCGCGACGAGCCTATTGGCGAAGCCGATGCCGAGCCAGACGGCCG
Organism: Kaistia sp. MMO-174; assembly: GCF_037147815.1. Lineage (NCBI taxonomy): Bacteria > Pseudomonadati > Pseudomonadota > Alphaproteobacteria > Hyphomicrobiales > Kaistiaceae > Kaistia > Kaistia sp. MMO-174. The sequence continues at coordinate 439,958 of NZ_JBBCUO010000002.1, read as the reverse complement.
AAAGCAGCACCACGAGCGCCAGTCCAAGATAGAGGAGCCCGAAGGCGATCTGGATGCCCCAACGGGTGGCCTCAAGGCTCTTGTACTCGTTCACGCTCGCGGTCGTGTCCGAGATGTAACGAATGACCTTCGGGTCGATCTCGCGGGTGATGTAGAGATAGACGTCGGTGTAGTTGTCGAGGCGCGCTATGGCGCCGACGACGTTGGTCGCGCCGGGCGCGATCAGGATGGGATCGGAACCGGCCTTGGCGGCCCGGTTCAGCGCGTCGATAGGCGGCGGCAGGTAGTTGGTCGAAAACTGGAAATTCGCCTGCGCGATCAACGAGCCGTCCGGCTTGACCAGGAAAACGCCCGGAATGCCGCGCAACGCCGCGATCGAGTTCATGAATGCCTGGAATCTGTCCGGATTCTGCTCCAGCAGCGTCTGCGCGCGCTCGAAATCCGACTTGAGCCCGAGAATATCGACTTTCAGCGTCCGGGCGTGCTCTTCGGCATAGGCCTGCGCGATCGACAGCGAAGTGGCGACGATGGCGCGCGTGCGCTCGGAGAACCAGTGATCGAGACCGCGATTGAGGGTGATCGAGGCGACGACGGCGATGAGGATCGCCGGCACGACCGCAACGATGCTGAACAGGCCGACAATACGGATATGGAGCCTGGCCGCGGCGCGCCCGCGCCGCCGGGCGCGGATCAGCAGCGCCACTTCCAGCACGAGTTCTATGACCAGCAGGCCCGTCAGCAGGCCGTTGACGGCCAGCGCCCAGAAGACGACCTGCTCGGAAGGCTGGATCGGCGTCAGCCCCATCAACAGGAAGAAGCTGAAGCAGGCGCAGGTCAGCGCCAGAATGACGGTGATGTATCCCGCTGCGCGCAGCGTGAAACGACGCCGACGGCGCTCGGAAACGTCGTTCATTTCAGCGGCTGGCCGCGTTGGTCCGGCGGTTGCGATCACCTCGCGCCCCCGTCGAATCGACAAGCCCGGCTGATTCTATTTCGGTCGTATGAGCCCTTCATGAACCGGACCCTGGGACCGAATTGCAACAGCATTGTGGCGAGCGAGCAACAGCCCGCCCGCCATCCCGGGGTTGTCAGCGCGAGTTGCGGATCACCTGGACGTCGAGATCGCGGATCTTCTTGCGCAGCGTGTTACGATTAACGCCGAGAAGCTCCGCCGCCTTGATCTGGTTGCCGCGCGTGGCCGCCAGCGCCGTGCTGATCAGCGGGTATTCGACGTCGCGCAAAATGCGATGATAAAGGCCGGGTGGCGGCAATCCGTCGCCGAAACCGTGGAAATAGGTCGAGAGATGCCGCTCGACCGAGCTCATCAACGTGTCTTCCATCTCGGCCCCGTTCGAGGCAAGCACGGCGGCCGGCTGGTCCAGCTCGGCGTCGATGATGTTCTCGGTGATGGTGTCCTGCGGATAGAGCGCCGCCAGACGGCGGATCAGGTTTTCCAGCTCGCGGACGTTGCCCGGCCAGCGATAGCGCTTCAGGCGCTCGACAGCGGCGGTCTCGATCTGCTTGTGCGGCAGGCCTTCCTTCTCCACCAGGGCGAAGAAGTGCCGGACGAGGTCGGGAATATCCTCCGAACGCTCTCGCAGCGCCGGCAGGCGGATCGGCACGACGTTCAGGCGGAAGAACAGGTCCTCGCGGAACAGGCCCTGGTTGATCAGGATGCGCAGGTCCTTGTTGGTCGCGGCGACGATGCGCACGTCGGTCTTGATCGGCGTGCGGCCGCCAACCGTGGTGTATTCGCCCTGCTGCAGGACGCGGAGCAGTCGGGTCTGCGCCTCCATCGGCATGTCGCCGATTTCGTCGAGGAAGAGCGTCCCACCCTCGGCCTGCTCGAAGCGGCCGGCTGAGCGTGCCTGCGCGCCGGTGAACGCGCCCTTCTCGTGGCCGAAGAGTTCGCTTTCGATCAGGTCCCGCGGGATGGCGGCCATGTTGATGGCGACGAACGGTCCGGTGCGGCGCTTGCCGTAATCGTGCAGGGCGCGCGCGACGAGTTCCTTGCCCGTACCGGATTCGCCCGCGATCATCACGGTCAGGTCCGTCTGCATCAGGCGCGCCAGCACGCGGTAGATATCCTGCATGGCCGGCGAGCGGCCGACGAGCGGGATGTTCTCGTTGCCGTCGTCCAGTTGCGCGTCCTTGCCGCGCAACTTCGGCTCGGCCAGCGCCCGGCCGACGATCGAAATCAACTCCTTCAGGTCGAAGGGCTTCGGCAGATATTCATAGGCGCCCCGTTCCGAAGCGCGGATCGCCGTCATGAAGGTGTTCTGCGCGCTCATGACGATGACCGGCAGTTCCGGCCGGGCGCGCTTCATGCGGGGTAGCAGGTCGAAGGCGTTCTCGTCCGGCATCACCACGTCGGTGATGACCAGATCTCCCTCCCCCTGGCTGACCCAGCGCCAAAGGGTCGCGGCATTCGAGGTAAGCCGTACTTCGTAGCCCGCCCGCGACAGGGCCTGGTTCAGAACCGTTCGGATGGCCGCATCGTCATCGGCCACGAGGATGGTGCCGCTCGCCATATCAATCGTCCTTGTCTGCGGGCATGGCGCCCGGGAAAGCCGGCATCAGCACCCGGAAGGTGGTGCGGTTCTGCTGGGAGTCACATTCGATCACGCCGCCATGGTCACCGATGATCTTGGCGACGAGCGCCAGACCGAGGCCCGTGCCGTTGGTCTTGGTGGTGACGAAGGGGTCGAACAGATGCGGCAGCATGTCGGCGGGAACACCCGGCCCGTTGTCACGCACCGTGAATTCCAGCGGCAGCGTCACCCGGTTGGTCGAGCCCGGCACGGAAAGCCGGATGCCCGGCTTGAAGGCTGTCGAGAGCAGGATCTCGCCATCGTCGACATTGCCGATCGCCTCTGCGGCGTTCTTCACGAGGTTCAGGAAGACCTGAACCAGCTGGTCGCGATTGGCGTAGACCGGCGGCAGCGAAGGGTCATATTCTTCGATGATGCGGATGTTGCGGGCAAAGCCGGACTGTGCCAGCCGCTTCACATGCTCCAGCACGACATGGATGTTGACCGGGGCACGCTCGACGGGGCGCTCATCGGAGAAAACCTCCATGCGATCGACCAGCTTCACGATCCGGTCGGTCTCGTCGCAGATCAGGCGGGTCAGCGCCCGGTCGTCGTCGTCGACGGAGGATTCAAGCAGCTGCGCGGCGCCGCGAATTCCGGAAAGCGGATTCTTGATCTCGTGGGCGAGCATGGCCGCCAGGCCCGTGACCGAGCGGGCGGCGCCGCGATGGGTCAATTGCCGGTCGATCTTCTCGGCCATCGTCTTTTCCTGCAGCAGGACGACGACGGCATTCGGTCGCTCAGGAACCGGCGAGGCATAGATGTCGACGATACGGTCGGCGCCGTTACGCGGCGTTCCAACATCGACGCGATATTCGTTGACCGCGGCGCCGCGCGTGCGGACCTGTTCGATCAGGGCGAGGAGCGGGCTGCCGAAAGGGACGAAATGCTCCAGCGGCTGACGTCGCAGGACGGCGATCGATGCCTGGAAGAAATCCTGCGCGGCGCTATTCGCCTCGGCGACGTGGCCGGCGCCGTCGATCATGATGATGGGGTGGGGCAGCGCGTCCAGCAGCATGGATGCAGGGCCATTGCCGCTGGCGATGCTGGTGTCGATGGGCGCCAAGTTCTTGTTCACGCGGCTCTCCTCATTTCGGCCTCGCCAAGGTGCCGGCGCAGGAGCGCGACGACGCGCTCCGGTTGGTGTTCCGTCAGGATGGCGAGGCGGGCCGACGGCTCGATGACATCGCTGCCGAGCGCCTCAAAAGTCCAACTCAGATGCTTGCGGGCGTTGCGCACGCCGAGGATCGGCCCATAGAGGGCGATCATCTCCTCGAAATGGCTTACCACCAGCTCGATCAGCGCGTCGCCGCGCGGCGCCTCGGGCATGACGCCGGTCGCGGCGAAGCTCGCGAGATGCCCGGGCAGCCAGGGACGGCCATAGGAACCGCGGCCGACCATGACGCCGTCGGCACCGGATTGGCTGAGCATCGGGCCAAGGCTTTCCGGGCTCAGGCAATCGCCATTGGCGATCAGCGGGATCGACACCGCCGCCTTGACGGCCGCGATCGCCGCCCAGTCGGCGGTGCCCTTGTAGAATTGGCAGCGGGTGCGGCCATGCACGGTGACCATCGACACGCCGGCCGCCTCAGCGCGCCGCGCAAGCTCGGGCGCATTGATCGTCTTGTCATCCCAGCCGAGCCGCATTTTAAGCGTTACGGGGACAGGGCTGGCGCCGACCGTCGCCTCGACCAGCGTCAGCGCATGGTCGAGATCGCGCATCAGCGCCGAACCGGAATAGCCGGTGGTGACCCGTTTCGCCGGGCAGCCCATGTTGATATCGATGATGTCGGCGCCGGCATCTGCGGCAGCGCGCGCGCCCTCCGCCATCCAGTGCGCCTCGCGCCCCGCAAGCTGGACAACATGCAGACCGTTGCCCGTCGCCTCGGCGCGCATGGCGGTTTCCGCATTGCCGCTGGCGAGCTCCTCGCTGGCGACCATCTCGGATACGACGAGGCCGGCGCCGAACGACGCCGCGACGCGCCGAAACGGCCGATCGGAAACCCCGGACATAGGCGCGAGCAGCACGCGATTGGCGATGGTGACGTCGCCAATGTCGAGAGGCTCTGCCAGGCGGGAGATCGGATTGGAAAGGTCAGACAATTGACTATCGAATAGGCACGGGTTCAGATGCCTACATATTAGTCACAGATCGAGTGACGGCAAGAGACTTGTTGCGTTGCGAAGTGGAATCTCCGATCCATGCGGTCGATGTCGCGCCGGACCGGTCGGGGTCCGGTCCCAGCCGAGGATCCCTCGCCCATGACCGAAACCATCCCCTCTCCGCGCTTTGCGGCTTTGATCGTCGCGGCGGGACGGGGCGTGCGCGCCGGCGGAGAGGTGCCGAAGCAGTATCGCAAGCTGGCCGGCCAGGCGATCCTGGAGCGAACCACGGCGCGCTTCTTGTCGCACCCTCGGATCGACGAGGTGCTCGTCGTCATCCATGCCGACGATGCGGCGCTCTATGAGGCGGCCGTCGGCGGCCAGCCGGGCCTGCTTCCCTTCGTAACCGGCGGTGCCACGCGGCAGGAATCGGTCCGTCGCGGGCTCGAGGCGCTGGCGGAGCGCGGCATCACGCATGTCCTGATCCATGATGCCGTTCGACCGTTCGCCTCCCCTGCCCTGATCGACCGCGTCATCGACGGTCTCGCCGCCTCCGACGCCGTGCTCGCCGCCTCGCCCGTCACAGACACGCTGAAGCGGGCCGACGCCGGCGCCATCGTCAGCGGAACCGTGTCACGCGACAATCTCCACGCCGCCGAGACGCCGCAGGGCTTCCGCCTCGCAGCGATCCTGGATGCGCATCGCCGCGCGGCGAGCGCGCCGGAGCATTTCACGGACGACGCCGGCATCGCCGAGTGGGCCGGCATTCCGGTCAGGCTCGTGCTGGGCGAGCGCTCCAACATCAAGCTGACCCTGCCGGAGGACATCGAGGTGGCCGATACCCGCCTGCGCATGGAAGAGCAATTGCGGGCCGGCGAAACCCGCGTCGGCACCGGCTACGACGTCCATTCCTTCACGGAAGGTTCGTCCGTCTGGCTCGGGGGCGTCGAGATCCCGCATGATCGCAAGCTCTCCGGCCATTCCGACGCCGATGTCGCCCTGCATGCGCTGACGGATGCCGTGCTCGGCGCGATCGCCGACGGCGACATCGGCGATCATTTCCCGCCCTCCGACCCGCAATGGCGCGGCGCCTCCTCGGATCGGTTCCTCGCCTTCGCGGCCGAGCGGGTGCGCGCCCGCGGCGGAGTCATCGTCAATCTCGACCTCGCCATCATCGCCGAGGAACCCCGGATCGGCCCGCATCGCGACGCCATGCGGGCGCGGATCGCCGAAATCGCCGGGATCGGCGCCGGCCGCGTCGGCGTGAAGGCGACGACGAACGAGAAGATGGGCTTTATCGGCCGCGGCGAAGGCATCGCCGCGATCGCGACCGCCGCGATCCGCCTGCCCTTCACGGAGGAAGACGCATGACCGACCTCACGCCCCTGCAGGGCGATGCCCAGGCGCTGATCGAGCTTTGCATCGCCCGCGGCCTGAAGATCGCCACGGCCGAATCCTGCACCGGCGGCCTGATCGCCGGCGTACTGACAGAGATCTCCGGCTCCTCCGCCGTCGTCGATCGAGGCTTCGTCACCTATTCCAACGCGGCGAAGGCCGAGATGCTCGGCGTGCCGAAGGAACTGATCGAGCGTGTCGGCGCCGTCAGCCAGGAAGTCGCGCTCGCCATGGCGGCTGGCGCGCTGGCGAAATCCGGCGCGGACCTTGCCATCGCCGTCACCGGCATTGCCGGCCCCACCGGCGGCTCGGCCGAGAAGCCGGTCGGCCTCGTCCATTTCGGCGTCATGCGGCGCGGCGCTCCGGCGCGTCATGCAGTGCGTGTCTTCGCCGACCGCGACCGTTCCGGCGTGCGCTTCGCGACCGTCGCGGAGGCTTTGAAGCTGTTGCGCGAAACGGCAGCCCAAGAGGCCTGAACCGATGATCGTCCGCGAGCGCCCGAACTGGTTCGGCATGATGCTGGTGTGGCGCGGGTCGGTGCTGCCGGTGATCCTACCGCAGCTTCTTCTGACCGCCGCATTCGCCACGCTGGTGACGCTGCTGCACGGCCAGTTGTTCTCGTTCAAGGTGACGCTGACCTTCGTGCCGTTCTCGCTGATCGGCATCGCCATCGCGATCTTCCTCGGCTTCCGCAATAGCGCCAGCTACGACCGTTTCTGGGAAGCGCGCAAACAATGGGGCGCGCTGCTTATCCATGCCCGCTCGCTCGCCCGCCAGGCGATGACGCTGCAGGACGACCCCGAGGCGGCGCGCGCCATCATCCGCGCGACGATCGCCTTCACCCACGCGCTGCGCCATCAGCTGCGCCGCACCGATCCGCTGCCGGAACTGCGCGCCTTCCTGCCGGCAGATTTCGTCGATGGCGAGCTGGCGCGGGCCCAATTCCGCCCGGCCCTCATCCTGCTCCACATCGGCAGAGAGATCGCCGACCTCCGCCGCTCGGGAAAGATCGATCCGATCCTCGTCGCGGCTATGGAGCGGCATCTCGATGCGCTGTCGGACGTGCTCGGCGCCTGCGAACGTCTCGCCGGCACGCCGCTGCCCTTCACCTATTCGGTGATCCTGCACCGCACGATCTATCTCTACTGCTTCCTGCTGCCCTTCGGCCTGGTCGATTCGATCGGCGTGCTGACGCCGCTGATCGTCGCGTTCCTCGCCTATACCTTCTACGCGCTGGAAGCGCTCAGCGACCAGCTGGAGGAGCCCTTCGGCACGGATGCCAACGATCTCGCCCTCGACGGCATGGCGACCATGATCGAGACGACGCTTAAGGAGATGCAGGGCGAGACCGAGCTGCCGGCACCGGTCAAGCCGGTCGGCTATGTGCTGACTTGAGGCGGGTTAGTCCGCGAGGAAGCCGACCAGGCGGTTGGTGACGGCGAGCCGGCGCGACAACAGCGCCGCCATGGCCGTGTGGAAGCCGACCGCGGCCTCGGGAAGATCGGACGCCAGACGCTCGAGATCCTCGCGGGAGAAGCGCCAAGCGACGAGGGCATTTCGCGCCACGATCGACGCCGTGCGCGGCTCGTGCAGATAAAAAGAGATCTCGCCCACGGCGTCCCCCGGACCGACCGTCGCCAGCGATACCGAGATGCCACCATCGCCGGCCATTTCGACCGTGGCGGTGCCGGATTCGATGAAGAAGATGTCGCTCGACGCCCCGCCCTGCACGATCAGCGGATCCCCCTCCGCAATGTCGAGCTTCTGGCAATAGGCGCCGATCGTCGTCGCGAGCGTATCCCGTTTGAGGAAGGCGCGCAGCAGACTGTGGAGTGTCCAGCCTTCGGCGGGGACCAGAACGGCTCCCAGCTCCGACAGCAAGGCGTCCTCGCTCCAGCGCAGCCCTCTTTCCAGATCTGGCTCGATTCGAACGGAGCTGCCTGCCCCGATGGCGAGGCCGTTGCGGATCAACGCTTGTCGCAGCCGTTCCGAAACGCCGGTCAGGATGACGGTGAACTCGCGCTTCGAGGCCACCTGGCTCAGGCGGATGAAGCTCTGGACGGCCGAGGAATCCATGCCGGAAACGCGGTGGAAGTCGATAAGGAGGAAACGGCCGCCGTCCTCCATCCGGCCCTGGACCCGTTTGCGCAACCGATCGGCGGTGCCGAAGAACAGGAAGCCCTGCAGGCGGACAATCACGATGCCCGCGCCATGCTGGCGCAGCAATTGCTGCCGCTCGCCGGATACCTGCCCGCTGGTGTGCCAGTCGGCGCCCGTCAGCTCGTGGCGGACGATATCGACCCGGCCATACTGGAAGGCGAACAGGAAGATCGCCGCGATCAGGCCGACCAGGATGCCGACGGGAAAGCTGACCAGCACGATGACGAGCGCGATCAGGAGGATCACGGCATATTCGAACGGGTCGAGCCGCCGCCGGGCGCGCACGAGCCAGTCATACATGAGAGACCCGCCGACCCAGACCAGCACAGCGCCGAGCAGCAGCGCCGGCACGGCGGCTATGAGGACGCTACCGAACCACAGCGCCGAAAGCATCATCACCACGACGATGACGCCGACCCAGCGGCTGACCGCGTTGAGCTGGTGGATGATCAAGGTCAGCGAGACCGAGGAATAACCGGGCAAGCCGCCGCCGAGGCCGACAAGAAGATTCATCAGACCGTTGGAGCGCATCTCCTGATTGAGATCCATGTCGCGGTCGGCATGGAGTTCAATCCCGGTCGTATTCATCAGGAGAGCAACGATGGTGATGACGATCATGATCGGCAGCGTGATCATGCCGTGGAGGACGGCGTACCAATCGACCGAAGCCAGAGCGGAGAGCCGGACCGGTGGCCAGAACTTTCCGGCCTCCGGCATTCGGATCAGCCAGCCGGCCGCCCGGAACGGCTCGTAGCCCTCGCCGCGCGCCAAGACGACAAGATTGAAGATGACGAGCACCGCGAGCAGCACGGCCGGCACGGCGAAGACGTTCTTGAACAACCGTTCGGTCGCGAACAGCACGACGACGAGCGCGATCATCAGCCCGAACTGCAGCATCAGCGGCGGTTGCAGAAGTTGCGGCAGCAGCGAAAAGGAAGGCGTCTGATTGGTGGTGACGCTGATGCCGCCGAGCAGGATCAGCCAGCCGGTACCGGTGAGAAACCCGGCGATGACCGGATAGGGCGCAAAGCGGATCAGGCCGCCAAGCCGGCAATAGCCCAGGATGAGCGTCACAAGCGCCGTCGCCATCGTGGTCACCGCCACGGCCGCGAAGATCGTCGCCGCCCTTGCCTCGCCCGAGACGGTGGGATCGATCGCCGCGGCAACCGCCGAGACGATCGAGACCATGGCGACGATGGGAATCTCCTGGGCGATCGGGATGATGTCGCTCTTCGAACCGCCCAGCACGGCGAAGATCGTCATCACCGTCGTCGAGAAGAGCGCCAGCCCGAGGGCTATCGGCATCAAGCCCTGCAGCTCACCTGAGAACAGCAGGCTGCCATGGCCGATCGTCACGACAACCGCCAGAAACCCACACACGATTCCGGCGACAAGCACCGAGACGAAACGACCGGAGGATGACTGATTCATTTGGCTTCGGACCGGAGGACGAGCACGGCTGAATTTGTCTGGGACAAATCCGGGCAAGTCAATGACGTGCACGTAAGCTCGCGCAAAAGCTTTGCGCCTGCCCGAGGCCGGTCCATCGGGCCGCTGGGTCATTCCGTGTTTCATGGAAAAACGGAATGACTCTAGCTCTTTGTCGGGTCGCGTTGTCTTCACGCGAACCGCTATCCACTTCGCTCGAAAACGCTCTAGGCGGAAGGCAGCACTGCCGCCCCGTAGATCGCGTCGGCGCGCTTTTCGAAGGCGTCGGCGAACTTGCGGAACGCCTTGTCGAAGACGGTGCCCATCAGTGCCGAAAGCGTGCGCGAACGAAACTCGTAGTCGATCGTGAAGCTGATGTTGCTGTGGCCGCCGTCGAGCGCGGCGAAGGTCCACAGATTGTCGAGATGCTTGAACGGACCGTCGAGATATTCGGCCCGGATCGTGCCAGCATCGCGGTCGAGCACCACCTTGGTGGTGAAGGTCTCGCGGACGATCTTGTAGGCGACCGTCATGTCGGCGATCAGCACCTCGCGGGCGCCATCCGGCTTGCGGCCGCGGATGACAAGCCGCTCGCAGAGCGGAACGAACTGCGGATACTTCTCGACATCCGCGACGAGCGCGAACATCTCCTCGGCGGAGTGACCGACACGTCGTTCGGTCGCAAAGCTCGGCATCGTCGACCTCAGCCCTGGTGCTGCGCCCGACGGGCCGCACGCAGACGATCGAAATCCTCGCCAGCATGATGCGAGGACCGCGTCAGCGGGCTCGACGAAACCATCAGGAAGCCCTTGGCATAGGCGATCGTCTCGAAGGACTTGAACTCCTCCGGCGTGACGAAGCGGATGACCGGGTGATGCTTGCGGCTCGGCTGCAGATACTGGCCGATGGTCATGAAATCGACCTCGGCGACGCGCAGATCGTCCATCAGCTGCAGGATCTCGTTCCGCTCCTCGCCGAGGCCGACCATGATGCCGGACTTGGTGAACATGTTGGGATCGAGTTCCTTCACCCGCTGCAGCAGGCGGAGCGAGTGGAAATACCGGGCGCCGGGCCGAACCTTCAGGTACTTCGACGGCACGGTCTCGAGATTGTGGTTGAAGACATCCGGACGGGCCTCGACGACGACTTCCAGCGCGCCGGGCTTGCGGAGGAAGTCGGGCGTCAGGATCTCGATCGTCGTGCCGGGCGCGGCGCGGCGAATGGCATAGATCACGTCGGCGAAATGCTGCGCGCCGCCATCGGCGAGATCGTCGCGATCGACCGAGGTGATGACGACATGCTGAAGGCCGAGCTTGGCGACCGCCTCGGCGACCTTCTCCGGCTCGGCGCGATCAAGCGCCTCGGGCATGCCGGTGCGAACGTTGCAGAAGGCACAAGCGCGCGTGCAGGTGTCGCCCATGATCATGAAGGTGGCGTGCTTTTTCGACCAGCACTCACCGATATTCGGGCAGCCGGCCTCCTCGCAGACCGTCACGAGGCCGTTCTTCTTCACGATATCCTGGGTCTCGCGGTAGACGGGCGACCCCGGCGCGCGAACACGGATCCATTCGGGCTTGCGCAGCAGCGGCGTTTCCGGCCGGTTGGCCTTTTCCGGGTGGCGAGGGCGAAGGTCCTTGCCGGGACGGGTATCCAGAACGACGACCATGGAAACTCCGATCTTCCCTTACGCGCGGCGTAGGAGGCTGAGCAGGAACAGGAGAACGATCGCGCCAACCGTCGAGACGACGAGGCTGCCGACGAAGCCAGCAAAATGGATGTTGAAAGCCCCGGCCAGCGCGGCGCCGATCCAGGCGCCGACGAGACCGACGATCAGGTTGATGATCAGGCCTTGGCGGCGCTCCATGACACGGGACGCGATCCAGCCGGCGAGAATGCCGATCAAGATCGTCGCAAAGATGCCGACACCGTTCATGCTGAGCCCTGGCCGTTCCTGTTTCAGAACATATGGTGGAAGTCCATGCGCAACACCAGCTTTGTGTCGCGCATGGCCGTCATGCAATCAGTTTGGCGATTCCGACGACGATGACCGCGCCAACCGCCGCGATCACGATCTGGTTGACGAACTCGTTGCCGAGATCGACCGGGATGTTGAAGTAGCGGACGAGGAACCCGCCCACCACGGCCCCGATCAGCCCCGTGATGATGTTGCGGATGAAGCCGCCGCCTCCGACGACGATGCTGGCGAGCCAGCCGGCGATCAGGCCGATGGCGACCCAGATCAGGATCGCCTTCATTTGAGGGTCCATCGCGCCGCGTGCCTAGATGTGGATCGCCCGGCCATACGCCGCCAGCACGCTCTCGTGCATCGTCTCCGACAGGGTCGGATGCGGGAACACGGCGTAAATCAGCTCTTCCTCGGTGGTTTCGAGGTTCATGGCGATGACGAAGCCCTGGATCAGCTCGGTCACTTCCGCGCCGACGAGATGGGCGCCGAGCAACTGGCCGGTCTTCTTGTCGAAGACAGTCTTGACCAGGCCCTCGGGCTCGCCGAGCGCGATCGCCTTGCCGTTGCCAATGAAGGGAAACTTGCCGACGCGCACGTCGTAGCCGGCTTCCTTCGCCTTCTTCTCGGTCAAGCCGACCGACGCGATCTGCGGGTTGCAGTAGGTGCAGCCCGGGATCTTGGCCTTGTCCATCAGGTGCGGATGCAGGCCGGCGATGGCCTCGACGGCGATGACGCCCTCGTGCTCCGCCTTGTGCGCCAGCATCGGCGGGCCGGCGACGTCGCCGATCGCCCAGATGCCGGGGACATTGGTCTTGCCGATGCCGTCGATGACGACGCAGCCGCGGTCCGTCTTGACGCCGAGCTTCTCGAGGCCGAGGCCCTCGATGTTGCCGACGACTCCGACCGCCGAGATCATCTTTTCGGTGGTGATGTCCTGCGTCTTGCCGTCCGCCGTCTCGATCGTGGCGGTAACGGAATTGGCCGTCTTGGTAACCTTGGTCACCTTGGCGCCGGTCAGGATCTTGATGCCCTGCTTCTCGAAGCGCTTGCGGGCATGCGCCGCGATTTCCTCGTCCTCGACGGGCAGGATCTGCGGCAGCACCTCAACCACGGTCACGTCGGAGCCCATGGTGCGATAGAACGAGGCGAACTCGATGCCGATCGCGCCGGAGCCCATGACCAGCAGCGACTTCGGCAGGCTGTCGGGCACCATGGCCTCGAAATAGGTCCAGATCTGCTTCTTGTCCGGCTCGATGCCCGGCAGCGCGCGCGGACGGGCGCCCGTCGCGACGATGATGTTCTTGGCCTCGTAGTCACCGCCACCCAGCGCGTTCTTCGGCGGGTTCTCGGCCGCCTTGACGCTGATCTTGCCGGGAGCCGTGATTTCGGCCGTACCCCAGATGACGTCGACCTTGTTCTTTTTCAGCAGGCCGGTGACGCCCTGGTTCAGCTGGCCGGCGACGCCGCGCGAACGCTTGGTGATGGCGGCCATGTCGTAGCCGACCTTGTCGGCCGAGAGGCCGTAGTCGGAGGCGTGCTCGAAATAGTGGTAGACCTCGGCCGAGCGCAGCAGCGCCTTGGTCGGGATGCAGCCCCAGTTCAGGCAGATGCCGCCCAGATGGCTCTTCTCGACAACGGCCGTCTTGAGGCCGAGCTGGGCTGCGCGGATGGCGGCGACATAGCCGCCCGGGCCGGATCCGATGATGATGACGTCGTAGGCCATGTTCGTCTCGCTGCGCGTTGAAGGTCTTGCGGCCCCCTTCCCGCCTGGAGAAGGGAGCCGGAACGACGGTGTTGGCTAGACCAGCATCGCCATGGGCTTCTCGATGTAGCCCTTGAAGGCCTGCAGAAGCTCGGCCCCGAGCGCGCCGTCGACGACGCGGTGGTCGGTCGAGAGCGTGACCGACATGACGGTCGCGACCTTGATCTCGCCATTGCGCACGACCGGCTGCTGGATACCCGCGCCGACCGCCAGGATCGTCGCATGGGGCGGGTTGATGATCGCCGCGAAATCCTTGACGCCGAACATGCCGAGGTTGGAGACCGAGGTGGTGCCGCCCTGGTATTCTTCGGGCTTCAGCTTGCGATCGCGCGCCCGCTTCGCCAGATCCTTCATCTCGTTCGAGATGGTGGACAGCGACTTCTGGTCGGCGTTGCGCACGACCGGCGTGATCAGGCCACCGGGGATCGAGACGGCGACGCCGACATCGACGACCTTGTGGACGAGCATGCCGCCATCGGTCCAGGAGGCGTTGGCGCCCGGAACCTTCTTCAGCGCCAGCGCCATGGCCTTGATGACCATGTCGTTGACGGAGACCTTGTAGCCGGGCTTGCCGTCGGCATCCTTCGGCGCGGCGCCGTTGATCTGCTCGCGCAGCGCCAGCAGCGCGTCGAGATCGCAATCGACGGTGACGTAGAAGTGCGGGACGTTCTGCTTCGATTCCGTCAGGCGGCGGGCGATCGTCTTGCGCATGTTGTCATGCGGCACGAGATCGTAGGAGCCTTCGGCGAAGAGCTTGAGCGTCTGCGCGTCGGTCGGTCCGGCGTGAGCGGGAGCCGCCGGGGCGGCAGCCGCCGGAGCCACGGCGGCAGAAGCCGGCGCAGCCTTGGCGGCGCCGCCCTTCTTGGCTGCCTCGACGTCGGCCTGGACGACACGGCCATGCGGACCGGTGCCGGCAACCTTGGCGATATCGATACCGGCTTCCTTGGCGATGCGGCGCGCCAACGGCGAGGCGAACACGCGCTCGCCCGAAGCGGCGGCAGGAACAGCCGCCGGGGCCGGTGCGGCAGCAGGCGCCGGCGCAGCGGCGGGAGCCGGAGCGACCGCAGGCGCAGCAGCCGGAACCGCGGCAGCGGCCGGAGCAGCCGCGGGCGCCGGAGCGGCGGCAGGCGCGGCGCCGATGGCGCTCGCATCCTCGCCATCGGCGAGCAGCACGGCGATCAGCGCATTGACCTTCACGCCCTGCGCGCCTTCCGGCACGAGAAGCTGGCCAACGGTGCCTTCATCGATGGATTCGACTTCCATCGTCGCCTTGTCGGTCTCGATCTCGGCGATGACGTCGCCCGACTTGACCTTGTCGCCAACCTTCACGTTCCACTTGGCGAGGTTGCCCTCTTCCATGGTCGGCGAAAGCGCGGGCATCAGAATATTGATCGGCATAAAGCACCTATTGGCGTGTGTCTGTCGTGCCCAGATCGGTCGGACGGTCCCATTCCGCGTCGAACATGGCCTTGATCTGTTCCAGCGCCTGCTCTTCCGAGCAGACGCCGTCCCTGGCAAAGCCGTGCGCCACGTGACGAGCTATGTCGACCAGCAGGATGCCCCAAGTAGACGGGCTGTCAAAGGCCGTGCGGAAGCTGACATCCAGCCCCTTGTCGACGATCCAGGCGCGGAACACCTCCGCCGCATCTTCCGATTCCAGGGCGCCGGGCGGGATTTCCAGCTCGCGTTTGTGACCGGCCATGACGCTACCGGTACGTTACGGCTTTGACGGCCGCGATCACTTCGCCGACGTTCGGCAGCGCGAGCTTCTCGAGGTTCGCGGCGTAGGGCATCGGAACGTCCTTGCCGGTGACCTTGAGAACCGGCGCGTCGAGGAAATCGAACGCCTTTTCCATCAGCTCGGACGCGATGTGCGAACCAATCGAGTTCTGCGGCCAGCCCTCTTCCACCGTCACGCAGCGGCCGGTCTTCTTGACCGACTCGATGACCGTGTCGATGTCGAGCGGACGGAGCGTCCTGAGGTCGATCAGCTCGGCGTCGATGCCCTGCTCGGCGAGCTCGGCCACGGCCTTGGTCGCATAGGTCATGCCGATACCGAACGAGACGATCGTCACGTCCTTGCCTGTCTTGTGGATGCGCGCCTTGCCGATCGGCAGGACGAAGTCATCCAGCTGCGGCACGTCGAACGAGTGACCGTAGAGGATCTCGTTCTCGAGGAAGATCACCGGGTTCGGATCGCGGATCGCCGCCTTGAGCAAGCCCTTGGCGTCGGCCGCCGTGTAGGGGACGATGACCTTGAGGCCCGGGATGTGGCTGTACCAGGACGAATAATCCTGGCTGTGCTGGGCCGCGACGCGGGCCGCGGCGCCGTTCGGGCCACGGAACACCATCTGCGCGCCGAGCTGGCCGCCCGACATGTAGAGCGTCTTGGCGGCCGAGTTGATGATCTGGTCGATCGCCTGCATGGCGAAGTTGAACGTCATGAACTCGACGATCGGCTTCAGGCCGGCGAGCGCCGCACCCGTCGCGAGGCCGGCGAAGCCGTGCTCGGTGATGGGGGTGTCGATGACGCGGTCGTCGCCGAATTCCTGCAACAGGCCCTGCGTGATCTTGTAGGCGCCCTGGTACTCGGCGACTTCCTCGCCCATGACGAAGACGTCGGCGTCGCGGCGCATTTCCTCGGCCATCGCGTCGCGCAGCGCTTCGCGGACCGTGGTCGAGACGAAGGTGGTGCCGGCGGGGATGGCCGGGTCGGCTGCGACCTGGACAGCGATCGGCGCGGCGGCGACAGGCGCAGGCGCAGGCGCGGCGGCCGGAGCCGGGGCGGCAGCGGGAGCCTCGGCGGTAGGCGCAGCGACAGGCTGCGGCGCCGGCTGGGCGCTGGCGGCGGCCGAAACGTCCTCGCCGTCGGCGGCGATCACGGCGATCGGCGTGTTCACCTTCACGTTCTCGGTGCCTTCCGGCACCAGAAGCTTGGCGATCGTGCCTTCGTCGATGGCTTCGACTTCCATCGTCGCCTTGTCGGTCTCGATCTCGGCGATCACATCACCGGACTTGACCTTGTCGCCTTCCTTCTTGAGCCATTTGGAGAGCGTACCCTCCTCCATGGTCGGCGAGAGGGCCGGCATCAGAATATCGATGGGCATGGCTGTCTCCCGACCTTACTTCACGATGTCCGTCCAGAGCTCGGATGCATCCGGCTCCGGATCGTTCTGGGCGAATTCCGCCGCGTTGTTGACGATGTCACGCACCTCGGCGTCGAGCTTCTTCAGCTCGTCCTCGGTCGCCCAGCCCTTCTCCAGCAGGCGCGAACGCACCTGCTCGATCGGATCGTGCTCGTTGCGCATCTTCTGGACTTCGTCCTTCGACCGGTACTTGGCCGGGTCGGACATGGAGTGGCCGCGATAGCGGTAGGTTTCCATCTCGAGGATATAGGGGCCCTTGCCGGCGCGGCACCAGGCGACGGCTTTGTCGCCGGCGGCCTTGACGGCGCGGACGTCCATGCCGTCCACCTTCTCGCCAGGGATGCCGAAGGAGAGACCGCGACGGGAGAAGTCGGTCTGCGCAGAGGAGCGCGACACGGACGTGCCCATGGCGTAGCGGTTGTTCTCGATGATGTAGACGACGGGCAGCTTCCAGAGCTGCGCCATGTTGAAGCTCTCGTAGACCTGGCCCTGGTTCGCGGCGCCGTCGCCGAAATAGGTCAGGCAGACATTGTCGTTCTTGCGGTAGCGGTTGGCGAAGGCGAGGCCGGTGCCGAGCGATACCTGGCCGCCGACGATGCCGTGGCCGCCGAAGAACTGCTTCTCAATCGAGAACATGTGCATCGAGCCGCCCTTGCCGCGCGAATATCCGCCGCGCCGGCCGGTCAGCTCCGCCATCACGCCATTCGCGTCCATGCCCGCGACGAGCATGTGGCCGTGATCGCGATATCCGGTGATGGTCTGATCTTCACCCGTCCGAATCGCCATCTGCATGCCGACGACGACAGCTTCCTGGCCGATATAGAGGTGACAGAAGCCGCCGATGAGGCCCATGCCATACATCTGGCCGGCCTTTTCCTCGAAGCGGCGGATAAGGAGCATTTCGCGGTAGGCGAAAAGTTCCTGCTCCTTGGAGAAATTATCTGCAGGCGCCGGCTTCGCCGACTTTACCGCTGCAGTCTTCCGTCCGGCGGCCGGCGCAGATTTGCTGCCGACTTTCGCTTTGGCTACGGCCATGCCTTGTTCTCCGGGGCGTGTCCCAAACTGATGCGGGACGTTAGCCGAAGCCGATTGGCATTCCAAGATGCACGCCAAGCATCGGAGCCATGCGCCAACTACATGACTTGACTACCAAAATCCTAATGAACTGAAATTTGGTTCATCGCATATTTAGCCACCGCTTCAATGCTGCGGGGTCTATTGCGATGCAGCAATCCCGATCACCAATTCGTCCGCCTGGACGACATTGAGCTTGGCACGGGCCCTCTCGTCGATCATGTCGGGATCAAGGCTCTCCGGCCGGAGGAGCTGCGCGCGCGCCGCCAGCGACAGCCGCTCCGCCTTCATTTCCGCCAATTCCTTTTCGAGGCCAATGGCTTCGCGCTCCATGCGCTCGCGTGACCAGATGCCGTAATCGCCGTTGAAGGAATGATAGGCGAAGTAGCCCATCACGGCGAGCGAGCCGAGCGGCAGAATGAGTCGCCGGAGCTTCGAATGCTTGCGCTGTTTGGTCGTCATGCGAGGATCTGAACGCGGTGCAACATGATGAATAAAGCATGGCGCAAGACGATTAACGCCGGGTTTCCGTCCATGGTCGCCGCGTCTGCGACGGGAGGAAAAAGAGGTCGAGGCGGGATACGCACCGCTTTCTTCCGGCGGATCCCACGCCGAAACGCCCTTCCCTATCGCAGCCATGCGTTGAAGCGCCCCCTCCTAGAACCGTCCCTGCCATAGAGAATCCTTGGCTATTGGCCCCACTCAGAGTATGGGAGGGCCAACTCGCATTCCGCATGACCCTTCACCGCTCGCGATCCAACCGGTCGCGGCCCGGAATGCTTCTCCAATTTCAGGCTTCCGTTCCTTATGGTTTCGCTCGTCCAGAATCCGGCCCTCGCCCGCGCCATCGCGGAAAAAGGCTATCAGTCCCTCACCCCGGTCCAGGCGGCCGTCGTCGAGCCGCAGGTCGGCGAGAGCGACCTGCTCGTCTCGGCCCAGACCGGCTCGGGCAAGACAGTCGCTTATGGCCTTGCCTTCGCAACCACTCTGCTCGGCACGGAAGAGCGCTTCGGCGCGGCGAACGAGCCGCTGGCGCTCGTCATCGCCCCGACGCGTGAACTCGCGCTTCAGGTGCAGCGCGAACTCGCCTGGCTCTATGGCGAGACGGGCGTGAAGATCGCCTCCTGCGTCGGCGGCATGGATGTTCGTCGCGAAGCACGCGCGCTGGACATGGGCGCGCATATCGTTGTCGGCACGCCCGGCCGCCTGCGCGACCATCTGGAACGCGGCCGCCTCGACATCTCCAAGCTCAAGGTCGTCGTGCTCGACGAGGCGGACGAGATGCTCGATCTCGGCTTCCGCGAGGATCTCGAGCTCATCCTCGACGCCGCGCCGCAGGAGCGCCGCACCCTGCTCTTCTCCGCGACCCTGCCGCGCGAGATCGTCCGCCTGGCGCGCCAGTATCAGCGCGACGCCATGCGCATCGACACGATCGACCAGAGCCAGCCGCATGGCGACATCGAATATCGCGCCTTCCGCGTCGCTCCGAACGAAATCGACCTCGCCGTCGTCAACGTGCTGCGCTTCTATGACCAGCCCGCCGCCCTCGTCTTCTGCTCGACGCGCGAATCGGTGAAGCGCGTTCATGCCGGCCTGCAGGAGCGTGGCTTCCAGGTTGTCGCCCTTTCGGGTGAGCTGAGCCAGACCGAGCGCATGCATGCGCTGCAGGCGCTGCGCGACGGCCGGGCACGCGTCTGCGTCGCGACCGACGTCGCCGCCCGCGGCCTCGACCTGCCCGATCTCGGCCTGGTCATTCACGCCGAGTTGCCGACCGGCCCCGCCGTGCTGCTGCATCGTTCGGGCCGCACTGGCCGCGCCGGCCGCAAGGGCGTCTCGGCGATGCTCGTGCCCTACACGAATCGCTCGAAGGCGCTCCGCCTGATCAACGCCGCCGGCGTCGACGCCTACTGGACCGCCGCGCCTTCGGCCGACGAGATCCGCGCCAAGGACCACGAGCGGCTGCTCGAAAGCGTGCTGCGCGTCGAGCCACCGTCCGAGGAGGATGCGGTTCTGGTGCGCGAGCTGGTCGGCCAGCGCTCGGCCGAGGAGATCGCCGGCGCGCTCATCCGCATGCACCGCGCCCGCCTGGCGGCACCGGAAGATCTGTTCGATCCCGGCCCGCAGCAGGAGCGTCGTCCGCCGCGCGAAGGCCGGGAAGGCAAGCCGCGCCGGCACGAGCGGGAGGAACGCTATGGCGACGCACCGCGCGAGCGTGGTCCGCGCCCGCCGCGCGAGCGCGACGGCGGCTGGCCCGAAGGCGGCCCCGGCAGCCAGGGCGGCCGGCCCGAGCGCCCGCAGCAGGACATGGTCTGGTTCCGCATGAGCGTCGGCCACCAGAAGAACGCCGATCCCAAGTGGCTGCTGCCGCTGATCTGCCGTCGTGGCCACGTCACCAAGAACGAGATCGGCGCGATCAAGATCTTCGAGCGCGATACGCGCTTCGAGATCGTCGCCGAGGCGGCTGAGAGATTCACTGTCGCGCTGCGTCGTGGCGGCGAGGAAGAGATCCGCATCGAGCCGGCCGATGGCGCCCCGGCGGGCGGCGGCGGCAAGCGTCCGCCCCGTGGCGACGGCCCCGGCAAGCCGCGCGGCGGCTTCAAGCCGGGTGGCAAGCCCGGTTTCAAGGGCGGCTTCAAGGCCGGCGGCAAGAAGCGCGACCGCGCCGAAGGCTGAGCCGGCCCGACATAGTTGAATACAAGGAAGCCCGCGACATCGTCGCGGGCTTCTTTTTTTTCGGCGGGGGCGATCCTCGTAAAGAAAAGGCCCCGCTCGCGGACGAGCGGGGCCTTTTCAGTTCGGTTCGGCGGAACGGATCAGTCCTTCAGGCGCTCCAGGGCGGCCTTGATCTTCGCCGTCAGCTCCTGCGCCTCGGCGAGACGCTCGCGCTGCTCCTCGATCACCTCTTCCGGCGCGCGCGAAACGAAGTTCTCGTTGCCGAGCTTTGCCTCGATCTTGGCGATCTCCTTGGCGGCCTTGTCGAGCTCCTTGCCGAGGCGGCCGCGTTCGGCATCGAGATCGATGACGCCGGCGAGCGGCAGCGCGATCGTCGCTTCGCCAAGCACGGTCTGCACGGCGCCCTTCGGCGCCGCGTCGGCGGCGGTGATCTCCGACGCGCGGGCGAGACGCTTGATCAGCGCGTCATGTGTGGCGAGACGGGTCGACGTCTCGGCCGAGGCCCCGACGATGATCAGCGGCACCATGGCGCCTGGCGGCACGTTGATCTCGGAGCGGACCGAGCGGACCGACGAGATGAGGTCGACGAGCCAGTTGATCTCGGCCGCGGCCGCCTCGTCCTCGAAATCGAGCGACGGCCATTCGGTCAGGACCAGGAGCTGGTCGCGGCTGGATCCCTCGTCCACCGTGCGGTCCCAGAGCTCTTCAGTGATGAAGGGCATGAACGGGTGCAACAGCGTGACGATGCGGTCGAGCGTCCAGCCGATCGTGGCGCGGGTCTCGGCCTTGGCGGCCTCGTCCTCGCCGTTCAGCACCGGCTTGACCAGCTCGAGATACCAGTCGCAGAACGAGTTCCAGACGAAGCGGTAGAGCGCGTTGGCGGCGTCGTTGAAGCGATAGGCCTCGAGCGCCTCGGTGACGGCGCGCGCGGTGCGCGTCGTCTCGGTGGCGATCCAGCGGTTCAGCCGCTCCTTGGCCGTCGAGGGCTCGAAGCCGGCAACGCGCGTCGCGCCGTTCATCTCGGCGAAGCGCGAAGCGTTCCAGAGCTTGGTCGCGAAGTTGCGATAGCCCTCGACGCGCGAGGTCGCCAGCTTGATATCGCGCCCCTGCGCCGCCATGGCGGTCAGCGTGAAGCGGAGCGCGTCGGCGCCGTATTCGTCGATCAGCGTCAGCGGATCGATGACGTTGCCCTTCGACTTCGACATCTTGGCGCCCTTCTCGTCGCGGACGAGGGCGTGGATGTAGACGTCCTTGAAGGGCTCGACCGGCGTGCCGTTCTCGTCCTTCATGAAGTGCAGGCCCATCATCATCATCCGGGCGACCCAGAAGAAGATGATGTCGAAACCGGTGATCAGCACGCTGGTCGGATAATAGCGGGCGAGTTCGTTGGTTTCGTCCGGCCAGCCGAGCGTCGAGAAAGGCCACAGCGCCGACGAGAACCAGGTGTCGAGCACGTCCTCGTCGCGCGTCAACGCAACTGTCGAGCCATAATGCGCGGTTGCGAACGACGCCGCCTCGGCCTCGTCATAGGCGACGAAGACCTTGCCGTCCGGGCCGTACCAGGCCGGGATCTGATGGCCCCACCAAAGCTGGCGCGAGATGCACCAGGGCTGGATGTTTTCCATCCACTCGAAGTAGGTCTTTTCCCAGTTCTTGGGCACGAAGTCGGTGCGGCCCTCGCGAACCGAGGCGATCGCCGGCTGCGCCAGCGTATGCGCGTCGACATACCACTGCTCGGTCAGGAACGGTTCGATCGGCACGCCGCCACGGTCGCCATGCGGCACGGTGTGGCCGTGGTCCTCGATCTCGGCGAGATAGCCCTGCTCTTCCAGCATCGCGACGACGGCGTTGCGCGCCGCGAAGCGGTCGAGGCCGTCGAGCGCCGCGATGGTGTCGGAAAGCGCCGCCGTCTTCGGCAGATCGGCGAGGAAATCGGCATTGCCGGCGATGATAATGTTCGCCTGGCGGTCGAGCACCGAGATCATCGGCAGGTTGTGCCGCTTGCCGACCTCGAAATCGTTGAAGTCGTGCGCCGGCGTGATCTTGACTGCGCCCGAGCCCTTCTCGGGATCGGAATATTCGTCGGCGACGATCGGAATACGCCGGCCGACGAGCGGCAGGATCGCATGCGCTCCGGCCGCAACGAAGGCCTGGTAACGCTCGTCTTCCGGATGCACGGCAACCGCCGTATCGCCCAGCATCGTCTCCGGACGCGTGGTCGCAACGGTAATGTAGGTGGTCGCATCGTCCGGATCGAAGGTCTTGCCCTCGATCGGATAGCGGAAGTGATAGAGCTTGCCCTTGGTCTCGACCTGGATGACCTCGAGGTCGGAGATCGCCGTCTCCAGCTTCGGGTCCCAGTTGACGAGGCGCTTGTCCTTGTAGATCAGGCCGCCGCGATAGAGCTCGACGAACACCTTGAGAACGGCCTTCGAAAGGCCCTCGTCCATGGTGAATCGCTCACGCGACCAGTCGGCCGAGGCGCCGAGGCGCTTCAACTGCCCGATGATCGTGCCGCCGGATTCGGCCTTCCACTTCCAGACCTTCTCGACGAAGGCGTCGCGGCCGATATCGCGCCGGTTCGGCTCCTGCCGCTCGGCCATCTGACGTTCGACGACCATCTGCGTCGCAATGCCGGCATGGTCGAGGCCGACCTGCCAGAGCACGTCCTTGCCGCGCATCCGCTCGAAGCGGACGAGAACGTCCTGCAGCGTGTTGTTGAGCGCGTGGCCCATATGCAGCGAGCCGGTGACGTTCGGCGGCGGGATCACGATGGAGAAGGGCTTGGCGCCGGGCTTCGCGCCCGCGCCGGCCTTGAAGGCACCCTGGCCTTCCCAAGTCTCATAGATGCGCGGCTCGACCGCGGCCGCGTCATAGTTCTTGTCGAGCATGACCGTTTCCGGATGAGGAATTTGAACTGGTGTAAATCGGATGGCCGAGGGTGAGTCAACCGCGCTGCGGCGGAAGCCAAGCACCGCCTGCGTCAGATCCTGCATTTAGGGAGCTGGACTGCGTTCGGGAAGGGCGACCGCGATCCCCCCGAAACGACGTTCGGCTGCGCCGACTCAGCGGCCGCGCGAAACCCGCTCGATCTCGTCCCGTACCAGCCGTTCGACGAGCGGCGGCAGGTTGGTGTCGAGCCAGCTCTTCAGCATCGGCCGCAGCATGTCCTTGACGAGATCTTCGAGCGTGCGGGCATTGCCGGCGAGAACGGTGCTGGCGAGGCTGCCAAAGGCGGAACTCACGATCGCGTCGGCGGCCGGCGACAGCAGCGGCGCACCGGCCGGCAATTCATCGACGGGCGACGCGGCGGGGCGAACCGGGAGCGTGGCGCGCGGCGGCTCGGCCGCCCGGACCGGCTCGGGAGCGCGCGCGGGCACATGGGAAACGGAGGGCGGCGCAACCGGGCGCAGCATGCGCGGTTCGCTCAGCGGGGCCTGCGCAGGCTCCGGCTCGATGCGCGGCAGATCGACCCGAAGCTCGGGCGCTGGCTGTGGCGCGGCGAACTCGGCCACGCGAGCGCTGAACAGCGCGTCGATATCGGCGGCGGAAACGGGAACGCTCGGAAGCGTGGACGGCACGGGCGCCGGATCCGGCGCCTTCGGCACCACGGCTGCAGAAGCGCCGAGGCCGAGCTCATCTTCGGAGATGATGCGGCGGATGGAGGCGAGGATCTCCTCCATCGAAGGCTCTTGTGCCGCACTGACTTTGGCCATCGCTACCCCACAACCCACCGAACCCTGGCGAATCGCCCAGAAAATCAGACGATTTCACGGGCCAGAGTAGCGAAAAGGACGACCGGCCGGAACAAGGCCGGTCGCTTTTCCCCGACTGGAGAACCGACTAGCGACCGTCCGGCGTACGCAAGCCGATCCACTTATCGCGGACAGCCTGGTAGTGCTGCTTCGGCTCGTAGCGCTGGACCTTGAGGCCGAGATTATCGGCCGAGAGCGAGCCCGTCGTCGACATCAGCGTATAGGAAGCGACCACTTCGGTGCGCTGCGCCAGGATCAGTGTCTCGCGCGCCTGCAGCAGCGACTGCTGCTGGTTCAGCACGTCGAGCGTGGTGCGCTGACCAACCTTCTGCTCCTCGATCACGCCCTCGAGAGCGAGCTGCGAGGCGCGGATCTGCTCCTGAGCCGAGGTGATCGAAGCGCGTGCGGCTTCGAGCTGGCCGAAGGCCGAGACGCCGGCGGCGCGAACCTGATCACGGGCCGAGTCGAGCTGGATGCGATACTGGCCCAGCGTTTCCTTGGCCTGTCGGGTCTGCGAGTAGACCACGCCGCCTTCATAGATTGGCACCGTCAGATTCGCGGTGATCGTGGCCGAATCGCCGAAAGAGCCGGTCAGCGACGAATCGTCCGTATGCGCCAGCTGGCCCTGCAGCGACACGGTCGGCAGCAGCTGTCCCTCGATGACCTTCACGTTGAAGGCGGCGGTGTCGACGTTGTAGCTCGCAGCGCGGATTGTCGGATGCCGCGACTGGCCGGCGGAAACCGTGGCGCTCTCGGACTTCGGCAGGAGGCGCGAGTTGACCGACGGAATCTGAAGGCTCTTCGGCGCGGTGCCGATGATCTGGACATAGGTCGCGTTGGCCGAGTTCAGGTTCGCGATCGCCACGTCGTATTCGGTCTGCCCCTGACTCAGGGCGGCGTCGGTCTGCGCGAGGTCGGTGCGCGTGCCTTCGCCGACCTTCAGGCGATCGGCAGCGGCGCGCTGCTGCTCGCGCAGGAAGGCGATGTTCTGCTCGCGAAGGCTGACGATGCCCTTGTAGTAGAGGACGTTGGTGTAGGCCGCAACCGCATCCAGCAGCACATCCTGCTCGGTCGAGCGAAGAAGCTCGCGCCCGGCCAGAACCGCCGATTCAGCCTGCTTCACGGAGTTCTGGGTACGGAATCCGCGAAAGATCGGCTGTTCGATGGTGAGGCTGTAACCGCGCGGCCAGGTCGTCGACGAACTGACCGGAAGCTGAGACGAGGAACGACCCCGTGCATAGGACGGACCGACATAGGCATTGCCCGTGAGCACAGGGCGATAGCCCGACAGCGCCTGGGGAACGTTTTCGTCGGTCGCGCGCAGCTGGGCGCGCATCGCATTCAGCGTGGGGTTGTTGTTATACGTCTGCGAAAGAGCGGATGTCAGAGTTTCGGCATACACCGAGGGGGCAGCTACGATAACCGCAGCCATAGCTACGGTTGCCAGATAGACCCGGGAAAAAACCACGTTCGAAACCTCGGCGTTGCGAGGCGACGCCCCCCTACCGGACGTCCACCGTCGGACAATACATCGTTAATTTACGCGAGCCCCGGTGACGGTCAAATGGCATGGGGCTCGAACAGTTCGATAATGCGCGCCGTGCGACGGGAAAGCCACAGCTGCCGCCCAAAATAATAAGCGGCAACTATGACTTATCCGATTGTTTTAAAAGGGGAATTAGAATACGAACGCCTTGGGTCTGGCAAAGCCGGGCAGCGTGCGGACAGAGGTGTTGAAGGCGGGACGACCGCTGACGGAACCACCGGAACGGGTATAGATCGTGGCTTTCGCCGCCAGACCGTTCGCCCCGACAACGGCGATGATTCGTCCACCCTCGCCGATCTGGTCGATCAGCGCCTGCGGCAGGACTTCGATCGCGCCTTCCAGCAGAATCACGTCGAAGGGCGCCTTGCCGGCAAGGCCGGCTTCCATCGGGCCGACCACGACCTCTACATTCGAGACGCCGAGAGAGGCAAGATTCTCACGCGCGGCGGCCGCGAGACCCTCGTCCGATTCGAGCGCGACCACCGAGGCGGCGAGATGGCTCAGGATGGCGGCGGAGTAGCCGGTCGTCGAACCGATATCGAGCACGCGATCCGTAGGCCCCACCTCGGCGAGCTGAACCAGCTTGGCCAGCGGTCCCGGTTCCATGACGTAGCGCGGCGTCGCGCCGGGGGCGGACACGAGGATATCCTCGTCGATATAGGCAAGCGGCTTCAGATGATCCGGCGCGAAGACTTCGCGCGGCACGGCCGAGAACGCGTCGAGCACATCGTACTCGGTGACGTCGACGGTGCGAATCTGACAGTCCACCATCGTGGTTCGCGCCTTGGCGAAATCGACCATGATTCCGGACCCTTTATCGTATGTGGCAATGGACGATCCAATACCGGGCGTTCGGCAAGGTGACAAGCCATTCCGCGCGGCGCTGGCGCCGCAGCACGTCGCGGATCCGCTATCAGATCCCCCTCGCCATCGACCATCATCGTCCTGTTACATGGGCTGTCCATACGACGCCGTGAAACGACGCGTAGAGATCCCCGGATGCACGGCCGTCGTTCGATCAGGCTAATCTGAAAAAGGATAGAGACGATGGTACGCAAGACACTGTATGGCGCCGCATTTGCCCTCCTGAGCCTTTCCACCATCCAGGCTGCTGTTGCAGAGCCGAAGATCGACAATAGTGCACTTGAATCGACTGATTTTCGTCCGCACGCGCGCACGTTCGGCCTCGTCTATACGATGCCGGCCGAGGTCAACGAGACCTTGCACCGCTCGCTCGGCGGCATGCTGAACGAAAGGCTGCTGACGCTCGGCCTCGAGACGGAGGCGATCCGCACCAACATCCCGCATGTGACGGTCGTCCACATCCACAACGCCGACCCGACCACGCCGGCCAAGATGCTGGAAGCGTTGCCGACGCCGCCGAAGCCGCTCAACGTCACGCTCAAGAAGTTCTACACCACCGAAGCCGCCAAGGGCGCCGGCCAGCCCTGGTGGCTCGATCTCGGCGTCGTCAAGGAAGGCGACGGCTTCGAGCAGATGATGGCCTACAACACTGCCGCCACCGCCGCCCTCACCCCGCTGCGCGACGGCCCGCTGCCGCGTGTCACCGGCCCTGTCTTCGGCAAGATGGCGGATGCCGGCAAGGAACTGGTCAAGACCGTCGGCGTCAGCGGCGTCAATGTGGTGAAGAACGGCGAGGAAGTCCGCTCGCACAATCCGCACAACACGCTCGTCTACAGCACCAAGACGTTCTCGCCGGAAATCCAGGCCTCGATGGGCGAACTGGCGGATGAGTTCAACCAGATCCTCCCGGAAGGCATCCCGGCAACCTTCAAGACGGTCTCGATCGTCGAGCTTGCCTTCTCGGGCAACGTCACGCGCGAGATCTACCGCGTCGACCTCGAGACCGGCGCCGTGCTCGACGTCGCCACCGGCAAGACGGTCACGCGCTGATCGCCTTCCGGCGGGGCGGGGCGGTCGCGGATCGCCCTGCCTTTCCGGCTGCCGCCGGCGGCTTCGGCCGGCGATTTCCTCCACAGCCTTGCGACGGCGTCGTCGACGTTCGGACTAGACGCCGCCGCCGCGAGCTTGTAGAAGCCGCCAGACGGTCTCGGAAGCTTGGTTTCCGGATCGACACGCAGCTCGGGTGGCCCGTTTGCTTCCTGGCGCTGTGCCTGCCGGACAGGTCGTTCGAAATCGGATTTCGGATGGACTGTCAGCGAGATGGCCTCGTGGCGGAATGGTTACGCAGAGGACTGCAAATCCTTGCATCCCGGTTCGATTCCGGGCGAGGCCTCCACTCTCCGATCAGGCGGAATTTACGGCTCCTGATCCCCCAGCGCTCCGCAATCCCGACACCGGTTTTCCCCCGCATGCCTGCGCTTTGAAACGGCTGCGTTGGTTTTTGACCTTCCCGTACGAGAAGGAGGGCGATAACGGCGATTGCATGCCGCGTCGCCCGAGGCGATAAGTCGGCCATGCTCGATCCGGACCTTGCTCCTCGCCATGGCGGCGCTCTCGCGGCGGCTTCCCAACGCTACGGCGTCGCGGTCGGGGAGTGGCTCGACCTGTCGACCGGCATCAACCCGCACCCCTACCCCGTCCCCGCGTTCCCGCCCGCCGACTTCCACCGCCTGCCCGATCCGGCTGGCCTGGGCACGCTCGTCGATGTCGCCCGGGGCGCCTATGGCGTCCCGCCGGCCAGCGCGATCGCGGCGGTGCCCGGCTCGGACTTCGCGCTCCGGCTGCTGCCGCTCCTCTGCCCGGCCGGCGACGTCGCGATCCTGTCGCCGACCTATTCCGGCCATGCCGAGGCCTGGCGCCTGGCCGGGAGGACGGTCAGCGCCGTCGCCTCGCTGGAAGACGGTTCTCGCCGCGCTCCGATCGTCGTCGTCGTCAATCCGAACAATCCGGATGGTCGGATCGTCGAAGCCGATGCACTCGTCGCGACCGCGCGGACGCTGGCCGCGCGCGGCGGCGTCCTGATCGTCGACGAGGCCTTTGGCGACGTCGACCCGGCCCCCGGCGTCCTGCCGCGAAGCGCGGGCGAACGAATCGTCGTGCTGCGCTCGTTCGGCAAGTTCTACGGGTTGGCGGGCCTGCGGCTCGGCTTCGTCGTCGGTCCCGACGACATCGTGGGCCGGTTGCAGGCACTTGTCGGGGACTGGCCCGTCTCGGGACCTGCGATCACGCTCGGATGCCGGGCCCTGCTGGACACTGCCTGGCAGGCGCAAACGCGGATCCGGCTGCGGGCGACACGCCTGCGGCTCGAAAACTGTCTTCGGGCGAGTGGCCTGGATGTCGTCGGCGGCACCGACCTATTCGTCCTCGTCGACACCCCGCGCGCGGTGCCTTTGCACGAAGCGCTCGCCCGGCAGGGCATCTGGACCCGAATCTTCTCCGACCAGCCGGGACGGATCCGTTTCGGTGTGCCCGACGAGATCGGCCTCGCGCGGCTGGAGAAGGCACTGGCGCTGCGCTAGACGCGCTGCCCGACCAGAAGGTTTAGAGCGCGGCCTGCGGCGTGACGATCAGCCGTCCCTCGAGGGTCTCGATGGCGGCGCGGATGCCGAAGGTCGCCGCCAGGTTTTCGTGGGTTAGAACCGCCGCCGGCGCCCCTTCCGCCGCGATCCGCCCGTCCTTCATCAAGACGATCCGATCGCCATAACGGGCGGCCAGCGAAAGATCGTGCAGGACGGCGACGATGGCGGCGCCCGCCTTGGCGCGGGCCCGCAGGAGATCGAGCACGAGGAACTGGTAGCGCGCGTCGAGGGCGGCCACCGGCTCGTCGGCGAGGATGATCTGCGGCTCGCCGGCCAGCACGCGCGCCAGCGCCACGCGGGCGCGCTCGCCGCCGGAGAGCATCGTCACCGTGCGGTCGGCGAGGTCAAGCGTGCCCGTCGCCTCCAGAGCGGCCAGCACGGCGACGCGATCCTCGCCGCCGAGTTCGCCGGCGCCGGTTCCATGCGGAATGCGGCCGAGCGCCACCACATCGGCGACCGAAAGCGGCCAGTGGAAGACATGGCCCTGCGGCAGATAGCCGATCTTGCGGGCCCGCAGCCGCGGCGCGACTGCCTCGACCTTCTGGTCGCCTAGATAGACAGCTCCATCGCCGTCGAGCAGGCCTGCCAAGCGCCGCACCAGCGTGGTCTTGCCGGCGCCGTTCGGTCCGATCACCACCACCATCTCGCCGGCCGCAACGGACAGATCGACACTGCCGAGGATGGGGCGATGGCCCAGCGTGGCGCCGACGTTCACGGCGCGCAGGAGAGCGCTCATCACGCCACCTCCCCGGTCAGCCCACGGCGATGGCGGAAGACGAGCACGATGAAGAGCGGCGCGCCGATCAGCGCCGTCACCACACCAACCTTGATCTCGTTCTGCGCCGGAATGATGCGGACCAGGATATCGGCCGCCGTCAGCAGCGCCGCTCCGGAAAGCGCTGCCGGCCACATCAGCCGCGCCGGGTCATGGCGCACGAAGGGGCGCACGAGATGCGGCGCGACGAGACCGACGAAGCCGATCGTGCCGGCGACCGCGACACCGCCGCCAACCGCCAGTGCCACGCCGAGCACGACGCGCAGCCGCACCCGGTTCAGCCTTATGCCGAGGCTCGCCGCCGCGTCCTCGCCCAACGTCAGGGCGCGGAAGGCACGGCCATCGATGGAAAGCAAGATGCAGCCGGCAATGATGAAGGGCAGCGCGATGAAGACATGCTGCATGCTGCGATCCTCCAGCGAACCGAGCAGCCAGAAGGCGATTTCCAGCGCCGCGAAGGGATTGGGCGCCAGGTTCAACGCCAGAGACGTCGCGGCGCCCGCTAGGCTCGAAATTGCAAGACCGGCGAGGATGATGACGAGCAGGCTGGCGCGCGGGCCGGCAATCAGCAGCAGAAGGCCGACCGAGAGCAGCGCGCCCAGCATCGCCGCCATCGGCAGGAAAAACGACAGCGCATCGAACACGCCGAAGGCGATGACCAGCACCGCTCCGAAGGCGGCGGCCGAGGGCGCGCCGAACAGCGACGGCGACGCCAGCGGATTGCGCAGCAGCCCCTGCAGCGCGGCGCCGGACAGGCCGAGCGAGAAGCCGATCGCCACCGCCAGAATGGCGCGCGGCAGACGGATCTCGCGGACGATCAGGCGGGATGCCTCATCGCCGGTGCCGAGCAGCCCGTCCACCACCGCGCGGAGTGACAGCAGAACCGGCCCGACACCGAGCGACAGCAGGAACAGGACGATCACGAGCGCGACGAGGCCGGGCACGAGCCAGCGGCTCGCAGCCCTCGCTCGCAACAGATCCGGCCTCGCTGCGGTCAATGCGTCCATCTCAATCCGACATAGCCTGAACGGCCGGCATTGTTGTAGCCGAACGCGTCCTGGTATTCGACGTTCGTCAGGTTCTCCAGCCGCGCATAGAGCGTCGTCTCGGGATTGAGCTTGTAGGACGCGGTCAGATCAACCTTGGTGTAGGCATCGAGCGGAACCAGAGCCGCAGCCGTCTTCGCGTCATTGTTGTAGCGGTCGCCGACATAGGTCGCGATGACGCCGAACTCGAAATCCTCGATGCCGGTATAGGTCAGCGTCAGCGAGCCGCTATTCTCCGGCCGCCGCGAAAGCGGCAGGTTAGTGTCAAGATTGACGGCGTGCAGATAGGTGTAGGAGCCCGTCGCCTTCAGCACGGATGGCCAGAGGATCGCATCGGCCGACAGTTCGAGGCCCGATGTCTCGGCGCTCTTGATGTTGTAGTAGCCCGACTTCGGATAGTCCGGCAGCAGCTTCGACTGATACTCGATCAGGTTGGTGAAGTTGTTGTAGAAGCCGGTTGCCGAGAAGGTCAGCCGGCCGTCGAACAGCTCCTGATCGATGCCGACGTCGCCGCCATAGCTCTGCTCGTCGACGAGATCGGGATTGCCATATTGGCCGTCGAACAGCTGGAACATCGTCGGCCGCTTGGCGGCGTTGCCGAAGCTGCCGCGAAACTTCGTGCCGGTCTCGTCGATCAGATAGGCCGCCGTGGCGCGCCCGGTCAGGAATCCCTGCCCGTCGACGTCTTCGTCATAGCGCCCGCCGAGCGACAGGTTCAGCCGGTCGAACAGGGTGAACTGCTGCATCGCGAAGACGGCGAGCAGCGTGCGCTCCATGTCGAAGCTGCTGGCGGTCGCGACGCTGGTGGTCGTGCTTTGCGTCGCCGCCTCCTGCTCGGCGCGGGCGCCCCAGATCAACGTGCCCGCCTGTCCCATGTCGAGCGTGCCCTGATATTCGAGGCCGACATCGCTGCCGTCCGTATCGGTCGAGCGCGGGTTCGGCTCGATATAGGCGCTGGTCGTCTGGGAGCCGAAGAACGAGAACTGGTTGTTGAGCTTGCCGTCGTAGCCCTCGAAATTGAAGCGGGCAAAGCCGGTGAGAACATCGCGGTCGCGCTCATAGCCCGGCAAGTCATACTTGGCGGCCGAGCCGCCATCGACCTCGGACTTCTGGTGATAGGCGGTGACCCCGAAATCGAACGCCTGCCCCTCGCCCGAATTGTAGCTGGTGCGCGCGGTGCCGGCGAACTTCTTGGTGCCGTCCGCCTCGCCATTGTCGCGGTCGCCGACGCGGGAGAAGCCGTTGGTGTCGAACAGCGTGCCGCTGACCGAGAGGCTGACCGGACCGATGCTGCCGCCCGCCGCGGCGTTGCCGCCGAAGGTGTTGTAGCTGCCGCCCTCGGCCGCGACCGTCATCGACATGGCGCCGGTGCGCTTGCGGGTGATGATGTTGATCACGCCGCCCAGTGCATCCGAGCCATAGAGCGCGCTCTGTGGTCCGCGCAGGATCTCGATTCGCTCGATGTCGGTCGGCGAGAAGACGGCAAAGTCGAAGCTGTTGCGGGCGCTGGCGGGATCGTTGACGCGGACGCCGTCGATCATGACGAGGGTATGGCCCGCCTCGGCGCCGCGGATGCTCACTTCGGTCGTGCCGCCAGGGCCGCCCGACTGGGTGACCGTGACGCCTGGCACCTGGCGCAGGACATCGACCAGCGAGCCGGGCGAGGCGTTGTTGATCTTGTCGCCCGGGATGACCGTGATCGCGCTGCCGGACTTGGTGATATCGGTCGGGCTGCGATAGGCCGTCACGACGATCTCTTCCAGATCGTCGGCGCGGGCCGCATGGGCGGCCAGAAGAATGGGAAGAGTAGCAAGAAGCGAAAGAGCGGCGCGCCCCCGGCGCCGTTCAAGAAAACTCATCAGGCAGACCTCGGTTTGGATCGATCTGGTCGTCGCGCCCGTCACGTTTGTGTACCGGACCCCGCGCGGCGGCTTTGCCGCCCGCTCGAGAAGCGGTAGACGAGGACCCATGTCACTGCAAGCGGGAGCGCACCTCATGCGCGCATGGGTCAACAGGTTCGGTCTGATTGTGGCCGCATGGGCACTCTCCAGCTCCGCGCCGGCCGAATCGGCACCCGCCCCCGCGCCACAGCGGATCGTCTCGATCAACGCCTGCGCCGACCAACTGCTGCTGGCGCTCGCCGACCCGGCGCAGATCGCGGCGCTGTCGATCTATGCGACGGACCCGGCCTATTCCTATCTCGCCGACCAGGCGAAGGCGTTTCCGCACGATGCCGGCGTGGCGGAGACGGTGATCCAGCACGAGCCCGACCTCGTCTTCGCCGGCCGCTTCACCAAGCGCGAGACGCGGTCGATGCTGAAGCGCCTCGGCTTCAAGGTGGTCGAGCTCGACACGGTCAAGTCCGTCGACGATTCGATCCAGCAGATCCGCGACGTCGCAGCCATGCTCGGCCACCCCGAGCGCGGCGACGCCCTGATCGCCCGCATCGTAGACGCGCGGGCGAAGGCGGCGGCAGCCGTTCCCGCCGGCGCCCGGGAGCCGACCGTCGCCGTCTACCAGCGCCGCGGCTATGTCACCGGCCAGAACACGCTGACGGGCGAGTTGCTGCGCCTTGCCGGCTTCGCCGACATGGGCGGCCAGCTCGCCGGCAAGACAGGCGGCTTCGTGCCGCTCGAACGCATCGTCTCCTCCAGGCCGGATCTCCTGGTCGTCGCCGACCCGCATGTCGTCGCCGCCGATCAGGGCAGCGCGCTGCTGGCCCATCCGGCGCTGCGCGAGCTCTATCCGCCCGAGCGGCGCATCGCCCTGCCCGGCCGGCTGACGATCTGCGCGGGGCCGTCGCTGCCCGAAGCGATCGAGACGCTGGCGGCCGAACGCGCGCGCCTTGGCGGCGGTTCGTGACGGCATGACCGAATTTCCCTTCGACATCCGGCTGCTACTCCTGATCGCCGCCATTGCCATCGACGGTCTCGTCGGCGATCCCGACTGGCTGTGGCGCCGCCTGCCGCATCCGGTCACCTGGTTCGGCGCGCTCATCGGCTTCTGCGACCGGACGTTCAATCGCGACACGGCCGCTTCGGGCGTTCGCCGCGCCGCCGGCGTGGCCGTGGTGATCGTCCTCGTCGCCATCGCCTGGTTCGCCGGCGTCGCGATCGAACGCGTCCTCGCCGGCGTCCCCTATGGCGTCGTGCTGGTCCCGCTCATCGCCTCGGTGTTCCTCGCCAGCCGCAGCCTCTACGACCATGTCGCCCGGGTGCTGAACGCGTTTCATTCCGGCGGCCTCGAGGCTGCGCGGCAAGCCGTGTCGATGATCGTCGGCCGCGACCCCGACAGCCTCGACAGGGCCGGCGTCGCCCGCGCCGCCATCGAATCGACGGCCGAGAACTTCTCCGACGGCGTCGTCGCGCCGGCTTTCTGGTTTGCCGTCTTCGGACTGCCGGGCCTGTTCACCTACAAGATGATCAATACGGCCGATTCGATGATCGGCCATCGCTCGGCCCGGCATGAGGCCTTTGGCTGGGCCGCCGCCCGGCTGGACGATCTGGTCAATCTGCCGGCCAGTCGCCTTGCCGGCTTCCTGATCGCGATGGCCGCGCCCTTCGCCGGTGGCACCATCCGGCAATCCGCGCTCGCCATGCTGGACGATGCGCGCAAGCATCGTTCACCCAATGCCGGCTGGCCGGAGGCGGCAATGGCTGGCGCGCTCGGCATCGCGCTTGCCGGTCCGCGCCGCTATGGCGAGAGGGTGGTCGAAGATCCCTATCTGAACGATGCCGGCCGGCATGAGGCCGGCCCCGGCGATATCGGCCGCGCGCTGAAGGTGCTACGTGCGGCGACGGTGCTCGGCGGCACCACCGTGCTCATGCTGTGGCTTTGGCTGAAATCCTGAGGATCGCCTCGGTATCGAGATGCTCCTCGAGGTGATCGGCGAGCCGGTCGAGCGTGCGGTCAACCTCTCGTTCGTAAGCAAGATCAGAGGTTTCCGCGCCGATCTTCGCAAGAAAATCACGACGGAAGGCGTCATCGCCGAAGACGCCATGCACATAGCTGCCGCGCACGCGGCCATCCGGCGAGACCGCCCCTTCGCCAAGTCCGTCGTGTTGCAGCCACGGGCGCGCGCAATCGGCCCCCTCGGTGCGGCCGAGATGGATCTCATATCCCGACACGGCGAGACCGGAGGCCGCGTCGCGGCCGGAGAACGGCGCCGTGGTCTTGTCAGCGGCGAGCGTGGTTTGGACGTCGAGCAGACCGAGGCCGGGCACGCTCGCAACCGGCCCTTCCAGCCCGTCGGGATCGGAAATCGTCTGTCCCAGCATCTGATAGCCGCCGCAGAGGCCGATGACACGGCCGCCGCGCCGCCGATGCGCCAGGATGTCGATGTCCCAGCCCTGCGCGCGCAGGAACGCCATGTCGGCGATGGTCGATTTCGAGCCGGGAATGAGGACGAGATCGCAGACCGGGATCGGCTCGCCCGCCCGCACCAGCACCACCGAGACACCGGGTTCCAGCGTGAGCGGATCGAGATCATCGAAATTGGCGATGCGCGGCAGGACCGGCACGGCGACCGTCAGCGTGCCCGGCCGCGCCGCCCCGCCGGAGAGATCGAGGATATCCTCCGCCGGCAGCCGGTGCGCCTCGGCGAACCACGGCACGACTCCGAGCGACGGCCAGCCAGTCGCGGCGCGGATCGCGGCGACGCCGTCATCGAACAGCCTGGCGTCGCCGCGCATCTTGTTGACGAGGAAGGCCTTGATCCGGTCTCGGTCCGCCTGCGGCAGCACGGCGCGCGTGCCGACGAGGCTGGCGATGACGCCGCCGCGATCGATGTCGCCGATCAGCACCACCGGCAGGTCGGCAGCTTCGGCAAAGCCCATATTGGCGATGTCGCCGACGCGAAGGTTGATCTCGGCCGGGCTGCCGGCGCCTTCAACGAGGATCAGGTCGGCGTCCTGCTTCAGCCGTTCGAAGCTTTCGAGGATGCTCGGCAAAAGCTCGCGCTTTCGCTGGCCGAACTCGCGCGCCCGCATGGTGCCGAAGCGACGGCCCTGCAGGATGACCTGCGAGCCGGTGTCGCTCTCCGGCTTCAGCAGGACCGGGTTCATGTGAACAGTGGGGAGCAGGCCGGCGGCACGCGCCTGCAGCGCCTGCGCCCGACCGATCTCGCCGCCATCCGCCGTCACGGCGGCGTTGTTGGACATGTTCTGCGGCTTGAACGGCGCGACACGAATGCCCTTCCGGGCATAGAGCCGCGCCAGGCCTGCGACGAGCACCGACTTGCCGACATTCGAGCCGGTGCCCTGGAACATGATCGCCGCGGTCATGGGGTCTAGTCCGCCACGAAGGAAGCTAGCCCCTCACCCAACCCTCTCCCGCAAGCGGGCGAGGGCTTTTCCGCCGCGCCTGTGACCGACCTCGCGGCCGATCGTTGGCGCCCCCTCTCTCGCGAGCGGGAGAGGGTCGGGATGAGGGTCTTGCTCAAACTCAAAACTCGATGCCCTGCTGCGCCTTCACGCCGGAGCGGAACGGGTGCTTCACCAGCTCCATTTCGGTGACGAGATCGGCGACCTCGATCAGCGCCTCGGGCGCGTTGCGGCCGGTGATGACGACATGCACGTCGGCCGGCTTCTCGGTCGTCAGGAATTGGACCACCTCGTCGACCGAGAGATAGTCATAGCGCAGCACGATGTTGAGTTCGTCGAGCAGCACCAGGTGATAGGCGCCGCTCCGGATCAGCTCCTTGGCCGTTTCCCAGGCATGCTTCGCGGCGGCGATGTCGCGCTGGCGGTCCTGCGTCTCCCAGGTGAAGCCCTCGCCGAGCCGGTTGATCGAGACGAGATCACCGAAACGCTCCAACGCCATGCGCTCGCCCGTATCGATCGCGCCCTTGACGAACTGGACGACGGCGACCGGCAGGCCGTGGCCGAGCGAGCGGAACGCCATGCCGAAGGCGGCCGTCGACTTGCCCTTGCCCTTGCCGGTATGGACGATGATCAGGCCCTTCTCGACATTCTTCGAGGCGAGGATCTTGTCGCGCACGACCTTCTTCTTGCGCATCTTCTCGGCATGACGGGCATTCAGCTCTTCTTCTGTCATTTCGATGGTCATGCGATTTCCTTTCCTGCGTCGCGGCGGGAAGCGAGCGCTGCCAGCCGTTCATACGCGCTGTTGGCGCGGGGCGACCAGAGGCCGCGATCCATGGCTTCGAGAAAGCGGTCTGCCATCTCGGTGAGGGCGGGTTCGTTGGCGTCGGCGATGAAATCGCGCACGCCGTCATCGGCGATATAGGCGTCGTAGAGCGCATCGAAATGATGATCGCCGACGGCGTGGGTCGTGGCGGCGAAGGCGAAGAGATAGTCGAGCGTCGCCGCCATCTCGAAGGCGCCCTTGTAGCCGTGGCGCATGCAGCCCGCGATCCACTTCGGATTGATCGCCCGTCCGCGCACCACGCGGCCGATCTCCTCCGCCAAGGGCCGCACGACCGGGCTTTCGGGGCGCGAATGATCGCCGTGATAGAGGCGGGGCGCGACACCCTTCAGCGCTTCGATCGAGGCCGCGAGACCGCCCTGGAACTGGTAGTAGTCGTCGCTGTCGAGGATGTCGTGCTCGCGATTGTCCTGGTTGTGCACGACGGCGTCGGTCGCGGCCAGCCGCGCGCGCAACCGGTCGCCGGCCGCCTCTCCCTCGGCGCCGCCGCCATAGGCGAAGCTGGACCAGGCGAGAAAGGCCTCGCCGAGATCGGCGCGGCTGTCCCAGATATTCTCATCGATCATCGCCTGCACGCCGGCGCCATAGGCGCCCGGCTTGGCGCCGAAGATGCGGGCGAGATCCTGCCCTGCCCCATGCGCCGCCGCGATCGGGTTGGCGTCGGCCGGTTCCTCGCGCGCGGCGATGGCGCGGATGGCGGAATCGATCAGGTCGATCTGTTCCGGGAAGGCGTCGCGGAACATGCCGGAAATCCGCAGCGTGACATCGACGCGAGGACGTTTCAGCTCGGAGAGCGTGAGCACGCGAAAGCCGGTGACGCGGCCGGTGCCGGTTTCCCAGACCGGCTCGGCGCCGATCAGCGCCAGCACCTGCGCGATGTCGTCGCCGCCGGTGCGCATGTTGGCGGTGCCCCAGGCGGAAATCGCCACCGAACGCGGCCACTCGCCCTCATCCTGCATGTAGCGCAGCACCAGCGCCTCGGCCGCCAGCTTGCCGATACGCCACGCCGCAGCGGTCGGCACGGCGCGGGTATCGACGGAGTAGAAATTCCTGCCCGTTGGCAACACCTCCGGCCGGCCACGCGACGGCGCGCCGGAAGGTCCGGGGGCTACGAAACGGCCATTGAGCGCAGTCAGGCAGGAGGCGATCTCCTCGCCGCCGCTTCGATCCAGCGACGGCGCGAGGGATTCGCTGATCCAGCCGAGCACGGGCGCGGTGTCGGGACCGGGCGCAGAGGCGGATGTATCGCCGCTCAGGAATGATCGGACCGCCTGCCTGGCTGCCAACTCGATCCGCTCGACCGTATCCCCATTCGTCCGCCAGGGCGCGTCGGTGGCACGCAGCAGCGTTTCCGGCCGGCTGCCAGCCCAATCGTCGGAGAGATTGCAGGCGAGCGGATCGAAACAGTCGAGGCCGAGATCGGTCGCGATGGCTCGATGCAGCGAGGCATCTTCCGGCCGGCCGCCGGAGCGCGGAATGCGGGCAATGGCGATCAGCGTGTCCAGGCGGTGCTCGTCCTGCGGCGAACTGCCGAAGATGTGCAGCCCGTCGCGAATCTGCAGTTCCTTGATCTCGCAGAGATGCGCGTCGATGGCGCGCAGCGCGCTGCCCTGATCGGCGTCGCCGCCAATGCCGAGGTCGCGGTCGATGCCATGGCGCACCGCCTGATCGAGGATCTCGCGTTCGAGATGATCGCGGCGACGCGGGTCGGCGCCTAGCGCCAGGTGATATTCGTCGATCAGCGTCTCGATCTCGGCGAAGGCGCCATGCGCCTCGGCCCGCGTCAGCGCCGGCATCAGGTGATCGACGACGACGGCCGAGGCGCGGCGCTTGGCCTGCGCGCCCTCGCCGGGATCGTTGACGATGAAGGGATAGATCAGCGGCGTCGGGCCGAGCACGACCTCCGGCCAGCAGGCATTCGACAGGCCGAGCGCCTTGCCGGGCAGCCATTCGAGATTGCCGTGCTTGCCGACATGGACGATGGCGTCGACGTCGAAGCTCCGCCGCAGCCAGGCATGGAAGGCCAGATAGTGGTGCGGCGGCACGAGATCGGGATCGTGATAGGTCGATTTCGGATCGATGCCATAGCCACGCGCCGGCTGGATGCCGACGACGACATTGCCGAAGCGATGGATGGCGAGCCGGAAAGCGCCATCGGCAAAGAACGGATCGGATTCGGCATCGCCCCAGCGCTCGGCGAGGCTGTCCTTTACGCTGTCCGGCAGCGCGTCATGAAAATCGCGGTAGTCGGCGAGGGAAAGGGATACCCCTTCACCTCTTCCAGAGGGAGAGGTCGACGGCGAAGCCGGCGGGTGAGGGGTTTCGCACTCACTGGACAGGTCCGAACCCCTGACCCGGCCCTGCGGGCCGACCTCTCCCTCTGGGAGAGGTGAAGATGAGCCCTCACCGACCCGCTTCGCCAGCGCATTGGTCGGGCCGGAGAGCAGCAGTTCCATCAGCGCCCTGCCCGTCTCCGGGAAATCAGGCAACGCATAACCGGCGGCCTTCATGGCGGTTGCGATGCGCGCGGCACTCTCCGGCGTATCGAGGCCGACGCCATTGGCGAGCCGGCCGTCGCGGTCAGGATAGTTGGAAAGCACGAGCGCGATCCTGCGATCGCACGGTGCCGCCGCGCCAAGCCGGATCCAGCGCTTCGCCTGCGCCGCCACGAAGGCGATGCGCTCGCGGTCGGCGCGATAGACGACGATGCGGCTGTCGGTCCGGCCGTCGCTCTCGATCTCCTCCTTGAAGGAGACAGCGCGGGTGCCGATGCGGCCATCCACCTCCGGCAGCACGACATTCATGATCAGGTCGCGCGGACCGAGCCCCCGGCTCGATTCCAGCCACGCCTCGCGGCTGGTGCCGGCGAAGACGACCTGCAGCACCGGCCGCCCGGCGCGGTCGAGCACGGTTGTCTCGTGTGCGCGGCCGGGACGCGAGATGGCAAAGGCCGTGGCATTGAGCACGATCGAAGGCGCGAGATCGTCGACCGCCTTTTCGACGAAGGCGGCGGCCGCCTCGTTCTTCAGGCTGGAGGCGAAGATCGCCGCGGTCGAAATCCCCTCGCGGTCGAGCGCCTCGATCAGCGCGTCGACGGGCTCGGTCGAGCCGCCGGGAATGACGGAGCGATAGAAGGTCAGCAGCGCCACGGGCCGGCCGGCCTCGCTGTGGCGCAAGGGCTCCGAGACCACGCCCTCGCCCGGCCGGTAGAAGCCGACTTCCGGCAGAACCTGCGGCTCCGGCGGCTGTTCGCCCTCGCCGATGACGTGTCTGCAATAGGCGAGCGCCCGGCCGATATTGACCGCGCCGCCCTCGGCGCAATAGCGCCAGAGTTTTTGAGCGATCTCCGGCGCCACGGTCGTGTAGGCCTCCAGCGCCGCGTCCCAGCGATCCTCACCCGGCACGACGACCATCTGCGGCCCGCCGGCGCGCGAAAGCGCCCGCAATGCCTCCAGCCCATAGGGCCAGTAGCCGACGCCGCCCATCATGCGGATGAAGACGAGCTTCGCCTTGGTGACCGTCTTTTCGAGGTAGAGATCGACCGAATAGGGATGCGT
The DNA here is from genome assembly GCF_037147815.1 of Kaistia sp. MMO-174. Classification (NCBI taxonomy): domain Bacteria; kingdom Pseudomonadati; phylum Pseudomonadota; class Alphaproteobacteria; order Hyphomicrobiales; family Kaistiaceae; genus Kaistia; species Kaistia sp. MMO-174. The sequence goes on along the minus strand of NZ_JBBCUO010000002.1, from coordinate 399,313 downwards.
CAGCTGCATCAGATTGGCGAGACGCAGCGACGGCCCTTCCGGCTCGCGCGCGAAGGCCGAGGCGAAGGCGGCGAGTTCCGTATCCGCCGCCGACAGGATGATGATGTCGCCGGGCGACTGGTCGAGATCGACGGCGCTGCCGCCATCGTCGATCCGCTCCATTTCGCCGGCGACAAGATGCATGGCTCAGGCCTTGAAATGGGCCGAGATGGAAGCCGCGTCGAGGCCGCGCTCGCCGATCACCACGAGACGGCCGGCATTGCCGCCCGGCGCGAAATAGGTGTCGACGCGGGGGCCGACGGCCTGCACGACGGCGGGCGCCGCCTTGCCGGCGACCGACGCCCGGCCCTTGATGCGCAGCACGCCCTTTTCCGCCATGGCAGCGCGGACGCGACTGCCCAGCGCCTCGATCGACGGCAGTTCGGCGACATCGACGATGAAGGTGTCGAAATCGTCGTGATCGTGCTCCTCCCCTTCAAGGTCGTGATGGCTCTTGCGCTCGAAGGCGTCGTCTTCCGCCGCCGCCCCCACGCCGAGCAGCACCGATGCCGGCAGGCCCGATGCATTGGCATGAACGACGCGCGCTTCCTTGCGGGCATCGCGGGCGACGATCTCGGCCACTTCCTCGATCTGTTTGGCGTCGACCAGATCGGTCTTGGAAAAGACGATCAGATCGGCGCAGGAGAGCTGGTCTTCAAAGAGTTCCTCGATCGGATCCTCGTGATCGAGGGATTCGTCGGCGGCGCGCTGGGCGGCCACGGCCTCCTCGTCATGGGCGAAGCGGCCGGCCGCGACGGCCTCGGCATCGACGACGGTGATGACGCCGTCGATGGTGACGCGATGGCGGACGGTCGGCCAGGTGAAGGCGCGCACGAGCGGCTGCGGCAATGCCAGCCCGGATGTCTCGATGACGATGTGATCGGGCGCCGGCTCGCGGGCGAGCAGTTGCTCGATCGTCGGCAGGAAATCGTCGGCGACGGTGCAGCAGATGCAGCCATTGGTGAGCTCGATCACCGTATCCGGCTTGCAGTCGTCGTCGTCGCAATCCGACAGCAGCGAGCCGTCAAAGCCCATGTCGCCGAATTCGTTGACGATCAGCGCGATGCGGCGGCCTTCGGCGCCGGCGATCAGGTTGCGGATCAGCGTGGTCTTGCCGGCTCCCAGGAAGCCGGTGACGATGGTGGCGGGAATACGGGCGGTCAAAGGACGAACTCCGGGTTCGGATTGGGTTTCAGGCGCACCGGGAGGCCAGCGGCCACAAGAAAGACGGTCTGCACGGCGGCGGCGATCTTCTGGTTGAGGCGCCCCTGCTCATCGGCGAAGCGGCGGGCGAGCGCGTTCATCGGCACGATGCCGGAACCGACCTCGTTGGAGACCAACACGACCGGTCCCCTCGCTTCGGCGAGCGCGGCCGCCAGCGCGTCGCCCTCACTGACGACGTCACGTTCCGCTTCCATCAGGTTGGAGAGCCAGAGCGTCAGGCAATCGACGAGGATGACGCGGCCGGGATCGGCGAGATCAGCCAGCCGGGCTGTCAGGTCGAGCGGCTCTTCCACCGTCGTCCAGTCGAGGCCTCGCCGGTCGCGATGCGCCGAAATCCGCGCCTGCATTTCAACATCGCGGATCTCGGCGGTGGCGAGGTAGGTGGCCGGCAACCCGGTGCGGGCCACCAGTTCCTCGGCGAAGCGGCTCTTGCCGGAGCGGGCGCCGCCGAGGACGAGCGCCGTGCGCGGCGCGGAAGGTGCCACGATCTCAGGCCGTCCGGGACAGGCGCTGATAGAGCCAGCCGGAGAAGAGGCCCGACAGCGCCCATAGCAGCGCGCTGACCACCAGCGAGGCCGCGACGAACTCGCCGCCGAGGCCAGCCGGATAGGAGGCTTCGAGCGTCGGCGGCACGGGTGCGCCGATCACATGCGGCAGCACGCCGATGACAAGGCCGGCAGCCTTCAGCAGCCACGAACCGCTGAAAACGATCAGCGCAAGGCCGATCGCCGAGGCAGCGACGGTCGAGAGCCACCAGACCTGCCGCGAGGTGACCTCGGCGGCTGCCGTGCCGGGAAGCTCCGGCGACAGGCCGAGCGACGGCAGCAGCGATGCGGCGAAGAAGCCGGCCACGCCCCAGAGCACGCCGGTGCGCGCGTCGATCTTGCCGCCGCGGATCGACATCAGGCCGAGCAGAACGGCCGAAACGCCGACCCCCATCAGCAGGTTGGCGAGCAGCGTGTAGGCCGAGCGCTCGAAGCCGTCCGCCGGCGACCACGCGTCCTCGTCATGCTGATGCGCCGGAGCGGCTTCGGGAGCGGCCGCCTCATGCGCATGGGCCTCGGTCGTCGAGTGCTCGTGCGGCGCGGCGGCGGCGGCCGGCGCCGGCTCGGCGTTCTCGAAGGTTTCGGCGTGGAGGATCAGAGGCTCGGTGGTGACCGCCTGAACGACGGACAGCGCAATGCCCACGGCAAGCCCCGCGCCGAAGGCGCTGAGGATGATCGTCTTGAACATGTTGATCCCTATGGCGTCAGTGGCAGGGCAGACCGAGGGAATGCCGGGTGTCGTGAGTCGCGTTGTGGATCAGGCTCGGCGCGGCGAAGCCGGTGCCGATGAACAGGAACAGACCGAAGGCGACGGCGAACAGGGCCGGGACGATGCGGGAACCCGCCTGCGCCTCTACACCGGAAATCGACGTGGACCGCGTTGCGGCCTTGGAAAGATTGGACATAGCGTCTCCTTGGCCGTCCCACCGACGGCTGACTGGTATGAGGCGCTGGCTGGTCTCCTGGCTCGCGGGTCGCAGCTTCCTCGACGCCTTCCCGGTTTCCCAGTGGCCATCGCGAGGTCGCTCGCCGCTTACAGTTGCGGGGGCAGCTTCGGCATTGGAATCCCGCAAGGGGTCCTTCCGTACCGAATTCCCATTTCATCCCCCTGAACCTTGGGTCCATCGGGGGAACCGACGCAAAATGACGCTAGATGGATTGCCGCTCCGGCGCAAGTCGCCGCTCATTTGGCGGCGGCGGTGCCCTTGTTGCGAAAGTGGGCCCAGCGGCGGAGGATCGCGACTTCGGATTGCCGGCGCAGGCGCCGCACGCGCGGAAAATCGTGCGACAGCACCACCAGCCCGACCGGCACCATCCAGAAGCCGAGCACCGGCAGGAATCCGAGCACGCCGCCCAGCAGGAAGCCGCCGCCGATGGCGACGCGCGCCGTGCGGCTGCGCGGGAGGGAGATCGCCTTCTTGCCGAAACGAATGGATGCCATGCGGGTCGGGCACTCCTGGGAGGATTGTTCAAAGCTCGCCATCAACCCGCGTCGCGGGAGGCTCGAGGCTGCCCTTTTATGTGGAAGAGGGCGGCCCGATTGCAACACCCTGTCCTGCCGTCCGCGGTGAACCGGGAGAGACGCCGAGCGCCAAGCGCGAGGCGGAAAACAATCAAGGGGCCGGATGGCTATCCATCCGACCCCTTGATCAAAACTGGCTCCGCGAGTTGGACTCGAACCAACGACCCGGTGATTAACAGTCACCTGCTCTACCAACTGAGCTATCGCGGAACAGCGTATGCGGCCCCTTTCCTCGCCTCGCCGAGGCTCGGAAACAATCAAGGGGCTAGATGGCTATCCATCCAACCCCTTGATCGAATTTGGCTCCGCGAGTTGGACTCGAACCAACGACCCGGTGATTAACAGTCACCTGCTCTACCAACTGAGCTATCGCGGAACAGCGTCGCCGCTGCTGTGAGCGAGGCTATAGCAAAGCCCGTATCGGCTTGCAAAGACCTAAAACGCATGTTTTCCGCCCATATAGGGCAAGGGGCGCCAAAACGTAGCGTTCCCGCGGGTTTGGCGTGGGGATAACTCGAACGATCGAACCCGGATCCGCAGCCGCATAAATATCGCCGGGCGGTCTCCCGGCCGCCCGAACGCGCCTATCGCGCCGCCGCCATCTCGCGCAATCTCTCCACCGCCTGGCGGACGAGCGGGTCGAGCCCGGCGCCGCCGGCGTCGAGATGGGCGAGAATGCCGGCCCGCATCCGGGGGTCCCAGAACTTGCGCAGATGTTCGGCGATCGCCGCAGGGGCCTTCTCCGCGCCCTGGCTGGCGAAGAACTTGCCGATCTGGTTCGCCATGTAGACGAGCTTCTCGGACGTATCAGACGACATGGGCTGCAACTTCCTCGGCAATCCGATGCGGATGGGTGAAGACTTCGAAGCTGTCGCCGCGCGCGATGGCCGCCAGCGTGATGCCGGCGGCCTCGGCTGTGCGGACGGCGAGCGCGGTCGGCGCCGACACGGCGACAATCAACGGCGCGCCAATCATGGCCGTCTTCTGCACCATCTCGACCGAGACGCGGCTGGTCAGGATCACCATGCCGGACGCCCCGTCGATGCCGTCCCGCGCCAGCGCGCCGCAGAGTTTGTCGAGCGCGTTGTGGCGGCCGACATCCTCGCGCAATGCGACGACGCCCTTCCCCGGCAGCGCGAAAGCGGCGGCATGCATGGAATGGGTCTCGCCGTTCAACAATTGCAGCGGCGCCAGCGCCGCCAGCGCGCCGCGGATCTCCCGCGCGCTGAAGCGCGTGGCCTGGTCGACCGGCGGCACACGGCGCATCGCCTCGGCGAGGCTGTCGATGCCGCAGAGGCCGCAGCCGGTCGGCCCGGCCATGTAGCGCCGACGCTGCGCCAGCGCCTGGCCGCGAGACGCGGCGAGCCACATGCGCAGCTCGACGCCGATCTCCTGCTCGACGATTTCAAGCCGCTCGATCTCGGGCGCATCCGCGACGATGCCTTCCGAGAGGCTGAAGCCGACGGCGAAGTCCTCGAGATCCGCCGGCGTCGCCATCATCACGGCCTGCGTGCTGCCGTCATAGGTCAGGGCGACAGCTACCTCCTCCGGGATCGCGCGCTCGCCCGCCGCCGCGCCATCGGCGCGCCAGAGCATCCTCGGCACGCGGCGGACGGGCGATTTCATGGCCCTACTCCGCCGCCTCGACGACCGGCAGGATTCGACGGCTGCTGCGGGCGCGGTCCTCGTAGCTCTCCTGCCAGGCCGTCGGGCCGTTGGAGGGGGAAACCTGCACCGCCGTCACCTTGTATTCCGGGCAATTGGTGGCCCAGTCGGAGAAATCCGTCGTGACGACGTTCGCCTGCGTGCCCGGATGATGGAACGTCGTGTAGACGACTCCGGGCGCAACGCGCTCGGTGATCAGCGCGCGCAGGCTCGTCTCGCCGGAGCGGCTGGCGAGCTTCACCCACTGGCCGTCCTGCACGCCGCGCTGCTCGGCATCGTGCGGGTGCATCTCCAGCCGGTCCTCTTCGTGCCAGACGACGTTCTCCGTGCGCCGCGTCTGCGCGCCGACATTGTACTGCGACAGGATGCGGCCGGTGGTGAGCAGCAGCGGGAAGCGTGGGCCGGTGCGCTCGTCGGTCGCGACATATTCGGTCACCATGAAGCGACCCTTGCCGCGCACGAATCCGTCGATATGCATGACGGGCGTGCCGAGCGGCGCCTTCTCGTTGCACGGCCACTGCACCGAGCCCTCGGCTTCGAGTTTGGCATAGGAGACGCCGGCGAAGCTCGGCGTCAGCCGCGCGATCTCGTCCATGATCTCGGACGGATGGGCGTAATTCATGTTGAAGCCCATGGCGTGGGCGAGCGCAAGCGTGATCTCCCAGTCCGCCTTGCCGGATTTCGACGGCATCACCTTGCGGACGCGCTGGATGCGGCGCTCGGCATTGGTGAAGGTGCCGTCCTTTTCCAGGAAGGTCGAGCCCGGCAGGAAGACATGGGCGTAGTTGGCCGTCTCGTTCAGGAAAAGGTCCTGCACGACGACGCACTCCATGGCGGCGAGGCCGGCCGCGACGTGGCGGGTGTCGGGGTCGGACTGCAGGATGTCCTCACCCTGGACATAGAGGCCCTTGAAGACGCCATCGACAGCGGCGTCGAGCATGTTGGGGATGCGCAGGCCCGGCTCGCTGTCGAGCGGCACGCCCCAGAGTGATTCGAACAATTGCCGCGTCTCGTCGCCCGAGACATGGCGATAGCCGGAGAGCTCGTGCGGGAACGAGCCCATGTCGCAGGCGCCCTGGACGTTGTTCTGGCCGCGCAGCGGGTTCACGCCGACGCCGGGCCGGCCGATATTGCCGGTCGCCATGGCGAGATTGGCGATCGCCATCACCGTGGTCGAGCCCTGGCTGTGCTCGGTGACGCCGAGGCCGTAATAGATCGCGCCATTGCCGCCGGTGGCATAAAGCCGGGCGGCGGCGCGGAGATCCGCCGCCGGAACGCCGGAAACCGCCTCGATCGCCTCCGGGCTGTGGCGCGGGTCGGCGACGAAGGAGGCCCAGTCCTGGAACTCGTCCCAGTCGCAGCGCTCGCGCACGAAGGCCTCGTCGGCCAGCCCCTCGGTGACGATGACATGCGCCATGGCGGTGAGCACCGCGACATTGGTGCCGGGCTTCAGCGGCAGATGATGGGCTGCCTCGACATGCGGCGTACGCACGAGATCGATGCGGCGCGGATCGACGACGATAAGCTTGGCGCCCTCGCGCAGCCGCTTCTTCATGCGCGAGCCGAACACCGGATGCGCGTCGGTGGGATTGGCGCCGATCAGCAGGATAACATCGGCCTGCTCGACGGAGTCGAAATCCTGCGTGCCTGCCGAGGTGCCGTAGGTCTGGCTCAGGCCATAGCCGGTCGGCGAATGGCAGACGCGGGCGCAGGTATCGACATTGTTGTTGCCGAAGCCGCCGCGGATCAGCTTCTGGACGAGGAACGTCTCCTCGTTGGTGCAGCGCGACGAGGTGATGCCGCCAATGGAAAGCCGGCCGTATTTCGCCTGGATGCGCTTGAACTCCGACGCCGTGTGGGCGAGCGCCTCTTCCCACGACACTTCGCGCCAGGGATCGGTGATGCTCGCGCGGATCATCGGGTTAAGGATACGCTCCCTGTGGCTGGCATAGCCCCAGGCGAAGCGTCCCTTGACGCAGGAATGGCCTCGATTGGCCTTGCCGTCCTTCCACGGCACCATGCGCACGACCTCGTTGCCGCGCATCTCGGCCTTGAAGGTGCAGCCGACGCCGCAATAGGCGCAGGTGGTGATGACCGAATGCTCGGGCTGGCCAATCTCGATCACCGACTTTTCGGTCAGGGTCGCGGTCGGGCAGGCCTGGACGCAGGCGCCGCAGGAGACGCATTCGGAGCCGAGGAAGCTTTCCTCCATGCCGGGCGAGACGACACTGTCGAATCCGCGGCCGGCGATCGCCAGCGCGAAGGTGCCCTGCACTTCCTCGCAGGCACGCACGCAGCGCGAGCATACGATGCATTTCGACGGGTCGTAGGTGAAATAGGGGTTCGACTCGTCCTTGCCCGGGTTGGGGTGGTTGTGCCCCTCATGACCATAGCGGACGTCGCGCAGGCCGACCGCGCCGGCCATGTCCTGCAGCTCGCAATCGCCGTTCGCCGCACAGGTCAGGCAATCGAGCGGGTGGTCGGAGATGTAGAGCTCCATGACGCCCTTGCGCAGGCGCTTCAGCCGCTCCGTCTGGGTCTTCACCACCATGCCCGGCATCACCGGCGTGGTGCAGGAGGCGGGCGTTCCCGCCCTGCCCTCGATCTCGACGAGGCAGAGGCGGCAGGAACCATAGGCGTCCAGCATGTCGGTAGCGCAAAGCTTCGGGATCGCCGTGCCCATCTCGCCGGCGGCGCGCATGATGGATGTGCCCTCGGGCACCGTCAGGGTCTCGCCGTCGATGGTGAGCGTCACCATCGTCTCCGACGTCGAGCGCGGCGTGCCGTAGTCGATCTCGTGGATCAGCGACATGGCGACCTCCTATCGGGCTTCTTCGAGGCTCGGCGCCGGCGCGTCGAAATCCTCTGGGAAATGGTGAAGCGCACTCATCACAGGATAGGGCGTAAAGCCGCCGAGTGCACAGAGCGAACCGAATTTCATCGTGTGGCAGAGATCTTCGAGCAGGACGCGGTTCTTGTCGCGCTCCTCGCCGCGCAGGATCTTGTCCATCGTCTCCACGCCACGCGTCGAGCCGATGCGGCAGGGCGTGCACTTGCCGCAGGATTCGAGCGCGCAGAACTCCATCGCGAAGCGCGCCTGCTTCGCCATGTCGACCGTGTCGTCGAAGACGACGATGCCGCCATGGCCGATCAACCCGTCCTTGCCGGCAAAGGCCTCATAGTCGAACGGCGTGTCGAACAGCGCACGCGGGAAATAGGCGCCGAGCGGCCCGCCGACCTGCACGGCACGGACCGGGCGGCCGGAAGCCGTGCCGCCGCCGATCTCGTCGACCAGTTCGCCGAGCGTGACGCCGAAGGCGACTTCGTAGAGGCCGCCATGCTTCACATTGCCGGCGATCTGGATCGGCATCGTCCCGCGCGAGCGCCCCATGCCGAAATCGCGATAGGCGGCCGCGCCCTCGGCGAGGATCCACGGCACGGTGGCCAGCGAGATGGCGTTGTTGATGACGGTCGGCTGGCCGAACAGGCCCTTGTGCGCCGGCAGCGGCGGCTTGGCGCGGACGACGCCGCGCCGGCCCTCCAGGCTTTCCAGCAGCGCCGTCTCCTCGCCGCAGACATAGGCGCCGGCGCCGACCCGCACCTCCATGTCGAAATCGAACGCCGAACCCGCGATGCCCCGGCCCAGATAGCCATTCTGGCGCGCCGTCTCGATCGCGGCTTCCATCGCCGCGACGGCATGGGGATACTCGGAGCGGATGTAGATGTAGCCGCGCGTCGCGCCGACAGCGATACCCGCGATGGTCATGCCCTCAATCATGACGAAGGGGTCGCCCTCGAGCAGCATGCGATCGGCGAAGGTGCCGCTGTCACCCTCGTCGGCGTTGCAGACGATGTATTTCTGTTCGGCCCGGGTCCCGGCGACCGTGCGCCACTTTACGCCGGTCGGGAAGCCTGCGCCGCCGCGACCCCGCAGGCCTGACTGCACCACTTCCTCGATGGTGGCGTCGGGACCGATCGCGAGCGTCTGCTCCAGCCCCCTGTAGCCACCATAGGCGCGATAATCGTCCAGCGAGAGCGGGTCGACGACGCCGCAACGCGCGAAGGTCAGGCGCGTCTGCCGCTTCAGCCACGGAATTTCCTCCGTCGGCCCAACCCGCAGCGCGTGGGGCTCGCCCGCGAGCATGGCATCCACCAGAGCCGGAACGTCCTCGGCCGCCACGGGGCCATAGGCGACGCGGCCCTCCGATGTCTCGACCTCGACCATCGGCTCCAGCCAGTAGAGGCCGCGGGAACCGTTGCGGACAATATCGAGCGCCAGCCCCCGCGTCCGTGCCGCCGCTTCGAAAGCCCCCGCGACCTCGTCGGCGCCAACGGCGACAGCACCGGCGTCGCCGGGAATGAAGATCCGGGTGATCATCGTTGCGCCTCCGCAACCAACCGGTCTAGCCGCGCATCATCGAGCCGGCCGATGATGCGGCCGTCGAGCATGGCAGAGGGAGCCGTGGCACAGAGACCGAGGCAATAGATGGGCTCGAGCGTGACGCGGCCATCGGCCGTCGTCTCGCCGAAGCGGATGCCCAGCGCCTGCTCGGCGCGCGAGGCCAGCGCTTCGGCACCCATCGATTGGCAGGCCTCCGCCCGGCAGAGCTTCAGGACGTGGCGGCCTGCCGGCTTGCGGCGGAAGTCGTGATAGAAGGTGACGACGCCATGCACTTCCGCGCGCGACAGGTTGAGCGCTTCCGCGATCATCGGCTCGGCCGCCTCCGGCACGAAGCCGAACGCCGCCTGGATGGCATGGAGGATCGGCAGGGCGGGCCCCTCACAGCCGGCATGGGCAGCGATGATCTCGGCGGCGCGCTTGGCGCTCCATGGCTCGTAGGAATTCACGACGACGACCACTCACAATTTTGAATCGCCGCAAGGTGCCGGTATTCCTCGGCGCAATCAACCGACGGATTGCTACGCCGACGTCGCAGGATGTCGATCCGTCCGGGCGCGAATCAAAAACGGCACGCCCCTGCGGGCGCGCCGTTCCTGGAATTCGCTGGATCGACGGCTCAGTTGGTCGAGCCGCGCTCCTTGTTCTGCTGCTCGATGAGCTTCTTGCGATTCTCTTCGGCGTTCTTCTGCAGCTGGTCCTGCAGGGCGTCGCGACGGGCCTTGCCGGCGGCGCGGTCGAGACCCTCGCCATCGACGACCTTGGTGAAGCCGGCGAGCGAGAACGGGAAGACCATCGGCTTGCCCTGCGGGTTCAGCGAGATCGCAACGACCTTGCTGCCCTTCTTCATCGACGAGATGAAGGCGGTGTCGATCTCTGCCTGGGCGTAGCAGACGCTCGGCTCGCAGACGACGTACTTCAGCTCGGCGGGCTTGTTCTGGTCCACCTGGACGCGCAGGCCCGGCTGGATCAGCTGGCCCGTGAGCACGACCGCGGTGAGCGCGATCTTCGGCTCGCCCTCGAGCTGGCGGATCTGCAGCGAAGCGATGAACTGGTTGGTCTCGGCGCGGAGCTCCTGCGAGGTGATGCAGAGCTTCTTCTTGGACTGCGGGTCCTGGCCGCATTCCTTGATCCACGGAGAAGCCGGCGGAGCGGCATTCGCGGCCGCGGCAGGGGCCTTGGCGGCCGGAGCGTCAGCCGGCGCGGCATCCTGGGCGAAAGCCGCCGGTGCGGACAGCGCCATAATGAGCGCGGCGGCAGCCAGATGCGGCACCCGAACCAGGCCAGAATTCCAACGATGCGACATCGAGCGTGTCCTTGCGTTTATCTCAAAACCCTGCGCTTCGGCGACCGACGGTCCGCCTGCAAACGTCACAGGCTGGCCGCGCGCCGAGGCTGGATGACCAGCAAATGAGGCGACACGGTGACGGTGAAGCTATGCCGCATCAATAGCGGGGCCGAGGCAGGATTTCTAGCGGGCACAAGATTGCCCCAGTAGCCGTGCTACGATTTTTTTCATTCGATTCGTTGCCCGAGCCTCATCTGGGGGAATTTGCCATGCCAATCGGCACCCGCTGGCCCAAGGCGGCCGTCCTCGCGCTCGCGGTTTCCGCGACACTGCCGCTCTCCCTGCCGGTCGGGGCCGAACCAAGGCATGGGATGGCGATGCATGGCGAGCCGGCCCTGCCCGCCGATTTCGACCACCTGCCCTATGCCGACCCGAGCGCGCCAAAAGGAGGCAGAATAACCTACGCCTTCGTCGGCAGCTATGACAGCCTCAACCCCTTCATCGTGAAGGGCGCGGAGACGACGGCGCGCGGAATCTGGGATGCGTCGCTCGGCAACAACGTGTTCGAGGCCCTGCTGGCGCGCAACCGCGACGAGGCCTTCACGCTTTATGGCCTTCTGGCCGAGAGCGTCGACGTGCCGGACGATCGCAGCTCGATCACCTTCAACCTCAATCCGAAAGCGAAATTCTCGGACGGCCAGCCGGTGACCCCCGAGGACGTGATCTTCACGCTCGAACTGCTGCGCGAGAAGGGGCGGCCGAACTACCGCTCCTGGTATTCGAAGGTGAAGAAGATCGAGAAGGTTGGTGAGCACGGCGTGCACATGACCTTCGCCGACGGCGCCGATCGCGAATTGCCGCTTCTGATCGGCCTGATGCCGATACTGCCGAAACACGCCACCGACATCGAGAACTTCGACCGTTCGACGTTGAAGCCCCTGATCGGCAGCGGGCCCTATCTGATGGGCGAGATCAAGCCGGGTGAGCGCTTCACGCTGAAACGCGACCCGAACTACTGGGGCAAAGACCTGCCGATCAAGCGCGGCTTCGACAATTTCGACGAGATCCGCGTCGACTATTACCGCAACCGCAGCTCGATGTTCGAAGCCTTCAAGAAGGGCCTTTACGACGTCAACGCCGAGTCCGATCCCGCCACCTGGCGCAATGGCTATGATTTTCCGGCGGTGGCAGACGGGCGCGTCGTGAAGGAGAGCTTCGAGACCGGCCTGCCCAAGGGCATGCTCGGCTTCGCCATGAACACCCGCCGGCCGACCTTCGAGGACATCCGCGTCCGCAAGGCGCTCGCCGCGCTGCTCGACTTCGAATGGCTCGACAAGAACCTGTTCTTCGACGTCTACAAGAGGAACGCGAGCTACTTCGAGGGCTCCGAACTGTCGTCGATCGGTATCCCGGTTTCCGACAAGGAAAAGGCGCTGCTGGCGAAGTTCCCCGATGCCGTCGAACCCGATGTGCTGGATGGAACTTACCGGCCCGCGAAAAGCGACGGCTCCGGCAGCGACCGAAACCAGCTGCGGGCGGCGCTCGAGCTCCTGAAATCGGCCGGCTATGAGCTCAAGGGCAACGCGCTCGTCAACACGGCGACCGGCCAGCCCCTGACCTTCGAGATCCTGCTCAAGGATCGCGAGCAGGAGCGCGTCGGCCTCGCCTATGCGCGGACCCTCGCCCGCGTCGGCATCAAGGCGACCGTCCGCACCGTCGATTCGGCGCAATACGAGCGCCGCGTGCAGGAATTCGATTTCGACATGATCATGACATCCTGGCCGGCATCGCTGTCACCCGGGAACGAGCAGAACTTCCGCTGGTCGAGCAGCCAGGCGGATGTTCCCGGCTCATATAACTTCGTCGGCGCCAAGAATGCTGCCATCGATGCGCTATTGAACGACATCCTGGCGGCTAAGAAGCGCGAGGATTTCGTCGAATCGGTACGCGCCTTCGACCGCGTCCTGATCTCGCAGCATTATGTCGTGCCGCTCTATTACCTGCCCGAGCAATGGGTCGCGCGCTGGACCGGCGTCGGCCATCCGGAGAGGCAGTCGATCAGCGGCTACACCTACCCGACCTGGTACGCGACGCCGGCAAAGTGAGGGAGCGGGCGGGCGCGGTCTCCCCCGCAGCTGAGAGCCGGCGCCTGCACGTATCGAGTAGAGCGCAGGCCTCGTCCCCCTCGCCGTCATCCCGGACGCAGCACAGCGTCGATCCGGGATCCATCCGCAGCCCAAGGCGGCTGGCATTTTGGCGCGGGGGAGACGCGGATCCGACGCCGCGCCGTGCACGCCCCCGCGCATCCCGATGCATGGATCCCTGCTTTCGCAGGGATGACGGCCGGGTGTGAATCGCAGGCTCCATTCCATCCTTCACCTCTCCCCCACGGGAGAGGTGAAGAAGGCCGATCACGCCGCCTTCTTGCCGCCCTCGGCCGCCATGCGGGCGAGTTGGGTCAGGACCACGGCGGTGCCCTTCAACCGCTGCTCCGGCTTCTCCCAGTCGCGGATGAGCACGATCTTCTGGTCGGGCCGGACCTTGGCGAGGCTGCCCTGCTCGGCGATGTAGCGGATCAGGCCGGCCGGGTTGGCGAAGGTCGAATTGCGGAAGGCGATGACGATGCCCTTCGGGCCGGCGTCGACCTTCTCGACATTCGCCTTTCGGCAGAGCGCCTTGATGTAGACGATCTTCAGAAGATGCTCGACTTCGTCCGGAAGCGGACCGAAGCGATCGATCAGCTCGGCGCCGAAGCCGTCGATCTGCTCGGGCTCCTCCAGGTCGCCCAGCCGGCGATAGAGAGACAGGCGCAGCTGCAGGTCGGGCACATAGGTCTCCGGCAGCATGACCGGCGTGCCGACCGTGATCTGCGGCGACCAGCGGCCATCGGCCTCGGCTTCCTCGGCGCCGCCATCGCGGAGCGCCGCCACCGCCTCTTCCAGCATCTGCTGGTAAAGCTCGTAGCCGACTTCCTTGATATGGCCCGACTGTTCCTCGCCGAGCAGATTGCCGGCGCCGCGGATGTCGAGATCGTGGCTCGCGAGCTGGAAACCTGCGCCCAGCGTATCGAGCGACTGCAGCACCTTGAGGCGGCGATCAGCCATCGCGGTCAACCGCTTCTCGGCCGGCACGGTGAAGAGCGCATAGGCGCGGGTCTTCGAACGGCCAACACGACCGCGCAGCTGGTAGAGCTGCGCCAGGCCGAACATGTCGGCGCGATGCACGATCAGCGTGTTGGCGGTCGGGATGTCGAGGCCGGATTCGACGATCGTCGTCGAAAGCAGCACGTCGTAGGCCCCCTCGTAGAACGCCGTCATGATGTCCTCGAGCTCGGTCGGCGGCATCTGGCCATGCGCGATCGCGACCTTCACCTCCGGCACGAACTTCTCCAGGAACTCCTTGCGGTCCGCGAGATCCGACAGACGCGGGCAGACGTAGAAGCTCTGGCCGCCGCGATAGCGCTCGCGCAGCAGCGCCTCGCGCACCACGAGCGCGTCGAAGGGCGAGATGAAGGTGCGGACCGCCATGCGGTCGACCGGTGGCGTCGTGATCAGCGACAGCTCGCGGACGCCCGTCAGCGCCAGCTGCAGCGTGCGCGGAATCGGCGTCGCCGAGAGCGTCAGCACATGCACGTCGGCGCGGAGCTCCTTGAGCCGCTCCTTGTGCTTGACGCCGAAATGCTGCTCCTCGTCGATGATCAGCAGGCCGAGATCCTTGAATTCGATCGCCTTGCCGAGCAGGGCATGGGTGCCGACGACGATGTCGACCTGGCCTTCCTTGATGCCCTTCTTGGTCTCGGCGAGATCCTTGGCCGAAACGAGCCGCGAGGCCTGTTCGACCCGGACCGGGAAGCCGGCGAAGCGGTTCGAGAAGGTCTTGAAATGCTGGCGCGACAGTAGCGTCGTCGGCACGACGACGGCGACCTGCTTGCCGCTCATCACTGCGACAAAGGCGGCGCGCAGCGCCACTTCCGTCTTGCCGAAGCCGACGTCGCCGCAGATCAGGCGATCCATCGGCGTGCCGGCGCCGAGGTCGGAGATGACCGCCTCGATGGCCGCGAGCTGGTCTTCCGTCTCCTCATAGGGGAAGCGGGCGGCAAACTCGTCATAGAGGCCATCGGCCGGCGCCAGCGGCTCGGCATGGCGCATGGCGCGGGCGGCAGCGACCTTGATCAGCTGGCCCGCCATGTCGCGGATGCGCTGCTTCAACTTGGCCTTGCGCGCCTGCCAGGCGACGCCGCCGAGCTTGTCGAGCACGGCCTCGGTATCTTCCGAGCCATAGCGCGACAGCAGTTCGATGTTCTCGACCGGCAGATAGAGCCGGTCGCCGCCGTGATAGACGATCTCCAGGCAATCATGCGGCGCGCCGGCGGCGGTGATCGTCTTCAGCCCGGTGAAGCGGCCGATGCCGTGATCGACATGGACGACGATGTCGCCTTCCGAAAGCCCCGTCACCTCGCTCAGGAAGTCGGAGGCGCGCTTCGACCGCTTGCGCGGCCGCACCAGGCGGTCGCCCAGGATGTCCTGCTCGCCGATGACAACCATGTCCGGCGTTTCGAAGCCGGCTTCGAGGCCGAGCACGCCGAGACCGACGACGCCCTTGGCGAGCTTTTCCGCCGCGGCCCAGTCCTCGATGCGCTCGACCCGCTTCAGGCCGTGATCGTCGAGCACCTGCGCCAGGCGGTCACGCGCGCCGTCGCTCCACGAGGCGATGACGACGCGCTTCTTCTCGCGCAGGCCGCCGATATGGGCGATGACCGCGTCGAAGACATTGACGTCGCCGGCGGTGCGCTCGGCCGCGAAGGTGCGGCCATGCCGGCCGCCGAGATCGGCGACCATGGTGTCGTCCGCCTCGGCGAACGGAGTCATCCGGAGCAACGGCGCCGTCTTCTCGCGCGCCCTCCATTCGTCCGGCGTCAGATAAAGCTGATCGGGCGGCACCGGCCGGTAGGGCACACCGCCCTGCCCCTGGCCCATGCCGCTCTTGCGCGCGTCATAGTGGTCCTGGATGTCGTCGAAGCGCTCGGCGATGGCCTCCTCGGCCAGATGATCGAGGACGACCGGTGCCTCGGGCACATAATCGAACAGCGTGTCGAGGCCGTCGACGAAGAGCGGCAGCCAGTGCTCGACGCCGGTATAGCGGCGGCCCTCGCTGACCGACTGGTAGAGCAGGTCCTCGCGGTCGGTCGCGCCGAACAAGGCCACATAGCGCTCGCGGAAATGGGCGATCGCTTCCGGCGACAGCACCAGTTCGCTCATCGGCACGAGATCGAGGCGCTTCTTCTGCGCCACGGTGCGCTGGCTCTCGACGTCGAAGGTGCGGATCGAATCGACGGTGTCGCCGAAGAAATCGACGCGGACCGGCTCCCCCTGGCCGGCGGCGAACAGGTCGATAATGCCGCCGCGAACGGCATATTCGCCCGCTTCGCGCACGGTCGAGGTGCGCAGGAAGCCATTATCCTCCAGCCAGGCGATGAGCCGGTCCATCGACATCTGGTTGCCACTGGCAATCGAGATGCTCTGGCGGGCGACCTGGTCGCGGCGCGGCAAGCGCTGCACGGCGGCATTGACGGTGGTGAGCACGACGAGCGCGCGGCCCTTCACCGGCTGGTAGTTGGCGAGATAGGACAGCGCCGCCATGCGCCGCGCCACGACGGCGGTGTTCGGCGACACGCGGTCATAGGGCATGCAGTCCCACGCCGGCACGGCGACGACCTCGGTGCCCGGCGAGAAGAAGCGCATCGCCTGCTCGAGATCGGCCATGCGATTGCCGTCGCGCGCCACGACCAGCACATAGGGAAGGCTCTCGCGCGCCGCCAGCGCGGCGATGTCCGCGACGACCTTGCCGTCGAAGCCATCGGGAACGCCCGAAAGCACCGTCGACGGACGGCCGAGAATATACGGGAAAGTGACCATTACGCCTGACGGGGGCTGGCGCCGGTGAAGGCGGCGAGCTTCTGGAAGAATGCAGTGTTGACGTCGTCCGGCGTCGGGGCCTCGCCCGTCAGCCAGATCAGCAGATCGCGATCCTGCTCCTCCATCAGGGTTTCGAGGAGGTCGAGTTCGCCATCATCAAGAGTTGCGATATGGGCGTCGGCGAAGCGGCCAAGGATCAGGTCCATTTCACGCATGCCGCGATGCCAGCAGCGAAAATGGGTGCGCCGGCGGCGAACGTCCAGCCCATCGCTCGACAAGGTGGTGCCGCTCATCTCAAACTCCGCCGCTGATATCCGATGCGGCGTGATATAGCCCTCTCGCCCGGAC
This sequence comes from Kaistia sp. MMO-174, assembly GCF_037147815.1. NCBI lineage: Bacteria > Pseudomonadati > Pseudomonadota > Alphaproteobacteria > Hyphomicrobiales > Kaistiaceae > Kaistia > Kaistia sp. MMO-174. The sequence goes on along the minus strand of NZ_JBBCUO010000002.1, from coordinate 382,368 downwards.
TTGTCAGCCTTGGAAGAGCAACGGGTCGAAGCGCTCCGCCCCGGCGGGCGGATTGGAGTTGCGAACCGGGCGTCACGCGGCCAACATTCAATGCGTGACGCCCGGATCGCTGCCAGACGTCAGAGATCGACGCCGTAAACCACCTTGGCGCGCTCGGCGCTCAGATAGCCGTTCTTGATGTCCTCGAGCACGGCAGCGCGGGCGCGCTTCTTCGGATCGCCATAGCCGCCGCCATTGCCTGTGACGACACGGACGATGTCGCCCTTGTTCAGCTCGACGCCGGTGGCGAAGGCATAGCGCTTGCGGCTGCCGTCGGTCTTGATGACATCGACATGGTTGCCGGTGCCGTCATGTCCGCCTTCCATGCCCCAGGGCAGGATCTTCGAGCGGGTATAGCCACAGGTCAGGAAGTTGCCGTCGGCGCGGACGCGGTAATCCATGCGGATGCCCTTGCCGCCACGCCACTGGCCTTCGCCTCCCTCTTCCGGGTTCAGCGCCAGCTGGTCGACGAAGAGACCGTAGCGGGCCTCGGCGATTTCGGCCGGGCAGTTGAAGGTCTCGCCGTGGAAGCCGGAGAAGATCGCGTTGTTGCCGTCGCGGCCGGGCATGGCGCCCCAGCCGCCGATTTCCGGCTCGACGATCGTGTAGTGGCGGCCGGTATCGGGATGCGGACCGCCGACGACTGTACCGCAGATCGAGGCGAAGCTGCCGGCCGAGAGCTTGTCGGGCACATGCTGCGCCAGGCAACGCAGGATCAGGTCGAACACGCGGATCTCGACTTCGTAGTAGAAGGCGTGCGCCGCCGGCTCCTGGGCGTCGAAGATCGAGCCCGGGCGCGTCTTGACGACGAGCGGCCGGAACGAGCCGCCATTGGCGGGCGCGGCGACGTCGGTGACCGCCTTGATCGCCATCTGGCAGGCGACGATGACGCCGTCGCGGCTGGCATTGTTGGGCGTCGGCGTCTGGTCGGGATTGTCGGTGAGATCGACGATGAACTGGTCGTCGGTGATCTCGACCGTCACCTTGTAGATCTGGCCGCTGTCCTGCTCCTCGGCGAAGGAATACTTGCCGTTCGGCAGATCCTTGAGCGCCTTCAACGTCACCTGCTCGCCATAGTCCATGAAGTGGTTCATGGCGGCAATGAAGGTGTCCTTGCCGTACTTGTTGACGAGGTCGAGGATACGCTTGTCGCCGATACGGACGGCCGCGATCGCCGCCCACATGTCGCCCTTCAGGAAGGCCGGCAGGCGGGAATTGACCATCAGGAGGTCCATCACCGACTGGTTGGCGACGCCCTTCTCGATGATCTTGATCGCCGGGACGCGCAGCCCCTCCTGGTAGATCTCGACCGCGTCGGTCGACATCGAGCCGGGCACCATGCCGCCGACATCGTTCCAGTGAGCGATGTTCGCCGTCCAGGCGACGATCTCGCCCTCGGCGAAGACCGGCATCACCAGCACCATGTCGTTCAGGTGGGTCACGCCACCATAGAACGGATCGTTGGTAGCGAAGACGTCGCCCGGATGGATCGCGGCGACGGAGTGCTTGCGCAGCACCGCCTTCACGGCCTTGTCGAGCACGCCGATGAAGGCCGGGATGCCGGCGCCGGACGAGGCGATCTCGCCGTCGGCGGCGCAGATGCCGGTGCCCATGTCGAGCACTTCGTAGATGATGGCGCTCATCGCCGTCTTGCGCATCGCCGCGAACATCTCGTCCGAAATCGCCTGCAGCGAGTTCTGGATGATGTCGAAGGTGACGGGATCGTGGGTCGGAGTGCTCATCAATGGGCCCCCAGCTCGATATGGGTGTTGCCGTAGGCGTCGATCGACACGCGGTTGCCGGGGTGGATCACCACGGTGGTGCCGGGATCCTCGAGGATGGCGGGACCGGCAAAGGACATGCCGGGCTCCAGCTTTTCGAGGTCGTAGATCGTCGCCGGGTGGACGCCTTCCAACGCGTAGTCGACGTCGCGGCGGCCCTTGACCGCCTGCCCGACCGTGGCGCCCGTCGTCGGCAGCGCCACCATCTCGAGCTTGCCGACTTCGGCCGAGGCGACGAGATGCAGGCCGACGATCTCCACCGGCGCGTCGAGGCGATAGGTGTATTCGCGCTCATAGGCCGCGTGGAAATGCTCGATCATCGACTGGATCGCCGCGTCATCGACGAACGTAGCCGGCAGCTCGACCTCGACCGCATGTTCCTGGTTCTGGTAGCGGCACTTGATGAACGGCACGAGCTTGACCTTGTCGGCCGCCACGCCCTCCGCCTCGAACTGACGCAGCGCCCGGTCGCGCGTCTCGCCGACGAGGGCGGCGAGCGCCGCCGTGCGGGCGTCACCGCCCTCGATCAGGCGGGTGACAAAGTAGTCGCGGCGCAGGTCGGACATCATCATGCCCCAGGCCGAGAACACCGACGCGCCACGCGGGATTACGACCTTCTTCATACCGAGCTCGGTGGCAAGCGCCACCGCATGCATGGCGCCGCCGCCACCGAAGGCGACCAGCGTGAAGTCGCGCGGGTCGTGGCCGCGGTTGAGCGACACGAGCTTCAGCGCATTGATCATGTTGTTGTTGGCGATGCGGACAATGCCGCGCGCCGCCTCGATCGGGGCGATGCCGAGCTTTTCCGCCAGCGCGCCGAGTGCGCCGTCGACCGCCTTCATGTCGGCGGTGATGGTGCCGCCGCAGAAATAGTCCTTGTCGATGCGGCCGAGCGCGAGATTGGCGTCGGTCGTCGTCGCCTCAATGCCGCCACGGGCGTAGGCCGCCGGGCCCGGCTTGGCGCCGGCCGATTGCGGGCCGACATGCAGCTTGCCGAAATCATCGACCCAGGCGATCGAGCCGCCGCCATTGCCGATCTCGACCAGATCCACCACCGGCACCATGATCGGATAGCCGGACGAGGTGCGGTCACGCTCGATCCAGTAGTCGGTCATGATCTTGACGTGGCCGTTCTCGATCAGCGAGCACTTCGCCGTCGTGCCGCCGATGTCGAGCGCCAGCACGTTGGGCTCGCCGATGATGCGGCCAAGCTCCGCCGCGCCCCAGAAGCCCGAGGCCGGGCCGCTCTCGACCATGGTGATCGGGATTTCGCGCGTCGCCGACAGCGAGTCGACGCCGCAGTTCGACTGCATGACGTAAAGCTGGCCGCCGAAATCCTTCGAGGCGAGGCCGTCCTCGAGCCGGCCGAGATAGCGGCTGGCGACCGGCTGCACATAGGCCGAGAGCACGGCCGTCGAGGCGCGCTCATATTCGCGCCATTCGCGGGTGATCTGGTGCGAGGCGACGACGGAGACCTCGGGCCAGAGCCTGCGGATCTCGGCTGCCACCGCTTCCTCATGGCTGGGATCGGCGTAGGAATGCAACAGGCAGATCGCGATCGCCTCGACGCCCTCGGCGCGGAAGTCCTCGAGGATCGCCGGGAGGCCGGACAGATCGAGCGGGCTGCGCTCCTCGCCGGTATAGGCGATGCGGCCCGGCACTTCGCGGCAGAGATAGCGCGGCACGAAGGGCTGCGGCTTCACATACTGCAGGTTGAAGAAATCGGGTCGGTTGCCGCGCGCGATCTCCAGCACGTCGCGAAAGCCTTCAGTCGTGATCAGCGCCGTGCGGGCGCCCTTGCGCTCGGTCAGCGCATTGATGACGACGGTGGTGCCATGCGCGAAGAAGGCGATGTCGGCAGGATCGACATCGGCCTTGGCGAGCACGTTCAGCACGCCCTGCTCGAAGTTCGGCGGCGTCGTGTCGGACTTCGCGGTGCGGATCGTCTGCCGGCCCGTCGCATTGTCCGTCTCAAAATAGACGAGGTCGGTGAAGGTGCCGCCGACGTCGGTGGCGACACGGATGGTCTTGTCGCTCATGTCAGCCCTTCGCCTCGCGGATCTTCTCGGCCTGCTCGGTGATCGTCGCAGCCAGGATGCCGATCGCCGCGAAGGGGCGCAGAGCCATGGCGCGCTCGACCTTGTCGGGCGTATAGGCGCCGGTCTTGTCGAGAATGTTGACCGTGCCGAGGACGCTCCCCTCGAACACGATCGGCACATTGATGCAGGAGCCGCAGCCGAGCGACTGGATCAGCTCATGATCGTGGAAGACGGTCGCGATCTCTTCGATCGTGTTGGCGACATAGGGCTTCTTCTCGCCGAAGACGAGATCGTTCCACTTGCCGGCGGCGGACTGCTTGTAGCCCGAAGTCGGATACTCTTCCGGATGGTTGGAATAGAGGCGGCGTGACATGCCGGTGTCGAAGTCCGCGCTCATCACCGTGAAGATGATCGCGCCCACCTCGCGCTGGTAGAGTTCCTCGACCCTAGCGAGCGTCGCGGCCGGCTGGTTGTCCTCGCCGAGCGCGGCGAGGAGCGCGTCCCATGCCTTCCGATCCGACACGGGATCGACCGACTTCAGCTCTGCGGTAGTGCTCATCATGCTTCCTTCCTATTCGGCCTCGGCCGGGATTGGCGTCCCGGCTCGTATGGCGGCGCGCAGCGCGGCCTCAGCCTCCGTCACGACGGGAATGGCTCCGATCAGCTCGCGCGTATAGGCGCTCTTCGGATCGGAGAAGATGGTCTCGACCGGACCGGTCTCGACGAGGCGTCCCTTCTGGAACACACTCACCCGGTCGGCGATGGCGCGCACGACGGCGAGGTCGTGCGTGATGAAGAGATAGGTCAGGCCGCGCTCCCGGCGGAGCCGCTGCAGCAGGTCGAGCACCCTCGCCTGCACCAGCACGTCGAGGGCCGAGGTCGGCTCGTCGAGCACCAGGAGCTCCGGCTCGCAGGCGAGCGCGCGGGCGATGGCGATGCGCTGGCGCTGGCCGCCGGATAGACCGCGCGGCGAACGCCTCGCGTGCTCGGCCTCGAGCCCCACCTCCCTGAGCAGCGAGGCGACGCGGTCATTGCGCTCGGAGCTCCTGCCGAGGTCATGCACGTCGAGCGGCAGGCGGATCGAGGCGCCGACGCTGCGGCGCGGATTGAGCGCCGAGAGCGGGTTCTGCTGGACCAGCTGGATCGCCCGCTTCTGCTCGCGCGTCCGGCTGCCGGCCAGCGCCGCGCCATTGAAGCGGATCCTGCCGGAAGTGGCGCCGATCAGGCCGAGCACCAGATTGGCGAGCGTGGTCTTGCCCGAGCCGCTCTCGCCGACGATGGCGTGGCACTCGCCGCGCGCGAACGACAGCGAGACGTCGTCGAGCGCCGTGACTTTGTGACCATCGGCGGAGAAGACCTTGCCGAGGCGGTCGAGTTCGAGGACCGGGGCGTTGGCGGTGGTCATGCAAAGGCCTCCGTCGGCTCGCCGCAGCCTTCATGCGTGATCAGCGGGCTCTCGAATTCGGGGCTGCGCTCCGGCAGGTCGGGCAGGCCGCCGCCCGAGATCTTCGGGATCGCGGCGAGCAGCGCCCGCGTATAGGGATGGCGCGGATCGTGGAACAGCTGCGCCGTCGTGCCGTGCTCGACGATGCGACCACGATAGATGACATAGACGCGATCGGCGAATTCACGCACGACGCCGAGATTGTGCGAGATCAGCAAGACGGACGTGCCGGTCTTTTCTGTCAGCTGGTGCATGAGGTTCAGCGTCTGCGCCTGCACGGTGACGTCGAGGGCGGTTCCCGGCTCGTCGGCGATCAGCAGTTGCGGCCGGTTGGCGAGCGCCATCGCGATCATCACGCGCTGGTTCATGCCGCCGGAGAGCTGGAAGGCGTAGCTGTCGAGCGCGCGCTTCGGATCCGGGATCGAAACCTCGGCCAGCGCTGCCTCGGCGCGCCGGTCAGCCTCGACCTTCGAGATCGAGCGATCGCCCGAACGCAGCACATCGCGGAACTGGCCACGGATCTTGAAGGTCGGATTGAGCGCAGAGGTCGGATCCTGGAAGATCATGGCGACGCGGTTTCCCCGCTTCGCCGCAATCGCCGGCCCGCCCCTGGCCGCGTCGATGCCGTCGAACCAGATCGAGCCGGACACATGCGCCCGCTTCGAATCCTGCAGGAGCCCCATCGCGAGGCGCGCCGTCACCGACTTGCCGGATCCGCTCTCGCCGACAAGCGCCACCTTTTCGCCCGGCTGGATATGCATCGAGATGCCGTGCAGCACATGCGTCGCGTGCCGGTGGTCGCCAAAGGCAAGGCGCAGGTCGCGGATGGTCAGGACCGGCTTCTGGATCGTGCTGTCGGCCATCTCAGCTCTCCGCCTCGAACGCTTCGCGCAGGCCGTCGCCGACGAGATTGAAGCCGAGCACGACCAGGAGGATCGCGATCGCCGGGAACACCGTCAGCCACCAGGCATCCGGCATGTACTTTGCGCCGTCGGCGACCATCGAACCGAGGTCCGGCGTCGGCGGCTGGACGCCAAGGCCGAGGAAGGACAGCGACGACGCCATCAGGATGACGAAGCCGACGTCGAGGGTCATCTTGGTCAGGATCGACGGCCAGCAGTTCGGCAGGATCTCGCGGAACAGGATATGCGCCGTCGAGGCGCCGACCGTCTCGGCGGCCAGGACATAGCCCTCCTGCGCCTCGGCACGGGTGACGTTGTAGATCAGGCGTGCATACCACGGCCACCACATGGCGGTGATGGCGAGCATGCCGTTCAAAAGTGTCGGCTGCAGGAATCCCATGATAGCCATCGCCAGCACGAGCGGCGGCACGGCCAGGAAGACGTCGGTGATCCGCATCAGGATGTAGTCGGTCCAGCCGCCCCTGTAGCCGGCGACGAGGCCGACGATCACGCCGATCGGCGTGGCGATCGCCAGCACGACGATCGCCATGATCAGCGACAGCCGGTAGCCGAAGATGATGCGGGTGAAGAGGTCGCGGCCGATCATGTCGGTGCCGAACCAGTAGTCGCCGCTTGGCGCCGCGGTCATGGCGGCGAAATCACCGGTCGGGCCGACATGGCCGGGATAGGGCGTGACGAAGGGCGCGAAGATCGCCAGCAGGACAATCGCCACGACGATGAAGAGACCGATGACCGAAAGGGGATCGGCTGCATAAGCCGTCCAGGCCTTGGAACGGGTGCGCGAGGCGATAACGGGGGAATCAGGCTCCGACATGGTTCATGCCCTCCCCGATGCAAGGCGGATGCGCGGGTTGATGACGTTCACCAGGATGTCGACGATGATGTTCACGATCAGGAAGGCGGCCGCGATGATCAGCACCGTCCCGACGATCGCGTCGAGGTCCTTGCGCAGGATCACTTCGACGCCGTAGCGCGACAGACCGGGCCAGCCGAACACCTTTTCCACCAGGAAGGCGTTGCCCAGCATCGCCGCGAATTCGAGGCCGAGGATGGTCAGCGTCGGGATCAGCGCAGGCCGGAAGGCATAGCGCGTGGCGATCCGCCTGGCGGGAAATCCGTAGGCGCGCGCCATCTCGACATAGGGCCGCTCATAGACCTCGTTCATGTTGGAACGGGTGAGCCGCGCGGTCTGGCCGAGGCCGGACATCGCTAGCGCCAGCGCCGGCAGGATCAGGTGATGCAGCGCGTCGAGAAAGCCCGCGCCGTTGCCGGTCATGGCCATGTCGATGAGATAGAAGCCCGTCGGGCCCGGCGGGATTGGCGTGCCTTCGAGAAGCCGCCCCTCGATCGGGAACCAGCCCCAGAAATAGCCGAACACCAGCTGCAGGATCACGCCCCAGACGAAGGCTGGCGTGCAGACGCCGAGCAGCGAGATCAGCCTTCCGACATGATCCGGAAAGCGGCCACGAAAATGCGCCGACAGGATGCCGATCGGCAGGCCGATCAGCACCATGAGGATTCCGGACACGAAGACCAGTTCCAGCGTCGCCGGCAGGAATTGCGCGATGTCCGTGGTGACCGGCCGGTTGGTATAGAGCGACTTGCCGAGATCGCCATGGGCGACCGACTTGACGAATTCCCAGTACTGCACCGGCAGCGAGGCATCGAGATGGCGTTCGGCCCGGAGCGCCGCGACCTGCTCGGCCGTCGCATTCGGGCCGAGCGCAATGCGCGCCGGATCGCCGGGCATGACGCGGGCGATGGCGAAGATCAGCATGGAGATGCCGATCATGACGATCAGCGCGGCACCGAGACGATGCAGAAGGGATCTGAAGATATTGGACATTTCCTACCGCTCGCCCCGCGCTGTCGCGCCTTGGCCAGAAACGCGGTCGCGGGCACCAAAGTGCCCACGACCGGGGTCGGATCGAGGATGGCTTTACTCGGCCATCTCCACGTTGCGGAACGTGAATCCGAAGGCAGAAAGCGCATAGCGATCCGCATCGTTCGACATCGCCGGCACATTCACCGCCTTGCGGGCCGGGAAGACCGCGACCTGGTCATAGGCGTAGATCGTCGGCGCGAGGTCGCGCAGGCGCTGGCTCAGATCCTCGTAGATCTTCTGGCGCTTGGCCGGATCGACCTCGGCGCGGCCGGCCGCCAGCAGCTTGTCCACCTCGGCGTCCTGCAGATACTCCGGCGACTGCCAGGTGCCCTTCGCCGACGAATGGTAGGTGTTGTAGAGCAGGGAATCCGGGTCGGGCGTCGTGGCGCTGTTGAAGATCTGCGAGATGTTCGGCGTCGTCTCCGGCTTGGTCACCATCTCGGTGAACAGCGCCCAGGGAACGCGCTTCACTTCCGGCTTGAAGCCGAGCTTGGCGAAATTGGCCTGCATCAGCAGCGCGAAGCGCTCCTCGAGCGGCACTTCGGCGATCCAGGAGATCTCGAGCGGCGTCTCTTCCGGCTTGTACTTGCACTGCGCCAGTTCGGCCTTGGCCTTGTCGAGATCCTGCGCGTAGTTCGGCACGTCGCTCGACGAGCCGAGCATGCCGTGCGGGATCGGCCCGTTGGCCGGCTTGCCGAGCGAGACCTTGTCGGTGACGGCGACCATCTTGGCGGCGGTCGCGTAGTCGAACGCGTAGGTCAGCGCCAGGCGGCAATGCACGTCGTCGAGCGGCGGCTTCGCCGTGTTCAGCTTGATGTAGAAGACGTTGGTGCCGACCTCGGTCAGAAGCTGCATCTTGTCGTCGGCGGCGAGCGCCTTGGCGACTTCCGGCGGCAGCCACTGCGAGCCGATGTCGTGCTCGCCCTTCGAGAGCAGCGCGCGCACCGTCGAGGCCTCGAGGCCATAGCGGAAGCGGACCTTGTCCGGGGACTTCGGCGTGGCGCCGAGGAAGTAGTCCTTGAACTTGACCAGGTCGGTCTCTTCCTGCGGGTTCTGCTTCACCACCGCATAGGCGCCCGAGCCGGCGTCGTTGGCGGAGAGCCATGCCTCGGAATAATCGCCGAACGCACCATACTTTCCATCCGCCTGATGCTGCCGGGCGAGCTTGGAATCAACGACCGGCAGGCGGACGAGCGCCGACAGGAAGGGCGCGTAGGGCCCCTTCAACGTGAACTTCACCGTCTTGCCGTCGACGGCCTCTACCTTCTCGACGCTATCGACGAAGAGGTGCGAGAAGCCCTGGCCGAGCGCGATCATGCGATCGAACGAATAGACCACGTCTTCCGCCGTCAGCGGATTGCCGGAGTGGAACTTGACGTCATCGCGCAGCGTGAAGGTGTAGGCGTTGCCGTCGACCGTCCAGCTCGACGCGAGCAGCGGCTGCGTGCCGGGCTTGCCGGCGGTCGGCGCCACCAGCGTGTCGTAGACGTTGAACATCAGGATCGAGTCGGCGTAGTCGGTCGCCTTGGCCGGATCGAGCTCGCCGATCGGCGCCTCGTCGAGACGCAGCACCGTCTCCGCGTGAGCCGCCGCCGTCATGAGGGCGGGGACGGAAAGAGCCGCCAAAAGCAGCGATGCACGCAACTTCTTCATCATATTACCTCGTTTCACCCTCGGATACGCCGGGCACCGCAGTCTTTTCCTGGCTCTTGTCCTGGTTCTTGCGGAACTCCGCACCGCTGCCGTGCGAGGGGCCGCGATGGCGGGGAGAATCCGAGAAGAGCTGCTGTGTCCCGACAGAAAGAACCTCGGCGACATGGTCCGTTGCGTTCTGGACGCGGTGCGGACGATGGGCCGAGAAATGCAGGGTGTCCCCCGCATGCAATTCGTAGATGACCTCGTCGATGACGTAGCGGATGGTTCCCGCCAGCACGTAGACGATCTCCTCGCCTTCGTGCGACGTCGTCTCCGACAGATAGCGCGGCGGCACGTTCATCTTGACGGCGTTGAGCATCTGGCCGGGGAACGTCGTCGAAAGCCGCTCATAGGAAATCCAGGCCGGATTGATGCCGTAGGTCACCCTGCCATCACGCCGCGACACCGCATTGGGGATATCCGGCTGGTGCAGAAAAGAACTGACGGGAAGATCCAGGGCCTTGGCGATCGTCACCAGGGACGACAGCGACGGGGTTGTGATATCGCGCTCGACCTGGCTCAAGAAGCCGATCGAGAGACCGGTCGCCTCCGCGACCCGCTGCAATGTCAGCCGGCGCTGCTTGCGCGCATCTCTGATCTTCAATCCTACCTTCAAGGGCTCGCTGCTCATGCCGGCCTCCCCGCCATTCCGGGTTGAATTATTTCACCATAGCTAAAATCTTAAAACAAGTTCCTTCGCCCGCGCAGTTCTACGACCTTGTTCTGCCACTCTTTTTTGCTCATGCGCATTCCGGGTCGGTGGCCTGGTAAGGACTTCAGGGCGAATTCCAGGTCTGCGGGACGTCATGTAGGTCCGTCCGGGCGCCTTCCGCTCCGGCACGACCGCCTTCCATCGATACACTCGCATGACGAGCGATCATTCGGCGATTCAATTCCTACGGAATTAGTTCAACAGTCTCAGGAAAAAATTGCAACCGCGCTCGGCACACCGGAAGGCTGCTGATACCGGACAAGAAGGGAGCTAACGCGGCGTCGGCGGAAGGCAACGCCCCGCGAATCTCTAGTGCTAGCGCAGCGGTTGCGGCTGCGCGACGTCAAGAATCCGCAAGCTCGACTGCCGCCTGCCCTGCCAATGATCGATCGACAGGGAGCCGGCGACATGCAGCGGGCGACCGCGCGACCCCAGCAGCATCCGGCCGAGGTCGCTGTCGGCGGCGCGGAAGGCGATCGCCTTGATGTTCTGGTCGCCGCCGGAAAGCGTCACCCGGACATGGCCGTTGCCGACGGTGTCAGCGTAGCCGACGACATGCGCCGGAAGCGCGAAGACTGGCTCGGCATGACCGGCGCCGAAGGGCCCGGCCTTCTCCACCATGTCGATGAAGTCGGGGGTCGCGGCACGGGCGGTGAGCGCTCCGTCTATCAGCAACTGGTCGGCCTGTCGGGCCCGGCGAGAAGCCTCGGCGGCGCCGGCTTCCAGGAACGCCCGGAATTCACCGAAGCGCGCGGGATCAATGGTGAGGCCTGCGGCCATGGCGTGACCGCCGCCCTTGACCAGAATGCCGTTCTCGACAGCGCCGCGCACGAGCGCGCCGAGATCGACGCCGGAAACCGAACGGCCGGAACCAGTGCCCATGCCATTGGGCATCAGCGCGACCGCGAAGGCCGGACGGCGGAAGCGCTCCTTCAGGCGGGCGGCAATCAGGCCAACGATGCCGGGATGCCAGCGCTCGCTCGCGGTGACGATGACGGCGGGCCCCTCGCCCGCGCCGATCTCGGCGTCCGCCTCCGCGACGGCTTCCTCCAGCATCGCCGTCTCGATGGCCTGGCGCTGCTTGTTGAGATCGTCGAGCTCGACGGCGATCCGCTCTGCTTCCGCCGGATCGTCGAGCGACAGCAGTCGTGCGCCCAGCGCGGCGTCGCCGATGCGGCCGCCCGCATTGATCCTCGGCCCCAGCAGGAAGCCCAGATGATAGGGCGCGACCGGCACGTCGATGCGGGCACATTGCGACAGTGCCGCGAGACCCGGATTGGCCCGGCGCCGAACCGCCAGCAGGCCCTTGGTGACGAACGCCCGGTTCAGCCCGATGAGAGGCACCACGTCGCAGACCGTGCCGAGCGCGACCAGGTCGAGCCACTGCAGCAAGTCCGGCTCCGGCCGGCTCTCGCCATACCAGCCTCGCCTGCGCAGTTCCCGATTGACGGCGACGATGGCGAGGAAGGTGACTCCGACGGCGGCGAGATGGCCGAGGCCAGACAGGTCGTCCTGCCGGTTCGGATTGACCACGGCGAGCGCCGGCGGCAGTTCCGCGCCCATCTGGTGATGGTCGAGCACAACGACGAGGCGACCGAGATCGCGGGCGACGCCGAGCGCCTCGTGACTGGTCGAGCCGCAATCGACAGTAACGATGAGGCCGGCGCCTTCCTCCACCAGAGTGCGGATCGCGTCGGGGTTGGGGCCGTAGCCCTCGAAAATGCGGTCGGGAATGTAGATCCGCGTCTCGACGCCCTGATGGCGCAGAAAGCGGGCGAGCAACGCCGAAGACGTCGCCCCGTCGACGTCGTAGTCACCGAAGATCGCGACATGCTCGCCGGCCTCCACGGCGTCGGCGATGCGAGCCGCTGCCGCATCCATGTCGGCGAGCACCGAAGGATCCGGCATGAGGCGGCGCAGGCTCGGATCGAGGAAATGCGCCGCGTCGTCGATGGCGACGCCCCGGCCGGCCAGCACGCGCGCAACCAACTCGGGGATCTCATGGCGCTGCGCCATGGCGGTCGCGGCCAAGCTGGAGGTCGCGTCGACCCGCTCGGTCCAGCGGCGCCCCGTCACGGATCCCTCAACGCCGAGAAAGGCGCGCCGTGCGTCGCTGGATGTCATGGACATGGGAGCCGGATCAGCCCTCGTTGTCGAACTTCTCGAGATCGCGGTGCGTCGCCTTGATCCAGCGAACCGTGCCGGAAGAAGAACGCATCACGACCGTGTCGGTGGTGATCTCGCCATTGCGGGCGAAGCGGACGCCGGAAAGCAGGTTGCCGTCGGTCACGCCGGTCGCGGCGAACAGCACGTCGCCCTTGGCCATCTCGTCATGGGTGAACTTCTTGTCGAAGTCCTTGACGCCCATCTTGGCGGCACGCTCGCGCTGCGCGTCCGACTGGGTGACGAGGCGGCCCTGCATCTGGCCGCCGATGCAACGGAGCGCCGCCGCAGCCAGCACGCCCTCGGGCGCGCCGCCGATGCCGAGATAGATGTCGATGCCGGTCTCGTCCGGATTGGTCGTGTGAATGACGCCGGCGACGTCGCCGTCGCCGATCAGGCGGAGCGCGGCGCCGGTGGCGCGCACGTCCTCGATCAGCTTGGCATGACGGGGGCGGTCGAGGATGCAGGCGGTGATCTCGTTGACCGGAACGCCCTTGGCGGCCGCCAGGGCCTGGATGTTCTCCAGCGGCGACGCGTCGAGATCGACGACGCCCTTGGCATAGCCGGGGCCGATGGCGATCTTCTGCATGTAGACGTCGGGCGCGTAGAGCAGGCTGCCGCCTTCGGCGATGGCGATCACGGCCAGCGAATTGGGCTGGTTCTTGGCGCAGATCGTCGTGCCTTCGAGTGGATCAAGCGCGATGTCGACCTTCGGGCCGGAACCCTTGCCGACCTTCTCGCCGATATAGAGCATCGGCGCTTCGTCGCGTTCGCCCTCGCCGATGACGACGGTGCCCTCGATTGGCAAGCGGTTGAGCTCGCGGCGCATGGCGTCGACGGCGGCCTGGTCGGCAGCCATCTCGTCGCCGCGCCCGCGCCAGCGCGCCGCCGCAACGGCCGCGCGCTCCGTCACGCGCACGAGCTCAAGCGTCAGGATCCGGTCCAGACCCGCTGCCTTCGCGTTCCCCGTCATCGCCATGGTGTTGCTGCTCCGCTGTCAGGCCAGTTGTTCGATGCGTATCATCTGCGGCTTCTCCGCAATATGACCGTCCGCCGTAATCCGATCGAGCGCTTCCTTGACCTGCGACTCGGTCGTCTCGTAGGTGATGAGCATAACCGGTTGTGGCGCCTGCGGCTGCGGATGTTCCGGAGCATCGGCCTTGGGGGCCCGGCGCCGCTGCACGATCGATTCCAGCGAGATGTTGTTCTCCGCCATGCGCTTGGCGATGGAGGCGAAGGCACCCGGCCGGTCATAGACCGCAAGGCGGATATAATAGCCGCCGGCATGCGAACGCATGACGGCCTGCTGATAGGGCTTCAGCGTGTGGGCGGGCCGGCCGAACGTGCCGACCACGTCGCCGCGGGCGAGATCCGCGATGTCGCTCATCACGGCCGAGGCGGTCGCATCACCACCGGCGCCCGGGCCCGACAGAACCAGCCGGCCAACGAAATCGGCCTCGACCGCCACAGCGTTGGTGACGCCATCGACGCGGGCGATCGGCGAGGACTTCGGCACCATGGTCGGATGGACGCGCTGCTCGATTCCGCTCTCCGTGCGGGTGGCGACGCCAAGCAGCTTGATCCGGTAGCCGAGCTCGTCGGCCGCCTCGATGTCCGCCGTCGAGATCGAGCGGATGCCCTCGACATAGATGGCGTCGGCATTGATCTCGGTGCCAAAGGCGATCGCCGTCAGCAGCGCCAGCTTGTGGGCCGTATCGAAACCGTCGACGTCGAAGGTCGGATCGGCCTCGGCATAGCCGAGCCGCTGCGCCTCGGCGAGACAGACGTCGAACGCGATGCCTTCCCGCTCCATGCGCGTGAGGATGTAATTGCAGGTGCCGTTGAGGATGCCATAGACGCGGCCGACCCGATTGCCGGCAAGCGACTCGCGCAGCGTCTTGATGATCGGGATGCCGCCGGCGGCGGCCGCCTCGAAATTCAGCGAGACGCTGTTCTGCTCGGCGCGGCGAGCCAGCTCCGTCCCGTGCTTGGCGAGAAGGGCCTTGTTGGCGGTGACGACATGCTTGCCGGCGTCGAGCGCGGCGCGCACGGAATCAGCAGCCGAGCCGTCGGCGCCGCCCATGAGTTCGACGAAGACGTCGATGTCGGGAGACTGGGCCAGCGAGATGGGGTCGTCGTACCAGGCGACGGCAGACAGATCGACGCCGCGATCGCGGAAGCGATCGCGGGCCGTGACGGCGGTAACGACGACCGGGCGGCCGCAACGCAGCGCCAGTTCATCGGCATGGCGCTGCGTCAGTTGCAGCAGGGACGCGCCGACGGTGCCGAGGCCGGCGACACCCAGCCGAAGTGCTTGATTCATATAAACGCCCCAGGGGGGCCCGGCTTATCGCCGGGCGCTGCTGATCGGGACGACGTTGTGCAACGTTTTGTCCGCCGTTTCAAGGAAGCGACGGACATTGCGCGCGGCCTGCCGAATACGCTGCTCGTTTTCGACGAGGGCGATGCGCACATAGTCGTCGCCATGCTCGCCGAAGCCGACGCCCGGAGCCACGGCAACGTCGGCCTTCTCGATCAGGAGCTTCGAGAATTCGAGGCTGCCCATCGACTTGAACGCGTCCGGGATCGGAACCCAGGCGAACATGCTGGCGCGCGGCGCCGGGATCTGCCAGCCGGCACGGCCGAAGCTGTCGACCAGAACGTCGCGGCGGTGCTTGTAGATCTGGCGCATCTCCTCGATGCAGTCCTGCGGGCCGTTCAGCGCGGTGGTGGCCGCGACCTGGATCGGCGTATAGGCGCCATAGTCCAGGTAGGATTTCACGCGCGACAGCGCGGCTATCAGGCGCTCATTGCCGACCGCGAATCCCATGCGCCAGCCGGCCATCGAATAGGTTTTCGACATCGAGGTGAACTCGACCGCGACGTCCATCGCGCCCGGAACCTGCAGGATCGAGGGCGGCGGGAAATCGTCGAAGTAGATTTCGGCATAGGCGAGATCCGACAGCACGAAGAGGTCGTGCTTGCGGGCGAAAGCGACGACGTCGCGATAGAAGTCAAGGTCCGCAACATGCGCCGTCGGATTGGACGGGTAGCAGAGGACGACTGCGAGCGGCTTCGGGATGGAGTGCATGACGGCACGTTCCATCGCATGGAAGAACTCGGGACCCGGCTCGACCGGCACCGAGCGGATCACGCCGCCTGCCATCAGGAAGCCGAAGGCATGAATCGGGTAGCTCGGATTGGGGACCAGAATCACGTCGCCCGGCGCCGTGATCGCCTGCGCCATGTTGGCGAAGCCTTCCTTCGAGCCGATCGTGGCGACGATCTGCGTGTTGGGATCGAGCTTCACGCCGAAACGGCGCTCGTAATAGGCAGCCTGGGCCTTGCGCAGACCGTTGATGCCGCGCGACGCCGAATAGCCGTGGACGTCCGGCCGGCCCGCCGTCTCGGCGAGCTTCTGGACGATATGCTGCGGCGTCGGAAGGTCGGGATTGCCCATGCCCAGATCGATGATATCGGCGCCTGCGGCTCGAGCGCTCGCCTTAAGCCGGTTGACCTGCTCAAAGACGTACTGCGGCAGACGCCGCACGCTGTGGAACTCGCTCATCGCTCCGAATCCATCTCTCTTGGATAGTTATGATGCGCCTCACCTGGCGCAGGGCGGTTCTACACCGAACCGCGAACTATGAAAGCACCCTTATTGAGGGCATTTCGTGGCGTCTGCTCCCGGCTCGCCACATCGCTCCTGAATTTCCGACAAGGTTTTCTTGGCATGGGTCGCCGCGGTCTTCTCCAGCGCGGCGTTGGAGGCCGCGCTCTGCTTCAGCGCCGCCTGCGCCGCCTGCGGGTTGTTGCGGGCGCTTTGGGCCTTCAGGCTCGCTGTCGCCTGCTTGAGTTCGTCCGGCGTCATCAGCTTGCCGGGCGGCTGCTGGCCGGCGACGTTGATGTTCGGGAACGCCCCCTGGCGGGTCAACTCCGGATCGGGCGTGTTGTCGAGGGTCCTCGATAGCTGCGGCGAGCACGCCGCCAGCGAAACCGACAGCGCCAGCATGAAAGAGAGCGACGCGGAACGAGACCGCTTGATTCCGATCGGATTCATCATGAACTCATTGTGGTAAGCGGGCCGATAGCATGCGCATCATATCCCTGTGAGGGCGAAGCTATTAGACTCCGCGCGTCGGGGAAAGCAGCGCAGCCTTCCCGATGGTAGAATGGCATTCGGGGACATGATGGCCAAAGACAAGACCGGAAGCGACCGCACGACCTCCGACGGAGCCCCGATCAGCCTGATCATCAAAGATCCCGAGAAATTCGCCCAGAACATCGCGAAGATGATCGAGGGCATGACCAAGGCCGCCAACGCCTTCCTGAAACCCCGGGAAGACGGCCGACTCTCGGCTGACCTGACCGACGAGATCGCCGAGATCGTCCGCACGCTTGCCAAGGTGATCGAGTACTGGACCGCCGAACCTGGTCGAAGCATACAAGCGCAATCAAAGCTCTACGGCCAATATTTCATGCTGTGGACGAGCACGATGCAGCGCATGAGCGGCGTGCAGATGCCGCCTGTCGCCGTGCCAGACCCGCGCGACCGTCGCTTCAAGGACCCGCAGTGGACGGAGAACCAGTTCTTCGATTTCGTGAAGCAGTTCTACCTGATCACGACGCGCTGGGCGGAGGAGATGGTCGAGCGCGCCGACGACCTCGATCCGCATATACGGCTCAAGGCCGGATTCTATGTCCGCCAGATAGCCAATGCGGTTTCGCCGTCGAATTTCCTGTTCACCAATCCCGAGATCCTGCGCGATACGCTTGATTCGAGCGCCGACAATCTCGTGCGCGGCATGGATATGCTGGCCGAGGACATCGCGGCGGGAAATGGCGAGCTGATCATCCGCCAGTCCGACAACTCGCACTTCGCCATCGGCAAGAACCTGGCGCTGTCACCCGGCAAGGTCATCCTGCAGAACGATGTCTGCCAACTGATCCAGTACAAGCCGAGCACCAAGGACGTGCTGAAGCGGCCGCTTTTGATCGTGCCCCCCTGGATCAACAAGTTCTACATCCTCGACCTCAACCCGGAAAAATCCTTCGTCCGCTGGGCGGTGGAGCAGGGCCATACGGTCTTCGTGATCTCCTGGATCAATCCGGACGAAAGGCAGTCCGAAAAGAGCTTCGAGAACTACATGCGCGAGGGCATCCTCGCCTCGCTCGACACGGTGCAGAAGATCACCGGGGAGACGGAGATCAATGCCATCGGCTATTGCGTCGGCGGCACCCTGCTCTCCTATACGCTCGCCTACATGGCGGGCGTCGGCGACACGCGGATCGCCTCGGCGACCCTGTTCGCCACCCAGGTCGACTTCACCCATGCCGGCGACCTGAAGGTCTTCATCGACGAGGAGCAGATCGAGGCCGTCGAGAAGAAGATGAGCGTGCGCGGCTATCTGGAGGGGAAGAACATGACCGCCTCCTTCAACATGCTGCGTTCCAACGACCTGATCTGGTCCTATGTCGTGAACAACTATTTCCGCGGCAAGGAACCGATCCCGTTCGACCTGCTCTACTGGAACTCCGACGCCACGCGCATGCCGGCAGCGAACCACTCCTTCTATCTGCGCAACTGCTATCTCGACAACAAGCTGGCCGAGGGCGAACTCGTGGTCGACGGCAAGCCGCTGTCGCTCGGCGACGTGACGATACCGATCTATAACCTCGCCACCCGCGACGACCACATCGCGCCGCCACGCTCCGTCTTCTACGGCTCATCCTTCTTCGGCGGTCCAGTCACTTTCGTGCTGGCCGGATCCGGCCATATCGCCGGCGTGATCAACCCACCCTCGCGCGGCAAATACCAGTACTGGACCGGTCGCGCGCCGCATGGCGACGCCCTGGAGGACTGGCTCGGCCACGCCAAGGAGCAGCCGGGTTCATGGTGGCCGCACTGGCAGGCCTGGATCGAGGCGCAGGACAATACGCGCGTCAAGGCACGCACGCCCGGCGGCCGCAAGGTCAAGGCTATCGAGGACGCGCCGGGAAGCTATGTGAAGGTGATGGCGTAGGGCGAGGGTAGAGCAAGCCCCTCACCCTGCCCTCTCCCGCAAGCGGGCGAGGGTTTTAAGCCTGCGTGCCATCCGGCCAGCGAGCCATTTTCGAGGACATTTTGGGAAACACCCCAAGCCCGACGGGGTGGGCAGAACTCCCTCTCCCGCTTGCGGGAGAGGGTTGGGGTGAGGGTCTTCTGGACCTCGAGCCGGATCAGGTGGCGGCAAGCGCCTGGTCGAGATCCGCGATGATGTCTTCCTTGTCCTCGATGCCGATCGACAGGCGGACAACGTCCGGGCCGGCGCCGGCCAGCACCTTCTGCGAGTCACTCAGCTGGCGGTGCGTGGTGGAGGCCGGATGGATGATGAGCGAGCGCGTATCGCCGATATTCGCGAGATGCGAGAAGAGCTTGACGGTCGAGACGACCTTCACGCCGGCGTCGTAGCCGCCCTTCAGACCGAAGGTAAGAACCGCGCCTGCGCCCTTCGGCACGTAGCGGCGGGCGAGATTGTGGTAGCGGTCGCCCGGCAGGCCGGCATAGCTCACCCAGGCCACGGCCGGGTGGTCGATCAGGTGTTCGGCGACGGCGCGGGCATTGTCGGAATGCCTCTGCATGCGCAGCGGCAGCGTTTCGATGCCGGTCAGGATCAGGAACGAATTCTGCGGCGAGATGGCCGGGCCGAGGTCGCGCAGGCCGAGCACGCGGCAGGCGATCGCGAAAGCGAAATTGCCGAAGGTCTCGGCAAGCACGATGCCGTTATATTCGGCCAGCGGCTGCGACAGCTTCGGGTAGCGCGCCTCGCGCGTCCAGTTGAACCGACCGCCGTCGACGATGACGCCACCCATCGAATTGCCATGGCCGCCGAGGAATTTCGTCAGCGAATGCACGACGATGTCGGCGCCGTGCTCGAACGGCTTGCAGAGATACGGCGTCGCCAGCGTGTTGTCGACGATCAGCGGCACGCCGGCGCGCTTGGCGACCGCGGCGATCGCGGCGATGTCGACGACGATGCCGCCGGGATTGGCGATCGACTCGATGAAGATCACCTTGGTCTTCGGGGTAATCGCCCGCTCGAACGAGGCGATGTCGTCGGGATCGGCCCAGACGACATTCCAGCCGAAGCTCTTGAACGAGTGATTGAACTGGTTGATCGAGCCGCCATAGAGCTTGGTCGAGGCGATGAACTCGTCGCCCGGCTGCAGCAGCGTGTGGAACACGAGAAGCTGCGCGGCATGGCCGGAGGCGACGGCGAGCGCGGCGGTGCCGCCTTCCAGCGCCGCGACGCGCTCCTCGAGCACGGCGGTCGTCGGATTGGTGATGCGCGTATAGATGTTGCCGAAGGCCTGCAGGCCGAACAGCGACGCCGCATGGTCGACATTCTCGAAGACGAACGAGCTCGTCTGGTAGATCGGCGTTATGCGCGCGCCCGTGGTCGGGTCGGGCTGGGCGCCGGCATGGACTGCCAGCGTCGCGAAACCGGGAAGCCTGTCTTCAGACATTCTTGTCTCCTCCACTCTCTTGATTTTGATGGTTCCGCCGGAACGGTCCTCAACTCCACCGATAACCCGGCAGAGTTGCAAATCGCAGCCATGCATTTCGCCGGGAAGCCGCGCCCGGCGAAAATTCATCCTCCCATCGCGGCCCCGGCCGCAAAAATCCTTCAGCCGATCAGACGCGGTCGCTCGATCGCCGGGCAACGGTTCATGACGACCCGGACGCCCCTCGCCTCCAGTCGGGCCGCCTGCGCATCATTGCGGATGCCGAGTTGCAGCCACATGACCTTAGGCAGCACCGGAAGCGCCAGGATCTCGTCGACGACGCCGCCGATCGCCTCCGAATTGCGAAAGACATCGACCATGTCGATCGCAACCGGCACGTCGGCCAGGCGCGGATAGACCATGCGGCCGAACAGTTCCCGCCCGGCGATGCCGGGATTGATCGGATAGGTCTCGTAGCCCTCGCGCGTCAGGTAGCCCAGCACGCCATGGCTGGCACGGGCCGGGTTCGGACTGGCGCCGATCAGGGCGATCGTCTTCGTCGCGGTCAGGATGTCGCGAAGATAGGCGTCGTCGTAGTGATCATGGTCCATGCGTCAGAGACCGGGCACAACCACGGCGGTGACCATCCACTTACCGTCGACCTTGCCGTAGCAGACGCTGGTCGCCTGGAAGCCGAGCGAGATGTCATTGGTCGAGTAGCCGATCTTGCCGGACGGCAGCGCCACGGAATACCAGTCGGCATCGCCATCCTCGCCATCGACCGAGCCCTCGACGAACGGCACGATGGTGCCGGCCGGCAGCTTCACCAGCACGGCAGAAGTCTCGGAAGGCTTTTCGTGGAACTCGGTATCTTCCGACAGGATCCAGAGATTGCCGGACGGCACGCCGGCGGCATCCGCCACGGCGATCGCCTTGTCGCGGTCGAAGATCGGCTCGGCCGGCGAGCAGATGGCGCCGCCCGCCGTCTTGGAATGGCCGATCGTTCCCGAATCGAGCGCATTGCCAAACAGGTCGACGACCAGCCCGTCGAGATCCTCGCGGCTGTAGTCGACATCGCCCGTCGCCGTCAGCGTCGCGGCCTCGTCGAGCCGCTGGTCGCCCGGATGCTTCTCCGGGTCCGGCAGCGCCGCCGGCGGGGTCGCGTCGGGAAATCCGATCATCGGCGAATAGATCTTCACCTCCGGCGCGGCATTGGCCTTGAGCGTGCCGACGTCGCCGGTGGAGATCGCCGTCTTCAGCGTTTCGACGAGCGCCTTCAGCTCGGCGTCGTCCGTTCCCGTGGTGTCATAGGTGACGGTGACCGCCTCATAGGGCTTGACCTGGTTGGCCGGATCCTCGGCGGCGAAGGCGGCCGAACCGAAAAGGGCGACGAACGCGCAACTGCAAAGAAGATGCTTCATGACTGGGGCCCTGGCAGTGCGAGGCGACCGGCCTCATCAAACGGGAAGAAGGGATTGTAGGCCACCTCCCAGAGATGGCCGTCCAGATCGGAAAAATACCCGGAATAGCCGCCCCAGAACACTTTGGTGGCCGGCTTCATGATGCGCGCGCCGCAATTCTCGGCATGCGCCAGCGCCGCATCGACCTCGGCTTCGCTCTCCACATTATGCGCCAGCGTCACGCCGCGAAAACCGTCGCCGGCCGGCGAGACATTCGCGTCGTCGGCAAGGGCGTTGCGCTGGAAAAGAGCCAGCACCACGCCGGAAAGCTGGAAGAACACGATCTCTTCCTGGCTCACTGCCGAAGCCTGCCAGCCAAGCGATTCGTAGAATGCCCGTGCCTTCTGCACGTTGGCGACACCGAGCGTCACAATGCTGAGCCTTGGTGCGAGGCCTACATCCGTCATCTGGTCTTCCCCGTCACGATACGGCCGGCAGCATAGCCGATCAGCCCGCCGGGTACAGGGTCCGTTCTCCGTCATTCACCGCACAGCAGCATGACGGCGTGACGTTCGCGCGGCCGGTGGCCGGCCCCTTCGGTCAACCAGCTCCGCCACGCGACAATCCGCCCGACCGGCACCGTCCCGCCTGGACGGCGCCGGATGGAGCGGGAAGCCCGCCTCCCCGCTACGTCGTCGCGAGAATGAAGGCGCCGGTCGCGCCCAGCAGCACCAGCAACACGATCCACTTCACCAGCGGATGCTTCCAGACCGTCCACATGATCCAATCCCCCAAAAGCCTTGCGAGCCGACGCGGCTCACCCCGAACCATCCCATAGCACGCTTCGCGATGGCGGCTGCGACCCCTCGCCGGCTATCCTCCGACTTCACGCATTTCGGGTGCCCGCCACGCTCATCCGCGATAGATTGAGCCCGCTTGGACGGCGCAAATGGATCGCGCTATAGGGTAAAATAATACCATATACGCAAACCATTGATATCAAACGTCTATTTCAAACATCGACTTTTTAGCGATGCTTGACGGAATCCGTGCTCCAAGCTAAACACCGGCCACGAACGACAGGACCACGCGTCCTGTTGCCGCTAATCCTGCCCGCGAAGGGCACGAGAAAACGAGTTCAACAATGAGCACCATTTCCACCAAGCCGGCGGATGTCGAGAAGAAGTGGATTCTGATCGACGCTGAAGGGCTGGTCGTTGGCCGTCTCGCCGTCGTCGTGGCGAACCGCCTTCGCGGCAAGCACAAGGCCAGCTTCACCCCGCATGTCGACGACGGCGACAACGTCATCGTCATCAATGCCGACAAGGTCGTCTTCACCGGCGCCAAGTACACCGACAAGCGGTACTACTGGCACACCGGCTACATCGGCGGCATCAAGGAGCGCAGCCCGCGCCAGATCATCGAGGGCAAGTTCCCCGAGCGCGTTCTGGAGAAGGCCATCGAGCGCATGATCCCCGAGGGTCCGCTCGGCCGTCGCCAGCTCAAGAACCTGCGCGTCTATGCCGGCTCGGAGCATCCGCATGAAGCCCAGCAGCCGGAAGTGCTGGACGTCGGCGCCCTGAATGCCAAGAACAAGAGGATTGCCTGAACATGGCTGATCTCCAGTCCCTCCAGGACCTCGCCGTCATCTCGACCGAGAACGCGGCTCCTGTCCATGTGCAGAAGCTTGACGCCCAGGGCCGCGCCTACGCGACCGGCAAGCGCAAGAACGCCATTGCCCGCGTCTGGATCAAGCCGGGCACCGGCAAGATCACCGTGAACGGCAAGGAATACCGCGGCTACTTCGCTCGCCCGGTTCTGCAGATGCTCGTCCAGCAGCCGATCGGCGTTGCCTCGCGTACCGACCAGTACGACATCAACGCGACGGTCGCCGGCGGCGGTCTGTCCGGCCAGGCCGGCGCGCTCCGTCACGGCATCTCGAAGGCTCTGACCTATTACGAGCCCGAGCTGCGCACCGTCCTCAAGAAGGGCGGCTTCCTGACCCGCGACAGCCGCGTCGTCGAGCGCAAGAAGTACGGCCACGCCAAGGCCCGCCGCAGCTTCCAGTTCTCGAAGCGCTAATCAGCGTCCTCGCGACGTTTTCGAAAGGGCGCTTCGGGCAACCGCAGCGCCCTTTTTCTATGCGGTCCTGCTTCATCGCAGGGTCATGCTGACGCGACATCCTTGCGGGTGGCGCTGAAGCCCCCATCTTCTGGTGCCTGAACGGAGGCAAGCCCATGGTATCCAAGGTCTTCATCGACGGCGAAGCCGGCACGACGGGTCTGCAGATCCGTCAGCGCCTGGAAGGCCGCGACGACATCCAGCTTTTGTCGATCGCGCCCGAGCGTCGCAAGGAGACGGCGGCCAGGGCAGAGCTGCTGAACGGCGCCGACGCCGTCATCCTCTGCCTGCCGGATGCCGCGGCCAGGGAAGCCGTCAGCCTCATCGACAATCCGGCGGTCAAGGTGATCGACGCGTCGACCGCCTACCGGACGGCTGCCGACTGGACCTATGGCTTTGCCGAGCTGGACAAGGCGCAGCGGGCGAAGATCGCCGGCTCGACGCGGATCTCCAACCCGGGCTGCTACGCGACCGGCGCCATCGCGCTACTGCGGCCGCTGGTGTCGGCAGGTCTCCTGCCCGGCTCCTGGCCGGTGACAATCAACGCCGTCTCGGGCTATTCCGGCGGCGGCAAGTCGATGATCGCCGAGTTCGAGGATCCGAACGCGCCGAACTACACGCACGAGAATTTCCGCATCTATGCGCTGCCGTTGCAGCACAAGCATGTTCCGGAAATCCAGAAGCACGGCCAGCTTGAGCTGCGCCCGATCTTCGCGCCCTCCGTCGGCCGCTATGCGCAGGGCATGATCGTCGAGATCCCGCTGCATCTGGACCTGATCCCCGGCAAGCCGTCGCTGGCCGCGCTGAACGAGGCGCTTTCCGCCCACTATGCCGGCGAGCGCTTCGTCACCGTCGCTAGCCTCGCGGAATCGGGCGCCATGACAGGCCTCGATCCCGAAGGGCTGAACAGCACCAACCGGATGAAGCTCTTCACCTTCGGCACCGAAGGCGCCGGTCAGGCGCGCCTCGTCGCCCTGCTCGACAATCTCGGCAAGGGAGCCTCGGGCGCCGCCGTGCAGAACCTGAACCTGGTTCTCGGCCTCGACGAGGCGAGCGGCCTCAGCTAGGTCGGCCTCACTGGACGACACTTCAACGGCCATGTCGCGGAGCTTCGACCCCCGGCATGGCCGTTTTCGTCTGCGCGCCCGCGCATGCAATTCTTCGCGGGCCGACAGCCAACCCGTTTCCTTGACGCTACGTCAGCGCTACCTTGCTCGAACCGGATCCTCCGGCAAGAACGAACGAGGGAGCCTGAAATGCCTGCCACGGTCCTTCTGCACCCCGCCATCGATCACGGCCTCCGCAAGGGCGCGGACGATTTCGCCGGCGGAACGCTGGTCTGCCACTGTCTCGACAAGCCGGTGAAGGTCGAGATCAAGGGCCAGGTCGCCCACAACCATGCCTGTGGCTGCACCCAGTGCTGGAAGCCCGAGGGCGCCATTGTCTCGATCGTCGCTGTCGCGCCGACCGCCAATGTCCGCGTGGCGGAGAACGGCGACAAGCTCGCCATCGTCAATCCGGCCGCCACCATCCTGCGCCATGCCTGCAAGGTCTGCGGCGTGCACATGCACGGGCCGGTCGAGAAGGATCATGCCTTCAAGGGCCTGACCTTCGTCCACACCGAACTTTCGCGCGAGGAAGGCTGGCAGGCGCCGCAGTTCGGCGCCTTCATCTCGTCGCTGATCGAGGGAGGCGTGAAGCCGGACCGCATGGGCGCGGTGCGCGCGCGCATCCGTGAACTCGGCCTCGAACCCTATGACTGCCTGTCGCCGCCGCTGATGGACGCGCTGGCGATCTTCGCGGCGAAGAAATCCGGAGTTCTCGCCGAATGAATGAAAAGGGGCAGGCTAGACCGCCTGCCCCGCCACCCAGCCGGACGACCAGGCCCACTGGAAATTGTACCCGCCGAGCCAGCCCGTGACATCGACGACCTCGCCGATGAAATGGAGGCCCGGAACCGCCTTCGCCGCCATCGTCTTCGGGTCCAGTTCGTCGGTGTCGACGCCGCCGAGGGTCACTTCGGCGGTGCGGTAGCCCTCGGAGCCCAGTGGCTTGACGCGCCAGGCGTTGGTCGCCGCCTCGACGCGGCGCAGCGCCTTGTCGGAAAAGTCGGCGAGGTTGGCCGGCCCCTGCTCCGCCTCGGCGATCAGCTGCGCCAGCCGTTTCGGCAACAGCGTCGCGAGAACGGTCTGCAGCGCCTGCTTGCCGCGCTCCGCCTTCGCCGCCTTCAGCGTTGCGAATACGTCGATACCGGGCAGCATGGAGAGCGTGATCTCGTCGCCCTCCCGCCAATAGGACGAGATCTGCAGGATCGCAGGCCCGGAAAGGCCGCGATGGGTGAAGAGCATCGCCTCGGCGAAACGCGTCTTGCCATGCTGGGCGACGGCGTCAACGGCGATGCCGGAAAGCGGCTCCAGGCGCGCCAATGTCGCCGGGTCGAAGGTGAGCGGCACCAGGCCGGGCCGCGTCTCGACCAGCTTCAGGCCAAACTGGCTGGCGATTTCGTAGCCGAAGCCGGTGGCACCCATCTTCGGGATCGACTTGCCGCCGGTGGCGATCACCAGCGATTTGCAGACGACGTCGCCGGTCGAAAGCGCCACGCGGAAGCCGCCATCGACGCGGTGCTCGACGCGCTTGATCTCGGTGCCCAGCCGCAGCTCGACTCCATGGCGCAGCATCTCGGCAACCAGCATCTCGATGATCTGCTTGGCCGAGCCGTCGCAGAAGAGCTGGCCCAGCGTCTTCTCGTGATAGGCGATGCCGTAGCGCTCGACGAGGGCGATGAAATCGCGCTGCGTGTAGCGCGACAGCGCCGAGATGGCGAAGCGCGGATTCTTCGAGATGAAGTTTTTCGCCGACGCGTTGATGTTGGTGAAGTTGCAGCGGCCGCCGCCGGAAATGCGGATCTTGTCGCCGGCCGAGGGCGAATGGTCGACGATGGCGACGGAGCGGCCGCGCTTGCCCGCCTCGATGGCGCACATCATGCCGGCGGCTCCGGCGCCGAGCACGACGACGTCGTAGAATTTCGAACCGGGAAGGGTCACGCCGAGGCTCCGAACACCGCGTCGATGTCGGCGGCGGTCAGAAGACGGTACGAGCCGGCTTCCAGATCAGCCGGCAGGTCGAGCAGGCCGATGCGGTCGCGATGCAGCGCCACGACATGGTTGCCGACGGCGGCGAACATGCGGCGGACCTGATGATAGCGGCCCTCATGCAGGGTCAGCGTCGCCTGCTTCGGGCCGGCGCTCTCCATCTCGGCCGGCAGCAGCGGCTTGTCCTCGCCCTCGAGCATCAGCCCACCGGCCGCAAACAGCGCCGCCTCGTCGCCATTGAGCGGCCGGTCGAGCGTCACCTGGTAGCGCTTGGGCACATGGTGGCGCGGCGAAATGATGCGATGGAGCAGCGCGCCGTCATCGGTCATCAGCAGCAGGCCCGACGTCTCCTTGTCGAGACGGCCGACGGTGGAGATGACGGGATCGCGGCGGCGCCAGCGTTCCGGAAGCAGCGAATAGATCAGCGCGCCGGTTTCCTTGTGCGAGCAGGTGACGCCGAGCGGCTTGTGGATCATCAGCGCCATGCCGGGCGGCGGATCGAGCGGTTCGCCCGCCACCGTCATGCGAGTGGCGAGGTCGGGCTTCACATAGACGTGCTGGGCCGGATCGGTCTCCGCCTCGCCATCGAGAATGACGCGGCCGCCCTGGATCAGGCCCTGCACCTCGCGCCGCGAACCATAGCCGAGATTTGCGAGCAGCCGGTCGAGCCGGGCCGTCGGGAAGCTTGCCTTGCCGCCGGACTTGCTCATTTGCGTGCCTCGTAGATCTTGAAGCCTTCCGCTTCGGCAACCAGGTCGGCCCGGGCGAACAGCGTCTTCAGATGGTCCTCATACGGCAGGTGCCGGTTCGCCGTCAGCCAGAGGCGGCCACCCTTGCGCCGGCTCTCGGCGGCGCGCCGGACGAAGGCCTGGCCGAGCGAGCGGTCCTCGGCGCCGCCGTCATGGAAGGGCGGGTTCATGACGATGAAATCGAGGTTCTCCGGGATCGTTCCCGCCTTGCGAACGTCCGCCCACGTCATCGTGGCGCGCGGGTCGGTGACGTTCCTCGCCGCCGCCTCGACGGCGCGCCGGTCGATATCGACCATGGCAAGCGATTCGACGGTCGACATCTCCATCACGGCGCGCGCCAGATATCCGACGCCGCAACCGAGATCGGCGCCGCGGCCGGAAAGCTGCGGCAGATGCTTCAGGAGCAGCGCGCTGCCGGGATCGACGCGGTTCCACGAGAACACGCCCGGCTGCGACCAGAGCCCGGTCTCCTCCACCAGCCGCATCGAGCCTTCCGCGATCGCTT
Organism: Kaistia sp. MMO-174; assembly: GCF_037147815.1. Lineage (NCBI taxonomy): Bacteria > Pseudomonadati > Pseudomonadota > Alphaproteobacteria > Hyphomicrobiales > Kaistiaceae > Kaistia > Kaistia sp. MMO-174. The sequence goes on along the minus strand of NZ_JBBCUO010000002.1, from coordinate 354,335 downwards.
CGGCGAGACGGGAGAGGTCCTCCGGCCGCGGCCCGACAAGGACGCGGTGATGGCGGAGCGCGGTCTCGCTCATCTCGCAACCGAAGGCCTTCAGCTCCTTGGCGAGCCGGGAGCCGCCCTTGTCCTTCGGCGCCATCACGGTCAGCTGGGCGCCGGGCCGCAACGCGCGCAGCGCCAGCGCGATGTCGTGCCGGCGCTCGATCGTGCCGGGCGGCGCCAGCATCACCATGCCGGCGAGCGAACCCTCCGCGCAGCGTTCGAGCGCCGCGCTCCCCGGCATCAGCGGCGAAAACTGGACGGCCTCGCGCGGCAAGTCCGCCAGCTCTGCCGGTGGGTTGCCATAGACGCCGGTGGTTGCTTCCTGATTCATCGGTCTCTCACGCACAATTTGTGCTGTTCCTACCCTGCCCTCCGCCATGGCGAAAGGTTGCCAGAACGTTCTAATCTCCCGGCCGAGGAGAATCATGCCGCGATGCGTCCCGAAATCCTGAATCCGCTGTTCCGCCCCGTCACCAGCCTGGCCGGGGTCGGCCCGAAGATCGGCGAGGCGATGGGGCGCCTACTCGTCGGCGGCGACGCGCCGGAACCGCCCCGCGTCGCGGACCTGCTGCTGCATATCCCCGTCGGCCTGATCGACCGCCGCAACCAGCCCGGCATCGCGCTGTCGCCGGAAGGCGCCATCGTCACGCTCGAAGTCCGCATCGACCGCCACATGCCGGCGCCGCGCGGCAACCGGCGCGTGCCCTATCGGGTCATGGCGCATGACGACACGGGCGAGATCGCGCTCGTCTTCTTCCGCAGCGACAACAGCTTCCTCGAACGCACCATGCCGGTCGGCGAGACGCGTTTCGTCAGCGGCAAGGTCGAATGGTTCAACGGCCGGCCGCAAATGGTCCATCCCGACCATATCGTCGACCGCGAGGCGTTCGAACAGCTGCCGATGGTCGAGCCGGTCTATCCGATGACCGCCGGCTTGGCGCGCAAGACGCTTGGCCGCGCCTTGCGCGGGGCGCTCGACAGCCTGCCCGAACTGCCGGAATGGCTCGACCCCACCTTGATGTCGCGCCAACGCTGGGCCGCCTTCAAGCCGACGCTCGAAACCGTGCACACGCCGGCGACGCCGGCCGAGCTGGCGCCGGAGGGGCCGGCGATCAGCCGCCTCGCCTATGACGAATTCCTCGCCAACCAGCTGGCGCTGATGCTGACGCGCGCCAATCTGCGCCGCGCCGCCGGACGCGCGCGGGTCGGCGACGGACGAATGCGCCGCGCCATCACCGCCGCCCTGCCCTTTTCGCTCACCGGCAGCCAGCAGGCGGCGATCGCCGATATCGAAAAGGATCTCGCCTCCGGCGAACGGATGCTGCGGCTGCTGCAGGGCGACGTCGGCTCCGGCAAGACCATGGTCGGGCTGATGGCCGCGGCGATCGTCATCGAAGCCGGCAGCCAGGCGGCGCTGATGGCCCCGACCGAGTTGCTGGCCCGCCAGCACGCCAAGACGCTGCAGCCGCTTGCCGATGCCGCCGGCATCCGCATGGCGATCCTCACCGGCCGAGAGAAGGGCAAGGAGCGGGCCGAGATCCTCGCCGGACTGGATGACGGCTGCATCGATCTCGTTGTCGGCACCCATGCCGTGTTCCAGGCCGGGGTCGAGTTCCACGACCTTGCGCTGGCGATCGTCGACGAGCAGCACCGCTTCGGCGTGCATCAGCGCCTCGCCCTTTCCGCCAAGGGCGCCGCCACCGACATCCTCGTGATGACGGCGACGCCGATCCCGCGCACGCTGGTGCTGACCGCCTTCGGCGACATGGACGTGTCGAAACTGCCCGACAAGCCGGCCGGCCGCCAGCCGATCGAAACCCGCACCGTGCCGCTGGAGCGCCTCGACCAGGTGGTGGAGCGCATCCGCGCCGCCATCGCCGAGGGCGCCAAGGCCTATTGGGTCTGCCCGCTGGTCGAGGAATCGGAAGAGGTCGACGCCGCCGCCGCGCAGGATCGCTTCGTCGATCTGCAGGCCGCGCTCGGACCCGTCGTCGGCCTCGTCCATGGCCGGATGAAGGCGGCCGAGAAGGACGAGGCGATGAAGCGCTTCCAGCGCGGCGAAACCCGCATCCTCGTCGCCACCACGGTGATCGAGGTCGGCGTCGACGTGCCGGACGCGACCATCATGGTGATCGAGCACGCCGAGCGCTTCGGCCTCGCCCAGTTGCACCAGCTGCGCGGCCGCGTCGGACGCGGCTCGAAAGCGTCGACCTGCCTGCTGCTCTACAAGGGTCCGCTCGGCGAAGTGGCGCATGATCGCCTCGCCATCATGCGCGACACCGAGGACGGCTTCCGCATCGCCGAGGAGGACCTGCGCCTGCGCGGCGAAGGCGAACTGCTCGGCACGCGCCAGTCGGGTACGCCGGGCTTCAAGATCGCCCGCTTCGAGCATCATGCAAACCTGCTCGAGATCGCCCGCGACGATGCGCGCCTGATCGTCGAGAAGGATCCGGCGCTGCAATCGCCGCGCGGCAAGGCGCTGCAGCTTCTGCTCTATCTCTTCGGCCGCGACGAGGCGATCAAGCTGCTGCGCGCCGGCTGAAGCCGTTTGGCAGCGTGATTGTGACATCAAGCGTGCGTATCAACGGGCGCGCGGCTATCAACGGACGTCATCACCGAGAAATCCCGACGGACATGGGACTTTCCACCCTCCCCGAACGAGCCATGAGCCGCGCACGCGCCCTGATCCGCACGCGCGAACCGTCGCTGCTGATCGTCGCGGCGCTGATCGGCAGCCTCGCGGGCATTGCGGTGACGGTGATGAGCCGGCTGGCGCAATGGCTGCACGTCCTCCTGTTCGATATCGCGCCGGACGGCTATCTCAGCGCCTCGGCGATGATCTCTCCGCCCTGGCGCGCCGCCGCCACGGCCGGCGGCGGCCTGCTGCTGGGCGCGCTCTACCTTCTGTTCTTCCGCCGCGCCCGCCAGATCGTCGACCCGATCGAGGCCAATGCGCTGCACGGCGGACGCATGTCTCTACGCGACAGCCTGCGCGTCGCAGTGGAAGCCATCATCTCCAACGGCTCCGGCGCCTCGGTGGGCCTCGAGGCCGGCTATACCCAGGTCGGCAGCGCCATCGCCTCGCGCCTGGGCCAGCGGCTGCACCTTCGTCGCACGGACCTGCGCACCGTCGTCGGCTGCGGCGCCGCCGGCGCCATCGCGGCTGCCTTCAGCGCGCCGCTGACCGGCGCCTTCTACGGCTTCGAGCTGATCATCGGCGTCTATACGGTGGCGAACATCGCGCCGGTGATGACCGCCTCGATCGCCGGGTTCCTCGTGGCGCAGGGCCTCGGCGCCGCGGCCTACTCGATCGAGGTGCCGAACGCGCTGACGATGCATGCGGCCGACTATCCGCCCTATCTCGTTCTGGGCGTCGTCGCCGGCTTCGCCGCCATCGGCATCATGCGGCTGGTGACGCTGGTCGAACTGGCCTTCCAGAAGAGCCGTCTTCCCCGGGCCATTCGCCCGGCGGTCGGCGGCGCCATCATCGGCGCGCTCGCCCTCTACAGCCCGCAGGTGCTCGCCGCCGGCCATGGCGCCATGCACCTCAACCTGGTCGAGGTCGTGCCGGTCGGTCTGCTGCTGACAGTCCTGGCGCTCAAGATCGCCGGCGTGTCGATCTCGCTCGGATCCGGCTTTCGCGGAGGCATGTTCTTCGCCTCGCTGTTCCTCGGCGTCATCGTCGGCAAGCTGTTCGCCATGCTGGTGACCTGGCTGGCGCCCTCGGCCGGGGTCGACCCCATCGCCGCCGCCATCGTCGGCATGAGCGCGCTTGGCGTCGGCATCGTCGGCGGCCCGCTCACCATGACCTTCCTGGCGTTGGAGGCGACCGGCGACCTCGCCATCACCGGCATCGTGCTGGCCGCCTCGATCCTCTCGGCGATCACCGTGCGCGAATTCTTCGGCTATTCGTTCTCAACCTGGCGCCTGCACCTGCGCGGCGAGACGATCCGCAGCGCCATCGACGTCGGCTGGTTGCGCGGCCTGACCGTCGGGCGGATGATGCGAACCGACGTGCGCAGCGTACTCGCGACCATGCCCGTCGACGCCTTCCGCAGCCTGTTCCCGCTCGGCTCGACCCAGCGCGTCATCGTCACCGACACGAGCGGGCGCTATGCCGGCATCATCCTGGTGGCCGAGATCCATTCGACGCCGCTGCCCGACGAAGCCGAGGACGCGACGATCCATCCCTTCTGCCGACAACCCGACAAGATGCTGTTTCCGAACATGAGCGCGCAGACGGCGGCCAAGGTGTTCGACGAGGCCGAGAGCGAAGAACTGGTCGTCGTCGACGACGCGTCCAGCCGGCACGTCGTCGGCCTGCTGACAGAGGCGCATCTGTTCCGGCGCTATGCCGAAGAGCTGGACAAGGCCCGCCGGAGCCTGGCCGGCGAGGGCTGACCCGGCCTCATGTCGCCTGAAATATTTCGTCAACCATATGATATTGCCAGCGATTCAGTTGCGCAGATGCAACAGCATTTTGAATGAGTTTCGCTAGGGTTGGTTCACACAATTGCTGGGAACCCGCCATGACCGCCTCCAAGCTCGCCCTGCTCGCCACGACGCTGCTCGTCGCCTCGCCCGCGCTGGCCGCCGACCTCACCTATGAGCCGGCAGCGGCGCCGGTGGCAGCGGCCGCCCCGTTCTCCTGGACCGGCTTCTACATCGGTCTCAACGCCGGCTATGGCTGGGGCGACATCGACACCACCGAAAACTCGATGACCACCACCGGCCGGCTCGTCGGCATCGGCCAGGGCACCTTCAATCCCGCCCAGACCTTCCCGGGCGCGGACAGCTCGTCCAGCGTCGACGGCATCCTCGGCGGCGCGCAGATCGGCTACAACTACCAGGTGGACAGCTGGGTGTTCGGCGCGGAGGCCGATTATCAGGCCGCTGACCTGAAGACCTCGTCCAGCTTCCTCGGTTCGGTGCAGGGCCCCTACTACCAGACCTCGGCCGAGCTGCAGTCGTTCGGCACGCTGCGCGCCCGCGTCGGCTACGCCATCGACAACGTCCTGATCTACGGCACCGGCGGTCTCGCCGTCGGCCAGGCCAAGGCCGGCCTCAGCGTCCAGGGCGGCGTTCCCGGCGCCTTCACCGGACCGGAATTCTCGCAGTCGAACAGCAAGACCATGGTCGGCTACGCCATCGGCGCCGGCGCGGAATGGGCGATCGCCCACAGCAACTGGTCGGTCAAGGCGGAATACCTCTACACCGACTTCGGCTCGAAGACGTTCGACTTCGATTTCGGCGCCGGCGACAAGGCCTCGAGCCGCGGCGACGTGTCGGCCAGCATCGTCCGCGCAGGTCTCAACTACCGCTTCTGATCGCGGAGCGATCCAAACAAGGAGGGCCCGGTCATCGACCGGGCCCTCCTTTGTTTCTGCAATCAACCGCCGGATCGCCTTGTCAGCACGGGAGCCGGCGGATCGACCGGCACGCGGTCCGGTGGCTCGTAATCAGGGGCGACGAGCCCGGCCGAAATGACGAGCTTCGCCGCCTCTTCCACCGTCATGTCGAGCTCGATCAGTTCGGAGCGCCGGACAAACATCATGAAGCCGGCCGTCGGCGCCGGCGTTGGCGGCAGGAAGACGGTGACCCATTCCTCGCCATTCTCACTGATCCGCTGGCGGATCTCGCCCTTGGTCTCCGTCGCGATGAAGACGATCGACCACACACCCTTTCGCGGGAATTCGAACAGCGCCGCCTTCTGGAACGACTTGCCGCCCTTGCCGGACAGCACCGTTTCGAACAACTGCTTCAGCGCGCTGTAGAGATTGCGCACGAGCGGCGTGTGGTTCAGCAGCTGCTCGCCGAAGCGGACAAGCGAGCGGCCGACGAAATTCGCCGTCAGGAAACCGAGCAGCGTCAGCGCCACCACAGCGACGAACACGCCGAAGCCGGGCACGGAAAACGGCAGATAGGCGTCCGGGCTGTATTCTAGCGGAATGACCGGCTTCACCCAGCCGTCGATCCATTTGATCAGCGACCAGGTCAGGTAGATCGTGATCGAGATCGGCGCCGCGATGACGAGGCCGGTAAGGAAGTAGTTTCGCAGCCGCTTGATCAGCCGACTGCCGCCCGTCTCGCCGACCGGAGGGAGTTGAGGATCCTGAAGGCTCATTCCACCGCCCGCGCGCCTGATTCCTGCCTGCCCTCCGCCATTATGACGGCTGGCATACGGATGACCAGAAGATACTCGTTAGCAACGGCCTCGCCGGAGGATTCGTTCCGGCGAGGCTCCTCTACGCCGCGCGCTATTCGACGGTAACCGACTTCGCCAGATTGCGCGGCTGGTCGACGTCCGTGCCCATGAACACCGCCGTATGATAGGCGAGCAGCTGCACCGGGATCGTGTAGACGAGGGCCGTCACGCTGGCCGGCATTTCCGGCAGGATGATCGTCGCCATCGTATCCATGGCGGCGGCCTCGGCACCCTTCCTGTCGGTGATCAGGATGATTCGGCCGCCGCGCGCCGCGACTTCCTGCATGTTCGAGACGGTCTTCTCGAAGATGTGGTCGAAGGGGGCGATGACGACGACCGGCATGTCCTCGTCGATCAGCGCGATCGGACCATGCTTCAGCTCGCCGGCCGCATAGCCCTCGGCATGGATATAGGAGATTTCCTTCAGCTTCAGCGCGCCTTCGAGCGCGATCGGATAGCTGGTGCCGCGGCCGAGATAAAGGCAATGCTTGACCTTGGCGAGGTCGCGCGCGAGCGCCTCGATCTGATCCTCCAGCTTCAGCGCCTCGTGCATCAGGCGCGGCACCTCGCTGAGCGCGCGCACGAGCGCGTGTTCCTCGTCGCCAGAGAGCATGCCGCGCGCCTTGCCGGCCGCTACCGCCGTCGCCGCAAGCACGGAGAGCTGGGCGGTGAAGGCCTTGGTCGAGGCGACGCCGATCTCGGGGCCGGCGAGCGTCGGCAGCACGAAATCGGCCTCGCGGGCGATGGTCGATTCGCGCACGTTGACGATGGCCGCGATCTTCTGGCCCTCGCCCTTCGCATAGCGCAGCGACGCCAGCGTATCCGCCGTCTCGCCCGACTGGGAGATGACGATGGAGAGGCCATCCTTCGAGAGCGGCTGCTCGCGATAGCGGAACTCGGAAGCGATATCGATATCGACCGGCAGGCGCGCATAGCGCTCGAACCAGTACTTGGCGACGAAACCGGCATAGAAGGCCGTGCCGCAGGCGGTGATCGACAGCCGGTCAATGGCGGCGAAGTCGATGCCGGCCGGCACCTTGGCGCTGCCGTTCACGAGATCCAGGTAGTGCGCGACCGTGTGGCCGACGACCTCGGGCTGCTCATGGACTTCCTTGACCATGAAATGGCGGTGATTGCCCTTGTCGACGACATGGGTGGTGCCCTGCAACTGCGTCAGCGGGCGCGACACCGGGTTGCCGGCCTCGTCGTAGATTTCGGCGCTCGACCGCGTCAGCACGACCCAGTCGCCATCGTTCAGATAGGTGATCTCGTCGGTGAACGGGCCGAGCGCGATGGCGTCGGAGCCGAGGAACATCTCGCCATCGCCCCAACCAACTGCGAGCGGGCTGCCGCGACGGGCACCGATCAGCAGGTTGTCCTCGCCCTCGAACAGGAAGGCGAGCGAGAAGGCGCCGGTGAGCCGGCCGAGAACGGCCTGGACGGCCTCTCTCGGCGCCATCCCGGCGGCGAGATTGACCGTCACCAGATGGGCGATCACCTCGGTGTCCGTATCGGACGAGAAGGTGCGGCCGGCCGCTTCCATCTCCAGCCGAAGCTCGCGGAAATTCTCGATGATGCCGTTGTGGACGACGGCGAGGCGCTCGGTCGCGTGCGGATGGGCATTGCGCTCCGTGGGCGCTCCATGCGTCGCCCAACGGGTGTGGCCGATTCCGGCGAGGCCGAAGCGCGGCGAGCCAGCCAGCTTCAGGTCGAGATTGCGCAGCTTGCCCTCGGCGCGCAGCCGGTCGAGATGACCGTCTTCCAAGGTCGCGATGCCGGCGGAATCATAGCCGCGATATTCCAGGCGCTTCAGCGCATCGACCAAAAGAGGCGCGACGGGCGTCCGACCCAGAATGCCGATAATTCCGCACATGTAGCTCATCCCCGTTCGCGGCGCCCAAACGGGCACCCTAGTCCAAGTCAAATCCTGACGCCTCTTAGCCTTTCGGGCCAAGTGCCGGAAATCACTTCCTGTTTCGCGCCTACACCGAAAGGCGCAGCCCTAGACGCGGACCCGCTTCGTCTTGGCCTTCAACTCGCGGAAGCGGGCCGCCCAGCCGGGCTTCTCCACCTGCCGCCCGCGGGCGATCGCCAGCGCATCCGGCGCCACATCCTCGGTGATGACGCTGCCCGAGGCGACATAGCCGCCGTCGCCGATCGTCACTGGCGCGACCAGAACGCTGTTCGAACCGATGAAGGCGCCCTCGCCGATAACGGTCAGCGCCTTGTCGTAGCCATCGTAGTTGCCGGTAACCGTTCCCGCGCCGACATTCGCCTCGGCGCCGACCTTGGCGTCGCCGATATAGGTCAGGTGGCTGATCTTGGCGCCGGCGCCGATCTCGGCGTTCTTCACCTCGACGAAATTGCCGACCTTGCTCTTCGGGCCGAGCTGCGCGCCCGGGCGCAGCCGCGCGAACGGGCCGATCTCGGCGCCGCGCTCCAGATGCGCGCCGGTCAGGTGCGAGTAGGCGTGGATGACGACGCCTTCATCGACGGTGACACCGGGACCGAAGAAGACGTTCGGCTCGATGACGACGTCGCGTGAAAGCTTGGTGTCATGCGCCAGGAACACGGTTTCCGGCGCCGTCATGGTGACGCCGGCAAGCAGCGCCGCCTGCCGCGCCCGCCCCTGCCAGATGCGCTCTATATCAGCGAGCTCGGCGCGTGTGTTGACGCCGCCGACCTCGGCCGCGTCCGCCTCGATGGCGACGACGCCGAGGCCGCGCGCATTGGCGATCTCGACGGCGTCAGTCAGGTAGAATTCGCCCTTGGCGTTGTCGTTGCCGACGGCGTCGAGCAGCGCCAGGATCGTCTCGCCGCGAAAGCCCATCAGCCCGGCATTGCAGAAGCCGATCGCCCGCTCGTCGTCGCTCGCCTCGCGCTCCTCGCGAATCGCGATCAACTGCCCGTCGCGCTCGATCAGGCGGCCATAGCCGGCCGGAATCTCCGGGCGGAAGCCGAGCACGACGACGCTGGCGCCCTTGGCGAGTTCCGCCCGCATCCGGGCCAGCGTCTCGGCAGTGACGAGCGGCGTATCGCCGTAGAGCACCAGGACGTCATCGGCTGCGATTTCGAGCGCCGCGCGCGCCGCGAGCACGGCATGGGCCGTGCCGAGCCGCTCGACCTGCTCGACCAGGACCGCGGAAGGCGCCGCCTTGGCGGCGAAGTCGCGCACCGCGCCCGCGCCATTGCCGACGACCACAGCGAAACGATCGATGCCGGCGCCGGTCGCGGTCTTCAGCACATGACCGATCATCGGCAGGCCTGCCACCGGATGCATCACCTTGGGCAGGGCCGAGCGCATGCGCGTGCCCTCACCTGCGGCGAGAACGATGGCGAGCGAAGTGCGATCCGGCATGTTTCCTCCGAAAGGGCGAAGAGCTTGGGCGTAGCTATGAAGCGAATTGCCTAACCGGCCATTGCCGCCAGAGTTGGGCGACAAAGAACGAGCGAGAACACGCCATCCGATGGCAGGTTCAGCCGATTCGCGACAGCGCCGGGAAGGTTTCGAGCAGCCAGAACGACATCGCCGTCATCTGGCCGGTCAGGAACAGAACGCCGGCAAGGATCAGGAACAGGCCCATCGCCTTCTCCACCATCGGCATATGGCGGCGGAAGCGGCGCAGCCCGCCGATGAAGCGCTCGGCGAAGCCGGCGGCGATCATGAAGGGAATGCCGAGGCCGAGCGAATAGATCGCCAGCAACCCGGCGCCGCGGCCGACCGTATCCTGCGATCCGGCGACGGCGAGGATCGCCGCCAGCACCGGACCGATGCAGGGCGTCCAGCCGAAAGCGAAGGCAAGGCCGAGCACATAGGCGCCGACCAGGCCGCCCGGCTGGTTCGCGACCTGGACGCGCGCCTCGCGCTGCAGGAAGGCGATGCGGAAGACGCCGAGGAAATGCAGGCCCATGACGATGATGACGAGGCCGGCGACGACGGAGAGGATCTCCTGCTGCCGCGCCACCATGCGGCCGAGCACCGAGGCGGTGGCGCCGAGCAGCACGAAGACGGTGGTGAAGCCGAGCACGAAGGCGAAGGACGAGCGCAGCACCATGCGACGGATGCGGGCGTCGGCCTTCGTCCCCACCACCTCGTCGAGGCTGAGTCCGGTGACGTAGCAGAGATAGGGCGGCACGAGCGGCAGCACGCAGGGCGAGATGAAGGACAGCAACCCCGCGATCAGGGCGCCCCAGAGCGTAACGTCTGACGGCATGGCTTTTCGGTCGTTTCCGGCAAAATGGTTCGACGACCGGCGGATGCCACCGTCGCAAGGCCGTTATAGGGCAAAGGCGCGGGCGACACACGCGGACATCGGATCGCAGCCTCCCCGCTTGGCGGCGCGACGCGCTTCCGCTAATGGGCATGGGCGATAGAGACCAGCGGGAGGATCACCGAATGATCGTGAGTTGCGGCGAGGCACTGATCGACTTCTTGCCGGTCAAGGATACTGGCGGGAACGATTCCTATCAGCCGAAGGTCGGCGGCTCGCCCTACAATGTGGCGCTCACCACCGGCCGGCTCGGCATTCCGACCGGATTCCTCGGCGGTATCTCGACCGACTTCTTCGGCGAAATGCTGGTTGAGGAACTGAAGCGCTCGCAGGTCAGCCTGAAATATACCGGCCTGTCGGCGCGCCCGACGACGCTTGCCTTCGTGAGCCTGCTGCATGACGAGCCGCAATACGCCTTCTTCGACGAGAATTCGGCCGGCCGCCTGCACGATCCCGCCGCGCATGAGCCAATCGGCGACGAGGTCGAGGCGATCCATTTCGGTTCGATCTCGCTCATTCCCGAACCGATCGTCAGCCGCCTCTCCGCCGTCATGGACGCCAATCGCGGCAAGCGGGTGATCTGCTACGACCCCAATGTCCGCCCGACGCTGATCCATGACCGCGATGCCTTCTGCGCCAACGTCGAGAAATTCGCGCATGGCGCCGACATCGTGAAGATCTCCGGCGCCGACCTCGAATGGCTCTATCCGGGCGTCGCGGCGGAGACGGTCGCGGCCGGCTGGCTTGCCGCCGGCACCGGTCTCGTCGTCGTCACGCGGGGCGGCAATGGCGTCACCGCCTATACGCCGACCGGCCCGGTGTTCAGCCCCGTCATCCCCGTCACCATCGCCGACACGGTCGGCGCGGGCGACAGCTTCACCGGCGGCCTGCTGGCGCGACTTTCAGAGAAGGGCCACCTCACCATCGATGGCGTGCGCAACATCGACCCCGAGGCCCTCAAGGACGCACTCGACTTCGCCAACCGCGTCGCCGCGATCACCTGCTCGCGCGCCGGCGCCAATCCGCCCTGGCGCAGCGAACTGGTCGGCGTCGACGCCTAGGCAGCGGTCGTGAAGCCGGGTTCTGCCCCTGGGCAGATCGTCATCCTGAACGGCGCGCCGCGATCCGGGAAATCGAGCATCGCGGCCGCCCTGCAGGAAGACGCCCGTCGTGCCTGGATGAACCTCGGCGTCGACGGCTACATCAACACCATCACCCCGCCGCCGTTTCGGCCTGGCCTCGGATTGCGGCCGGGTGGCGAGCGGCCGGATCTCGAACCGCTGGTGCCGCGCTTCTACGCGGCGCTCTACGAGTCGATCGCGGCGCATAGCCGGCTCGGCTTCGACGTCGTCGTCGATATCGCCCATCACGACGACTATTCGCAGCCGCTCGATATCCTGCCGGATTGCGCCCGCCGGCTGGCCGGCCTGCCGGTGCTGTTCGTCGGCGTCCATTGCCCCATCGAAACGATCATGGCGCGGCGCAATGCCGGACAGGCGGGGCGCGAGGGCCTCTACGCGGTCGGCACAGCGGAAGAGCCTGTTCCCGCCCCCGTCCTGCGCTGGCAACACGCGGTCCATGTTCCCGGCATCTACGACCTCGAAGTCGACACGTCCCGCCTCAGCCCGGCCGAGTGCGCGGCGCGGATTCGGGCGCATCTGGGCCTCGAACCGCCGCGTCCCACCGCCTTCGAACGACTGGCCGAAATGGGCCCGCTCACGGAAAGCTGATCACGCCGGTGACACAAATCGCCGTCTGGTCACGTAAGAGGACTGACAGCGATTGCATGAGGTCCCGATGAATCGATCCGCCGCGCCGGCCGCCCGCCTCTATCCCTGGCAGGACAGGAAGGGCGATTTCTCGCCATTGAAGGCGATCGTCTTCGCCGGCGTGTTCCTGCCCGGCCTCTGGCTGGTCGCGCGCGCACTGATGGGCACGCTCGGCCCGCGCCAGATGATCGAGATCAACCACCAGACCGGCCTCTGGGCCGTCCGCTTCCTGCTGCTGACGCTGGCGATCACGCCGCTGCGCCATGTCTGGCGCTGGCCGGAACTGGTGTTCGTCCGCCGCACCCTCGGCAATGCGGTGTTCGCCTATGGAATCATCCACCTCGTCGCCTATGCCGGCGACCTCGCCTGGGACGTCCCGAAGGTCGTCTCCGAGATCTTCGCCCGCGTCTATCTCACCATCGGGCTGATGGTGCTGATCCTGCTGACGCCGCTGGCGATCACCTCCGCCAATGGCATGATGAAGCGCATGGGTGGCCTCAACTGGCGCCGCCTGCACCACCTCGTCTACCCGATCATCCTGCTGGCCGCGCTGCACTTCTTCCTGCAGTCGAAGCTCGGCGTCACCGAGCCGATCGTCATCACGGCGATCGCGGTCTGGCTGCTCGGCTGGCGGCTGCTGGCGGCCTGGCTCGGCGAGGCGCGGATCGCGACGCTGCCGGCGACCTTCCTCCTCGGCGCCGCCGTGACGGTGGCGACGGCCTTCGGCGAGGCGCTCTACTATTATCTGAAGATCGGCGTCGCCTTCAGCCGCGTGCTGCCGACCAACTTCAATCCCGCCGCCGGCATCCGCCCCGCCTGGATCATCGGCGGCATCGTGCTCGCCGTGCTGGCCGTGGCGATCTTCCGCCGCCTGCTGCCGGCGAAGACATCGGCGCGCCGCTCTGCCGCGCGTCAGGCCGGCGTCGCCGCGAAGCCGGAGGCCTCGTCGCAGCCGCAGGGAAACGCCGCGTAGCGCTCGACGCGATAGGGCTTCATCGACAGCCCGCGACAGAAGCCGGTCACCGCGTCCTCCAGCGTCTCGACCTTGGCGATCTCGGCGGCGTTCAGCTCCAGCATCCGGTCGCGCGCCGCCTCGGCCTTGTCGGCGAGCGACGCCATGTCGGAGGCGAGATGGCGGCCGTCGCGGACGATGAACTGGCCATCGACCATGACATGGCGCACGGCGGTCGCATCCTCGGCGAAGACCAGCTGCGTCGAGGGATCGTTGATCGGCATCCAGTTGGGATGATCGAGGCTCAGGAAGACGATGTCGGCCCGCTTGCCGACCGCGATGGCGCCGACATGGTGGAAGCCTGCCATCTGCGCCCCGCCTCGCGTCGCCGCGTCGATGATCTCCGGCGCGGTCAGCCAGCGCCGGTGATCGGGCTGGCGGACGGCGGCGACCTGGCCGGCGGCGCGCATCGCCTCATACATGTTCTGGTTATCGGACGAGACGGCGCCATCCGTGCCGATGGCGAGGTTGATGCCGAATTCCAGCATCCGCCGGGCATCGGCGATGCCGGAGCCGAGGCGCATGTTGCTACCGGCATTGTGGGAGATGGACGAGCCCTTTTCGGCGACCCGACGGAGGTCGTCGTCGTCGAGCCAGATGCCGTGGGCGATGGAGAAATGCGGCCCGAGCACGCCGAGGTCGTCGACGCGGGCCAGCATGGTCTTGCCATATTTTTCGATGGCCGAGACGGCCTGCATCTTGGCCTCGCCGATATGGCTCTGGATGACGGTGCCGTGCTCGCGCGCCAGCCGGTCGCAGCCGAGCATCAGCTCGTCCGAACAGACCAGCGGAATGGTGGGGGCGATGCCGAGCTTGACGTGGTCGCGGTCATGCGGCCAGCGCTTCAGCGCCTCGCCCATCAGCGCCAGCACGCGTTCGGTCGCCGGCGCGCCGTCGATCTTCGCCAGCGTACGCAGATCGTCCGGCAGGCTTTCGACCAGCCCCGGAATGCCGCGATAGAACGTGGTGTCGGCCAGCATCGGCGCCATCACGGCGCGAATGCCGGCATCGCGATAGGCCTGGCCCATCGCCTCCAGTTCCTCGATAGAGGCGACCGGCAGGCCGAAAGTCAGGTCGAAGGCGAGCGTGCAGCCCTTCATCGCCATCTCGACCGCGCCAAGATAGGTGTTGAGGTACTTCATCTCCAGCGACTGGTTGGCGAAGCGCGCCGGCGTCGCCAGCAGCAGGAGTTCCAGGTTGAAGCGGTCGCGGTAGCCGCGCGTCAGCGCGCCGGTGCCATGGGTGTGGCCGTTGACGAGGCCGGCATGCAGCAAATGCCGGCCGGCGTCGATGACTTCCGCGTCGTCCGGCGCGGCAAGACCCGGAGCGCCGATCTCGAGGATGGCGCCGTCGCGGATCAGGATATCGCGCAGCGGCGCCGCCCGCCCCGCCGCGTCGAGCAGGCGTCCACCCCGGATGATCCTGAATTCGCTCATCGATTTCCCCTGTGGCTGGCTGTGGTCAATCCGGCCCATCGCTGCCGGCCATGCTAGATCGTCGCCGGCGATCCGTCAGCCGCAAGAACATCGCCCGATCGATGCTGCACCGCAATATTCTCTTGCCGGCAATTTAAGACAGTATTACTGTCCTATTTCATCGGTGCGCCTCGGAGAGATGGCCAATGGACGACGAACGGCAGCTTGCTCATTCGCTCTATGACGACGCGCTCGCCTTCCTGATCGGCACGCTGTTCATCGCGCTCGGTCTCGCCATGCTGAAGGCGGCGGGGCTCGGTATTGGCGGGACTGCCGGTATTGCCTTCCTGACCAACAAGGCGACCGGGCTCGATTTCGGCAGCGTCTTCTTCGTCATCAACGTGCCGTTCTTCATCTTCGCCTATCTCGCCTTCGGGCCCCTCTACCTGCTGCGCTCGGTGATCGCGACAGCCCTGCTATCGCTCGAAACCACGCTGCTGCCGTCCTTCCTCACCTTCGGCCATATCGACCCGGTGCTGGCGGCGGCGATGGGCGGGTTGCTGATCGGCATGGGCATGCTGTCGCTGATCCGTCATCAGGCCGGCATCGGCGGCTTCGCGACGGCGGCGGTCTATCTGCAGGACCGCTATGGCTGGCGCGCCGGCAAACTGCTGATGGCGGCCGATCTTTCCGTCATGGCGGCGGCGTTCCTGCTGCTCCAGCCGAGCCAGGTGGCGCTCTCCGTCTTCGCGGTGATCTGCCTCAACATCGTGCTGGCGTTCTACCACAAGCCCGGCCGCTATGCCGGCTTCGCCCGCTTCGAACGGCGGCGCGCCAAGGCCGCCAGTGTCGCGCGCGCCGAAGAGGCCTGAGGCCGCGCGGGCACGCTTATTCCGAGGTTTCGCGGTAGCGCTCGGCCACCAGCTCGCCCATCGGGTGCCCGCTCTGGCCCAGCCCTTCGATGACGCCTTCGCGGTCGGCCGCCGGACGATTCTGGCTGACCTTCCACTTGCCCTCGATGCGCGCGATCGGGATCTCGAGCCCGACGATCCCCTTCATCTGCGCCGCGACGAACGGCTCCGGTGCATCGTCGACGCTCCAGGCATGCGCCTGCGCCTTCTCGCTCTCATCGGTCAGTTCGCCGACCTGCTGGCGCAGCCAGTCCGTCGATTCCAGGATGCGCGGCGTGCCCCAGGCATGCACCGTGGCGTAGTTCCAGGTCGGCACCACCTTATGGGTCTCGGCCTTGGTCGCATACCAGTTCGGCGTCACATAGGCATTCGGCCCCTGGAACAGCACCATGGCTTCCGAGCCGGCCCGGAGAGCCGCCAGCTGGTTGTTGGCGCGGGCGAGATGGGCGCGCAGCAAGCCCTTCTCGGCACCGGCCGGGTCGATCAGGAACGGGATCAGATTGGCCATCAGGCCGCCCTCGCCCGCCGTCACCAGCATGGCGAGCGGATGGGCGCGCATCAACCCGTGCAGGACGTCGAGCCGGTCTTCACGGAATGCGGGCGGCTGGTACACGATGGAACCTCATGCGGAATTGTCTGACGACACTGCCACCGCGCGCCGTTGGATCGCAAGCGGCGGAGAGGCGG
Source organism: Kaistia sp. MMO-174 (assembly GCF_037147815.1). Lineage (NCBI taxonomy): Bacteria > Pseudomonadati > Pseudomonadota > Alphaproteobacteria > Hyphomicrobiales > Kaistiaceae > Kaistia > Kaistia sp. MMO-174. The sequence continues at coordinate 338,026 of NZ_JBBCUO010000002.1, read as the reverse complement.
CAGGTCAGACGGCGTCGTTGAAGCGATAGGCGTGCTCGCCGCCATTCGGGTCGGTAACGGTGTCGTCCTCGCCGACATAGTCCGGCCCGATCGGCACCTTGCCGTAACCGCCCGGAATGTCGAGGACGTAGGTCGGCTGCGCCAGACCGGAGAGGCGGCCACGCAGGGCGCGCATCAGCGCCTGCCCCTCGGCGATCGAGGTGCGGAAATGGCTGGTGCCGGGCGCGAGGTCGCCATGGTGCAGGTAATAGGGCTTCACCCGCGCCTCGACGAAACCGCGCATCAGCGCCGCCATCGTCTCGGGATCGTCATTGATGCCCTTCAGGAGAACCGTCTGGCTGACCATGGCGATGCCGGCATCGGCGAGCCGCGCCAGCGCCGCCCTGGCCTCCGCCGTCAACTCCCGCGGATGGTTGGCATGGATGGCGACATAGACCGTCTTGCCGGTGTTGCGCAGCGCGGCGACGATCTCGGCCGTGATCCGCGCGGGGTCGACGACCGGCACGCGGGTATGGAAGCGCAGGATCCGGACATGCTCGATGGTGCGGAACCGCTCCAGCAGCTCGGCCAGCCGACGCGGCGCGATCACCAGGGGATCGCCGCCGGTGAAGACGACCTCCCAGATCTCCGGACGCGCGCGGATATAGTCGAGCGCCGCTTCCAGTTCCTGCTCGCCCAGCATGGTCGGGCCGCCGGGACCGACGGTCTCGCGCCGGAAGCAGAAGCGGCAATAGACGGCGCAGACATGCACGAGCTTCAGCAGCACGCGGTCCTGATAGCGATGCACCAACCCCGGCACCGGGCTGTGCGCGTCATCGCCGATCGGGTCGGCCCGCTCCTCCGGCAGCGTCGTCAGCTCGGCCGTTGTCGGCACGAACTGGGCCGCGATCGGGTCGTTGGGATCGCTCGCCTCGATCAGCTTCGCCATCGCCGGCGTCACCGCCACCGCATAGCGTTCCGCCACGCGGTCCAGCCCCTCGCGCGCCGAAGGTGGCACAAGGCCGGCCTCGACCAAGGCGGCCGAGGAGCGCAGGGTCAGTGATTTTTCGAGCGGAATGACGGGTGAGCGCGACATTCCGCACTCTTTCGGTCATTCGGCCGCCGGTGTCCAGATCACAACGTCGAGACGCGGCGCGCCGGTCGCCAGCATGACCAACCGGTCGAATCCGAGCGCGATGCCGGACGCCTCCGGCATGATGGCGAGCGCGGCTAGAAAATCCTCGTCAAGCGGATAGCGGTCGCCATAGACGCGCTCCTTCTCGTCCATCTCGGCGACGAAGCGACGACGCTGCTCGGCCGGGTCGGTCAGTTCGCCGAAGCCGTTGGCAAGCTCGACACCGCAGCAATAAAGCTCGAAGCGTTCGGCGACACGCGGATCGCCCGCCTTCGGGCGCGCCAGCGCTGCCTCGACAACAGGATATTCGCAGAGAACCGTTGGCCGCCCCTGCCCCAGATTGGGCTCGACCTTCTCGGCGATGATGCGGCTGAAGATGTCGCTCCAGCTGTCGTCGAAGACGATGCGGATGCCGATTGCCGTCGCCTGCGCCGCCAGCGCATCGCGGTCGGCCGAGCCGTTCGCGTCGAGCGTTGCGAGCAGATCGATGCCGGCATGGCGCAGGAACGCTTCGGCCACCGTCACGCGCTCGGGCTCGGCGAACGGATCCGATTCGAAGCCGCGATGGGTGAAGCGCCGCGTTTCGGCAGCGTCGGCCGCGACGGCGAGAAGCTCGGCGCAATCGCGCATCAGCGCCTCATAGGGTTCGGCCGCACGATACCACTCCAGCATAGTGAACTCACAGGCGTGGCGCGGCCCGAGCTCGCGGTTCCGGAACACCGGCCCGAGCGTATAGATGCGGCTCTCGCCGGCGGCGAGCAGCTTCTTCGCCGCGAATTCGGGCGAGGTATGCAGGTAGAGCGGCTGGCGCGTCCCGTCGGGGAAGACGCGCTCGGTCGCGAAGGCATGCAGATGCGCCTCGTTGCCGGGCGAGACCTGGACGATGCCGCATTCGACCTCGACGAAATCGCGCTGCTGGAACCAGTTGTGCACCGCTGCCTTGATGCGCCCGCGCTTCATCAGGAAGGGGCGGCGATCCGCATGGACATGCGGCGTCCACCAGGGGGATGCACGGGTCATTCTCGGCTTCTCCTGTCATCGCTGCCGCGCCGCGCTGCCGGCTTCGGCGAAATTCGACTGGCGCGAACCAGCGGAATCGCTATGGTGCGCGCCATTATCGCGCCCTTGTACGGGCGCCGACGCCAATCTGAGGGTTAATTCGTGAAGGTTATCGCCAGCCAGGTCCGCAAGGGCAATGTTCTCGAGATCGACGGCAAGCTCTACTCCGTCCTGATCGCTGAAAGCTTCCATCCCGGCAAGGGCACGCCGACGACGCAGATCGACATGCGCGGCCTGGCCGACGGCGTGAAGATCTCGAACCGCTACAAGACGACCGAGCAGGTCGAGCGCGCCTTCGTCGAGGATCGTGACTTCTCGTATCTGTTCCAGGACGGTGAAGGCTTCACCTTCATGAACACTGAGAACTACGAGCAGTTGATCGTGCCGAACGCCGTCGTCGGCGACGCCGCTCCCTATCTCCAGGAAGGCATGGTCGTCCGCCTGTCGATCTTCGAAGAGCAGGCTGTCGGCATCGTCCTGCCGCAGCGCGTGACGCTCGAAGTCGTCGAGACCGAGCCCACCACCAAGGGCCAGACCGCTTCCTCTTCCTACAAGCCGGCGATCCTGTCGAACGGCGTTCGCGCCATGGTCCCCCCGCATATCGGACCGGGCACGCGCATCGTCATCCTGACGGAAGACGGTTCCTACGTGGAACGCGCCAAGGACTAAGCCGCACGGCAGGCGTCTCGTCAGGGCGCCGGAGGGACCCGTTTCGAGCGGCGCCGGACAACCAGTCCGGCGCCGTTTCATTTGGGGCATAGCGATGGTGTGGCCCTGCCCGATCGCGACGATGAACATCGGGAACGGGAGCGCGCGGGCCAATCTTCTCCGCTTCTCCTGCAACTCTACGCGCCCCGGAGCGCGCCGATCTGGACCCGGCTTAGCGTTCATCTATCAAAATATGCTGAAGCATGGTCCAAACTGGACCCACGCCGGCATTCTTCTATTGACTTGTTTACATATTATCCGTGACTCTGATGTTGGGTCGGACTTGGGGGTCCTGGGCAACGCAGCGAAGTTTCGGGCGTTGTTTGCGCATGACAGCCCCAGGGCGCGGTAGGCAGTAATCATGTTGATCGGCATCCTTCTTCTGGGATTGAGCGCCATTATCTTGGCCGTCATCGGCATGTTTGCGGTGCCACTCGGCCTGGGTGCGGCCATATCGCCCCTCTATCTCGCGGCTGCCCTCGCGCTTTTCCTCGCCATCGGCCTTTGGATGCAGCGCAACCTCGTTCGGCTTCGCCGAGCGCTGACCCGCTCACATCACAAGCAGCGTCGCATGTCCGCCACCGCGCGGATCGACCAGCTCACCGGCATGTTCAATCGCGCCAGCTTCATGCGGGCGCTCGACAAGGCGCTGGCGCGCCGGCAGAACGGCGGCCCTTCCGTTGCTGTTTTGCTGGTCGACCTCAACTTCATGCCCGTCAACGACGCGCATGGGCACGCTGTGGGCGACCAGGTTCTGATCGAGATGGCGCGGCGGATCTCCGCCGCCAAGCAGGCCGGCACCACCGTCGCCCGCGTCGGTGGCGACGAGTTCGCGCTGCTGCTCGAAGGCGACGCCGCCACGCCGGAAACAATCGGCCATCGCCTGCTCGACGACATCGCGGCGCCGGTGCAGGTTCCGAACGGCAATGTGCGCATCAGCGCCACCATCGGCATCGCCGCCGCCGAAAAGCGGCAGGTGAGCGGCGAGGAACTGTTGCGCGCCGCCGAACTGGCCCTTCGCGGAACGCGGCGGGGCCTGCACGGCTCGCTGCGCCGGTTCGAGGCGGGCATGGAGGAAGCGCTCAAGGAGCGCCACGCGCTCGAGGTCGACCTTCGACGTGCCCTCGATGAAGACGAAATCGTTCCCTTCTACCAGCCGCTGATCGCGCTCGACGGCGACCGACTGATCGGCTTCGAGGTACTGGCGCGCTGGCAGCACCCGACCCGCGGCCTCATTCCGCCCGCGGCGTTCATTCCGCTGGCCGAGGAGATCGGCCGAATCGGCGAGTTGTTCGACAAGCTGCTGGTGCGCGCCTGCAGCGACGCCCGCAGTTGGCCCTCGGACCTGCGCCTGTCGGTCAATATCTCGCCGACCCAGTTCGCCGAGCCGCAGATGGCGTCGCGCATCCTCGACATTCTCGCCAAGGAGAATTTCGCGCCCGCACGGCTGGAGCTTGAGATCACCGAAAACGCGCTGGTCGATGAAGTCTCCTCGGCCCGCCTGATCCTGACCACGCTGCGCAATGTCGGCGTCTCGGTCGCGCTCGACGATTTCGGCACCGGCTACTCGAGCCTGCGGCACCTGAGCGACCTGCCCGTGGACCGGCTGAAGATCGACCGCGGCTTCGTCGAGAGCGCCCGCCTCAACGAGGAAGGCTGGCGAATCGTCCGCGCCATCGTGCAGCTCGCCGGCACCTTCGACCTCGCCACGACGGCGGAAGGCATCGAGGCACCGGAGATCCTGTCGACGCTGCGCGAGCTGGGCTGCGACATCGGCCAGGGCTACCTCTTCGGCAAGCCGATTTCCGCCGAACAGACCAGCCTCTGGCTGCTTGGCCGGCCGTTGCCCACCGCTCTCGCCTCCTGACGGACCGGATGCCGGCGTCACAATGCGGCTGCGCTGTTGAGGCCGGCATTTGTCGCGGCCGGACGCCTTGAAGACCGGAGACGGACCGTGTAATCCACCCCTGTCGTGAATGTCGGGGCATAGCGCAGCCTGGTAGCGCATCTGGTTTGGGACCAGAGGGTCGTAAGTTCGAATCTTACTGCCCCGACCAATCGACCGAAGAGATTTGATGGAGGCGAGCTGACATGGTTGCGCGTATCTTCAGGCCGGCGCGGACTGCGATGCAGTCGGGTAAGGCGAAGACCGAGCGTTGGACGCTCTCCTACGAGCCGGAAGTCCCGGTTTCGGTCGAGCCGCTGATGGGCTACACCTCGTCCTCCGACATGAAGCGGCAGATCAAGCTCAGCTTCGATACGCAGGAAGAGGCAATCGCCTACGCCGAGAAGAACGGCATCCCCTACCAGGTGCTGACGGCGCAGGACGACACGCGCAAGAAGATCTCCTACTCCGACAATTTCAAGTTCGGCCGCCTGCAGTCCTGGACGCATTGAGCGCCGAACGCGCATCGGCACCGTCACACGGGCCGAGACGATCGGCCCCGTAGCTCAGCTGGATAGAGCAGCCGCCTTCTAAGCGGCAGGTCGCAGGTTCGAGCCCTGCCGGGGTCGCCAACGCCTTCCGCCCGGATCGGATCGCCTGGCTTGGAGCGCGGCGCGCATTCTGGCCACCGCCCTTTGGCTGACTACTTCCCGCAGCCGATTCTCCGCCCCCCGCCGGCGCGACAACCAACCTCTACACCTTCCAGGAATTGCCGCGCGTCCACGCGTCGTCGCGCCCTGTCGCGCGACGTGGCCGCACGATCACGCCTGCCGCCCCCGGCCGATCCCTGGATCTCAGTGCTTCGGAATGGAAAAGCGGTCGCCAGGCGCCAGCGCCAGCCGATCGGCACTGCCGCCGACGAGCTCCAGTACGTAGCGTGCCGGTTCACCGCCCGGAATCAGAGCCTCGGAGAACGGCGTCGCGTTGTGTTCGATGCGCGAGGTGCGACCGTCCGCCTTGATGAAGATCATGTCGAGCGACAGCGGCGTATTCTTCATCCAGAAATAGAGCTGCTGCTCGCTGCCGAAATCGAACAGCATGCCGTGGTTCTGCGCCATCTTTTCGCGCCCCATCAGCCCGTGCTCGCGCTCAGCGGGCGTCACGGCCCATTCGACGCTGAGCCGGTGCTTGCCCGTCCTGGTGGTGACGTGGATTTCGCCCGGCTTCTCGGCAGAAGCGGCTCCGCTCACGGACGCCAGTCCGAAGACGAGCGCGGCGAACAGGGCGGGCAGGAGGGAGAAACGGGAGCGGGGCGTCGCCACGGCGATCAGTGAGACGACGGTCCGGAGCCGTCATCCGGACGGATCTCGGCGGCCATGAGGCCCTTGTCGCCATCGCCAAAGCGAACGAGCACAGTCTGGCCGGGGCGCAGCTCGGTGAGACCGTAGCGGCGCAGCGTCTCCATATGGACGAAGATATCCTCCGTCCCCTCGCCGCGCGTAACGAAGCCATATCCCTTGACGCGGTTGAACCACTTCACGATGCAACGCTCGAGGCCGCTGGTCGGGACGATGACGGTGTGGGTGCGCGGCGGACCGGCCTGCGCCGGATGCACGGCGGTCGAATCATCCATGCTCAGGATGCGGAAGGCCTGCAACCCGCGCTGGCCACGGGTGACCTCGCAGACGATGCGCGATCCCTCATAGGCCGTCTGGAAGCCGTCGCGACGAAGACAGGTTACATGAAGCAGAATATCGGGCGAACCATCATCCGGCAGGATGAATCCATACCCCTTCGAGGCATCGAACCATTTGATCGATCCCGCTACTTCGAACAGATCCAGCCCGCCGTCGTCCTCGCGCCCTGCGGCGGACGATGGTTCAGCGCTGTTCTTGGAACCCATCTTGCCGGCCCCCGATAGGCCTTCTCTCAGGCCGTCATTTCACATGGCAGATCGCGCAGAACCGTCATTACGGCAATGTTGCGACCGATTCCCGTCATGAGAATAACATCGGATCCGACCGTGACCAGTGACATCCCGGCCACAACCACGGATTTCCTTAACGCTGGTTAAGGAATGCGATCTTGCCGAAGGAAGGCGCGCAGTCCCGGTTGCGCGCGGGTTTCTGTTTGCCGCGCTGACCGCTATGGTGTCGGCGCCATATGACGGCCGCGCCGGATCCGAAGCGCGAGCCTCCGATCGGACACATCTGGGAAAGGACAACGCGCCAATGAAGTATCTTCACACCATGGTCCGCGTGACCGACGTCGACAAGTCGATCGCCTTCTATAACGAGCTGGGCCTGAACCTGGTGCGCCGCATCGACAACGAGAAGGGTCGCTACACGCTCTACTTCCTTGCCGCCCCGGGCGACGAGGACGCGCAGGTTGAGCTGACCTTCAACTGGGATCCAGAGGTTTACGGCGAAGGTCGCAATTTCGGCCACCTCGCCTATCGCGTCGACGACATCTACGCGCTCTGCGACAAGCTGCAGAAGGCCGGCATCGTCATCAACCGCCCGCCGCGCGACGGCCACATGGCCTTCATCCGCTCGCCCGACAACATCTCGGTCGAGCTGATCCAGGCCGGCGATCCGCTGCCGCCGCAGGAGCCGTGGGCCTCGATGCCGAATACGGGCAAGTGGTAGAACGGAACCAATTCGTGCCGTCTCAGCGATGAGGCGGCACTCTATCCACAGGCGTAAAACTTGACCGGCGAACGGTCTTGTCTCTCCGGGGCTTGCCCCCTATAAACCGCCTCGCCGCTGCGCCCTTCGTCTATCGGTTAGGACGCCACCCTTTCACGGTGGAGAGAGGGGTTCGACTCCCCTAGGGCGTACCATTCCCTCGGTAGAGTGAATGGTGGAATAGAGACTTGAGCTTGTCAGGCTCAGGTGGACTACCTATAACGCGCATCGGTATGCGCCCTTCGTCTATCGGTTAGGACGCCACCCTTTCACGGTGGAGAGAGGGGTTCGACTCCCCTAGGGCGTACCATTCCTCTGTAGCCGAACACCGAGATGACCCGGACGATGCGTCGCCCGGAAACGCGGGCTGCGACAGCATCCGGCGGATTGCGCCTTCCGCGCGCGATCTCCTGTGGAGTTCGGATGAGGCGGCCCGACGCCTCGGCCTCCCGTGATAGGGTCCGGCCAACGCGAAAAGGCTAGTGGAGCACTATGAAGGCTGGAATCGAACTCGGGACGAACACGACCGGCCAGCCGGCGCTTCTCGACCTCGAGGAACTGCTTTCGACGCGCCTGCTGGTGCAGGGCAATTCCGGCTCCGGCAAGTCCCATCTGCTGCGACGCCTGCTCGAACAGAGCGCCGGCATGGTGCAGCAGGCGATCATCGATCCCGAAGGCGACTTCGTTTCCTTCTCCGAGCGCTTCGGCCACACGGTCGTCGATGCCGAGCGCAGCCCGAGCGAACTGCAGCGGATCGCGCTGCGCATCCGCCAGCACCGGGCCTCCGTCGTGCTCAATCTCGAAGGTCTCGACGCGGAGGAGCAGATGCGCTGCGCCGCCGCCTTCCTGAACGGCCTTTTCGATGCCGATCGCAGCGTCTGGTATCCGATGCTGATCACCGTCGACGAGGCGCAGATCTTCGCGCCCGCCGTCGCCGGCGAGGTATCGGACGAGGCGCGGCGCCTCTCGCTCGGCGCGATGACCAACCTGATGTGCCGCGGCCGCAAGCGCGGCCTCGCCGGCATCGTCGCGACGCAGCGCCTCGCCAAGCTCGCCAAGAACGTCGCGGCCGAGGCGTCCAACTTCCTGATGGGCCGCACCTTCCTCGATATCGACATGGCGCGCGCCGCCGACCTGCTCGGCATGGATCGCCGCCAGGCGGAAGGGTTCCGCGATCTCGAGCCCGGCCAGTTCGTCGCTCTCGGACCGGCTCTGTCGCGGCGCCCGGTTCCCGTGCGCATCGGCGCCGTCGATACGGCTGGTCGCAGCGGCCGTCCCGTGCTGATGCCGCTGCCGGAAATGCCGCAGGCGGAGATGCAGGACCTGATCTTCGTCGGCGGCGAGGACGACCTGCTGCCGATGCCGGCGCCGGTTTCGCGCGCCCGCGGCACGGCCGAGCTGCTGCGCGACATCGAGACTTCCGGCCCGCTCGATTCGACGCCGGAGGTCGAGGCCGATACGCGCACCGAGGCCGAGAAGCAGGAGCTGCTCGATTCCGTCTACGCCGAGATCATGTCGGACCCGGAGACGGCGTTCCGCCCGGCGCCGCTGATCTACCAGGATTTCCTTTTCCATTGCCGGATCAAGAAGCTCGGCACCTTCGGACAGGACATGCCGAGCTTCCGCAAGCGCCTGGCGATGGCGCGGGCCGGCGTCAGCTCGGATCGCGGCGATGACGCCTGGGAACAGGTTCTCGCAGTCGCCGAGAGTCTGCCCGAAGAGATGCAGGGCGTGTTCCTGCTGCTTGCCCGCGCCGCGCGCGAGGAAGCTCCCTGCCCCACCGACGAGGCGCTAGCCAATGCCTATGGCAGCCGCTCGCCGTCGCGCGGGCGTTGGCTGCTCACCTATATGTCCGAGCACGGCCATATCCGCAGCGAAGAGGATTTTCGCGGCAGCCGAATCGTCACGATCGCCGGCGTCAACTGGCGCACCCTGCCCGGCGCGCCCAAGGCCGGACCGATCCGGAAGGTCGATCCGCTGCGGCGAGCGCCGATGCTGACGATGCCTTCCTCGCGGCCGGCCGAATAGGACGCTGCGGAAGATACATCAGGCAGTTGCTTTCCCTGCCCCATGCCCGCCATCATGCTGCCCAGAATCACGCGCTGGCTTAGCGCGGATAGGGTCGTGTCCGGCCGATCCGGCCCGGAACAGCTTCGAACGGGGGAAGCGGATGGAACAGACCGTAACGTCGTCGGGAGACGCGGGGCCTGCCGGGCACCTGAACCGTAGAACGGCGACCTGGCTCGCCGGTGCCGCCGCGCTGCTCGCCGTATCGGGTTGCGCCTCCGTGACCGACAAGGTCGCCCCGTCCGTCGCGCCGGCCACGCCCTCCGTCTCGATCACCACGGAGGATCTCGTCGGCAACTGGGGTCTCGGCTCGTTCCGTCAGGAAGCCGACCTGCCGCGCACGATCAACGAGGCGCGCCGCTACTGCAGCAATCCCTATGTCATCACGCGCGGGCCGAACAACGGCGTGATGATGTATCTGGCCGACCAGTCGACGCCGAGCGAACTGGTGCTGAAGAATTCCGGCGGTCGCGTCTATATCGGACCGCCCGGCCCCGCCGGCACGCCGAAAGACCGCCAGATCACCTCCTTCCAGGACGGCGTCATCGTCGCGCCCTGGGTCGATCCGAGCGTCACCGCGCGCTATGGCACCATGGTATTCGTGCGTTGCGGCCAGGCCGCCGCGCCGGCCGCCACGAAACCGGCAGCTTCCGGCTAAGGGCGGGACCGCCCGCTAACCCATCCGATCCGCCTTCTGAGATTCGAGGTTCCCATGCGTGACAAAGCGGTCCAAATTCTCCGCAAGGTCCTTAGAAGCCCACTGTCGCTGGCCCTGCTTGGCTGCGCCGCCGTCATCGCGCTGGCGCCGGCCGTGCCGGCCGAAGCCGGCATTCGGGACATGCTCAACATCAACGAGCAGCCCGGTGTGGTGCCGACGAAGCAGGAATCCCTGCTTCCGCCCGAGTTCCGGCCGCAGCCGGTCTATTTCCGCTCCAACGAGCCGCCGGGCACGATCATCATCAATACGGACGAGCGCTTCCTTTATCTCGTCCAGTCCGACAATCGCGCCATCCGCTACGGCGTCGGCGTCGGCCGCGACGGATTCCAGTGGTCTGGCCTGCTGAAGATCTCCCGCAAGGCAGAATGGCCGGACTGGCGCCCGCCGGCGGAAATGATCCAGCGCCAGCCCTACCTGCCGCGCTTCATGGCCGGCGGCGAAGGCAACCCGATGGGCGCCCGCGCCCTTTATCTCGGCGACACCATCTACCGCATCCATGGCACCAACCAGCCGCAGACGATCGGCCATGCGCTGTCTTCGGGCTGCTTCCGCATGGTGAACAACGACGTCATGGACCTCTATGAGCGCGTCCCTGTCGGGACCAAGGTCATCGTCCGCCAGCAGGCGAAGCTCTAACAGCATCCTCCGGTCGCTCCTTTCGGGGCGGCTTCCGAGAGCATTCAACGGGAAAGCGACCACGATGTTTCCTGCAAAGGTGATCTATGGCCGCGTGGCGGCCCTTGCCCTGGCCGTCACGCTCGGCGGCGCAGCCGTCGCCGAGGCGGGCACGCTCGACACGGTGAAGCAGCGCGGCAACCTCGTCTGCGGCGTCAGCCAGGGCCTGCTCGGCTTCTCGGCCAAGGACGATTCCGGCAAATGGAGCGGCTTCGACGTCGACTTCTGCCGCGCCGTGGCGACAGCCATCTTCGGCGACGCCGAAAAGGTGACCTACGTGCCGCTGTCCGCCGCCGAGCGCTTCGACGCGCTCAAGGACGGCAAGGTCGACCTCCTGTCGCGCAACTCCACCTGGACGATGTCGCGCGAGACGGACCTGCCGCTCGCCTTCGTCGGCGTCACCTACTATGACGGCCAGGGCTTCATGGTGAAGCGCGACAGCGGCAAGATCTCGGCGCTGGAGCTCGACGGCTCGAAGGTCTGCGTCCAGAGCGGCACCACCAGCGAGCAGAACTTCGTCGACTACTTCAACACCAACACGATGACGTTCACGACCATCGCCGCCGACAGCCCCGAGCAGTCGCTGGAAAACTACAAGACCGGCAAGTGCGACGTCATCACCACCGACGTGTCGCAGCTCTATTCCGAGCGCGCGACGCTCGCCGACGCCGCCGACCATGTCATCCTGCCCGACGTGATCTCGAAGGAGCCGCTCGGCCCGGTCGTCCGTCAGGACGATGCCAAGTGGCGCGCCTTGGTCGGCTGGGTGCATTTCGCGCTTCTGAACGCCGAGGAACTCGGCGTCTCGTCCGAGCGGGTCGACGAGGCGAAGGCCTCGAAGAAGCCCGACGTCATGCGCCTGGTCGGCACCGATGGGGCCTTCGGCGCGAAGCTCGGCCTCTCGAACGACTGGGCCATCAACGTCGTCAAGACGGTCGGCAATTACGGCGAGATCTACGAGCGCAACCTCGGCCTCGGCTCCAAGCTCGGCATCCCGCGCGGCCTGAACCAGCTCTGGTCGCTCGGCGGTATCCAGTACGCACCGCCGATCCGCTAGGATCCCCCGGACTGCAGAATACAAAGGCCGGCGTCTCGCGACGCCGGCCTTTTCATTTGGCGATGAAGACGCTTCTGCCTTCACCCTTCCCAGGGGGGGAGGTCGGCTGACGAGCCGGGTGAGGGACTGCGGCATCTCCGGGCAGGCCAACCCCTCACCCGCCGGCCTGCGGCCGTGGACCTATCCTCAGAGAGAGGTGAAGACACCACCTTCCCTATCGGATGAACTGGTCGATATAGCCCTCGCCGAGGCCAATCTCGGTATAGTGCTTGCGGCAGAGGTCGATCTTGGTGAAGACGTCCTCATAGCCCTGCACGGCGCCGTCGGGATCGACATAGATCATCGCGCCATTGACCTGGAACAGCGTGATCATCTCGGTCACATGCGGCTCGACGACGAGCGTGTGGGTCTCGCCCGGCGCCTCGTAGACGTAGGAGCCTTCCTCCGCCGTCCAGTCGTGCTCCAGATAGTGCCAGCTGCCCTTCAGCACCCAGCCATGCACCGGCTGCGGATGGCGGTGGCGCGACAGCACGCCGGACTTGCGCACGCGCAGCAGGTTCATCCAGTAGCCGCGGCTCGCCGAAAGGCAGAGCGGGCGGAACCAGACATTTTCCTGCTGCGGCACCCAGAGCCGCTCATCCGTCGGGATCGCGTTGGGGATGACGATCTCAGGGAAGGATTCCTTCGGCTGCGGGTGCCGATAAGGAATGCGCTTCGTGTCCGGATCGGTTTCAAGGCCGGCATGGTTGACCGTGGTGTTGTCGCTCATTGTCTCACTCTTTCATCTCAAACCGAGGCATAGCCGCCGTCGACAGGCACGATGGCGCCGGTCATGAAGCGGGCGGCGTCGGAGCACAGGAAGGCGACGACGTCGCCGATATCGCGGGGGTCGCCCCAGCGTTTCATGGGCGTGCGGCCGAGAATGCCGGCGGAGCGGACGGGATCCTCGACGATGCCGCGCGTCACCTCGGTCGCGACCCAGCCGGGCGCCACCGCGTTGACGCGGATGCCCTCTTCCGCCCAGGCGACGCCCAGCGCCTTGGTCAGCTGCGCGACGCCACCCTTGGAGGCGGTGTAGCCGGGGACCAGCGGGCCGCCGAAGGTCGACAGCATCGACGCCGTGTTGACGATCGCGCCGCCCTGCTTCGCCAGCAATGGCCGCGCCCCGACGCACATCCGCATCGTGCCGGTCAGGTTGACGTCGATCACCTTCTGGAACACGTCGATGTCGTATTCCTTGCCCCGGAAGATCACGCCCGCGCAGTTCACGAGCGCGTCCAACTGCTCGAAGCGCGCCAGAACGGCATCGACCGACGCCTGGTCGGTGACGTCGAGGACGACGGCAGCGAGGCCGTCGCGCGCCGGCACGGCCGCAACCTCCGCCTCGCTCACGCCTGTGACGGTGACGGCATAGCCGGCGGCAAGCAGCGCCTCGGCGACGCCGAAGCCGATCCCGCGCGCGCCGCCGGTAACAAGTGCCTGTTTCAAGATCGAGTCCCTAGACTGGAAGACGGATGAGTTGATCGGTAAAATTTCAGATGTTACATGTCAAGCCAACATCCACTCTGCGACACAGGCTCGACTTGCCCCGCGAAAAATCCTTCTCCGATCCTGACGCGGCACCGGCCGGTATCGGCTTCGAGCCGTTGCGGCACGCCGATCTCGGCGAACAGACCTATGCGGCGATCCGCCGGCGCATCCTCCGACGCGAGTTGGAAACCGGCCAGCAGATCCCGATCGACATCGTCGCCGCCGAGCTCGGCGTCAGCCGCACCCCTGTGCTCGACGCGATGAAGCGGCTCGCCGCTGAGGGGCTGGTCGAGATCCGGGCCCGGCGCGGCTGCTATGTCCGGGCGCTGACGAACGACGATGTCAGCGAGATCTTCGGGGTGCGCGAGGCGATCGAACTGCATGGCGTCCGCGTCGCGATCCGCGAGGGTCGACACGCCGCCCTCGCCGACGCGCTGGCGACCGCCTGCGAGGCGATGGAGGCGGCTACCGCCGGCGACGTCTATGTCGACTACGACCTGTTCACCGAATGGGACCGCGCTTTCCACCGCGCCATCGTGACCGCGAGCCACAATCGCCGGCTGGAGGAGCTCTACGGCAACCTCCATGTGCATCTGCACATCATGCGCGTGCACTATTTCCGCGAGCTAGAAGCGGCTATCCGTATCAAGGCCGATCACCGCGCCATCCTGGACGCCGTCCGCGCCGGCGACCTCTCCGCGGCGGAAGCGGCGATGTCGGCGCATATTTTCGTCACGCGGGATCGCATCGTCGCCAACCTGGCGCAGGATGGCGGCCGCCTCTAGCCGTCCCTCGCCCTCGAACCGGATCCTCGCCATGCGCATTGCCATCACCGGCGGTAACGGAAACCTCGCCCGCAAGCTGATCACCGGCCTCGGGGCCGAGCCTTGGTGCAGCGCGCTCGTGGCGCTCGACCGGCGTTTCGATCCAATCGAGCCGCCGGCGCATTCAGATCTCGCCTGCGTCGAGGCGGACCTGCGCCAGCCGGACGACAGTCGCTGGCTCGATACGGTCGCCTCGGTCGATGCCGTCGTCCACCTCGCGGCGCAAAATCCCTATCCGGAAGCGGACTGGACCGACTCGGCCGCCTCCCTCGACATGACCGCGCTGCTGCTGCGCGCCGCCGGCCGGGCGGGCGCCGGCCGGTTCGTCTTCGCCAGCTCCAACCACGTCATGGGCGGCTACAAGGACACCGAGATCGCGACGACTCCGGGCTCGCTCACCGAGGCGCTGCCGCCGCTCCCGGGCACGCGCTGGCGCAACGACGCCGGCAGCAATGACAGCACGCCCTATGCCGTCGCCAAGTTGATGGGCGAGCGGCTCTGCTGTTCGCTGGCCGAGCGCGGCGGGCTGACGGCGGTGGCGCTACGGATCGGCTGGTGCCAGCCTGGCGAAAACCACCCCTCGACCATCTCGGCATCCGGCACGCCGAACAGCCGGCTCGACGCGCTCGACGACGCGGCCCGGCACGACCTCGCCTGGTTCCGCGGCATGTGGCTCTCCAACCGTGACCTCGTCGCCGTCTTTGCCGCGGCACTACGTGCCAGCGCGGCGGGATGGCCGGCGCCCGGCATTGTCGTCAATGCAGTATCGAACAATGCCGGCATGGCCTGGAATCTGACGAAGGCGGCCGACTGGCTGGGCTTCGCGCCGACTGACGATGCCGCTGAACGGCTGAACGACTCAATGCCGATGTTGCCCTGATTCTAGGCAGGCAAGTCGTTCGGGAAACCCTGCATTCCCCGACGTCGGCAACGGTGCAGGAAAATTAGGGCAATTCGTAATCGGTATGACTTACGTATAGGCAGGATGCTGCACAAAAAATGCAATAACTGCTCTAATCTGCATCACATTTTGTTGCCCTCCGCTTTCCGAGGGGTCATAACCGCCGCCATAACCCACGCGGGAAAATCATGACCACCAACCAGCGGAGCTATGCCGGGATGACCGACGCCACCATGCTCGACCAGGCCTTGACGCGCCTTGACGACGCAGCTGCCCATCTCAATCTGGACGGCGATGTCCTGGAGAAGCTCAAGTACCCGCGCGAGACCACCAAGGTGCGGCTGATGATCCGCATGGATGATGGCTCGCGGAAGTCCTTCATGGCCTGGCGCTGCCGCTATGACGACACGCGCGGCCCGACCAAGGGCGGCATCCGCTTCCATCCGGAATCGACCATCGAGGAAGTCGAGACGCTCGCCTTCTGGATGACGATGAAGTGCGCCGTGATGAACCTGCCCTATGGCGGCGGCAAGGGCGCGGTCCGCGTCGATCCGCATGCGCTGTCGAAGGCGGAGCTGGAGCGCCTGTCGCGCGCCTACATGCAGGCCTTCTCGAAGATCGTCGGCCCCGACCGCGACATCCCGGCGCCCGACGTCTACACCAACTCGATGATCATGGGCTGGATGGCGGACGAATACGCCTCGATCGTCGGCGAATCGACCCCGGCCGTCATCACCGGCAAGCCGATCGCGCTCGGCGGTTCGCTCGGCCGCGATGACGCCACCGCGCGCGGCGGCTATTACCTCGTCCGCAACCTCGCTTCCGAGCTGGGCCTGACGCCCGGCGCCCGCGTGGCGATCCAGGGCTTCGGCAATGCCGGCCAGCACATCGCCAGCCTGCTCGCCGCAGACGGCTACAAGATCGTCGCCGTCTCCGACTCGCGCGGCGCGATCCACAAGGACGCCGGCCTCGACGTCGCCAAGCTGCTCGCCTCCAAGAAGAACGGCTCGGTCGTCTCGCTGGCCGGTTCGGAGGGAATCCAGGCGATCAACGCCGACGAGATCACCGCCGTCGACTGCGAGATCCTGGTGCCGGCCGCGCTCGAAGACCTGATCCACAAGGACAATGCCGCCGCCATCAAGGCGCGCGTCATCCTCGAGCTCGCCAACGGCCCCATCACCCCGGAAGCCGACGTCATCCTGGCCGAGAAGAATGTCGTCGTCCTCCCCGACATCCTCGCGAATGCCGGCGGCGTCACCGTCTCCTATTTCGAATGGGTGCAGAACCGCCAGGGCTTCTACTGGACCGCCGACGAGGTTCGTTCGCGCCTGCAGGAGACCATGGATCGCGAGGGCCGCGCCGTTTGGAGCCTGGCGCAGCAGCGTGGCATCACCGTTCGCAGCGCGGCCTATGTGCATGCGCTCTCGCGCGTCGCCGGCGCCATCGAAGCGCACGGCACGCAGAGCTTCTTCGCGAGCTGATCCGGCGATCGGGACCCTCTCGCCGGCTGGCGGAAGCGGCCCGGCGCCACGCCGTCGCAGCCATTGGGTGAGCAGGCAGGATCGAGATCGAGGGGCCTGTAATCCCTTGCTCGAACGAGAACAGGGCGGCCGCGCTCCGAGCGCGGCCGCCCATTCATTTTCAAGAATGCGGCAAAGGCCCACCCAGGCGGATCGAACGGGCGGCGCTCGTCATCCTCATGCCTTCCGCATGGGTTGCATCGACCGCAGCCCCTTGACCTTGCCGTGTCGACGCGCAAGCTGTCTGGGTCGACCAGACCGCGCCCATAGGGACGATGCTGGCCGGCACACGTCGAGACGCGGCACGCGCTCGTCCATCTGTTTCCTCCCGTGCTGTCGTCCCCGGATCCCGGCCTGTAACGACACGCATGGAAAGATGCAGATGGATATCGTGCTTCATATTGCTGCCGTCCTGATCGGCATCGCCGCCGTCGTCCTCTACTTCCGCTCGATCGTCAGGGTGGTCCTGATCAATCGGCGCGAGCGCGACTTCATCGAGCACGGCGCCCGCTTCTGCGCTGTCTGGATCATCCACACGCTCGCCCGGCCGCAGAAGGACTACAACGAAACCCAGCGGCTGCAGGCCTGGATCATGCCGCTCTTCCTGTTCCTGGCGATCGCTTCCTGGTTCCTGCTCGTCCAGACCGGATTCACGCTGATCCTGTGGGGGCTCGGGACCGAGCCGCGCTGGGGCTACGCCTTCACGGCGAGCGGCTCCGCCCTCAGCACGCTCGGCTTCAAGACGCCGCCGACGCTCACCGGCGAACTGCTGGCCGTGTTCGAGGCGGCGATCGGGCTGGCCGTCGTCATCCTGCTGTTCACCTTCGTGCCGGGCTACCAGGCCGCCATCCAGATCCGCGAACGCAAGGTCGGCTGGCTCTATGCTCGCACCGGCCGGCGCCCGACCACCGCCAGCCTGATCGAATCCCTGCAGCGCAGCGGCCAGATCGAGCATCACAGCGCCGTCTGGGAGGATTGGGAGCAATGGTTTCGCGGCCTGCTCGAAACGCATTCGATCTCGCCGATCCTCGCCTATGTGCCGGCGATCTATCGCGGCACCAGCTGGGTCGGCGCCGCCGCCGCCGTGCTCGACGCCACCTCGCTCCTGACCGCCTGCCTGGACGAGAAGCACACGGAATCGGCTCGCATCTGCCGCGAGATCGGCTGCCACGCGCTGAAGAGCCTCGCCATCGAGCTCAATCCGCGCATTCCGGCCGACGCCTGGACGCACAGGAGCGTCGATCCGAAGCTGATCGAGAACTTCGACCAGCTCTATGCCCGGCTCGGCGAGATCGGACTGCCGACGAAGTCCGACAAGGACGAATGCCGCAAGGCCTTCATCGCGCTGCGCGCGGACTACGAGACCAGCGTCCGGCTGCTTGCCCAATCGACCCTGATGCCGATCGAGGAACCGTGGGTCCTGCCGCACTCGCACCAGAGCGAGCCCGCCAACGCGACGCCTACCCTCGCCTGAGCCAGGCCGGCGGGCCAGTCGCCGGCCCTACGCGGCCGCCCCGCCCTGCCCGAGCCTGAGCCCGAGGCGCACGGCGCCATAGCCGAGCGCCAGGCTGACCAGCAGATAGAGGATCGCCACGGCGGCCGCGGATACCGAGGCCGACATCAGCACGAACGAGCCGTAGACGAAGCTGGAGAAGGTCGACAGGCCACCCATGATGCCGGTCCCGACCATGGTGTTGACGTCGTCGCTGACGGCGCGGCGCTTATGCAGACCCGTGACGAGGCCGAGAAGGAAGGCCGCGACGACATTGGCGACCAGGATCGCCATCGGGAAGCCGTCGGAAAGGTTGGGCACGCCGAGCATCAGGAACTCGCGCGCCATGGCGCCGATGGCGCCTCCGACGAAGACGAGTATGACGAGATTGATCATGATCCGCTCCCCTCACCCCTGAAGCCGAGCCAGCGCCGCACCCAGCGCGGCCGCGATCAGGCCAGCCGCCACCGACAGCAGCAGATAGCCGAAGGCCGTGGTTCGCTTTCCCGCATCATCGAGTTTCGCCGCGTCGAGTTGCATGCTGCTGAAGGTCGTGTAGCCGCCGAGGATGCCGGTCAGCACACCCGCGTTCAGGACCGTGCCGAAACGGTCGCGCCAGTCGACCGAGAAGAGCACCGACAGATAGCCGATGACGAAGGCGCCGCTGACGTTGATCAGGAAGGTCGCGAGCGGAAAACCGCCGTGGTAGCGCTCCCCGACCACCCGCCCGATCCACCAGCGCAGCAGCGATCCGGCGCCGCCGCCGAGCCCCACCCACATGATATCCAAAGGCCGCATCGCCCCACTCCTCGCCTTTTCGGGCCCCTCTAGGGGCCGGCGGCCGCATCCGCCATATCGGATACGCAGCCGGCCACGTTCGCAATCGAATGCCGCACCTGCTCCAGCGCGAAGGACAGGTTGTTGAGATAGGCGACCGCCGAGGCGTCCATGGCGGAATCGCCGCCCATAAGATTCTGGGCCGTGTCCTGGAACGCGGCGAACGACCGATCGAGCGCGTCCATCCCCGATGGCGCAGCGCGGGCGATCAGGCTCTGGCCAAGCCCTGTCAGCGCCATCCGCACCGCAGCGGTCACCTCGGCCAGCGGCCCGCCCAGCGCGTCGGCGACAGAGGCAGGTTTCGGCAGGCGCGACATCCGGAACATGAAGGAGGACGAGGTGCGCAGGTCGCGCAGGCCATGCCGCAGCCGTTCGGGGTCGACCACACCGCGCGAGATGTGGCTCGCCCGCTCTTCCGCGACCTCCTTGGTCAAGGTATCGAACGAGCGGAATGCCTTGTCGATCGCTGCGTCGGCCTCGCCGATGCGGCCGTCACGGGCCTCGTCCGTGCCGCTGCGGTCGATGCCGAAGAGCGTGGCGAGGCGCGACAGGATCTCGGCCGCCTCGGTCCGCATCCAGCTATCCGAGCGGCCCGGCGCCACTGTCATCGAGACCAGTACGCCGATCGCGCAGCCGACAAGGATCTCGATCATCCGGTGCGTGGCGGAGATCGTCACGGCGACGTGCGACGGCGCGCTGACGAGCAGGATCGCCGCGGTCAGCGGCGCGACGCGCAGATTGACATGCCGCACCGCCATCATGCCGAGCACGCCGAGGGCGAGCGCCAGGCCGAGAAAAGCGCCGACCGGCGTCGCCGGCATCACCATGGCAACGGCGAAGCCGACGAGACCGCCGACCAGCGTGCCGATGACGCGGCTCGCCGCCGCCTGCAGCGAGGCGCCGATGCGGTTCTGCACGATGATGACGGCCGAGATCACTGCCCAGTAGCCCTGCGGCAGCGCCAGGAAATCGGCGATGAGCAGCGTCAGCCCGCCGGCCGCGGCCGTCCGCAGGCCGGCCTGCCAGATTTCACGGTCCGGGTGCATCCAGTTCGAGAGATTCATGGCCCCAGTGAGAATCGCAATCTTCCAACAACCAGCGCGAAATCAAACCATCGCGCTGCACGGAATGCTAGAGAAGCAGTTCCTGTGTCCCCGCATGATCCCGAGCCGGAGTGTGCTAGTGTCGGTGGGGACGCGGAATGCTGCAACCACGCCCGCCGAGGAACGGAACGATGAAGCTTGCGATGCTCGCGGCCCTGGCCGTCGTCATGGTGCCGGTATCGGCCAGCGCCACCATGCTGGAGCGCCAGACCGGGCGAGCGATCCGCAATGCCGGCCATTGGTGCGGCCACGTCAGCTACATGACCGTCGACACCAAGGTCTCGACGCCGAAGCGACGCGTCGTCCTCGTCACCTGCGACGACGGCACGCGCTACGAGCAGTACAGCCTCGTGCTCAGCGCCGACAACAAGATAAGCTCGATCGAGAAAAAGTAGGGCGTCAGGCCGTCTCGCCGATGATGATCTCGTAGCCGGTGTCGCGGATCGTCGGCGTGCCGGGATGCGCCGGGCTTTCCAGGATCATCTCGGCCGCGATCTGGCCGATCAGGAAGCGGTGCGAACGGATGGTCGATAGCGGCTGTGGCAGCGCCTGGCCGATATCGAGACCGTTGAAGCCGAACAGCGCCAGATCCTCACGCGGGCGGATGCCGGCAGCGAAGCAGTGGAACACGCCGCCGACCGCCATGTCGTCATTGGAGAAGACGACAACATCGAGGTCGCGATGCTCGGCCAGCAGGCGGGCGAGCAGGTCTCGGCCGTCTTGGGTCGAGCTCGGCCCGTCCGAGGCCGCCTCGCCAACCAGCGACAGGCCGACCGCCTGAAGTCCCTCACGAAACCCCTCATAGCGGCGGGCGGCGCGTTCGTCGCGCTTTCGGTCATGGCCGACATAGCCGAAGCGGCGATAGCCCCGCTGGAACAGATGCAGCGCCGAATCATAGCCCGCCTGGCGATGCGACATGCCGACGGCGATATCGAGCGGCATCGCGTCGATATCCATCAGTTCGGCAATGCGCACGCCCGAGCGCTTCAGCATCGCTACCGTGTAGTCCGTATGGTGCAGGCCGGAGACGATCATGGCCGCCGGCTGCCAGGAGAGCAGCGAGGCGACCAGCGCCTCTTCCGTGTCCATGTCGTAGTCGGTGACTCCGACCACGGGCTGGTAGCCAGACGAGGCGAGCGAGGCATGAATGCCGCGCAACACATCCGGGAACACGATGTTGGACAGCGACGGGAGCACCACCCCGATCAGGTTGGAGCCGGCCGAAGCCAGTGTTCCAGCGACCCGATTCGGCACATAGCCCATCTGACGAACGACCGCGAGCACACGCTCGCGCGTCTTCTCGGCGACCGACGCCTTGTTGCGCAGCACGCGCGAGACGGTGATCTCGCTTACTTCCGCGCGCTGCGCCACATCGGCCAGGGTATAGGAGTTCTTCACGTTCATAGAGACGACGCCATCCGGGTAAGGGACGCCCGACCATGCCGGACGCGGCTCCTTATCACGGATCGCCGCGCCTGAACCCACTCCCGCGCGACTTACGTCCAGCCACCATCCGCGACATAGCTCTGGTTGGTGCAGGCGCCGGACTCATCGGAAGCGAAGAACATGATCACGCGGGCGATGTCGGCCGGATAGATCTTCCGCTTCAGGCATTGCCGCGTGAAGATCGCCTGCTCTACTTCTGGCGTGACCCATAGATCGAGCTGGCGCTGCGTCATGATCCAGCCGGGCAGAACGCAATTGACGCGAATGTTGTGCGGCCCGAGTTCGCGCGCCAGGCCGCGGGTCAGGCCGATGACGCCCGACTTCGCGGCGAGATAGGGAGTGAGTCCCTCGACGCCGGCGATATAGGCGAAGGAACCGACATTCACGATCGAGCCGCCGCCGAGCTCGGCCATGTCCTTATAGACGGCCTGGGCGCAGAAGAACTGGTGCTTCAGGTTCACCGCCTGGCGCGAATCCCAGAATTCCGGCGTGATCTCGTCGATGGTGGCGCGCTGGTCATGCGCGGCGTTGTTGACCAGCATGGCGATCGGCCCGAGCTTGGCGCGGATCACCTCAATCGCAGCGCGCGTCGCGTCGATGTCGGTCAGGTCCGCCTTCTCGAACACGACCGTGTGGCCTTCGGCCTCCAGTTCCGCGACCAGCGCCCGCGACGGTTCCTCGATGATGTCGATGAAGCCGACCTTCGAGCCCTGGCGGGCGAACTGGCGGACGATTTCCTCGCCGATGCCGCTGCCGCCGCCGGTGATCAGCACGACGCTGTCCACCAGGCTCGGATAGGCGGCGCCATAGCGCGGCCGGTAGGATGACTCTGACGTCAACGCTTCTGTCCTTTCGTCATTCTGCGTCTTGTGGAAGTGCCAGCCGTCCTCATCAGCCCTCCGCGCGCTCGACGCTGCGGATGTTCTGCACGTAGACGTTGACGATGAGGGCGGCGAGCAGGATCAGGCCACGGATCAGGATCTTCAGGAAGCTGTCGATCTGGATGTGGTCGAGGCCGTTGTTGAGCACGCCGAGGACGCAGAGGCCGACGATCGTGTTACCGATGCCGCCGCGTCCGCCGAACAGGCTGGTGCCGCCGACAACGACCGCCGCGATGGCGTCGAGCAGGTAGCCGTCGAACTCGTTCTGCTGGGCGCTGCCAAAATGGGCAACGCCGACCATGCCGGCGATGCCGGAGCAGACGGCGCAGATCACCAGCGCCGCGCCGAGGATAAGCTTCACGTTGACGCCGGAATACTCGGCCGCCTCGCGATTGCCGCCCACCATGTAGATGTAGCGGCCGAAGCGCGTGTAGGTCAGCGTCACATGGCCGACGACCAGGAAGGCGAGCAGTACCAGCGCGATGGTCGGGAAGCCGCCGACATTGCCGGAGCCGAGCGTCGAGACGATGTCCGGAACGTTGTAGGCGATCTGGCCGCGCACCAGCAGCGCCGAGATGCCGGCGCCGATCTGCATCATAGCGAGCGTCATGATAAACGACGGAATGCCGATGAATGTGGTGCCGAAGGCGTTGACCAGGCCGAGGCCGGCGCAGGTCGCCAAAGCCAGAGCCACCGCCAGCCAGCCGGCGACTGGAATATTGGCGATGTTCACATAGCTTTCCTGCAACGTGAAATACGCCACCACGATGCCGGTCGCATTGGCGATCGAGGCCACCGACAGATCGATCTCACCGCAGAGGATCACGAAGGTCAGCCCCACCGCCATGATGCCCGTCACCGAGATCTGGGTGAGGATGTTCGAGGCGTTGTCGATCGTCGCGAAGGACGGGCTGGCGATGCTGAAGAAGATCAGCAGCAGGATCAGCGTCGCGAAGGGGGCGATGTTGCGCATCTGGCTGCGCAGGAACAGGCTCGACTTCGAGGCGCGCGCCGTGCTGGTTTGCTGGAACGTCATGTCAAATCCTTCTCAGGCCGCTTCCAGCAGCCGATCCTTGCTGATCGTCTCGTTGGCAAATTCGCGGACAATGCGTCCCTTCTTCATGACGAGGACGCGATCGGCGAGCGACAGAACCGTCTCCGGCTCGGCCGAGACGACGATGACGGCGAGCCCCTCGTCGCGCAGCGCCCGCACAATCTTCACGACATCGTCCTTGGCGCCGACATCCATGCCGCGCGTCGGCTCGCTGAGCACCAGCACCTTCGGGCGGTGGGTCAGCCACTTGGCGAGCGCCACCTTCTGCTGGTTGCCGCCCGAAAGGGCTCCGAGCGCCACCTCGGCGCGCGGCGGCCGGATATGCAGGCTCTCGACATGCTTGTGCGCGATCGACCGCTCGATCGTCGGCTTCAGCCAGAGTCGCGAGATGCGGCCCAGGATGCTGATCGAGACGTTCTTGTAGACCGGCTGCTCGTAGAACAGCATCGAGCGCCGGTTCTCGGGTACGAAGGCAATTCCGGCCTCGCGCGCCTGCGTCGTGTTGCGCAGGCGGCGCTTTCGTCCATCGATCGCCAGTGTGCCGGTATCGGCCTTGAGCTTGCCGAAGAGGGTCCGCGCCAGTTCAATCTGGCCGCAGCCCATGAAACCGTAGATGCCGAGGATCTCGCCGGCCTTCACGTCGAAGGTGACGTCGGTATAGGCGCGGCCATAACCGAGATGCTCGGCGGCGAGCACGACCGGCTGGCCGGGCTTCGACGCCAGGGTGATCGCGCCTGTGTAGCTCTCCTCCAGGTCTTCGTGACCGGAGCCGATCATGCGCTCGATCAGCCAGCCCTTGTCGATGCCCTCGACAGAATGGGTGACGATCAGCCGGCCGTTGCGGAAGACCGTGACCGTGTCGGAGATCGAGAGAATGTCGTCGAGGAAATGCGAGATGAAGACGATGCTGCGGCCGCTGGCGCGGACGCCCTTCAGCACCTCGAACAGAAGCTGCACTTCCGGCGGCGACAGCGCCGAGGTCGGCTCGTCGAGGATGATGATGCGCGCACCGGAGAAGATCACGCGCGCCAGCTCGATCAGCTGCTGCAGCCCGATCGGCAGGTCGCCCATGCGCGTCTTCGGATCGACGTCTATGCCGAGGCTTTTCAGCTGCTCGTGCGCGCCCGACATCATGGTGCGCCAGTCGATGATGCCGGCGCCCGTCACCGGCTGCTTGCCGAGATAGACATTCTCGCCGACCGTCAGGTCCGGCATGATGCTCAATTCCTGGTGCACCATGCCGATGCCGGCGGCGAGCGCGTCACGGGCGGAGCGGAAATGCACTTCCCTCCCGTCGATCAGCATCTTGCCTTCGTAATCTGTATGAACGCCGGCGATGATCTTCATCATCGTCGACTTGCCGGCGCCGTTTTCGCCGACGAGGCCGTGAATTTCGCCGGAGCGCAGCGTGAAATCGACTTCGCGCAACGCCGTGACGCCGCCGAAGGATTTGGAGATGCCCTGCATCTGCAGGCGCGGCGTTTCGCGGCTCGGATCAAGCGGATCGGTCGTCATCAGTTTCACCGGTTCGACGGCAGGAAACGGTCTCATGACGACGGTGACGGCCGGATCAGCCCGGCCGCCATCGCCTGTCAGGGAACCGTCGCGGCCCCTTCCGACGAACCGAACTCGTCCGGAAGAGACCGCTCATGCGGATGGATCAGATCAGGAAGTGGTTCTGCATCCACTGCATGCCGGCAGCATTGTCCTTGGTGACGACGGGACCATCGGTGACGACATTCTTCGGAATGCCCTCGCCCGTCTTCTCGCCGCTGACGACAGCGGCGACGCCGGCGACGATGGCGCCGCCATGGATACGGGAGGACGGGTTGCGGACGGTCGCGTACATGCGGCCATCGGCGACAGCGGCGATCGCCGGGGGCATGGCGTCGACGCCGCCGATCAGGATGTCGGTGCGGCCGCGCGACTTCATGACGTTGTAGGCGGCGAGCGCCATGTCGTCATTGTGGAAGAAGGCCGCGTCGATCTGCGGGTACTTCGTCAGATAGGTGTCCCACAGGCGAGAAGCCTTGGTGACGTCCCAATCGGCCGGCTGGTCGTCGAGCACTTCCATGCCGGGATTGTTGGCGATCACCGACTTGAAGCCGGCGGCGCGACCCTGGGCGCCGGTATGGCCGAGCGCGCCCTGCGTCATAATGATCTTGCCCTTGCCGCCGAGCTTGGAGACGAGAGCCTGGGTCACCGCGGCGCCCATGAACTCGTTGTTCGGGGCGAGGAAGGTGTGGACGTTGATCTTCTCCAACGGGGCGATCAGCGTGTCCATGTCGATGACCGGAATGCCGGCGTCGATCATCTTCTGCACCGGCTGGATCAACGTGCCGATGCCGAAGGCCTGAATCGCGACAAAGTCCCACTTCTGCGAAGCCATGTTGTCGATGGCGGCGCGCTGCTTGACCGCGTCGAGCTGGCCGTCGAACCAGGTGACCTCGACGTTGAAGAGCTTGCCCCAGTGCTCGGCAGCCTGCTTGCCCTGGGCGCACCAGGTCGCCTGCAGGCCGGCATTGGAGAAGGCCGCCTTCAGCGGCTTCTCGGAACGCCCGGTCGCGGCGGCCATCTCCTGCGCCATCGCGGGGCTGATGCCGAGGCCGCCCAGCATGGCGGCGGCGCTGCCGGCGGCGGTGACGCCGGCGGTGCGGAAAAAGTCACGGCGCGACTTGGAATGCTTGTCTTCAGACATCTATTCCCTCCCTCCCTGCTCGTCGAAGCGCGAGCTTGAGGGAGCAATCATGACAGCGCTGTCAAAATAGTCAACGCGCTCCCGCCGATAATGTTTTGCCGACGATTTACGCTTGACGGCCCTATTCGTCGCACAATAGCGTAGGGGAGGCCGCGTATAGGAACCTTGAATTTAAACAAGGTGTTACGCCTGGATTGAGGAACATCTGAACGGAAAGCTCCCCACAGGAGTTCTCCGCAAGAGATATACTGTCTATAGAGAGTTTTCCGAGCTGGAGGGCTCCGTCCATGGACGGAGGAGCGAGGAAGCCAACCTCCTATATCCAGTACATCCCGGCATGCAGATCGAGAAAACATCGATCCGCGCGACACGAAGGACCGAGGATCCGTTCGCGTTCGGCAAAGGATGTATTCAGGCGGTATCGCCTGCTTATTTCCCACATTCAAAAAACATACTGAAACTAACATAGGGCGAGGAAACAAATGCACATCTTCAACAGACGTACCCTGATCATCGCATCGTCGGCCATCGCGATGGCGCTGAGCGCGACCAGCCCGTCCTTCGCGGCGGACAAGAAGACGCTCGCCTTCGTGGTGAACGTCCCGGCCGACTTCTGGACGATCGCGCGCGCCGGCACCAACAAGGCCCAGGCCGAGCTGCCGAACTACAACATCGAGTTCTACATCCCCGGCGAAATGTCGGCCGCGGCCCAGAAGAAGATCCTCGAGGACCTGCTCGCCCGCGGCGTCGCCGGCGTCGCCATCAGCCCGGTCAACCCGGACGATTCGACCGCCATCCTCAACGAGGTCGCCTCGAAGGCCGTGCTCATCACCCATGACGCCGACGCGCCGAAGTCGAACCGCCTGATGTATGTCGGCACCGACAACGTCGCCGCCGGCCGCCAGGCAGGCGAACTGATGAAGAAGGCTCTGCCGAACGGCGGCAAGGCGATGCTGTTCGTGGGTACGATGGATGCGGCCAATGCCCGCGAGCGCAGCCAGGGCATCAAGGAAGCTATCGCCGGCACCAATATCGAGATCATCGACATCCGCACCGATGGCGGCGACCAGGCCAAGGCCAAGGCGAATGTCGAGGACACGCTGACCAAGTACCCGGACATCGACCTTCTGGTCGGCCTGTGGGCCTACAACACCCCGCAGATCTACAACGCGGTGAAGGCACTGGGTAAGGCCGGTTCGGTCAAGATCGTCGGCTTCGACGAAGACCAGCAGACCCTCAAGGGCGTCGCCGAAGGCGTGATCGACGGCACCGTCGTCCAGCAGCCCTACGAGTTCGGCTACCAGTCGATGATCAACATGGCGAAGATCATCGAGGGCGACAAGTCGGTCATCCCCGAGAACAAGCTGCAGATCGTCCCGACGCAGATCATCGACAAGTCCAACGTCAAGGAATTTGGCGAAAACCTGAAGAAGGTCCTGGCCGCCAAGTAACAGCCCGATCGCGTGCGTGTCCCGGGCCGCTCGGTCCGGGACACGTCTGGTCTCCATGCGACCCGGGCTGCCGCCCGGACGATCCTCTCGCGGGCATGATGACAGAGAAAATTCTAGAACTACGGGCCATCACCAAGACCTATCCGGGCGTGACCGCCCTCAACGGCGTCGACCTCATGGTCAATCGCGGCGAGGTGCTCGGCCTGATTGGCGAGAACGGCGCCGGCAAGTCGACGCTGATGAAGATTCTCGGCGGGGTGGTCGCCCCGAGCGCGGGATCGATCTGGATCGACGGCGTCGAACACACGGCGCTGACGGTGAACAGCTCGACCGGCGCCGGCATCGCCTTCGTCCACCAGGAACTCAACCTTTTCGAGAATCTCGACGTCGCGGGCAATGTCCTGATCGGGCGCGAGCCACGTTTCGGCGGCCCGTTGAAGCTGATCGACCAGAAGGCGCTCCGGGCGCGGGTGCAGCCCCTGCTCGACCGTCTGGGCGTCGATTTCAACGCCCGTGCGCTGGTCGAGGACCTTTCGATCGCGCAGCGCCAGATGGTCGAGATCGCCAAGGCGCTCTCCTATGACGCGCGCGTCATCATCATGGACGAGCCGACCTCTTCCCTCACCCTGACAGAGACGGAGCGGCTGCTCGAGGTGATCGGCGAGCTGCGCCAGTCCGGCGTCAGCGTCATCTACATCTCGCACCGGCTTTCCGAGGTCATGGCCTGCGCCGACCGCGTCGTCGTGCTGCGCGACGGCCAGCGCGTCGGCGCGCTCGACCGGGAGCAGATCACGCATGATGCGATGATCCGGCTGATGATCGGCCGATCGCTGAAATCGCTCTATGTGCCGCCGAAGAGCCCGCCCCGCGACAGCGGCCTGATCGTCGAGGATCTCGTCACCACCGCGTTTTCCAACACCAAGGTGTCGTTCAAGATCCGCCGCGGCGAGATCGTCGGCCTGGCGGGCCTCGTCGGCTGCGGCCGCACCGAAGTGGCGCAGGCGATCTTTGGCGTCGATCCGGCGCTCGGCGGCCGCATCACGATAGACGGCAAGCCGGTGAAGCTCGGCGACGTCCAGTCGGCGATCGCGAACGGCATCTATCTGGCGCCGGAGGACCGCAAGCGCTCCGGCCTCGTGCTCGACCTGCCGATCGCCGAGAACATCACGCTTGCGAGCCTGCCGCGCTATGCGCGGATGACGCTGGTCGACACGGCGGAGGAGCACAAGGTCGCCGAAGAGCAGGGCCGCAAGCTCAAGATCAAGGCGCCCAATGTCGACACGATCGCTCTCACGCTTTCCGGCGGCAACCAGCAGAAGATCGTGCTCGGCAAATGGATGTCGATGCAGCCCAATGTCGTGATCTTCGACGAACCGACGCGCGGCATCGACGTCGGCGCCAAGAGCGAGATCTACGCGCTGATGCGCGAACTCGCCGACGCCGGCGTCGCCATCCTCATGATCTCGAGCGACATGGAGGAAGTGCTGGGCGTCAGCGACCGCATGATCGTCATGCATGAGGGCCACGTCTCCGGCCATCTCGAACGTAACCAATTCTCCGAACACAACGTGCTGACGCTTGCCGTCGGCGGGACGATCCAACAGGAAGCCATCCAACATGCTTAGGAAAGAACTCGGTCTCTTCCTGCTGATCATCGTCATCGGCGCGATCACCGCGGTGCTCAACCCGCAGTTCATCTCGCAGATCAACCTGACCAACCTCGCCAACCAGATCGGCCTGTTCGGCCTGTTCGCGATCGGCGTCGGCATCGTCATCATCACCGGCGGCATCGAATTGTCGGTCGGCTCGATGCTGGCGCTGCTCGGCATCATCTTCCTCGACCTGCTGGTCAATCACGAGATCGGCTGGCCGCTCGCCCTGCTGATCACGGTCGGCGGCGGCGTCATCCTCGGCACCATCCACGGCCTGCTGGTGACGCAGCTCCGGCTGCAGCCCTTCGTCGTCACCCTCTGCGGCCTGCTGATCTACCGCGGCCTGGCGCGCTACTACACCGCCGATTCGACCGCCGGCTTCGGCTATGGCAGCGGCTACGAGACGCTCGAATGGCTGGTGTCCGGCCGCGTCGGCGTGGTGCCGAACGCCTTCATCTTCTTCGTCGCCGTCTGCCTGGTCATGTCGGTGGTGCTGCACAAGTCGGTGTTCGGCCGCTATCTCTTCGCGGTCGGCAAGAACGAGGAAGCGGCGCGCTTCTCCGGCATTCCGACCAAGCTCGTCGTCACCGCCGCCTATTCGATCGCGGGCCTCCTGACCGGCCTGTCGGCGATCTTCTTCGTGTTCTACACGCAGTCGGTCTCGCCCTCGGCGCACGGCAATTTCTACGAGCTCTACGCGGTCGCGGCGGCCGTGCTGGGCGGCTGTTCGCTGCGCGGCGGCGAAGGCTCGATCCTCGGCATCTTCCTCGGCACGGTGCTGCTGCAGGTGCTGCAGAACCTCGTCAACATGCTCGGCATCCCGAGTTCGCTGAACTACACCGTCATGGGCGCAGTGATCATGCTCGGCGTCATCGCCGACCGTGAACTGCAACGCCGCCGCATGCACAAGATCATGATCGAGAGCGCGGCCGCCCGCGCCACCGGCAAGGCAGCCGCCACGGCCGGCTAACAGACCCAACTCCGACGAACTGAATTCGGGGCCCGGAACAGACGTTCCGGGCCCCGAATTCGTTTGCGCGCCAGAACGGCCCATGGCCGGAAGACCATATCGGACGGCACGAGACAGCCCCCTCGCCGGCCCTACGCCTGATCCGACCACGCCTCCTCAGCCCGACCTCGCCCGCTGCTGGCTGGCCGAACGCCCGCGGTGCAGCGGCGCCGTCATCGCCAGGCGTTGCCTGCGCGGGGCCTTCCCCCTCGATCGCCCCGACGCCACGCCGCCGCACGCCACTCGGCGGGGACCCGACGCGACGCGCAGGTCAGCGGCACTTGACAGACATGATTCCGGATTCTAATCACAGGTCATGTGTAACCTGTCATACAGGTAAGGGAGTTTCGGCATGCAGCCTGATCGAGTGAACGGCGGAGGACTGGTCGGCGACGCCATCGGCGCCATCACCCGCCACATCCGCGAAAACGACCTCATGCCGGGGGACAAGCTGCCGTCGGAAGCGACGCTGTCGAAGGAGCTCAACGTTTCCCGCACCGTCGTGCGCGAGGCGTTCCGCTCCCTCGCGGCGATGCGGATCATCGAGCTCGCCACCGGCAAGCGCGCCACCATCTCGCCGATCGACCATGGCGCGATGTCGCTGATCATCGAGCACGGCGTGCACACCGATCAGATCAACGTGCAGCAGATCTACGACGTGCGCCGGACCATCGAGACGCGCATCGTCACCCTCGCCTCGATCCGCCGCAGCGACGCCGAGGCGGCCGAGATCCTGGCAGAGGCGGCGGCGATGCGCGCCTCGATCCACGATCCCGACCGGTTGATGGAGCACGACCTCGCCTTCCACCGCGCGCTCGCGCGGGCGTCGAAGAACCCGGTCTTCGCGCTGATCGTCGGCGCGTTCCAGGGCATCGCCCGCCAGACCTGGCCGATCGGCTGGAAGAGCCGCACGAGCCAGGAAGCGCGCGACGCGATGATCGCGACCCACGAGGAGATCGCCAGCGCCGTCGCGGCCGGCGATCCGCAGAAGGCCGTCTCCGCCATGGCCGTCCATTTTGATGAAAGCGTGCGCGCCCTCCTGTCGGCCGGACTGTCCTGAGGATCCCATGAAAATCACTGCCATCGAGACGGTTCGGATCGCCGAACGGCCCAACCTGCTGTGGGTGCAGGTGCATACCGACGAAGGCCTCACCGGTCTCGGCGAGACTTTCTTCGGCGCCGCGACGGTCGAGGCGCACCTGCATGAATACGTCGCCCCGCGCGTCATCGGCCGCGATCCGCTGGAGATCGACAAGCTGTCCGGCGATCTCGTCGGCTATCTCGGCTTCCGGTCGTCCGGCGCCGAGGTGCGCGGCAATTCCGCCTTCGACATCGCGCTCTGGGATCTGTTCGGCAAGGCGGTGAACCAGCCGATCGCCCAGTTGCTCGGCGGCTTCACCCGGCGCGAGATCCGCACCTACAACACCTGCGCCGGCACCGAATACATCAAGAAGGCCACCGGCCAGACGACGGGCAACTACGACCTCGGCGGCGGCCACAAGGACTATGACGACCTGAACGGCTTCCTGCATCGGGCCGATGAGCTGGCGCACTCCCTGCTCGACGACGGCATCACGGCCATGAAGATCTGGCCGTTCGACATCGCCGCCGAGAAGTCGCGCGGGCAATACATCTCGCCGGAAGACCTGAAGAAGGCGCTGGTGCCGTTCGAGAAGATCCGCAACGCCGTCGGCGACCGGATGGAAATCATGGTCGAGTTCCATTCGATGTGGCAGCTGCTGCCGGCGATGCAGATCGCCAGGGCGCTGGAGCCGTTCGGCACCTTCTGGCACGAAGACCCGATCAAAATGGACAGCCTGTCGAGCCTGTCGCGCTACGCCGCCGTCTCGCATGCGCCGATTTCGGCCTCCGAGACGCTCGGTTCGCGCTGGGGTTTTCGCGATCTGCTGGAAACCGGGGCGGCCGGCATCGTCATGCTCGACCTGAGCTGGTGCGGCGGCCTGTCCGAGGCGCGCAAGATCGCCTCAATGGCGGAGGCCTGGCACCTGCCGGTCGCGCCGCATGACTGCACCGGGCCGGTCGTCCTCTGCGCTTCGACGCATCTGTCGCTGAACGCGCCGAACGCGCTGGTCCAGGAAAGCGTCCGCGCCTTCTACCGCACCTGGTACCGCGACCTCGTCACCGCACTGCCCGAGGTGAAGGACGGCATGATCACCGTGCCGCCGGGACCGGGCCTCGGCATGGAACTGCACCCCGATCTGGAGCGGGCCTACACCGTCACCCGCCAGATCACGGACGCGACGTCTCTCTAGAATTTCAACGCTCGGGAGGAGCAAAATGATGAGACTGAAAGCAACGGCTCTCGCAGTCGCCATGTTGACCACCGCCTCCGGTCTGGCGATGGCGGAAGAAAAGCTCGACATCGTCTTCGCGGTCCACTCGTCAGCCTCGAACACGTTCTGGCAGGCGGCGAAGAAGGGCTATGACGACGCCTGCGCGAAGGTTTCCGCCAACTGCCAGATGCTGTTCACCCAGACCGAGGGCTCCGTTCCGGAACAGCTCGCCAAT
Source organism: Kaistia sp. MMO-174 (assembly GCF_037147815.1). Classification (NCBI taxonomy): domain Bacteria; kingdom Pseudomonadati; phylum Pseudomonadota; class Alphaproteobacteria; order Hyphomicrobiales; family Kaistiaceae; genus Kaistia; species Kaistia sp. MMO-174. Next base: position 305,129 of record NZ_JBBCUO010000002.1, on the reverse strand, counting down.
CTCGAGGCCGCGCTGGCGCAGAAGCCTGCCGCGATCCTGACCTCGATCGTCGACAACAACGCGCTGGACGACGTGATCCAGCGCGCCCGCGACGCCGGCATCGTCGTGATCGGCGTCAACGTCGACGATCTCGAAGGCGCGAAGGGCAATGCGCGCCAGGCCTTCGTCGGCCAGGGCTTCCTCGCCGCCGGCCATTCGCTCGGCCAGGCGCAGGCCGCGAACTTCCCGGCCGAGGGGCCGATCAAGGTGCTGGTCGGCATCTCGGCGCCGGGCCAGAACTGGTCCGAGCAGCGCGGCCAGGGCGTGATCAGCTTCCTCGAGGAGTACAAGGCTTCCTCCGGCCGCGACGTCAGCTGGGAGAAGATCGACAGCGGCACCGACCTCGCCATCACCTCGGACCGCGTCGGCGCCTATCTGGCGGCCCATCCCGACACCACCGCCTATTTCGACACCGGCTTCTGGCATGCCGGCGTCGCCCGCGTCCTCGCCGATCGCGGCGAAGCGCCGGGCAAGGTCCTGCTGGGCGGCTTCGACCTCGTGCCGGAAGCGGTCGAGCAGATGCAGAAGGGCTATATCCAGGTCGAGGTCGACCAGCAGCCTTACATGCAGGGCTTCATGCCCGTCATGATGGTCTACCTCGCCAAGAACTTCGGCCTGGCGCCCGCCAATGTCGACACCGGGCAGGGCATCGTCAAGGCGGCCGACGCCGCCGCCCTCATGGAACTGGCCGCCAAGGGCCTTCGCTAACGCCTGTCCCGACCTGATGCCCCACGGGCGCCCGCGCGGCGCCTGTGGGACCGTGCCCGCTGAAAAGGAACTGCCGCAATGAGACGGCTTCTGAAGATATCGCTGCAAAAGCCAGAACTTGCGGCCGGCCTGCTGCTGATCTGCCTGATCGTGTTCTTCCAGGTCATGTCGCAGGGCGTGTTTCTCGGCGTCGCCAACATGCGCGGCGTGCTGGGCCTGCTGCCGGAAATGGCGCTGGTCGCCATCGGCGTCACCCTCTTGATGATCTGCGGCGAGTTCGACCTCTCGGTCGGCTCGGTCTTCGCGCTGAGCCCGATGACGCTCGCCGTGCTGATGACCATGGGCTGGGGCTTCTGGCCGGCCCTGCTGATCGGCCTGCTGGTCTGCGCGGCCATCGGCCTCGCGAATGGCTGGCTGACGATCCGCTTCGCCATCCCCTCCTTCATCACCACGCTCGGCATGCTGTTCATGGCGCGCTCGCTGACCATCGTCATCTCGGGCGGCTTCCCGCCGCGGCTGAAGACCGACGAGATCCCGATGTGGCTGTTCGTCGAGTTCGTCGGCCCCGGCAACCTGTTCCGCGCCTCGTTCCTCTGGTTCGTCGTCATCGCCATCCTCGTCAGTCTGCTGCTTTCGAGGACCAATTTCGGCAACTGGGTGCGGGCGACGGGTGGCTTCCTGCCGGCGGCCAACGCCATGGGCATCCCCTCGTCAACGGTGAAGATCGCCTGCTTCATGATCTGCTCGGTGCTCGCCGGTCTCGCCGGCACGATCCAGGTGCTGCGCATCGGCTCGCCCCTGCCCTCGATCGGCGAAGGGCTGGAACTCGCCGCGGTCGCCGCCGCCGTCATCGGCGGCACGTCGCTCCTCGGCGGCATCGGCTCGATCATCGGCGGCATCGTCGGCGCTACCCTGATCCGCGTCATCGACAACGGCATGGTGCTGAGCCAGGTCAACGGCAACTGGTTCAAGTTCGCCATCGGCGCCCTGACCATCCTCGCCGTCGTCGGCAATTCGTGGCTGCGCAAGCGCGGCCGCGCCATGAAGGTGGAGACGGTATGATGACCGCGGCACACGAAGCCAACCACGACCAGCCGATCATCTCGGTCCGCGACCTGCACAAATGGTATTCCGGCGTCCACGCCCTGAAGGGCGTCAGCCTGGATTTCAAGCGCAACGAGGCCGTCGGCCTCGTCGGCGACAACGGCGCCGGCAAGTCGACGCTGATCTCGATCCTGGCGGGCCTGCATCCGAAGGACGAGGGCGAGATCTATGTCGAGGGCCGGCCGGCCGAGATCAACCGGCCGCGCGACGCGATGAACCTGGGGATCGAGACCATCTACCAGTACAATTCGATGGTCCCCAACATGAGCATCGCCCGCAATTTGTTCATCGGTCGAGAGCCGCTGAAGGCCTCGTTCATGGGCGTCGGCCTGCTCGACCAGGCGCGCATGCGCTCCGAGAGCATGGAGGCGATCGCCAATGTCGACCTGCACCTGCGCTCCCCGGACGCGCTGGTCGGCGAATTGTCGGGCGGCCAGCGCCAGGGCGTCGCCATCGCCCGCGCCATGCACTTCAAGTCGAAGGTGATGATCCTCGACGAGCCGACCAACCATCTGTCGGTCAAGGAGACCAACAAAGTCATCGGCTTCGTCAAATCGCTGAAGGAGCAGAACGTGACCGGCATCTTCATCAGCCACAACATGCATCACGTCTTCGCCTGCTGCGACCGCGTCGTCGCCATGGCGCTCGGCAAGGTCGTGCTCGACAAGCCGATCTCCGAGACGTCGATCGAAGAAGTGCACGACGTCCTGTGAGGAGCGCGCCATGACGATTTCCGAAAGACACGCCCTGATCACGGGCGGGCTCGGTACCATCGGCCGGGCGATGGCGCAGAAATTCATCGCGGCCGGCGCCGTGGTCACGGTGCTCGACCGCCCGGGCTCGGAGCCGCTCGAAGGCGCCGGCTGGCTCGGCGTCGATCTGAACGACCTCGCGGCGGCCGAGGCGGCCGTAGCCCGGCTCGACCGGCCCGTGGACATCCTCATCAACAATGCGGCGCTGATCCTCAACAAGCCGCATGAGGAATTCAGCCTGCAGGAATACGAGGACCAGGTCCGGGTCAATTCCTCGGCCGCCTTCGCGCTGACCCGCGCCTGCGCGGCCGGGATGAAGGCCCGGCAATGGGGCCGGATCGTCAATCTGACCTCGATCACGCTGAACGGCCAATGGGACGGCTATGTTCCCTATGTCGCCTCCAAGGGCGCGATGCTGGGCCTCACCAAGGCGTTTGCCCGCGAGCTGGGGCGATACGGGATCACCGTCAACGCGATCTCGCCGGGCGCAGTGGTGTCGGAGGCGGAGGACCGTGTCTTCGCCGACCGGCTGCAGGAATTCCAGGACTGGGTGCTGAAGCAGCAGAGCCTGAAGTCGCGCGTCCAGCCCGAAGACGTCGCCGACCTAGCCGCCTTCCTCTGCTCGGACGCGGCGCGGATGATCTCCGGCCAAAACATCGCCATCGACGGCGGCTGGTGAGCCATGACGGCGAAACTCGTCCTCGATGCCGCGGACAGCGTCGGCGAAAGCCTCGTCTGGCATGCGGAGCGCCAGCGCCTCGTCTGGGTCGACATCATCGGCCGGCGCATCCACGCCTTCGATCCCACGAGCGGCGACCACCGGATCTGGCCGCTCGCCGGACGCCCGACCTCCATCGGCCTCCGCGTGGATGGCGGCGCGATCGTCGGGATGGAGCGCGACATCTGCCTGTGGGACTGGCACGGCGAGCCTGTCCCCGTCCGCGAGGTCGAGCCCGACCTCCCCGCCAATCGGCTGAACGAGGGCGTCGTCGCGCCGGACGGCAGCTTCTGGATCGGCACGATGCGGAACAACATCGCCGACGACGACAGTCCGCTCGACGCGCCGGAAGAAACCGGCAGGATCTATCGCTACAGCCCGGACGGCCGGCTGACGCGGCTTTCGGACGATAGCTTCGCCATCACCAACACCTTCGTCTGGCCGGCCACCGACCGCTTCGTCACCGCCGATACGCCGAAGAACACGCTCTACAGCTACCGGATCGGCGCGGATGGCCTTCTGTCCGACCGCCGGATCTTGCAGCAGGGGTTCGGCCGCGGCCTGCCGGATGGTTCGACGATGGACGCCGAGGGCTACGTCTGGACGGCGCGGGTGGTCGGCGGCGCCTGCCTGACCCGCACGGCGCCGGATGGCCGCGTCGATCGCGTCGTCGAGCTGCCCTGCTCCTGGCCGACCAGTTGCGCCTTCGGCGGACCGGATCTCGCCACTCTGTTCGTCACCTCGGCCCGCTTCACCATGACATCAGGACATCTCGCCGCCAATCCGCAGGAGGGCGGCCTGTTCGCGCTCGACGCCGCGGTGAAGGGCCTGCCCGCAAACCGGTTCGGCTAGATCCTTTCCGTGTTTCATCGAAACACGAAAAGGATCAGGCGCTCTGTTTGGCCGCATTTTCTTGACGCGAACCGGTATCCCCTTCGCTCGAAAGCGCTCTTGGCCGGATGACGGGCGCCGCTTGCGAAGGCGCCACCTCCCAATCTCAGCGCAGCGTCGTCTGCTTCATCCAGCCGAGACCATCCAGCGTCGCGCCGGCGGGCCGGTATTCGCAGCCGACGAAGCCGTCATAGCCGAGCCGGTCGAGTTCGTTGAAGATGCGGAAATCGTTGAGTTCGCCCGTGCCCGGCTCGTTGCGCAGCGGCACCGAGGCGATCTGGACATGGCCGATCACCGGCAGCAGTTCCTCCAGGCTCTTCACCACGTCGCCATGCAGGATCTGGCGGTGGTAGATGTCGTACTGGAGCTTCAGATTGGGCAGGCCGAGCTCGTCGATGATTTCGCCCGCCATGTCGAAATCATTCAGGAAATAGCCCGGCATGTCGCGCCGGTTGATCGGCTCCAGCACGATGTCGATGCCATGCGGCTCCATCGTCGCGCAGGCCATGCGCACGGCGTCGCGGTAGCGCTCGCCGGCCTCGGCCGAATGGCTCGGCGCCAGGCCCGCCATCATGTGCAGCCGCTTGACGCCGGTCGCCAGCGCATAGTCGAGCGCCTTCATCACCGAGGCGCGGAACTCGTCGTGCCGACCCGCCAGCGCGGCGATGCCGCGCTCGCCGGCCGCCCAGTCGCCCGGCGGCAGGTTGAACAGCGCCTGCTCCAGCCCCGCCGCCTTCAGCCTGCCGGCAACGTCCTCCGGCGAGAAATCGTAGGGAAACAGGAACTCGACGGCCTTGAAGCCGGCATCGGCGGCGGCGGCGAAGCGATCGAGGAACGACCACTCGTTGAACATCATCGAGAGATTGGCGGCAAAACGCGGCATCGGAGTCTCAGTCCTTGTCAGTGGAGGCGGCGGCGCCAGGCAGGTCGATGCCGGCGATCCTCGCGTAGAGGCGTGCGACGGAGGCGTCGTCATCCTTGCCCATTCCGGCGGCGGCCGTCATCAGAAACATCTGCAGCGCGGACGAGGCGATCGGCGTCGCGAACTTCTCGCTGCGGGAGATGTCGGCGATGATGCCGAGATCCTTGGTGAAGATCTCGACCGCGCTCTTCGGCGAATAGTCGCCGTCGAGCACATGCGGCATGCGGTTCTCGAACATCCAGGAATTGCCGGCCGAAGCGGTGATCACCTCATAGACCTTGGCGATGTCGAGCCCGAGCCGCTTGGCGAAGACGATCGCCTCGGAGGCGGCAGCGATGTGAACGCCCGCCAGCAACTGATTGACGATCTTGAAGGAAGCGCCGATTCCCGGCTCGTCACCGAGCAGATAGAGCTTGGCCGACATGGCGTCGAGCGCCGCGCGGGACTTGTCGATCGCCACTGGCTTGCCGGAGACCAGCATGGTCAGCGCGCCTTCCGCCGCCCGCGTCGCACCGCCGGAAATCGGCGCATCGACATAGTGGCGGCCGGCCGCCTCGACGGCCGCCGCGAGCGCGCGCGCCCGTTCCGGCGCCATGGTGGCGCAGGAAACGATCACCGCGCCCGGCCTTGCCGAGGCCAGCACCCCGCCCTCGCCGAGCAGCACCTGTTCCGTCTGGTCGGCATTGACGACGACGACGACGAGAATGTCCGCCCCGGACGCCGCCTCCGCCAGCGACGCGGCGCCGGCGCCATGCGCGGCAGCGAACTTCGCCACCACCTCCGGCCGCGTGTCGAACCCGGTGACGGCGAAGCCGCCGCGCGCCAGCGATTGCGCCATGCCATAGCCCATCGAACCGAGGCCGATCACCGAGACCCGCGGCCCGGACACTTCGTTCGCGCTCATGCGTCAATTCCTTCTGCCAGAGACGACCGTTCCCGGATCGCCGAATGCTAGCGCTGTCATTTCTTGCGGAATCGTCATGACAGCGCTAACAGTAGCCATTACTTGCCGAGCCGGGATGCCCGCCGTCAAGCCCGGGGGAGGGCGAAAATGTCTTGCAACGCACCATGTCGCGGCCAGCCGGTCCGTCCCCTGCCCGCCCCTCGGACCTAACCTCCTCGAAGGACCTCATCGCATGCTGCTTGGATGCATCGCCGACGATTTGACAGGCGCAACCGATCTCTCGCTGATGCTGTCGCGCGAGGGCCTGCGCACGGTGCAGAGCACCGGCCTGCCCGGCGACGATCTCGACCTCACGGAAGTCGACGCGCTCGTCGTGGCGCTGAAGTCGCGCACCATTCCCGCCGCCGACGCCGTGGCGCAGTCGCTCGCGGCGGCGGAGTGGCTGCTGGCGCACGGGGCCGAGCGGCTGTTCTTCAAATATTGCTCGACCTTCGATTCCACCGACAAGGGCAATATCGGTCCGGTGACGGAGGCGCTGCTGAATCGGCTCGATGCCGGCTTCACCATCGCCTGCCCCGCCTTCCCGGCGACCGGCCGTTCGATCTACCAGGGCCATCTCTTCGTCAACGGCGTGCCGCTCAACGAAAGCTCGATGCGCGATCACCCGCTGACGCCGATGCGCGATTCCGACCTTCGCCGCGTGCTGCAGCGCCAGACCGAGCTGCCGGTCGGGCTGGTCGCCTATGCCGATGTCGATGCCGGCGCACCGGCCATCGCGAAGGCGTTCCAGCGCGAGCAGGCAGCCGGCAAGCGCATCGCCATCGTCGACGCGCTGCAGGACGCGCATCTGCGCGAGATCGGCAAGGCTCTGGTGGACCTGCAACTCGTCACCGGCGGCTCAGGCATCGCCATCGGCCTGCCCGCCGCCTATCGCGACGCCGGGCTGATCGACGAACTGACGCCGCCGGCGACCTCGATCGAAGCCCCGAAGGGGCGTGGCGCGATCCTCGCCGGCTCCTGTTCGGCAGCGACGCGCGGCCAGGTCGCCAAGGCGCAGGAGGCTGGACTGCCGACGCTGCGCATCGACCCGCTCGAGATTGCCGCCGGCAGATTGAGCCCGGCCGAGGTGATCGACTGGCTGGTGTCGCAGGCGGCCGACGTGACGCCGCTGGTCTATTCGAGCGATGATCCCGACAGCGTGCGCGCCGTGCAGGAGAAGCTCGGCCGCGACAAGGCCGGCACGCTGGTCGAGGACCTGCTCGCCGCGGTGGCTTCAGCGCTGCCGGAAAAGGGCTTCACCCGCCTGCTCGTCGCCGGCGGCGAGACGTCGGGCGCCGTCGTCAACGCGCTCGGCGTCAAGGCGCTGTCGATCGGCCCCGAGATCGATCCCGGCGTGCCGTGGACGTTGAGCCGTTCCGGTCCGGATGTTGCGCTGGCGCTCAAATCAGGCAATTTCGGCGCGCCCGATTTCTTCCTCAAGGCATGGAGTTCGCTCGCGTGAGCCAGACGTCCCAAACCGAATCCGCGCTGCGCGAGCGGATCTGCAAGTGCGGCGCCTCGCTGTTCCAGCGCGGCCTCACCTTCGGCTCGACCGGCAATATCTCAGTCTCGCTGCCGGACGGCGGCTGGCTGATGACGCCGACCAATGCCTCGCTCGGCGACCTCGACCCGGCCAAGATCTCGAAGATCGACGCCAGCGGCAACCATGTCGGCGGCGACAAGCCGACCAAGGAAGCCTTCCTGCACCGGGTGATGTACAAGCAGCGCCCGACCTGCGAGGCGGTGGTGCATCTGCATTCGACCCATTCGGTCGCGGTTTCCTGCCTGCACCACATCGACCATCATGACTGCCTGCCGCCGCTGACCGCCTATTACATCATGCGCGTCGGCAAGCTGCCGCTGGTGCCCTATCACCCGCCCGGCGACGAGAGCCTGGCGCTGGCGGTCGAGAAGCTGGCCGACAAGCATCATGCCGTGCTGCTCGCCAATCACGGTCCCGTCGTCGCCGGCAAGAGCCTGGAAGACGCGATGTACGCGACCGAGGAGCTGGAGGAGACGGCCAAGCTGTTCCTGATGCTGCGCGGCGAGGCTACCCGCCCGCTGACGCCCGAACAGGTCGCCGAACTGCGCAAGCGCAACAGCTGAAGCAGGGTGGGGAGCGCCATCCTTCCTCGTAAGCGGGGCCATCGGCGTCGCTCACGAGGGTTTGACGCATCCCTCCTTGAATCGTCGACTGCGAGGCAGATCTTCCCTCACCTGTGGTTGCACAGGGAGGGATGAGATGAAGATCTTTGTGGCTCTGCTTCTGTTCGCCGCGTCGCTGGCCGGCTGCCAGACGAGCGACACCTCGACCGGCGGCAGCTTCACCAGCTGCCAGTCAATCGGCACAGGCGGCACCGCCGACGTCATCTGCTGACGCCGACGCGGGTCACGGGGCTTGTTGCGGACGAGGCGGCATCACCGCTTCGCCGAGCTCGGCTTCTTCACCTCTCTCGTGGGGAGAGGTGAAGCGCGGCCTCCGGTGAAAATCCCCTACTCCGGCCGGCAGGCGCGGCCGTAAAGCTGCAGCATCCGCGTTACGCCGCGCTCCAGCAGCGCCTCGGCGGTGGCGGCGGTTTCGCCGCTGCGCACCGCTTCCGCATCCTCCGCGAGGTACTGCGCGACCAGCGGCTCGGGGATCGCCCGGCCCTTCAACGTCGCCATCAGCTTCGCCACCGCGCGCTCGGCCTGCTCGTGCGGCCAGTAATAGCGGATACGGTCGCTGTAGCTGTAGTGGCGCAGCACATGCTGCTCATCCGGCGTGCCGGGATAGTAGCGCTGCCAGTAGTTCGGCTCCGACAGCATCAGCGCTTCCATCGCATTCGCCAGTTCCCGGCCGCCATAGGCGGCGTCGAGCTCCGAGGCGATCAGGTCGAGGCCATAGAGCGTCTGGCGCAACGCGAAGGTCAGGCCGGGGCCGACCTTGAGGATGGGGAAGCCGTCGCGGACCAGCGTGGCGAGCGCCGCCTCGGGCTGGTAGTCGGTCGAATGCGCCTCGAACACGAACTGCGTCTCGTCGCCGAGAACGGCGATCAAGTCGCGCGCCCGTTCCGGCCGATAGACGACGACCTTGTCGTGGCCGAATTCGACGCCCGGCTGCACGACGAGGCCGATGACGCGGGCGAATGCCTCCGTCAGCCCCGCTTCCGCGAAGACGCGGCGGTGGGTGGCGATGGTTTCACGCGCCGCCGAGGCGAGCGTCGGCGGTACGTCGTCGAGATCATGCAGCGCTCCGCCCGGCGTCGGCACCTCCGTGCCGATGATATAGACGGGCAGCGCCAGGCCGTTCGCCTTCGCCGTGGCCTCGGCGACGGTCGCTAGGCGGGCGGCGCGATGCGCCGTCGTCTCGTCGTCGAGGCCTTCCGGCTCGCCGGCGCAGCCCATGCTGGCGTCGAGATGGATCTTGGTGAAGCCGGCGGCGACATAGGCCGCCACCATGGCCTCGGCCTTGGCCAGCGCTTCCTCGGCCGGCAGGCTGCGCCAGGGATTGGGACCGAGATGGTCGCCGCCGAGGATCAGGTTCGCCGTGTCGAAGCCGACTTCTGCGGCGATGCCCTCGACGAAGCGACGGAAGTCGGCCGGCTTCATGCCGGTATAGCCGCCTTCGTGATTGACCTGGTTGCAGGTCGCCTCGACCAGCACGACGGTGTCAGTGCGCAGGCCTTCGCGCAGCGTCGCGCGGATGACGGCGGGATGCGCCGAGCAGACCGAGGTGATGCCGCGCGTGCGGCCGGCCTGATAGTCGCGGGCGAGTTCGGTCAGAAAGCTCATCAGGCGGCTCCCACCGGCGTCGCGGCAATGAAGGCGTCGAGCTCGGCGAAGGACGAGGTGCCCTCCATCGGCCCCTTTACGGTGACGGTGCGCGCGCCGGCCGCGTTGGCGTAGCGCAGGCAATCCTCGACCGAATTGCCGAGGCGGCGGGCGACGAGGAAGGTGGCGCCAAAACTGTCGCCGGCGCCGGTCGGGTCGATTTCCTCGACGATGAAGCCAGGAACGTCCGTCCGGCCGGAGCGGTCAAAGTGGCTGGCGCCGGCCTTGCCGCGCTTCAGCACGATCTCCTTGACGCCGGCATCGAGCAGCGCCGCGATTGCGCGGCCCTCGTCCGCTTCCCCGGAGAACAGGGACAGTTCCTCGCCCGAGGGCAGGAACAGGTCGGTCGCGGCGAGCACGGTCTGGAACGCCGCCTTGCCGGCCGGGTCGCGCAGCATCTCGACGCGGATATTGGGATCAAACGACACGGTGCCGCCGCGCGCCTTGATCGCCGGGATCGACGCGCTGACCATGCCGAAAACGGCGGGGACCGGCAGGCCGGAGCCCATGACGTGGAGATGGCCGGCCTCGGCCAGCACGGCCTCCGCCTCCGGCGTCGCGGCGATGCGGCCGGCGGCGCTGTCTCGCATGTTGAAGACGAAGTCGCGGCCGCCATCGGGACGGTAGCGGACGAAGGCGCTGCCGGTGGCGGCCCCCGGATGGATGGCGACGGCCGAGACGTCGACGCCGTCCTGCTTCAGCCGCTCCAGATTGACGGTGCCGAAATCGTCGTCGCCGACGGCCGAGACGATCGCCGCGGGATGGCCGAGCTTGCCGACCTGGTCGATGAAGATGGCGGGGGCACCGCTCGGGAACGGACCGATCAGGGTCTGCGCCTCGAGGAAGCCATGGCCGAGCGTGGTCGCCATGATCTCGACGAGGATCTCGCCGATGGTGACGATCTTGCCTTCAATCATCGATTTTCTCTCCCTGGGCGCCCTGTCAGGAGCAAGATACAATTTCGTTCTACGCAACGGCCGTTCTTCACCTCTCCCTGAGGGAGAGGTCGACGGCCGAGGCCGGCGGGTGAGGGTTTACGGCCTCACCGGATAGTTCCCTAAACCCTCACCCGGAGCTTCGCTCCGACCTCTCCCTGAGGGAGAGGTAAGCAAGCAGATCCCGATCCATCGATCTCCATACAGCGCCGACAGCCCACGTCACGTCTGAAACAGCGTGATCGGCTGCGCGCTCGCATAGATCGCGCTTTCGTCGATCGAGAACATGCGCTGGTGCATGATCAGCGCGCCGCCAAGCGCCGGACCTTCGAGGCCGAGCGAGGAAACCTCGATCTTGGGCATCGGGAACCCTTCGAGGAATTCGCGCCGCATGCCGGCCTCGACCTCCTCCGCCACGAAGCGGAACAGCGGCGCAACGGTGCCGCCGAGGATGATCACGCCGGGATTGAGCACGCTCGAAAGCTGGATCAGGCCGATGGCGAGCCCGCCGCCCCACTCGCGCACGGTGCGAATGGCGCTCGCGTCGCCGGCTTCCAGCGCCGCGATCAGCTGGTCGAGGTCGGCGCCCTCGGCGGCGCCATTGGCGCGATAGCGCGCCAGCACGGCGTCCTTGCCGATATAGCTTTCGAGATGTCCGGGCTTGTGGCGCCCGCCATAAAAGCCCTCGCTGCCCAGCACGATCTGGCCGAATTCGCCGGCAAAGCCGGTCGAGCCGCGAAACAGTCGCCCGCCAATGACGATACCGCCACCGGCGCCGTTCTCGATCAGCAGGAAGGCGACGGTCTCGGCGCTGTGCGAGGGGTCGCGATAGGTCTCGGCGATGGCGAAGGCGTTGGCGTCGTTCTCGATCGAAACCTGCAACTCCAGCTGCGGGAAACGGGCGGCCAGGCGCTCGGTGATCATCGCCTTCAGGTCGACGTCGCGCCAGCCGATGATCAGCGCGTTGATCACCTTGCCCTCGGCGTCGAGCAGCGCCGGCAGCGTCACGCAGAGCCCGCGGATCAGCGTCTTGTCCGCAAGGCCATCGATCACCTCGCCGATCATCGCCGCGACGCGATCGATACCGGCCTCGAGCGGCTGCTGATGGGTCGGAAACGGGGTGGAGATGCGCCGGATCTCGTTGGCGCAGAGGTCGATGGCGACGACGGTCAGCCGGTCGACGCCGATCTCGGCGCCGAGGAAGGTGGCGCCGGCCGGATTGATCTCGATGTTGATGCCGGGACGGCCCGTTTTCGCAGCGGTCTCGCCACGGCCGCCATTCGGCAGCTCGACCACCAGCGCATCAGCCATAAGGTTGGCGATGATGTGGCCGGTCGTCGACCGGTTCAGGCCCAGCATGCGCGCCAGATCGGCCCGGCTCATCCCACCGCTTCGAAACAACGCGTTGAGCGCCCGGATTTCGTTGAGGTAGCGGACGGATTGGGGCGTTGCCAAGATCTGGAACTCATTCTGAAACGACTTGGAGGCTCCCCGGGGTGGCGCGGTCGGGCGCCCTTGCGACCGGAGAGATGAGAGGCGGCCGAAGCCGCCTCTCCTTGGCACGTTGCACGCTGTCGCGTGCAATACGCTTGATTACTGTGTCTTGCGCATCGAGAGAAGAGCGTCGACGTTGTCGAGCGTGACCGGAATCCACGGCACGGAATAGTGCTGCTGCTTGCCGCCTTCCCAGGCCAGCTTGCCGCCGTTGACGTCCCAGACAGCCGCCTTCGGCTTGTAGTCGGGCTGCTTGGCGACGAGGGCGAGATCGATCGCGCCCTGGGCCTGCGCATCGGCGTCCTGCAGCGTCGACATCATCTCGCCGCGCTTGACGGCCAGCAGGGCGTCGGTGACGCCGTCGACGCCGGCGACCGGAATGGTCTTCGGGTCGAGGCCGTGCGCCTTGATCGCCTCGAGCGCGCCGATCGCGATCTCGTCATTCTCGCCGATGACGCCGTTGATCTGGCCGGCATGGGCGGTCAGCCAGTTCTCCATCAGCGAGAGTGCCTCGGCGCGAGACCAGTTGGCGGTCTTCTGCTCGAGAACCTTGATATCAGGATAGTCCTTCAGGGTTTCCTCGATACCCTGCAGGCGCTGCACCTGGGCCGACTGGCCGATCATGCCCTCGCCGATGACGACGTTGCCCTTGCCACCCATCTTGTCGAACACGGACTTGGCCAGCAGCTTGCCGGCCTCGACGTCGTTCGAGGCGATGTAGGCGTTGTAGAGGTCGGTATTCGAGATCAGCGTGTTGGAGCCGATGACGGTGATGCCGGCATCCTTGGCGCGCTGGACCGGATCGTTGCCGGCGTCGATATCGACCGGGACGAAGACGATGGCGTCATACTTCTCGCTGATCGCGGTATCGAACTGGTTTGACTGGGTCAGCGCATCCATGCGGCCGTCGAGGACGGTCAGCTTGACGGTACCGTCCTTGACCAGCGGATGGTTGTTGGCGGCATTGGCCCAGAGCACGTTGAATTCCGTGTCGAGGCTCTGCACGACCGCGGCGATCCGGACCGGGTCGGCGGCGGCAGCCTGACCGATCGTCAGGGCGGCAATGCCGACGCCTGCCAGCATGGCGAGGCCGCGGCGGGTAAAGGTGTTGAGTGCCATTCTAGGGTTCCCTCCCACAATCATAGCTCTGCATTCCCGCGCCGGAGGGCGCGGATCCCATCAAGGATTCATGTTTCTGGAGCGGTCGATCAGGACAGCGACGACGATGATCGCGCCCTTGATGATCTGCTGGTAGTAGGACGAGACGCCCATCAGATCGAGACCGTTCGAGATGACGCCGATGATCAGCGCGCCGATCAGCGTGTAGACCACCGAGCCGACGCCACCGGTCAGCGAGGTGCCGCCGATGACGACCGCGGCGATCGCGTCGAGTTCGTAGCCGAGGCCCGCCTGCGGCAGCGCCGAGGTGGTGCGCGCCGTCAGGATCATGCCGGAAAGGCCGGCAAGCGCGCCCATCAGCAGGTAGACCGAGAAGATCACCGTCCGGGTCGGGATGCCGCTCGTCTTGGCGCTCTTCACATTGCCGCCGACGGCATAGACCCAGCGGCCATAGACCGTGTAGCGCAGCGTGATCCAGGCGGCGACGAAGACGATCGCGAAGATGATGACCGGAACCGGGATGCCGGCGACGAAGCCCTGGCCGAGCCAGCGGAATTCCGGGCTCAGATTCGGGATCGGGCGGCCGTTCGAATAGAGCAGCGTCGCGCCGCGCGCCATCGACAGCATGCCGAGCGTGACAACGAAGGCCGGCACCGAGAAGCGGGCGATCAGCGTGCCGTTGACGGCGCCGAACAGCGCGCCGACGCCGACGGCGGCGAAGAAGGCGATCGCCGGATTATAGGGATCGCCGCCCGTCACCAGGCTGCCGGCGACGACGCCGGTGATCGCCAGCACCGAGCCAATCGACAGGTCGATGCCGCCGGTCAGAATGACGAAGGTCATGCCGATGGCGAGGATGCCGTTGATCGAGACCTGGCGAAGCACGTTCAGCAAATTGGCGGTCGACAGGAAGTTCGGATGCGCGAAGGAGAGGATCACGAACAGGATGATGAACGACAGCAGGATGCCGTAGCGCGACAGGAAGCGGCCGATCGCCTGGTTCCTGGCTCCCGATGCGGAAGTGGCGTTGGTGGTGAGTTCGGTCGACATGGAGGCGCCTCGGTCGCTCAGCTTGCCAGATGGACGAGCGCCTCTTGGGTCGCCGCGGCGCCCTCGAGTTCGCCCGCGATCCGCCCGCGCCGGAACACGAGGATCCGGTCGGCGTTGGCGAGAATTTCGGGAATTTCGGAAGAGATCATCAGCACGGAGTTGCCGGCCGCCGCGAAGGCGGAGAGGAAGGCATAGACCTCCCGCTTGGCGCCCTCGTCGATGCCGCGGGTCGGCTCGTCGCAGATCAGGATCTTGGGCTCGGTCTCGACGCAGCGCGCCAGCACCACCTTCTGCTGGTTGCCGCCGGAAAGGCTCTGGACCGGCAGGTCGCGCGAGGCAGTGCGGATGCGGAAGCGGGCGATCTGGCCGTCGACATTCGACGCGACCTTCTTGCCGTCGACGAAGCCGAGGCGGGAAAACTGGTCGAGCGCCGCCAGCACGACGTTCTCGGACACGCTGGAGGTCAGGACCAGGCCCGTCTCCTTGCGATCCTCGGTGACGATGGCGATGCCGTTCGCGAGCGCGTCCGACGGCGAGCGGATCTCGACCGGCTTGCCCTCGATGCGGACGGTGCCGGCATCCTTGGGCTCGTTGCCATAGAGCGCGTTGGCGAACTCGCTGCGTCCGGCGCCCATCAGGCCGTAGAGGCCGAGGATCTCGCCCTTGGCGAGATCGAGCGAGATATCCTCGAACTGGCCGTGCCGGCCAAAGCCGGAGACGGAGAGCATCGGCTCGCCGGTGCTGGTGCTCTTGCGGGCCTCTTGGTCGCGCAGGTCGCGACCGACGATCAGCGAGATCAGCCGCTGCCGGTCGATGTCGGCGAGATCGCCAGCCTCGATGAAGCGGCCATCGCGGAACACCGTATAGCTATCGGCGATCGAGAAGATGTCGGTCAGGCGGTGCGAGACATAGATGATGCCGACGCCCTGGTCCTGCAGCGAGCGGATCGCCTTGAACAGCGTCGCCGCTTCCTTCTCGCCGATCGCCGAGGTCGGCTCGTCCATGATCAGGATGTCGCTCTCGCGGCTGATCGCCTTGGCGATCTCGACGAGCTGGATCTTGGCGACGGAGAGCGAACGCATGGTGGCGCGGGCGTCGATGTCGAAGCCGAGGCGGGCGAACAGGGCGGTCGCATCCGCCTCCATCTTCGCCTTGTCGGCGAACCAGCCCATCCGGCGCGGCTCGCGGCCGAGATAGATGTTCTCGGCCACGGTCATGTCGAGTACCGGGCTCAACTCCTGCGTGATGATGGCGATGCCATCGGCGAGCGCCTCGGCGGCCGAGGCGTAGTGCACGACCCTGCCCTTGACCATGACCGTGCCGGCATCGGCGCGATGCAGTCCCATCAGGATGTTCAGGAAGGTCGACTTGCCGGCGCCATTGCCGCCGCAGAGCGCATGGACGCTGCCGCGCTTCAGGCGAATGCGACCGTCGACCAGGGCGGGAACGCCGGCGAACGCCTTGGAAATGCTGGTGGCGGCGAGGAGCAGATCCGCATCGACGACCACGCCATCATCGGGCGCGGTCTGCGACGGGGAAGCGGGCGGAACGACGGCGTGATGCGCCTGTTCCGGCTTGCCCTCACCAAGGGAGGCAGGCTCGGCCACTACGACTTTTCTCCCGGTTGATCGGAACTTCTGAGGTCCGAATTATTTTGTTCGTTGCGACACCAAACATATTTGCAGATGTCAGACAAGTCAACCTGCCGACGATTGTCGTAGCGGCAGATGCACCCATTCAGGATGACGAAAAGCGGAGTCCCACCCTCCCCGCGCTCGCAGAACTTCCGCGATCGCCTCGCCCGACACCCGCCCCAGCCGGATCGGGAGACGCCGATGCCGCGCCGGTAATACAGGGACGAACCAGGCGGACGCGATTTCACGCGGCGACAAAGGATGGATGGCGGCCATTGCAGGCGCCATCCATCAAGGTGCGGATCGCCCCCGGGAGGAGGATCGGGACGAACCGCTGTCCAGGGGCAGCCAGGGGTCAGCCGCCCCCCTGCCCTCAAATCAGAGCGAACGGGCGGTGATCGCCTTGCGGGCGGACTCGCCGATGCGGGCCTCGATATAGGCCTTGGCCAGGCGCGCCACCTCGACATTGTCCTTCCAGGTGTTTCGCCAGATCGCGCAGGTGATCGACAGATCCTTGTCGACGACCTCGGTCGAGAAACTCTCGAAGGTGATCCAGTCCTGGTAGTCGATCTCAAGCAGCGCGTCGAAGATCGCCGAGAAGTTGATCACGCCGGAGCCGAGGAAGCCGCGATTGCTCTCGCCGATATGGAAGTAACCGAGCTTCTTGCCGGCGGTGCGCAGCGCCTGGACCGGATCCGCTTCCTCGATGTTCATGTGGAAGGTGTCGAGGTGCAGGAAGATGTTGTCCGAGCCGGACTGCTCGATGAAGGCGAGGCCCTGCGCGGTGGTGTTGAGCAGGTTGCTCTCGAAGCGGTTGACGACCTCGAGGTTCATCGACACGCCGGCGGCCTTGCCGATGTCGGCGGCGCGGGCCAGCGCCGCGACGCTGTTGTCCCAGCCCTTCTGGGTCGGCATGCTCTGGTACTTGGTGTGGGCGGAGAAGATGATGCCGCCGAGCTTGGAGCCGCCGAGGTCGCGGGTGATCGAGATCGCCTCGGCCAGCACCGCCTCGCCGCGCTTCACCACCGCCGGATCTTCCGACGAGACGTCGCTGTCGGCCGGCAGGCCCATGGTGACGACGACCTTCAGGTCATAGTCCTGCAGGCGCTTCGCGAGCCAGTTGACGTCGAACTTCTTGGGGTCGAGGCGCGGGAACTCGATCAGGCCATAGCCGAGGTCGTGCGACTTCTTCATCGCGCCCTCGAGGTCTTCCTGTGTCGTGCCGCCGGTCCAGACGAACGAATGAATGCCAAGCTTCTTCATCAGCGTTTCCTCACGGTTCCATGCACCCGCCGGGTCCGGCCGGGTCGACATCCAGTGCGATTTCATCATCGCTTATTTGTTGGCAGTAGCAGCAAACAAACTTGCTTTCAAGCGGGCGGCGAGGCTAGTTTGGTGCAACGCGCCGCCAGGAACGAGCGGCGGCAAGCCATGCGCCGAGCGCGGACATGATGTCCGCCGCGGCTTTGGGAGGAAACAGGAATGTCTGCCAATCAGGCCTTTACCGCCGATCTGACGCGGCCCTTCGACATGACCGGCAAGGTCGCCCTGATCACGGGTGCGGCCGGCGGAATCGGCCGGGCGCTCGCGACGCTGTTCGCCGCCAACGGAGCCACCCTTGCCCTCCTCGACAAGAACGAGGCGGTGCACGACTTCGCGGCCTCGCTCGGCGCCGGCCACAAGGGCTGGACCGGCGACGTCACCGACGCCGCCACGATCGAGCGCGTCGTCGCCGAGGTCGCGGCGCATTTCGGCAAGATCGACATCCTCGTCAACAATGCCGGCATCGGCATGCTGGCGCCGGCCGAGGCGACGACGACCGAGAGCTGGGACCTGCAGCTCGCCGTCAACCTGCGCGCGCCCTACCTGTTCTCGCGCGAGGTCGCCGGCCACATGATCGCCGCCGGCTATGGCCGCATCGTCACCATCGCCTCGCAGGCCGCCGTCATCGGCATCGAGGGCCATGTCGCCTACTCCGCCTCGAAGGCGGGCCTGCTCGGCATGACCAATTGCATGGCGCTGGAATGGGGCCCGAAGGGCATCACCGCCAACTGCATCTCGCCCACCGTCGTCGAGACCGAGCTCGCCAAGGTCGGCTGGGCCGGCGAGAAGGGCGAGCGCGCCCGCGCCGAGATCCCGACCCGCCGCTTCGCCCAGCCGGAAGAGATCGCCTACGCCGCGCTCTACCTCGCCAGCGACGGCGCCGCCATGGTGAACGGCGCCAACCTGCTGGTCGATGGCGGCTACACCATCCGCTGATCCCAAGAGAACTGAAGGGGGAGACACCATGGCCGTATCCGTTGCCGGCAAGGTGATGATCGTTACCGGCGCGAGCTCGGGCATCGGCCGCGCCGCCGCCCGCCGCTTCGCCGCCGAGGGCGCGAAGCTGGTGCTGGTCGCCCGCTCGGCCGACAAGCTCGAGGCGCTGGCGAAGGAGCTGGGCGGCGACGCGCTCGCGGTTCCCGCCGACCTGACCAGGCCGGCCGACGTCGAAAAGGTCGTCGCCGAGGCCGAGGCGCATTTCGGCCGGATCG
The DNA here is from genome assembly GCF_037147815.1 of Kaistia sp. MMO-174. Lineage (NCBI taxonomy): Bacteria > Pseudomonadati > Pseudomonadota > Alphaproteobacteria > Hyphomicrobiales > Kaistiaceae > Kaistia > Kaistia sp. MMO-174. Next base: position 286,476 of record NZ_JBBCUO010000002.1, on the reverse strand, counting down.
ACATCCTGTTCGCCAATGCCGGCAGCTATGTCACCGGCGACGTCGCCGGGGGCGATCCGGACGAGTGGGACCGCGTCATCGGCGTCAACGTCAACGGCGTGTTCCGCATGGTCCGCGCCGTGCTGCCGGGCATGATCGCCCGCCGCTCCGGCGACATCGTCGTCACCTCGTCGATCTCCGGCCACCAGGCGATCCACTGGGAGCCGGTCTATTCGGCCACCAAGCACGCGGTGCAGTCCTTCGTGCACGGCGTCCGCCGCCAGGTCGGGCCGCACAATGTCCGCGTCGGCGCGCTGGCGCCGGGAATCGTGCTGAACGAACTCTGGGGCATCAACGATCCCGCCGAGATCGAGCGCCGCGCCGAGGCGCATGAGGGCCTGCGCTCGGAGGACATCGCCGACGCCCTGCTCTTCATGGTGACCCGCCCGCCGAACGCCACGATCCGCGACCTCGTCATCCTGCCGCAGAACCAGGACATCTGATCGGGCCCAAGCCCCCCTCACCCCAGCCCTCTCCCGCACGCGGGAGAGGGAGTTCTCCGCGCCACGTCTCGCCGCAGAGCGGACAGACCGTCAGCGTTGCGGCCCGGAATTGCCCAGCCTCCCTCGCCGCCATGCCGGCCGAAAAGCCCTCGCCCGCTTGCGGGAGAGGGGTGGGTGAGGGTCTTGCATCCCTACCCCGGCGCCACCGCCGACCAGCGCCCGAAAAATCTCTCCTCGTCCCTGTCGAATCCATCCCTCCCCGCTCGTCGTGACCACGACGGCGGCCCTGGGCCGCGCGCGTCCCATCGAGAGGAGACCGGATGATGGATACCAAGACCGACGAGACCAACGCCTTCGCCAACATGCCGAAGGTGCTGAGCGGCGTGGCCCCCTATCTCAGCGTCGGCGGCGCCGTGAAGGCGTCCGAGTTCTACCAGCGCGCGCTGGCGGCCAGGGAGGTGATGCGGGTTCCCGTCGACGAGAAGGGCCGGACCATGCACATCCACCTCTACATCAATGGCGGCTCGATCATGCTGGCCGACCCGTATGAGGAATACGGCCACCCGCTGGAGAAGCCGCAGGGCTACACACTGCACCTGCAGCTCGACGACGACATCGATGCCTGGTTTCAGCGTGCCGTCGACGCCGGCATGGAGGTCGTGATGCCGCTCGACCTGCAATTCTGGGGCGACCGCTACGGCCAGCTGCGCGATCCGTTCGGCGTGCTGTGGTCGATGGGCGCCCGCGCCTAGACCGTCACGGCGGTTGTCGAGGGACGCCCCAGCGCCCCTCGCTTTCACCGGGCGATCAGCCCTCGAAGACGTGCTCGCGATGAAACCGCAGAAAGCTCGGATGCGGCCGCCATTCGGGACGCGCGGGAACGGCCAGCTTTCGTGCAGGGGCGGCCAGCCTCTCCTATCTTCGGGCCTCAGCCGGCTCGCGACCAGGATCGTGTAGTCGTCGGCGATGGAGAGCAGTCCCGCGTCGAACATCCAGTGCACAGAGCGCGAAAACGCAATGCCGTTGCAGACGAGGTCCGGCCCGCCTCGGGCCACAGGCCTGATATGCGCGGCTTCGGCTTCCCATCGTCCATAGCGATCCATCACCCGGCTCCCGGTCATCGCACACCGGTTGTCGTAGGCCGCCATCACGACCACGGGAAAGGCCCAGTCACGGTGCGGGCGCGAAACCTGCCTCGTTTCGATTGCCCGCGGCACGGACAGCAGCGGCTCATCCTGCACGAAGAGTGCCGGGTCTTCTGCGGTGTACAGATGGCCTGGACGGGGAAGAGCCGCCGACCCAGGAAACTGCCACGATGCATCGGCTGAGACTGCCACAAGTCCGGCCGCAACGATCTGCCCGAACTCGTCTTTGTGCAGATTGCGAACACCCTGACCGAAGGCCCCGCGATTCCTCGAAGCGTCCGCCCTGCGAAGCGCAGCCTCGTAGTAGTGCCCGTCTTCCTTGAACGGCACCGTCCGGTCGAAGCCGCGATAGCCCGCCATTCGCGCGAGACGGTAGCCTGGCCGCAACGGCTCCAGGTCGATGCCCTCAACCTGGGCCATGGCAAAATACCCGGATGGGAGGGCCGCACGCGCGCGCCGGGTGGGTCGGTAGTAGATGATCCAGTGGCCGATCGAGGCCTCAGCCTGGTTCAGATTGGCACTCTTGAAAACATAGCGCGTCTCGATGCGGCCACCGGGCACGTCATCACCATTGGTTGTAAAGACAGAATTTACAAGCATCCAACAGAATTGCCCTGCCCCCCACGGAAGGCGCAAGAGCCTGATCCCTATGGCCGTATTGAATTCTGCGCACTCGGCTGCAATCCGGCGATCACCACCGGAGGCAACCGCCGTCGCGATTGTCGGGCGCGGATGCCTCCTTGCTGGCCTCGCCTCTCGCATCGCCGCCGAGGGGAGAAGAGGCGCTCGCGCCCCCTCTCCCTCGCGCCCGGATGCGATCCGCGCCTCAGCCCACGCCCGGCGTGTGGCGGGCGAGCGCCTTGATCACCTGCTTGGCGGTGACGCGGCCGATCTGATTGCCGTCGCCGTCGACGACGCCAACCCACAGATGCTCGGCGAACAGCGGCAGCACGTCCTCGCAGCGCGCATCCATCGACACCGACTGCTCGCACGGCTCCGTCGCGCCGCGCTCCATGATCGAGCGCACGTGAATCGCGCGCGCCTTGTTCACCTCGCGCACGAACTCCTCGATGTGGTCGTTGGCCGGCCGCAGCACGATGTCCTCGGGCTTGCCCTCCTGCTGCACGGCGCCGTCCTTCAGCACGGCGATCCGATCGCCGATCTTCAGCGCCTCGTCGAAATCATGGGTGATGAACAGGATCGTCTTGTTGAGCGATTTCTGCAGCGTGATCAGCTGGTCCTGCATGCCCGAGCGGATCAGCGGATCGAGCGCCGAGAACGCCTCGTCCATCAGGATGATGTCCGAATCCATCGACAGCGCCCGCGCCAGGCCGACGCGCTGCTGCTGGCCGCCGGAAAGCTGGCGGGTGCGCGACCCCTCGTAGCCGGCGAGGCCGACCGTCTCGATCCACTTCGCCGCCGTCTCCAGCCGCTCCTTGCGGCCGACGCCGCGCACTTCGAGGCCATAGGCGACGTTGTCGATCACCGAGCGGTGCGGCAGCAGGCCGAACTTCTGGAACACCATCGCCACCTTCGAGCGGCGATAGGCGCGGAGCTGGTCGCGGCTCATCTTCAGCACGTCGTCGCCATGCACGAGGATCTCGCCCGCCGTCGGCTCGATCAGCCGGTTCACGTGGCGGATCAGGGTCGACTTGCCGGAGCCCGAAAGCCCCATGACGACGAAGATCTGCCCGGCGGCGATATCGAGCGAGACGTTGTCGAGGCCGACGACATGATTGGTCTCGGCCTGCACCTCGGCCTTGGATTTTCCCGCCCGCAGCAGAGCAAGCGCCCCTTCGGGATCGGGGCCGAAGATCTTGGTGACGCCGCGCATGGCGATGGCGAGATCGGGCTTTACGTTGATGTCGGACATTAGCGCGCCTCCTGCATGCCGATCCGGGCCTGAAGCTGGCGGCCGAATGCCTGGGTGATCCGGTCGAAGATGATGGCGAGCGCGACGATGCCGAGACCGGCGAACAGGCCGCGGCTGACTTCGAGACGGCCGATGCCCTGCAGCACCTGGTAGCCGAGGCCGCCGGCGCCGATCATCGAGGCGATCACCACCATCGAGAGCGCCATCATCGTCGTCTGGTTGATGCCGGCGAGGATGGTCGGCAATGCCAGCGGGATCTGTACGCCGAAGAGGCGCTGGCGCGGATTGGTGCCGAAAGCGCGGCTCGCCTCGAGCACGGCCGGATCGACCGAGCGGAGGCCGAGATCGGTCAGCCGCACCAGCGGCGGCGCCGCATAGACGATGGTGGCGATCAGCGCCGGGATCTTGCCGGGGCCGAAGATCATCACCGTCGGGATCAGGTAGACGAAGCTCGGCAGCGTCTGCATCAGGTCGAGGATCGGCGCGACGAACTGGCGGGTGCGCGGGGAACGCGACATCCAGACGCCGACCGGGATCGAGACGAGGATCGCCGTCAGCGTGGCGGCGATCATCAGCGCCATGGTCGTCATGGCGTCCTTCCAGAGATCCATGATGCCGAGGAACATCAACGCCGCGAACACGACGGCCGGCAATTGCCAGCGCCGCGTGGCGAGCCAGGCGATGCCGGTCAGAGCCACGATGATCAGCCACCATGGCGTCGCGACCAGCAGGTCCTCGATCGCCTTCAGCAGCATCAGGAGCGGATGGGCGGCGGTCTCGAAGGTGCCGCCCCAATGGCGGACGACCCAGTTCAGGCCGTCATCGACCGCGCGGCGCCAGGGCCGCGTATCAATCAGTTGAGGGAACAAGATTTGTCTCTTTCTTCACGCCGCGGGGGGCGAGGAAATCCAGGGGGCGACGCGACAGGCGTCCGCCCTGCCCGGCGGCGCGGCCGGGCGAAAGGAAACGGCCAAACGGAAACGGCCGGGAATGCCCGGCCGTCCGTTCGCCACAGGATGCAACCTCAGTTGAGGCTGGCCTTGACCTTCTCGGCCACGGCGGCCGGGACCCAGCTGGTCCAGCGGTCCTGCTTGGTCTTCAGGAAGTTGAGCGCGGTCGCGGCCGCGTCGGCCTTGTTCTCGTCGCCATAGACGAGGATCTCGCTGATCTCGGCATTGGTCAGGCCGACCTTGGCGAGATAGCCGGCGACGCCGGGCGCGTCGGTCTTGATCCAGCTCGCGGCGCCGACGACGGCGGGCGAGGACGGATAGGCCGTCACTTCAGGCGCCTTGTCGCAATCGCGGTTGGTGTTGCACTCGTAGACTTCGGGCTTGGTCGGGCCCAGGTCGAGCTGCACGGCGTCATACTTGCCGAGGATGGCGGTCGGGCCCCAGTAGTAGAACAGGATCGGCTCTTCCCGCGTGAAGGCGCGGGCGATCGAGGCGTCGAGCGCGCCGCCGGAACCGGGCGAGAACAGGTTCCAGCCCTTGTCCTTCATGCCGAGCGCCTCGAACAGCGCGCCGGTGGAAATCTCGCAGGCCCAGCCGGGCGGGCAGGAATAGAGCCGGCCCTTGCTGCCGTCCTCGGGATCCCTAAACAGCTCGGATGGGCGATCACGTCCTGGACGGTCTTGAGGTCCGGATGCGCCTTCTGCACGTAGCGCGGAATGAACCAGCCCTCGACGGTGCCGTCGGTGATGGCGTCGGCGAGCTCGACGACGTTGCCGTCGGCCAGGCCCTTCGCCCAGGGCTCCCGGATCGTGCTGGTCCAGAGTTCGGGCGCGATCGCCGGGCTGCCGCGCGTCAACATCGAGGACGATGTCGGAACGGTATCGCCGGTGACGATCTCGACGCTGCAGCCGAAGCCCTTCTCGAGAATGATGGCGTGGATATGGGCCAAGGCGGCCGCGGAGGGCCAGGTCATCTCGGCGATATCGATGGTCTTGTCGGTGCCGCAACTGGCGGCGTCAGTGGCTTGCGTATCGGCTTCCTGGGCAAGCGCGGAATGGCTCGTGGCGGTCAAAAGCGCAACGGCGATCGCGGCGGCAATGCCACCGGATTTGAATATCATTGGATAACACCTCGTGTCAGTTGATGAACACAACGGTAGACACTCAGTCCAATTGTGTCAAATCCGACAACTTCTTGCCACAAATCGACCAGACTTTTAGCAATTTCGCCATCAAATTTACCGATTTGTTTTACGGTACTTGAGATATAAAGAAACGATGATCACAGATAACCGATACGGAAGCCTAACGTATACGATCGCCAAGAAAAAATAAATTTCACGCCGCCGCACAAGATCTGCCGAGGCGCGACAAATCCCCTGATACCGCCGGTTGCGCGGCGAGCGGCAAGCCGACACCTTCCACTACGGAAACCGGCGCGCGAAAACTTGTACGCCGTCACCACCCTCTCCGCGAAGCGGATCCCGTCCTCAGGCTTCGGCCGGCTTGGCGCCGGCAGCTTCCGGCTTGCCGGCCGGCTCCGACTCGTCGGACGCTTTGTGATGCTCCGCCGCGATCAGGAGATAGACGGCCGGCACGACGAACAGCGTGAAGAGCGTGCCGATCGTCAGGCCGCTGGCGATCACCAGTCCCATGTTGAAGCGGGACACGGCCCCTGCCCCGGTCGCCGTGATCAGCGGGATGACGCCCAGCACCATCGCCGCCGTCGTCATCAGGATCGGCCGCAGGCGGATGCCGCAGGCCGCCTCGATCGCCTCGCGCTTCGACTTGCCGGCCATCTGCTCGGCATTGGCGAATTCGACGATCAGGATGCCGTGCTTGCTGATCAGCCCCATCAGCGTCACCAGCCCGACCTCGGTATAGATGTTGAGGCTGGCGCCGCCGATGCCGACGCTGATGAAAAGCAGCGCGCCGGCGATCGACATCGGCACCGACACCAGGATGATGACCGGATCGCGGAAACTCTCGAACAGGGCCGCCAGCGCCAGGTAGATGATGATCAGCGCGAAGCCGAAGGTGACGAGGAAGCCCGAGGATTCCTGGATGTACTGGCGCGACAGGCCGCCATAATCGACCGAGTAGCCCTGCGGCAGGGTGCGGACGGCGAGATCCTGCAGGAACTTCAGCGCGTCGGCCTGCGCCACGCCGGGCGCGGCGACGCCCTGGATCGTCGCGCTGTTCAGCTGCTGGAAATGGTTGATAGATTCCGGGATGACCTTGGTGGTGATCGAGGCGACCGTCGAGAGCGGGATCGGCACGCCGTTCACCACGCCGACATAGTAGTTCATCAATTGCTGCGGGTTGAGCCGGCTCGCTTGCTGCACCTGCGGGATCACCTTGTAGGAACGGTTGGCGAGGCTGAAATAGTTGACGTAGCCGCCGCCCAGCATCCCGCCCAGCGCCGCGCCGACCTGGCTCATGTTGAGGCCGAGCTGCGCGGTCTTGTTGCGGTCGATCTGGACCACGGATTGCGGGCTGTCGATCTTCAGGTCGCTGTCGAGGAAGATGAAGAGCCCGCTCTTCAGCGCCGCCTGCAGGAAGCCCTGCGCCACGTCGTTGAGACGCTCGAAGCTGTCCGTCGTGCTCAGCACGAACTGGATCGGCAGGCCCTGGCTGCCCGGCAAAGGCGGCAGTTGGAAGGCGGCCGCGCGTACCCCTGCCACGCCGTTCAGCTGCTGCTGGATCACCGGCTGCAGATCGTTGGTGGTGCGGGTGCGCTGGTCCCAGGGCGTGAACACCATGCCGGCGATCGAAGTGCTCGGCGCGTCGATCTGGAACACATGCGCGGTTTCGGGATAGCCGGCCATGATGCCGTGGACCTGGGACGAATAGAGCAGCTTCTGCTGCAGCGTGGCGTTCGGGGCCGGCGTAGACGAGGAGATGATGACGCCCTGGTCCTCCTGCGGCGCCAGCTCGCTCTTGGCGGTCGAATAGAGGAAATAGATGCTGCCGAGCACGATCAGCGCGAAGGTGACGGTGACCGGCAGGTAGCGGAAGCTGCCGCGCAGCCAGCGCTCGTAGCGGTCGCGGATGCGATTGAAGATGCGGTCGATCAGGCCGGCGAAGCGGTCCTGCCAGCCGCGCCCGTCATGGTCGCGCGCCCGCAGGATGCGCGAGCACATCATCGGCGACAGCGTCAGCGCCACGACGGCCGACATCGTCACCGCGCCGACCAGCGTGAAGGCGAATTCGGTGAACAGCGCGCCGGTGAGGCCGCCCTGGAAGCCGATCGGCACATAGACCGCGACGAGCACCACGGTCATGGCGAGGATCGGCCCGCCCAGTTCGCGCGCCGCCGCGATCGCCGCCGGCATCGGCTGCACGCCCTCATCCAGATGCCGGTTGACGTTCTCGACGACGATGATGGCATCGTCGACGACGAGACCGATGGCCAGCACCAGCGCCAGCAGCGTCAGGAGGTTGATCGAGAAGCCGAGGGCCAGCATGACCGCAAAGGCGCCGATCAGCGACAGCGGAATGGCGATGGTCGGGATCAGCACCGAGCGCAGCGAGCCGAGGAAGGCGAAGATCACCAGCGTGACGATCACCAGCGCCTCCAGCAGCGTCAGGATCACCTCGCGGATCGAGCTGTTCACGAAATCGGTCGAGTCGTAGACGATGGCGCCGCGCAGGCCGGCCGGAAGCTGGTCGTGGATCTCCGGGAACACCGCCCGCACGCCGGCGATGACGTTGAGCAGATTGGCGCCCGGTGCCACCTGGATGCCGATATAGACCGCCTGCTTGCCGTCGAAGGCGACCTGCGATTCATAGTCGTCGGCGCCGAGCGAGACATTGGCGACGTCCTTCAGCCGGACGATGGCGCCATTCGCCGATTTGATCACCAGATCCGAGAACTCGCGGACATTGTGCAGGCTGGTCGAGGCGGTCAGGTTGACCTGGACCATCTGGCCCTTGGTGGTGCCGAGCCCTGCGATATAATCGTTCTGCTGCAACGCGTTGGCGACGTCCGTTGCCGTCAGGTTGTAGGCGGCGAGCCTGACGGGATCGAGCCAGGCGCGGAGCGCGAAATTCTGGCCGCCGAGGATCTCCGCCGTCTGCACGCCGGGCACCGCCTGCAGCTTTGGCTGGACGACGCGGGTCAGGTAGTCGGTGATCTTGTTGCGCGGCAGCGCGTCGCTGTCGAAGCCCATATACATGGCGTCGATCGTCTGCCCGACCTTCACGGTCAGGACCGGCTGCTGGGTGCCGGAGGGCAACTGGTTCAGGACCGAGGCGACCTTGGTGTTGATCTCGGTCAGCGCCTTGTCGGCGTCGTAGTTCAGCCGGAGATAGATGGTGATGACGTTGACGCCGGTCTGGCTGGTCGAGCTCATGTAGTCGATGCCATTGGCCTGGGCGATGGCGTTCTCCAGCGGCGTGGCGATGAAGCCGGCGATGACGTCGGGATCGGCGCCGTAATAGGTGGTCGTCACGGTGACGACGGTGTTCTCGGTGCGCGGATATTGCAGCACGGGCAGCGAGCCGATGGCGCGAAGGCCGAGCACCAGGATCATCAGGCTGACGACGATCGCCAGGACCGGGCGGCGGATGAAGAGATCGGTGAAGTTCATGGCTCACCTGGCTCACCTTGCCCCGGGAGGCGGCAACCGCCCCGCCCGAGGCATCATTTGTCGACCGGCCTGGGGTTGGCTTCATTGGCGGGCTGCACCGTGTTGTCGACATGGACGGGCGTGCCGTTGCGCAGCTTCAGCTGGCCTGCCGTGACGACGGTCTCGCCCGCCTTGACGCCGTCGAGGATCGCGACCTGATCGCCGCGCGTCGGCCCGGTGGTGACGAAGGCCTGCCGGGCCACGAGCTGCGGCTGGCCGTTGGCATCCTTGCCCTTGTCATCGACGAGATAGGCGATGTCACCATAGGAATTATAGGCGATCGCCGTCTGCGGCAGCGTCACATAGTGCTGCGGCGCCGCCGTCTCGATGTCGACGGTGGCGAACATGCCCGGCAGCAGCAGGAAGTCCTTGTTCTCGACGGAGGCGCGGATCTGCACCGTCCGCGTCGCGGTATCGACCTGCGCGTTGATCGACGACACCTCGCCCTTGAAGCTGCGGTCGGGGAAGGTGTCGACCTTGGCGGTGACGGGCTGGCCCTTGCGGATCGCGGCCAGCGCCTGCTGCGGCACGTAGAAATCGACATAGATCGGATCGAGCTGCTGCAGCGTGACGATCGGCGTCCCGGCCGGGAGATACTGGCCGAGATCGACCTGGCGGATGCCGAGCCGGCCGGAGAACGGCGCCTTGACCGACTTGTAGTCGACCAGCGCCTGCTGCTGGTCGGCGAGCGACTCGGCGCTCAACAGGTTGGACTTGTCGGTATCGACCTGCTGCTGCGCGATCGCCTGGTTCTTCAGGAGGCGGCTGTCGCGCTCGAAGACGATGCGCTGCAGGTCGGCGGTCGCCTTCAGCGCGTTCAGGTGGGCGATGTCGTCGGAAGCCTCCAGCTCCAGCAGCAGGTCGCCCGCCTTGACGTCGGCCCCGGATTCGAAATGCAGGGCCGAGACGATGCCCGGCACCTCGGCGCTCAGATTGGCGCCGTTGACCGCCCGCACGCTGCCGACCGCCTCGAGGGTGGAGCGCCAGTCCTGTGCCGTCGCGACCGTCGTCGACACCGTCTGCGGCGGATTGGCGAGCGACGCCATCACCTTCTGGATCATCGACGCCTTGAACAGCTGGAAGCCGAAGACGCCGCCGAGGACCACGCCGGTCAGCACCAGCATGATCACCATGCGCTTGATCATCTCGCCACCTTCGCGAAGTCGGCCGGCAGGCGTAGCGCGGCGATTGCCGGTAACCCTTAGCGATATAAGGCGACGCGAGGCCGGGTCGAGTTCACCCCTCGCCTTCCAACGCTCCGCGATGTCGCAGCCGGTGGCGCCTCAGTCGGCGAGGCGGAGCGAAGAAGAACCTTGCATGAGCGGGATCGAGCTATTTTCTGCCGTTCTGCCATTCGGCGACGGATTGGGTCTTGATGTCGAACTGCGCCCGGGTCGAGGCATAGGTGTGCCCGCCCATCCGGCCTATGGCGTCCATCTTGATCTGGTCGACGTGCAGGCTCTCGCGATCGACGGCGTCCTCGCGGACGAAAACGCCGAGCACCTCGCCCAGGATGATCTCGCGTGCGTGCCCGAGCTCCAGCGTCATGTAGCGCTTGCATTCGAGCGCCGCCGGCGCCTCGAGGATGCGCGGGCTGCGGACGTTCAGCCCTGGCACGGTGGTCAGGCCGGCCTCGGCGATTTCGTCGACCTCGGGGCCGAACTTGATCGCACAGATCTCCATCTGCTTGACCAGCGCTTCGTCGACGATGTGGACGGTGAATTCGCCCGTCTCGAGAATGTTTCGCGCCGTGTCCTTGAAGCGCATGTCGTCATAGTTCTCGACGCCGATGGCGACGATGGCGGGATCATGCGTCAGCACGTTGAAGAAGCTGAACGGTCCGGCGTTTCGGCGGCCGTTTCGGTCGACGGTGCTGACGAAGGCGATCGGACGAGGGATGACCGTGCCGATCAGCAGCTTGTAGCGCTGGCGCTCGGTCAGCTCGGCAAAGTCGAAATGCAGGTGGCTCTGGGCGCGGGCGTTCATTTGGAACTCGCCGTCTTGCTGGGCTTGGCGGTGGGCTTGGGTGCCTGGCGGGCGGTGACGGCCGCGGCGTAGTGCGACAGCACATCGCCGAGCGCAGCCGGCTTCTCGTCGTCGCCGCCGAGCAGGGCGCGCCGCTCGACGGCGCCGATATGCGTGTTCATGATGGCGACCGCCTCCTCGGCCTTGCCGGCGCTCAGCGCCGCGATCAGCGCCGAATGCTCCTCGATGGCGCAATCGGACGAGTGCGGCCGGCCGAAGACAGCCAGAATCAGCGAACAGCGCGTGATCAACTCGCGCAGATAGCGCTCCAGCAGGGCGTTGCCGCTCAGATGGGCCAGCCGCAGGTGAAACTCGCCTGCCAGATGGATCGAGACGCGCTCGTCCTGACGGGATCGGGCTTCGTCTTCCTGGCGCAACAGGCCCTCGAGTTCGCTGGCGAAAGCCGGTTGCCAGCGCTTCGCCACCAGACGGACGGCCTCCGCCTCCAGCGCGCGCCGCACGCCGAAGACGTCGCGCGCCTCGGCGAGGGTCGGCTGCGCGACCGTGGCTGTGCGCTTCGGATGAGCGTCGACGAGGCCCTCTGCCTCAAGCTTGGCCAGCACGGCGCGGACCAGCGTGCGGCTCATGGCGAACTGCTCGCCGATCACGTCCTCCGGCAGCTTGGTGCCAGGCTTCAGGGCCTGTTCGATGATCGCCTGCCGGAGCGCCTCATGGGCAACTTCGATACGCGGAGACGGGCGCGCCATGGGAAGACCTCTTGTCCTCGGAACATCATTCCACGCGTACAAGATATAGCCTTCTTAGTATACAAAAATCGATCGAAATGCCGCTTGAATAGGCAGTCACCGAGGTATCGGATCCCATCCGCGCCAATCCGGTCGCCGCAGCCCTGCCCAACGCGATCGATCCGTGGCCGGACCGGCTCAGGAATTCGGCGCCTCAACGATCGGGTAGGCAGAGGAAAAGATCTCGCGCACAGGCGGATGGCCGATGGTCCGTTCCGGGTACTTCGCCATCAGGCCCTCGAACTGGGCTTGCGCGCGGGCGCTGTCGGCGGTGAAGTCGACGCCGGGAATGGCGCGGTCTTCCATCACGGCCCGGCCGTCGACGAAAACGCTGCGCACGTCGCGGCCGCTGCCGGTCAGCATCAACGTCTGGATCGGGTCGATGACCTGGCCCAGATCCGCATTGCCGAGATCGAACACGGTGATGTCGGCCCGAGCGCCGGGAGCGAGGCGACCAAGATCCGGTCGTCCCAGCGCATCGGCGCCGCCGAGCGTCGCCGCGTCGAAATAGTCCTCGGAGCGGAGGTTGGAGATCGTACGGTCGAGTACCCGCGAGATCATCATGCCGACCTGCATGTTGAGGATCATGTCCGGCGGCGCCGTGTCGGTGCCGAGCGCCATGCGCAATCCCATCGCCTTGTGGCTGGCAAAGCTCGCCAGCGCATCGCCATGCCGGGCGGCGACCAGCGGGCAATGGACGACCACCGCGCCGCGCTCCAGCAGGGTTAACAGATCGTTACCAGGCTCATCCATATTGCGGGACGGGCTGACATAGGTGCCATGCGGCAGCAGCGTGTTCGGCGTCAGGAAGCCGAGGCTGTCGAGCCATTCGACCGCGGTCTTGCCGTGCAGGCGGCGGACCGTGTCACGCTCGAACCGACCCTGATTGCAGTGCAGCCGTACCGGCACGCCAAGATCGCGCCCGGCAGCGGCCGTCTGGCGCAGCAGTTCCGCCGTGCAGGTCTCGATGCGGTCGGGGGCGAGCATGGTGCGGATGCGTCCCCCTGCCCTGCCCTCGAAATCGCGGCAGAAGCGGATGGCGTCGGCGAGACCGGCGAGGCCGCGCGGCTCGTCGAAATAAAGGCTGATGGCGCCGTCGTCGTCGACGACGGGATTGCCGGTGCGATAGGCCGGGCCGAGATAGATGCGGAGGCCGAGGTCCTCGGCGGCGTGGGCCGCGTCCGCGAACTCCGCATAGGTCTCGCCCCATTCCCGGTAGTAGAGCGAGGCGATCGGCATGGCGGTGGTGATGCCGTTGCGGATCAGGCGCGAGAAGGCGTGGCGCTTCTGGAAGGCGAGCTCGTCCGGGCTGTACATCTCGTATGGCCCGCGATCCATGTAGCTCTGCGGCCAGGTGCGGCCCTTCTGCCAGTCGGGATGGTTGTCATAGGAGAAGACGGTGGTGTCGAGGTCGGAAAGGGCGTCGAGATCGATGAAGCCCGGGCTGATCAGTGCATTGCCGTAGTCGATCCGCCGCGCGACCTCGCCGGGAAAACCATGGCCGACGAAGATCACCTGACCGTCCTCGAAGACTATTTCGCCGCGGTGCACCAGCGTGTGCTTGCCGTCGGCGTGGCCGACGATCCATTTGGCCTGGAGCAGCGTACGCGCCCGATGGTCCATTCGACAGTCCTTTCAGTCCGCGGATACGGCGGCGATGCCGGGGGTGGTGGAAAGGCGGGCGACAGCGAGCGGGAAATGGCAAGCGATGTCGCGACCGTCCTCGTCACGGACCATCGGTGGAGACACCTGCCGGCATAGGTCCCGCGCATGGGGGCAGCGGGGATGGAAGGTGCAGCCTGGCGGCGGATCGATCGGACTGGGCACCTCCCCGGCCAGGGGCTGGCGGGCACGATTGGGCGCCTCGAGGTCTGGAATCGTGTCGATCAGGAGGCGCGTGTAGGGGTGGCGTGGATTGCGGAACAGCATCTCGGTCGGCGCCTGCTCGACGATGCGGCCGAGATACATGACCGCGATCTGATCGGAGGCATGCCGCACGACGGCGAGGTTGTGGCTGATCAGCAGATAGGTGAGACCGAACTCGCGCTGCAGGTCCATCATCAGGTTGAGGATCTGCGCCTGCACGGACACGTCGAGCGCGGAGGTCGGCTCGTCGCAGACGAGGAACTCCGGCTCGGTCGCGAGCGCGCGGGCGATCGAGATGCGCTGACGCTGGCCGCCCGAGAAGGCGTGCGGATATTTCTCGCCATCGCCCTGCGCCAGGCCGACGAGGCCCAGCAGTTCCGACACGCGCGCGTCGACGGCGGCCGCGCCGCGACGCAGACCGAGTTCGCGGATCGGCTCGGCGATGATGTCCTTCACCCGCCAGCGCGGGTTCAGGCAGGCATAGGGATCCTGGAAGATCATCTGCACGCGCATCCGGCCGTCCCGGCCGGCGCCATGGGCGAAGTTCATCTCGCCGCGCGTCGGATGATGAAGCCCGACCGCGAGACGTGCGATCGTCGACTTGCCGCAGCCGCTCTCGCCCACGATGGCGAAGGTGCTGCCGCGAGACACGCTGAAGCTCACGCCGTCGACGGCCTTGAGGATGCGCTTCGGCTTGCGTTCCAGCACGCGCGTCAGCCACGGGGCCGAGACATCGAACCAGCGGGTGAGGTCCTGGACTTCGAGGGCCGAGGGATCAGGCATAGGAATGGCTCTCTTCCGCGCGCCAACAGGCGACCTGGCTTTCGCCGAACGACCTGAGTTCCGGCCGTTCATCGCACTTGGCGATCCGCTTCGGGCAGCGCGGGGCGAACGCACAGCCGGACGGCACGGCGCCCGGCCGGGGCATGGAGCCGTCGATCTGCACGAGCCGCTCGCGCCGGCGGTTGAGGCTCGGGATCGAGCCGATCAGGCCGGCCGTATAGACATGCCGGGGCGAGCCCAGCACGTCCTGGATCGGCCCGATCTCGACCAGCCGCCCGGCATACATCACCGCGACGCGGTCTGCGGTATCGGCGATGACGCCCATATCGTGGGTGACGAGCAGGATGGCGGTGCCGTGCTCGCGGCACATCTTCTTCAGCAGCGCGGTGATCTGCGCCTGGATCGAGACGTCGAGCGCCGTCGTCGGCTCATCGGCGATGATCAGCTTCGGATCCGCACAAAGCGCCAGCGCGATCACCACGCGCTGCCGCATGCCGCCGGAGAACTGGTGCGGATAGTGATCGATGCGGACATCCGGCGCGGGGATGCCGACCGCCTTCAGGAGGTCGAGCGCGCGGGCGCGGGCTGCCGCGCGCGACATCGGGAGATGGGTGAGGATGGTTTCGGTCAGCTGGTCGCCGATCCGCATCAGCGGATCAAGCGAAGTCAGCGGGTCCTGGAAGATGGCCGCGATCGTCCGGCCGCGCAGCTTGCGCATCTGGTTGGCCGGCAGGGCGTCGATGCGCTTGCCGTCGAAGGTGATCTCGCCCTCGACGACCTGGCCGGGCGGATCGATGAGCCCGATGATGGCGTTGCCGGAGAGCGATTTACCAGCGCCGGATTCGCCGACCAGTCCCAGGATCTCGCCCGGCGCCATGTCGAAGCTGACGCGGTCCAGCGCGCGGGCGCGGCCGCGCCGGGTGACGAATTCGACGCTGAGCCCGCGCACCGTGAGCAGCGGGGCCTCGAGCCTTTCGGGCAGGGCGGAGCGGGCGAGCGGCTGGTGCATCATGCCGCCTCGACCAGGGCTTCGCCGTCGCGCGCCACGACCCGGCCGCGCTTCACCACGAGCTTGCGCTGCGGCAGGGTGACGACGGCTTCGGTCAGCGTGCGACCCTCGACCAGAACGAGATCGGCGAAGTCGCCGACTTCGAGGCCGTAGTCGGGCAGGCCCATGACGGCGGCGCCGCCGAAGGTGCAGACATCGAGCGCCCGCTCCACCTCGGTGTCGCGGCTCAGATTGTTGCGGTCGGCGAGGATCTGCGCGCGCTGCAGCATGTCGGCATTGCCATAGGGGTTCCAGAGGTCGCGCATGCCGTCCGTGCCGGAGCAGAAGGCGATGCCCGCATCGAGGGCGCGGATCAGCGGCGGCACGGAGACGCCGGCCGGGCCGGTCGACATCAGCATGACGCCTGCTCCGGCGATCTCGTCCAGCAGTCTGCCGACGCGCAGATAGTCGTTCATGCCGAGCGAGAAGGCGTGACTGACGGTGACCTTGCCAGCGAGCCCGTGGGCGCGGGTCCGCTCCAGGATCATGCCGAAAGTGAAGAGGCCGAGCTCGCCCGGCTCGTGCAGGTGGATGTCGATCGGCTTGCCATGCCTGACGGCGAGATCGAACACCACGTCGAGATGACCTTTCGGATCGAAATCGATGGCGCAGGGATCGAGCCCGCCAACGATGTCGGCGCCCTGCCTGAGCGCCTCGTCCATCAGTTCCACCGTTCCCTTGCGGATCATCATGCCGGACTGCGGGAAGGCGACGATCTGCAGGTCGATCACGTCGGCATAGCGCTCGCGCGTGGCGGCGACGTCCTCGAGGCCAGCGAGGCCATAGGTGGTGTCGATGTCGACATGGCTGCGGATGGCGGTGGTGCCGCGCGCGATCGACATCACCACCTGCCGCGCCGATTGCAGCGCCGGGTCGAGACCGAGCACGCCCTTCATCTCGCGCTCATTGTCGATCTTGGAACGGATATCCGAGGCGACGACGTTCTCGACCCAGTCCATGCCCAGCAAGGTCTTGTCGAGGTGGGTATGCGCCTCGATCAGCCCGGGCAGCAGCAGCGCGCCGCCGCCGTCCTCGACGAGAGCGCCGTTCGCCGGCAGGTTCGTCCCCATTGCCGCGATGCGGCCCCCGGCGACGGCGATGTCGGTAGCCGCCTTGCCCAGCGGACGGACGTTGCGGATGACGAGATCGGTCATGGTGGTGCCTATTTCAGTTTGGGGTTGAGCGCGTCGCGCAGCCAGTCGCCGAGCAGGTTCACGGCCAGGATGATCAGGGTGAGCTGGAGCGCGGGGAACAGGACGATCCACCAGGTGCCCGAGAAGAAGAACTGGTTGCCGATGCGGATCAGCGTGCCGAGCGAAGGCTGGGCGCTGGGCATGCCAACGCCGAGGAAAGAGAGCGTCGCCTCCGCCAGGATGGCGAGCCCCAGATTGAGCGTCGCGGTGACGAGCGCCGCGGTCAGAACGTTCGGCAGGATGTGGCGCAGGATGATACGGCGGCGCGGAACCTTGATGATGCGCGCGGCGAGCACGTATTCCTTGCCGGCCTCGACCATGGTGGCGGCGCGGATCATGCGCGCATAGACGACCCAGCTGGTGAGCGCGAGGGCGACGACGAGGATCAGCGGCGCCGCCGCATCGCGATAGGCGACCGGCAGAAGGCCGCGAAACAGCGCACTGATCAGAATCGCGACCAGGAGCGTGGGGATCGACATGACCGCATCGGCTATGCGCATCAGGAAATTGTCGAGCGCGCCACCGACATAGCCGGCCAGCAACCCGACGAATACGCCGATCGTCATCGACAGCGCCACGCTCGCAACCCCGATGACGAGCGAGATGCGCGATCCGTAGACGATGGCCGACAGGATATCACGACCCTGCATGTCGGTTCCGAGCAGATAGGGCATCTGGCCGCCATCGACCCAGATCGGCGGCAGGTTCGCCTTGTCGAGATAAAGCTGGGTGATGTCGAAGGGGTTCTGCGGCATCAGCCACGCCGCGAAGAGCGAGGTGAAGGCGACGATCGCCAGCAGCGCGGCCGAGAGCATCGCCATCGGGCTGTGGCGGAAGCTCCAGACCAGATCGCTGTCCAGGAAGGTCGCGAGGCGCGCGGCGAGGCGCGACCGGGCCGGCGAGAGTTCAGTGGCCATGACCGCCTCCGCGCACGAGCTGATCGACGCGCGGGTCGACCACGACATAGATCAGATCGACGATCAGATTGATGGTGATGAAGATGAAGCAGACGATCATGAGGTAGGCCGCCATGACCGGGATATCGACGTACTGGACGGACTGCACGAACAGGAAGCCCATGCCCGGCCACTGGAAGACGATCTCGGTGACGAGCGTGAAGGCGATCAGGTCTCCGATCAGCATGCCGGTCATGGTCACTACCGGCATCAGGCAGTTCCGCAGCCCGTGCCGGAAGTAGATCGCGCGGGCCTTGAGGCCGCGCGCCTTGGCGAAGCGGATGAAATCGGTGCGCAGCACCTCGAGCATCTCGGCTGTGACCAGCCGCATGATGAAGGAGATCTGGAACAGGGCCAGCGAGATGGCCGGCATGACCAGCGCCGCCCGGCCGCTTGGGGTCAGGAATCCCGTCGTCCAGAAGCCGAGATCGACCACCTTGCCGCGTCCGAAGGCCGGCAGCCACTTGAGTTCGATCGAGAAGACGAGGATCAGCATGATGCCGATGACGAAGGCAGGCACCGAGACGCCGATCATCGAGATCAGGTGGCAGATTCGGGCCATGACCGTGCCGCCGCGGATGGCCGCGAAGACGCCGAGCGGCAGGCCGATCAGGAGCGCCATGATCGAGGATACCAGCACCAGCTCGAAGGTGGCGGGGAAGCGCTCGGCGATCACCTCCATGACGGGCATCTGGTTGCGGTAGCTCATGCCGAATTCGCCGCGCGCTGCGTTGAAGACGAATTTCGCGAACTGGACCGGGACCGGGTCGTTGAGGCCCAGCCGCTCGGTGAGCATGTCGCGCTCTTCCTGGGTCGCCTGCGGGTTCAGCATGAGCTGGACCGGATCGCCGAGGAACTTGAAGATGGTGAAGGCGAGCAGCGCCACCGCCAGGATGACGAAGATGGCATTGACCATGCGCTTGATGATGAGCAGCAGCAACGGCGTGTCTCCAGCGGAGCAGAACTTCGACCGCAATCAGGATGGACCGCCGCGCCAGACGCGGCGGTCCCGAGGGGACGCGGCGCAGGCTACTCCGTCATGCGGGTCAGCCAGTGGCGGGGCTTGTTGTCGGAGAGCTGCAGGACGCTCTCGATGTTGGCGCCGGTCGCCCAGGCCATCGGCTGCTGGTGAACCGGAATGAACATCGACAGCTCGTTGGCGCGCAACAGTGCCTTGGCCTGCAGGGCGAGGCGTTCGTCGCGATCCACGGTGGCGCCGGCCTTGTCGATCAGCGCGTCGATCTCCGCATCCTTCCAGCCGCCCCAGTTGAACACACCGGCATTGCCCGTCTTGGAGTGAACGACCTGAACAAGGATCGAGTAGCTGTCGATCATCGGCTCATTGGCCCAGCCCAGCGTGCCGACATCGAACTGGCCGGCGTCGAACTTGGCGTCCTGGATGGTGGTCGGGCCGAGATTGAGGTTCGGACGCAGGCCGACACGGGCCCACATCGCGGAGACCGCCTGGCAGATCTGTTCCTCGTTGACGAACTCGGTATTGCGGCAGAGGAACGAGAATGAGAAGCCGTCGGGATAGCCGGCCTCGGCCAGCAGCTTCTTGGCGAGTTCCGGATCGTAGCTGAGACGTTTGTCGAGCTCGGGCACATAGCCCGGGATGGAGGGCGAGACGAGAGAACCGGTGGTGCGGGAGAGGCCCGCCATCACGACCTTCTGGATCGCATCGGCGTCGATCGCGTGATAGAGCGCCTGGCGGACCTTGATGTCCTGCAGCGGGTTCTTGTCCGTCACGTCGGATTCGAACGCCTTGGGCGTCTGGTTCATCACGAAGAAGATCGTGCGCAGCTCGCTGTTCGACAGAACCTTGAGGTCGGGAGACGCTTCAAGGCGGGGTATGTCTTGCAGCGGCGCCTGGTTGGTGAAGTCGATCTCGCCCGAGATCAGCGCCGCGACGCGCGTCGCCGCCGAGGTGATCGGCGTCATGACGATGCGGTCGACATTGTGCTGGCGCTTGTCCCACCAGTCCGGATTGACCTCGAACACGGTCTCGGCGTCGGGCTTGCGCGAGACGAACTTGAACGGACCCGTGCCGTTTGCATGGCTGGTGGCGTAACCCTCGACGCCCTTGGCGACGTCGGTCGGAGCTTCCGCCTTGTTCGTGACCAACCAGCCCTGATCGAAGATGTGGATGTTGGTCAGGTCATTCAGCAGCAGCGGGTAGTTCTCGGTGACGACGATGTCGACCGTGTAGTCGTCGACCTTGCTCGATGAGACATAGGAAGGCAGGTTGCCGCGCAGGGGCGAGTTCGGGTCGCTGACGCGCTTCAGCGAGGCGAGCACGTCGTCGGCGGTAAAATCGGCGCCGTCATGGTATTTGACGCCCTTGCGCAGGTGAAAACGCCAGGTCGTCGGATTGACGACTTCCCAGCTCTCGGCCAATGCCGGCTCGATCTGCAGCTTGCTGTCATAGCGCACCAGGCCCTCGTAGACGTGGTTGAGCACCGACAGCGTGAAGGTGTCACCGAACGAGTACGGGTCCATCGAGACGATGTCGCGCTGCGGCGCCCATCGCAGGGTTCCCGCCTCGGCAGGGGCGATGAACACGCCCGCCAATAGCGCCGCCAGCGCGGCTGATCTCCAAGCCATCATTTCTGTCTCCTGATCTGGAAGGAAGTCTGCCTGTTTTTTCATTGGCCCCATTCCGGGGCTGAGTTGGTCCGGAGCGTTTCCGCCCGGCCTGTATTTCTTCGATAACGCTAACGTGTACGATCCAACTGTCAATTGGGTACTAAAAATAAAGTCTTCGCGTACGAGAATTCAAATAAACTGTATACGATATGGCCGCCGGCTTCCGCGCAATGCGCCCATCGCGAGGCCGGGTCTCCAAGGCGCAGCTCGTTTTTGAGGCCGAGGGGCCCATCAGATCTGGTACGCTTGACAGGCCGAGCGAATTACTCGTAACAGACTGTAAAGAAAGTTACCAGACAGTAGTTGGATGGAAATGCAGGCACTCTCCGGCAGCCCACGGTTGCTGCGAAATCTCAACGAACGCGCGGTCCTGAAGCGCCTCCTCTCGGAGGGGCCGCTGACGCGCATGGAGCTGGAAGCCTTCACGGGCCTGTCCAAACCGGCCATGTCGGAGCTTCTGCGACGCCTGGAGGCGGCCGAGCTGATCCGGCGCGACGGCGAGAAGGCCGGCAGCTTCGGGCCGAAGGCGGGGCTCTGGTGCATCGAGCCGGCCTCGGCCTTCGTCGGCGGCATCGACGTCTCCGTGCATGGCATCCACGCAGCCATCGCCGACATCGCCGGGCAGACGATCGCCACGGTGAATCGGCACGGCAAGCCGGGCGAGCGCTACGACGCGCGGGAGCGTCTGGTCGACGTCATCGACGACGTTGCCCGCCAAGCCGGAATTGCTGCGCGCGACATCGATCAGCTGGTCGTCGGCCTGCCCGGCATCGTCGATACCGAGAGCGGCAATCTGCGTCGCGGCCAGCAATTGCCGAACTGGGAAGGCTTTCATATTCCCGAGGCGCTTGAAAGCGTCGTCGGCCACCGCCGCGTGATCATCGAGAACGACGTCAATCTGGTCGCGCTTGAAGAGATGTCGGCCGGCGCGGCCGAGGGCGTGCAGTCCTTCATCCTGTTCTGGATCGGCGACGGCGTCGGCGCCGGCGCCGTCATCGGCGGCAAGCTGCTGCGCGGCTACACCGGCATGGCCGGCGAACTGGGCGGGACGATGGTTCCCGATCGGCTCGCCGCGCCGGGCGAGACCGTACGCATGGCGCTGCTCGAGGACCTTCTAAGCCCGGCCTCCGTCGCAGCGCTCGCTGCCGAGCATGGACTCGACGGCGAGGATGCCGCCGCCGCCATCGCGCGGGCTGCCGGCGGCGACGGTCATGCGGCCTTCTTCGCGGACCTTTCCTACCGGGTCGCGGCCGGGCTCACCGGCGCGATCGGCATTCTCGATCCCGAGATGGTGGTGCTGGGCGGAGCGATCGGCCACGCGGCTGGCCGTCGACTTTCGCGCGGCGTGGCCCAGGTCCTGGCGAGACTGCCGATCGCAATGCCGCAGATCGCCCCCTCGGCCGTGGGTTCCAATGCGGTCAGGGCCGGGGCCATCGAGCTGGCGCTCGACCATGCCCGCGAGCGGCTGTTTGCCGGCGGCAGCGCCGCGCGCGGCCAGCCCTGAGAGCCCTCCCCCTCACCCCATCCATGGCGCGCCTGCGCCGAGGTCGTCGCAAGGAAAAGCGCCCCCATGACATATCCGCTGAAGGTCATCGTAGTGAAAGCCCATCCCGACGAGGCGGAGCTCTATGCCGGCGGGACCTGCGCGCGACTGGCGGACAAGGGGGCGGCGATCAAGTTCCTGTCGCTGACCAATGGCGACGCCGGCCACTATGAAATGGCGCGCAAGCCCCTGAAGCGGCGCCGTGCGCGCGAAGCCTATGCCGCCGCCCGCCATCTCGGCGTGCTCGACTACGAGATCCTCGACATCCATGACGGCGAGTTGATGGCCGACATCGCGGTGCGGACGGCGATCATTGCCTCGGTGCGTCGCTGGCAGGCGGATCTCGTGATCACGTTTCATGACGAGCAGCCCGGCCATATCGATAATCGCATGGCAGGACGGGCGGTTCGCGACGCCTCGGGCTTCTTCACCAATGGCAATGTCGTGCCGGCCTACCCGCCGCTCGCGGTCGCGCCAGTCTGCCTGAAGATGACGGATTATGGCGCGTTCGCCACCCACCAGCACGAAGTGGTGGTGGACGTGGACGCCAGCATCGAGCGCAAGCTAAGAGCCTGCGCCGAGCACGCCACCCAGTTCTTCGAGTTCGCGCCCTTCGAACGTGATTTTAGCGACAAGGTCCCGGCGAGCGAGGATTGGGCCGTGCGGCGCGAATTCATCCTGACGCACTGGCATGAATTCATGTCGGCCGACGTGATGAGAGAGGAAATCCTGGCCAAGTACGGTCCGGAGCACGGCTCAAGGGTAGCCCATGCCGAGAGCTTCCAGCTCGCCGACTATGGCCGGCACGTCGATGCAGCCGCCGTGCACACGCTCCTCGGCCTTTGAAGTCGACATGGAGCACGAGGGTCCGATGCCCCCCGGCGTCCGCAGCGACGGACGCCGATCAAGCTGGCCTGATCGCCAACGCCGGGTCTAGTTCAGCCCTGCCGCCGGGTTCCGCGCCCGCGCTGCGCGGGTGTGACGTTGGTCACTCCATTCCGGCCGGCCCCGGCTGCTATGCTCGGCCGGTGCCATCCTGGAATGGATATGGACGGCGGGGGCAGTGGCGAGGAAGGGTGGGCGCAGGCGCCAGCTCCCGGGACAATCCGGGGAGATATCCTTGAAGGCGAATGACATCGCGACGATCGTGCTCAGCTACAGGGCGCAGTCGAACGTGATCGGGGCTGTCAGATCGCTGCTGGAACAGGGCGAGCCCACGGGGATCGTCGTCGTGAATTCCGGTGGCGGCTCCGTCCGCAACGTGCTGCGCGCCGAAGGCATCGAGGTTCCGTGCCTCGACTATCGGGAGCGCCTGTTCGCCGGTGGCGCCCGCAACCGGGGCATAGCCGAAACCAGCGCGCGCTACGTGGCGTTCCTCGCGGCCGACTGCCGGGCCCGTCCCGGCTGGATCCAGCACCGGCTCGCGGCGCATGGGGCCGGCGCGCGGACGGTGGCCAGCGCCATCGTCAACAGCGCCCCGCAAAGCCGGGTCGCCAGCGCCGCCCATCTCGGCATGTTCATGCGCCGGCTGCCTCGGCTGCCAGCCGAGAAGACGATCCGGTTCGGCGCTTCTTATGAGCGCTCGCTGTTCGACGAGTTCGGCCTGTTCGACGAAACCCTGAGAAGCGGCGAAGACACCGAGTTCCTTGAACGGTTGCCCGCGCCCCTAAGGCCCGTGTGGGATGGGCGCATCCAGACCGAGCAT
Organism: Kaistia sp. MMO-174; assembly: GCF_037147815.1. Taxonomy (NCBI): domain Bacteria; kingdom Pseudomonadati; phylum Pseudomonadota; class Alphaproteobacteria; order Hyphomicrobiales; family Kaistiaceae; genus Kaistia; species Kaistia sp. MMO-174. The sequence goes on along the minus strand of NZ_JBBCUO010000002.1, from coordinate 262,885 downwards.
CTGAACGAGACGCGCCTTCTGTCCCTCCTGCGCGACCAGTTCTGCCGCGGCGTCCGCTACGGCAAGGAGCGCCAGCAGGTCTTCGGAGCCCGCCGGATCAAGATCGCGAAAGAAATCCTGCGTCAGCCGTCGCTTGCGCTCGAATTCGCGCGCCAGGGGCTCGAGGCAGACGAACTCGCGACCGTGCTTGAAGCCATGCCGATCCTCAGAGCGGCGCTCCTGGCCAGGGCCACCGGGGCCCTGCTTTCGGGTCTCCTGCCCTCCGACCTCGGCACAGGGCGCGCCACCGATTGCCGGGAATCCCTGCATGATAACCCTTAAGCGACTGACGCAGCCGCCGCGCCGTCCCTGGCTCACCCTGCGGCGCCGTCGTCCGCAGGTGTTCGCCGTCTTCAGCTACCGCTTCGACGCGCACCTCGTGCCGGACCTGCTCGCCAATATCGAGCCGATCGTCGATGGCTGGGTGGCGTTCGACGATCGCGCCGCCACGGGCGTGTTCAGTTCCGAGGCGGGCCGTCGCCGCATCCTGCTTCAGGAGGCACGAAAGGCCGGCGCGGACTGGATCCTCGCCGTTGACCCGGACGAGCGCTTCGAAGCCGGCGTGCGCTCCCGGATCAGACGACTGATGGCCGAGTCCGGTCGCGTCGCCTGGGGTTTTCGCTTCCGGGAAATGTACACGCCGACGACCTATCGCATCGACGGCATCTGGGGGAAGAAGATCCGCTATTGCCTGTTCACGATGTTCGACCCGGCCGAGCGCACGGACACGGGGCTGCACGACCTCTGGTTTCCCAGGGACGGCGGCTTCCAGACAAGGCATTGCGACCTTGACCTGTATCATCTCAAGATGATTGCCCCCGCACGCCGTCTGGCGCGGCGCGACCTCTATAATTTCCTCGATCCGAACCGCGCCGACCAGCCGATCGGCTATGACTACCTGGCCGAGGAACGGGACGCCGCCTTCGAGACGATCCCGCGCAACCGCCTCTACCACCCTGCCCATGTCGACGATGGCGGCCTATGGATGCAGGATCTCGGCTCGCTCCGGAAACACCCGATCGGCGAATAGGATACGCCTGCGGCCACCTCCCACGCCGGGGTCGACAGCAGACGACGACGCCCCGCCACGCCGTGCCTAACCGCGTGGGCCACCCTAGTCGCGCGTCCCGCGCGAACCCGGCCGCGCATCGCAAGCCATCGCCTTGCAGAACACATGGGGAACAGCTATCCTGTTCGTGTTTTGTACCTTGGCGATTCTGTCGTCATCCCTGGCAAGATTGGCAGCGCGAGAACGAGATGCTCACCCGGAAGCAGTATGAACTCCTCATGTTCATCCAGGAGCGCCTCAAGGAAGCGGGCGTCCCTCCCTCCTTCGACGAAATGAAGGACGCGCTGGACCTGCGCTCCAAATCCGGCATCCACCGCCTGATCAAGGCGCTGGAAGAGCGCGGCTTCATTCGCCGCCTGCCCAACCGGGCCCGCGCGCTGGAGGTCGTCCGCCTGCCGGAGACGATGACGCCGGCGATGGCGCGGCCGAAAAAGCAGGCCTTCTCGCCCAGCGTGATCGAGGGCAGCCTGGGCAAGTCCCGTCCGGTGGAGGACGTGCACGAGGCCGGCGAGCCGGTGATCATCCCGGTCATGGGCCGGATCGCCGCCGGTGTGCCGATCTCGGCCATCCAGACCCAGAGCCATGTGATCGCCGTGCCGCCCGACATGCTGCGCGGCGGCGAGCATTTCGCCCTCGAGGTGCGTGGCGATTCGATGATCGAGGCCGGCATCCTCGACGGCGACACGGTGCTGATCCGCAAGAGCGACAATGCCGATTCCGGCGACATCGTCGTGGCGCTGGTCGACGAGGAGGAAGCGACACTGAAGCGGCTCCGCCGCAAGGGCGCTTCGATCGCGTTGGAGGCCGCCAACCCGGCCTATGAAACCCGAATCTTCGGACCGGACCGTGTCCGTATCCAGGGCAAGCTGGTCGGCCTGTTGCGCACCTACTGATCCGCCGGCTCCGCTTCATAGGCCGGCATCCAGGGGCGCCGCACCGGCGGGTAGGCGGCGCGGAGCTCGAAAGCGACGGCCGGGCGCGGCGCGGTTGCGGCTGTGGTTTCCGGGGCCGCGGCCGGTGGTTCGGGCGCGAGCACGTCCTCGTCGTCGGCATTTCGCTCGACGAGGTCGTAGCGTGACGGGCCGCGTCCCGATGCGAGCCCGACGAACTCACCATCGGCGCCAAGAATTGACGGCTTCTGAGCATCCAGTTTCGAGGAATCTGGCTTCGGCGCATTGGGCACCGTGGCTTGCGGCGCCGGGCCCGGGGATTCCTCCTTCTCCGCGAACGACAGTGCGATCGAGCCGGTGCGCGCCAGCACATGGCGGTCTATGACGGCGGCATGGCGGGCGCAGTTTTCGGGCGCGGCGAGAGGTGTCACCACCAGCGAGGCGCGCCGGCAATCCTCCTCGAAGGCCGATCGGTCGAGCGCCAGCGCCACCCGCCGGCCGTCGGGCAACAATCCCACGCAGCCCGACGCATCGCAGCCGCCCGCCTGAACCACGCCCGCCTCCCTGGCGTCGCGGCCGTCACCGTCCGAACGCAGCCATATCTCGCTGATGAAGCGGTCCGGATCGCCCGCGACGATGCGATAGGCGCCATCCTCGCCCCGGATCGCCAGCTGCTTTCCATCCGCGGCGACGAGGATGCCGGGCCGCGCCGGCATCAAGGCGAGTGCGGTGCCGAGCAACATCGGCAGGAGGCCCAATAGCCGCCAGCGCTCGTGCCAGAGCGCCAGCCAGACGAAGCCGGCGACGAAGAGGAGCAGCGCGGCGGCGCCCGGCATGGCCGCGCCGCCGGATTGACCGGACCAGTGGCTGACCGTCGCCGAGACGCCGAGCATGCCGCCGATGCCCCAATCCATCACCCAGAGCGGCAAAGCCTCGAGCCCGAAGGGCATGGCGAGCACGGAGAGCAGCGCGAAGGGCATGACGAGAAAATCGGTCAGCGGCATCGCGGCGACATTGGCGAGGATCGACAGCGGCGCCATGCGCTGGAAGTGATAGAGCGCGAAGGGCGTGGTGCCGAGGCCGCCGAGCAGCGACGTCACCGCCATGCCGCCGACGAACAGGGCGAATTGCCGGGGGACGGCCGCCGCCCTGCTGCGGTTCCCAACGAGGCCGGGTTCGGCGCGGCGCCTGCGACGGTCGGCCAGGATCTCGAAGCCGGCGACGAGCGCCACCGTGGCGGCGAACGACATCTGGAAGCTGGCGGAAAGGATGCTCTCCGGCGTGATCGCGAGCACCAGCAGTCCGGCGAGCGCGACATTGCGCATCGAGATCGCGCGCCGGTCGAGCAGGACGGCGAGGAAGACGATCGAGGTCATGATGAAGGAGCGCTGCGCGGCGACGTCGAGGCCGGAAATCAGCAGGTAGAAGCCGCTGACCAGCAGCGCCGCGATCGCCGCCCACTTCTTGATGGGCCGCCGGAGCGCCAGCGACGGGATCAGCGCCAGCCCGGCCCTCACGCTCCAGAACACGACGCCGGTCACCAGCACCATGTGCAGGCCGGAGACCGAGAGCACATGCGCGAGGCCGGAGAGGCGAAGGTCGTCCTCGGTCTTCTCGGCCAGCCCGCCGGCGTCGCCGATGATGAGCGCCGAGGCGATGTAGCGGCTCTCGCCGTCGAGGCCGGCGACGATGCGGGCGCGGATCGCCTCGCGGACGGCCTCCAGCGGCTGGCGCAGGCGGATCGACAGCGGCGCTGGGCCGATGTCGGCCGGCCTGGCCGCGCCATAGGCGAAGCCCGTCGCGCCGATGCCGCGGAAATAGGAATCGCGGGCGAAATCATAGCCGCCCGGCAGCACTGGCCCCGAAGCCGGCCGAAGCCGCGCCAGAACGGAGACGCCGTCGCCGACATTGGGCGCCGTCTTGCCGCGCACGGTGACGGTGACCCGCTGCGGCACGGTCGTGACGCGCCTTGCGTCCAGGCTCGCGACCCGCAGCGTCAATCGGTATCCGCCACGCCGCGCCTTGCGGTCCTCGACCCAGCCCGTGACCGTCCCCGTCACCTGCCGCTCGAGCACCCGCGTCGCCAGATTGTCGGTGCGGAGCTTCATCGCGGCCGTGCCGCTCGCGGCCATCGCCAGCACGATGAGCAGGCGGACCGCGCCGGCGCTCTGCCGCCGCCAGACCGCGAGGGCCCAGAGCAGGACGGCGAGGCCCGCCAGCGCAGCGAAGGACGGCTCGGACGGCAGCGCGAAATAGATGAGGGCGCCGATGCCGAAGAGGACGGGCAGCCAGGGAAAGCCGCGCCCCGCCTCGATCTCGCGCTCCAGCCAAGCGCCGGCGCCGAGCTGCAGGCGGTCCAGCGCGGCAGCGGCGCGGGTGGCCGGCGAGGCGCCGCCCGGCACGAGCAGTCGGCGGGCGCGCAACGCGTCCGGCGGATCGCGCCCCCCCTCCTTCTCGCGCGGATCGAGCTCAGTCATGCCCCCGCCTTTTCGCAGCTGGGCAAAGCGGGCCGGGCGTTTCCAAACCCGTTTGGCCCCTGCGCGACCCTATGCTACATGACCTGCCGCAGATCGCCGAGTGGCGAGACTCCATGCCCCTTGGCTTCCTTGCGGCTCCCCGCACATCGAGATCAGTCCATGTCCAAACCGGTCGTCACCCGCTTCGCCCCCTCGCCTACCGGATTCCTGCACATCGGCGGTGGCCGCACCGCCCTGTTCAACTGGCTCTATGCGAAGCATACGGGCGGCAGAATGCTGCTGCGGATCGAGGACACGGACCGCGAACGCTCGACCGAGGCCGCCATCGACGCCATCCTCGACGGCCTGAAGTGGCTCGGCCTCGACTGGGACGGCGAGACCGTGTTCCAGTTCGCCCGCGCGCCGCGTCATCGCGAGGTGGTCGAGGAGCTGCTCGCGGCCGGCAAGGCCTATCGCTGCTACTGCACGCCGGCCGAGCTCGACGCGATGCGCGAGAAGGCGCGGGCCGAGGGCCGCGCGCCGCGCTATGACGGCACCTGGCGCGACCGCGACCCGTCCGAGGCGCCGGCCGGGGTCAAGCCCGCCATCCGCATCAAGGCGCCGCTCGAGGGCGAGACGGTGATCGAGGACCTCGTACAGGGTCGCGTCGCGATCCCGAACAAGGATCTCGACGATCTCGTGCTGCTGCGTTCGGACGGCAACCCGACCTACATGCTCTCCGTCGTCGTCGACGATCACGACATGGGCGTCACCCACGTCATTCGCGGCGACGACCACCTGACCAATGCCGCGCGCCAGATGATCATCTACCAGGGCATGGGCTGGGACGTGCCGGTGATGTCGCACATCCCGCTCATCCATGGCGCCGACGGCGCCAAGCTGTCGAAGCGCCATGGCGCGCTCGGCGTCGACGCCTACCGCGCCATGGGCTACCTGCCCGAGGCGATGCGCAACTACCTGGTCCGACTCGGCTGGGCGCATGGCGACGACGAGATCATGTCGCTCGAGCAGATGGTCGAGTGGTTCGATATCGTCGATGTCGGCCGTTCGGCCTCGCGCTTTGACTTCGCCAAGCTGGAGAACCTCAACGGTCACTACATGCGGGCGACCGACGACGAGACGTTGATGAAGATCTTCCTCGACACGCTGCCCTACCTGCCCGGCGGCGAGGCGATGGAGGTGCAGCTGACCCCGGAGAAGCTGGAACAGCTCCGTCTCGCCCTGCCCGGCCTGAAGGATCGCGCCAAGACGCTGGTCGAGCTCAAGGACGGCGCCAACTTCCTGATGGTGCAGCGTCCGCTTGCGCTGGACGAGAAGGCGACGACCATCCTCGACGGCAATGCCCGAGCGCTCCTGAAGGATGTGCACGAGGTGCTGGTCGGCGTGAACGACTGGACGGTCGAGGCGACGGAAGAGGCGGTCAAGGCGTTCGCCGAGTCGCGCGAGCTGAAGCTCGGCAAGATCGCGCAGCCGCTCCGCGCGGCGCTGACGGGACGCGCGACATCGCCCGGCATCTTCGACGTGCTGATCGTTCTCGGCCGCGAGGAAAGCCTCGGCCGCATCGCCGACCAGATCAGCTGAAAAACCTGTTGCGCGGGCGGGTCCGATCCGGGCCCGCCCGCCCTTCTCTTTGATATCAAAGCCTTATTATAGGCCAGTTTCGGACCGCTTGCCGCGCTGCAATAAATCGGATACCCATCGGTCCGTAAAATTCTCGGCAGCGCTGCCAAATCCACATCCTGACAGGCGCGCGAGCAACCGCCCGAACAGAACAATTATTCAAGGGGGTAGGTTTCATGAGCGAAACCAAAGCGACACTCACAGTCGGTGGCGAGTCCTGGGACTTCGACGTCAAGCAAGGCACCCTCGGACCCGACGTCATCGACATCGGATCGCTCTATTCCAAGACCGGACGCTTTACCTACGACCCCGGATTTACGTCCACCGGCGCCTGCGACAGCAAGATCACCTTCATCGACGGCGACAAGGGCGTGCTGCTCTATCGCGGTTACCCGATCGAGCAGCTGGCCGAAAACGGCGACTTCCTCGAAACCTGCTACCTGCTGCTCTACGGCGACCTGCCGACCGCCGCGCAGAAGGCCGATTTCGATCAGCGCGTCACCTATCACACGATGGTGCACGAGCAGATGTCGCGCTTCTTCACCGGCTTCCGCCGCGACGCGCATCCGATGTCCGTCATGGTCGGCGTGGTCGGCGCGCTTTCGGCCTTCTACCACGACTCGACCGATATCTCGGACCCGCATCAGCGCATGGTGGCCTCGCTCCGCCTGATCGCGAAGATGCCGACGATCGCGGCCATGGCCTACAAGTACCATGTCGGCCAGCCCTTCGTTTACCCGCTGAACTCGCTCGACTACGCGTCGAACTTCCTGCGCATGTGCTTCGCCGTACCGGCGGAAGAGTACAAGGTGAACCCGATCCTCGCCCGCGCGATGGACCGGATCTTCATCCTCCACGCCGACCATGAGCAGAACGCCTCGACCTCGACGGTCCGCCTCGCCGGCTCGTCGGGCGCCAACCCGTTCGCCTGCATCGCGGCCGGCATCGCCTGCCTCTGGGGTCCCGCCCATGGCGGCGCCAATGAAGCGGCGCTCAACATGCTGCAGGAAATCGGCACGGTCGACCGCATCCCCGAGTTCATCGCCCGCGCCAAGGACAAGAACGATCCGTTCCGTCTGATGGGCTTCGGTCATCGCGTCTACAAGAACTATGATCCGCGCGCGAAGATCATGCAGAAGACCTGCCATGAGGTTCTCGGCGAGCTCGGCATCACCGACGACCCGATCCTCGAGGTCGCGCTGGAGCTGGAGCGCATCGCGCTTCACGACGAGTACTTCGTCTCGAAGAAGCTCTACCCGAACATCGACTTCTACTCCGGCATCACGCTGAAGGCGCTCGGCTTCCCGACGACCATGTTCACCGTGCTGTTCGCGCTCGCCCGCACCGTCGGCTGGATCGCGCAGTGGAAGGAAATGGTCGAGGATCCGAGCCAGCGCATCGGCCGCCCGCGCCAGCTCTACACGGGCGCAGCGCAGCGCGACTACGTTCCGGTCTCGAAGCGCCACTAAGGCGGTTCGATTTGAATGCAAAAGGGCGCCTCCGGGCGCCCTTTTTTTGTCGCCAGCCCTCGAAGAAGGCCCTCACCCCACCCCTCTGCCGCGCGCGGGAGCGGGAGCGCGGCCCGTACAATCACCGTCTCACCCCGCCCTCGCCGTCTCCCGGGCTTGACCCGGGATCCATTCAGCCGAGGTGCGCGACGGCGCGGAACTTGCGCGTCATCACTCGCAGACATCGGCGAACCCGACCCAGCTCGCCGATGATACGGCTGTATGGATCCCGGATCTTCGCTTCGCTACGTCCGGGATGACGACGGAGAGAATGAAGGGTCCGCGGCAGCATTGGCGAGAGTGCGGGTATGAACCGCGCCCACATGCGCCTGCCCTTAGCCCCGTGCGGCCAGCACGCCGAGCACCGACTCCGCCGCGCGATCGGAGGGCGGCACGCCGCCGGTGCTCATCAACGCGTCCAGCCGGGCGAATCCGTCGAGCTGCGCCTGGCGCGACGGGCCGTCGGGTATCAGCGGCGCCAGCGCCTCGACCAGCTTTGCCGGCGTACAATCATGCTGGATCAATTCCGGCACGACCGGACCGTCGAGGATGATGTTCGGCAGAGTTGCGAAGCGGCCGATGATGAGATGCTTCGCCACCTTTGCCTCCCAGCCGGGAACGCGATAGGCAGCGGCGAACGGCACGCCGGCCAGCGCCAGCTCCAGCGTCACCGTACCGGAGGCCGCAAGCGCCACGCGCGCGGTTCGGAAGGCCGCGAGCTTCGCTTCTTCGCCGGCTACGATGTGAGGCCGCACCGGCCAGTCCTGGGTCGCCTCGGCGACCATGTCGACCAGGCGCGGCAGGGTCGGCAGCACCAGCCTGAAATCCTGGCCGCGCGCCCTGAGCAGGCCGAGCGCCTCGCCGAAAGGCCCGCCAAGACGCTTCAGTTCCATGCGCCGGCTTCCAGGCAGCACCAGCACGATCGGCGGCTCGCCATTGCGCAGCGCCAGATCGGCGGCGCTCGGCTGCAGGCTCGGGATCTCGCTCAGGAGCGGATGGCCGACATAGCTCGTTTCCGGTCCGCCGAGCCGTCGCATCACCTCCGGCTCGAAAGGCAGCAGCGCCAGCACATGATCGATCGTGCCGTACATCTTGCGTGCCCGGCCGGGTCGCCAGGCCCACACGGTCGGAGCGACATATTTGACGATGGGCAGATGCGGCAGCCGCCGGCGTACCTGCCCCGCGACACGGCGATTGAAATCCTGCGCGTCGACAAGCACGAGGATTTCGGGCGGATTGGCGACGATCGCCTCGACCGTCTGGCGCATCCGCCTCAGGATCGTCGGCAGCTTGCCGATCACGGCGCTGAAGCCCATCGCCGTCAGGTCGTCCATCGGATAGAGCCCGCGCAGGCCCGCGGCCGCCATGCGATGGCCGCCGACGCCGCGGTAGGAGACGCCGCCCGCCCATTTCTCCGCCAGCGACCGCATCAGGCCCGCTGCGAGGATGTCGCCCGATTCCTCGCCCGCGATGATGAAAACGTCGAGCGGTTTGACCGCCGGCAGCGTCATGGATCGAGCCCGATGATGAACAGGCCCCTTGCGTCGGCTATGCGCACGATGGCCTCGATCTCCGCGGCGATGACGCCGCCCGCCTCGACCGCCACGCCGGCAAGACCGGCATCGGCGGCAAGCTCGATTGTCCGCGGACCGATCGACGGCAGGTCGAGCCGGCGATTCTGTTCGGGCTTCGGCGCCTTGACGAGGACGCCCGACTTGCCGTGCAGCTTGATCCGGCCGTTGGCGCGCAGTTCGCGGCACCGCGCCAGCATCAGGTCGGTACCCTCAGCCGCCTCGACGGCGAGCACGCGGCGAGCGCCAACCACGACCCCCTGCCCGATATCATAGGAACCGAGCGCGCGAACGACGTCACGGCCGAAATGCGCGGCGGCGAGGTCTTCGGCGCTCGGCTCGAACGCGCCGAGCACGCCGGCCGGAACCAGGATCTCGGGCGCGATCTCATGCGCTCCAACCAGCTCGAAGCCGTTTTCCTCGAAAATGCGCCCTACGGCGGAAAGGAGATGGTCGTCGCCGCCACGAAACATGCCGAGCACGCGCGGCAGCAGTTTCAGCGAGCCCCAGTCGACGCGAAGCTTGCGGATGCTCGGACGCAGCACCGTGCCGACGAAGACGACCTGGCGGCAGCCATGGCTGCGCAGCGCCGACGACAGCTTGCCGAAGGCGCCGATGTGAATCCACTCATGCGGATAGCGCTCGACCTCGGCGTCGGCGAAGCCATGGATCGGCAGCAGGAAGACCTTGCGCCCGGATTTGAGCGCGGCCTCGGCGACGACAAAGGGAAAGGCGCCGCCGCCGCAGATGATGCCGAGCGTGCCCGGATCGGACGCGCTCGGCACGGATCGGGCCGCATCGGTCACGGCCTGCCTCTCACGCGTCCGCGTCGTGATGTTCGGTCGCGGCGCCGCGCGGCACCGTCAGCCGGCGCTTGCCACGGTTGTGGATGAAGTTCACCACATGCATGACATTGGCGTCGTCGGCATATCGGCCGGCCACGGTCTCGATGCGCTCGGCCAGCTGGCCGGGGCCGTAGAACAGGTCGCGATAAGCGGCGCGCAGGCGCTGGATCGCCGGGCGGTCGAAACCGCGGCGCTTCAGACCGATGATGTTGAGGCCCCCAAGGCCTTCCGCGCCCTCACGGACGGCGCCAAACGGGATCACGTCGTGCCAGATCGGGCAGAGGCCGCCGATGATCGCCTGATCGCCGACGCGCACGAACTGGTGCAGCGCGCAAAGACCGCCGAGAAAGACGTTGTTGCCGATCTCGACATGGCCGCCGAGCGTGGCGCAATTCGCCATGATGACGTCGTTGCCGAGCGAGCAGTCATGCGCGATGTGCACGCCGGTCATCAGGAAGCAGCGATCACCGATCTTGGTTTCGCGGCGCTCGCCGACCGAGCCGATGCTGATCGTGACATTTTCGCGGATGACGCAGTTCTTGCCGATCGTCACGAGGCCCGGTTCGCCCTTGTAGTGGACGGACTGCGGATTGCCGCCGATCGAGGCGAACGGATGGATCGTCGTGCCTTCGCCTACCGTCGTGCGGGCGGTGATCGAGACATGGTTGTGAACCACCGCGCCATCACCGAGCACGACATCGCGACCGATCATGGAGAATGCGCCGACGCGGACATCGGCGCCGAGACGCGCCCCATCCTCGATGACGGCTGTGGGATGAATGTTGCTCATGAAGCTCCGTTCACTGATCAATCAGCATGGCGCTGATCTCAGCCTCTGCGACCTTGGTCCCTGCGACGATACCCTCGCACTGGAACTTCCAGACCGCGCCGCGCGAACGAGTCTTGCGGACGTGGTATTCGAGCACGTCACCGGGGACCACCGGCTTGCGGAACTTCGCGCCATCGATCGTCATCAGATAGACGACACGCGGCGGACCTTCCTTGGCGGCATTGGCGATGCAGATTGCACCAGCCGTCTGCGCCATGCCCTCGAGGATCAGAACACCCGGCATCACCGGATGCCCGGGGAAATGACCCTGAAAATGCGGCTCATTGAAGGAGACGTTCTTCAGTCCCCTGGCGCTTTCGTCGCGGTCGATGTCGACGATGCGATCCACCATCAGGAACGGATAGCGATGCGGCAGCAACTCCAGAATCTTCTGGATGTCGGCAGCGCCGAGCACCTTGGCTTCCTCGGTTACGGTCATGGGCTCAATCCCCCTGGCTATCCTTATTATGTCCGGCTTTGACTTCCCGCTGAGCGAGGCGCCGGATGGCGACCTCCTCGCGATACCATTCCTTGATCGGCCGCGCGGGCGCGCCGCCATAGCGGCCGCCGGCCGCCAGGTCGTCCTTGACGCTCGCCGTCGCAGCAACCTGCGCGCCGGCCCCGACCGTCACATGGCCGTTCACGCCGACCTGACCGCCGAGCACGACGAAATCGCCGAGTGTGGCGCTGCCGGAAATGCCGACCTGGGAAACGATCACGCAATGGCGTCCGATCGACACGTTGTGTCCGATCTGGACCAGATTGTCGATCTTGGTGCCCTCACCGATCACCGTGTCGCGATTCGCGCCGCGGTCGATCGTCGTGTTGGCGCCGATCTCAACGTCGTCCTGGATCACCACCCGGCCGATCTGCGGCACCTTGGAGTGACCACGGCCGCTCATCAGATAGCCGAAGCCATCCTGGCCGATACGGACGCCGGGATGGACGACAACCCTGTTTCCAATCAATGCGTTGGTGATGGTTGTTGAAGCGGCGATCGAACTGTCCCGGCCAATGCGGACGCCCGCGCCGATCACCGCGCCGGGTCCGATCACCGTGTTGGAGCCAATCTCGGCGCCCTCGCCGACGACGGCGCCGGGCTCGACCGTCACGCCGGCCTCGAGACGAGCCGTCGGGTGCACATGGGCAGCCGGCGAGACGCCCGAACCGAAGACAAGCGCGGGCCGCAGCGCGGTCGGATAGAGCCGCACCTGCACCGCGACATAGGCTTCATAGGGCTTGGCGACTTCAAGCGCCGCTACGCCGGCCGGGACGGCTGCGCTGTGCTTCGGCGAACAGAAGCACGCGGCCGCCTGCGTATCGGCCAGCTGCGGCACATAGCGCGGATTGTCGATGAAGGTCAGGTCGGACGCGCGCGCCTGGTCCAGCGGCGCGACACCCCGGATCAGCCGACCGCCCTCGACGCCGTTGGCGATCCGCGCGCCCGTCATGGCGACGATGTCATCGAGTGTGATCGGGCCTGACGGAGCGAAAAAGACGGGATCTGTCATGCCGCGCGTGTCCACAAATAGAAAGGCCGCCGGCTCACCCGGCGGCCTTGCAGATCTCTATAGAGGCTATCAGAACTGGGTGCCAGCGCTGAAGCGGAACACCTGGGTCTTGTCCCAATCCGCCTTGGTGAGAGCTTCGGCGAAATCGGCACGCAGAAGACCGAACGGCGAGTTCCAGATGATCGAGGCGCCGACCGACGAACGGATCAGCGAGCTGTCCTGAACATCGAGACCCTCGAGACCGTCATAGCCCCACAGCGAGCCGGCGTCGGCGAAGACCGCGCCGCGCAGACCGAACTCTTCCGGGAAGGCCGGCAGCGGGAACTGAGCTTCGGCCGTCACGTTCCAGTAGTTCTTGCCGCCGATCGCGTAGTCATCGACGTTACCCTGGACACGACCGCCATAGCCGAACGACTGGAAGCCACGGATCGTCTCGCCGCCACGGAAGAAGTTATCGAGGACCGCGACGTCCTTGCCGCCGAAGCCGGTGATGTTGCCGGCGCCGCCCTTCAGGAAGCCGATGACGCCGCTATCCGGCCACAGCTCCTTGTAGATGCGCGCGTCCAGGGCGCTGCGGACGAACTGGCCGTCGCCGCCGACACCCGCGAAGTCCTGCGCGAACTTCACGAACACGCCGTCGTGCGGGTCCTGGAAGTTGTCGATCGTCGAATAGGTCAGCTGGTAGCCCAGCGACGAATTGATGGTCGATCCGAGCGGGTACAGAGCGGGAAGGACGCCCGAGCCAGCCGGCGGCAGGAGGATGTCGCTCTCGTAGTTGCTGCCATACGACGTGACGTCGCGCTGGACGAGCTTGTAGTTGAACTGGACGTTGAAGTCGTCGGTGATCGGCAGGCCGAGACGCAGCGTACCACCCCAGCTGTCCATGTTGTACGGACGGAAGTCCGTATCCTTGGCCTGGTTGTAGAACACGTCGAAGCCGAGCGACATGCGGCGACCGAGGAAGTACGGCTCGGTGAACGACAGATTGACCGTACGGTCATCCACGCCGCCGCCGACCGAGACCTTCAGGTACTGGCCGCGACCGAGGAAGTTCTTTTCGGTCATCGACACCGAGGCGATGAAGCCGCCGCCCTGGTCGGTGGTGTAGCCGCCGCCGACCTGGAACGAACCGGTCGACTGATCTTCGACCTGCACGTCGATGACGACCTTGTCGGGCGCGCTGCCCGGCTGCGTCGTGACCGAAACGGTCTTGAAGTAGCCGAGGTTCTTCAGGCGGCGCTCCGCCTTGTCGACGATGACGCGGTTGTACGCATCGCCTTCGGACAGATCGAACTCGCGACGAATGACGTAGTCACGCGTACGGGTGTTGCCGCGCACATTGATGCGCTCGACATAAAGACGCGGACCCTCATCGATCAGATAGGTGAGATCGATCGTGTGGTTCTCGTAGTTGCGGTCGCCGCGCGGACGGATCTGCGCGAAGGAGTAACCCTTGCGGGCGATCGCCGTGTTCAGGTCTTCCGTGGTGCGCTCGACCAGGGTCGCGTTGAACACCTTGCCTTCGCGGGTGCGGACGAGACCCTTGAGGTTGGCGGCGTCGACTTCCGGGATCGACGAGTCGACGTTGACCGTGCCGAAGCGGTAGCGCGGGCCTTCGTCGAGGGTGATCACCAGATTGTAGCGGTTGGTCGCCTCGTCGAAATTCGCTTCCGCCGAAACGATGCGGAAGTCGGCGAAGCCGTTGCGCAGGTAGAGGCGGCGAATCAGTTCCTGGTCGGACTGGAAGCGCGCTTCGTCAAACGTGTCGCGCTTCGACAGCCAGCTGGTGATGTTCGTCCGCTTGGTCGTCATCACGTCGCGCAGGCGGCTGTTCGAGAACGCCTTGTTGCCGACGAAGTTGATGCTGGAGATACCGGTGCGCGTGCCTTCGTTGATGACGAAGGTGACATCGATGCGGCCATTGTCGCGCGGCGTCGTCTGCACGGTGACACCGGCTTCCGAACGGCCATTGCGGCGATAGGCTTCCTTGATCCGCTCCACGTCGCCGTCGAGCTTCTCCTGCGTCAGCACGCCGCGAGACTTGGTCTCGATGATCGGCTGCAGCATGTCCTTCTTGAGCTTCTTGTTGCCCTGGAAGCGGACGGTGCCGACGATGTTGTTTTCCTTGACGTGAACCACCAGCGTGTTGCCCTGGCGGTTGATCTTCACGTCCGAGAACAGGCCAGTCGCGTAGAGCGCCTTGACCGATTCATTGATCTCGGCAGCGCCGAAGTTCCGGCCGGGCTCGATCGTCAGATAGTTCCGGACCGTCTCCGGATCGACGCGCGAGTTGCCCTGCACGACGATGTTGCGCACGACGTCAGCGTGGGCTTGCGTTGCCCCAATGACGGACATCTGCGCGGCGAGCGCCGGCACGGCCACAGTCATGACCGCGGCACGGGCCGCTCCCCGCGTGAAAGTCTTGAAGGAATTCATTGGGTTCAAACGCCCTGCTCTATTCTGACTTCCTAGGCTCGAGCCCCGAGACGGGATTCGTACCGGACTGATCAACTGCAGCTTTGTGGCATGCGCCCGAACCGTTCGCAAGCCGAGCCCCATAGTGCCACAACGGAATTTAACCGTCCGTTGCCAACGCGCCACGCTGGCTCAAAGAGAGCTCAAGTGGATGATATCGTTCCAGGTTGTGAAGATCATCAGCATAAGCACGGCGGCGAGGCCGATGCGGAAGCCAATGTCCTGCGCGCGCTCGCTGAGCGGCCGGCCGCGGACGATCTCGAAGAAATAGAACAGCAGGTGCCCGCCATCGAGCATCGGCACGGGGAAGAGATTGAGCAGGCCAATCGAAACCGAGAGGATCGCGGCCAGATTGATCAGCGCGACCACGCCGAGCGTCGCCACCTGCCCCGAAACCTGCGCCACGCGGATCGGGCCGCCCAGTTCCTCGGTCGACTCGCGGCCGGTAAAGATGCCGCCGATATAGTCAAAGGTGCGCTCGACGATGAACCACGTTTCCTTCGCGCCCTGCCAGATGGCCTCGGGCGGGGAGAATCGCTCGAGCTTGACGTCGCCGCCGCTCGCGCTGCGCGAGAGTCCGAGCTGGCCAATCTTGTGGACATTGCCGAAGCGGTCGGTGACCTCGCGCCGCTGTGGCGTCGCCTGGAGGGTCACCTCGCCGCCGTCGCGCTCGACGCGAATCGAAAGCGTCTCGTCGGCGCTGGCGCTGACGATGCGCTGCAGGTCGTTGAAGGACGAAATCGGGCTGCCATCGATCGAGAGGACGAGGTCGCCGACCTTGAAGCCAGCCGCTTCGGCGGCGCCGCCGGAGACGATCTGGTCGACGCGGGCGCTCGTCACCTCGCGGCCATAGACCGTGAAGATGCCGGCGAAGATGACGATGGCGAGGATGAAGTTGGCGATCGGACCGGCGGCGACGATCGCGGCGCGCTGCCAGACATTCTTGGCGAAGAAGGTGTCCTTGCGGTCCTCCTCCGACATGCGGTCGATGGTTGCGCGGCTCGGCGTGCTGGCAGCGTCCTCGTCGCCCAGGAACTTCACATAGCCGCCGAGCGGAATGGCGGAGATCTTCCAGCGCGTGCCGCGACGGTCATTGAAGCCGATCAGCTCCGGGCCGAAGCCGATGGAGAAGGCCTTGACACGCACGCCGCACCAGCGGGCGACGAGAAAATGACCGAGCTCGTGAAAGAACACGACGATGGTCAAAACGAAGAGGAACGGAATCAGGTAGCCGAGCGTGCTCGATCCGAAATGTCCCAAGGGAGCCAGAACGTCCATTCCTCACTTCACCTTTCCGCTTCCGCGGTCAGCGCGTCAGCCGGCGCGCCGTCCTCGGGAGTCAATTCGTTCGGCGGCGAGACGCCGCCCTTCGCGATCGAGCGCCAGAACGGCCTCGAGCGTGTCGAGCTCCGTTCCGCCGACGGTCCCGGTCGCAACGTCAAGCACAGCCTCGACCGTCGCCGCGATCTCGAGATACCCGATCGCCCCATCGAGAAACGCCTGAACGGCGACCTCATTGGCAGCATTCAGAATATTGGTGGCCCAGTCGCCGTTTTCCAGCGCCGTCCGCGCCACCCGCAATGCCGGAAAACGCTGCAAATCCGGCTTTTCGAAGGAAAGCATGCCCACCGTGGCGAGATCGAGCCGCGGTGTTGCCGTTTCGACCCGGCGCGGCCAGTTCAAGCAATGCGAGATCGGGATCCGCATGTCGGCGACGCCGAGCTGGGCGACGACCGATCCGTCGGAATAGGTGACGAAGCCGTGCACGATCGACTGCGGATGCACCAGCACGTCGAGCCGGGCCGATTCGATATCGAACAGATGGTGCGCCTCGATCAGTTCGAGGCCCTTGTTCATCATCGTCGCCGAATCGATCGAGATCTTCGGCCCCATCGCCCAGCGCGGGTGCTTCAGCGCCTCTGCCGGCGTGGCGCGGCGCATCTCGTCGAGTGTCGCGGTGCGGAACGGGCCGCCGGAAGCGGTGATGGTGATGCGCTCGACAGCGTGGAGATTGTTCGCCTCCAGCGACTGGAAGATCGCGTCATGCTCCGAATCGACCGGCAGCACGCGAACCGAAGCCGCCGCGGCGCGGCGATTGAACAGGCCGCCGGCGCAGACCATGCATTCCTTGTTGGCGAGCGCGATATCGGCGCCGGCATCGATCGCCGCCAATGTCGGCTCCAGCCCTGCGGCGCCGACGATGGCGGCAACGGCAAGATCGACCGGGCGCGACGCCGCCTCGACGATCGCGGCCGGGCCGGCGGCGACGCCGATGCCCGTCCCGGCGAGGCGCGCGCGCAGCACTTCGAGCCGGTCGGGATCGCCGATCACGGCATGCTTCGCACCAAGGCGGATGGCGGTCTCGGCCAGTTCCTCGGCGCGTCTCTGCGCCGTCACGACCTCGACGTCGAAGGAATCGCGGTGCTGCAGCACGACATCGGCCGTGCTGACGCCAATCGAACCGGTGGCGCCGAAGATCGACAGGGTGCGGCGCGCCTTGTCGGTCCGCGTCCGTCCCTCCGGCTGCGCCGGGCTTCTCACCATGAAAGCAATCCCTGGCCGATATGGTGGTCGCCATTCAAGGCGCCGATCAGGGCGGCGCCGATGGCGGCGAAGATCAGGCCGTCGACCCGGTCCATCATGCCGCCATGGCCGGGAATGATGCAGCCGGAATCCTTCTTGTCGAAGTGGCGCTTGATGGCCGATTCGAACAGGTCGCCGGCCTGCGAGACGATCGAGAGCACCGCCAGGCACAGAAGCAGCAGCGGGCCGACCCGGACGCCGAACAGCCAGGCGGCCAGCGCGGCCAGCACGACGCCGCCGACAAGGCCGCCGATCGAGCCCGACCATGTCTTCTTCGGCGAGACGCGCGGCCAGAGCTTCGGCCCGCCAAGCGTGCGGCCGGCGAAATAGGCGAAGCTGTCCGTCGCCCAGACGAGCACCAGCAGCACGACCACGGAAGCGAGGCCTGCCGCATCCTCGCCACGCAGCGCCGCGAGGCAGACGCCGAGCAGGCCGGAATAGGCGACGCCGGCGGCGAGCCAGGCCGAGCGCGAGATCAACGCAACGCCGACCATGCCGGCAACCAGCACGGCGAGGCCCGTGACCAGGCCCTGCATGCCGGCGACGATCGCCGACAGCGCGACGAAGGCGACGCCGATCGAGACATCGGGCGTGGAAGGCAGGAGGCGCGGCGACCGGCCGATGATGTTCGCCCATTCGGCGAAGACGATCGCGGAGACGAGCGCCACTAGCAGATAGGCGGGCAGACCGCCCCACCAGGTGACGGCGAGCGCCAGCGGCACGAGCACCACGGCGGACCAGAACCGAAGCATCAGGTCGCTTCGGCGGGGCCTGCCGTCGTCATTCGCGGGAGGGCCCACGGGATCCAGGGATTTCAACCGCTCCTCCGGGCGGCAATTCCGCCAAAGCGCCGCGTGCGGCGCGAATATTCCTCGACCGCCTGCAGATAGGCCGCGCGGTCGAAATCGGGCCAGTAGGCCGGCAGGAAGACGAGCTCGGCATAGGCCGCCTGCCAGAGCAGGAAATTCGAAAGCCGCATTTCGCCGCTGGTGCGGATGACGAGATCCGGATCCGGCATGTCGGCCGTGTCGAGATGGGCGCGGATCGTGTTCTCGTCGATCGCCTCCGGCGCGAGCTTCCCCGCGGCAACGTCGGCGCCGATGCGGCGCACGGCGCGGGTGATCTCGTCGCGCGCGCCATAGTTGAACGCGATGACCAGGCGAAGGCCGGTATTGTCCTTGGTCAGCTTCTCGGCCTGATCGAGCAGCGAGCGGATATCGGCCGACAGCTTCACCCGGTCGCCGATGACGGTCACCCGCACGCCGTTGCGGTGCAGGTCGGCGAGGTCGCGCTGGATGAACAGCCGCAGCAGGCCGAACAGGAACTGGATCTCGAGCGGCGGGCGCGACCAGTTTTCCGACGAGAAGCTGAACAGAGTCAGGTGCGAGACGCCGAGCTCGCGCGACGTCTCGACCGCGGCGCGAACCGCCTCCATGCCACGGCGATGGCCTTCGGTGCGGGTCAGGCCACGGCCCTGCGCCCAGCGACCGTTGCCATCCATGATGATGGCAACGTGCCGGGGCACGCTCAGCCCGACCGATGCCACGCCAGGAGCGTCCACCAGCAGCTCGGCGCCCGAATCGTCGGCATTCGAGTTCATGGCTGCCCCGCCCTCACTCAGATCTGGGTGATCTCCGCTTCCTTCGCCGCGAGGATCGCGTCGATCTCGGCGATGGTGTCGTCGGTGAGCTTCTGGACCTTTTCGGAGAGCTTGCGGCTCTCGTCCTCGCTCATGCCGTCCTTCTCGCTCTTCTTCAGACCGTCAATGCCGTCGCGACGGACATGGCGGACCGAGATGCGGGCGGCTTCGGCATATTTATGCGCGACTTTGACGAATTCCTGGCGGCGCTCGGCGTTGAGCTCGGGAATCGGAATGCGGAACACCTGTCCTTCGACGACCGGGTTCAGGCCGAGGCTCGACTCGCGGATCGCCTTCTCGACGGCGCCCGCGGTGGCGCGATCCCAGACCTGCACCATGATCAGGCGCGGCTCCGGCACGCTGATCGTGGCAAGCTGGGTGATCGGCATATGCGAGCCATAGGCATTGACCATGATCGGATCGAGCATTCCCGACGAAGCGCGACCGGTGCGAAGGCCGGCAAGCTCGGTCCTGAGGACCGAGATAGCGCCGTCCATGCGGCGTTTCAGGTCGTCCAAGTTCATGGCATCCTCTTAAGGCTGGCGCGCGCGGAGCTTACCGCTGCGCGCATCACTCGTCAGCGACAATCGTGGCGCGGCCCTGGCCGCGCAGAATATCGACAAACGCGTTGGGTTCCTGGATCGAAAATACGACAAGCGGAATGCCGTTGTCACGGGCCAGCGCCACGGCCGCCGTGTCCATGACCTGCAGGCCGCGCGCCAGCACCTCCGCATGGCTGATTGTGTCGAAACGGACGGCGTTCGGGTCCTTGCGCGGATCGGCGGAGTAGATGCCGTCCACGTTCGTGCCCTTGAACAGCGCTTCGCAGCCCATTTCGGCCGCGCGCAGCGCCGCGCCCGAATCCGTCGTGAAGAACGGGTTGCCGGTGCCGCCGGCGAACAGCACGACCTTGGAGCGCTTCAGCGCCCGCTCTGCGCGCTGCTGGCTGAACGTCTCGCAGATGGTCGGCATCGGCACGGCCGAGAACACGCGGGAAGAAATGCCGCGGCGCTCCAGCGCCTCGTGCATGCCGATCGCGTTCATCACCGTCGCCAGCATGCCCATGTGGTCGCCGGCGACGCGATTGCCGCCCGCCTTGGCGATGGTCATGCCGCGAAAGATGTTGCCGCCGCCAACGACGAGGCCGACCTCGACGCCCAGTTCGACCGCCTGGCCGACTTCTCCCGCGATCCGGTCGATGACCTTTTCATCGATACCAAAGGGCTGATCACCGAGAAGCGCTTCGCCAGAGACCTTGAGGAGGACACGTCGAAAACGGACCGACTCCGCCATGCTTGTTTCCTCTTCGCTTTATGAAAGGCGCCTTCGGATACACGAAGGGCGCCGGGATGTCATCCGGCGCCCTGTCTTTTCTCGGAAAGGAACGGGTGTTCCCCGAATTATTTCGTGCCGGCGGCAGCAGCGACTTCGGCCGCGAAATCCGACTCTTCCTTCTCGACGCCTTCGCCGAGGCGGAAGGAGACAAAGGTGGTCAGCTCGATCGGCGCGCCGACATCCGCCTCGGCGGCCTTGAGGGCCTTCTCGACGGTCAGGTCGGGGTTGATCACGAAAGCCTGCGAGAGAAGCACGACTTCCTCGTAGAACTTGCGGACGCGGCCCTCGACCATCTTCTCGATGATGGCTTCCGGCTTGCCGGACTCGCGAGCCTGCTCGGCGTAGACGGCGCGCTCACGCGCCACGACGTCGGCGTCCAGCTCTTCGCTGCGAACGGCGAGCGGGTTGGTGGCGGCGATGTGCATCGCGACCTGGCGGCCGAGCGCCAGCAGCTTGTCCTTGTCGCCGGTCGACTGCAGGCCGACGAGGACGCCGATCTTGCCGAGGTTCGGAGCGACGGCCGAGTGGACATAGCTGGCGACGACGCCATCGGTCACCTCGACGGCGGCCGAACGGCGCAGGCCCATGTGCTCGCCGATCGTGGCGACAGCGGTGGTGATCGCGGCCTCGACGGTCTTGTCGGAGCCCGGGAAGTTCGCAGCCGCGACCGAGGCGACCGCGCCATCGGTGGCGAGCGCCGCCTGGGCGACGTTCTGCACGACCTGCTGGAACTCGGCGTTGCGGGCCACGAAGTCGGTCTCGGAGTTGACCTCGACGACAACCGCCTTGGCGCCCGAAGCAGCCACGCCGACCAGACCTTCAGCCGCGACGCGACCGGCCTTCTTGGCAGCCTTGGCGAGACCCTTGGTCCGCAGCCAGTCGATCGCAGCCTCGACGTCGCCGTTGTTCTCGATCAGCGCCGCCTTGCAATCCATCATGCCCGCGCCGGTCTTCTCGCGCAGGTCCTTCACCATCGAAGCGGAAATGGTCATCGTCTGCCTCGTTTTCTCGTTTTTCTAACGAACAGCCGGGCAGAACGCCCGGCTGACTGTGTCTTCGTTTCCAACATCACGCAGATCTGCGTGACGACGGCGTGACTTAGGCGGCGGTCTCGGCCGAGGCTTCCTCGCCGAGCGCCTCTTCGTAGACTTCGTCCTGGGCGCCGAGGTCGATGCCGGCGCCGCCGGAGGCGCGCATGATGCCGTCGAGCGCGGCGCGGGCGACGAGGTCGCCGTAGAGCGTCAGGGCGCGACCGGCGTCGTCGTTGCCGGGGATCGGGTAGGTGATGCCATCGGGATCCGAGTTCGAATCGATGATCGCCGCGACCGGGATGTTCAGGCGACGGGCTTCCTGGATCGCCAGGGCTTCCTTGTTCGTGTCGATGACGAACAGGAGGTCCGGGATGCCGCCCATGTCCTTGATACCGCCGAGGGCGTTCTCGAGCTTGTCACGCTCGCGCGACAGCGTCAGACGCTCCTTCTTGGTCAGGCCCTGCACGTCGGAGCCGAGCAGCTCGTCGAGGTGGCGCAGGCGCTGGATCGAGTTCGAGATCGTCTTCCAGTTGGTCAGCATGCCGCCGAGCCAGCGCGAGTTGACGTAGTACTGCGCGCAGCGCTTGGCAGCCGAGGCGACCGGCTCGGAAGCCTGGCGCTTGGTGCCGACGAACAGGACGCGGCCACCGCCGGCGACGGTGTCGCTGACCGCCTGAAGGGCGCGGTGCAGCATCGGCACGGTCTGGGCCAGGTCGATGATGTGGATGTTGTTGCGGACGCCGTACAGGTACGGGGCCATCTTCGGGTTCCAGCGGTGCTTCTGGTGGCCGAAGTGGACGCCAGCCTCAAGCAGCTGACGCATCGAGAAATCCGGAAGAGCCATAGCCCTATCTCCTTTTACCGGTTCAACCTCCGTGGGGAAAGCCGCGTTCGCGACACCGGTGGGTTCCGTCGGTCGAATGGCTGTTCGCCGCCGGAGCCCGAGCCCCACGTGTGGAATGCGCGCCTTATAGGGGGCGATCGGCCGAAGCGCAAGGGATTCGCTGCGTCGACGGAACACAAGGTGGGGATCGGTTGCCGCAACCGCCAGGTTCCCGCGCCGGTTCTGCGCGGGCTGGCCTTCCGGTCGGGAACTGCAGCTATTCCGGATTTAGGAAAGCCCCTCACCCCAACCCTCTCCCGCGCGCGGGAGAGGGGGCCGACGGCGCCGATTGCAGCATTGGCTCGCCGTCGATGAGGATCGCTGCCCCAAAAGCCCTCGCCCGCTTGCGGGAGAGGGTTGGGTGAGGGTCTTGCTTGCCGACCTCGCGCCGAAACCGTCATTCCCGCCAAGGCAGGAATCCAGGTAGCCGAGGCCACATCCAGCCGATCGAGGCACGGCTCCGAACCTCCCGATATCGCGGCTGAATGGATCCCGTCTCGGGGGACGGGATGACGGCGAGCGTGTTGAGGCACGGAGGCAGGACGAAGGACGCCCGCCGCCTGCACCCGCTCGACCTACACCAGTTCGACCTAAACCAGCTCCACCTGCACCACGCCGCTGACCGCGCGGAGCGCGCCGGCGATCTGCGGTGATAGCAGGTAGCGGCCGGGCAGCTGCACCTCGACCTCGCGCTGCCCCTTGTCCAGCATCAGCACAAGGCTGACGTCGCCGTCGCCCTTGCCACGCGCCAGATGGCGCTCGATGCTTCGCAACGGCTCCTCGCCGCGCATGAAGATACGGAGCGCCTTCAGGCCGGTCGTCATCTGGTCGAGCGGCTTCACCGAGATGATGCGGACGCTGATGCCCTCCGGCCGGTCTTCGGCGGCGACCTGCACGATCACCGACTGGCCGGGCTCCAGCTTGTCGCGGAACTCGTTCAGCGCTTCCGAGAACATGATCGCCTCGAACTGGCCGGTCGGGTCCGAGAACTGGACGATGCCCATCTTGTTGCCGGACTTGGTCTTGCGCTCCTGCCTCGTCGTGACCGTACCGGCGAGGCGGCCAGCAGCCGAACCGAGGCGCACGGCCTCGGAAAACTCGGCCCAGGTCTGCACGCGCATCCGCTTCAGGATCGGCGCGTATTCGTCGAGCGGATGGGCGCTCAGGTAGAAGCCGACCACCGCATGCTCGCGCTGCAGCCGCTCCGAGGGCATCCACGGATCGACGAAGGGCAACGTCAGCGCGCCGCCCTCCCCGCCGCCGCCGGCGCCGAAGAAATCGTCCTGGCCGATCGCCGTGCCTTCGACCACGCGGTTGCCGATCGCCATGATCCGCTCGATGCCGGCCATGACACGGGCGCGGTCCGGGTTGAGCGTGTCGAGCGCGCCGGCGCAGATCAGGCTTTCCAGCGTGCGCTTGTTCAGGATGCGCGGATTGATGCGGGCGGCGAAATCGGCGAGATCGCGGAACGGCCGATCGCCCCGGCTCTCGACCAGATGCTCGACCGCCTGGCTGCCGACACCCTTGATGGCGGCCAGCGAATAAAGGATGCGACCTTGCTCGACGTCGAAGACGGCGCCGGAGCGATTGACCGACGGCAACTCGACGGCGAAGCCGAGGCGCATCGCCTCGCGACGGAAATCGTTCAGCTTCTCGGTATTGCCCATGTCGAGCGTCATCGACGCGGCGAGGAACTCGACCGGATAGTTCGCCTTGAGATAGGCGGTCTGGTAGGCAACGAGGGCATAGGCCGCCGCGTGGCTCTTGTTGAAGCCGTAGTCGGCGAACTTCGCCAGCATGTCGAAGATCGAGTTGGCGTGGTCCTTGGTCAGGCCCTGCTTGATGGCGCCGTCGACGAAGCGGTCGCGCTGGGCGTCCATCTCCGCCTTGATCTTCTTGCCCATGGCGCGGCGCAGCATGTCGGCTTCGCCGAGCGAATAGCCGGACAGGATCTGCGCGATCTGCATCACCTGTTCCTGGTAGATGACGACGCCGTGCGTTTCCTTCAGCACCACCTCGATCAGCGGATGGTAGTAGTCCGGCTCTTCCTCGCCATGCTTGCGGGCGTTGTAGGTCGGGATGTTGTCCATCGGGCCCGGGCGATAGAGCGCCACCAGCGCGATGATGTCCTCGAACCGGTCCGGCCGCATGCCCATCAGGGCCTTGCGCATGCCCTGGCTTTCCAGCTGGAACACGCCGACCGTCTCGCCCCGCGCCAGCATCTCGTAGGATACCTTGTCGTCGAGCGGGATCGCGGCGAGGTCGACGGTGATGCCGCGCTTGGCGATCAGCTTCACCGCCGTCTCCAGCACCGTCAGCGTCTTCAGGCCGAGGAAGTCGAACTTCACCAGGCCGGCGCTCTCGACCCACTTCATGTTGAACTGGGTGACAGGCATGGTCGAGCGCGGGTCGCGATAGAGCGGCACCAGCGCGTCGAGGCGCCGGTCGCCGATCACGATGCCGGCGGCGTGCGTCGAGGCGTGGCGATAGAGCCCCTCGAGCTTCTGCGCCATGTCGAGCAGCTGCGCGACGGTCGGGTCCTCGTCGCGCGCCTCGCGCAGGCGCGGCTCGTCGATCAGCGCCTGCGCCAGCGACACCGGGTTGGCCGGGTTCTGCGGCACCATCTTGCAGAGACGGTCGACCTGACCATAGGGCATCTGCAGCACGCGGCCGACGTCACGCAGCACGGCGCGCGCCTGCAGCGTTCCGAAGGTGATGATCTGCGCCACCTGGGCGGCGCCGTATTTCTGCTGAACGTAGTCGATGACCTCGCCGCGGCGGTCCTGGCAGAAGTCGATGTCGAAGTCCGGCATCGAGACGCGTTCGGGATTGAGGAAGCGCTCGAACAGCAGCGCGAACCGCATCGGGTCGAGGTCGGTGATGGTCAACGCCCAGGCGACGAGCGAGCCCGCGCCGGAGCCGCGGCCCGGACCGACGGGAATGCCCTGCGACTTCGCCCACTGGATGAAGTCCGCGACGATCAGGAAGTAACCGGGGAACTTCATGCGCTCGATGATCGAGAGCTCGAACTCCAGCCGGTCCCAGTATTCCTTGTCGGTCAGGCCCGGGGCGAGGCCATGGAAGGCCAGCCGCTTCTCGAGGCCGGAGGTCGCGAGATCGCGCAGCGCCTTGACCTCGGCGCGCTCCGCCTCCTCCGCGTCGGCATCGGCGCCGGCGAAGCGCGGCAGGATCGGCTTGCGCTTGGTCGGCCGGTAGGAACAACGAAGCGCGATCTCGACCGAATTGTCCGTCGCCTCCGGCAGGTCGGCGAACAGCTCGACCATCTCGGCGCGCGACTTGAAATAGTGCTCCGCCGTCAGGCGCCGGCGGTTCTCCTCCGCCACCACCGAACCCTCGGCGATCGCGATCAGCGCGTCATGCGCCTCGTAGTCGCCGCGCTTCGGGAAGAACGCCTCGTTGGTCGCGACCAGCGGCAGGCCATGGCGATAGGCGAGATCGATCAGCTCCGGCTCGGCGCGCTGCTCCTCGATCGCGTGATGGCGCTGCAACTCGACATAAAGCCGGTCGCCGAGCAGGCCGGCCATGCGCTCGATCCGCTTTTCGGCAAAGCCGCCCTGACCGATCCGGATCGCCTGGTCAAGCGGCCCGTTGCCGCCGCCGGTCAGCACGATAAGGCCGGAATGCGTCTCTTCCAGATCGGTGAACTTGATATGCGGCTTGTCGCCTGGATCCGTCTCCATGAAGGCGCGCGAGACGAGGCGGACGAGGTTCCAGTATCCGGCCTCGTTGGCCGCGATCATGACGAGGTCGGAGAGATTCTTCTGGCCCGGCACCGGACGGCGCGACGGCTCGAAGCCGTCGTCGAACAGAACCGAGACCTGGCAGCCGATGATCGGCTGGATGCCGACCTCGACCGTCTTCTCCGAGAATTCGAGCGCGCCGAACAGATTGCCCGTGTCGGTCAGCCCGAGCGCCGGCATCTTGTCGGCCGCCGCCAGCTTGATCAGCGACTTCAGCGGCAGCGCGCCTTCGAGCAGCGAATAGGCGGAGTGGACGCGCAGATGAACAAATCCGACGTCCCGGGCGATATGACTCATCAGGCGATCCTCTTCCGCCTGATTTACGTCCACAGCGCCGCGCCTGTCCATCGCATCGGCGCCTTTCCCCCGGTCGTCGCGGGTCAGACGATGTTGACGAGAAGATCGGACCAGAGGCTCACCATCGCGATGAACAGCATCAGGGCGCCAAGGGCGGCAACGTCACGGATATAGGCGGTCATGGCTATCTCCATATCGGACTGTCGATGCCTCATATGTTCATGTTTTGTTCTCATCGTCAAGCCTCCCGTCCGGCCCGGCATTTTCCGTAGCGTCCGCGCGGGTTTCCAAGGTCGATGCGGCCATAGAACTCCCGCCACGCGGCACCCCGCCCCCCCCGCGCATCGGCCGTGGGAAAACTTCAATTTAGGAACACAGAGCCGTGCGGCGGGATTTGGCGCGCTCGCAATCTTCGCCAGTCGCGCTATGGTAGCGCCGCTGGACCCATGCGCCTCTCCGGCGCGTGGTGGCTGGGCATGTTTCCACCTGCCGGCCAACCGATCCGCGGTTTCAAAATCGTCCCGAACGATGGAGTTTTCCCGATGAGCGACCTCGTCTTTATCGCCTTTCCGTCCGAGCAGAAGGCCGAGGAAGTGCGCGACCGCGTGCTGGAGATGCAGAAGGAGTATCTGATCGAGCTCGGCGACGCCGTGGTGGCCGTGCGCGACGCCAATGGCCGGATCAAGCTCAACCAGTTAGTGAACACGACGGCGACCGGCGCGGTCTCCGGCGCCTTCTGGGGCACGCTGATCGGCTTCATCTTCCTGATGCCGCTGGTCGGCACGGCGATCGGCGCCGCCTCGGGCGCGCTCGGCGGCAAGCTGACCGATGTCGGCATCAACGACCAGTTCATGAAGGACGCGGCGCAGTCGCTGGCGCCGGGCAATGCCGGCCTGTTCCTGCTCATCCGCAAGATGACCACCGACAAGGTGCTGGCGGACCTGCGCGGCGTCGGCGGCACGGTGATGCGCACCTCGCTCACCGACGAGCAGGAGAAGGCGCTGCGCGAGGCGCTGGCCGATCACTCCGGCGCTCAGGCCGCCCCGGCCGAGGCCGCGCCGGGTTCCGCCCCCGCCGGCGGCGCCACCCCGGCCACCAGCTAGTCGCCCTTAACCTGGAATGTCGCCCTTGCCCGTGTGCCGCCTATGAAACCGATGGTCGATCCCCGCAAGGGCGACATTGAAGACGATGCCTCCAGCACCAAGCAGCGCTCGCTGTTTGCGATCGCCGGATCGCTGCTGGCTGAAATCAGCCCGATCAAACTGATCTTCGCCTGGATCCTGCTGATGGGGCTGCCCGGGCTCGTGCTCGGGCTCATCCCGTTTTTCCTGTCGATCTGGATCGGCAATGTCTCGCGCCAGGCGGCGGAGCTCTATAGCGGGCTGGTGCCGGCGGCATTGCTGGTGATCCTCGGACTTATCGCCTGGTATGGCGGCCGGCCGCTGTTCCGGATGATCGAGAGCAGCTTTTGGTCGCTGAACTCGATCATGGTGCAACCGGGCTATGCGCTTTGCCGCGAGACGCTGCGCCACCTGATCGAGCATCGCCTGCTCCGCCGCATCGACGCCAAGCCGGCGACCGTCGCCAGCGCCCGCGCCATGACGGCGGCGATCGCCGGCCTCACCGTCTGCATCCTGGCGATCGGCGTCGCCGCCCTGGTCTGGCCGGCGACGCACTGGACCGGCACACTCGCCGATCTCGCGGCGCCGCGCCGGGTCGTCATCCTGGCGCTTGCCAACGCCACGGTGCTGCTCTGCGCCTATCTTGCCATCGCCGCCCTCGTCTGGGGCATCGCTGACGCCACCATGGCGCAGCCGCGCAGCTTCACGGATTTCCGGCCGGTGCCGGCCGGCGCGCCACGCTGGCGCGTCGCGCATCTCTCCGACGTCCACTGCGTCGGCGACCGCTATGGCTTCCGCATCGAAAGTGGCCGGGTCGGCCCGCGCGGCAACGACAAGTTCACCGCAACGCTGGAACGCCTGCGCGCCGTCCACGCGTCGAATCCCCTCGACGCCATCCTGATCACCGGCGACATGACGGACGCCGGCATCTCGACGGAATGGGCGGCTTTCCTCGACGCGCTGGAGCCGTTTGCGGAACTGATCCCTCTGGTGACGGTGCTGCCCGGCAACCACGACGTCAACGTCGTCGACCGCAACAACCCCGCCCGCATGGACCTACCGATGAGCCCGAACAAGCGGCTGCGACAGCTGCGGACTCTATCTGGCATGGAGGCGCTGCAGGGCGAGCGCTACCGGGTGATCGACCGTGGCCAGCGCCGGCTGGGCGAGACCTTCCATGCGGTGATGAATGGCCAGCGCGAGGCGATCGAAGCCTTTGCCAACCGCGCCTCACGCCGCGCCGGGCGGCCGGTCGCCGAGCTGTGGACCGGCGTCTTTCCAATGGTGCAGCCGCCGGCGCGTCCGGACGGGCTCGGCATCATCGTGTTGAACTCCAATGCCGAGACGCATTTTTCCTTCACCAACGCGCTCGGAATGGTTTCGCTGGAGCAGGCTCGGGCGATGGACGCGATCGTGGAGAAATATCCCGGGGCGTCGTGGCTGATCGCGCTGCACCACCATGTCGTCGAATATCCGCAACCTGCCAAGGCGCTGTCGGAGCGGATCGGGACGGCCCTGATCAACGGCACCTGGTTCGTGCGCCACATCGCCCGCTTCGCCGGACGGGCCGTGATCCTGCACGGCCATCGCCATGTCGACTGGATCGGCGAGAGCGGTGGGCTGCCGATCATCTCGGCGCCGTCACCGGTGATGGAAGGGACCAACGCCAGGGACAGCTACTTCCACATCCACACACTGCATGTCGACGGTGGAAGACTGGCGCTGGCGCGGCCGGAGACGATCGTCGTTCCGGCGCCCGAGCGCAAATCCGCTGCAACGCCGACGCAGGGCTAACGATCCGTTACCAGCGGGGCCGAGCTGTTAACCCCGGCCTCAGCCGGACTGCAGCTCCGACGCATCGCCGTCGCCGGCGCCGAAGATGTCGGCGAGCCAGCGGCTCGATTCGTGATGGGCGGCGATCGTCACGATGGCGATCGCGATCGGCACGCCGATGAAGGCGCCGGCGATGCCCCAGAGGAAGGTGCCGAAGAACACCGCGAATAGAACCATCACCGGCGAGAGCGCCAGCGAACGGCCGGCGATTCGCGGCTCCAGATAGGAGCCGACCAGGAACTGGATCAGGTTCAGGAAGACGAAGATAAGGATCGCCGCCTGCCAGGTATCGAACTGGGCGATGGCGAAGAGCGTCGGCAGCACGGTGGCGAAGAGCGGCCCGATCACCGGGATGTAATTGAGCGCGAAGGCGATGACGCCCCACTCGGCGGAAAGGCTCAGGCCTGAACCATAGGTGAGGCCCCAGACAAGCACACCGGTCATGATGCTCATCAGCGTGCGGACCAGCATGTAGCGGCGCAGCTTGGCCGCGGTCTCGCTGCTGCCGACCAGGAAGGCATAGCCGATGCTGCCGGGCTGGAAGCGGCGGAGCTTGCGGCCGATGTCACCAACCTCCAGCAGGCCGAGCATGACGTAGATCAGGACCACCAGCGAGAAGGTCAGCGTGCTGTTCAGGCGGCCGGTGACCTGCTGGACGATGCGCAGGATCCAGCTGACGTTGAAATGCCGCTCCCAGAGGCCGTTGACGGCGATGCCGTAGCCTTCCAGCCAGGTCGCTAGCTGGTTGTACATCGCCTGGAAGCGCGCCGTGTCGCTCAGCACATAGATGCCGACCCGATTGAGGCTCCAGCCGAGGAGCAGCGCGAAGATCGCCATCACGACGATGGTGCCAACGAGGCAGACAAGCAGCGCGACGAGTTGCGGCAGGCGCGCCTGCATCGCGCGCTGCACCGGCCAGACCATGGCGATGATCAGCAGCGCGAAGGATATCGGCGCGAAGACGTTGCTCGCCCAGTACATCGCCGCGATGATCAGGATGATCGCGCAGATGCCGATCATGGCCGGCACGGGACTGCGTCCCGCATTGCTCGTCGTATCGTTCATGGAAAGTCCCGGCTACGTCCCGTTCGCGCGATCGTTCAGGAGCGTCGTAGCACGCGCGACCTGATTCGACTGCGCAATCCATACGCGAGTGAAACGCCGCTACCATGACGGGGGCGTGCAGGCAGAGGTCGGCCGATACCGTCCTATCGCCTCAGCCGAGCGGGGCGGCGCCCGCGAGCGCCTCGCGGATCCGGTCGAGCAGGGCGGATCCGAGCAGCGGCTTCTCGACCAGGGCAACCCCGGCCTCCGCCGCCCGGCGGATCAGCGCCGGCGATGGATTGGTGACGGTCAGGATCGCCGGCATCGGGCAGCCGCGCCGCCAGACGGTCTCGATAAGGTCGATGCCGTTGATGCGTTTCAGGTGGTAGTCGACGACGACGCAAGCGTCGGGACGGAGTTCGGCCAGCCTTAGGAACGTCTCGGCATCGCCGAAGGTCTCGACCGCGAAGCCGTCAATGCCGAGGGCGAAGCGCAGCGAACGACGCACCGCGCCATCCCCGTCGATGACGAAAACCAGGCCGGGCGGCGGAGGATCGGAAATTGCGGAGCTTGCCATCGATCGAGGGTTCGCGCGGAAAGCCCGTACCCTGGCCGCCTACCGCCTCGACCGCATTGATCCATCGCAACTGGCCGTTAGCCTTCGGCCACGCCGCCGGTCGTCCCCACGATCAGCGCCATCCGCACCAGTTCCGACAGGCTTGCGGCGTCCATCTTGGTCATCACATGCGCCCGGTAGATCTCGACCGTGCGCGGGCTGATGTCGAGGTCGTGCGCGATGCGCTTGTTGGCATGGCCGGCGACGAGGCCTTCGAGAACCTGCTGCTCGCGATTGGTGAGGGCTGCCAGGCGCTGGCGGATATCCGCCTTCTCGCGCCCCTCCTCGCGCGCCTTGCCCTGCCGCGCCAGCGCGGCGCGAACGGCGCGCAGCATCGCCTCGTCGTCGAACGGCTTCTCCATGAAATCGACGGCGCCGCTTTTCATCGCCTCGACGGCGAGCGCGATGTCGGCATGACCGGTGATGACGATGACGGGCAGAGCGATCGCCTGCGCCTTCAACCGCTTCAGAAGTTCGATGCCGTTGATTTCCGGCATCCGCACGTCGGTGACGATGCAGCCATCCGCGAGGGTCGGCGCCGCCGCGAGAAAGGCGGCGCCCGACGCATAGGTCTCGACGGCGATGCCGGCGCTCTCGAACAGGAAGGCGAGCGAGTCGCGCGCCGCGTCGTCATCGTCGATGACGTGAACCCTCGCTTCAGTGGACACGCTCAGTCTCCTCGATCCGGACCGCAGGCACGGTGAAGTTGAAGACGGTGCCGCCGCCGGGATTGCCTTCGGCCCAGATTCGCCCGCCATGCGCCTCGACGATGGTCCGGCAGATGGAAAGGCCGACGCCCATGCCGTTCTGCTTCGTGGTCAGGAAGGGCTGGAACAACCGCGCCATCACCTCCGGCGCAATCCCAGTGCCTCTGTCCGATACCTTCACTCGAATCATCTCGCCGCCCGGTTCGATCTCGCTGGAAATGACCAGATCCCTGCCCCCGCCCTCGTCCATCGCGTCGATGGCGTTGCGCATCAGATTGACAAGCACCTGCTGGATCTGCACCCGGTCGCCGAACAGAAGATCGACCTCGGGATCCAAGGCAAAGCGGATGCGGATGCCCTTCTCCTTGGCGCCGACGAGCGCCAGCGCGCTCGCTTCCTCGATAAGGCGGGCGAGGCTCTCGACGCGCTTCTCCGTTTCGCCGCGCGCCAGAAAGTCGCGCAGGCGGCGGATGATCTCACCGGCGCGCAGGGCCTGGTCGGCGGCGCTCTCGAGCGCGGCGCGCACCTTGGGAATGTTCTCCGGCGCGCCGCTCTCCAGCAGCCGGCGCGAGCCGCGCAGATAATTGGCGACGGCCGAGAGCGGCTGGTTCAACTCGTGCGCCAGGGTCGAGGCGATCTCGCCCATGGCGGTGACGCGCGAGATATGCACCAGTTCCGACTGCAATTCCTGCAGCCGCGCCTCGGTTTCCTGCCGCTCGGAGAGATCCCGCACGAAGCCGGTGAAGAAGCGCTGGTCACCGGAATGCATCTCGCCGATCGCCAGCTCCATCGGGAAGGTCGAGCCGTCCTTGCGCTCGCCGACGACGATGCGGCCGATGCCGATGATGCGCCGCTCGCCGGTCCTGCGGTAGCGCTCCAGATAGCCGTCGTGCTGTTCGCGATAGGAAGACGGCATCAGCCGCTTCACATTGCTGCCGAGAATCTCCTCGGCCGAATAGCCGAACATGCGCTGCGCCGCCGCGCTGAACGATTGCACCAGCCCGGCATCGTCGATGACGATCATCGCGTCGGGAATCGTCTCGAGGATGGAGCGGAGATGCGCCTCGCGGTAGCGAAGATCCGCCGCCGCCGTGGCAAGCTGCCGGCGCACCCGGCGCAACCACTCGCCAAGGACAACAAGCGCCCCGCCGATCACGGCGAAAGCAGCGCCATTCCAGACATGCGGTGCCTGCAATCCCTCCAGCTGGCCATGGATCGCCAGGCCGACCACCAGGCTGGTGGCGATCGCGATGAGGCCGGGCCAGAGCCCGCCAAGGCCGGCGGCGACGATCACGGCCGGAATATAGAGCAGGAACGTCGCCTGCATCCGGAAGACCGGCTGCACGGACAGCCAGGTGGCGGCCGCCATCAGCACGGCGACGAACAACGACGCCAGCAGCACCCGCGAGGCCCGGCCGACGGGCCAGGAGATCTTCATCGCCGAGCCACCGAGTTGCCACGGACACGGGCGATTCCGCCGGCGCGCCGCTCAGGAAAACGGAACAAGCAACTCACCTCTCGACATAGAACCGGCCGCGCTCGGAGCCCGCCAACCCACCTACGGGATATCCCTTAGGTACATGATCTGAATTCAATCCCGGCCGTCGGCATCCTAATCCAGCATCAACACTGGATGAATTCGAGGATGACGACATGTTGACGTCCGTTGCAACCACCCGGAGCATCGTTTCCAACCGGACCGACGGCGCCCGCGGGTTCGTTCCCTCGGCCCGCCACACCAGCTTCCTCGGCCTCACGGGCATCCCGCTCCACTTCGAGCGCGGCGCCGAGATCGTCGCCGAGGAAGACCCCGCCGAGCACATCTACCAGGTCGTCAGCGGCACGGCCCGCACCTGCAAGCTGCTCTGCAACGGCAGGCGGCAGATCGGCGCCTTCCTGATGGCGGGCGACTATTTCGGCATGGAAGCGCGCGACACGCACTGCTTCGCCGTCGAAGCCATCACCGACCTCCACGTCGTCATGGTCAGCCGCAGCGCTGCCTTCGCGGCAGCCGGCCGCGACACGGCAGTCGCCCGCTCGCTCTGGGACATCACGGCCCGCAGCCTCGATGCCTGCCAGCAGCATGCGCTGCTGCTCGGCCGCAAGACCGCCGTGGAGAAGATCGGCTCGTTCCTGAGCGAGATGGCCGAACGGCAGGGCAGCGACGACGAGATCGACCTGCCGATGTCGCGCCAGGACATCGCCGACTATCTCGGCCTCACCATCGAGACCGTTTCACGCACCATGACCCAGCTCGAGAGCGCCGGCACGATCGCGCTGCCGACCTCCCGCCACGTCGTGATCAAGCGTCCGCACGAGTTGGAGCGGCTCAGCCTCTGCTGAGACCTCAGGACCCGTGCAGCGCACCGGCGCTGCCGGTCACCCGCTCCAGGATCGTCTTGTCGAACAAGGTCACGAGCGCCACCAGCGTCAGCACCGCCGCCGCCGCGAAAGCGCCGGCGGCGTTGTAGTCGTGATACAGCAGCTCGACATGCAGCGGCAGCGTGTTGGTCTCGCCCCGGATATTGCCGGAGACGATCGACACGGCGCCGAATTCGCCGAGCACGCGCGCATTGCAGAGCACCACGCCGTAAAGCAGGCCCCAGCGGATGTTGGGCAGGGTCACGCGGAAGAACGTCTGCCAGCCATGCGCGCCGAGCGTCGCCGCCACCTCCTCGTCGCCATTGCCCTGGAGCTGCATCAGCGGGATCAGCTCGCGCGCCACGAAGGGTGCCGTCACGAAGGTCGTGGCGAGGATGATGCCCGGCAAGGCGAACATGATCTTCAGGTCATGCGCTTCAAGGAACGGGCCAAACAGCCCCTGCCCGCCATAGACGAACAGATAGGAAATGCCGGCGACGATCGGCGAGACCGAGAAGGGCAGTTCGACGATGGCGAGCAGCAGCTTGCGGCCGGGAAAGCGGAACTTGGCGATCGCCCAGGCGGCTGCGATGCCGAACACCGTATTGATCGGCACGACGATGACCGCGACCGTGATGCTGAGCCAGATGGCCGCGCGCGTATCCGGATCGGCGAGCGACTTCAGCGCGAAGCCAAGACCCTGCGACAGTGCCTGCACGAAGACGGCCGCGACCGGTGCGCCGATGACGAGCGCCGTCACCAGCAACACGCCGCCGATCAGCGCGTAGCCGCGCCAGTTGCGACGGGCGCCGCCGCGGGAGAGATGCGAGGCAGCGCTCATGGGGCGAGCTCGTGGCGGCGGGCAAAGGCCTGCAGCGCGTTGGTGACAACGAGCAGGACGAAGGCGGTCCCGAGCATGACCGTCGCGATCGCCGCGGCGGCGGGATAGTCGTATTCCTCGATGCGGATGAAGGCGAGCAGAGCCGTGATCTCGGTGCTGTAGGGCTGGTTGCCGGCGATGAAGATCACCGCGCCGAACTCGCCCAGGCAGCGCGCGAAGGCGAGCGAGACGCCCGCCAGCAGCGCCGGCACGAGGATCGGCAGCACGACGCGGAAGAAGATCGTGACATTGCCGGCGCCGAGCGTGCGCGCCGCCTCCTCGATCTCGCCATCCAGTTCCTCCATCACCGGCTGCAGGGTGCGCACGATGAAGGGCAGGCTGGTGAAGGCCATGGCGAGCGCGATGCCGATCGGGGTGTAGGCGACCTTGATTCCGAGCGCCGCGAGCGGTTCACCGAACCAGCCATTCTTGGCGAAGATCGCCGTTAGCGCCACGCCGGCGACGGCGGTCGGCAACGCAAAGGGCAGATCGACGATGGCATCCAGGATCCGGCGACCGGGAAAATCATGCCGGACCAGCACCCAGGCGAGCGCGAAGCCGTAGACGGTGTTGAAGATCGTGGCGAGCGCGGCCGCGCCCAGCGTGACGCGATAGCTGGCGACCGCGCGCGGCGAGCTGACGACGGCCCAGTAATCGGCCGGCCCCAGACGCGCGCCGACGACGATCAACGTCGCCAGCGGCAGGCAGATGATCAGCGCCGCATAGAGCAGCGTCAGGCCGAGCGAAAGGCGAAAGCCGGGTACGACCCGGCCCTGCCCTTTTCCCTTCGTCTTCGTCGGGCGGCGGCGCGGCAACGCGCCGGCCCCGCCCAGACTCACATCGGCGGAACTCACTGGCCGGCGAGCTGCTGATCGAGCAGGCCGTCGGAGCCGAAATAGGTCTTGTTGACGGCCGGCCAGCCGCCGAAGACGTCCTCGACCGTGACCAGGCGCACGGGCTGGAACGAGGCGGCGAACTTCTCGACCACGGCCTTGTCGCGGACGCGGTTGCCGTTCTCGGCGAGGATGGTCTGGCCTTCCGGCGAATAGAGGAAGTTCAGGTAGTCGTTCGCGATCTCCTTGGAGCCGCGCTTCTCGGCCACCTTGTCGACCACGGCGACCGGGAAATCGGCCAGCAGGCTGACCGAGGGAACGACCGTGTCGAACTTGTCGGCGCCGAATTCCTTGCGGATGCCGGTCGTCTCGGTCTCGAAGGTGATCAGGACGTCGCCGATCTCGCGCTCCACGAAGGTGGTCGTCGCGGCGCGGCCGCCGGTGTCGAACACGGCGACGTTGGCGAGGAACTTCTTGACGAAGTCATTCACCTTGGCCTCGTCATTGCCGAAGGCTTCCTTGGCGTAGGCGGTGGCGGCCAGATAGGTGTAGCGGGCGTTGCCGGAGGTCTTCGGGTTGGGGAAGACCAGCTTCACGTCATCGCGGACCAGGTCGTTCCAATCCTTGATCCCCTTCGGATTACCGGCGCGCACGAGGAACACCGGCAGCGAATAATAGGGCGAGGCGTTGTTCGGGAACTTCGACGTCCAGTCGGCGGCGACGAAGCCCTTGTCGGCCAGGACCTGGATGTCGGTCGCCTGGTTGAAGGTGACGACATCGGCCTCCAGCCCCTCGAGGATGGAGCGCGCCTGCTTGGACGAACCGGCATGCGACTGCTTGATCTCGAGCGTCTTGCCGGTGTCCTTGGCGTATTTCTCGGCATAGGCCTTGTCGATGGCGACGAAGAGCTCGCGCGAGACATCATAGGAAGCGTTGAGGATGGTGCCCGGCGCCTCGGCGAAGGCCGGCAGGCCGCCAAGCGCGAAGAGGACGGCAGCCGTTACAACCGAAAGGCGACGCATCGTGTATCCCTGCTCGTGATTCCGGCCGACCAAGTCGGCCCGATGAAATGGATGAGCAAAGTAGCAAGCGTCAGAATGGCCTTCGAGGAATGAACGCCTCAATTCCGGCAATCGATGGGATCGGCATTCCAGGAAACTTCGATCACGCGCAAGACGCGAGCGCTCAGAACTCGACGATCTTGCCCGCCTGGAGCGTGATGCGGCGGTCCATGCGCTCGGCCAGCTCCATGTTGTGCGTCACGATCAGCGCCGCGAGGCCCGAGGCGCGCACCAGGGCGTCGAGCGCGTCGAAGACATAGTGCGAGGTCTTGGGATCGAGATTGCCGGTCGGTTCGTCCGCCAGCAGTAGGCGCGGCGCGTTGGCGACGGCGCGGGCGATCGCGACGCGCTGCTGCTCGCCGCCCGAGAGCTCGGACGGCCGGTGCATCACCCGCGCCTCGAGCTTCATATAGGCCAGCAGCTCCTCGGCCCGGCGCGCCGCTTCCTTGCGGTCGAGCCCGCGGATCAGCTGCGGCATCATCACGTTCTCGAGCGCCGAGAACTCCGGCAGCAGATGATGGAACTGGTAGACGAAGCCGATCTGCAGCCGGCGGATCGCCGTCCGCTCCGCATCGCCGAGCGAACCGGCGAGCCGGCCGCCGATTTCGACATCGCCGCCATCCGGCCGCTCCAGCAGGCCGGCGAGGTGCAGCACCGTCGACTTGCCGGCGCCCGAGGGAGCGACGAGCGCGACGATCTCGCCCGGATGGATGGCGAGATTGGCGCCCGTCAGGATCGAGAGCCTGCCGGCGCCCTCCTTGTAGTGCCGCTCGACCCCCAGCAAGCGGAGGGCGGGCGCCCTCTCCGCTCCGGATGTCGGCCTCTGCCGTTCTGCTGCCAAGGCGTTGCTCATTCGTATCGCAGGGCCTCGACCGGATCGAGCCGCGCCGCCCGCCAGGCCGGATAGATGGTGGCGAGATAGCTGAGCACGAGCGCCATGATGACGATCGAAACCGTTTCGCCGGCGTTCATATCCGCCGGCAGCTTCGACAGGAAATAGAGCTCCGGCGAGAAGACCTCGGTCCGGGTCAGCCAGGACACGAACTGCCGGATCGATTCGATGTTCATGCAGACGAGCGTCCCGAGCAGCACGCCGACGATAGTGCCGACGGTGCCGATCGCAGCGCCGGTGATGAAGAACACGCGCAGGATGGCGCCGCGCGTCGCGCCCATGGTGCGCAGGATCGCGATGTCGTGGCTCTTGTCCTTCACCAGCATGGTAAGCCCGGAGATGATGTTGAGCGCGGCGACGAGCACGATCAGCGTCAGGATCATGAACATCATGTTGCGCTCGACCTCGAGCGCCGAGAAGAAGGTCATGTTGCGCTGGCGCCAGTCGGTCAGCACGACCGGCCGGCCGGCGGCCGTCTCGATCGGCTCGCGCAGCGCGCCGGTCTGGTCGGCGTCGGAGAGATAGACCTCGATCGCCGACGCCTTGTCGTCCTGGTTGAAGAAGCCCTGCGCTTCGGCGAACGGCATGAAGACGAAGGAAGAATCATATTCCGACATGCCGATCTCGAAGATCGCCACCACCGGATAGGCCTTCACGCGTGGCGTCATCCCCATGGGGGTGACATTGCCGCGCGGCGAGACAAGCGTCAGCTTGTCTCCGATCGTCAGTCCCATGTTCGTGGCAAGCCGCGTGCCGATGGCGACACCCTCGGCCTCGTCGAAATTGTCGAGCGTGCCGAGGCGGACATTCTTCGAGATGCTCGGCAGGCTGGGCAAATCCTCGGCCCGGACGCCGCGCACGAGCGCGCCGGTCGAGTTGTTGGCGCCCGAGGCCAAGACCTGGCCCTCGACCAGCGGAATCGCGGCCGTGACGCCCTTCACCATCGCGATACGACTGGCGACGTCAGCGAAATCGGTGAACGGCGTATCGATCGGCTGCACCACGACATGACCGTTGATACCGAGGATCTTGTCGATCAGTTCGCCGCGAAAACCGTTCATCACCGCCATAACGATGATCAGCGTCGCGACGCCGAGCATGATGCCGATGAAGGAGAAGCCCGCGATGATCGAGATGAAAGTCTCGCGCCGGCGTGCGCGCAGATAACGCAACGCCAGCATCCATTCGAAGGCGGAAAACGGTTTGGTGCCGGTCGGCTCAGCCATTCCTGTCCTGATCGCGGCGCGCCGCGCCTTAAGAGCTGCCAAGAAGTTTGGCCACTGCCGCATCCACGCTAATGGATTCGCGGTCGCCCGTCGCCCGTTGCTTGAGCTCGACTTCGCCGCGCTCCAGCCCCTTCGGACCGACGATCAGCTGCCAGGGCAGGCCGATCAGGTCCATGGTCGCGAACTTCGCTCCCGCGCGCCCCTCGACATCATCGTAAAGGACTTCGATTCCGGCTTTCGTAAGGCGCTCATAGAGCTGGTCGCAGGCGAGATCCGTCGCCGCGTCGCCCACCTTCAGGTTGATCAGGCCGACCTTGTAGGGCGCGATGCTCTCCGGCCAGATGATGCCGGCCTCGTCATGGCTCGCCTCGATGATCGCGGCCACCAGGCGCGAGACGCCGATGCCGTAGGAGCCCATGTGGACCGCGTGCTCGACGCCGTCCGGACCGGTGACCTTGGCGCCCATCGGCTCGGAGTACTTGGTGCCGAAGTAGAAGACCTGCCCGACCTCGATGCCGCGCGCCTCGACCCGGTTCTCTTCCGGAAGTGCCTCGAACACGGCCTTGTCGTGCATCTCCTCTGTCGCGGCATACTTCTCGGTCCAGGCCGCCACGATCGGCGTCAGGTCGCCATAGAAGTCGATGTCGTCGCCCGGAACCGGCGTATCGAGCGCCGCCTTGTCGAGGAACACGGCGCTCTCGCCGGTCGAGGCAAGCACGATGAACTCATGCGTGGCGTCGCCGCCAATCGGGCCCGAATCGGCGCGCATCGGGATCGCCTTGACGCCGAGACGGTCGAAGGTACGCAGATAGGCGACGAACATGCGGTTATAGGCGCGGCGGGCCGAAGCCTCGTCGATATCGAAGGAATAGGCATCCTTCATCAGGAATTCGCGGCCGCGCATCACGCCGAAACGCGGGCGCAGCTCGTCGCGGAACTTCCACTGGATATGGTACAGGTTCAGCGGCAGCTCCTTGTAGGAGCGCACATAGCTGCGGAAGATGTCGGTGACCATCTCCTCGTTGGTGGGGCCGTAGAGCATTTCGCGCTCCTGCCGGTCCTGGATGCGCAGCATCTCCTTGCCGTAATCGTCATAGCGGCCGCTTTCGCGCCAGAGATCGGCCGACTGGAGCGTCGGCATCAGGATCTCGACAGCGCCGGCTCGGTCCTGTTCCTCGCGGACGATGCGCTGGATGTTGGACAGAACCTTCTGACCCAGCGGCAGCCAGGAATAGATGCCCGCGCTCTGCTGGCGAATGAGGCCCGCGCGCAGCATCAGCCGATGGGAAACGATCTCCGCTTCCTTCGGCGTCTCGCGGAGGGTCGGCAGAAACGAGCGGGAAAGGCGCATCAGATAGGGCTCCAGCGAGTCGAATGGGCGCACATCAAGCCACACACGGACGAAAACACAAGTCCCGGAAATCAGCGCGTTTGTCGCGGCGATTGATGAAGCGTTGGGCAGGATCGCACCCTGCCGTCATCAGCACGTTCCAACGCGCAAACGGGGCATTTCCGCGACGGAGGAACTAAGGTCAGTCATGTTGACGCAAAAAATATGGGCTGCCCATGCACAATTAGATGACAAGCGCGTAGCCATTGGATAA
The DNA here is from genome assembly GCF_037147815.1 of Kaistia sp. MMO-174. Lineage (NCBI taxonomy): Bacteria > Pseudomonadati > Pseudomonadota > Alphaproteobacteria > Hyphomicrobiales > Kaistiaceae > Kaistia > Kaistia sp. MMO-174. The sequence goes on along the minus strand of NZ_JBBCUO010000002.1, from coordinate 222,344 downwards.
CGTCGGGTCATAACAAAGGACCACGCAGTAAAGCGTGGCTCCAAACAAAGGCACGCGGTCTAAGTCTTGGGAGGAAGCCCCCTCTGGCGCGCTGAAAAGCAGCTGCCGCCGAGCTCGATATAAAGAGCTCGATCAAAGCCAATCGAGCGAAAAGCTCGGCTGAGGGGTTGAGCGCGAACTAAAAAAGGCAAGATCCTCGCGGATCTTGCCTTTTTTGTTTGCCATCTCTTGCCGGAATCGCGCCTGTTCAGAGCGCGATCTTGCTGAGCACCTCGGCGGTCCAGCCCATCTTCACGTAGCCGTACCAAATCCCGTACACGATTATTGCGCTGATCACGGAGGTGATGATCGCCTTGCGGACCAGGCGCAGATTGGCCGGAGCGCTCGGCGTCGTGCCGAGCAGGACGTTGCCTTCCTCTTCATGCGTGCGCACGCCGAAGGGCAGCACCATGAAGAGCACCAGCCACCAGATGATGAAGTAGACGGCGAAAATGCTGTAGATCGGCATCTCGTTCAGGCCTCCTCGAGTTCGACCAGCGTTCCGCAGAAATCCTTCGGATGCAGGAACAACACCGGCTTGCCATGCGCGCCGATCTTCGGCTCGCCATTGCCCAGCACGCGGGCGCCCTCGCCTGCGAGCCGGTCGCGGGCGGCGAGGATGTCGTCCACCTCGTAGCAAAGGTGGTGAATGCCGCCGTCCGGATTGCGGGCCAGGAATTTCGCTATGGGCGATTCCTCGCCGAGCGGCGCCAGAAGCTCGATCTTGGTGTTCGGCAGTTCGACGAACACCGTGACGACCCCGTGATCGGGCAGGCTCAGCGGCGCGGAAACGCGCGCGCCCAGCGTGTCGCGGTAGGTACGCGTCGCGGCCTCGAGATCCGAAACCGCGATCGCCACATGGTTCAGTCGGCCGATCATGCCATGGCTCCCTCGCAGACCTTACGTCTGCAAAGGCGTCATACGATCGCGACGAAGACAGTGCAAAGTGGCTTTTTGCCCCAAGCCTGCCGAACGGCGGCGCGGACGGAGCGACGAATCGCCTCGCGGACCAGATCGGGATCGCGCCGCCGGGCGCGCGGAATGCTCTCGATCGTGCCGAGAACCGCCGTCATCACCGTCTCTTCGAACGGATGGCCGGAGACGCCGTGGATCGGCAGGCCCGTCAGGGCGATCTCCGGATCGACGGCCACGCTGCCCTTCCCGTCGAGGACGACCGATACGGCGACATGCCCGGCGAAGCCGAGCTTGCGCCGCTCCGGCACGCCGACCGAATCCTCGTCGGCGATGATGATGCCGTCCTTGTAGAGGCGGCCGACCGGAACGTCGTCGATCTCCTCGGCGGCGCCAGGCGCCAGGCGAACGATGTTGCCGTTCTCCGTCAGCATGACCTGCTTGACGCCCATGTCGCGGGCGAAGGCCGCATGGGCCCAGAGATGCATCGCCTCGCCATGGACGGGAATCGCGATCTCGGGTCGAACCCAGCCATACATCTCGGCGAGTTCGTCGCGGCGCGGATGGCCGGATACATGCACCAGCCGATCGCGGTCCGTCAGCACGATGATGCCCTGGTCGCAGAGCTGGTTGATGATGTTGCCGATCGCCTTCTCGTTGCCGGGAATCGGCCGCGCCGAGAACACGACGGTGTCGCCCGGCGACAGCCCGACGAACTTGTGCTCGTCCTCGGCGATCCTGGCGAGCGCTGCGCGCGGCTCGCCCTGGCTGCCGGTCAGGATGGCGACGACCTTGGAGCGCGGCAGATAGCCGTAGGATTCCTCGTCGAGGAAGGGCGGCAGCCCCTCCATGTAGCCGAGCTCGGTCGCCACATCGATCGCCCGGCGCAGGGCGCGACCGACGACCACGACCTGACGATCCGCCGCCTGCGCGGCGAGCGCGATCGACTTGATGCGGCCGACATTCGACGCGAAGGTCGTGAAGGCGACGCGACCGGTGGCTTCCTTGACGATCTCGGCCAGCGACTGGCCGACCTCGGTCTCGCTCGGGCTGCGGCCGTCGCGCATGGCGTTGGTCGAATCACAGACGAGCGCCAGCACGCCTTCGTCACCGATTTCGGCGAAGCGGGCGGCATCGGTGACCGGGCCGATCACCGGCTCGGGATCGAGCTTCCAGTCGCCAGTATGGACCACGGTGCCGAGCGGCGTGCGGATTGCCAGCGCCATCGGCTCGAGGATCGAGTGGGCGACGGCGATGAACTCGACATCGAAATCGCCGATCGTCACGTGCTCGCCCGGCGAGACGATGGTGACCGGGATCTCCGGCGCGCCGGGCTGCGCCGCGCGCTTGGCGTTCAGCAGGCCGGCCGTGAAGGCGCTCGCATAGACCGGCACATGCAGCTGCGGCCAGAGGTCGAGCAGGGCGCCGAAATGGTCTTCATGCGCATGGGTGATGATGATCGCGTCAATGAAGTCGCGCTCTTCCACCATGTAGCGGATATCCGGCAGGACCAGGTCCACGCCCGGCAGGTCCGGGCCGGCGAAGCTGACGCCGAAATCGACGCAGATCCAGCGCCGGCGATTGGACGGACCATAGCCATAGAGCGACAAGTTCATGCCGATCTCGCCAACGCCACCCAGGGGAAGGAAGACGAAGTCGTCCGTAGCTGCTTTTTTTGCGCTCATTGCCTCGACGTCGCCACTGTACCGAAATGGACCTCGCCCGCGGCGATCGTCCGAACCAAACCATCCGGGGAACGGATGACGAGCCGACCTTCATCGTCGATCGTCTCGAAGACCCCGGAAAACACCTGCTCGCCGATCCGCACGGCGACCGTCTCGCCGAGACCGGCGGCGCGATCGAGCCAAAGCCGTCTCACCGCCTTGAAGCCGCGACCGTCATTCCAGACCCGAGCCACGCTCGCCCAGGCATCGGAAAGCGCCTCGAACACACGAGCCGCGTCGATGCCGACTCCCAGTTCCGCCAGTGCCGTTGCAGGATAGGGCAAGCCCTCCGGCGCGGCGACGACATTCACGCCGATCCCGATCACAACCGCGAGGCGATCGCCGGGAATCGGCTCAGCTTCCAGAAGAATACCCGCTAGCTTGGCGCCGTCGAGGAGAACGTCATTCGGCCATTTGAGGCGAAGACGATCGCGGCGACCGGCGGGACCTACTCCCTCAACGCCATCGAGCCCGATTCGCAGCATCAGGTCCGGCGCCACCGAGCGCAGCGCCTCGTCCAGGGCGAGACCCGCGACGAAGCCGAGCGTCGCGGCCGTGGCCGGGTGATTGGGAACGACGACCAGCAGGCTCGCCGCCATGTTGCCGACCGGCGTCACCCAGTGACTGCCGCGACGGCCCCTGCCCTGCGTCTGATGCGCGGAAACGAACCAGCACGCGCCGGGATCCCCGGCGCGCGCGGCTGCCATCGCCTCCGCATTCGTCGAACCGACCGTCTCGAAAGTCCTGAGGCGGTAGTGGTTCTCTGCGGAGGCCCGGCCGAGCTTGAACTCCATCAAATCAGAAGAAGGTCTTGGCTGCGACCGTCGCCGCCGAGCCGAGCGGGCCGGCGACGAAAACGAAGAGCATCACGAACAGCCCGGACAGGCCGAGCACGAGACGAAGCTCGCCCGACATCGGCTCGAAGGCGCCCGCCGGCTCGTCGAAATACATGATCTTGACGACGCGGAGATAATAGTAGGCGCCCACGACGCTGGAGAGCACGCCGATCACCGACAGGATGTAGAGGTGAGCCTCGATCGCCGCCAGGAAGACGTAGAACTTGGCGAAGAAGCCGGCCAGCGGCGGGATACCCGCCAGCGAGAACAGGATCATCGCGAAGATGAAGGCCACCACCGGATGGGTGCGCGACAAGCCGGCGAGATCGCTGATCTGCTCGACCGCTTGCCCCTGGCGGCGCATGAACAGGATGACCGCGAAGGCGCCGAGCGTCATGGCGACGTAGATCGCCATGTAAATCAGGACACCCTGCACGCCGGCCTCCGTGCCGGCGGCGAGGCCGACGAGCGCGAAACCCATGTGGCCGATGGAGGAATAGGCCATCAGGCGCTTGATGTTGCGCTGGCCAATCGCAGCGAAGGCACCGAGGATCATAGAGGCGATGGCGATGAAGGTGATGACCTGCTGCCAGTCCGACGCCGCCGGACCGAGCGCGCCGACGAGCACGCGGACGAACAGGGCCATCGCCGCCGCTTTCGGCGCAGCGGCGAAGAACGCCGTCACCGAGGTCGGAGCGCCTTCATAGACGTCCGGCGTCCACATGTGGAACGGCACGGCCGAGACCTTGAAGGCAAGGCCGGCGATCACGAACACCAGGCCGAACACGACGCCGACCGAGATCGAACCGCCGCCGAGCGCCGCGGCGACGCCCGGGAACTGGGTATGACCGGTGAAGCCGTAGATCAGCGAGATGCCGTAGAGCAGCATGCCGGACGAGAGTGCGCCGAGCACGAAGTACTTCAGGCCCGCCTCGGTCGACTTGACGGATTCCCGGTTGCTGGCCGCGACGACATAGAGCGCGAGCGACTGCAGCTCGAGGCCGAGATAGAGCGCGATCAGGTCATTCGCCGAGATCATCAGCATCATGCCGAGCGTCGCGAGCAGGATCAGCACCGGATACTCGAAGCGGGCGATCTTCTCCTGCTTCGTGTAGCCGGTCGACAGCAGGATCGCGAAGCCGGAGCCGATAAGCGCCAGCAGCTTCATGAAGCGGGCGAACGGATCCAGCACGAAGGCGCCATTGAAGGTGACACCGTCCTCGGCCTTAAAGATCAGCACGAGAGCCGCGACCAGAACCAGCAGCATGGCGAGCGTGGTGACGAGCGAAGTGGTCCGCTCGCCGCCGAAGGCGCCGATCATCAGCAGCACAAGAGCGCCACCTGCCAGAACGAGTTCCGGCAGGAACGGCATGAGCGAGGGGAACGTAGCGAGGTCCATCATGATCTATCCGTGTTCCCTCACTGCGCCGCCAGCGCGAGCTTGCCGGCAGCGGAAAGCGCGGCCTGATAGTTGGTAATCAGCTTGTCCACCGCCTGACCGGTCACGTTGAAGACCGGGGTCGGATAGACGCCGAAGAAGATGGTCAGCACGACCAGCGGGACGAGAATGGCGATCTCGCGACGAGACAGGTCGAAGATCGACTTGAGGTTCGCCTTCTCCAGCGCGCCCATGATCACCTTGCGGTAGAGCCACAGGCCGTAGCTGGCCGACAGGATGACGCCGGTGGTGGCGAAGGCGGCAACCCAGGTGTTGGCGCGGAAGACGCCGATCAGGACCATGAACTCACCGACGAAGCCGCTGGTGCCCGGAAGGCCGACATTCGCCATCGTGAAGACGAGGAACACGGCCGCGTAGAACGGCATCCGGTTGACCAGGCCGCCATAGGCCGCGATCTCGCGGGTGTGCATGCGGTCATAGATGACGCCGACGCAGAGGAAGAGCGCGCCCGAGACGATGCCGTGCGACAGCATCTGGAAGATCGCGCCTTCGACGCCCTGGGCGTTCATCGTGAAGATGCCCATCGTCACATAGCCCATGTGGGCGACCGACGAATACGCGATCAGCTTCTTCATGTCCGCCTGAACGAGCGCCACCAGCGAGGTATAGATGATGGCGACGACCGACAGCGTGTAGATGATCGGCGCGAAATCGGCCGAGGCGATCGGGAACATCGGCAGCGAGAAGCGCAGGAAGCCGTAGCCGCCCATCTTCAGCAGCACGCCCGCCAGGATGACCGAGCCGGCCGTCGGCGCCTCGACGTGTGCGTCCGGCAACCAGGTGTGCACCGGCCACATCGGCATCTTCACCGCGAAGGAGGCGAAGAAGGCGAGCCACAGCCAGGTCTGCATCGAGGCAGGGAACTGGTGGTCGAGCAGCGTCGGGATGTCGGTCGTGCCAGCCTGCCAGTACATCGCCATGATGGCGAGCAGCATCAGCACCGAGCCGAGCAGCGTGTAGAGGAAGAACTTGAACGCCGCATAGACGCGCCGCTGTCCGCCCCAGATGCCGATGATCAGGAACATCGGGATCAGGCCGCCTTCGAAGAAGACGTAGAAGAGAAGCAGATCAGTGGCGCAGAACACGCCGATCATCAGCGTCTCGAGCAGCAGGAACGCCAGCATGTATTCCTTGAAGCGGAACTTCACGGAGTACTTCGACGCCACGATGCAGAAGGGCATCAGGAAGGTCGTCAGGATGACGAACAGCATCGAGATGCCGTCGACGCCCATCGAATAGGAGATCTTGCCGCCGAGCCAGTCGGCGCGCTCGACGAACTGGAAGCCGGCGCTCGAATTGTCGAAGTCCTTCCAGATCAGCAGCGACACCACGAAGGTGACGAGCGTGGTCCAGAGCGAGATCCAGTAGACGTTGCGCCGCGCCGCGGCGTCATCGCCGCGGACGAGCAGAAGCAGGAGTGCGCCGACCGTTGGCAGGAAGGTAACGGTCGAGAGGATCGGCCAGTCAGTCATCTAAAACCCCTCAACCCGCGAACATCATCCAGGTGACCAGCGCAGCAACGCCGATCAGCATGGCAAAGGCATAGTGGTACATGTAGCCGGACTGCAGCCGGATCACCCGGTTGGTGACGTCGATGACGCGCGCCGAGATACCGTCGGGCCCGAGCCCGTCGATGACCATCCCGTCGCCCTTCTTCCAGAGGAAGCGGCCGAGCCAACGGGCCGGGCGGACGAACAGGAAGTCGTAGATCTCGTCGAAGTACCACTTGTGCAGCAGGAACCGGTACAGCACCGGCTGCTCGGCCGCGAGGCGCTTCGGCGTTTCCGGCGACCGGATGTAGAAGTAGTAGGCAATCAGCAGGCCGATCACCATCACGATGAAGGGCGAGTACTTCACGAGCGACGGCACGCCGTGCATCTCATGCAGGATGTGGTTGTCCGGGTTGGTGAACAGCGCACCCTTCCAGAACTCACCATAGCCTTCACCGATGAACTGGTTGGCGAAGACCATGCCGGCGAACAGCGCACCGACCGACAGCAGCAGCAGCGGCACGGTCATGACCGGCGGCGACTCGTGCACGTGGCTCATGACCTCGGCCGAAGCGCGCGGCTTGCCGTGGAAGGTCAGGAAGATCAGGCGCCAGGAGTAGAACGAGGTCATCAGGGCGGCGGCCACCGTCAGGACGAAGGCGTAGCCCGAGAAGGCGTTGTGACCGACGAAGGCGCTCTCGATGATCGCGTCCTTCGAGTAGTAGCCGGCGGTCAGCGGGAAGCCGGTCAGCGCCAGCGTGCCGATGATCATCGTCCAGTAGGTCAAGGGGATCTGCTTCCGCAGGCCGCCCATGTGACGCATGTCCTGCTGGCCCGAGACGGCATGGATGACCGAGCCGGCGCCGAGGAACAGCAGCGCCTTGAAGAAGGCGTGCGTGAACAGGTGGAACACGCCCGCGCCATAGGCGCCGACGCCGAGCGCGACGAACATGTAGCCGAGCTGCGAACAGGTCGAGTAGGCGATGACGCGCTTGATGTCGTTCTGCACCAGGCCGACGGTGGCGGCGAAGAACGCCGTCGTCGCGCCGAAGAAGGTGACGACCGTCAGCGCCGTCGGCGCCAGGTCGAACAGCGGCGACATGCGCGCGACCATGAACACGCCGGCGGTCACCATGGTGGCGGCGTGGATGAGCGCGGAGACCGGCGTCGGGCCCTCCATCGCATCCGGCAGCCAGGTGTGCAGCAGGAACTGCGCCGACTTGCCCATCGCGCCGATGAACAGAAGGATGCAGATGACGGTCAGCGCATCCAGGTCCCACGACAGGAAGTGGATCGTCTGGCCGGCGACGCTGCCGGTATTGGCGAAGATCGTCTCGAACTCGACCGAGCCGAACATCACGAAGATCGAGAAGATGCCGAGCGCGAAGCCGAAGTCGCCGACGCGGTTGACGACGAACGCCTTCATGGCGGCGGCGTTGGCGGCCGGACGCTTGAACCAGAAGCCGATCAGCAGATACGAGGCGAGACCCACGCCTTCCCAGCCGAAGAACATCTGGAACAGGTTGTCCGACGTCACCAGCATCAGCATGGCGAAGGTGAAGAGCGACAGATACGCGAAGAAGCGCGGCCGGTGCTCGTCATGGCTCATGTAGCCGATCGAGTAGAGATGGACGAGCGACGACACCGAGGTGACGACGACGAGCATCATGGCGGTCAGCGTGTCGACGCGCAGCGCCCAGTCGAAGGACAGCGTGCCCGAGGTGACCCAGGGCAGGACCTTCACGCGGACCGCCTCGCCTTCCGGCGAGCCGATCGTCAGGAACGCGATCCACGACAGGATGGCGGAGACGAACAGCAGGCCGGTGGTGATCAGCTCGGCCGGACGGGAGCCCGGCGCGGAAGCGTGATGGTGGTCATGGCCGTGGTCGTCATGGCCGTGATCGTCGTGACCATGGCCGTCGTGATCGTGGTGCGCGTGGTCATGGCCATGACCCGCATGGTCGTCCGAGCCGTCCTTGGGCGCGCCGACCATGGCGGCGGCGTAGCTGCCGCTGAGCGCGATGATGCCGGCAAGGATGGCGCCGAGAAGGGGAAGAAAGACGATGGCTGAATACATGGCTGGCCTCAGCCCTTCATCATGTTGATGTCTTCCACCGCGATCGAGCCGCGGTTGCGGAAGTAGACGACGAGGATGGCAAGGCCGATGGCCGATTCAGCGGCCGCGACGGTCAGTACCAGGATCGCGAAGACCTGCCCCACGAGGTCGCCCAGGAAGGACGAGAACGCGACGAAGTTCAGGTTCACGGAGAGAAGGATCAGTTCGACCGACATCAGGATGACGATCACGTTCTTCCGGTTCAGGAAGATGCCGAACACGCCGATCGTGAACAGGATCGCCGCGACGGACAGATAATGGGAGAGACCGATTGCCATGGTGTTTTCCTCGTCTCTCGCTCAGATGCCCTTGCCGGGTTCAACGGGACGCAGCTCGATCTTCTGAGACCGCGCGACCTGGTCGGCGATGACCTGGCGCTTGACCCGCGGCTTGTGGCGGAGCGTCAGCACGATGGCGCCGATCATGGCCACCAGCAGCACGAAGCCGGCGATCTGGAAGAAGTAGATGTAGTGGGTGTAAAGCAGCCGCCCGATCGCCGCCGTATTGGTGACCTGGCTCATGTCGGGGATCGGCTGCACGGCGTTGCCCGCCACGTTGGGCGCGAAGGCCCAGCCGCTGAGGACGATCAGCAGTTCCGCCAGCAGCACGACGCCGATCAGGCCGCCGACCGGCAGATACTGCAGGAAGCCCTGCCGCAGCTCCGTGAAGTCGACGTCGAGCATCATGACGACGAAGAGGAAGAGCACCGCGACCGCGCCGACATAGACAACGACCAGCAGCATCGCCAGGAACTCGGCGCCGAGCATCACGAAGAGCCCGGCCGCGTTGAAGAAGGCGAGGATCAGGAAGAGCACGGAGTGCACGGGATTACGGGACGAGATCACCATCAGCGCGGAGGCGATGGTGATGCCCGAGAACAGATAGAAGAAAATGGTATGCAGGATCATGATCCGTGCCCTCGGACAGCGCGGCGAGCCGCGGCATCCCTCCAGAATTGCGTCGTAACCACACCCCGCCTAGCGGTAGGGCGCGTCCATGCTGATATTCTGCGCGATCTCGCGCTCCCACCGGTCGCCATTCGCGAGAAGCTTCTCCTTGTCGTAGTAGAGCTCCTCGCGCGTCTCCGTCGCGAATTCAAAGTTCGGTCCCTCGACGATGGCGTCGACGGGGCAGGCTTCCTGGCAGAAGCCGCAATAGATGCACTTCACCATGTCGATGTCGTAGCGCGTCGTGCGGCGGGTGCCGTCGTTGCGGCGCGGACCGGCCTCGATGGTGATCGCCTGCGCCGGGCAGATGGCCTCGCACAGCTTGCACGCGATGCAGCGCTCCTCGCCGTTCGGGTAGCGGCGAAGCGCATGCTCGCCACGGAAGCGCGGGCTGAGCGCGCCCTTCTCGAACGGGTAGTTCAGCGTCTTCTTCGGAGCGAAGAAATAGCGCATGGCGAGGAAGAAGGCGGAGACGAACTCCGACAGGAACAGCGACTTGGCGGTCTGGTCGAGGCGCATCACGGTGCCCATCCCATGGTCTGCAGAACAACGGCCACGAGCACGACCATGCCAAGCGAGATCGGCAGGAACACCTTCCAGCCCAGCCGCATCAGCTGATCATAGCGGTAGCGCGGTACGATGGCCTTCGCCATGGCGAACATGAAGAAGACCAAGGTGCCCTTGAGCACGAACCAGACGATGCCCGGAACCCAGGTGAAGGGCGCCACGTTCACCGGCGGCAGCCAGCCTCCGAGGAACAGGATCGTCGTCAGCGCGCACATCAGGCAGATCGAGGCATACTCGCCGAGCATGAACATCATGTACGGCGTCGAGCCATATTCCGACATGAAGCCGGCGACGAGCTCCGACTCCGCCTCGACCAGGTCGAAGGGCGGACGGTTGGTTTCCGCCAGCGCCGAGACGAAGAAGATGACGAACATCGGCAGCAGCGGCAGCCAGTACCAGTCGAGGAAGCTGCCCGGCAGGCCAAGCTTGGTGCCGAGGCCCGACTGCTGCGACAGCACGACATCCGAGATGTTGAGAGAGCCGACGCAGAGCAGCACGGTGATCAGCACGAAGCCGATCGACACTTCGTAGGACACCATCTGCGCCGCGGCGCGCAGCGACGACAGGAACGGATACTTCGAGTTCGAAGCCCAGCCGCCCATGATCACGCCATAGACGCCGAGCGACGAGATCGCCAGCAGGTAGAGGATGCCGACATTGATGTTGGCGACCACCCAGCCCGCGTTGAACGGGATCACCGCCCAGCCGGCGAGCGCCAGCGTCACGGTGACGAGCGGCGCCAGCAGGAAGATGCCCTTGTTGGCGCCCGACGGAATGACGGGTTCCTTCAGGACGAACTTCAGAAGGTCGGCGAAGGACTGGAACAGGCCGAAGGCGCCGACGACGTTGGGGCCGCGACGCATCTGGACGGCAGCCCAGATCTTGCGGTCGGCCAGCAGCACATAGGCGATGAAGACCAGCAGCAGCACGAGCACGAGCAGGCTCTGCCCGACAATGATCGCGCCCGGGATGAGGTAGTTTTCGACGAAGCCGTTCATTCCCGCCTCACTCCGCAGCAGCGGCAAGCTGGCCGGCCGCGAGCGCCGAGCATTCCGCCATGATGGCAGACGCGCGAGCGATCGGGTTGGTCAGGTAGAAATCAGAGATCGGATTGGCGAAGGCCGCCCAGCCGAGCGAACCGCCGGCCGAAGCGAGCGCCGCCACGTCGGCGAGGTCGCCGGCGCGGACCGTGTCGATCGCCGCCAGGTGCGGATGCGCCGCATAGAGCGCCTTTCGCAGCTCGCCGAGCGAGTCGAACGGCAGCCGATGGCCGAGCACGTCGGAGAGGGCGCGAAGGATCGCCCAGTCCTCGCGCGCGTCGCCGGGCGGGAAACCGGCCCGGTTGGCGATCTGCACGCGGCCTTCGGTGTTGACGAAGGTGCCGGACTTCTCGGTGTAGGCGGCGGCCGGCAGGATGACGTCGGCGCGGTGAGCGCCCGCGTCGCCATGGGTGCCGATATAGACGACGAAGGCAGAGCCGAGCGCGGAGGTGTCGATCTCGTCGGCGCCGAGCAGGAAGAGTACGTCGAGCGCGCCCTGCCCTGCGGCAGCGACCATGCCGGCGACGTCCAGCCCGCCTTCCGCCGGCACGAAGCCGACGTCGAGCGCGCCGACGCGCGAAGCGGCGGTGTGCAGGATGCCGAGGCCGTTCCAGCCCTCGTCACGGCCGGGAGCCGTGGCGATGGCGGCAGCCGTCGCCAGAACCGCCTTGCCGTCGTCACGGGCAAGAGCGCCCTGCCCGACGATGACGATCGGCCGCTTCGCGGCGGCGAGCGCCTCGCCGAACGAGCCCTTGCCGGCGGCGATCTCGGCCAGCGTCTCGGGGCCGGCGCCGAGGTAATCGTGCGGGTAGGTCAGGTCGACGTGCTCGCCGACGACGCCGATGCGCACATTGCCGGCGCGCCAGCGCTTGCGGATGCGGGCGTTGAGGACCGACGCTTCCTTGCGAGGATTGGCGCCGACGATCAGGATCACGTCGGCCTGCTCGATGCCGGCGATGGTCGGGTTGAACACGTAGCTCGCGCGGCCGAACGCCGGATCGAGCTTCGCGCCGTCCTGGCGGGCGTCGAGATTGGCCGAACCGAGCGAGCCGATCAGCGCCTTCAGGGCGTAGAGTTCTTCGACGGCAGCCAGATCACCGGCGATGGCGCCGATCTTCGAAGCCGAGGTCGCGTTCACGCGGTCGGCGATCGCGGCGAAAGCCTCGGCCCAGCTGGCCGGCTTCAGGCGACCGTCGACGCGCAGATACGGGCGGTCGAGGCGCTGCGTGCGCAGGCCATCCCAGATGAAGCGCGTCTTGTCCGAGATCCATTCCTCGTTGACCGCCTCGTTGAGACGGGGCAGCACGCGCATGACCTCACGACCGCGCGTGTCGACGCGGATGTTCGAGCCGACGGCGTCCATGACGTCGATCGACTCGGTCTTGGCCAGTTCCCACGGACGCGCCGTGAAGGCGAAGGGACGTGAGGTCAGCGCGCCGACCGGGCAGAGGTCGATGACGTTGCCCTGCAGCTCCGAGGAGAGCGCCTTCTCGAGATAGGTGGTGATCTCGGCGTCCTCGCCGCGGCCGATCAGGCCGAGCTCGGAAATGCCGGCGACTTCCGTGGTGAAGCGGACGCAGCGCGTGCAATGGATGCAGCGGTTCATCACCGTCTTCACGAGCGGGCCGATATACTTGTCTTCGACGGCGCGCTTGTTCTCGGAGAAGCGGTTCTTGTCCACGCCATACGCCATGGCCTGGTCCTGCAGATCGCACTCGCCGCCCTGATCGCAGATCGGGCAATCGAGCGGATGGTTGATCAGCAGGAACTCCATCACGCCTTCGCGTGCCTTCTTCACCATCGGCGACTTGGTGAGCATGACCGGCGGCTCACCGTTCGGGCCCGGACGCAGGTCGCGCACGTTCATGGCGCAGGAAGCGGTCGGCTTCGGCGGACCGCCCTTCACCTCGACGAGGCACATGCGGCAATTGCCGGCGATCGACAGACGCTCGTGGAAACAGAAGCGCGGCACCTCGGCGCCCGCGGCTTCCGCCGCCTGCAGCAGCGTGTAGTCCGGCGGAACGTCGACTTCGATGCCGTCAACGATGATCTTGGCCATGGTTTACTCCGCCGCTTCCATCATCTGCCGTTCGACCGGCCGGGGGTTGCGGGAATAGAGGTCGATGCGCTCCTCGATCTCATGCCGGAAATGCCGGATCAGGCCCTGGATAGGCCATGCGGCGGCATCGCCGAGCGCGCAGATCGTGTGGCCTTCGACCTGGGTCGTGACCTGCAGGAGCATGTCGATTTCACGCTTCTCGGCTTCGCCGCGCGCCATGCGGTCGATCACGCGCCACATCCAGCCGGTGCCTTCGCGGCACGGCGTGCACTGGCCGCAGCTCTCATGCTTGAAGAAGTAGGCGATGCGGGCGATGGCGCGGATGACGTCGGTCGACTTGTCCATGACGAGCACGCCGGCGGTGCCGAAGCTCGACTTCACGGCGCGCGTGCCGTCGAAGTCCATGATCAGGTCTTCGCACTGCTCGGCCGGGACGATCGGGCAGGAAGCGCCGCCCGGAATTATCGCCTTCAGATTGTCCCAGCCGCCGCGGACGCCGCCGCCATGCTTCTCGATCAGTTCCTTGAACGGAATGCCCATCGCCTCTTCGACGATGCAGGGCGTGTTCACGTGGCCGGAGATACCGAACAGCTTGGTGCCGACATTATTCGGACGACCGATCGACGAGAACCAGGCCGGGCCGCGACGCAGGATCGTCGGGGCGACCGCGATGCTCTCGACGTTGTTGACCGTCGTCGGACAGCCATAGAGGCCGACGTTGGCCGGGAACGGCGGCTTCAGGCGCGGCTGGCCCTTCTTGCCCTCGAGGCTCTCGAGCAGCGCGGTCTCTTCGCCGCAGATATAGGCGCCGGCGCCGTGGGCGACGAAGATGTCCATGTCCCAGCCATGGACGTTGTTCTTGCCGATGAGGCGGGCTTCATAGGCCTGGTCGATCGCGGCCTGCAGATGCTCGCGCTCGCGGATGAACTCGCCGCGGACATAGATGTAGGCCGCATGGGCGCCCATCGCGAAGCCGGCGATCAGCGCGCCTTCGACGAGGTGGTGCGGGTCGTGGCGCAGGATCTCGCGATCCTTGCAGGTGCCCGGCTCCGACTCGTCGGCGTTGATGACGAGGTAGTGCGGCCGACCGTCGTTCTGCTTGGGCATGAACGACCACTTCAGGCCAGTCGGGAAACCGGCGCCGCCACGGCCACGAAGGCCGGAGGCCTTCATCTGGTCGATGATCCAGTCGCGTCCGGCCTCGAGGATGGTCTTGGTGCCATCCCAGGAGCCGCGCTTCAGCGCGCCCTGCAGGCCCCAGTCGTGATGACCGTAGATATTCGTGAAGATGCGGTCTTTGTCCGAAAGCATCGTCCGCTCCTCTACTCTTTCTTGGCCGCGTCCGGACGGACGGCGGGGTCCGAAGCCGGCACGGTCTGCTTGACCTGGGTGGGAACCTTGTCCTTGTCGGCCTCGCCCTGCGCCTTGACGGCGGGGGCGGCGGGCGGCTCGGCAGGCGCGGGGTTGGCGGCGGCGCGTGCAGCCTCGGCGGCCGCGGCCTCGCGGGCGGCGATCGCCTCGCGCGCGGCGGCCAGACCGGCGCCCTGCCCGACCATGGAGCCATCATAGAGCTCGGGGGTCGTCAGCGCCCGGAAGCCGCCGACCGGCGCCGAATGATGGCGTTCGATCTGCGGGCCCGGCTTGATCGGCCGGCCGGCCTGGATGTCGTCGATCAGCTTGTCCAGCGTCTCGACCGTCAGATCCTCGTAGGTATCGGGGACGATCTGCAGCATCGGGGCGTTGACGCAGGCGCCCAGGCACTCGACCTCTTCCCACGACAGGCTGCCGTCCGCCGACGCATGGAACGGCTCCGGATGGATCCGCTCCCGGCAGCGCTCGATCAGCTTGTTGGCGCCGCGCAACATGCAGGGCGTGGTGCCGCATACCTGGATGTGCGCCTTCTTGCCGACCGGAGCCAGCAGGAACATGGTGTAGAAGGTCGCGACTTCCAGGACGCGGATATAGGCCATGTCGAGGAACTCGCCGACCCAGCGGATCGCCGGCTCGGAAACCCAGCCTTCCTGCTCCTGAATGCGCCACAGGATCGAGATAACAGCGGAGGCCTGCTTGCCTTCCGGGAACTTCTGAACCTGCTTCTCGGCCCAGGCGAGGTTCTCGGGGGAGAACGCGAAGCTCGCGGGTTGCTCGGCTGCGAGACGACGTACGGACATTAGCGGTCAACCTCTCCGAACACGATGTCGATGGAGCCAAGGACCGCCGAGACGTCGGCAAGCATGTGGCCCTTGCACAGGAAGTCCATCGACTGGAGATGCGCGAAACCGGGAGCGCGGATCTTGCAGCGGTACGGCTTGTTCGAGCCATCCGCCACCAGATAGACGCCGAACTCGCCCTTGGGCGCTTCGACGGCTGCATAAACCTCGCCGGCGGGCACGTGATAGCCCTCGGTGTAGAGCTTGAAGTGATGGATGAGCGCTTCCATCGAGCGCTTCATCTCGCCGCGCTTCGGCGGCACGATCTTGTTGTCGGTGTAGGAGACCGGGCCGATCTTCTCGGTGCCGAGCAGGCGCTTCACGCACTGCTTCATGATCCGGATCGCCTCGCGCATCTCGGCCATGCGGACGAGGTAGCGATCGTAATTGTCGCCATGCGTGCCGACTGCGATGTCGAATTCCAGCTCCGAGTAGCACTCGTAGGGCTGGGCCCGCCGCAGATCCCACGCGGCGCCGGCGCCGCGGATCAGCACGCCCGAATAGCCCCACTTCCACGCCTCTTCCTGCGTCAGCACGCCGATGTCGACGTTACGCTGCTTGAAGATGCGGTTGCCGGTGACCAGGCGGTCGAGATCGTCGAGCCGCTTCAGGAACGGATCGCAGAAATCGCCGATGTCGCGAACGAGCTGCTCGGGGATGTCCTGGTGGACGCCGCCGGGACGGAAATAGGCCGCATGCATGCGGGAGCCAGACGCGCGCTCATAGAAGATCATGAGCTTTTCGCGTTCCTCGAAACCCCAGAGCGGCGGCGTCAGCGCGCCACAGTCCATCGCCCAGGTCGTCACATTCAGGATGTGCGACAGGATGCGACCGATCTCGGAGTAGAGGACGCGGATCAGCTGGCCACGCTTCGGCACCTCGATCTCGAGGAGCTTCTCGACGGCCAGCGCGAAGGCGTGCTCCTGGTTCATCGGCGCGACATAGTCGAGACGATCGAAATAGGGCACGGCCTGGAGATAGGTCTTCTGCTCGATCAGCTTCTCGGTGCCGCGATGCAGCAGGCCGATATGCGGATCGACGCGATCGACGATTTCGCCATCGAGCTCGAGCACGAGGCGGAGCACCCCGTGCGCCGAGGGGTGCTCGGGGCCGAAATTGATATTGAATGGACGAACCTGGGCTTCTGCCATCTCGTGCCTCAGCTCGACTTCTGTTCAGGCTTGGGGGCTTCCTTGGCCTTCTCGTCGCCCGGCAGCACGTATTCGGTGCCTTCCCACGGCGAGAGGAAGTCAAAGTCGCGGAATTCCTGCGTCAGGCGGACGGGCTCGTAGACGACGCGCTTCTGCTGATCGTCGTAGCGAACCTCGACATAGCCCGACACCGGGAAGTCCTTGCGGAGCGGATGCCCCTCGAAGCCATAATCGGTGAGAAGACGCCGAAGGTCAGGGTGACCGATGAACAGGATGCCATACATATCGTAGGCTTCGCGCTCAAACCAGTCCGCACCCGGCAGGATCGGCGTGATCGAGGGAACCGGCGTGACTTCGTCGGTCTCGACCTTGAGGCGGATGCGGAGGTTCCGCGTCGGGCTCAGCAGGTGATAGACGACGTCGAAGCGCATCTCGCGCTGCGGATAATCAACACCGCAGACGTCGGTGATGTTGAGGAAGCCGGTATTGGCGTCATGCGCCAGCCAATCGACGAAATGGCGGATGGCGTCGCGATGGATGCCGACGGTGAGTTCGCCATAGGCGACCTCGAAGGCGATCACATCGTCCGGACGCTGCGCGACGAGGTAGTCACCGAGCTCTTTGAGGGTCTCTTCCATGCTGTACCTTCAGCGCTCGATGGTGCCGGTGCGGCGGATCTTCTTCTGCAGGAGCAGAACGCCATAGAGCAGCGCCTCGGCCGTCGGCGGGCAGCCCGGAACATAGATGTCGACCGGGACGACGCGATCGCAGCCGCGCACGACCGAATAGGAATAGTGATAGTAGCCGCCGCCATTGGCGCAGCTGCCCATCGAGATGACATAGCGCGGTTCCGGCATCTGGTCGTAGACCTTGCGGAGCGCGGGGGCCATCTTGTTGGTGAGCGTGCCGGCGACAATCATCACGTCCGACTGACGCGGCGAGGCGCGGGGCGCGAAGCCGAAGCGCTCGACGTCGTAGCGCGGCATCGAGACCTGCATCATCTCGACGGCGCAGCAGGCGAGGCCGAACTGCATCCACATCAGCGAGCCCGTGCGGGCCCAGGTGATCAGGTCATCCGCAGCCGCGACAAGGAAACCCTTGTCCGCCAGCTCATTGTTGACTTCCATGAAAAAGGGATCGTCGTGACCGATCGGACGGCCCGACGCATCGACAAGCCCCTTCGGCCGCTGCGCGACCTGGGTGCCAGAGGTTCCGCTCAATCCCATTCGAGCGCTCCCTTCTTCCATTCGTAAATGAAGCCGATGGTGAGGACGGCCAGGAAACTCATCATCGACCAGAAGCCAAACCAGCCGAGATCGCCGAACACGACCGCCCACGGAAACAGGAAGGCCACTTCCAGATCGAAGATGATGAACAGGATCGCGACGAGGTAGAACCGCACGTCGAACTTCATGCGCGCATCGTCGAAGGCGTTGAAGCCGCACTCATAGGCCGAGAGCTTTTCGGGGTCGGGGTTCCGGTACGCGACCAGGAACGGCGAGATCAGCAGCGCAAGGCCGATCACGAGGGCGATCCCGAGAAACACGACAATTGGAAGGTATTCGCGCAACAGGTCTTCCATGTATCCGGCTCCGTTGCTCCCTCTCGCGCAGCCGCGCCGCTGCCCGAGATGGTGCGGCGCAATAGGCCGCCAAGCGTTTCACTCGTCTAAGATATCGGCCGGCCGCGGGAAACGCGGCGATCCGCCGGGGCGGCGGTCGAAAACATGAGGCGAGGCTTATCGGAGGCGAACAGACGTGGCAAGCCCCAAGCCCGCCGCCGACGGCGCCCCGGAACAACAACCTAGCGCATCAGACGCCGAAAACCGGCAAAAATTAGAACTGGAAGAATGAAAGCGATTTTGTGTGCGGCGAGATGTCCCGGCGGAGCAGGCCGAAGGCGCGGCAAAATCGGCAAAAACCGACAATTCACCATAAGGCTCACTTTCATAAAAAAATGGGGGCGAATCGCCCCCATCGACCGTCCGCAAGCGCTTCGGATGGCACGCGCCGCCGGGTGCCGGACGAGCGCCTACCGCGCCCCGGAAACCTGATTCTTCAGCATGCCGACGATCGCGGTCAGGATTGCGCCGCCCGCGCCGCCGCCGACGATGTCGGTGACGATCTTGCCGATGTCCAGCCCGGCCATCGCCGCGCCCGCGTCAGGCGCGCCGCCGCCCATGACGGCCTGCAGGATCTGGCCGAGGACGATGCCGCCGATGCCGCCGGCGATCGAGTTGCCGGTCGTGCCCAGGCTCCGCTCCTTCAGCGCGGAGCCGGCCGCGTTGCCGCCGATGAGGCCGGCGACCACCTGGATGATCAATGGCAGTAGAGTTTCCATGAGAACCCCCTCAAAGGCCGACCGAGCCCGAATCATTCGTGACCGTTGTCAGCAATCGAATGATAAACTTGTCACGTCGGCCGACCTAATCTTATTGACGCTGCGTCGCAGCATAAGTAATGGCGCCCCGGAGCCTTCCCGACATCCGATTTGAACCGCAACAACAGAGAATCGTGCTGCACGCGGCGACGCCCGATCCGGCGATTGCATCCGCCATGCCCGAGTTCGATCCCCCGCCACGCCATCCGCGCCGACGCAAGGCTCTCGATCCCCGGCGTGGGGCAACTGGCTGCCCTCACCCAGGGATGCAGCGGACCGCCGCGAGGGCCAGGCGAGGCGCGGGAGGCTGGGATAGACGGTGCGCTAGCCTCACCGGCCCCGGGAGAGACTGCCACTCCTTAGCGCCCTCTTCCGCCCGCTGCGCGGGTCGCTGGCGGCCGATCGGCACAGCCCGCGGGGGAGAGCCTGAAACGGCCTGCAGCGCGCCAGGCGGCCGCGCAGGCGCGATTGCCGCAAAGACAGAACCCAACACCGGATGCCTGCCGTACGCGCACTCTGTGCAGTGCCGGAAATCGTCTGGGAGAAGAAGAAAATGGCGGGAGTGACGGGGCTCGAACCCGCGACCTCCGGCGTGACAGGCCGGCGCTCTAACCAACTGAGCTACACCCCCGCGGGTGCCCCTTTCGGGCAATGCGGCCATGACCGCATTGAGGTGGATACGAAGCGCCAATTGACCGGACGGGTCCGCGCGGCTTCGATCCGCATTCCAAGCAGATTGACAAGATGCAATCCGATGGTCGGTAAAAATGGCGGGAGTGACGGGGCTCGAACCCGCGACCTCCGGCGTGACAGGCCGGCGCTCTAACCAACTGAGCTACACCCCCGCTGGGGTCCCCTTCCGGGGCCGCCGCAGCTCGTCGCCGCGTCGTGTTGAGCGCTGAAGTACGGTACCGACCTATCCAAGTCAAGCACGCTGTCCAGCGGTATTGTGGAAAACCACGGTCGCCGCTCAAAGCGGCGGAATTCCGCCAAAACGACCCTGCCCTTCCTGTGGACCCCGCGCATCGCCGGGAAAGCCGGGCGCGAGCGCACGGCCACGACGACGCCTGTGCGGCGATCGACGACGGCAAAAGAATATCACGATGGGGGAAGCTTGGGTGCAGGCCCGGCGCCTGGTGCGCGGGGAGCATGGTGGGCGGTGAGAGACTCGAACTCCCGACATCCTCGGTGTAAACGAGGCGCTCTACCAACTGAGCTAACCGCCCGCAGTTTCCTGCAGCGCGTGACGTGTAGGCGAAAAGCGGCCCCCCTTACAAGGGCGGAAGGTCGGGCTTTCGGTCGCACGCACAAAATAAAACGGCCTCACGCTGTCCGCGCAAGGCCGTAGAAACCCAATAAGCCCGACTTGGCCTAGTTGACGGCGTCCTTGAGGCCCTTGCCGGCCTTGAACTTCGGCGTCTTGGAAGCGGCGATCTGGATCGTCTCGCCGGTACGCGGATTGCGGCCTTCGCTGGCGGCGCGCGATGCAACGCTGAAATTGCCGAAGCCGATGATCTTGACTTCGTCACCCGACTTCAGGGCAGCCGTGATCACGTCGAACGTTGCGTCGACAGCCTCCGCGGCGGCGGCCTTGGACGTGCCGGTACGCTCGGCGACGGCGGCGATGAGATCGTTCTTGTTAGCCATGGATGATCCTTTCTCAGGTCTTGAGCCGGGACGATTCGCAAGCCCCGACCGAGCGCGAGAAATCCCTGAAAATGGGCCCAAAGGCAAGCGAAACTGGCGGATTTCCGCGCTTTTGATCGATATTTGGTCGAAATACCACATGAAAACGCCCGCCGAAGGGGCGGGCGTCGTCATTTTGGCGGGATTCCGCCGTTAGTGAGCGGTCAGAGCCGATGCCGGATCGTCCTGTGCGACGACCGTCTTGTCCGCCACTTCCTTGCTCTCATCCCAGGTGATCGGCTCCGGCTGACGCACCAGGGCGTGGGCCAGAACATCGTCCATCCGGGCGACCGGAATGATCTCGAGGCCGTTCTTCACATTGTCCGGGATCTCGGCGAGATCCTTGGCATTGTCCTCGGGGATCATCACGGTCTTGATCCCGGCGCGCAGCGCCGCGAGCAGCTTCTCCTTCAGGCCACCGATCGGCAGGACGCGACCACGCAGGGTGATCTCGCCCGTCATGGCGACATCCTTGCGGACGGCGATGCCGGTCATGGTGGAGACGATCGCCGTCACCATCGCGATACCGGCCGACGGGCCATCCTTGGGCGTCGCGCCTTCCGGCACGTGCACGTGGATGTCGCGCCGGTCGAACAGCGGCGGCTCGATACCGAAATCGACCGAACGCGAGCGGACATAGGACGCCGCCGCGGAGATCGATTCCTTCATCACGTCGCGAAGGTTGCCGGTCACGGTCATGCGCCCCTTGCCGGGCATCATGACGCCTTCGATGGTCAGGATCTCGCCGCCGACTTCCGTCCAGGCGAGGCCCGTCACGACGCCGACCTGGTCCTCGAGCTCCGCCTCGCCGTAGCGATAATGCGGAACGCCGAGGTATTCCTCGACGACCTTCTCGGTGACATCGACCGACTTCACCTTCTTCAGCAGGATGTCCTTGACCGCCTTGCGGGCCAGCGTGGCCAGCTCGCGCTCCAGGCTCCGGACACCGGCCTCCCGCGTGTAGCGACGGATGACGAAGCGCAACGCCTCGTCCTCCAGCGTGAACTCCTTGTCGTGCAGGCCGTGGTTCTTCACGACCTTCGGCAACAGGTGGTTCCGGGCGATCGCCAGCTTCTCATCCTCGGTGTATCCGGCGATGCGGATGATCTCCATACGGTCCATCAGCGGGCCGGGGATGTTCAGCGTGTTGGCCGTCGTCACGAACATCACGTTCGACAGGTCGTAGTCGACCTCGAGGTAATGATCGTTGAACGTGCTGTTCTGCTCCGGATCCAGCACCTCGAGCAGGGCCGAAGACGGGTCGCCGCGGAAGTCCTGGCCCATCTTGTCGATCTCGTCGAGCAGGAAGAGCGGGTTGGACTTCTTCGCCTTCTTCATCGACTGGATGACCTTGCCGGGCATCGAGCCGATATAGGTGCGCCGGTGGCCACGGATCTCGGCCTCGTCGCGCACGCCGCCGAGCGACATGCGGACATATTCACGGCCGGTCGCCTTGGCGATCGAGCGGGCGAGCGAGGTCTTGCCGACGCCCGGAGGGCCGACGAGGCAGAGGATCGGCCCCTTCAGCGTGTTGGCGCGGCTCTGCACGGCCAGGTACTCGATGATCCGGTCCTTGACCTTGTCGAGGCTGTAGTGATCCGCGTCGAGCACCTCCTGCGCGAAACGCAGGTCGTGCTTGACCTTGGAGCGCTTGCCCCACGGAATCCCGAGCAGCCAGTCGAGGTAGTTGCGGACCACCGTCGCCTCGGCCGACATCGGCGACATCTGGCGGAGCTTCTTCAGCTCGCCGATCGCCTTCTCGTTGGCTTCCTTCGACAGCTTGGTCTTGGCGATGCGCTCCTCGAGTTCGGCGAGTTCGTCCTTGCCGTCCTCCTGGTCGCCCAGCTCCTTCTGGATCGCCTTCATCTGCTCGTTCAGATAGTACTCGCGCTGGGTCTTCTCCATCTGCCGCTTGACGCGGGAGCGGATGCGCTTTTCCACCTGCAGCACGGAGATCTCGCTCTCCATCAGGCCGAGCACGCGCTCCAGGCGGCCGGCGACGGTCGGCAGGGCGAGGATCGCCTGCTTCTCCGGGATCTTGATGGCGAGGTGCGAGGCAACCGTGTCGGCCAGCTTCGAATAGTCGTCGATCTGCGTGACCGCGCCGACGACCTCGGGCGAGACCTTCTTGTTGAGCTTCACATAATTCTCGAACTCGGTGACGACCGAGCGGGCGAGCGCCTCCACCTCGACCTTGTCGCCAAAGTCGTCGGGGAGAACCTTCGCATAGGCCTCATAATAGGCCTCATGGTCGGTGTAGCGCTGGATCTCGGCGCGGGCGATGCCCTCGACCAGAACCTTCACGGTGCCGTCCGGCAGCTTCAGGAGCTGCAGCACGCTGGCGAGCGTGCCGACGGGGAAGATCGCGTCGGGCGCCGGGTCGTCGTCGCTGGCATTCTGCTGGGTCGCCAGCAGGATCTGCTTGTCCGCCCGCATCACCTCTTCCAGCGCACGGATCGACTTCTCTCGCCCGACAAACAGCGGCACGATCATATGCGGGAACACGACGATGTCACGCAGCGGCAGGACCGGATAGAGTTCGTCGCCCGCTTCGAGGCCGATCGAACGCTTGGTATCAGCTGTCATGAGGCATTCCTTTCGAACCGGGTACGGCCCAGAATTGGCACCGTTCGGCTTGGGAGATGAGCCGCCCGCCAAGAAAAGGATGGCCGGCGGATCGACTCAGGGGTCGGAGCATCTTGCAATGCGTTGTCCATTAGGTGGCGTTGCACCATCGGGGTGTCAAGTTGCCGGCCTCACGCTTCCTGTCTCCAGGATCCAGGTTTTCGTCGGGTCCCTTACGACAGAAGGGCCGTCCCGCTCCACGGCACGCGCCGACCGCCGATAAACCTCTGAGCGCCAAACCGATTTGCCCAGTTCATCGGCATTCGGACACCCTCATCATGCTGCCCGAAAACGGACAAAAAAACGGCGGGGACAAGCCCCGCCGTTTTCAACTCGCTATGGCAGCCTTCGCTTACGCGCCGGCGTTCGCCACCACTTCGTCCTGCCGCTCGGCATAGATGTAGAGCGGACGGGCGGAACCATCGACCACCTCGGCCGAGATGACGACTTCCTGCACGCCATCGAGGCCCGGCAGGTCGAACATCGTCTCGAGCAGGATCGCTTCCATGATCGAACGGAGGCCGCGGGCGCCGGTCTTGCGCTCGATGGCCTTGCGGGCGATCGCCGAAAGCGCGTCCGGATGGAAGGTCAGCTCGACATTCTCCATCTCGAACAGGCGCTGGTACTGCTTGACGAGCGCGTTCTTGGGCTCGGTCAGGATGGTGATCAGCGCCGGCTCGTCGAGATCCTCGAGCGTCGCCAGGACCGGCAGACGACCGACGAATTCCGGGATCAGGCCGAACTTCAGCAGATCCTCGGGCTCGACATTGCGGAACAGCTCGCCGGTGCGGCGATCTTCCGGCGCCGCGACCCGCGCACCGAAGCCGATCGAGGTCGACCGGCCGCGATCCGAGATGATCTTCTCGAGGCCTGCAAAAGCGCCACCGCAGATGAACAGGATGTTCGTGGTGTCGACCTGCAGGAACTCCTGCTGCGGATGCTTGCGGCCGCCCTGCGGCGGCACGGAGGCAACCGTGCCTTCCATGATCTTCAGAAGCGCCTGCTGCACGCCCTCGCCCGACACGTCGCGCGTGATCGACGGGTTGTCGGACTTGCGGGAGATCTTGTCGACTTCGTCGATGTAGACGATGCCGCGCTGGGCCCGCTCGACATTGTAGTCGGCCGACTGCAGCAGCTTCAGGATGATGTTCTCGACGTCCTCGCCGACATAGCCGGCCTCGGTCAGGGTGGTAGCGTCGGCCATCGTGAAGGGCACGTCGAGGATGCGGGCCAGCGTCTGCGCGAGCAGCGTCTTGCCGCAACCGGTCGGGCCGATCAGCAGGATGTTCGACTTGGACAACTCGACGTCGTTGTTCTTCGCCGCGTGGTTCAGCCGCTTGTAGTGGTTGTGGACCGCGACCGAGAGCACGCGCTTGGCGTGGCGCTGGCCGATCACGTAATCGTCCAGAACGGCGCAGATCTCGAGCGGCGTCGGAACGCCGTCACGCGATTTCACCAGCGAGGACTTCGATTCCTCGCGAATGATGTCCATGCAGAGCTCGACGCATTCATCGCAGATGAACACGGTCGGACCTGCGATCAGCTTGCGCACCTCATGCTGGCTCTTGCCGCAAAACGAGCAATAGAGCGTATTCTTGGTGTCGCTTCCGCTGACTTTGCTCATCCGTCTACCTCGCTGTCGTTCAGGCTTAGGACCTCCAAACGACTTCTTCGATGTCTCGTCCGGTCCGACCTGGCTCGAACCGGTGGTCGAAAATCGGACCCTTGTGTCCCTTCCGACGGAAGCAATCCTACGATTGCGATCCAATCATGCTAAGCGCGACATGATCAACAGATACTTAATGTCGCGGTCGGCCGTCGTACAGCCGACCCAGCTTGGCGGGAGGGTTAGTCCGGATCGATGCGATCAGTCCTTCTTGATCGAATCGAGCGCCTCGCGGCTCGTCAGAACCTGGTCGATCAGACCAAACTCGACGGCGCGCTCGGCCACCATGAAGTTGTCGCGCTCGAGCGCGTCTTCAACCGTCTTCATGTCCTGGCCGGTGTGATGCACGTAGATCTCGTTGAGCCGCTTGCGCAGGCTCTCGACCTCGCGGGCATGGATCAGGATGTCCGTCACCTGGCCCTGATAGCCGCCGGAGGGCTGGTGCACCATGACACGGGCGTTCGGGAGCGCGAAGCGCATGCCCTTCTCGCCGGCGGTCAGGAGCAGCGAACCCATCGAAGCCGCCTGGCCGACGCAGAGCGTCGAGACGGCCGGCTTGATGAACTGCATCGTGTCATAGATCGCCAGGCCCGACGAAACCACGCCGCCCGGCGAGTTGATGTACATCGCGATCTCTTTCTTCGGGTTCTCGGCCTCGAGGAAGAGAAGCTGCGCGGTGATCAGCGTCGCCATGTAGTCCTCGACGGGACCCGTGACGAAGATGATCCGCTCCTTCAGCAGTCGCGAATAAATGTCGTAAGCACGCTCGCCGCGATTGGTCTGCTCGACCACCATCGGCACCAGCGTGTTCATGTAGAGGTCGATAGGATCTTTCATGATCTTCCTTCGGCGCAGTGGACTGCCACGGTTACCTTGAGATGCCCCGGCCGACCTCACTCGGCTCGACCGATTCCCCGGGGCTTGAAGGCCCATACATATGGTACGCCGTCTGCGTTCGAAAGGGGTCGCGGAAGACCCTTTCGCAGATCGTCATCCCGACACGGTCGAGATCGGCGATCTCCTTGCATCCCGACCGTTTCGTGCGGAAGACCCGGCTTTCGCCGGGTCGCCCAGTTCGTTGCGGAGACGAGCCTCGCCCGTCAAGGAGGCGGAACGGAGGCCGATCAGGCCTTCGCTTCTTCCTCGTCGTCCTTCATCAGCTCTTCGCGCGACACCGTCTTGTCGGTGATGTCGGCGAGGCCGAGAACGTAGTCGACGACCTTCTCCTCGAAGATCGGCGCGCGCAGGCTGGCCAGCGCGTCCGGGTTCTCGCGGTAGAAGTCGTAGACCTGCTTTTCCTGGCCCGGGAACTGACGGATCCGGTCGACGAGAGCGCGCTGCACCTCCTCGTCGGTGACCTGGATCGAGTTCTGCTCGCCGATCTCCGACAGGACGAGACCGAGGCGCACGCGGCGCTCGGCGATCTTGCGGTAGTCGGCCTTGGCGGCCTCTTCCGTCGTGTCCTCGTCGGCGAAGCTGCGGCCCGAACGCTGCAGATCCTGGGTGACCTGGTTCCAGACGTTCTGGAACTCCTGCTCAACCATGGTCGGCGGCAGCTCGAAGGCATGCTTCTCGTCGAGCTGGTCGAGCAACTGACGCTTGACCTTGGTGCGGGTCGCGGCGCCGAGCTGGCTCTGCAGCTGCTGGCGCATGGTGGCCTTCAGCTCGTCGAGCGATTCGATACCGAACTTCTTCGCCCACTCGTCGTCGATGGTCGTCTCGGCCGGAGCCGCCACTTCCTTGACGACGACGTCGAAGGTCGCTGCCTTGCCGGCCAGCTGCTTCGCGCCATATTCCTCGGGGAAGGTCACGTTGAGAACGCGCTCTTCACCGGCCTTGGCGCCGAGGAGCTGCTCCTCGAAGCCCGGAATGAAGCGGCCCGAGCCGAGCGTGACGAACGCGTTGTCGTCGGCGCCGCCCTCGAAGGCCTCGCCGTCGAGCTTGCCGAGGTAGGAAATGGTCAGGCGATCGCCGTCGGCAGCCGCGCCATCCTTGGCAGCGTAGTCGGCCGAATCGCGGGCGAGCCGCTTGATCTCGCCGTCGACTTCCTCGTCGGTGACTTCGGCGACCGGACGCTCGATCTTGACGCCCTTGAAATCGCCGAGCTCGAACTTCGGCAGGACCTCGTAGGTCATCGTGTAGGCGAGATCCTTCTTGCCCTCGAGCACGGCGCCGGCATCGGCCTCGTCCTCGGGCAGATCGAAGCTCGGCTGCATCGCAGCACGCTCGCCGCGCTCCTCGAGCGTCTTGCGGGCGTTCTCGTTCAGCACGTTCTGGACGATCTCAGCCATGGCCGACTTGCCGTAGATGCGGCGCAGATGCGCCACCGGCACCTTGCCCGGACGGAAGCCCTTGAGCTGGACCTGGCCCTTCATCTCTTCCAGGCGCGCCGAAAGGCGGCTGTCGAGTTCGGTCGCCGGGACCACGATCTTGAGTTCACGTTTCAGGCCCTCTGCGAGGGTCTCGGTCACCTGCATGTTCAGCGCTTTCTGTCTTGATCCGATCGGTCTTTGGCGTTTCGCCCGGCTGCATTCACGGCTTATTCCGGACGTTGGTGCGGGCGGAGGGACTTGAACCCCCACGGCGCAAGCCACTGGAACCTAAATCCAGCGTGTCTACCAATTCCACCACGCCCGCAATAACCGGTCGCGGCTAGGCTCCGGCCAAGGTGGCGCCTCTATAGCACTAGCGGTCGCAGGGTCAAACGAAAAGCCGCGTGAACACACGGGGAAGCGCGTCGGCGAGATCTTCCGCAATCAGGCCGCGCCCCAGCACCGCTCCCGCCTCGCCATGCAGCCAGACCGCCGCGCCCGCTGCCTCGAAAGCGGGCATGCCCTCGGCGACTAGGCCGAGGATGATGCCGGCGAGCGTGTCGCCCGAACCGGCCGTGGCGAGATAAGGCGGCGCATTGTCGGCAATCATCGCCCGGCCGAACGGATCGGCGACGGTCGTGTCCGCCCCCTTGAGCAGGACGACCGCGCCCGAACGGGCCGCCGCCTGGCGGGCGCGGTCGAGCTTGCCGGGAAGCGCGGCGAGATCGGGAAAGAGACGCGCGAACTCGCCGTCATGCGGGGTCATCACCACCGGCGCCGGCCGGCCGGCGATCCGCGCGAACAATTGCTGCGGCTCCGCCTTGAAGGCGGAAAGGCCATCGGCATCGAGGACCACGGCCGCCGGGGACGCCAGCGCCGCCTCGACCAGAGGCCGCGCCACCTCGATCGCGCCGAGGCCGGGCCCGAGGCCGACCGCGTTGAGCCGGCGATCGGAAAGGAGCGCCGCCAGGCCGTCGGCGCCGTCCATCCGCTTCAGCATGACGGCCGTCAGATGGGCGGCGTTGACCGCCAGCGCATCCGGCGGCGATGCGAGCGTCACCAGCCCCGCCCCGCTCCGCAGCGCCGCATGCGCCGCGAGCCGCGCCGCCCCGGTCTGCGTCATGCCGCCGGAAACCACCACGGCATGACCGCGGTCATATTTGTGGCCGTCGACCTTCAGCACCGGCAGAGACGGCAGCCAGGCCTCGGGGCGGTTGAGCGCGGCCTTGGGCGCGATCCGCTCCAGCACCGTCTCGCGGATGCCGATGTCGGCGACCGTCAGCCGGCCCACATGCACCCGGCCCGGCATCAGCACATGGCCGGGCTTCGCGCGGAAGAAGGTCACGGTCTCGGTCGCCCGCACGGCGACGCCCAGAACCTGGCCGGTCTCGCCCTGGATGCCGCTCGGCAGGTCGACGGCGACGATGCGCGCGCCCGAACGATTGATCGTCTCGATGGCGCGCGCCGCCTCGCCGCCGATCTCGCGATCGAGGCCGGCGCCGAACAGCGCGTCGACGATGACGCCGCTGCCATGAAAATCGAGTTCGGCGAGCGACACGACCTCGCCGCGCCAGGCTGCGGCCGCCAGCGCCGCGTCCCCCTTCAGCCGGTCGAGCCCGCCGAGCAGGCCGAGTTGCACGCGGTAGCCGCGCCCGGCCAGGATGCGCGCCGCGACGAAGCCGTCGCCGCCATTGTTGCCGGGGCCGCAGGCAATGGCGATTCGCGCGCCGAGCGGCGAGCGCGCCACCACGTCGGCGACGGCCCGCCCGGCCGTCTCCATCAACTCGATCCCCGGCGTTCCCGCGGCGATCGTCAACCGGTCCGCCTCGGCCATCTCCGCCGGCGTCAAAAGCTCGATCATGCTCTCCACCCATCTGCCGCGCACGGGCGCCCTGCAGCCCGCCCTGTCGCCCGGGCAGAGTGGAGCGGCACCGGCCATATCGCAACCGCGTTGCCGGCAGGATCGGTGGCCGCGACGAAGCCACCCGCGGCGCCATCGGCGAGGTTGTTCATTTTCCGTGCTGCGGTAAGTTCTCCGCCGACATCATTCGGAACAGGGACACGCGCATGACCGCCCTCATCAAGATCAACGACAAGCTCTCCGTCGCCGGACAGATCGAACTCGAGGATTTCGCCACGCTGGCCGGGCTCGGCTTCAAGGCCGTCATCAACAATCGCCCCGAGGGCGAGGAGCCGACGCAGCCGGCATCGGCCGAGGAAGCCGAGGCCGCGGCGAAGAACGGGCTCACCTATGCCCACATTCCCGTCACCGGCCCGTCGATCCGCGAGCAGGACGTGCGCGACCTGCAGGCGGTGCTGGCGAAGACGGACGGCCCGGTGCTGGCACATTGTCGCAGTGGAACGCGCTCGCTGACCCTCTTCGCCATCGGCGAGGTGTTGGATGGCCGCATGAAGCGCGAGGATCTGCCGGCTTTCGGCGCCAGCCACGGCCTCGACATGCGGGGCGCCGACGCCTGGCTGGCACGCAACGGCCACTGATTGCCGGGCGCGCTGCGCAACTGATGCCAGCTTGTTGATCAATTGCCTATAAATTGATCAATATTCAGATGGCTTTTGCGCGATACGCGCTATGATGCGGTGCGATAAGCCCAATTTTCTGGCGTTTTCTGGCAAAGCCGGCAATTGGCACGGAGACTGCAAGTGAGGTTGCCAGGCCGACAGATCGGCCAGGTTGGCAGGCATTTGAGGCAAGCATTCGGAGATGCGGAGGCAATGAAGAAGATCGAAGCCATCATCAAGCCCTTCAAGCTCGATGAAGTGAAGGAAGCGCTGCAGGAAGTTGGCCTGCAAGGCATTACCGTCACCGAAGCCAAGGGCTTTGGACGGCAGAAGGGCCACACCGAGCTGTATCGCGGCGCGGAATACGTGGTCGACTTCCTGCCCAAGGTGAAGGTCGAGATCGTGCTGGGCGACGAGCTCGTCGAACGCGCGGTCGATGCCATTCGCAAGGCCGCGCAAACTGGTCGCATTGGTGACGGCAAGATTTTCGTCTCCAACATCGAGGAGGCGGTTCGGATTCGCACAGGCGAAAGCGGACTCGACGCGATATAGCTCTTTCATTCCGCCGACAGATGTGATTGTCGGCATTCCCTCCCCCGGCCCAGCCGGTTCCTGCTTGCCTCAGCCACGACCGGGCACAATTCCCCTGATAGAAGGAAGAAACTGATGACGACCGCGAAAGACGTCCTGAAGCTCATCAAGGAGCAGGACGTGAAGTATGTGGACTTCCGGTTCACGGATCCGCGCGGCAAGTGGCAGCACGTGACGTTCGACATCGGCATGATCGACGAAGAGATCTTCGCCGAAGGCACGATGTTCGACGGCTCCTCGATCGCCGGCTGGAAGGCGATCAACGAGTCCGACATGCTGCTGATGCCCGATCCGTCGACCGCCGCGATCGACCCGTTCTTCGCGCAGTCCACGCTTTCGATCGTCTGCGACGTACTCGAGCCGTCGACCGGCGAAGCCTATGACCGCGACCCGCGCGGCATCGCCAAGAAGGCCGAGGCCTACCTGAAGCAGACCAAGATCGGCGACACGATCTATGTCGGCCCGGAAGCCGAATTCTTCGTTTTCGACGACGTCAAGTTCTCGGCCACCCCGTACAACACGGGCTTCAAGCTCGACGACATCGAGCTGCCGACCAACTCGGACACCGACTACGAGAGCGGCAACCTCGGCCACCGCGTCAAGACCAAGGGCGGCTACTTCCCCGTCCCGCCGATCGACAGCCTGCAGGACATGCGCGGCGACATGCTCGCAGCGATGCAGTCGATGGGCGTCGTCGTCGAGAAGCACCACCACGAAGTGGCTTCGGCCCAGCATGAGCTCGGCGTCAAGTTCGGCACGCTCGTGACGATGGCCGACCACATGCAGATCTACAAGTACGCGATCCACAACGTCGCAAACTCGTATGGCAAGACCGCCACCTTCATGCCGAAGCCGGTCTATGGCGACAACGGCTCGGGCATGCACGTGCACCAGTCGATCTGGAAGGAAGGCAAGCCGGTCTTCGCCGGCAACGAATACGCCGACCTGTCGGAGACCTGCCTGTACTACATCGGCGGCATCATCAAGCATGCCAAGTCGCTGAACGCCTTCACCAACCCGCTGACCAACTCCTACAAGCGTCTGGTCCCGGGCTACGAGGCTCCGGTCCTGCTCGCCTACTCGGCGCGCAACCGTTCGGCTTCCTGCCGTATCCCGTTCGCGACCTCGCCGAAGGCGAAGCGCGTCGAAGTCCGCTTCCCGGATCCGGGTGCGAACCCCTACCTCGCCTTCGCTGCCATGCTGATGGCCGGCCTCGACGGCATCAAGAACAAGATCCATCCGGGCGCCGCGATGGACAAGAACCTGTACGACCTGCCCCCGAAGGAACTGAAGAAGATCCCGACGGTCTGCGGTTCGCTGCGTGAAGCGCTCGCCTCGCTCGAGAAGGACCACGCCTACCTGCTGGAAGGCGGCGTCTTCTCGAAGTCCATGATCGACGCCTACATCGAGCTCAAGATGGAAGAAGTCATCCGCTTCGAGCACACCCCGCACCCGGTCGAATTCGACATGTACTATTCGGTCTGACCGGACCCGGATGCAGTATCAGCGGGGCGCCTTCGGGCGCCCCGTTTCGTTTCAAGTCCGATCGCCAGCCGATCGCCAGCTTTCAGGAACCACGATGACCGCCCAGAACGCGCCGGACTTCCCGCACCAGACGACCATCCCCGTCATCCGCACCATCGCCATGCCGCACGACACCAACCCGGCCGGCGACATCTTCGGCGGCTGGCTGATGTCGCAGATGGATCTCGGCGCGAGCACGATCGCGACCCGGCGCGCGCGGGGCCGCACGGTGACGGCATCGGTGGATGGAATGTCGTTCCTGAGCCCCGTCTTCGTCGGCGACGAAGTGACGATCTACGGGCGCATCCTGTCGACGGGCCGCTCGTCGATGCGCGTCTTCGTCGAGGCCTGGCGGCGCAACCGCCAGAGCGACGAGGTCACCAAGGTGACCGAGGCGACCTTCACCTTCGTGGCGATCGACGCGACCCGCAAGTCGCGACCGCTGCCGCCGGAAGAGGGCTGACGCGCGCTCCGATAGGAGAAAGGCCCTCGCCCACCCCTCTCCCGCGAGCGGGCGAAGGCGTTTGGGCCGGCGCCAGGGCGGGCGACTACTCCCTCCCCCCGCTCGCGGGAGAGGGTTGGGGCAAGGATCTTCGAACCTCGCCCCTTGAAAAGCTAGACGTCGCGGAAGCGCGAGACCGGCGAGCCGGCGACCGGTGACGTGCCGATGAAGACGGAACCCGTCAGCGGCCAGCGCTGCAACTGCTCCTCGGTCCGGCCGTCGCGCAGGCTGGTCAGGAACAGGGTCTTCATGTCCGGGCCGCCAAAGGCCGGCATGGTCGGCGCGGCGGCGGGAACGTCATAGCTCGCCAGCAGTTCGCCCTCCGGCGAGAAGCGGTTCAGCTTGGCGCCCGAGACGCCGGCGCTCCAGTAGCAGCCCTCGGCGTCCGTGGCGCCGCCATCCGGCCGGCCGATCGTGTCGTCGAGCACGGCGATGCGCTTGCGATCGCTGATTTCGCCGGTTGCCGGATCCAGGCTCCAGCGGTCGATCCAGGGGCCGCGCGAATCCGAATGGAACATCGTCCGCCCGTCCGGGCTGAAGGCGAGACCGTTCGACACCATCAGGCCGTCGACCTTCTTCTCGACGGTGCCGTCCGGCGCGACGCGGTAGAGCGCGCAGACCGGCTGGCGATTCGCGTCCATGCTGCCGACCCAGAAGCAGCCATCCGGCCCGACCTTGCCGTCGTTCAGGCGCGTATCGGGCATGTCGGCCTCGATTTCGGCCAGCGTCCGGCTGTCACCCGTCTCCGGATCGAAGATCACGACGCTGTCGCGCAGCGCCACGACGAACCGGCCGCTCTCGGTCAGGCCGAACGAGCCGACCACGGTCGGAAAGCGCCACACCTGCGTCTCCCCCGTGGCGAGGTCCACCGCGTGGATCGCCTTGTCGGGGATGTCGCAATAGAGCAGCCGGTTGTTGCGATCGTCATAGACGGCACTCTCGGCAAGCTGGTGCAGGGTGGGAACGAGCGGGCGAAGGCCGAGATCCGTCATGAAGAGTCTCCAGTTGATTGCAGGGGCGCACCATCGCACGCCCTTTGCTCCGCGTCGACCGCCGCCAGGTGCGGCTTCGACCGTTGCAGAGCCCCGGATTTGTCACCTGCCTGCTCAATCCCGATCACGGAATCGCGAAATGCACGGATTTCGGTCGCCAGAACGGACCCAATATGTAATAATAAATTACAAGTTGATGTCGGAGCCGTCAGATGAAGACAGATGCCGTTACCCCCGCCGATCTCGCCCGTTCCGTTCTGTCCGTGCCGCCGCTGCCGCGCGGCGCGGATGGCGCCATCCATGAGGGAGAGACAGGGCGGCTCGTCGAGTGGCTGCATTCCGGCGGCGTGACGACCTATCTCTTCGGCGGCAACGCCAACCTCTACAACATGGGCACCGCCGAACTGGCGACGCTGCTCGATGTGCTGGAACGGATCTCGCCGGCCGATGGTTGGATGATCCCGTCCTTCGGCGCGGACTACGGCAAGTCCTGCGATCAGATCGACCTGCTGCGCCAGCGCGCCTTCCCGACCGCGATGCTGCTGCCCCTCACCTTCCCGGCCACGCCCGGCGGGGTCGCGACCGGCATCCGCAAGCTGGCCGACCGCTATGGCAGGCCGGTCATCGCCTACCTAAAGAACGAGGGCTACCTGGAGCCGCGCGATCTCGCCGCGCTGCTGGCCGATGGCGCGGTGTGCGCGGTCAAATATGCCGTCGTGCGGAAGAACCCCGCCGAGGACGCCCTGCTCGCCACCCTGCTCGATGCCGTCGGCTCGGCCGAGCGGATCATCAGCGGCATCGGCGAGCGGCCGGTGATCGACCATCTGACCGGCTTCGGCCTGAACGGCTTCACGTCGGGCTCGGTCTGCATCGCGCCGCATCTCTCGACGGCGATCCGCCGGGCGCTGGCGCAAGGCGACGTCGCCAAGGCCGCCAGCCTGCGCGAGCACTTCCTTCCGCTCGAGGACCTGCGCGACCGTCATTCGCCGATCCGCGTCCTGCACGAGGCCGTGGCGCTGGCCGGCATCAGCGCGACCGGACCGATGTCGCCGTTCCTGACCAATCTGGACGATCCGACCGTGCTGGCCGACATCCGAGCCGCCGCGGCGACGCTGCGGGCCGCCAGTCTTGAGCATGGAAGCGCCACGACGGTAAGGTGATCGGCGACGGCGCCCGAGCAAAGGACGGATCATGCCCTATCATCGCGTCCTGCTGACCGGCGCCGCCGGCAATCTCGGCCGCGTGCTGCGCGAGCGTCTCGCCGGCCGCTTCCCCGTGCTGCGGCTTTCCGACGTCGCCGAGATGGCCCCGGCCGGCCCCGGCGAGGAAGTCGTCCGCTGCGACCTCGCCGACGCCGATGCCGTGACCAAGCTCTGCCGCGACGTCGACGTCATCCTGCATTTCGGCGGCCGCTCGACCGAGGCGGACTGGGACACGGTCGTTCCGGCCAACATCCTCGGCGCGGTCAATCTCTGGGAGGCAGCGCGCAAGGCCGGCGTGAAACGCATCGTCTTCGCCAGTTCCAATCACGTGATCGGCCTGCACAGCCGCAGCGAGCGCATCGATCATCGCGCCATGGCGGCGCCCGACTGTCGCTATGGCCTGTCGAAGGCGTTCGGCGAGGATCTCGCCGCGCTCTACGCCTACAAGCACGGCATCGCGGCCCTCTGCATCCGCATCGGCTCGTCCTATGCCGAGCCGGCCGACGCCCGGCAATTGTCGACCTGGATGTCGTTCGGCGATCTGGTCCGGATGATCGATGTCGGGCTCACGGCCGACTACACCTACGAGATCGTCTACGGCGTTTCCGACAATTCGCGCTCCTTCTGGGACAATGCCAATGCCGAGCGGCTCGGCTACACGCCCCGGGACAGCGCCGACCGCTTCATCGCGGCCCTCGCCGGCAAGACCTCCGACGACCCGATCGCCGAGAAAACCCAGGGCGGCAGTTTTTCGGGCGTCGAGTTCAGCGGCGATCCGGACGCCCTGCCCTAGCCTCGGCACGCCGTCGACCGCCGGCCGCGCCGCCGATCGACAATTCCCGTCCGTCTGGCGCCTCGGGGCTGCCTTTCAGTAAATCCACCGCCGGGGCCACGGGCGATACAAAGCCTGCCGCAGCGCAACGGCGCCGCTTCGCAAGTGTGAATTGCTGCGGATTTTGAACTATCTAGACTTTTTGCATTGCAGCAATCGATCTCACATTGTTGAAGCAATGCGATGTAGATTGAGGTGCGAACCTCAAAACTATGACAACTTGCATCATCTGGACGTTGCGGCAGGTCGGCGGCTTGCCTATGCTGCGCTGATCCCGGAGCGCCGCAGAACGCTCCCGGGTTTAGCTATTGGGGAGGATAGTTATGAAAAAGGTTCTGAAGACGCTGGCGCTCGGCGCGTCCGTCTCGCTGATCGCCACGCTGGCGCACGCTCAGGGCGGCGGCTCGCTCGGCAAGGCCGTCGGCGGCTATTCGTTCGAGGATGCGGCCAAGGAAGCGCCGACCACCAAGGATTTCCACTCCAAGGATGGCAAGCTCACCTTCGCCATCGTCACGCACACGGCCGGCAACGGCTTCTTCGATCCGACCTATGTCGGCGCGCAGGTTGCCGCCGACGCCTTCGGCATCAATCTGATCAAGCTCGGCTCCGAAGCGCCGGTCGACGACATTCCGCGCGAAATCGAGATCCTGAACCAGGTCATCAACGATCCGACGATCGACGGCCTGATCATGACCACGCCGCAGTCGGGCGCTTATGACGACATCGTCAACAAGGCCTTCGCCAACGGCATCCCGGTCGCGACCACCAACTCGTTCGATCCGAAGCTCGCCCACCGCTCGCAGATCAGCCACACCGGCCAGCTCTCGTCGGCGGCGGCGATCGGCGGCGAGGCGCTCGCCAAGTGCATCCTCGACTCGGGCGCCAAGGGCGGCTCGATCATCTTCCCGTCGACGACGACGCTCGGCAACGAGGAGGTCAACCGCCGCGTCACGGCTGCGTTCGAGGCCACCGTCAAGGCGCTGAACGACGCCGGCCGCCTGGCCGATTTCAAGGTCGACGCCGGCCCGGAGAACATCGGCATCGACGTGAACAAGGACGACATCGTCAACTCCGTCGTCTCGCTGATCGAGTCGCGCGGCGACGTCGTCGGCGGCTTCGCGGCGAACGGCTTCGTCACCCCGGCGCTCGGCGACGCCGTCGCCCAGCTGAAGCTCAACGGCAAGATCTGCGCCTTCGGCTTCGACCTCGGTCCGAAGCAGCAGGAACAGATCCGCACCGGCGCGCTCACCGGCTCGCTCGGCCAGCAGCCCTTCCTGCAGGGCTTCTGGCCCGTCGCCCAGCTCTATCTCCAGATCGACCGCGGCGTTTCCGCCGCCAATCTCGACACGAGCGCGCAGCTCGTGACGAAGGACACGGTCGACCTGGTCGGCAAGCGCTTCGAAAACTAGGCCGCTTTCCGCCAGCCTTCCCCGCGAAGCGCTGGCGGACGACGCTTCCGTCTCTCTGTCCGGATCGGCCTCGCGCGCCCGGACGGAGAGACGCGACGCGCCCTGGAGCCAGAGGCTCGTTTCGACGCAAAGATGCAAAGCCCATGACATCGACGACCCTTGCCCCCGCACGCAGACGCCTGCCGCTCGAACTGATCGGGGGCTGGGAAGTCGGCCTGCTGATCTTCATGGTGCTGCTCTACCTCGCGGGCGTTTTCATCAACCCGAAGTTCTTCGGTCAGACCGACGCGATCTCGGCGATCCTGCGCGACACCGCCCGCTACGGCGTGATGGCCGCCGGCATGACGTTCGTGATCATCAACAAGGACCTCGACCTCTCGGTCGGATCGACCTTCGGACTGGTCGCGACGATCTTCTCGCTCGCTTTCTCAACCTCCTACTATGACCTCGGCATCGTGCCGTCGCTCGTCGCTGCCATTCTCGTCGGCCTGGGCGTCGGGCTGATCAACGGCTTCTTCATCACCGTCCTGCGCGTTCCCTCCTTCATCACGACGCTGACCATGCTGTTCATCGGGCGCGGCTTCGTACTCGGGCTCACCGGCGGCAAGACGGTCTCCTACAGCGAGAAGGCGGCGACGGCGCCCTGGTTCTTCCAGATCGGCGAGACCAACGCCTTCGGCTTCAACAACCAGATCCTGATCTTCGTGCTGGTGACTGTCGTCGGCATGATCGTGCTCGCCAAGACGCGCTGGGGCTACGAGACCTACGCCACCGGCGGCAACGAGCTGGCGGCGACCTATGCCGGCATCCCGACCCGTCGCGTCCGCATGCGCGCCTATGTGCTCTCGGCGCTGGCGGCCACCCTCGCCGGCCTGATGAGCGTCGCGCAGGACAAAGGCATAACCTCGCAATATGGCCAGGGCGCCGAGCTGATCGTCATCGCCGCCGTCATCGTCGGCGGCGCCTCGATCCTCGGCGGTCGAGGCCGGCTCATCGGCGGCGCGCTCGGCGCGGTCCTCGTCACGCTAATCGACAAGGTGCTGCGCGAGGGCATCCCGATGACCCGCACCGTCAAGGTGGGCGACGTCGAGATGCAGGTGCAGGGGATGGCGCAGCTGCCGCCCGGCGCGGTGCCGGCCTTCCTCGGCCTGATCCTGCTGATCTCCGTGCTGATCGAGCCCTGGGTCATCCGCCGCAACGTCTTCCCGCGCCTCTGGGCGCGGCTGCGCGGGCGTCCTCTGCCACCCGTCATCGAGGTGGGCGGTGTCGCGATCGAGGGCGCGCAGACCAAGGGCTCGTCCGCCTCCGACCGCTCCATGCGGGCGCGGGGTCCGATCGGCCACTTCCTGGCCCGGCGCGACGCGGCGGCGATCATTCTCGCCGTCGTGCTCTGGTGCGTCGGGCTTTATCTCCGTCCCGACTTCTGGGGCTCGCTCGACAACACCTTCAACCTGATGCTGTCCTTCACCGAGGTGGGCCTGCTCGCGATCGGCATGACCTATGTCATCGCCAATGGCGACATCGACCTCTCGGTCGGCTCGGTGCTGGCGCTTTCCGCCGCCACCTGCGCCTTCCTGATGAAGCAGATGGGCTTCGATCCCTGGCAGGCCGTCTTCATCGCCCTGATCGCCGGCGCGGCGGCCGGCGTGGTTAACGCATTGCTAACAGTCAGCTTCGGTCTGCCGGCCTTCGTCGCGACGCTCGGCATGTTCTACATGGCGCGCGGCATCGGCGCCTGGCTGACGGCGGGCCGGCAGCTCTCCTCCTTCCCGGAGGCGTTCAACCTGATCGGCCGCAAGCTGATCGACGCGCTGGCCTATTTCGGCATCGCGCCGGCGCGGGGAACGCTGCTCTACGACATCGCGGCGGCGCTCAGCGTGCAGACGATCTTCATGGTCGTGGTCGCCGTTCTCGCCGGCATCGTCCTGGCCAAGACGCCGTTCGGCCAGATGGTCTATGCGACGGGCGGCAATCGCCGCGCCGCCGACTATGCCGGCATCAACACGGCGCGGGTGCGGGCGCTCAGCCTGGTGTTCTCGGCGCTCTGCGCGGCGTTTGCCGGCGTCATCTACGTCGCCTTCCTGCGCTCGTTCAATCCGTCGGCCGGCCAGCTCCGCGAGCTCGACGCGATCGCCGCCGTCATCATCGGTGGCGGCTCGATCTTTGGCGGCTACGGCACGGTGCTCGGCGCCCTCGCCGGTGCCGCCGTGATCGCGCTCATCCGGTCGCTGCTGTCGCTGCAGTTGATCCTCGGCAACGGCCAATCCTTCGTGATGCCGCAGCACTGGGTCAACGTCTTCATCGGCCTGATCCTCGTCGTCGCCGTCGTCGGCGACATCTGGTTCCGCCAGGGCGACCTGGCCGGTGCCATCCGTCGCCGCCTTTCCCGCAAATCCGGGCCCGCGCCCGAAACAGCGCACGTCTGAGAACGCCCATGTCAGAAAACAAGACCGCCAAGCCGATCGTCGAGATGCGTCACATCTCCAAGGCCTTCGGCCCCGTCCAGGCCCTGAAGGACATCAACCTGACCCTCGGCGAGGGCGAGATCCTCGGCCTCGTCGGCGACAATTCGGCCGGCAAGTCAACGCTGATGAAGGTGATGACGGGCGCCTACCAGCGCGATACCGGCGACGTTCTGGTGTCGGGCAAGCCGACCCACTTCAAGAACCCGCATGAAAGCCGCGAAGAGGGGATCGAAATGATCTACCAGGACTTCGCTCTGTGCGGGAACATGGACATCGCCCAGAATATCTTCCTCGGTCGCTGGCCGAAGAAAGGCCTCTTCGTCGATCGCAACCGCATGTATGCCGAAGCCGACGAGGTGCTGAAGCGGCTCAAGGTCGACGTCAATTCCGTGTTCCAGAAGGTAGAGAGCCTTTCCGGCGGCCGCCAGCAGTCGGTCGCCATCGCCCGCGCCATCTCCTTCAACCCGCGCGTCGTCGTCCTCGACGAGCCGACCGCCAATCTTTCCGTCATGGCGACGGAACGGCTGCTCGAGACCATGGCCGAGTTGAAGCGCCAGGGCGTGGCGCAGATCATCATCTCGCACCGCCTGACCGACATTTTCGAGGTCGGCGACCGCATCATGGTGATGAAGCGCGGCCAGAATGTCGGCGACCGCTACATCCAGCACACGACCGAACAGGAAGTGCTGGAACTGATCGTCTCCGGCACGCCCGAGACGGCCCTGACCGCCGACCAGGCGCTGGCAGGCCGCGCCGCCTGAGTCGGCTTGCGCGAGCCGTGATCCGGCTCGCGAGGTATGGCGCGGCACGATGAGGCGCCGCGCTCCGCGCGCGCAATACGCATCGACATGTCCGTCGCGGTGGATGAGGCCGAGTTCGCGCGCCTGCGGCACCTGCCCACAAATTTGCCGCCT
This sequence comes from Kaistia sp. MMO-174, assembly GCF_037147815.1. NCBI lineage: Bacteria > Pseudomonadati > Pseudomonadota > Alphaproteobacteria > Hyphomicrobiales > Kaistiaceae > Kaistia > Kaistia sp. MMO-174. The sequence continues at coordinate 182,175 of NZ_JBBCUO010000002.1, read as the reverse complement.
CAGGTCGGAATTTGTGCAGGTTTCTGTTCGGATACTGTCGAATCCGCGCAACACGAAACGCGAATTCGTCCTCAGCGTGTGCTGGAAGCAGGGTATTCCACCCTCCTCCCAATCTTGCAAATCATCCGGTCGGGGAGCATTTCTTGCGCGTAAACCGCGCCTGAAGATGAAAGCCTGCCCCCCACATGACCCATCAAGGCTCCTCCCATCACGCCGCACCGGCTTCGGCGGCCGTTCCGGTCTATGACGACGACTTCGAACTGCAGTTCTCGCCGAACATGCTCGCCAAGCTCGAAACGCGCCGCTCCGTGCCGATGCGCGCCTTCGACCCGATGCCGATCCCGGCCGATCATCTCGACCGTATCCTGAAGATTGCCGCCCGCTCGCCCGACCATGGACGCCTGGCGCCCTGGCGCTTTATCGTGATCGCCGGCGAGGCCCGGCAGGCCTCAGGCCGGCGCTTCGACGCACTCTACGCCGCCCGCAATCCGGGCCTCGACCTCTCGAAGCGCGATATGTGGACGCTCTACATGATGCGCGCGCCTGTTACCGTCGTCGTCGTCAGCCGCCCGGATCCGACGTCTCGCATCCCGGAATGGGACCAGATCCTCGGCTCCGGCGCCGTCGGCATGAACCTGATCTCGGCAGCCTCGGCGCATGGCTACGCGACCCAGTGGCTCTTGAAGTGGCCGGGCCGCGACCCCGAAGCCGCCGCAATTCTGGGCGTCCAGGCAGGCGAGCGTGTCGCCGGCTTCATCCATCTTGGCCGCCAGACCGAGCGTCCCGCCGATCGGGCTCGCCCGGACATGGACGCGATCGTCACGCACTGGACCGGCTGACAGCGCTCGCCTCGATCGACCGCACCTGCTGTGCCAGCCGCATTTCCCTCCGGAACGTATAGACGCCGGTCGCCACGACGATGAGCGTGCCGACCAGCGTCAGCACGTTCGGCACGTCTCCCCAGACCAGGAAGCCGAGCACGACCGCGAACAGAATGCCGGTGTAGCGGAAGGGCGCCACGACGGCCATGGCGCCAAAGCGCATCGCCATGATTGACGTCCCGTAGCCGCAGAGCAGTAGCGTCGACGCGGCTCCGAGGATCGCCCACTGCTTCAGCGACGGAACCGGCCAGTTCTCCACCAAGGAAAGGGTTGCCCCCGTCGCCGTCATCGCGGCGGCCGTGACCGCAACCACCAGCAGCGTCGGCACGCCGGACGGCATCTCGCGCGTGACGAGATCGCGCATGGTGATGAACCCCATCGAGGCGAACGCAGCCAGCGAGAACATGTCGAAGCCCGATACGCTCGGCCGCATGATCAGCAGCACGCCCAAGAAACCGACCGCGATCGCCGTCCACCGGCGCCAGCCTACCGGCTCCGCCAGGAAGATGGCGGCCGCGGCCGTCGTCATCAACGGCACGATCTGGCCAATCGCAGAGACATTGGCGATCGGCATGTTGAAGAGCGCGTAGAGGTAAAGCACGGTTGCGCCGATCTCACCGACCGTCCGCCAGGCGACCATGCGGTTGCACACGGCGCGCCACTGACGGTGCATGCCAGTCGCGAACACGACGGCGGAGATCAGCAGGAAGGAAATCGCGCCCCTTATGACGAGGATCTGGCCGGTCGGCAGGCCCTCGCTGACCAGCTTGATCAGGGTGTCGTTGATGATGAAGACCAGGTTCGAGAGCACCATCATGATGATGCCGCGAGAATTATCGGCCAGGGCGGGCATGGGACTTCAGGCAATGCGCGGCAACGCGGCGCCGCAGATGATCCGGGTCCGGGCGGCTCGGCCCTGACTGGACGAGATTGACCAATAAACCGGCACGAAGCAACCGAAGTGACGCCGTTTGCGTCACGAAATACATGAAAGGGAAGAAAAACGGGCGCGCTCGCCAGCTACGCGGAGTGTGCAGCGCAGCATAGACGGGGCCGTTTCGAGAACTAGCCGCCGGTCATGCTCATGTGACGGGCTACGGCCGGTCGGCGATGGTCGCGATCGATAACGAAGTCGTGCCCCTTGGGCTTGCGCCCGATCGCCTCGTCGATGGCGGCGGAAAGCAGGGCGTCGCTTTCGGAGGCACGCAGCGGCGCACGCAAATCGGTGGCGTCCTCCTGGCCGAGGCACATGAACAGCGTGCCCGTGCAGGTGACCCGCACGCGGTTGCAGCTTTCGCAGAAATTATGAGTCAGCGGCGTGATGAAGCCGAGCCGCCCGCCCGTCTCCGCCACCTCGACATAGCGCGCCGGACCGCCCGTCTTGTAGGGGATGTCTTTCAGCGTCCAGTGCTGTTCGAGCCGCGACCGCACGGTCGAAAGCGGGAGGTATTGCTCGGTTCGGTCGAGCTCGATCTCGCCGAGCGGCATGGTCTCGATCAGCGTCAGGTCCATGCCGCGCCCATGCGCGAAGCGGATCAGGTCGTCGATCTCGTGCTCGTTGACGCCCTTGAGCGCGACGGCGTTGAGCTTGACCTTGAGGCCGGCCGCCTGGGCGGCATCCAGTCCCGCCATCACCTTGTCGAGGTCGCCCCAGCGGGTGATCTGGCGGAAGCGGGCCGGATCGAGCGTGTCGATCGAAACATTGATGCGGCGCACGCCGGCATCGGCCAGTTCCCCAGCGAAACGCGAAAGCTGCGAGCCATTGGTGGTGAGGGTCAGTTCGTCCAGATGGCCGCTGTCGAGGTGGCGACCGAGGGAACGAACCAGCGACATGATATTGCGGCGGACCAGCGGCTCACCGCCCGTCAGCCGCAGCCGGCGCACGCCCTTGGCGATGAAGGCGCTGCAAAGCCGGTCCAGTTCCTCGAGCGACAGCACGTCCCGCTTCGGCAGGAAAGTCATGTCCTCGGCCATGCAATAGACGCAGCGGAAATCGCACCGATCCGTCACCGAGACGCGGAGATAGGTAATGGAGCGACCGAAGGGATCGACCATCGGCGTCGTTTCGGCCACCAGAGGCACGATCTGGTTCATGCACATTCCTCGACCCGCCCGTCTTGTCGTCTGGGCGGCGATCTCTGCTATGTAGACGAGATGTCGCGTCGTTTCAAAGGTGCGCGGCTGAAAGCGGGCGTCGCGGCGCGGCGACCCGAGCCATTTTCGCGGCCTGCCGGCCGCCGGGGTCCATCATGAATACCGCATCCACGCCTTGGCCGACCGAAATCCGCCTGTCGCCCGACAAGCGCACGCTGACCGTGACCTTCGAGGACGGCGCGCGCTACGCGCTGGCGGCGGAGTATCTCCGCGTCACCAGCCCCTCGGCCGAGGTGCAGGGCCACAGCAAGGCGCAGAAGCAGACCGTGCCCGGCAAGATCGACGTCGCGATCGGCTCGATAACGCCGGTCGGCAACTACGCCGTCCGCCTCAATTTCGACGATGGCCACGACACCGGCCTCTTCACCTGGACCTATCTCGCCGAGCTCGGCCGCGACCACGACAGGCTCTGGGCGGCCTATCTGGCCGAGTTGCAGGACAAGGGCCTTTCGCGCAACCGCCGCTGAGGTTGCAACGACGCCGTCCCTCCCCCATCGCCATTGAACTTTTGCCACTACTTCCGCGTTGTATTCGCGGAAGCGCAGCTGGCGACAAGGCTGCCGGGAGGAGACAGATGACCGACGCCAAGGTCCTGATCGAAATCGATGCCCGGATCGCAGCGATCCGGGAAACGATGCAGCGTTTGACGGAGCAGGCTTCCTCCGCCTCGGGCGCGGCCAGCGAGACCCGTCTGGCGGACCGGATGGCGGATCTGGAGCAGCAGCTCGAAACCCTGCAGAACGAACGCGCCGCGCTGTCGTGACTCTTTCGGGCGCCCTCCGTGACGGACGAAAGCGAATGAACAATGGGACGCGGGAGCCTTTCACCCGCACGCGGACAATCGGCGCTTCGACCGGGTAGGAGCCCAGATTTCGACATTGGAAGGTCGGAAAACCGGCGCTCCGGACCGGTCGTACTCGCGAACTGCGGCCGACCCAGTTGACCGTCGGATGCTGGAAGTTCGCGAGAAGCAGCCGCAATGGCACGAGGCCGGCGATCTAAGGCCGGAGTTCCCCTGGGGCAGCGCGAGCAAGTGAGGCATGTGCTGACCAGGCCGGTCGCCGATCTGCACCACCTCGACACCAGCACGTTCTGGTTCGTGATGGCCCACCAGAACGGGATGCATCGCTACCACGCCGATGGTGAGTTCCACACCTACAAGGACACCCCGAAATCGATCGGCCAGATGCAGGACACCCCTTTCAATCGCTTGCAGGGGCGCTGCGTCGCGTTGGCGGCTATGCCAAGGACATGTCGCTCTGCAGCGAATTCCTTTTGGCGGATTCCCTCCGGCGAACCATCGAGAGGTCCCGCGTCACCGACAATTTCGCCGGCCAAGACCAGGAGCGCCAGCCACATGCCCGGCTGATGCGGCCGTTCCCTGCCGGATTCGGGCGGCGGATATCCCGCCATCGGCAGCCCCGGCCGCACGGCACGGCAGCCCGCCAGACTTCGCCTCCGGCTTCCTATCCGCAACCGGCGCCTGAACAGGCGGAGCGCGAACAGAGCGCGACGGCACCCGCTCCATTCGGGTGCACCCAGATCCCTGGATCCCGCTTTGTTCCCCACCGAGCCTTGAGAAGCCGCAAGATCGTCCCGTGTGGAAAAGGTCAGCCCCCGCACGAAACCGCTTGTATCCCGCGATTTGTGCCGGTAACACCAGCGGCGGAGAGGTGGCCGAGTGGCCGAAGGCGCTCCCCTGCTAAGGGAGTAGACGGCTTAAAACCGTCTCGAGGGTTCGAATCCCTTCCTCTCCGCCATTCCCTTTATCTATCGATTTGATACAGCTGTTGCTTCGTTGGCTAGAGGCGGAACATCCCGCTTCGGTCCCCGTCTCCACGACCGGCGTCGCCAGGTGCAGGATCATCCCGTTGTAGCCAGGATCCAACCGCCGCGGCTCGGGCCCGTGCCATATCGGCTCGGGAATCGGCCTTCGTGAAGGTCGAGGGCGAACCTAGAAGGCGGAACTCGGCATCTGAGCCCGCGCGTGACTGGCTCGTCCGGCAGACGAAAGCAAAGGAGCAAGCTGCGCGCGATGGCGCCGTCTTCGCCCCGCCACTTTCCTCGCGTGACCTGACGAATGTTGCCACCCGCCCCTGGAGCGGGCCACCAGGGCGTCACCTTCGCCCTCTCCTCTCCTTCCGCCGTCATCCGGGCGCGACAATCGCCGGCTAGGATCGGGCGATTTGGCGTTCCGCCGGGATCCGGAGTCTCCAGCCCCGGCGTGCCGGAAAGGCGCTCTCCCGGCGTCGAAAGGGTGGAGGCCATCGGCTGCGCGGGACGCTGCGACGATGGGACCACCCCGGCGTCTCCCATGGCGGAGTCAAAAATGCCAAACTGGCTGCGTTGGCACGGGCGATTGCATCCGCCACACTGACAACGGCTTCCGCCTCCGGCTGTGTCGCCTGCTATCGGGGTCGCGTGTCCCACGCGCTAAGCTATTGGAGTTTATGACTTGCCTGATGCGCGCCTTCCTGTGGAGCCCCCGACGCCGACGCGTGAACCCCGGCTGCTGGGCACTGCAGGATCGTCGAGATCGGGGCTGATCGCCCCGCTTTCCGCCGCGCGCTGGCTTCTGATCCTGATCGCGATCGCCGGAATCTATTTCTTTCACAGTTTTGTCGTGCCGGTCCTCGCGGCGCTGGTGATCGCCTTCGCCGGCTGGCCGATCTATCGCCGCATCGTCGATTTCACCGGCGGCAACCGGACGGCGGCGGCATCCCTGGCGCTCGCGCTTTTCACACTGTTCCTGATCGTGCCGATCGCCATCGCCGGCTGGTATGCCATCGACGAAGTGCGCGGTCTCTCTGCCTGGGCGATCCAGACCAACCGCTTCGGCGCCGACGTTCCGGCCTGGATGGCCAATATCCCCGGCATCGGCGAATGGCTGTCGATCCGCTGGGCCGAATATGTCGGACGCCCCGGCGCGATCGGCGAAATGATCTATGCGATCAGCGGCGCCAATATCGGCAACATTTACCGAGCCGTGCTCGCCGCCGGCGGTGGCCTTTTCGGCCTGCTGCTAACCCTGATCTTCATGCTGATCACGCTGTTCTTCGTCTTCCGCGACGGCGAGTTGTTCGTCGCCAAGATCGACCTGATCGGCGAGCGCATCATCCCGATGCGCTGGGAGCGGATCTCGCGCGTAGTTCCGGCGACGATCAGCGCCACGGTCACCGGCATGACGCTGATCGCCATCGGCGAGGGCATCGTGCTCGGCTTCGCCTACTGGATCGCCGGCGCGCCCTCCCCGATCACGCTCGGCGTCATCACCGGCATGATGGCGCTCATCCCCGGCGGCGCGCCGCTGGCGATGTCGCTGGTTTCGGTCTACCTCGCGGCCAGCGGCTCGATCGTCGCCGGTCTTGCGCTGTTCGTCTGGGGAACTGTGGAGCTCTTCATCGTCGACAAGACGCTCCGCCCCAAGCTCGTCGGCGGACCGATCAAGCTGCCCTTCCTGCCCACCATTTTCGGCCTCGTCGGCGGCGTGAAGACGCTGGGCTTCCTCGGCCTCTTCATCGGCCCGGTGCTGATGGCGCTTCTCGTCGCGATCTGGCGCGAGTGGATCCGCGACATCGAGGCTACCGACCCGCCGCTCACGGGAATCAAGCCCAAGCCTGGCGAGCTGCCCGAAGAGATCCGCTCCGAAATCGCGCAGCTCTAGGCCGAGAGGCTGCCTACCCAGCGCAACCCGCCTGTCGAGACCAGGCATCGCCACACCCGGAAAGACACGCTCGATGAACCCGACCCTGCCGCGCCGCGACGAGCCGTTCCGCCGCAACGAGACCGCGCTTCTCCTCGTCGACATGCAGCGCATCTGGCTGGAGCCGGGCCTCGATCCCGACCATGCGGACTGGGGACCCGACCACTATTTCTACCGCCAGACCCGCGAGACAGTGATCCCGAACCAGCAGCGCCTGCTGGCGACGGCGCGAGCGGCCGGTGTCGAGGTGCTGCACACCATCATCCAGAGCCTGACCGAAGACGGTCGCGACCGCTCGCTCGACCACAAGCTGACGCCGATCCACATTCCGCCGAGCCTTGCCGCCGGACGCCCCTCGCCCGCCGTCGCGCCCGTCGGCGACGAGATCCTGCTGCCGAAGACCTCCTCCGGTGTCTTCAACTCGACCAACCTCGACTATCTGCTGCGCAATCTGGGCATTCGCCATCTGGTGGTGGCCGGCATCCTGACCGACCAGTGCGTCGACATGACGGTGCGCGACGGCGCGGATCGCGGCTTTCTGGTAACCTGCGTCGCCGACGCCTGCGCCGCGCCGACGCCCGAGCGGCATGCCAATGCCCTGAAAGCGTTTGGCGGCTATTGCTGGGTCTCGGACACAGCCATCGTCGCCGCTCGTTTCGAGGCCATGGCCCGCGACGCCTGAGCGACGGCTCGCGGGCTCGCCGCAGTACAAAGGCGCGGGCGGTCGCCTTCCGTCCCGCCTCGGGCTATGGAAGGACCCGCGCCGCTTCCGGCCTTCGCTTCGCTCAGGATCAACGCCCGCAATGCCGCCTGCTCTTGCCGACCTGCTCACGGCATCGTCGCCCTTCGTGCTGCTGGAAGACCGTCTGGCCGCTTCCGCCACGGCGGCCCTCTATGCCGATCCGGTCGAGATCGTCCGCTGCGAGGACGCGGCGGCTGTCCCGGATGCAATGGCCAGAATGGAGGCCGGGCTGGGGCGCGGACTGCATGCGGCAGGATTCCTCGGCTACGAGCTCGGCTATGCGCTGCAGGACCGCCTCGTCGCCGCGCTTCCGGCCGGGCGAGAACTGCCGCTTCTCTGGTTCGGCCTGTTCCACGAAGCGCTCCGCCTGGGGGCGGCGGAACTCGATGCCGTTTTCGGCGCCCTCGCCCCGCCGCCTGCGATCGCCGATGTCCGCCCCCGGCTGGACGAAGCCGCGCACGCATCGAAGATCGGCCGCGTGCTCGACTATCTTGCCGCCGGCGACGCCTATCAGATCAACCTCACCTTCCCGATCGATTTCCGCTATGGCGGCGACCCGCTCGCGCTCTATGCGGCGCTGCGCGCCAACCAACCGGTCGCGCATGGCGGCATCGTTTCCTTCGACGGCGCCACGATCCTTTCGGTGTCGCCGGAACTGTTCCTCGACGTTTCGGCAGGCCGGGCCACGACACGGCCGATGAAGGGCACCGTGCCTCGCCAGGCCGACCCGGACGCCGACCGGGCGGCGATCGACGAACTGCGCGAGGATCCGAAGCAACGCGCCGAGAACCTGATGATCGTCGACCTGCTGCGCAACGATCTCGGCCGGATCAGCGAGATCGGATCGGTCGAGGTCGAGAACCTCTTCAATGCCGAGACCTATCCGACCTTCCATGCCATGGCGTCGACTGTGACCTCGCGACTGCTGCCCGGAACCTCGCTCTCCGAGCTCATGCAGGCCGCCTTCCCCTGCGGCTCGATCACCGGCGCGCCGAAGCTGCGCGCGATGGAGATCATCCGCGAACTGGAAGAGGACCCGCGCGAGATCTACACCGGCTCGATCGGGGCGATCGCGCCGAATGGCGACCTCCGCTTCAACGTCGCGATCCGGACGGCAACGCTCCTTGCCGATGGCCGCGGCCGCTATGACGTCGGGAGCGGCATCGTCGCGGATTCGCGCGCCGAAGCCGAATATGCCGAATGCCTCCTGAAGGCGCGGGTACTGACCGATCTTGGAGAGGACTATGGCCTGATCGAGACGTTGCGCGGCTCGACCGAAACGGGGCTTGGGCGGCTGGACCTGCACCTGGATCGCCTCGCCGCTTCGGCAAGCGCGCTCGGCTTCGTCTTCGACCGCGGCGAGGCGGAAGCCCGGCTCGAAGCCCTGCGGGAGGCCTTCGGCGGCGAGCAGGACCGCCGGGTCCGCCTGGAGCTGCGCCGCGACGGAGCGCTCGACATCGTCGCCCCGGCCCTGCCGCCCGAGCCGGACCGACCGGTCGCCACCATCATCGCCAGTCTGCAGGCCGATGCCGGCGATCCCTTCCTGCGCCACAAGACGACGAAAAGGCGGCTCTATGAGGCCGCCTTCGCCGAGGCCGGCGCCCGCGGCGCCGACGAGGCCATCCTCGTCAACCGCTCCGGCTTCGTCACCGAGGCGACGCGCAGCAACATATTCGTCGAGCGCGAGGACGGCATGCTGCTGACGCCGCCGATCGCCGACGGCCTGCTGCCCGGCATCCTGCGCGAGAGCCTGCTCCGGTCCGGCAAGGCCATCGAACGGCAATTGACGCCGGACGACCTCGTCACGGCCGGGCGCTGGTACCTCGGCAACAGCCTCCGCGGCCTCCGCCCCGCACGGCTGCTGTAGGCGCAGCCTGACATGCTAAGCTCGCGCCAACGCCACCAGACGTAACGGACGGAACCGATCATGGCCAAGCGAGCCGGGAGCGCGGATCTGCCGCTGCATGGCGGGCATGTACCGCGCTGGCTCTCCGACCGGATGACCCGGCTTGGCGCCGTCATCAGCGAGGCCATCGTCCAGGAATATGGCCGCGACGAGCTGCTTCGCCGCCTCGCCCATCCGTTCTGGTTCCAGTCCTTCGGCGCCGTGATGGGGATGGACTGGCATTCGTCGGGGATCACCACCAGCGTGCTCGGCGCGCTGAAGCGCGGTTTGACGCCGCTCTCCGGCGAGCTCGGCATCCATGTCTGCGGCGGCAAGGGCCGCCATTCGCGCCTGACACCGCAGGAACTGATCGGCATCGGCGACCGGGTCGGCTTCGACGGCATGGCGATGGCCCGGGCGAGCCGGCTGGTCGCCAAGGTCGACAGCGCCGCGATCCAAGACGGCTTCGACCTCTATCTGCACGGTTTCATCGTCACCGACGACGGCAGCTGGGTGGTGATCCAGCAGGGCATGAACGAGGACACCCATCAGGCGCGGCGTTATCACTGGCAGTCCGAGGGCCTGAAGAGCTTCGTCGACGAGCCGCATGCGGCGATCGACGGCGAGCGGCAGGGCGAGATCGTCAACCTGACCGACAGGCGGGCCGAGGCCTCGCGCAGCGGCCAGCTCGACATGCTGAATGATCTCGGGCCGGACAAGATCGCGCTCGAATTCGCGGCGCTCCGCGCGGAAGCGGCGCCGCCGCCCGCGCAGACCGACGAGCCGCTGCTGCCGCATCTGATCATGCCGGCGCATCACGACGTGCGCTCCAGCGATGTGGTGACTCGACGCCTGCATGGCGCGCTGGCGGCAGCCGCCGACCAGGGACCGGCCGATTTCGCCGATTTGCTACTGGTGCCGGGCGTCGGCGCGCGGACGGTGCAGGCGCTGGCCATGGTCGCCGAGGTCGTGCACGGCGCGCCCTATCGCTTCAGCGATCCGGCGCGCTTCTCGTTCGCGCATGGCGGCAAGGACCGCCACCCCTTCCCGGTGCCACTCCGGGTCTATGACCACACCATCCGCGTCATGACCTCGGCCGTGCAGAAGGCGAAGCTGGGCGAAGCGGAGGAGATGGCGGCGCTGAAGCGGCTCGACGAGCAGGCGCGCCGGCTGGAGCGCGTCGCCACCGGGCCGAGCGTCGAGGAGATGATCGCCGACGAACGCGAGCGGTCGGCGAGCTATGCCGGCCGCAGCGTCTTCGGCTGGGAATAGGCGCTATCGGAACGCAAAGTCGGCGACGATGAGGTCGTGGTCCGAGATGGCGTCGCCGGCCTTGTCGAGCGCCGGCACGGTGCGGGCGTTCGATGCGTCGAGGCCGCGGGAAAGCAGCCAGTCGATCCGGCAATAGGGCGGCAAGGGCGTGCCGTCCGGACGCATCCGCAGGGTCGCGTCGGCCGTGTTGCCGTCCTGCCAGTCGAAGCCGGCTTCGGCCATGACCGCGAACAACAGCTCGTGCTTCTGCGGCCCAGCCAGCCAGTCAGCCGGGCTATGCCCCATCAGCGCATTCGTGTTGAGATCGCCGCCGATCACGACCGGCAATCCCTGCGCCAGGCCATCGACGGCCTGCAGCAGGCGGATCATCTGGCGGGCACGATCGGCCGCGTCCGATTTGCTTTCGAGATGGACGACGACCGCCCAGAACGGTCCCTGCTCGGCTTCGACCCTCGCGGCGATCGCCATGCGCCAGCCGAGCCGGTGCTCGCCATCCTTGGCATCGAGCCACCAGACGGCGCCGTCGTCGAGCCGGATCAGCGCGACGTCGCCGAACGACAGTCGCGACAGCAGGGCATTGCCGTGAAAGCCGGCGGCATTGGTCTCGCCGGCATGCCAGGCGCGTTCGCGGTCGTCGCCGAGGCCAAGTTCCAGGAACTCGACGCCATAGGCGTAGCCCATGCCGAGCGCGGCGGCGAGGTCGCCGGCGGTGTGGCGGTTGCCGGCGCGCGCCATGCCGAGATCGGTCTCGGACAGCAGCAGCACGTCCGGCGCCACGCCGGCGACCAGATCGGCGGAAGGCTTCTGGTATTTGAGCCGCTCGGCATTCCAGGCGGCGATACGGAGCGGACCGTCCGGTCGGATGATGGGAGCCGGACCGCGGATCTCGACGGCGTTGAAGGCCGGCAGGTCGAGGGCGAGGCGGTCATGCTCCGCCCTCGTCTTCGGCGAACGCATCGCCTCCTCGCGGAACGCGATCGTCGGAACCGGCAGCTTCGGCACGACGGTCGTCACCAGTTCGACAGCTTCGTTAGGAGCCAGATCGTCCGCGGTCATGGCATTTCCCTCGGTCAGGCGGCGCGGGCGGCGTGACGGGCGTTGAGGCGGGCGGCCAGCGCGCGGGCCATCTCGATCGACTCGGCCCTCTCGGCATCGAAGCGCTCGCCGATCTCCATGATCAGCGCCGTGCCGGGCAGCACGTCGATGGTGTCGAACACGCTTTCCCACGGCAGGTCGCCCCAACCGAGCGGCAGGTGCAGATCGCCGATGCCGAGCGCGATCGCCTCGCTCTGGTGATAGAACTTCGACATCGTGTAGGGACGGCCGAAGCTGTCATGCACATGCAGATGGCCGGCGACCGGCCCCATCGCCGCAACCTCGGAGAGGAAGTCGCCGCCGGTGCGGGTCGCCTCGATATAGGCGTGGCCGAAGTCGATGGTGGTGACGAGATAAGGGTGATTGATCGCCTCGACCGTCGCCGCGACCTCGGAGGGCTGCTGGCGATACATGTCGTCGTCGACGGCGAAGATGTTTTCGAGCGCGATGCGAACGCCGTGCTTGCCGCCGAAATCGGCCAGCTCCTTCAGCGCGTCCTCCTGCATGCGGTCATAGCCGGCGATCACGCGGCGCGGCGCCATCGGCGCGTGGCCGCTGTGATGGACGAGCGTTTCGGCTCCGACGCGCTGGGCGAGTTCGACCATGGCCTTGGCGGCGGCCATCTGGAATTCGAGGTTCGGCGCATCCATGAAATTGGAAACGATCAGGCCGTGTACCGTGTAGCGCAGCGGGAACCTGGCGCAGATATCGACCAGGCGTTTGGCGCGGGCTTCCAGCACGCGGCCGCCGGCGATCAGGTCGTCGCCGCAGAGCGAGAGTTCGGCGACGTCGGCCCCGAGTTCGACGATGCGGGCGAGCGACGCCTCGATATGGTTCATATCGCCCTCGCCGGAGGTGGTGGCGAAGCCGACATGCGTGATCAGGTCTTGGGTCATGACAGGTCTCTCGGCTTGGGGTCAGAGGGAGGCGACAGCGGCCGGCTGCGACCCGAGGGCGTCGATGCGCCGGCCGGTATCGACAGCGAACAGGTGGACGTCGGCCGGATCGATCCGGATGCCGACGGCATCGCCGGTCTGGACGGTGGCGGCATCACTCAATGCGACCGCGAAGGAGAGGCCGTCGAAATCGGTGTGGACGACACGGCCGGCGCCAAGTTCCTCGATGAAGTCAACGGTCGCGGGGATCGAGCCCGGCGTGCCGGCGGAAACGAGGCGGGCGGCCTCGGCGCGGACGCCAAGCACGACCTTGTGGCCGACGAGACGCGCCTCGACGGCGCCGGGAAGCGGGATACGGCGCTGGTCGTCATAGACGAACACGCCATGCCGGTCGATCTCGCCCTCCATCAGGTTCATCGACGGCGAGCCGACGAAATTGGCGACGAAGCGGGTGGCCGGGCGATTGTAGACCTCGGCCGGCGTGCCGACCTGCTCGATGCGGCCGCCATTCATCACGACGAGCCGGTCGCCCAGCGTCATCGCCTCGGTCTGATCATGCGTGACGAAGACCGAGGTGGCGCCGAGGCGGCGATGCAGGCGGCGGATCTCGGCGCGCATGGCGACGCGCAGCTTGGCGTCGAGGTTGGAGAGCGGCTCGTCGAACAGGAACACCTTCGGCTCGCGCACGATGGCGCGACCCATGGCAACGCGCTGGCGCTGGCCGCCGGAAAGCGCGGCCGGCCGGCGATCGAGGAAGGCTTCCAAACCGACGATCTTGGCCGTCGCGGCGACACGCTTCATCCGCTCGGCCTTCGGAACGCCGGCGACCTTGAGCGCGTAGCCGATGTTTTCCGCCACCGTCATGTGCGGATAGAGCGCGTAGTTCTGGAACACCATGGCGCAGCCGCGTTCGCGCGGCTCCATGCGGTTCACCAGCTTGCCGTCGATCCAGATCTCGCCGCCGGAAATCTCTTCCAGCCCGGCGATCATGCGCAGCAGCGTGGACTTGCCGCAGCCCGACGGACCGAGGATGACGATGAACTCGCCGGCGGCGATCTCGAGGTCGACGCCGTGGACGACGGCGTTCTTCGAATAGGCTTTCCTGACGCCCCGGATGGCAATGGATGACATCGGTTTGGTCCTTTCCAATCACTTCTCGGTCGAGATCAGGCCGCGCACGAACCAGCGCTGCATCAGGATCACGACGATGAGCGGCGGAGCCATGATGATGAGCGTCCCCGCCATGGCGACGTTCCAGTCCGGCAAGCCGAATTCAGAGGGAATGAGGTGTTTCAGCTGGGTCACCGCGATGCCGAAATTCGGGTCGGTGGTGATCAGCAGCGGCCAGAGATACTGGTTCCACGACCAGACGAACATGATGGTGAAGAGCGCGATCATGTTCGGCTTCGACAGCGGCAGCAGGATGTCGGCGAAGAAGCGGACCGGGCCGGAGCCGTCCATCTTCGCCGCTTCCGCCAGTTCGTCCGGCACCGTCAGGTAGAACTGGCGATACAGGAAGGTGCCGGTCGCCGTGGCGACGAGCGGCAGGATCAGGCCTGTATAGGAATTGAGCAGGCCCCATTCGAGCTTCAGCTGCAGGCCGGCGACCGTCTGCACCAGCCAGGTGATACCGGTGATGTTCAGGATCGCCTGGAACGGCGCCAGCGCGTTGGCCGCGACCGCATAGGTCGGCACGATGCGGACTTCGAGCGGCAGCATCAGCGTGACGAAGATCAGCCAGAACATCAGCGACCGGCCGGGAAAGCGGAAATAGACGATCGCGAAAGCCGCCATCGACGACAGCAGCACCTTGCCGGCCGCTACGGCGCCGGCGAACAGCAGCGAGTTGAAAAGCTTGCGGCCGAGATCGGCGCGAACCCAGGCCTCGTGCAGATTGACGAGCAGATCCGATCCCGGGACCAGGGGCATCGGCACCGTGTTGACGGTGCGGATGTCGTGCGTCGCCGCGACGATCACGATGACGAAGGGCAGCAGCACCGTGACCAGGCCGATCAGGAGAACGATCTGGCAGATGGCGTTGAAGATGGGAGTGCGTTCGACCATGGGACCCGCCTCCTATTTGTAGTGCACGCGCCGCTCGATGAAGCGGAACTGCACGATGGTGAGGAGGACGACGAGGCCCATCAGGATGATCGACTGGGCGGCGGCGCCCGAATAGTCGAGGCCTTTGAAGCCGTCGAAATAGATCTTGTAGACCATCAGCTCGGTGGCCCGCGCCGGGCCGCCCTGGGTCATGATGTCGACGATGCCGAAACTGTCCTGGAAGCTCTCGGTGATGTTGATGACCAGCAGGAAGAACAGCGTCGGGGTCAGCAGCGGCAGCTGGATATCCCACATGCGGCGCATCGGGCCGGAGCCGTCCATCGCGGCGGCCTCGATCAGCGAGCGCGGGATCGACTGCAGCGCCGAGAGGAAGAAGATGAAGTTGTAGCCGATATATTTCCACGAGAAGGCGATGATGACGGCGATCATCGCATCGGTGCCGTCGAGCGCCGGATTCCAAAGGCCCGGCCAGATCTGGTTGATCAGCGACAGGAAGCCGGCCTCGGGCGCGAGGATGAAGCGGAAGGCGAGGCCGAGCGCCGGGGCCGCGATGGCATAGGGCCAGATGAAGATGGTGCGATAGGCCTTGTGGCCACGGAGCTCGCGATCGGTGAACAGCGCCAGCAGCAGCGCGACGCCCATGGCGATGCCGGTCGAGCCGAGGCCGAACACCATGCTGCGCGAAATGGCGCCCCAGTAATAGGGATCGCTCAGAAGCTGACGGAAGTTCTGGAGCCCGACCCAGGTGTTGCCACCGCCCCAGGGCTGTTCCAGCGTGAAGGCCCAATAGAGCGCCTGACCGCTCGGCCAGTAGAAGAAGACGAAGATCAGCACAAGCATCGGCAGGGCGAACAGAATGCCGATCGTCGTGGACGAGAAGGTAGCGCGCTTTTCCATCGGACGGTCTCGTTCTTCAGGCTGCCGGCGTCCCGCGACGGTGGGACGACGGCGACCTGGATCCGGCGCTGCGCATGGGGGACGAGGCCGGATCGAGGAATAGGCGGAACGTGAACGGGTCACGTTCCGCCCGGCCTCCCTTGTCCCTCCCCGCCGGGGCTGGGAGGGTGGGGTGGGAGCTCAGCGTGGCAGACTACGGCAGCGTCTTGCCGGCGTAGGTCTGCTCGAACTTGCGCAGGATCTGGTTGCCGCGGTCGGCAGCCGTGTCGAGCGAAGCCTGGACGTCTTCGTTCTTGATGAAGATGGCCTGAAGGCCGTTCGAGACTTCCTGGCGGATCTGCAGCAGGCCGCCGAGACGGATGCCGTGCGGAGCCGGATCTTCGGCCGGCGAGGCGGTCAGGCTGGCGATCGCCAGTTCACGGCCCTTGTACGGGGCCTTGTCGTAGAAGGCCTGCTCGTTCAGGTACTTGAAGCCCGAGTTGCGGACCGGGATATAGCCGGTCACGGTCGACCAGGTCAGCGCTTCTTCCGGCTTGGCGATGAAGTCGAAGAAGGCCGCGGCCGCCTTATATTCCGGCTCGGACTTGCCGGAGAGAACCCAGAGCGAGGCGCCACCGACGAAGGAGCTCTTGCGAGCGGTGCCTTCGTAGACCGGCAGCATCGCGACGTCCCAGTTCATGCCTTCCTTGGCGGTGCGGCCGATATTGCCGTGGTCGCCGACCGAGGTCAGGATGACCTGGCAATCGCCATTGGCGAAGGCTTCGATGAAGGTCTGGCCGGTTTCCTTCGACTTGATGACGGCTTCGCCGTTGTCGTACCAGCCCTTGAGATCCCGAACGAACTGGACCCACTTGCCCTTGTTGAAGGTCAGTTCGGCGTCGAGACCGTCGAAGCCGTTGCGCTTGGTCGCGATCGGCTCGCCATGGATGGCGTTGAACTGCTCTTCGAGCTGCCAGACTTCGTCACGCGAGATGTTGAAGCCGAGCGGGCAGGCATAGCCGGCAGCCTTCAGCGCCTTGAAATCGGAGGCGGCTTCTTCCCAGGTCGCGGGAGCATGGTCCTTGCCGATCTTAGCAAAGGCGTCCTTGTTCCAGTAGAGCAGCGCGGTCGAGGAGTTGAAGGGGAACGAGTACATCTCGCCCTTCGACGTCGCGTAGTAGCTGGCGATGCCGGAGAAATAGTCCTTCCAGTCGACCGTGTAGCCCATGTCGGTCATGAGCTTGTTGGCCGGGTAATAGGCGCCCGACAGCATGATATCGAGGGTGCCGGCGTCCGAGACCTGCGCGATCGTCGGCTGCTGGCCGGCGCGGAAGGCCGCGATGGTGTTCTGCAGCGAGGCGTCATACGAGCCCTGGCTGGTGCAGACGACTTCATAGTCGGACTGGCTGGCGTTGAAGCGGTCGCACTGTTCCTGGACGCGCTTGGCAATGTCGCCCGAATTGCCGAACCAGAAATCGATCTTGGTCTTTTCTGCCGCGGCGGGGCCGGCGAGCAGCGCGGCAACGGCGAAGGTGCCGACGGCGCTGAGAAGCTTGGCGTTCATGAGAGCCTCACGAAGGAAAGGGAGCGCCTGGACCGGCGCGACGGCCACCGCCTTAGCCCGCAGGCCGTAACGCTCGGATGACACGCCGGCTAAGGGGAGAACAAAGCCCGTCCGGGGGCTGGCGGACGCTGCGAAAAGCCCCTTCCCCAGCCGGCAGGCCGTCCTCACGGGCGACCGGGCAGCGACGGCGCGGCGCGTCCAGTCGCGCTCTTCTTGCTGCAGGAGAATCCTCCGCTTCCCCCGCGTTTTCGGTTGTCTTGTCCGATCGCGAGCGCGCATAGAGCCATCGAGCGGCACGATTCGCGGCAGCGCTCGCCGCAGGTTTTCAAGCCGTCCGACGACGGGCAGGCATCCAAGGCGTCCACCATGAAATCCCGCACGGCGGTCCTAGCCCTCGGCCTGACCCAGATCATCGGCTACGGCACGCTCTACTACAGCTTCAGCGTCCTCGCGCCGGCGATGGCGCGCGAGTTCGGCCTCTCGACCGAGTGGGTGTTCGGCGCGCTCTCCGTATCACTGCTGGTCGGCGGGCTCTCCGCGCCCTGGGTCGGCGGCTGGATCGATCGCCGGGGCGCCGGACGCGTCATGACGATCGGCTCGCTGGCCGCTGCACTGGCGCTCGCCGTCTGCGCCATGGCCTATAACAGCGCCATGCTGGTTCTAGGGCTGATCGCCATCCAGATCGCCTCTACGCTGGTGCAGTACAGCGCCTCGTTCACGCTGCTGGTGCAGCTGAACCCGGCTAATGCGCAGCGCTCGATCACCTATCTGACGCTGATGGCCGGCTTTGCGTCGACGCTGTTCTGGCCATTCACGACGGCGCTGCATGCGAGGCTCGACTGGCATCATGTCTATCTACTGTTCGCGCTGATGCATCTCTTCGTCTGCTTGCCGGTGCATGGCTGGCTAATGGTCAAGACGCGCACCATCTCCGACCGCCGCGACCCGCCCGACCACACGCCGCGAGCCGCCGCGTCGGTGACGGGCGTCATCGAGGGAGCCGCAAGGCCGCGCGCCTTCGGGCTGATGCTGCTCGGCTTCGCGATCCAGAGCTTCGTGACCTCGACCTTCCTGGTCCACATGCTGCCGATGCTGACCGGGCTTGGCCTCGCCAAGGCGAGCGTGCTGGTCGCCTCGGTCTTCGGCCCGGCGCAGGTATTGAGCCGGTTCACCAACATGACCTTCGGCGGGCGATTGTCGCAGCGGACGCTCGCCATCATCGCCTCCGGCTTCCTGCCGCTCGCGACCGGCATCCTGCTCGCCACCGCGCCAAGCCTCTCCGGGGCCTTCGCCTTCGCCATCGTCTTCGGCCTCAGCTCCGGGCTCTCGAGCATCGTTCAGGGCACACTGCCGCTCGAACTCTTCGGCAGCGACGGCTATGGCAAGCGCCTGGGCCGCCTCACCTCGGTGCGGCTGGTGGTCTCTTCCGCCGCGCCTTTCGCCTTCGCACTGATGACGGAACATCTCGGATATCCGATCTCGCTCTCGATCGTCGCGGTGCTGAGCACCCTGGCCGTCATCGCTTTCCTGGCCATCGGCAGCCCGGCGGGACCACGCCCCACATCGGCCTGAACTCGCCCCGGGACAAGGACCGAATAGCCACACTCCGTCCACAACCGACCGGACCTGCAACCGGAAGTGCTTTCTGCGCACACATGACCATCCGACTCAGCTAAGCAGTCAGAGGAGCTTAAGGAGACGTTAAGTGTTTGATTCGGCGGTCTACTATGTTCAGCCCAATGAAGACCGGGGCTATGCGATCGTGAGCCAGAGCGGATCGCAAATCGGAGCTTTCACCTCGCATGATGTCGCGGTGTCGATGGCCAAGCATCTCGGCCACTCCGCGGCAGAACTCGGCATGGCCGCGCGCGTCTTCGAGCGCTCCGCCGAAAATGAAGAGACACTGGTCTACGAACGCTGGCCGATCCGCGTCGCCGATCTGCCCTGGGACGCGGTCACGGACTGAACGGCCGGGGCCGGCCGCCCCCTCACCGTCCTGACGTGCGACCGCCGGCTTGACAGCCGGACCCCGATCTGTTGAAAGGCGCGCCCCTCACGAACTGGAAGGCGCTGCCCCATGGACCCTTCGATCGTCGCCGCGCATTGGGAAGCCAATGCCGAAGCCTGGACCCGTCACTCGCGCGCCGGCTACGACGTCTATCGGGACGCGCTGAACACGCCGGCCTTCCTGGCGATTCTGCCGCCGATCGACGGCCTCGAGGGGCTGGACATCGGCTGCGGCGAGGGTTCGAACACCCGCAAGCTCGCACAGCGGGGCGCGCGGATGACGGCGGTCGACATCGCCCCGACCTTCATCCGCCACGCGCAGGAGAGCGAAGCGGCCGAGCCACTCGGCATCCGCTACCTGCATGGCGACGGCATGGCCCTGCCCTTCGCCGATGCGAGCTTCGATTTCGCCACCGCCTTCATGTCGTTGATGGACATGCCGAGCCAGCAGACCGTACTGCAGCAGGCGCGGCGCGTCTTGCGCCCCGGTGGCTTCCTGCAGTTCTCGATCCTGCATCCCTGCTTCGTGCCGCCGCGCCGCCGCAACATCCGCGATGCGGACGGCATACCGCGCGCCGTCGAGGTGGCGGACTACTTCGAAGAGACGAACGGCGCGGTGGAGACGTGGTGGTTCTCGTCCCTGCCGGCCGAGGAGCGCAGCAAGGTCGAGCCGTTCCGCGTCCCGCGTTTCCACCGCACGCTCACCGACTGGGTCGCGATGATCGTCGGCGCCGGGCTCGCCATCGAAGCCTTCGGCGAGCCAAAGGCGACCGAGGCGCAGGCCGCCGCGGAGCCGATCATCGCCGACACGCGCGTCGCGCCGATCTTTCTGCATGTTCGGGCACGCCGGCCGGACTGAGCAAGCCGAGTTCCCCACGGCGAGGCTGCATCAGGCGGAGGCTGTCGTCCGCAGCCCCTTCAGATAGGCGACCAGTTCGCCGCCGGATTGTTCGATCGGACGGTCATTGACGATGGTGAGATCGGGATCGATCTCGCGGGCGCATACCGCCTCGCGCGCAAGGCGGGCGGCGACGCCCTCTTCCGTCTCGCGCCCACGGGCGATCAGGCGGGCCGCGAGGATCGCGTCCGGCGCCGAGATCGCCACCACACGCACTGCGGGGAAGCGCTCCCGCGCCGCCGCGATGGCGCCGCGGGAGAAGTTGCAGATGACGACTGCGCCGGCCTCGATCGCCTCAAGGGTCGCGGCGGGAAGCGCATAGCCGAGGCCGTGCGCGCGCCAGGACACCGGAAAGCGGCCTGCCTCGACGCCCTCGGCGAATGCCGCCTCGTCGAGCGTATCGTGGTCCTCGAAGGCGTTCTCGCCGCGCGTCACCAGGCGGCGGACGAAGACGAAGCCGTCATCCCTCACCAGCGATGCCCTGGCATGGCCGATCAGCGTGTCCTTGCCGACGCCGCTCGGTCCGACGACCGCCACCAATACGCCCGTTCCCATCATGCCCTCACGAGATCCGCTGGCCTTCGCGCCAGACCTGGCGAACGATCGGCGTCGGGCTTTCCCTGTCCTTGCCGGTCACATGCACCCGCACGAGATCGGCGCGCAGGCCAGCCTCGATGGCGCCGCGATCCGAGAGCCCGGTGGCGCGCGCCGGCGTCTGCGTCACGGTGCGGATCGCAGCCGCGAGGTCGATCGAGGCAATGCGACGGGGCAATTCGAAGGCGGACATCAACAGACTCGCAGGCACATAATCCGACGACAGAATATCGAGAAAGCCGGCGCGTGCGAGATCTTCGGCTGCGACATTTCCGGAATGCGAGCCGCCGCGCACGACATTCGGGCCGCCCATGATCACGCTGATGCCGGCATCGTTGAGAGCTTCGGCCGCTTCCAGGGTCGTCGGGAACTCGGCCAGCGCGACGCCATTGCCGACCGCCTCCGCCGCATGCGCGGCCGTGGCGTCGTCATGGCTCGCGAGAACGGCGCCCTTCGCGGCGGCGATCGCCACCAGCTTCAGGCGGTTCGGGCCGGCATTGTTGGCATGCAGTTCGAGGCGGGCCGAAACGAAGCGGTTCACGTCCTCGTCCGACATCGGCTTCTTGCGCATGTAGTAGCGCCGCCAGGTCTCCAGATCCTTGAACTGGCGCTGGCCGGGGGTGTGGTCCATCAGCGACATCATGTCGACGGGATAGAGCGCGGCGTAGGCTTCGACATGCTCGATGACGTCGTCGCAGGCGATCTCGCAACGCAGATGCGTCCGGTGATCGACGCGCAGGTGGCCGGTGGCGCGCGCCTCCTCGATGGCCGACGCCAGCAAGGCGAGGTCGGTGCCGATCGACGCGGAGTCCGCATCGGAACCGGCGCGGAGTGAGTCGAACACCGTGGTGATGCCCGCCGCCGCGATCTGCGCGTCATAGGCCATGACAGAGGAAAGCGCATGCCAGCGCACATGCGGGCGCGGGGCGAAATGCGCCTCGAGGTGATCGGTGTGCAGTTCGACGAGACCCGGCACCAGATAATCGCCGGCGATGTCGATGCCGCGTTCCGGCGCCCTGCCCTCGCCGATCTCGGCGATCTTGCCGCCGGCAACGGCGATCCAGCCATTCTCCACCACACGATCGGGCAGGACGAGGCTGGCATTCTCGATCAGGAATTCGGTCGGTTCGGTCATTTCGATCCCGTTTGGTCTGAGCTCAAGCCGCCCTGGAGGAGGCGAATTCCGTGACGTCGACGATGCGGTCGGCGACATGGTCGCGAACGTCCTCGTCGTGGAAGATGCCGATGACAGCCGCGCCGGCCCGCTTCTTCTCCTCGATCAGCCGCACCACGACGGCACGGTTGGCCGCGTCGAGCGAGGCGGTCGGTTCGTCGAGCAGCAGGATCGGCCGGTCCGCCGCGAGGCCGCGCGCGATGTTGACGCGCTGCTGCTCGCCGCCGGAGAAGGTTGCCGGCGGCAGGCTCCAGAGCTGCTCCGGCACGTTCAGGAGCGTCAGAAGCCGCTCGGCCCGCGCCCAGGCCTCGGCCTGCGCCACGCCACTGTCGGTCGCCGCGCCGGCGACGATATCGAGCGAGGAGACGCGCGGGATGACACGCAGGAACTGGCTGACATAGCCCATCACCGATCCGCGCAGCGCCAGGATCCGGCGCGGCTCGGCGGTGGCGACATCGACCTGCTCGTCGCCGTCGCGGACCCAGATGCGGCCCTGGTCGCAGCGATAATTGCCGTAGATCATCTTGAGAATCGACGACTTGCCGGCGCCCGACGGCCCGCCCAGCACGACGCATTCGCCCGGCTTCACGCCGAACGAGACATTGTCGACGACGCTGATCTTCATGCCGTCGCGCAGATGCAGGGTGAAGGCCTTCGAGACGCCTTCGAGACTGACGAGGTTCTGGGTCATGCTGCGAGCACCGAGGAAACGAGAAGCTGGGTGTAGGCTTCGCGCGGATCGTCCAGCACCTGGTCGGTGAGGCCGGTCTCGATCACGCGGCCCTGCCGCATCACCATGATCCGGTGCGACAGGAGACGGGCTACGGCGAGGTCGTGGGTGACGATGATGACGGCGAGGCCAAGCTCGGAAACCAGCCCGCGGATCAGGTCGAGCAGGCGCGCCTGCACCGAGACGTCGAGGCTCGATGTCGGCTCGTCCATGAAGACGAGGCGCGGATGGGTGACGAGGTTGCGGGCGATCTGCAGGCGCTGGCGCATGCCGCCGGAGAAGCTCTTCGGCAGGTCATCGATGCGCTCCGGCTCGATCTCAACGCGGTTGAGCCAGTCGCTCGCCGTGTCGCGGATGCGGCCATAGTGCCGGCCACCGACCGCCATCAGCCGCTCGCCGACATTGCCGCCGGCCGAGACGGCCATGCGCAGGCCGTCGCGGGCATCCTGGCGGACGAAGCCCCAGTCGGTACGCAGTAGGAAGCGGCGATCGGCCTCGGAGAGGTCGAACAGGTTTCGCGTCTCGCCATCGCGCATGCGGTAGTGGACCGCGCCGGCCGTCGGCGCCAGTTCGGTCGCGAGCAGGCCGAGCAGGGTCGACTTGCCGGAGCCGGATTCACCGACCACGGCCAGAACCTCGCCTTCGTAGAGGTCGAAATTCACGTCGCGGCAACCGAGCCGTTGGCCATAATGCTTGCCGAGATTGCGCGCGGAGAGAAGCGGCTTGTCGTTGAGATTGGCCGTCATGATGCACGTCCGTCGATGAGTTCTGGCTGAAGGGCAGGCTCGGCCGGCACCGGCTCCAGGCGGAAGCTGAAGCCGTATTTCTCGAAGCCTAGGCTCTCGTAGAAGGCATGCGCCCGGATCGAACGGATGTTGGAGGAGAGCGCCACCTTGTAGGCGCCCTTCGCCTCGGCCAGCCGGAACGCCTGCTGGATCATGGCGCGGCCGATGCCCTCGCCCTGATGGCCATTGGCGACGACGACGTTCTCGACCAGCGCCGATGCCATGCCCCAATGCGCGAGATTGTCGATCACCATCAGCGAGAAGGTGCCGACGATCTCGCCCTCTACCTCGACGCAGTAGGCGGCGAAATCGGGATAGGTCGCCATGCGGGCAAGCGTCGCCCGCGCCGCCTCAAGCGAGGTGACGCGGCCATTGTTGAAGTCCGGCTGGCCATAAAGCGCGAGCAGCGCCGGCAGGTCGGCCTCGGTCGCCTTGCGGACGGAGATCTCGGCCATCATGCCACCCCGCCGACCGCATGCAGCGCCGGCGCCTCACCGGAAAGCTCGCCGCGATGGCCCTCGGCCCGGCGTTCCTCGCAATAGTCGGAGTCCGAGCAGACGAACATCCGGCCGCCACGATCGTCGAGCACGACCTCGTCGAGATAGACGTTGGTCGCCGCGCAGAGCGCGCACGGCTTGTCGAAGCGCTGCACCTCGAAGGGATGATCCTCGAAGTCGAGGCTGCGCACCTTGGTGAAGGGCGGCACGGCGTAGATGCGCTTCTCGCGACCGGCGCCGAACAATTGCAGGGCCGGCGACATGTGCATCTTCGGATTGTCGAATTTCGGCGTCGGCGACGGGTTCATCACATAACGATCCGCGACCTCGACCGGATAGTCGTAGGTGGTGGCGATGTGGCCGTGCCGGGCGATGTCCTCGTAGAGCTTCACATGCATGAGCCCGTAATCGGCGAGCGCGTGCAGCTTGCGCGTCTCGGTCTCGCGCGGTTCGAGGAAGCGCAGCGGCTCCGGGATCGGCACCTGGAAGACGATCGTCTGCTTCGCCGTCAGCTCGCGCTCCGGGATTCGGTGACGCGTCTGGATGATCGTCGCGTCCTTCGTCTCCGTCGTCGTGGCGACGCCGGCGGTCTTGGCGAAGAACTTGCGGATCGAAACGGCGTTGGTGGTGTCGTCCGAGCCCTGGTCGATCACCTTCAGCACGTCGTCCGGGCCGATGATCGCCGCCGTCACCTGCACGCCGCCGGTGCCCCAGCCATAGGGCATCGGCATTTCGCGGCTGGCGAACGGCACCTGATAGCCGGGGATCGCGATCCCCTTCAGGATCGCGCGGCGGATCATCCTCTTGGTCTGTTCGTCGAGATAGGCGAAGTTGTAGCCGCTCGCCTGCGGCGCTGCCACGGCGCTCATTCCGCCGCCTCCTTCAGCTCTTGCTGGCGCGCCTGGTATTCGGCGCGCATCTGGCGGACGAGCCCGAGCTCGGCCTGGAAATCGACATAGTGCGGCAGCTTCAGATGCTCGACGAAGCCGGTCGCCTGGACGTTATCGCAATGGGAGAGGACGAATTCCTCGTCCTGCGCCGGGGCGACGACATCCTCGCCGAACTCGCGGGTGCGAAGCGCCCGGTCGACCAGCGACATCGACATCGCCTTGCGCTCGCTCTGGCCGAAGACGAGGCCGTAGCCGCGGGTAAACTGCGGCGGGATCTCGGCCGAGCCGTGGAACTGGTTGACCATCTGGCATTCGGTCAGGGCGACCGGACCCAGCGGCACGGCGAAGCCGAGCTCTTCCGGCACGAATTCCGCCATCACCTCGCCGAAGCGGATCTCGCCGACAAAGGGATGGGTACGGCCATAGCCGCGCTGGGTCGAATAGCCAAGCGCCAGCAGGAAACCCTCGTCGCCACGCGCCAGCGCCTGCAGGCGCAGGTCGCGATCGGCCGGGAAATCGAGCGGCGCGCGGGTCAGATCTCCGACCTCCGCCGTGTCGTCGGGCAGTTCCTGCTCGATCAGCCCCTGGCCGTCGAGCAAGTCCGTCACGCGCGGCGATGCCTCGTGCTCGGTCTCGACCTCGACGGGAGCCGGCGGCTCGACACCGGCGGCCAGCATGAAATCGATCAGGCGATGGGTGTAGTCGAAGGTCGGCCCCAGCACCTGCCCGCCGGGCAGATCCTTGAAGGTCGCGGAGATGCGGCGCTCGATCGCCATGGCGCCGGTATCGACCGGCTCGGCATTGCCGAAGCGCGGCAGCGTCGTGCGGAAGGCGCGGACGAGGAAGATCGCCTCGATCAGGTCACCGCGCGCCTGCTTGATGGCGAGCGCCGCCAGTGCCGGATCGTAGAGCGAGCCTTCGGCCATGACGCGGTCGACCGCGAGCGCCAGCTGGCTCTCGATCTGGTCGGGAGAGAGGTCGGGGATGGAGGTCGAACCGCGACGCTCATGGGCGAGCAGCCCATGCGCATTGTCGATCGCCTGCTCGCCACCCTTGACGGCGACATACATGATCAGACCTCCGAAACGAGTGTCGTGCGCGGCAGCGCCGCGACTTCGCGCGTGCCTGCGAAAACCAGATCGACGCCGCGCGGGAACTGCGCGCGGTTGATGGCGAGTTGCGCCGTGAAATCGGCAGGAACCGGCGAGAGGCCGATCCGTGCGCAATCCTGAATGCCCGGGCCGCTCAGTTCAAAGCTGCCCTCGGGCTCGATGGAAGCGGCGGCGAGGATGATCGTCGTCGAGCGGTCCGGGTATTCGTCCGTGCCCTGCGCGAAGCTCGCGAGCGACGGCATGGCGGCGACATCGACCACCAGGGCGAAGGCGGCGTCGGCCGGGTCGGCGACGATGCGCGCGCCGGTGTGGAAACGGATGTAGTCGACGACCGGCTTCGCGGCGGCAAGCGTCGCGTCGAGCCAGAGCGTCGCCTCATGGTCGACGAGTGTCAGCGCGACGGCGGCGAGTTCCGCCGTCAGCGGCGCCGGGGCGTCGAGGGCGGCCGGGAAAGACTGGATCGAGCCGGGCCGGGCCAGCGCGTTCATCAGCGCGTGGAAATGCGCCTGCGCTTCGATGACCGGATCGGCGAAACCGGCCGTGATGGCGAGGGCTGACATCAATCGTCTCCGCGAACCATGGTGAAGAAGTTGACCCGCGTGGCGGCGACCCGGCGCGCCTTGGCGGCGGCCTCGTCGGCAATGCGCTGCCGCGCCGGGGCGAGCGCCGCCTCGACGGCCGTCCGTTCCGCGCCCTGCCAGAGGGCGTCGAGGATGGCGGCGGCGCGCGTCTTGGCGGCGTCGCGGCCGAGCTGGTAGGCGAAGCCGGTGCGGCCATCGGCAAGCCGGACAGCGGCGCGGGTCACCGTCGCCTCGCCGAGATTGAACGGCCGGCCGTCGCCGCCCATCCGGCCGCGCAGCATGACGAGGCCGTTCTCGGTGCCGCGCAGGTCGGTCGCCTGCGGGATGTCGCCAAGGGCAGCCAGCGCCTGCTCCAGCTCGACGCACGTCGCGCCCGTGCAGGTCGCCATGACCGCCTGACGGGCGGCAATCTCGGGATTTTCCGCCGGCTTCGCGCCGGCCGCCTCATGTCGCATGATTTGATCCATCATCATCGAAGGCTTCTCATTCGAGTTGTCTAATGATATAGACAACCACATGAATAGGTCCAGTGACGATTTGATGACAAACACAGTGCTCCCGGCCGACGACAACGGCGTGACGGAGGTCGCCCGCGGCCGCGGCATCGCCGCCTGGCGGCAGATCGCCGACGAGATCGAGGCGGATATCCGCAGCGAGCGGCTGCGCGCCGGCATGCAGCTTCCGACCGAAAGCCAGTTGGCGACCCGCTTCGCGGTCAACCGCCATACGGTGCGGCGCAGCCTCGCCGAACTGGCGTCGCGCGGGCTGGTGCGGGCAACGCAGGGACGCGGCACCTTCGTCGAGGACAGGCCGATGCCCTACCCGATCGGCACCCGCACCCGCTTCTCGGAAAACGTCTCCCGCGCCGGGCGCGAAGCCGGCGGCAAGCTTCTCGAGGCCTATGAGACGGTGGCGGATCCGGGCGTCGCCAAGGCGCTGGCGATTGCGTTGGGTGCGCCGGTGATGCGCCTCGACACGGTCCGCATGGCGGATGGCAGCCCGATCTCGCTCGGCAATGCCTATTTCCCGCTGCCCCGCTTCGCCGGGCTGGTCGCGGCCTATCGCGACACGGGAACGGTAACGCAGGCACTCTCGGCCTGCGGCGTCAGCGACTATCGCCGCCTGGAAACGCGGATCTCCGCGCGGCCGGCCGGCGCGGAGGAAGCGCAAAAGCTCGACCTCGCGCCGGGCCGGCTGCTGCTGACGGTCGAAAGCATCAATGTCGATACGGACGGCACGCCGATCCAGTTCACCCGCGCCGCCTTCGCAGCCGACCGGACGGAGCTCGTGGTCGAGAGCTGAGTGCTTTCACTGGCTGAGCGCGTGAGTGCGGGCGTCTAGCAGCACGCACGGCTTGAACCCTCCCCTGGAGGGAGGGCAAAACTGGCCGGAGCCAGCTTTGGAGAGGGGTCTCAGACTGAACGGCGCAGCCACCCCCCTTCCCGAAAACGCATGCGCGTTTTCGACCTCCCCTCTGGGGGGAGGTTCAAGAGCGGCCTCACACCATCTTCGACTTGCCGATCACCGCCATGCGCAGCTTGGACGAGATGAAATCGATGACCGCGACGGTGACGAGGATCATCAGGATAAGGAAGGCGACCTGCTTCAGTTCCAGTACGCGGATCAGTTCGGTCAGGTAGGCACCGACGCCGCCGGCGCCGACAATGCCGATGATCGTCGCCGAGCGGACGTTGGATTCGAAGAAGTAGAGCACCTGGCTCGCGATCACCGGCAGCACCTGCGGCACGAGGCCGAAGCGGACCTGGTGAGCCTTGCTGCCGCCAGACGCCGCGATGCCTTCGGTCGCCTTGCCGTCCGTCGCCTCGATCGCCTCGGAGAACAGCTTGCCAAAGGCGCCGAAATCGGCGCAGGCAATCGCCAGCGCGCCGGCGAACGGGCCGAGGCCGACGACGTTGATCCACATCAGCGCCCAGATCAGCGTATCGACCGAGCGGAAGACGTCGAAGGTCCGGCGGGCGCCGAAATGCACGAAGATATTGGGAATGACGTTCTTGGCGGCGAGGAACGCGACCGGGAAGGCGAGGATTGCCGCCGTCAGCGTGCCGAGAAAGGCGATCGCCAGCGTTTCGCCGAGCGCGATGGAAAAGGCCATGAACCGGCCTTCGGGCGCCGGCGGGATCATCAGGATGGCGAACTGGCCGAGACGATGCAGGCCGTTCCAGATCCTGACCAGCGAGAAATCGAGCCAGACCATGGCGGCAAGCGCCAGAGCCACCATCACCACCGGCAGGCCGATCATGAACAGCCGCCGCAGCGGCGACTTGGCGAAGGCACCAGGGTGGCGTCGTCGCAGGCCGTCGAGATCGGCCAGCGCCGTCTCGCGGATGGCGCGCTTGCCGGGAGAAATCGAGGGGACAGCCGTATTCATCGCATGCGCTCCATGCCGATCAGCCGATGACGGACCTGCTCCGTGCCGAGATCGATCAGGATCACGGTGGTGATGATCATCAGGAGGATGGCGCTGACGTCGGTGTAGTAGAAATTGCGGATGGCGATCAGGAACTCCTGGCCGATGCCGCCGGCGCCGACGAAGCCCATCACGCCCGCGCCGCGCACGTTGATCTCGAAGCGCAGCAGCGCATAGGAGGCGAAGCCGGACGAGACCTGCGGCAGCACGCCGAAGCGCACCGTCTGCAGCCAGGAAGCGCCGGTCGCCTGCAGGCCCTCGACGGGTTTCATGTCGATGTTCTCGACGACTTCGGCAAACAGTTTGCCGAGCGCGCCGACCGTGTGGATCGTCAGCGCCAGGACGCCCGCCATCGGGCCGAGGCCGAAGGCGATGACGAAGATCAGCGCGAAGACGATGTCGGGAACGGTGCGGCAGAATTCGAGGAAGCGCCGGGCGACGAACCGCGTCGCCTTGTTGCGGACGAGGTTGGCCGAAGCGAAGAAGCAGAGGCAAAAGGCGAGGATGCCGCCCAGGAAGGTGCCGAGATAGGCGATCAGGATGGTCTCGACCAGCAGGCGAAACCAGGCGCCGAAGTTCCAGTACCAGGCGGCGATATCGGGGAAGAGATTGCCCAGCGTCAGCGTCGGCAGCGTGCGTCCGATGAAGGAGCCGAAATTGCCGATGTTGGCGATCAGCTTCCAGGGGCGGATATCCGCCATCTGGCCGCTGATGACGATCAGCACCGCCAGCACGGCGAGGACGGCCAGCGTCTTCATCCGCTTGGCTGCGACCGCGCTGGCATAGCCACGACTGAGCGCGGCGGCCTGCTGGTCCGGAAGCTTTGCAATGGCGGTCGCCAAGGGCCGTCTCCGCTTGTTCTTCATCCGCCGGGCATGACGGACAACCGCGACATGCGGCCGGTTACGAAAAAGGCGGCCGGATGGACCGGCCGCCTCCCGAAAGGCTCGAAGGGGCTCAGGAGCCCTTCTTGCGCTGCTCGTCGTTGAACTTGACCATGTCGATGATCGGCTGGAGCGTTGCCGGCTCGATCGCGACGAACTCGGTGTCCTTGCCGTCCGAAAGGCCGGCGAACGCCTTGGCGTCGTTCTTCGGCATGTCCAGGAAGGCCTGCTTGATCTGTGCCTTCAGGTCGGCCGGCAGAGCCGACAGGACCGAGAACGGGCCTTCCGGCAGGAAGTCGGTCTTGAAGACGATGCGGAAGTCTTCCTTCGTCATCGGCTTGCCATCGGCATTCTTGAGAACGCCCTTGGAGATCATGCGGGTCAGGTTGGAATCGTCTTCCGAGTTCCAGGAATTGGCAGCAGCGTCGACGGTGCCCTGGGCAAGCGCGAGGACGGCGTTGTCATGGCTGCCGGCGAAGATCGCCTTGCCGAAGAACGTGTCGACGTCCTTGCCATCGCGATGCAGGAAGAAGCGCGGGGCGTTGTTGCCCGAGGTCGAGTTGGAATCGACCAGAGCGAGCGTCTTGCCCTTCAGGTCGTCGATCGACTTGTAGGGGCCGTTCGCGAGCGTATAGATGACCGAATAATAGCCGGTGGCGCCGTTCGAATGGCGCGGAACGACCAGCGGGTCGACTTCGACGCCGGTCAGCACGGCGCGAGCGTAGGAGGCCGGGCCGTACATGGCGATCTGGGCATTGCCGGCGCGCTGCGCCTCGATGACGGCGGCGTAGTCGGTGGCGACGGCCAGCTTGACCGGAACGCCGAGCTGCTTGCCGAGATAGTCGGCCAGCGGCTGGTAGCGGTCGGTGGTGGTCGAGGCGTTCTCAGCCGGGATAACGGCGATGGTCAGCTCCGGGAAATCCGCCTTCCAGTCGGCGAAAGCGGGCGAAGCGACACCGGCAAGCGCGAGGCCTGCGAAAGCGGCGCCGAAAAGCGTGCGGCGGTTCAGCATGGGTATTCTCCAGGTGTTGGCAGTGCCGTTCCGGCACCGTTTGAACTCGGTCTTGAGATCAGGCCGCGGCAGGCACGGCGCCGCGGAAACGCTCCGGCGAAATCGCCGGGTCGAAATCGAGAACGTCATCGGCCTCGAGGCCGTAGAGGTCGCGGGCGACATCCTCGGTCAGTTCTTCGGGAACGCCGTCGAAGACGACACGGCCGGCCGACATGCCGATCAGCCGGTCGCAATAAGTGCGGGCCAGATCGAGCGAGTGCAGGTTGCACATGACGGTGATGCCGTAGTGGCGATTGATGCGCAGCAGCGCATCCATCACCACCTTGGTGTTGCGCGGATCGAGCGAGGCGATCGGCTCGTCGGCGAGAATGATCTCGGGTTCCTGCACCAGCGCGCGGGCAATCGCGACACGCTGCTGCTGGCCACCGGAAAGGCTGTCGGCGCGCTGCGCCGCGAGTTGGGAGATATCGAACTGCTCGAGCGCGGAAAGCGCCACGGCGCGGTCCTCGTCCTTCCAGAGCTGCAGCAACGAACGCGGCGTCGAGACGGTGTTCAGGCGGCCCATCAGGACGTTGGTGAGGACATCGAGGCGGCCGACGAGGTTGAACTGCTGGAAGATCATCGCGCAGCGGGCGCGCCAGTCGCGCAGCGCCTGGCCCTTCAGCTTGGTGACATCGACATCGCCGAAGCGAATGGAGCCGGCCGTCGGATCGACGAGGCGGTTGACCATGCGCAACAGGGTCGACTTGCCGGCACCGGAACGCCCGATCACGCCGACAAAGCTACCGGAGCCGATCGTCAAGCTGACGTCGCTGACGGCTGCCTTGTTGTTGAAGTGTCGCGCAACGCCGTCCAGAACCAACATGTCATGATCTCCCGAATTGGGCGGATCATGCAATTTCGAAGCAAAGCTTTTGTGACGGTCTTTTCCACTTGGGGCCCGAACAACACTACACGGCAGATCAAGCATAAATCGGCTTCGCCGGCTTAGTCATCGCAGCGTCATGATCTGGATCCACTTATCGCCGGATCCACCACATGGGAGTTCCCGCGATGCCGCTCGGCCTGACGCCGTCCATCCACACGACCGCCCGCGTCGAGCAATCGACGCTCGGGCGCTACACCGAGGTCGGCGCCGGAACGTCGATGATCGAGACGACGATGGGCGATTATTCCTACGTCTCCGAGCAGGGCGACGTGATCTATTCGACGATCGGCAAGTTCTGCTCGATCGCCGCGGCGGTGCGCATCAACCCGGGCAACCATCCGCAATGGCGGGCCAGCCAGTCCCACTTCACCTATCGCGCCTCGAAGTATTTCGAGGGCGAAGCCGACGAAGCCGCGTTCTTCGACTGGCGCCGCTCGACCCCATGCACGATCGGCCACGACGTCTGGATCGGTCACGGCGTCACGGTGCTCGCCGGCGTCTCGATCGGCACCGGCGCGATCATCGGCTCCGGCGCCGTCGTCACGAAGGATGTCGGCCCATATGAGATCGCCGTCGGCGTCGCCGCCAGAACGATCAAGCGCCGCTTCCCCGCCGAGATCGCCGACCGGCTGCTGGCGCTCGCCTGGTGGGATTGGGATCACGAGGCGCTGCGGCTCGCCCTGCCCGACTTCCGTACCCTCGAAATCGAGGCGTTCCTGGAAAAATACGAGCGCTAGTTTGGTCGCGTTTTCTTCACGCGAACCGGTCTCCACTTCGCTCGGAAACGCTCTAGCCGCCCTCGCCCCGGATCGCCGCGTTGATCGCCGCGGCGGCATTCCCGGCCGCTGCACGGACATCGGCGATCGGCCGGCGACTGTAGCTCGTCGTCACATAGGGCACGGTCAGGGCCGCGACGACGCGGCCGTCGCGAGAGAGGATCGGAAAGGCCAGGTCGGTGACGCCAGGTTGCAGGCTGTCCGCCTCCTCCTCGAAACCGCGCTCGCGGATCGTCGCGAGACCAACCCCCAACGTTTCCAAGGCCGACTCGCTGTCGCCCTGCAGCCAGCACCGCACCTTGGCGTCATCCGGCTCAAACGCCATCAGCAGCCGGCCGGTGGCGCTTTCGAACAGCGGAAAGGTCGCGCCGGCGCGGACGCGAAAGCCGAACGGGCTGGGACTGTCGATCTGAGCGATGACGACGACCCGGCCGGCATCGTGGATGCTGAGATTGCAGGACTGGCCGATCGCCTCGCTGAGGGCGCGCATCGCCGGCAGAGCCATATCGATAAGCCCGCGCATCGGCTCCTGCCGGTGCACGATCTCGAACAGCATCAGCGACAGGAAATAGAGCCCGGACGGACGGGCGCGGAACAGATAGCCCCGCCGCTCCAGCGTCACCAGCGTCCGGTAGATCTGGTTGACCGAGCGATCCACCGCCGCCGCGATCTCGCCCAGCGTCATCCCCTCCTTGCTGCCGGCCAGCAGTTCCAGGATATCCAGCGCCTTGTCGAGGGCGGGTACGCCATAGTTCGGGCTCTCGATCCCGCCTTCGTCCGTCATCCGACCGCCCGCTCCCGAAGGTTCCATCCTGCCGCGCCGATGGCGACAGGGTGCTTCTACAGATGCGCTCCCATCTCGGCCACCATGCGGCGGGCGATCGTCTGGTTGATGTCGTCCGGAACCGGCTGGGCGCCCGGCACCAGTCCCGTACGGCCGGCCCCGGCGACGCGCGCGAGCGACAGCGCCTGCAGCATAAAGCCGATGTCCATGGATTCGATCGAATTGCCCTTCGGCTCGCGGCCAGCGAGGTTGAACATGCGCCCGTCGGCGACAAGCACGACATGGCGGCCATCCGCGAGTTCGATCCGCTCCAGCGAATCGTCCACCAGTTGCGAGCCGACCGCCTGGGCCCGAAGTGCCGCGACATCGATCTCCCAGGGAAAGTGGCCGGAATTGGCAAGCACCGCGCCGGAGCGCATCCCGGCGATCGCCTTGGCGCCGAGCACGCCCGGTCGCCCGGTCGCCGTGATGAAGACTTCGCCCCAGGGGGCCAGGTCCTCGGCCGTCCCGACGCGATAGCCGTCGAGGGCCGCCTCCAGGGCCTTGATCGCATCGGTCTCGACCACCGCGACGCGACCGCCAAGCGCATCGAGATATTGCGCAATGCCCCGCCCGCACCAGCCATAGCCGACGACGACGAAGCGCCGGCCGGGGATCATCAGGTTGGTGATCCGCATGAAGCTCTCGACGATCGACTGGCCGACGGCATGGCGGTTCTCGGCGATCTGCTTCAGCGGGCTGTCGTTGATGACGATGACCGGAAACGGCACCTTGCCGGCGAGTTCGCCGCGCAGCCGGTCGCCGCCCGATGTCGTCTCCTCCGTGCCGCCCCGGATCGTGGCTTCGGTGCCCGCCTCGATCGCGAGCGCGACGAGATCGGCGCCATTGTCGAGCAGGATGTCCGGCTTCGCCGCGACGACCTTCGCCACGTTCGCCAGATGCTGCTGGAGGTCATCGTCGCGCTTGCCGAACAGGTTCATGCCCTGCGCCCGCAGAACGGCGACGATGTCGTCCTGCGTCGAGCCATGATTGCCGGTGCCGACGATCGCAGCACCGCCTGCCTTCAGAACCTCGAGCAGCACCGCCGTCTTCGGCTCCAGATGCAGCGAGACGCCGATGGAGAGGCCGGCAAAGGGCTTCTCGCGCTCGAACTCGGCCCGGACGCCCGCGAGCAGCCGCATCCGCGAGCGGATCCAGTCGATCCGCTTGCCGCCCCGCACGACCAGGTCGCTCTCCACCATCGTGTCCGCCATATCGACCCCTCACTCGGATTTCTTATGCAAAAATCTTTTTCATATTTGTCGAGATCGAGTCAATAGAACCCTCCCCCAGCCCGCTGGGGGAGAAGGTCGGGTGACGGACTTTGGCGAAGGTTCAGCCGCGCGGGCCGAAGAGGTCGATCACTTCAAGCGTGGCGCTGCGGTTGTAGGTATGCAGCCCGCTGTTGTCGCCCCAGGGCAGCGCGGAAGCCG
Source organism: Kaistia sp. MMO-174 (assembly GCF_037147815.1). Lineage (NCBI taxonomy): Bacteria > Pseudomonadati > Pseudomonadota > Alphaproteobacteria > Hyphomicrobiales > Kaistiaceae > Kaistia > Kaistia sp. MMO-174. Next base: position 147,491 of record NZ_JBBCUO010000002.1, on the reverse strand, counting down.
ACAGCGTCTGCGCATAGGTCTGCGACGAGAGAGTGCGGATTTCGGCGAAGCCGAGCGCGGCGCCATAGAGCCCGTCGCAATTCTGCACCGGCCGCACGAGCCGGCCGCCGATGTCGAGAATGCGGCCGGCCGGCCGCGCGGCGTGGAGATCGACCAGAACCGGATTGCCGGGATGCGGCTGCCACGGCCCGAAGGGCGACGGCGCACGAAAGAGCGAGAGCGCATCCCAGCTCGACGTCCAACGCTCGCGCGAGCCGGCGAACATCCACCAGATGTCGCCGACCTTCTGCAGCGTCGCGTCGCCGAGATCGACATTGTCGAGCAGCACCGAGTGCAGCGTCCAGCGATCCGGGAACGGATCGGCGCGATAGAGCTCGACGGTCCGCCGCGACGAGGTCTCGGGGATCATCCAGTGGGCCCCATCATGCTCGAACAGATAGGGATAGGAGAGATGGCAATCCGTCTCGAAGATGACGCGCGGCGTCGTGGCCTTGCCGTCGCTGCCGATATCGCTCAGCGAGAGCACACCCTTGCCGGTCGCATAGGGAAACTCCTCGACGAAAAGGTAGCGTTTGCCGCCCTGCTCCCAAAGGAACGGATCGGCGTAGAAGCGCTGGCCGTCATCGGCGAGCCGGCGGAAGCCAGCCGGGCCGATCACCGGCAATTCGTCGCCGCCCACGCGGTCGCGCCAGGCGACGAACCAATTCGGCGCGCGACCGAGCTGGCGCTCAATGCGATTGCGCACGCGAGCGGCCAGCGAGGTGGTGAAGAAGCTGGCCGCGGAACGGTCCAGCGTCTCAGGAAGAGGCGGAGCGGCAAGGCTGCCTCCCGGGATGCCATCCGCGAGGCGCGCCGCGTCATGCACCAGCATGTGGGCGGCGCGGCCGAGCAGCATGCCGAGCGCTGCCGTCGCGCTGCGCCGGTTTTCGACCGCCGGCCGCCAGACAGAAAGAATGCGCACGGCGCCGTCGAGCGCGAGACAGGTGTGCATGGAGGGCGCGCGTTCGTCGAGGACTGCGGCCAGCGCCCCCGCCTCCGGCTCTTCGCCGTCGCAGCGGAGGCTGAGCACGCCCATCGCCGTCCCCTCGGAAGTCCCGTCACCGCAGAAATCGATCCTGAGGTCAGGGCTCCAGTCGTCCTCCGCCGCCGGCAGGTCGGGCCAGGCCGCCCCCGTCGCGAGGGCGCCGTGCTCGGCGTGGAAGAGCGTGCGCTCCAGCCAGAGCAGCGTGTCGGCGGATTTCGGCAGGCCGGCGTTCGCCGTGCCCCTGGAAAGGCGGACGTCGCAGCCAGGCCGCGCCCGCAATGCGGTGACGACCTCGCACTGCCAGCCGCGCAACTTGCTCGGGTCGAGCCGGATATCGATCCGCATCGGCATCTCTCTCCTTGGCGCGACGCGCATTCGGCATTACGGCTCGGTGCGGTAGATTCCCGGCACGCGGAACGAGCAGGCTAGTGGCAAAGCGTAAGTATCTCTTTTACACGCGATCGCTCGCCGGAGGCGGCGGGGCCGAACGCGTCTGGGCGCTGCTCGCCTCGCATTTCGCAGCAGAGGGCAATGACGTGGTGCTCGCCGTCGACGGCGTGGGCGACGGGACGACCGGGCTCGATCCGGCCGTGCGGGTCGAGGTGCTGCCCTCCGGAAACCGCGCCGGCGTCGCCGCTCTCGCCCGCCTGCTTCGCGATTTCGCGCCAGATGTCGCGCTCTCTGCCCTTTCCGGCAATGCCACCAAACTGGCGCTCGCCAAGCTCCGGGCCCGCAACCGCGTGCCGCTGGTGATCTCCTTCCATGGTTTCGAGGAATACAAGACCGGCAAACTCGCCGCCGCCGCCTATTACGGCATGCCGATCCTCACCAAGCTGTGCAGCCGGATCGTCTGTGTCTCCGAGACCCTGAAGACGGTGATGGTCGACCGCTGGGGCGCCGAAGCCGACAAGACGGTGCGGATCTACAATCCGGTGCCCCTGCCCGCGACGACAATCGACGCTTCGAGCCTCGCGGCGCGCGCGCCAAACATCGTCGCCGTCGGCCGGCTGTCGCGCGAGAAGGGCTTTGACGATCTGATCGCCGCCTTTGCCCTGGTCTCCGCCTCCGGCGCGACGCTGACGATCGCGGGCGAAGGACCGGAACGACCGGCGCTGGAAGCGCAGATCCGGCAGCTCGATCTCGGCTCGAAGGTGCGGTTGGCGGGATATACCGATCCGACGCCGCTCTATGACGCGGCGCGGCTCTGCGCGATCCCATCGCGCACCGAGGCGTTCGGCATGGTCGCCGTCGAGGCGCTGGGAGCCGGCCTGCCGGTGGTCGCCACCGCCTGCGCCGGTCCGCGCGAGATCCTGGCAGGCGACCGCTTCGGCAAGATCGTGCCGATCGGTGCCCCGCGGGCCATGGCCGAAGCGATCGACGCGACGCTGGCCGATCCCGGCGATCCCGCCCCCCGCATCGCGCGCGCCCGCCAGTTTTCGAGCGAGGCCGGCTTCGCGGCCTGGCAGAAGCTGCTCGACGAGATCGCCCGCGAGGAGTGACCCGCTAGCTCCGATCGGCCGCCAGTTGCCGATGCCGCTCGAACAGCTTCGGCATCTGCACCTTGGTCGAATAGGGAAACGCCTTGGCGCGGATCGCCTCCGGCGCCAATCGGCCGGTCGCGATCTCGTCCCAAAGCGTCAGGAAGCCCGCCGTCATCTGCTCCGCCGAGGCGAGGGCATCCGCGGGGCGCTCGACCAGGAATCCGCTCTCGCCCGCGACGAGCAGCGGATCGAACTGCGGCAGGCGGATCGCGCCGACGGGACGGCCGGTCGAGAGAAGTTCGAGCAGGTAGCAGGGCATGCCTTCGAAGAAGGAAGTGAGCACGCCGGAATGGCATTGCCGCATGATCGCGGCCACGCCTTCGGAATTCTGGAAGCCATGCCGGATCGTGAACGGCTCGATCGCGGCGAATTCGGCGAAGCGATGGGGATCGCTGGTTCCGATATAGTGAAACTCGAACCGCCCGCCCCGCGCCGCATGCAGGCGGCGCATGGTCTCGAACATCAGGGGCGGGTCCTTGAAGGTGTCGAGGCGGCCGGCGAAGACGATGCGGAACACGTCGCCTTCCGGGAACGGCGCCAGCGCGAAGCGGTCCATGTCGACCGAGACGGTCAGCAGCTCCGACTTCGTCACGAATTGCGGCATCACCTTCTTGAACCGCTCGATGATGTTCTGGTTGACGCAGACGATGCGGCTGGCGAGGCGAAGCGCGATGCGCTCGTTCAGGGCGTTGATGTACCAGAATCGCTTGATGAGCGAATCCATCTGGTCCTTGCGGCTACCCTCGCCATGCACGAGTTGAACCACCGGACGCCCGAGCATCCGGCCGATCGGCGCGAACTCGAAACGCTGCAGCTCCGTCGTCGCGTGAGGCGCGTCGCCGAGCCGGCGGATCGTCGGCAGGTAGCGCAGCGCGCCGAGCGCGAAGCGCAGCGTCACCGATTGCCAGAGCTTCTTGGCGGCGCCATGGATCTCGCGGTCCGGAATGTGCACGACGGGAAGGAAGTCGATCGTGTGGTCGCCGACCGCCAGCTTGACCACCTTGCCGAGCTCGAGATCGCCTCGCTCGTCGACGCCAACCAGCAGGACCGAGAAATCCGGCGGATGGCGCTCGAACATCAGGCGGACATGCGTCTCGATACCGCCGACCTTCGAGCCGCGCGGATCGATCGGATGCAGCATGGTCAGCCGGTGTGTCATTCTCGAATTACCCTAGCCGCGCGCGGAGCCCTTCATCAGGTAACCGATGTAGTAGCCCATCGAGCGGGCGTAGCGCATCCCCAACCGGCGCGGCTCCTGGATGAAGCGCCAGACCCATTCCGTCCCGGTGCGCTGGAACAGAAGCGGCGCGCGCTTGCTGCGGCCCGAAATGAAATCGAGCGCCGCGCCGATGCAGATGTAAATGACCCCGGAGGGCCGCTGCTGCACGGCGGCATGTGCGAAGAGCTCCTGCTTCGGCGCGCCGAGCGCCACGAAGCAGATGCCGGCGCCTGAAGCGGCGATGCGGCCGGCGGCGGCCATCGCGTCGGCCCCGACCGGATCGAAGCCGCGCGGCGGCGATTCCGAACCCGCGATCTCAAGACGGGGAATGGCGGCTCTGAGCCGCGCGGCGGCCTCGTCGCGGATGGCGTCGGATGTGCCGAAGAGATGGATCGAGACGCCGGCGGCGGCGGCGGCCTCGCAGAGCGGCACGACCAGATCGGCGCCGGTCACGCGATCCACCGCAACGCCCTGGCGTCGCGCGATGCTGACGACGGGCGCGCCGTCCGCCGTCACATAGGTCGCGGCGGCGTAGGCCTCGCGAAATCGGGCATCGTCCCTGAGCTTGACCAGATGGTCGAGGTTGAGCGTGAAGACATCACCGCCGATGCCGTTCGCCGCATCCGAGATGACGCGTGCGATCAGTTCGGCCTGCGTCGCGACATTCACCCGCCCAGCATCGATGCGCACGAGATCCGGCGGCGTTGTCGATCGCATGGTGTCTGAACTTGCCATGATCGCCTGCTCGTCTCCCGTTTATCCAATCGGCGGCTTCCGGCCAAGGCGTTGCGCCTCGCCGAGGCTTGCCGGGTACCGATATAGCTGAGAAGGTTAAAAAGACTGGAACCGGACGCGATGGAGACCGCCGTGAAGTTCTCCCGCAGGGATTTCCTTGCCGCTGGCGCCGGATTGTCAGCCGCGCTGCTGCGGCCGCCAGGGATCGCGGCGACACCGAAGAGCGAAACTCTGGGCGCGATCGCCGGGCAAGCCCGCGTCGTCTTCGGCACGTCGATCGCCGCCGATACGCTGGAGAACCAAGCCCAGGCTTCGCTCTATGTCGAACAGGCGCGGATCTTCACGGTCGACTGGGCGCTGATCTTCGGCCATCTGCGGCCCGAAGCCAATCTCTTCCTGCCGGGAGACGCGGAAGCGATCCTCGCCTTCGCCGAACCGGCGGGCATTCCCGTTCACGGCCACGCCCTCGCCTGGAATGAGAGCCGGCCGGAATGGCTGATGGCGCTGTCGCGGGCCGAAAAGCAGAAGGCGCTCGACCGCCATATCGACGAGACCGTCGGCTATTTCGCGGGCCGTCTGCCGTCCTGGAATGTGGTCAACGAACCATTCTGGCCGGGCCACGGCCTGGCCGGCGACTTTCGCGGCGGTCCCTGGCTGGACGCGTTCGGTCCGGACTATGTGAGCCGCGCCTTCAAGCGCGCTCAAGCCGCTGACCCGAAGGCTCGGCTGGTCCTGAACGAGGCGATGACGGAGGTCTGGAACGAGGACGGCGCAAAAATCCGCGCCGGTCTCCTGAAGCTTGTCGACAGGCTGCAGCACGACGGAGTGCGGCTCGACGCGGTGGGGCTGCAGGGGCATCTGGACCCAGGACGCCCGTTCGACGATTCCGGCTTCGCAGACTTCCTGCACCAGCTGGCCGAACGCAAGATCGACATCCTGATCACCGAGCTGGACGTCGACGACAGCAGCTTTCCGGACGACATCCCGGCGCGCGACGCCGCCGTCGCCGCCCGCTACCGCGACTTCCTGAATGCCGTGCTGAGTGTGCCGGCGGTCAAGACGGTGATCACCTGGCAGCTCGCCGATTCCGCCAGCTGGTATGAGCACGCCGCGCGCGAGGCCGACCCCGACGCGAAGCGCCTGCCCCGGCCCCTGCCCTATGATTCGGATTTCCGGCCAAAGCCTGCCGTCGACGCGATCGTGGCGGCGCTCACGGGCCGGCCGAAGCGAACGCCCTAGCCACGCGCGGCGAGCTTGGCGGCAAGGCGCTCAATCAGTTGCGCCTTGTCGCGATCGGCAGCGCTGTTCCAGCGATCGAGATTGGCCTTGGCGAGCTCAGCCGCCGCGACAAAGCCATCGGGCGGGTCGATGAGCCGCGCCCGGATTCGCAGGGCGGCCTCATCCGGCCTGGCCGGATCGATCAAAAGACCGGAGGCCCCCAGCGCTTCGCGAAACACCTTGATGTCGGCCACGATGGTGGCCAGCCCGCCCTGCTGCGCTTCGAGCGGCGCGAGGCCGAGGCCCTCGTCATGCGAGGTGGTGATCAGCGCATGCGCGGCGGCGATCAGTTCGCGAACGCGGTCGGCGGGCTGATAGCCGTGCAGCGTCACATGCGGCAATGCCTTCAGCGCCTCGACCTCATTGCCCCAGCCCAGGCGGCCGACGATGTCGAGCCGGGCATCGACGCCGGCCGCCTGCAACGCGGCGGCGACGGCCGCGGCGGCGCGGAGGTTCTTGCGTGGTTCGACCGTGCCGATCGCGATCAGCCGAAGCGCCTGCCCCTTCGACCAGATACGAGCCCGGCCAGCCTGATGGGCGATGCCGAAGACATCGCGGACGCATGGCCGATAGAGCGAAATCTCCGCATCCGGCCGGGCGAAGCGGGAGACCTCGTCGCGGGTGGTTTCGGAATTGACGAGCAGCCACGGCAGACGGCGCAAGGCGAAACGAAATGCTGGCGCCATATAGGTTTGGGCGCGCCAGTTCAGATCCTGCTTCCGTGTCAGCAGGAAGGTGTCATGAATGTAGGGAATGACGCGATCACCGAACAGCGACACAGGGATCGACGGCGGAAAGCCCGGACAGAGCGCCAGCGAGCGCCGATTGGCCGCGAGCCGCGCGGGGAGCCGGACCGTCTGGGCCACAATCATGCCGCGCGTGCCGGAGGCGCGCAGAGGCTCCACCGGAAGCGGCGCAAGCGCTTCGGCAGAAAAGAGTTCGAGCGTAATCCGTTCCAGCCCCGTCACGTAGCGGCCGAGATGGCTCTCGTCGACATGGATGACGGGGGACTGCGCCATGGCGATCAAGCCGTCGCGGTCGCGGGGGGCGCATCGTCGACGACGACCGACGTCGCCCGGGCCGCCACCATGCCTCGCAGGTCCGGCACGAGGCGGCGAAGATCGGCGAACATGGAGCGGATCTCCGGAGAATCCGCCTCCTCGGCATCGACGACCATGACGACGTCGTCGGCGATATCGACCAGGGAACTGAACAGGGCCGGCGGACAGGAGGGGCCGAGATCGACCACGACGCGCTGGAACCCATCCGCCACGTCGCGGATCGTCTCGACCAGGCGTTCGCCATGAAAGCCGATCTGGTGGCGCAGGCGCGCGCTCGCGGCGGGCAGAAGCACGATGGAGGCGCCCTCGAGCCGACTGCCGATGGCGTCAGCCTCGGCGTGACGGAGATCGAGATCGAGAATGCCGGAGACGTCGCGGCCGAGAAGCGAGGAACCCGTCGTCACCGCGCCGCTATTGGCATCGATCAGCAGCGTCTCGGCCGACTGCTCCGCCATGACGCGGGCCAGGCCATAGGCCACGGCGGCGATCGCGCCGCTGGCGGCGGTTCCGAACAGGACATGCACCGCCGGCCCCTCCGTATCGGCCGGCTTCATCAGCTGGTCGGCGAGCGACTGGAAGGCAGGGCGGGAGTCGACGGCAACGCCGCCCATCAGTTCTCCGGCCGCCTCCTCGGTCACCACGTCGCCGCTCGCCAGCGATCCGGGAACGCCGATTTCGGCAAGCACATTGCCGGGCTCGGGCGGGGCGGGACGGGCTTCCGGCAGTTCAGCTTTTGGCCCGGCCGCGTCATCGACGAGATGAAGCGCGGGCGCTCCCTGGGGACGGTCCAGGCGCGAACGACCACGATAGAGCGCGAGGGCGAAGCCGACGCCGAGACCGCCGATGCCGGCCAGTCCCAGGATGATCTTCTTGCGCGGCCAGGAGGGATAGAGCGGCACCTGCGCCGGGCTGATGATGCGCGCGTCGGAAACCTGGAGATTCTCCTGCAGCCCGGTCTCCTGCGCGCGGGCGACGAAGGCGCGGTAAACGTCACGACGGATCGTCGCCTCGCCTTCGAGATCGCGAAGCGCGATGCTGGCGTCGCTCGTCTGGCTCACTTTGTTCGTCGCGGCGGCCAGCGCCGCGGCGGAACTCGCCACCTGCGACTTGGCGAGGTCCGCGTCGACGCGGGCGCGCGCCACCATCGTGTCGAGCTCCTGCTTGATCAGGCCGCGGCTGCGGGCGATGTCGGCATCGATCGCCTGCATGCGCGGATGGCGATCGCCGAGCGTCTGCTGCAATTCGGCCTGCTGCCGCAGCGCCAGCGCATACTCGACCTTCAGGCGGCCGAGCACGGGGGAATCCACGGACGAAAGCGCCGAGGCGAGATCGCCGCCGCCCGAACGTGCGATGGCGTCGAGCTTTGCCAGGCGGCTGGAAGCCTCGTCGGCCTTGAGCCGCGCCGTAACGTTCGCCTCATTCAACTGCTTCAGCGTCTGCTCGTCGACCGGTCGCCCGTCGACCTGGACGACGTTGTTCTCGCGGCGATAGGCCTCGACGCGGTCCTCGGCCTCGCGCGCCTTGGCCTTCAGGTCGTCGATCTGCCGGGCAATCAGGATATTGGCCTGGCGCGCGGCGTTCTGCTTGGCCTCGGTGAGACTGGCGATGAAGGCGTCGGCGACCGCGTTCGAAAGCCGGGCCGACTTCTCCGCCGAAGTCGAGGAGACGATGACGTCGATGACATAGGTCTGGGCGCCGCGCTCGGCGCGGACATGGCGCGCGAAGGAATTCATCACGGCGTCCAGATCGGCCGGACTGCCGGTGCCGCCGAATTCGGGATCATCGATGAGATGCTCCCGTTCGACCACCTTGCGCAGCGTGCCGGTGGCGGTGACGAGATCGACCTGCGTCTCGATCCAGCTCAGATCGACGCCCTGGGTCGGGCGCACCACTTCCTCGCCGACGAGCTGCTTGTCGCGCGGATCGAGCAGCACGCGGGCCGTCGCCTGATAGACCTTGTCGGCCAGATAGGAATAGGCGAACCCGGCGCCGACGAAGAGCGCGGCGACCAGCAGGATCAGCAGGACCTGGCGGCGCAGCATCGCCAGCAGCATGGAGAGGTCAATGGAATCCGAGGCGGCGGAATCGAACGCTCCGCCGGCTTCGCCCGCCGGATCGGAGGGGCGACTCATCGAGAAATTTGCCTTGGCCGCCATTGTCTTCCATGGACGAGGATGGAATCCGCACGCCTTACGGATCGCCGGCCCGCAGGTCCGGCCCAATGACTATGGAGACGCGCGATTAAGGATACCTAAACGTTGATTTGAGGCCGCGTCACGGCGATTTGTTCATAAATCGCGCAGCCGCCTGTCTTCCCCGCGCGACGAAAGATCCGTCCTCGCGTTCACGCACTCGTCGCTTGCTTTTTGCACGCGGGATGAAACGGTTAACGCTATCGCCAGAAACAGGGACGCGTCGGGCGGGAATGGGCCTATAGCTCGTGCGCGCGCAACCCTGCGCAACGGACAAGTTCTCAGGCATGGTGACGACCTCCCCTCGGAGAGACAGGCATATCGAGGCACTACGCGGTTTGGCCTGCGTGCTGCTCGTCGCCTACCACGTCATCGGCAATGACCCGCAGCACGGGATGCACATCGCCGGACACAATGGCTGGCGGCTCTTCACCGAGCTATTCATCCACATCCGCATGCCGCTGTTCTCGTTCCTGTCCGGATACGTGTTCCAGGCTTATGTCGCCGACCGCGCGGCGCTGTCCGTCGCCTTCGGCAAGAAGCTGCGCCGGATCGGCATCCCCTTCGTGGTCGTCTCCACCCTGTTCTATTTCTGCTTTGGCCTGATCAACCACGATTTCTCGCAACCGATCTGGCAGCTCTACCTTCTGCCCTACGAGCACTACTGGTATCTGCAGGCAACCATGCTGATGATGGCAGCACTGCTTACCGGAAACTATATCGCCGGGAGGCATTCCCGCGCCTTCATGACGGCGCTGTTTCCAGTCGCCTGCGCCATCTTCGTCGCCGCGCCGACCTTCAATCCCGACCTGTTCGCCATCGGCTCGGCGTTCTATCTCCTGCCCTATTTCCTGCTCGGCCAATTGCTGCGGGTCTGGTCTCTCAACGCGCGGATCGGCGACGTGCCGGCGCGACGGCGCCTCGTGACAGCCCTTTTCGGGCAGGCCGTGGCCGTGCTGTTCCTGCTCAATCTCGGACAGTATGAAGGCTGGAACGGGCTGAACTTCGCCCGCCAGTCCACCTTCGGGCTCCTGTTCGGGCTGGCCGCCTGCCTGTTTCTCTTCTTCAGTCGCCTGACCTGGCAGCCGCTCGAATTCGTCGGCGGCTATTCCTATACGATCTATCTCTTCCACGTCTTCTTCACCGCCGCGCTTCGCAAGGCGCTGGGGACGCTGCTGCCCGGCCTGCCGAACGGGGTGTATTTCGCCGCGGCCCTCGTCGTCGGTCTCGGCATGCCGATCCTGCTCCATCGGCTGCTCGTCCGCACGCGCTGGACGGCGCTCCTGTTCCTCGGCATCACGCTGCGCCCGGTGAGCGGCGCGCGCGCCGACGGCGCGGATGCGAAAGCGGAGAAGGCGGCGACGACATGAGCGCTTCCCGGACCGCGCCGAGCTTCCATCGACCGATCCGGATTGCGCGCCCCTACGGGCTCGCCACAGGCCTGACGGCGCTCACCGTCGCCGTGCTGTTCCTGGTCTCGTCCAAGGTGCTGCAGGCGGCGGGCCTGCCCTATGCGTCTGCGGGCGGATCGCCGCTCGCAAAATTCCATCCGGCGACGTTCCTGTCGCTGGCCTCGCTCGCCGTATGGGCGGTCGCGATCGGTCCGGGGTCTATGCTGGCGACGCTGGCGGTGCGCCGGCCGGGCCTGCTCGTCTTCGCGATGGCGATCGCGCTGCTGACATTCCAGACCGCCATCGTCCAGAAGCTGCCGATCTCGGCGATCGCCGACACCTTCGTCCTGCCGCTGGCGATGTTCGTCTCGCTCTCGGCGCTGCGCGCGCCGATGATGGAGCGACTGGTCATCGCGCTGCACCTGTTCTTTCTGGTCAACTCGACGCTGGGCTTCGCGGAGTATTTCACCGGCTGGCGGCTGACGCCCTATTATTCAGGCGGCGAGGTCATCACCTATGACTGGCGATCGACGGCGCTGCTCGGACATCCGCTGATCAACACGCTCGCCACCGGGCTCTATCTGCTGATTCTGACCGGCCCCGGCGGCCGCCGCTTCGACCTGCCGCTTCGCACCTTCCTGCTGATCTACAACCTCAGCGCCATGGTCACCTTCGGCGGCCGCGCCGCAACCGTCGTGGTGCTGCTCCTGCTCGCCGCCCGCAGCGCCTGGAGCATCGCCGCCGTCCTCGCCGGCAGGCGGTTCCGCCTGCGCGACGCCTTCGCCGTCATCGTCGTGCTCACCCTGATCGCCACCGTCGGGTCGCTGCTGGTCCAGGGGGGTATTCTCGATACCTTCCTGAGCCGCTTCGAGGATGATTCCGGCAGCGCCGCCACCCGCATCGCCATGTTCCACATCTTCGACGGCATGGCACTGCGGGATCTGGTCTTCGCCCCCGACCTCTCCCATGTCGCCTCCAACCAGCGCCGGCTCGACCTCGCGATCGGAATCGAGAGCTTCGTGGTTGCCTTCTTCGCCTACTACGGCATCATCACCACGCTGCTGTTCTTCGTCGGGCTCCTCTTCTTCTGCTCCGAGATTCTCCGCAGCGTCGGGTGGGCGGGCCTGCTGCCGCTGGCCTATTTCTTCCTCGTGACGTCGACCTCGACCGGCATCGCCAACAAGACGACGGACATGGCGCTCATGATGACGATGATCCTGATCCTGCTCGATCGTCGCTTCATTCCGCCTTCCACCAACGAACCGCGCGCATGCTGATCCGCCAGACGATCCGCTACCTTCCGGCACAATTGCTGTCGCCCGCCTTCCAGCTGCTGTCGATGGTGGTCTGGACCTATTTCCTGCCGCCGGCCGAGATGGGCTCCTACGTGCTCATCACGGCGACGCAGGAGTTCGCCTATCTGATCGCGTTGTCCTGGTTCTCGGTCTACGCGCTGCGTTTCATGCCGTTCGAGCGCGGTCGGGCCGAGCGCAGCGCCTTCCTGCACACCGAAGCGGCGGTCATCTTCCTCTCGGTCGCAATCAGCCTCGTCGCCGCGGTGATCACGGTTGCGATCATCGACGTCACCCATCTCACCTGGCAAACCGTGCTGGTCGTCGCCTTCTTCTTCGCGACGCGCGGCATCAACACCCACTATTCCGAGCGGGCACGGGCGCAGTCAAACATCCTGGCCTACACGCTGCTGCAGATCCTTGGGCCGATCCTCGGCTTCGGCATCGGCCTGGCGCTGCTGACATGGTGGCAGCCGACCAGCGAGGCTCTGATCCTCGCCTATGGCGCGGCACAATTCATCGCCAATCTCGTCGCCGCGCCAATGATCGGCATCGCCATCCTGCCGCGCCGGATCGAGGCCGCGATCCTCCGCGCCGCCTTCGCCTATGGTGGCCCGATCCTGATCCTCTATGGCCTCGGCTGGATCGCCGAGAACAATTTCCGATACGTCGTCGGGCACATCTCGGGCGCCGCCGCCTTCGGCCTGATGGCCGTCGGCTGGGGGCTCGGCCGGCGCTGCGCATCCTTCGGCGCCATGCTGGTCGCGGCGGCCGCCTTCCCGATCGCGGCCCGCCTCCTGAACGAGGGCAGGCGCGCCGAAGCGCTGCAGCAACTCGCCACCAACGCCGCCCTTCTGATCGGCGTCATGGCGCCGACCGTCGTCGGCATCGCCATGATCAGCACGCCGGCCACCGACCTGCTGATCGCCGAGCCCTACCGCGAGATGACCAAAACGATCCTCGGCCTGTCGGCACTCGCCGCCGCCATCCGCTTCCTGCATGTGCATGTCAGCGACCAGATCTTCATCCTGGAGAAGCGGCTCTCTTATGCCGGCATCGTCGACATCGTCGAGATCGTCGCGGCAGTCGTCCTGACCACCGCGGGACTGCTGCTCTTCGGTCCGATCGGCGCCGTAGTCGGCACGGCCCTCGGCTCGACCGCGGCAGCGGCCGTCAGCATGTATCTCGCCATGCGGAGGCTCGACTTCGTCCCGCCCGTGCTCGACATCGTCAAGGTCATGGCCGCAACCAGCGTCATGGCGCTCGGCCTCGCCCTCGTCCCGACCGCACGGAGCGTCACCGGGCTGGTACTGACGATTCTTCTCGGCATGGGGCTCTATGCGATCGCCATCCTGGTCGCCTATGGCGGCGAGGCGCGGACCATCCTACGACGCCGGCTGGACCGTCGCGCCCAAGCCGCCGCGTGAGCGGGCTCAGGCGGCCCGTCGCAATACCTTGCGGGCCAGCTTTTCAATCGCGGGATGGCGCTTGACGAACGCCTTGGCGCCTTCGTAGCCGACCGTCGACCAGCCGCGCCACGAGAGGCTCTCGTGAATGCTGACGAGCGGCACGCGTTCGACTTCGAAGGCGCGCTTGTGGCCGTAATCCCCGATCGTGAAATCAAAGACGCGATAGCCCTGCCGGTGCAGCGCCTCCATGGTCCGCTCGATCACCAGCCGGCCCGGCGAGCAATTGGCCCATTCACCACCTGCCGTGCTGATCCGCACCATTGAATAGTGATCGCCATGCGCGATGCCGAACAGGCCCGCGACCAACTCGTCGCCGGCGACCAGCGCCGACAGTTTCGCCGACCCGTCCTTGAGGCCATCGAGCAGCATATCACGGTAGAAGGCGTCATAGTCCGGCTCGTCGAGCAGATAGGGCAGCCCGAGCGAGCGGATACGCGCGCTCTGCTGCGCCGTCAGGTAGCCGTAGATCTTCCGTACCGTTTCCGCATCCTCGACGAAGATGAAGCGCGCGCGCTCGTCCCGCGTGAAGACACGCCAGAATCGCCCGAGTTCCTTTCGGTTCTCCTTGGCGAGGCTGCGCAGCCAGGTCTCGTAGTCGGTATCTATGCGGACATAATTGCCGAAGAGATGCGAGGCCTCGCCGCCGAGCGCCTGGACCAGCGGATTGGGCCGCCCGCCGATCTCCGTCACCACCTTGGTGAACTCGATCAGGTCGGCCGGCGGCAAGGATGCGCGAACGGCGCGCCACAGCGACAGCGCTTCCGCGACATCGACCGGCGCGGCGGGTCCGAGCAGCGGCGCGTTGTAGTCGGTGATGCCGAGATCGGCGAATTCGATGGTTCTCAGACGATCGCGGCGCAGGATCAGAGGCAGCGCGACAGCAGCAGCTCCACCGGCGTCGGCGACATGAACGAGCAAGGGTTGGACATCGGGCCGGCCCGAGAAGGCGGCATACCAATGCGCCAGCCACGGCTCGGCCTGGAAGGGCGTGGGCGACGGCCCCTCGGCGAAGAAGGGCCGCCAGTCGCCGGCCGCCTCCTGCCAGGATCCATGCACGGTGACCGTCCAGCGATCACGCGCCCCGCTGCTCATCGCGCTCATCCTCCGCTCATGGCGGTTGTGCCAAAGAGCCTCAGACGACGTAAGCGGGGATGTCGACGATCGTCGTGGTTGTCCCCGGCGCAAGCCGGAAATCCACCGGCATCATCTTGCGCTGCTCGCGCTTGTACCAGGGACTGCGGCGCCATCCCGCCTGCAGGGCGGCCTTGGCCCAGAAGGCCGGACCATCGGCGCTCCCGCGCTTCGGCTTGACGCCGAAATGCTTGCGGAGGATGCCGTTCGCCACGGTCATCATCTGTTCGCGACGGATTTCCTCCGTCCAGTGCTCGGTCGTCATCGAGACGCTGAGCTCGTCATGGTTCTCGACGCGGTGCGGGGCGTTCAGCTCCCAGGTCAGCATCTGGCCAGGCTCGAGATCGAGCACCAGCGCGTCGCGATCGAACTCGGGATCGTAGCGAAGCGCCGATTCAAGCCCGGTCAGCGCGATCTTCTCCAGCTCGTCCTGCGGCAGGTAGGGCTCGGCGGCCGGATAGATATAGACGCGCTTGCGGCCGAGGATCTGCCAGAGCGCCTGCCCCGGAAGATCCGCGTGATAGTGCGCCTTGGCGTTGGGCGACGAGATCAGGATGCCCATTTCGTGGCCGAAGGAATGGAAGCCGGGCACGCGCTCGCGGACCTCGGCGTAGATCGACTGCAGCAGGTCGTTGTAGCGCTTGTCGACGAGCTTCAACTCGCGCAGCTGAAGCCACAGACCACCCGAGGCGATCTGCGCCATGACCTCATGGCCGCTGAGGCCGCCGACTTCGCCGCGACGCCAGATCTTCTTCTCCTCGCCGCGCGAACTGGTCCGCATCAGCGAGTAGTGCTCGATCGGGTAGCGCTCGATCAGTTCGGCCAGGGCTTCCTTGGAAAAGAGATCATTCTGGCTGAGCGTGTGATCGATCCGGATCGGCTTCCTGCCCCAGTCCCTGCTGAAGTCGCTGGACCAATTCCTGAAAATGGTATCGGGCACGACAGCCTCCGTCAGCAGATCCCGGTTCTTGCCTACAAGTTTAACGAAAAGCGCCCGCAGCGGCCATTGAATTTGGCCAACACAGTAAATGCTGGGCAAGCTTTATCTCGCGCGCTTTTCGTAAAATTCTCTTGATCGCGCAAAATACCAAGACCGGCGCAAGCATTCCCTAGCCGAGCAGGAGCAATGCCGACCTTGGCTCCAGGCGCAGGGACTGCGCGGACACGGACATGGCCGCCCGGATGCCATCCGGATCGAGAGACGCCGCGCCCAGCCGCCAGCGACCGCCGCCGGCATGGGGCGGCAGACGCAGATCGATCGGCGCCGGACCGGCGTGCAGCACGAGGCAGACGCGGTCCAAAGGCACGTCGGCCGTCGCCGTCGCCAGAACGGCGACCAGCGCCCGGTTCCCCGGCGCGTGCCAGCCGGCCTCGTCCAGCGGCCGGCCGTCGGCGTCGAACCAGCCTACATCCGGCTCGTCGCTGCCCGGCACGACCTTACCGGTGAGCGGCCGGGGGTCGCGCAGCGCTGGATGATCCGCACGCAAGGCTATGATCTCGCTCGTGAAATCAATCAGTTCCTCGTCTGCCGATACCCAGTCGAGCCAGGCGAGCGGCGTGTCCTGCGCATAGGCGTTGTTGTTGCCCTTCTGGCTGCGGCCGAGTTCGTCGCCCATGGTCAGCATCGGCGTGCCGCGCGAGAACACCAGCGTCATCAGCAGCGCGCGGACATCGGCGCGGCGGCGGGCGAGGATCGCTGCGTCGGCCGTCTCCCCCTCCGCGTCGTTGTTCCAGGACTTGTTGTCGTCGGTGCCGTCGCGGTTGCGCTCGCCATTGGCGTCGTTGTGCTTGCGGACGTGGGCGACAAGATCGGCGAGCGTGAAGCCGTCATGCGCGGTAACGAAATTGACGCTTCTGGTAACGCCCCGGTAACGGGGCGCGAAGATGTCGGCCGAGCCGGCGAGGCGCGTGGCGATGTCGCCGACCATGCCGCCGTCGCCACGGAAGAAGCGTCGCACCGTGTCGCGATAGCGGTCGTTCCACTCGCCCCAGGCGGCCGGAAAATTGCCGAGCTGATAACCGCCCGGCCCGATGTCCCAGGGCTCGGCGATCAGGACGAGATCGCGCAGCAGCGGATCCTGCTCGATCGCGGCGAGCAGCGGCGCGGCAGGATCGAAACCATCCTCGCGCCGGCCGAGCGTGGTGGCGAGGTCGAAGCGGAAGCCGTCGACGCCGGCGCGCTCGACCCAGGTCCGGAGCGCATCCATGACGAGGCGCACGACCGGCGGGCGATCGCAGGCGAGGATGTTGCCGGTGCCGGCGTCGTTGACATAGCCGGAGGGGTCGCCGTGCTCGAGCCGGTAGTAGGTGGGATTGTCGAGGCCGCGCAACGACACGGTCGGGCCGAGATGGTCGCTCTCGCCCGAATGGTTGAAGACGACATCGAGGATGACGGCGATGCCGGCCGAATGAAGCGCCGCGACGGCGTCGGCCACTTCGGCGAAACCGCCCGGCGCCAGGCGCGGATCCGGCGCCATCCAGGCGATCGGGTTATAGCCCCAGTAATTGACGAGGCCGAGCGGCGGCAGGTGGCGTTCGTCGAGCCAGGCCGCGACCGGCAGCAGTTCGACCGTGGTGACGCCGAGCCGCTTCAGATGCGCGATCGAGGCGGGATGACCGAGGCCGGCGAAGGTGCCGCGAATGGCCTCCGGCACGGCCGGATTGCACTTGGAAAAGCCGCGCACATGCAGTTCGTAGATCACCTGCCGGTCCCAGGCGATCGGCGGCGTCAGGCGCGGCCTTGCCTTCGCGGCGGCGGTGACGATCGCTTTCGGCACGACGGCGGCGCTGTCGCGCCCGTCGCTCGCCGCACCCAGGCGGCGGGCGTCGAACAGGACGTCGTCGAGCCGGAACGGCCGGTCGAGCGCCAGCGCATAGGGATCGACCAGGAGTTTCGCGCCGTTGAAGCGCAGGCCCGCCTCCGGACGCCATGGCCCCTCGGCGCGCAGGCCATAGCGCGCGCCCGGCCGGACGCCCTCGACATGACCGTGATGGACGTCGCCCGTGCGGCCCGGCAGGCGGATGCGGCGAAGCTCGACCTCGCCTTCCGCGTCGAAGAGGCAGAAGAAGATCGCCTCGGCATGGGCGGAAACGACCGCGACATTGACGCCGATCGCGGTCGGCGTGACGCCGAGCGGTTCGGCCGATCCCTCGCCGAAAGGAATGCCGGCCACCATCAGCTTGCCGCCGCCAGATCCCGATAGAGCCTCGCATAGGCGGCTGCCGGCCGGGTCCAGGAAACATCCGTCTTCATGGCGTTCTTCTGCAGCTTCTTCCAGCTCGGACGGTCGCGCCAGAGCGCGGCGGTGCGCAGGATCGCGCCTTCCAGCGCGTCGCCGGAGACGGGGTTGAACTGGATGCCGGTGCCGACGCCGGCGGCGAGCGCCACCTCGTTGGCGTCGATCACAGTATCCGCCAGACCGCCGACGCGAGACACCAGCGGCAGCGCGCCATAGCGCAGCGCACAGAGCTGCGTCAGCCCACAGGGTTCGAAGCGAGACGGCACCAGGATCACGTCCGAGCCGGCCTGGATCAGATGCGCCAGCTCCTCGTCATAGCCGTTCAGCATGCCGACGCGGCCGCGATGCAGCGTGGTGGCGGCGGCAAAGCCGTTCGCGAGCCCCGGTTCGCCCGAGCCGAGCAGCGCCAGCTGCCCGCCGGCGCCGAGCAGCGCCGGCAGCCGTTCCAGCAGGAGGTCTAGCCCCTTCTGCCAGCTCAACCGGCTGACGACGCCGAAGATCAGCGCATTCGGATCGACGTCGAGCCCGAGCTTCTGCTGCAGCGCCTTCTTGTTGGCGGCGCGGCCGGCAAGGCGCGCCAGATCGAAGGGGGCGGCGATCCTCGGATCGTCGGCCGGGTTCCAGACCCCGGTGTCGATGCCGTTCAGGATGCCGGAAACCGCGTTGCCGCGGGCGCGCAACAGGCCGTCGAGCCCCATGCCGCCCTCCGGCGTGCGGATCTCGGCCGCATAGGTCGGCGACACGGTGGTGATGCGGTCGGAAAGCTGCAGGCCTGCCTTCAGGAATCCGATTGTGCCGTAATATTCGACGCCGTCGATGGCATAGGCGTGGGCCGGCAAGCCGAGGGCCGGCAGCAGGTCCCGGCCATACTGGCCCTGGAAGGCGAGGTTGTGGACGGTCATCACCGTCGGCACGGCCGGACGGTCGGAATAGCGCAGATAGGCGGCGGTCAGGCCCGTCTGCCAGTCATGCGCGTGGATGACGTCCGGCTTCAGCTTCGGCACCAGCCCCTGCCCGATCTCGGCCGCCGCGCGCGAAAGCGCGGCGAAGCGAAGCGGATTGTCGAGCCAGTCCTTGCCACCGGCATCGACATAGGGATTGCCCGGCCGGTCGAAGAGATGCGGCGCGTCGAGCACCAGAAGGTCGAGCCCCGCCGCATGCGCCTTCAGAAGCCGGGCGTCGCGGCCGAACAGGCCGGCGAAGGTGTGCACGACCTCCGGCTTCTTCAGAGCCGCCAGCACGGCCGGGTAGCCCGGAACCAGCGTCGTCACCGCCACATCCTCCGGCGCCAGCGCGCCCGGCAGCGCGCCGGCAACGTCGGCCAGGCCGCCGGTCTTCACCAGCGGGTAGATCTCGGAGACGACGGCGAGGATCTTCAGGGTCATCAACTACAGGCCTTTTGACAAGGAAGCCCCTCACCCCGCCCTCTCCCGCAGGCGGGAGAGGGAGTCCCTCCGCCTGCGCGCGATCGTGGGCAAGGAAGCCGGCAGAAAGCCCTCGCCCGCTTGCGGGAGAGGGTTGGGTGAGGGTCTTGCGGACTATTCCTCCAGCGCGTCGATCATCGGCTGGGTGATCAGGCAGATGCCGTTCGCGGTTCGCATGAAGCGCTTGGCGTCGAGCTCGGGATCCTCGCCCACCACCAGCCCTTCCGGGATCTGCACACGCGCATCCACCACCACGTTGGAGAGGCGCGCCGAGCGGCCGACGTCGACATAGGGGAGGATCACGCCGTTCTCGATATGCGAATAGGAATTGCAGCGCACGCCGGTAAAGAGCAGCGCACGCTCCAGCGAAGCGCCGGAAACGATGCAGCCGCCGGATACCAGCGAGGACAGCGCATAGCCGCGCCGGTGATCCTCGTTGTGGACGAACTTCGCCGGCGGCGTGACCTCGCTATAGGTCCAGATCGGCCAGTTGCGATCGAACAGGTCGAGATCCGGCACGATGCTGGTCAGGTCGATATTCGCTTCCCAGTAGGCGTCCACCGTCCCGACATCGCGCCAGTAGCTGACCGATTCCTGGGTCGAGCGCACGCAGGAATTCTCGAAGTGATGCGCGACCGCCTTGCCGTTCTTGACGATGTTCGGAATGATGTCCTTGCCAAAGTCGCGGCTGGAATTCGGATCGTTGGCGTCGCGCTCCAGTTCCTCGATCAGGAACTTGGTGTCGAAGACATAGATGCCCATCGAGGCCAGCGCCTTGTCCGGCTTGCCGGGCATGGCGGGCGGATCCTTCGGCTTCTCGACGAACTGCAGGATGCGGTCCGTCTCGTCGACATGCATGACGCCGAAGCCGGTCGCCTCCATGCGCGGCACTTCGAGACAGCCGATCGTCACGTCGGCGCCGGAGTCGACGTGCTGCTGCAGCATCAACTCATAGTCCATCTTGTAGATGTGGTCGCCGGCGAGGATGACGAAATACTTGGCGTCATAGTCCTTCAGGATGTCGAGGTTCTGGTAGACGGCGTCGGCCGTGCCGCGATACCAGGCGTCCTCGGAAACGCGCTGGCTGGCCGGGAAGACGTCGAAGATCTCGTTGCGCTCCGGGCGGAAGAAGTTCCAGCCACGGTTCAGGTGGCGGATCAGGCTGTGCGCCTTGTATTGCGTGGCGACGCCGATCTTGCGGATGCCGGAATTCACGGCATTGGAAAGCGCGAAATCGATGATGCGCGACTTGCCGCCGAAATAGACAGCCGGCTTGGCGCGCCGATCCGTCAATTCCATCAGGCGGCTGCCGCGTCCACCCGCCAGCACGAAGGCCATGGCATTACGCGCAAGAGGCGCGTTGGTCTGCGGCCGTTCCATCCTTTGTCCCTCCAAAACGCTCGTTGCCCTGCAGTGTTTTTGTCAAACCAAGCCCCCGCGCCGCAGCCGGCCTATGGATCGAACTCGAAGAAGACGGTCGAGAGCGGGGGAAGGACCATTGTGGCCGAAGCCGGAAAACCATGCGCCGGCACCGGGACGGCCTCGACGGCGCCCAGATTGCCCTTGCCGGAGCCGCCATAGATCTCGGCGTCCGAATTCAGGATCTCGCGCCAGCGCCCGGCTTCGGGCACGCCGACGCGGTAGAAATCGCGCACCACCGGCGTGAAGTTGGAGACGACGAGAACCGGCCTGTCGCCCGGCGCGCCGAAGCGCAGGAAGGCGAAGACCGACTGTTCCTTGTCGTCGGCGACCACCCAGCGGAATCCCTCGCCCTCGCAATCGCGCGCATGGAGGGCCGGATGCTGCCGGTAGGCATGGTTCAGGTCGCGCACGAAGTCGCGCAGGCCGGCATGGGCCGGCTCTGCCAGCAGATGCCAGTCGAGGCTCTGGTTGAAGTTCCATTCGTTCTGCTGGCCGAACTCCTGGCCCATGAACAGCAGCTTCTTGCCGGGGTGCCCCCACATGAAGCCGTAATAGGCGCGCAGATTGGCGAATTGCTGCCAGCGATCGCCCGGCATGCGACCGAGGATCGAGCGCTTGCCATGCACGACCTCGTCATGGCTGAGCGGCAGGACGAAATTCTCCGAGAAGGCATAGAGCAGGCCAAAGGTCAGCTTGTCGTGGTGGTAGCGGCGATGGATCGGCTCGAGCGACATGTAGTCGAGCGTGTCGTGCATCCAGCCCATGTTCCACTTGAAGCCGAAGCCGAGGCCGTTTTCATGCGCCGGGCGCGACACGCCGGGCCAGGCGGTCGATTCCTCGGCGATCGTCACCGTGCCGGGATGCTCGCCATAGCAGAGCTGGTTGACGCGGCGCAGGAAGGCGACGGCATCCTTGTTGTCGTTGGTGCCATCCGGGTTGGGCAGCCACTCGCCGGCCTTGCGGGAATAATCGAGATAGAGCATCGACGCGACGGCATCGACGCGCAGGCCGTCGACATGGAAGCGATCAAGCCAGTAGAGCGCGCTGGCGGCGAGGAAGTTCGCGACCTCGGCGCGGCCGAAATCATAGATCGCCGTGTTCCAGTCAGGATGAAAGCCGCGGCGCGGATCGGCATGCTCGTAGAGCGGCTTGCCGTCGAAATGGGCGAGGCCGTGCCGGTCGGTCGGGAAATGCGCCGGCACCCAGTCGAGGATGATGGCGAGGCCCGCCTGATGGGCGCGATCGACGAAGCGGGCGAAGCCTACGGGATCGCCATGGCGGCGCGTCGGCGCAAACAGCCCGATCGGCTGGTAGCCCCAGCTGTCGTCGAGCGGATGCTCGCTGACCGGCAGCAGTTCGAGATGGGTGAAGCCCATCTCGACCGCATAGGGGATCAGCCGGTCGGCGAGTTCGTCATAGGTGAGGAAGGCATTGCCGTCGCCGCGCTGCCAGGAGCCGAGATGGACCTCGTAGATCGCCATCGGCTTCCGGCGCGCCTGCCCCTCTTCGCGCTGGCGCAGATAGTCATCGTCGCGCCAGCTGAAATTGTCGGTCCGCGCCACGATCGAGGCGGTCGAGGGCCGCAATTCGCCGGCGAAGCCGACCGGATCGGCCTTGAGCGGCTGCACGATGCCGTCGGCGCCGACGATCTCGTATTTGTAGATCTCGCCCTCGCCGAAGCCGGGCGCGAACAACTCCCACAGCCCGCTGTCGACGCGCTTGCGCATCTGGTGGCGGCGGCCGTCCCAGCCATTGAAGTTACCGACGACGGAAACGCGCTGCGCGTCGGGCGCCCAGACGGCGAAATGCACGCCATCAACGCCCTGATGATGCAGCAGATGGGCGCCGAGCTTGGCGTAGAGCTGTCGGTGGGTGCCCTCGACGAGCAGATAGTCGTCGGTGGCGCCGAGCACGCCGGCGAAACTGTAGGGATCGTAGAAGGTCCAGCCGCCGCCGGCATTCTCGGCGCGGAGGCGATAGCCGAAGCGTTCGGACCGGCCGGGAATCAGTCCCTCGAAGAAGTCCGTCCCGGGCCGCCGCTCCAGCGGCGCGACCCGCCTGCCGTCGAGATCCTCGACGGCAAGCGTCTCGGCATGGGGCACGAAGGCGCGGATGACGAGGCCGTCAGCCGTTTCGTGCGGCCCGAGAAGGGCAAAGGGATCACCATGGCGCGCGGCAATCAGGGCTTCGACATCTGCACCACTCGCACGCCAAACCGACATCGCGTCTCCGTATGCCCTAGCCTGCCGGCCGGACGGGTACGTTCCAGATCTCCTTGGCGTATTCCGCGATGGTGCGGTCCGAGGAGAACCAGCCGACCCGAGCCGTATTCAGCAGGCTCGCCTTCCACCATGCTGCTCTGTCGAGCCACAGCGCGTCAACGTCTCGTTGCGCGGCATAGTAGGAATCGAAGTCGGCGGTCACCAGGAAGTAGTCGTGATGGCGCAATGCCGTTGTCAGCGCGGCGAAGCGGCCGGGCTCGCCGGGCGAGAAGATGCCGCTCTCGATCGCCTCCAGCACGTCCGCCAGCATGCGGGACTTCGCGATCGTGTCGCTGGCGTCGATGCCGGCGGCGCGGCGGGCCGCGACCTCCTCGGTGGTCAGGCCGAAGATGAAGATGTTGTCGTCGCCGACGCGCTCGTGGATCTCGACATTGGCGCCGTCGAGGGTGCCGATGGTGAGCGCGCCATTCAGCGCCAGCTTCATGTTGCCGGTGCCGGACGCCTCCATGCCCGCCGTCGAGATCTGCTCGGACAGGTCGGCGGCCGGGATGATCATCTCGGCGAGGCTGACATTGTAGTTCGGCAGGAACACGACCTTGAGCAGGTCGCGCACGGTCGGGTCGCTGTTCACCACCTGCGCCACGTCATTGGCGAGCTTGATGATCAGCTTGGCCTGGTGGTAGCTCGCCGCCGCCTTGCCCGCGAAGATCTTTACGCGCGGCACCCATTCCTTGTGAGGCTGGGCGCGCATCGCCTGGTAGAGCGCGATCGTCTCCAGGATGTTGAGCAGCTGGCGCTTGTATTCGTGGATGCGCTTGATCTGCACGTCGAACAGCGCGTTCGGATTGACGCGGATGTCGAGCCGGTCGCGGATCAGCTTGGCGAGCGCCACCTTGTTGTTGCGGCGGACGGCGCCGAAGGCGTCGTGCAGCGCCGTGTCGCCGACATGCGGCTCGAGCCGGTCCAGCACAGTGGCATCGTCGAGGATCTCCGGGCCGCAGGTGTCGACGAGGATGCGCGTCAGGCCCGGGTTGGCCTCGTGCAGCCAGCGCCGGAAGGTGATGCCGTTGGTCTTGTTGTTGACGCGGCCCGGGTAGACGAGGTCGAGGTCGTGGAAGATCGTCTTCTTGACCAGGTCGGAATGCAGCGCCGAAACGCCGTTGATCGAATGCGAGCCGATGAAGGCGAGATGGCCCATGCGCACGCGCCGGCCATTGTTCTCGTCGATCAGCGAGACGGAGGAGAGGAAGCGGTCATTCGATTCGGGCAGCTTCTTCGCCTTTTCGAGATGGATCGCGTTGACGAGGTAGATGATCTGCATCTGGCGCGGCAGCAGCCGCTCCAGGAGCGGCACCGGCCAGGTTTCCAGCGCCTCGGGCAGCAGCGTGTGGTTGGTGTAGCCGAGCGTGCGGACGGTGATGTCCCAGGCCTCGTCCCACGGGATCTCGCGCAGGTCTACGAGGATGCGCATCAACTCGGCGACGGAGATCGCCGGGTGGGTATCGTTCAGCTGGATCGCCACCTTGTCCGGCAGCGAGCGGATGTCGCCATAGGTGCGGGTATGGCGATGGATCAGGTCCTGCAGCGAGGCGGAGACGAAGAAGTATTCCTGCCGGAGGCGCAGCTCCTGCCCGGCCGCGCTCTCGTCGCTCGGATAGAGAATCTTGGAGATCGTCTCGGCCCGCACCTGCTCGACCAGCGCGCCGATGTGATCGCCGGAGTTGAAGGCGTCGAGGCGGAGCGGGTCGACGGCGCGCGCCGACCAGAGGCGCAGCGTGTTGACATGGCGGCCGCGCCAGCCGGGGATCGGGGTGTCATAGGGCACCGCCTCGATCGTCTCGGCCGCGTGCCAGACATAGCGCGCGACGCCGGAGGGCGTCATGATCGCCTCGACCGAGCCGCCGAACTGGATGTCGTAGACGACCTCGGGACGCTCGAACTGCCAGGGATTGCCGAAGGAGAGCCAGGTCTCGGGATATTCCTGCTGCCAGCCGCCCTTCACCACCTGGCGGAACAGGCCGTGGTCATAGCGGATGCCGTAGCCATAGGCCGGGATCGACAGCGAGGCCATCGAATCCATGAAGCAGGCGGCGAGACGGCCGAGGCCGCCATTGCCGAGCGCCGCGTCCGGCTCGACGGTGCGCAGCCGCTCCATGTCGACGCCGAGATCGCCGAGCGCGGCGCGGAACGCCTCGGTCAGGCCGAGATTGTTCATCGCGTCGAATAGTAGCCGGCCGATCAGGAATTCGAGCGACAGGTAGTAGACCCGCTTGCGGCCCTCGGCATAGGTCGCCTTGGAGGAGGCGATCCAGGGATCGACCATGCGGTCGCGCACGGCGAGCGCCGTCGCGACGAACCAGTCGCGGTCGCTGGCGGTGACGGCGTTCTTGCCGACAGCATAGGTGAGCTTGGCGTTGATGGCGTCGCGCGCGGCGGCGATCTGGGCCTCCGTCGGCGTGGCGGCGGGACTCCGCGCCGGCTCCACCGCCTCGGCATCCTCGGTCGATATCGACATGGTAGCGTCTTGCATCGATAGGCCTCGTCGTGGCTCGCCGCGTCCTGCCTTGCACCCGGCCCCCGGCGAACGCTCGGGCCAGGCAGAATTCCATGCAACAACAATGCCGGATCGAACTGCCCCGCCGGATTCAACCATAAGGGCGCAAAACGGAACCGCATTGCTGCGGCACCTTATGCCATAGTCCGTTTCGGCAAGACGACAGCCTATTTTTCAGTCATTCGGCCGGGAGCCCTTGGCGCGGGCGCCGCTCAGGCATCGCGCATCGAGCGATGCACGATGATGCGATGGCCGTCGACCGAGAGGCGGCCTTCCTTGATCAGGGCGCGAATCTGCTTGTTCACGGCCTCGCGGCTCGCGCCCAGCATCTGCGCCAGCGTGCCCTGGGTCAGGTCCAGCTCGACCACGGCGACATCGCGCTCGATGCGGCCATGGATGAGAGCGAGCTGGCGCAGGAGCACCAGCAGGCGGTGGCGCAGGTCGGTGAACACGGCGCGGTTCACCTGCTCGTTGGTCTGGCGGAGCCGCTCGCAGAGGCTCAGGATGATCTGGCGCTGCAGCTGGCTGGAAGTGTCGAGCAGGTTCAGGAAGGGCTGGCGCGGCACGAAGATCAGCTTCGTCTCCGTCAGCGTGGCCGCGCCGGCGCTGCGCGGCAGGCCGTCGATCAGCGCGATCTCGCCGATCACCTCGCCTTCCTCGAACAGCTGGATCGTCAGTTCGCGGCTGTCGTCCGCCGTCAGAAAGATGCGCACGATGCCGTCGACGACAGAATAGAGCCCGTCCGATTCGTCGCCCTGGGAAAACAGCACCGTATCGGCGGGATAGGTCGTGACGCGGGCGATCTGCGCCAGACGCGTCAGATCTTCCTTTTCGAGGCCGTTGAAGAAGCTCGTCCGACCGAGCCAGGAAACAATCTCGCCGACCTGCACCCTGCCCTCCGTCGTGATCTGCGTACTACCCTGATGCGTTGTGTAACGGATAGCATTCAATTCGCCTCATGACGAGGGAAGTGAAGCCCGCCCCTCACCGCGCTTCAGCAATTCGCGGAACAGCGACCGCCGCCACGATTGCAGCGCCCGCTCGCCGGTCTCCATCGCCATCACCATGTCGCCGCTGATCAGCAGCCTGGACATCGAGCGGAAGCGCACGGGAGCCAGCCCGCCCGCGAGCTCCCGGCAGCGCCGGTCGTCATAGAGCCCGGCCGCGAGGTCGAGCGCGGCGACCAGCGCCAGGCGCGTGCCGGAACGGCGGACGAGATCTTCGAGCGCCTGTTCCTCCGCCGCGCCCTGCAGCCGGCGCGCCGCCTGCAGCACGTCGATGACCAGCCGCAGCAACTCGAAATGATGCGAGCTCGCAGCGTGGACGCCGGCGATCGCGAGCCGCGTCGAGGAACGCGCGGCCTCGGCCGGATCGCCATGCGGGCAGAGCTCGGCAAAGCCGAGCGAAAGCTTCGAGCGAAGGCCGGGCGCGTGGACCAGGTTGCCCTGGATCTCCAGCATCAGCCGCTTGTGAACCGCATGGAACCACTTGCGCTCCATCTGCTCGTCGTCGCGCTGGTCCGGCCACAGTTCGAACCCTGAGGCCGCCACCACGGCCTCGACCGCATCGAGGCTCTCGACCGGGATGATCAGGTCGATGTCGCTGGTCGGCCGCAGCACCGGGTCCGGATAGATGTTGTCGGCGAAATCATGCCCCTTGATCAGCAGCGCCGGCTGGCCTGCCGCGCGGAGCGCCGTCGACAGCCCCTTCGCCTCGGCGCGCAACTGCATGTTGAACGCGATGCCGCTGGCGAAGCGGCCGGCGAAATCGTCGCGCACGGGGCGAAGCTCGGTGCTGGAAAGCATCGGCCGAAGCTTACGCAAAACCGCGGGAAGCACACCATGCCGCTCGGCCTGCGACAGTAGCAGGCCGGCCCGTTCGCGGGTGAGCGTCATCGGGGCGAGGGTCGATTCCGGGTCCGCGAGTTCGATCAGCAGGCGGCCATCGGCGCGCGACAGACGACGCGGCGTCCCGCCCGGCGGCGGCGCGGTCTCAGCGGAATCGACAGCGGACATACAATCCTCATTGCATCGGCAGACAAGCCGGACGGACACCGCCGCCCGGATGAACAAAGGGCGATGCCTCCGCACCGCCCATCATCCCCTGCATATTCAGGACGGCCAACCGGCGTCGAGCGACGCACGGCTCAGCCGAAACGGGATCCGCCTACGGAGGCGGCGCATTGCCGGACGTGGCGGCGACGATCATCGCCACGCGTTCGCGCTTCAGCAATTTGGGCTTCTCATACGTCTTCTTCATTCCATATTCCCTGCTGACTATCTTTGAATCGATCGGACGAAGCCGCCGTTCGGTTAGCCAACCGCAAGCCGCACCTCTGGTCAAGCACACCTGGTTCGGCTATCCCACGTTTCGCACCAGCCAAGAGAGAGACTTCCCGTGTCCAGAATTGAGCCGAGCGCCGTTTGGGCGCTTCATGAAAACACGAGCTTTCAGCCGCTCGGCGACGGCGAAGGCGGCGTTCTGCTCGACACCGTGTCGGGCCAGCTCTTCACCTGCAACGACACCACGGCCGCTTTCCTGTCGACCGTCGACGGAACCCGCAATTTCGCCGGCATCCTGACGGAGCTGGAAACCGTGTTCGACGTCGACGCCGACATGCTGCGCGACGACATGTCGGATCTCGCCAACCATCTGGCCTCCGAAGGCCTGATCGTTCGCGTCGACAAGTGACATCCGGCAGCGTCCTTCGCCGGGCGATGTTCCGGGTCGAGATGTGGTTCTGGGCCCGCACCCTGCCGCTCCGCTGCCGAAAGTCCCGTGATTTCGCCGACATCATGAAGATCGCCGATGCCGGCGCCGATCGACGCTACCGCGGCCTCGCGCCCGCCTATATAGCCCACCGCGCCAAGCGCGCGGCACGGCGCCCCTGGGTGATGCGCGACCGCCGGTGCCTGCGCGAGGGCATTCTCGCCTATCGCTTCCTGACGCTCGCGGGGATCCCGGCCGCCATGCATTTCGGCGTCGACCGCAAGAGCATCGGCAGCGCCAGGCTCTCCGCCCATTGCTGGGTCGTCGTCGACGACAAGCCCCTTCTCAATCCGCCGGAACCATCCATGGTGACGGTTTTCATCGAAAAGAACCGCGCCGGATCCGCCTGATGCACAAGACCCGTTTCGTCATCCCCGGCCTCGCCTTCAACGTGATCGCCGAGCGCGAGGGACTGGGCGCGCCGATCTTCCCGCAGCTTGCCGGCTTCGAGCAGGCGGAAGGCCCGGTCGCGCACGAAATCCTGGTCCGCGAAGCCGCGGGCGACGACATCGCCACCGAGGGCGAGTTGATCTGGTCCGGCACGCTGATCGACGGCCTCTATGCCGAGATCAGCGCCAATGGCGACCGCCAGCAGTTCCGCGTTCCCGGCAAGCTCTCGATCACAGAGGAAATCGGCCGCGCACAGACCGAGGTTCAGGTCACGGCCTCGGCCGAGCAGCCGTTCCGCTCGATGGCGGGCGCGGTGCTTCTCGACATGGCGCTGCGCGGGCACGGCCTGATGACGATCCATTCCGCGTCGCTGATGCTTCCCGGGCGCGACGAACTCATGCTGCTGTTCGCCCCGAGCGGCTTCGGCAAGACCACGACCTCACTCGCGCTGGCGCTCGGCGGCTACGGCCATATGGGCGATGACGTTGTCATCCTGCGCCAGGAAGGCGTGGAACTGTTCGGCTGGGGCATGCCGCGCACGCTGAAGGTGCAGCGGCGGACGGCGGCGATGTTCCCCGAAATCGCGCCGCATCTCGGCGCCTTCGGCGGCGAGGAGGACGAGGCGCCGCTGACGCGCGCCGCGCTCGCCGAATTGCTGCCGCTGCCCGATGCCTCGAAGGGATACCGGATCGGCGCAGTCGTGGTCGTGGGTCCGCGCTCGGAAGGCGAAGCGAGCCTGAAGCGCCTCTCCAAGGCCGACGCGCTCACCGTGATCCTCAGTGACAATATCGGCCTGCTCGGCGGCGGCGTGCCACGCGCGCAGCAGGAGTTGTTCCGGATGCTGTCGAAGCTCGTCGGATCGACGCCGACCTTCCGCCTCGATGCCGGCACCGAGCCGCGCCGCATCGCGCCGGCCTTCGACAAGGCGCTGGGCATCATCCACGAGGCGATGGCGGGCTGAGGTTTGGAGGCTCGGAGAGCTGGCTGGCCCCTCCTTCGGGGCCCGGCTGCGCCGGGCACCTCAGGATGATGGTCGTGGCTTGGATGGGGCCGGGAGCTTTGGCGCCCGGCAAGCGCCCGACGTCCCGCCGTTCCTGACTTTCGCTGCACCACCCATCCGGCACGCCCTAGGCGCCTGAACTCCCCGGCCATCATCCTGAGGTGCTTCGCGCAGCGAAGCCTCGAAGGAGGGTCCAGAAGTCTCTCCTGTCGACCTCCGCCTAGCCGGTCGCTTCAGCCGCCGGGCCGCCCAGCATCCGCCGCACCAGCAGGTGGCCGAGCGCGCGCGGCTCGGTCTCGGCGACCAGCGCCAGCTTGCTGGAGACGGCGAGCGTCGAGATACCGTGCAGGCCGGCCCACATGGTGACGGTCGCCGCCTGCCGCGCCGCGGCGGAGGTGTCCGGCATCAACGGACCGAGCGCCTCGGCGACGAGCGAGATCAGGGCCGCGAGCTTCGGCCGATACCAGTCCGGCAGGTCCTCGCCCTCCGGCAGGCGATGCTCGAACAGCAGGCTCCAAAGGCGCGGGCGGCTCTCGACGAAATCGAAATAGGCGTCCACCAGCCGTTCGGGTCGCCGCGCCGGTTCCGCCCTTGCCGCCTCGACCAAAACCAGCGCGAGAGCGTCGAGCGTCGCCGCGTTCACCTGGACGATGAGGTCGTCGAGATTGGCGAACAGATTGTAGATCGTGCCCGGCGCATATCCGATCCGCTCGGCGACCCGGCGCACCGTCAGGCCGCGCAGGCCCTCCTCCACCACGATCGCGCGCGCCGCCTCCAGCGCCAGATGCTTCAGCTCTTCGGGGGCATGGTCGCTGCGACGTGCCATCTCGCCTCCTGACAGGCTCTTACCCGGCGCATGCTCTCGCCGGCCCGTTCCGTAGCACATATTGAACATCGTTCAAAACGCTGTTATGAAATTGAACATCGTTCAATTCATGCGACTTGCGAGTCGCCGCGAACAGGCCGAGGTTTGACGCCATGGACGCTTCCGCAAAGACATCCTCGCCCGAGGCATCGTTGCCCGCCCACTCCCGGGCCGGCTCGCCGCCGCTCCTGAAAACGCCGGGCTTCCTGCCCCTCTTCATCGTGCAATGGTTCGGCGCCTTCGCCGACAACGCCCTGAAGAGCGCCTTCGGCTTCATGGTCGCCTATGGCGGCGCGGAGCTGTTCGGCCTGTCGCCGCAGGTGGCGGTAACGCTGGGCGGGGCGGTGTTCATGTTGCCCTTCTTCCTGTTCTCGGGCGTGTCGGGCCGGCTTTCCGATACCGTCGACAAGATGCTCGTCGTGCGCTGGACGCGGGTGGCCGAGGTCGGCCTCGCGATCCTCTCCTCGATCGCCATCATGATCCACTCCGCCCCGCTCGCCCTGCTCGGCATGTTCCTCTACGCCGTGCAGTCGACCATCTTCGGGCCGGCCAAATATTCGATCCTGCCGCAATTCGTCGGCCGCGACCGTCTGGTCGCCGCCAACGCGCTGTTCGAGGGCTCGACCTTCGTCGCCATCCTGCTCGGCACCCTGTTCGGCGGCCTCAGCGTCGGCCTCGGCGGCAAATGGGTGGCGATCGTCGGCCTCGTCTCCGTCGCGCTGGTCGGCGCGGTCGCCGCCTTCTTCGTGCCCTCCGCGCCGCCGGCGCCGAATGCCGGCACGTTCCGCTTCTCGCTCGTCGGCTCCAGCCGCGACGCCTTCGCCGCCATCCGCCGCAAGCGCTCGCTGTTCCTCGCCGTCTCCGGCATTTCCTGGTTCTGGATGATCGGCCTGATCGTGATGTCGGTGTTCCCCGACTTCGCAAAGTCGACGCTCAAGGTCGACGAGATCGTCGCCAACCTGCTGGTCGCCGCCTTCGTCGTCGGCATCGGACTCGGCTCGGCCGCGACGGCCAAGCTGCTCGCCGGCCGGATTTCGGCCCGCCACACGCCGATCGGCGCGCTGGTGATGGCCGGCTTCATGGTCGACCTGTCGCATTCGGCCAGCGCGCTCGGCATGGTCGGCGCCGGCGGCGCGCTCGATTTCGGCGCTTTCATAACCTCGGCCGCCGGCATCCGCGTGCTGGTCGACCTCGTCGGTGTCGCCTTTGGCGGCGGGCTCTTCACCGTGCCTCTCTATGCGCTGCTGCAATCGCGCGCCGAGGAGCACGAGCGCTCCGCGGCCATCGCCGGCAACAACATCATGAACGCGGCCATCATGGTGCTCGGCACGGTGGTCGCCGCCGCCCTTCTCGCCGCCGGCGTCACGACGCTGCAGCTCCTGTTCTGGCTCGGCCTCGCCAACATCATCGCTGCCATCGTCTGCCTGAAATTCGTCCCCGACGAACTGGTCAAGGCGATCGGCCACCGTATCTTGCAGATCCTGTTCCGCGCCCGCGTGAAGGGCCTGGAGAACTATGGCGACGGCGAGGATGCGGCCGTCGTCGTGGTCAACCACACCTCCTTCATCGACGCCGTGCTGATCGGCTGCCTGCTGCCGGGCAAGCCCGTCTTCGCCATCAACAAGTACATCGCCGAACGCTGGTGGGTGCAGCCCGCCTTCCTGTTCTTCGACCTCGTCCCCGTCGACCCGACCAGCCCGTTCACCGTCCGCAGGATGGTCAAGCTGGTGAAGGAAGGCCGCCGGCTGGTGATCTTCCCGGAAGGACGCATCACCGTCACCGGCGCGCTGATGAAGGTCTATGACGGCCCGGCGATGATCGCCGCGCTCGCCGACGTGCCGATCATCCCCGTCCGCATCGACGGCGCGCAATACACGATCTTCTCGCGCCTCAAGGGCAAGGTGCGGCGCCGGCTCTGCCCCGACATCCAGATGACGGTGCTGCCGTCGCGGCGGATCGAGCTGACGCCGGGCCTGGTCGGCCGCAAGCGGCGGCACGAGGCCGGCCATCACCTGCAGGCGATCATGACCGAGATGGTCTATGCGACCAGCCCGGCCGCCGAGACGCTGTTCGCCACGCTGCTGCGCGCCCGCCACATCAACGGCAAGCGGCCGATCCTGGAGGACGTCACCCGCGCGCCGATCGGCTACACGCAGATCCTCCGCGGCGCCTTCGCGCTCGGCAAGTCGTTCGCCAGGCTTTCGGCGCCGGGCGAGCGGGTCGGCGTGCTGCTGCCCAACACGCTCGCCGCCGTCGTCACCTTCTTCGCTCTGCAGGTGACCGGCCGCATCCCGGCCATGCTCAACTTCTCGGCCGGCCCGGCCGCCGTCGACGCGGCCCGCAAGGCGGCCGAGGTCAAGCTGGTGCTGACCTCGCGGCAGTTCATCGAGAAGGGACGCCTGCAGCCGCTCGCCGACGTGCTCGGCCAGAATGCCCGCCTCGTCTATCTCGAGGACCTGCGCGGCGAGATCGGCCTCGCCCGCAAGCTGTTCGCGTTTGCCGGGGGCATCGCGCCGCGCTTCGTCTCCCGCACCGCCTTCCAGCGCCCGACCGACCCAGAAGCCGAAGCCGTGGTGCTGTTCACCTCCGGCTCCGAGGGCACGCCGAAGGGCGTCTCGCTCAGCCACCACGCCATCCAGGCGAACCGGCAGCAGATCGCCAGCGTCATCGACTTCTCCGGCGAGGACATCGTCCTGAACGCGCTGCCGCTGTTCCACGCCTTCGGGCTGACGGCGGGCTGCCTGCTGCCGCTCTTCTCCGGCGTCCGGCAGATGCTCTACCCCTCGCCACTGCACTACCGGATCGTGCCGGAGATGGCCTATGACGTGAACGCCACCATCATGTTCGGCACCGACACCTTCCTCGCCGGCTATGCCCGGATGGCGCACCCCTACGACTTCTATTCGATCCGCTACGTGTTTGCCGGGGCCGAGCGGGTGAAGCCGGAGACGCGCCGCGTCTGGTCGGAGAAGTTCGGCATCCGGCTGCTCGAAGGCTATGGCACGACCGAGACAGCGCCGGTGATCTCGATCAACACGCCGATGGCCAACCGCCCGGGCTCGGTCGGCCGGGCGCTGCCGGGCATAGAGACCCGGCTGGAGAAGGTCGCCGGCATCGAGGAAGGCGGCAAGCTGCTGGTGCGCGGCGCCAATGTCATGCGCGGCTACTACCGCGCCGAGGCGCCCGGCGTGCTGGAGCCGCCGGTCGACGGCTGGTACGACACCGGCGACATCGTCACGCTCGACGACGGCTTCATCACCATCTCCGGCCGGGCCAAGCGTTTTGCAAAAGTCGGCGGCGAGATGGTGTCGCTGGCGGCGATCGAGACGCTCGCCGGCGAGTTCTGGCCGCACCACGCCACGGCGGCCGCCGCCGTGCCGCATGAGCGCAAGGGCGAGGAGATCGTGCTGGTGACGGAACGGCCGGACGCCGATCTCGCCGAGTTCCAGCGCTTCGTCCGTGGCCGCGGCCTGTCGGAGATCATGCTGCCCCGCACGCTGCTGTTCGTGGAAAAGCTGCCGCTGCTCGGCTCCGGCAAGGTCGACAACGCCGCCGTGACGGACATCGCGGTCAAGGCGAAGGCGCCGCAGCCGGAAGTGGTGGCGGTGGAGTAGCCAGCAAGCCCCTCACCCCAGCCCTCTCCCGCAGGCGGGAGGCGAGTCCGGACGCAGGTGGCGGAGATGCGCGGCGCCGATGAAGGCCGCAGGAGGAAAAGCCCTCGCCCGCTTGCGGGAGAGGGTTGGGTGAGGGGTTTGCCCCTCTCGTACCAGACCGGTTGCGCGGTCCTTCGCCTTCCACGTTTGCGTGAGGGGCCTTGAAGGCGGCGGGCGGCGCACCTCTTTCTGCACACGCGATGACCAACCTCCCCGGCGAACCGGCGGGGATTCAGGGGAGAAAAGCGATGGAGCAGGCTGTCCCGGAGGTCCTTCCCCCACCCCAGCGCCGGCACCGGCGCATGGCGGTCGTGCTGGCGACCGGCATGGCGCTCTGTCTTGGGCTGGCCCTTGCTGTAGGTTCGCCGCCCGCAGCGCTGGCGAAATCCGGCTCCGTGACGGCGATCGACATCGCGCTCGAACCCGACGCCACCATGATCCAGCACGCCAGGGACGCCAATGCGCGGCTGCTCAAATCCTTCCCGAAGGGGTTCGCGCTCGACGCGACGCACCACCCGCATGTGACGCTGCTGCAGCAGTTCGTCCGCACCGACGAGCTCGACAAGGTCTATGCGGCGGCGGGGACGGTCCTCGCCAAGGAAAAGCCGACGGCGTGGACGCTGAAGGCGTTCAAATACTACTACATCCCCTCGCCGCCCATGGGCCTCGCGGGGATCGTCGTCGAGCCCAGCGACGACCTGCGCCGCCTGCAGGATGAACTGATCGCCGCCATCCAGCCCTACACGGTGAAGACGGGAACTCCGGCGGCGTTCTTCAGCCGGAGGGGCGGACGCGACATCCAGGAATCGCTGATCCGCTATGTCGACGACTTCGTCACCGACGCGGCGGGCGAGCATTTCAACCCGCATGTGACGATCGGCGTGGCTAGGGAAAGCTATTTGAAGAAGATGCTGGCCGAGCCGTTCGTGGCCTTCACGTTCCAGCCGACCGGCGCGTCGGTCTACCAACTCGGCACGTTCGGCACGGCGCGCAAGGAGCTGAAGGCGATCGAGCTGACGCCCTGAGGGCCTCGCGCTGTCGCGGCCGCCGCTCGGACACGGAGGCCGCGCCGCGTTGGCCAAGCCGCGAAACTCTGCTTAGGATATCGCCTGCTCTTTTCAGGACAGATCGGGAGCCGGCCTTGAAATCGATCCTGCAGACCTGCGCGGATATTGGCGCCACGGAACGGCAGTTTGCGGCGGGCTCGGTGCTGTTGGAAGAAGGAGCGATGTCGGGGCTCCTCTACGTGCTGATCGAAGGCGTGATCGAGGTGGCGCGGGGCGAAACCACGATCGTCGTATCCAGCGAACCGGGCTCGGTATTCGGGGAGATGTCGGCCCTCCTCGACGCGCCGCACTCCGCCACCGCGCGAACCCTGACGCCGACGCGGGCCTATGTGTTCGAGGGATCCCGCGACATCATCCAATCGCATCCCGAGATCGCCTTCGGCGTCGCCAGGATCCTGGCGCAGCGCCTCCAGGCGGCGACCACCTATCTGGTCGACATCAAGCGGCAATATCAGGATCACGAGAACCATTTCGCCATGGTCGACGAAGTCCTCGAGAGCCTGGTCCACCAGCAGGGCCTGTTCTCGCCCGGCTCCGACCGTCAGCGCAACGCGACGGAATAGCGGCTACAGCCAGTCCGGCAGCCCGGTCAGTTTCGGGACCGGGCGGATCAGGGGCTGGTCGAGCGCCACCGTCTCGTTGCCGGCGGCCGAGAGCCAGAAAGCCTGCCGGCTCTCCGTGTCGACGACGACGCAGCTTGGCGGCGCTCCGAACTGCCGTCCGGCGTTGAACACCCAGGTCGAGCCGATCCGGTCGACCCAGGAGCCGCCGGCGGCGAACGGCGCCTGATGGACGTGGCCCGAAAAGACGAAGTCGGGGCTGTAGTCGCCGATCCACTGCTCCAGCTCGGTGTCGCCATGAAAGCGCTTGCCGTCCCAGCTGATGGGCGTCGTCCGCGGCGGCGCATGATGGACCCAGATCCAGCGCGAAAGGCGTCTGGCCGAGGCCTCGGCGAGCTGACGGGCGATGGCATCGCGCACGATCGGGCCATCCCACCACGGGCAGATGGTGAAGAGCATGTCGTCCCGGACGAAGGAATCGCCGTCCGACAGGACGCCCTTCGCCTGGGGCTGGAGGATCCAGCGGGTGATCTTCTCGCCGGATTCATTGCGTGAATCGAGATCGTGATTGCCGGAGCAGACGAGGACGATGGCCTTCTGCCGCAGGCGGTCGATGTATTTCTGGATGACGATGCTCTGCGCGCGCAGATCGACCAGCGAGCTCGTGTCGAGATGGTCGCCGGCGACGATGACCATGTCGAAGCGGCCGGCGACATCTACCAGCCAGTCATATTGCGGCAGGGCATAGTGAAGGTCGGCGACGACGAGCAACCGCATCGGCGATGCAATCCCGAAACGAGAACCGCTGGCATGACGGGAGACTTCCCTTAGGGAACCAAGCCTAGCCGTCCGCCCCGAACCTGTCATCCGGCAATCGTGGCCGCCCCTCGCCCCTTGGGACGAGCCGCGCCGAAAGCCCTAGCGCTTCTTTCCTGACGGCTTCCTGGCGTTGGCCCGGATGGCGACGTCGATCGCCTTCAGCGCCCAGTCCCGCAATTCGTCGGTATCGTCGAGCAGCCGCTCCGGCATGCGGAAATAGCTGAGCGACGTCTCGCGGCCGTTCTTCGAGCCATAGACGAACGGGCCGCAGCCCTCGGCCTCGAAGGCCGGGCGGGTGGCGTCGTCCGCCTTCAGGTAGATCGTGTCGTCCTGCCAGATGCCGAACATCAGCCCGTCGCGGAAGAAGCCGAGCCCGCCGAACAAGCGGCGGATGCGGACGCCGCCGACCGGCTCGAACAGTTCCGCGAGATAGTCGAGATCGGCCGTCATGCTGCGATCCTCAGTCCGCGAGATCGAGGCCCATCTGCCAGAAATCGGCCTCGAGGCGCACGGCCTGGCGGAAGATTTCGAGCAGGCGCGGATAGCGCGCCTCGGTCAGATAGAGTGCCGCAAGCCGGTCGATCTGGGCAAGGCTGGCTTCAGCCACGCCCTGATAGCCCTCGCCGGCATATTCGCGGATCCAGGCCGCATAGGGATTGGCGCCATCGAGGCCGGTGCCTGCAGCGGCGAGATCGGTGCCGATCTCGGCATAGCCGACGACGCAGGGCGACAGCGCCACCACGAGATCGAGCATGTCGCCGCGCAGACCGGCTTCCTGGACAAAGCGAGTGTAGGCGATCGTCGCGCGGGCTTCGGCCGTGCTCTCGACCGCTTCCTGCGACAGGCCCCACTCGGCGCAGAGCTTCAGGTGCAGGCTGGTCTCGTCGAGGATGGCGTGCATGCCGGCCGAGGCCTTGCGCATCTCCAGCGCGTTCGGCGCCTTGTAGACGCCGATGGCGTAGGCGCGGGCGAACTCGATCAGGAACAGATAGTCCTGCACGAGATAGTGCTGGAAGGACGGCCTGGACAGCGTGCCGTCGCCGAGGCCGAGCACGAAGGGGTGGCGGACATAGGCGTCCCAATCGGCGGCGGCATCGGACTTCAGGCGCTCGAACAGGCTGGTCAAGCCACTCTCCATGGATGGAACGGGATGGATCTGAAATACGGAACACCGTCTTCAACATCCTGAGGAGGCTTTCGAGGAAAGCCGTCGCGGAGGACGCGCAGCCGGCCTGTCGCCGGGATTGCGCACCCGCTCTACGTGCCTCGAGACGGCCCTTCGGGCCTCCCCGGCATGTCGAGGACGGGTAGCTGAAGTCTGGGAGGGAGCCCCTTTGCCGAAGAAACTACCGGTCGGCCGTCGCCGCGGCGGGTTCGGACAGGTCGGCCGGCTTCAGCATGACGGATTCGCCGCAGCCGCAGGCCGAAACCTCGTTCGGGTTCTTGAAGACGAAGCCGGAGCGCAGCTTGGTCGTCTCGAAATCCATGACGGTGCCGAGCAGGTAGAGCACGGCGGCCGGATCGACGAAAACCGTCGCGCCATGACCCTCGATGCGCTCGTCCTTCGGATCGGCCTCGCCGACCGCCTTCATGGTGTATTCCATGCCGGCGCAACCGCCCTTCTTGACGCCGATGCGCAGGCCGAGCACGGGCTCGTCGGAATCCTCGACGATCTCGCGGATCCGCTCGGCGGCGGCTTCGGTCAGGGACATCACGGCGAAGCGTGAACGGACGCCCATGGCAATTCTCCAATTCGCGGCGCACAGCGCCCTTGTCGATCCAAAGATCGGCGATCAGATCCCGTTCTGCAAGGCAGCGACGGGCAGATCGGTATCATTCGACCATATGCCCGGCGTCGCCAGTTCGACGACATGGCCGTCCGGGTCATTGAAATAGAGGCTCTCGCCTCCCTGCGGCCAAGCCATCTCGGCCGTGATCCGCACACCGCGGGCGACGAGATGATCCCGCCACGCCGAAATCGCCTCCGCCGGGATGCGGAGCGCGAAATGATACGGGCCGCTGCCGTCATGCGCGGGAATGGTGCCGCCCGGCAGGACGACGTCCTTCAGGGTCGCGCCGCGCAGGAAGATCAGCAGCACGCTGGACGGACCGGCATCGAACGCCACCAGCCGCGCATCCTCCAGCAAGGGACGAAGGCCGAGAATGTCGCGATAGAATCCCGCCGCCCGGCCGATGTCGTCGACGTAGATCGCCGTCTCCAGAACACCGGTGATCGGCGGCGCCGTGCCCACGGACGGCCTCAGTACCAGTCGAGCGCGACGCGGGCCTCGTCCGACATCCGGTCCTGCGACCAGGGCGGATCGAAGGTCATCGTCACGTCGACGCGGCCGACGCCGGCAACGGCGCCGACGGCGTTCTCGACCCAGCCGGGCATCTCGCCCGCCACCGGGCAACCGGGCGCCGTCAGCGTCATCTCGATCGCGACATTGCGGTCGTCGTCGATGTCGATCTTGTAGATCAGGCCGAGCTCGTAGATGTCGGCCGGGATCTCGGGGTCATAGACCGTCTTCAGCGCGGCGACGATGTCGCCCGACAGACGTTCCAGTTCCTCGGCCGGAATGGCGGAGCCGGGCGCTTCGACCGTCGTCGTCGCCGTCTCGTCCTTCGCTTCGCCGATCACCGCGATATCGTCCATTTCAGATCCTCATGCGAAGAAAGCATGCGCCTTGACCAGCGCATCGGCAAGGCGGTCGACCTCTTCGAACGTATTGTAGAGACCGAACGACGCCCGACATGTGGAGGTAACGCCGAACCGGTGCAAGAGCGGCTGGGCGCAATGGGTTCCGGCGCGGACGGCAACGCCCTCGCGATCGATGATCGTCGAGACGTCATGCGCGTGCGCGCCCGCCATCTCGAACGAAACGATCGCGCCCTTGTCGCGCGTGGTGCCGAAGATCCTCAGGCTGTTGATGGCGGAGAGCCGCTCGGTCGCGTAATCGCGCAGCGCCATCTCATGCGCGAGGATCCGGTCGCGGCCGATCTTCTCCATGTATTCCAGCGACGCGCCAAGGCCGATCGCCTGCACGATCGGCGGCGTGCCCGCCTCGAAGCGATGCGGCGGCTCGCCATAGGTGACGTTGTCTTCGGTCACGTCGCGGATCATCTCGCCGCCGCCGAGGAAGGGCGGCATCACCTCGAGCAGGGCCTTCTTGCCATAGAGCACGCCGATGCCGGTCGGGCCGTAGAGCTTGTGGCCGGTGACGCAATAGAAGTCGGCGTCGAGATCCTGCACGTCGACCGGCAGGTGAACGGCGCCCTGGCTGCCATCCACCAGCACCTTGATGCCATGGGCATGGGCGATGCGGATGACGTCCTTGATCGGGACGATCGTGCCGGTGACGTTCGACATGTGCGTCATCGCCACGATCTTGGTGCGCGGCGTGATCAGCTTCTCGAATTCGTCGAGCAGGAAGGTGCCGTCATCGGCGATCGGCGCCCACTTGATCACCGCGCCCTTGCGCTCGCGCAGGAAGTGCCAGGGCACGATGTTGGAGTGATGCTCGAGGATCGAGACGATGATCTCGTCGCCCTCGCCGATATCGGCGCCCAGCGAAGCAGCGACCAGGTTGATCGCCTCCGTCGAGGAACGGGTGAAGATGATCTCGTCGACCGAGCGCGCGTTCAGGAAGCGCCGCA
Organism: Kaistia sp. MMO-174; assembly: GCF_037147815.1. Taxonomy (NCBI): domain Bacteria; kingdom Pseudomonadati; phylum Pseudomonadota; class Alphaproteobacteria; order Hyphomicrobiales; family Kaistiaceae; genus Kaistia; species Kaistia sp. MMO-174. Next base: position 107,517 of record NZ_JBBCUO010000002.1, on the reverse strand, counting down.
CCGTTTCGCGCGACCGCTCATAGGCGTCGGTCGCGACATTGGAGAGGTAGTGCAGGCCGCGATGGACGTTGGCGTATTCTTCCGTATACGCCTTCGTCACCGCGTCCAGCATCGCCTGCGGCTTCTGCGCGGAGGCGCCATTGTCGAGATAGACGAGCGGCTTGCCGTAAACCGTCCTCGACAGGATCGGAAAATCCCGCCTTATCGCCTGAACGTCATAGGCGCCCTGGTCGCTCATGCTGCCTCTTGCCCGCGCGTCGCGAGCCAGTTGCGGGAGATCTCCTCGAACGCGTCGCCGATGGCCTCGTCGCCGAGGCCTTCGATCGCTTCGGCGAGGAACGCCGTCACCAGCAGGGTCTCCGCCTCGGCGCGGGGAATGCCGCGCGACAGCAGGTAGAACAGGATGTCCTCGTCGATCTCGCCGCTGGTCGCGCCATGCGCGCACTGGACGTCATCGGCGAAGATCTCCAGCTCCGGCTTGACGAAGAAGGACGCGTCCTCGGAGAGGAGCAGGCCCTGCGTCATCATCCGGCCATCGGTCTTCTGGGCGTCGGGACGCACGATGATGCGGCCCTGGAACACGCCCTCGGAACGTCCGTCCATCACCGCCTTGAACAGTTCGCGGCTGGCGCCGTTCGGCACGGCGTGGTCGACGCTGAGCGCGATGTCGGCGTGCTGCTTGCCGCGCACCATCGTCGCGCCGAAAAGGCCGGCGCGGGCGTTCTCGCCCGAATAGGTGACGAAGGTCTGCGAGCGCGAGATGGAAGCGCCGATCATCAGGGTCAGGTGATCGAACTCGGTCTCCGTGCCGATGGTGACGGCGAGCGTGCCGAGATGGACGCTGGCGTCGCCTTCCGACTGCAGCTTGGCCCAGACGACCTTGGCGCGGTCGCCGGCAGTCGCCTCGGTGACGATGTTGGCCTGGTAGGCGCTGCCGGCCGGGCCGAGATGCGTCTCCAGCAGGCGAACGGAAGCATCCGCGCCGACCGTGACGAGGTTGCGCACATGCGAGGCGACGGCGGAGGTCGTCACATGGGCGATCTCGATGGCGCGCTCGATGCGCGCGCCGGCCGGAACCTCAATGGCGACGCCGCCGACCATCAGGGCCGAATTCAGCGAGACGACCGCGTCGTTGATGGAGGCGATCTGCTGGCCGACGCGGTTGTCGCCATCGCGCAGCAGGTCGACCAACGGACGGATGGTGACGCCGTCGAGGCCGGAAAGATCCGACAGCTCCGGACGGAAGATGCCGTCGACCACGACCAGGCGGGCGCGGTCGAGACCGGGCAGCAGGTCGGCGACGACGACATCATCGCCGCTCGCGCCGATCGCCAGCGGCGGCACCGTGCGCAGCAGCGCGCGCAGATCGGTATAGCGCCAGGGCTCGGTCCGGCGATGCGGCAGACCCAGCTTCTGGAAAGCGGCGAAGGCGGCCTCGCGCGCCGCGGCGATCGCGGGCGAACCCGGCAATTGCGTGCGGGCGGCGGCGAATTCCAGCGCCAGCGTCTCTTCGGCCTGTGTGCGCAGGATGCGCGGCTCGGCGTTCATCGATGCCACTCCCCGCTCAGGCCGGCTCGCCGGCGTAGTCGGCATAGCCCTTGGCTTCGAGCTCAAGCGCCAGTTCCGGACCGCCGGTGCGAACGATGCGGCCAGCCGACATCACATGCACCTTGTCGGGCACGATGTGGTCGAGCAGGCGCTGATAATGGGTGATGACGAGCATCGAGCGATCCGGCGAACGGAGCGCGTTGACGCCCTCCGAAACGATGCGCAGCGCGTCGATGTCGAGGCCGGAATCGGTCTCGTCGAGGATCGCCAGCTTCGGCTCCAGAAGCGCCATCTGCAGGATCTCGTTTCGCTTCTTCTCGCCGCCGGAGAAACCGACATTGAGCGGACGGCGGAGCATTTCCTGAGTCACGTTCAGCTTTTCCGCTGCGGTCTTCACGCGGCGCATGAAGTCCGGCGTGGAGAGCTCGTCCTCGCCGCGCGCCTTGCGCTGGGCGTTCAGCGCCGCCTTCAGGAAGGTCATGGTGGCGACGCCGGGGATCTCCAGCGGATACTGGAACGCAAGGAAGACGCCGGCGGCGGCGCGCTCTTCCGGCGCGTTCTCGACGATGTTCTCGCCGTCGAAGATGATCTCGCCCTCGGTGACTTCATAGTCCTCGCGGCCGGAGAGCACGTAGGACAGCGTCGACTTGCCGGAGCCGTTCGGCCCCATGATCGCGTGGACTTCGCCGGTCGGCACGACCAGGTCGACGCCGCGCAGGATCTCCTTGCCATCAATGGAGGCGTGGAGGTTCTTGATCTCGAGCATTTCGTTGTTCCGTTCAAAGCTTGTGGCTGAACCTCCGGGGGGAGGCCGAAACGCCGTGGCGGCCGGGGTCAGGGTTCAAGCGGAAAACCGCGCCCCTTCCCGACGCCTCAGGCAGTCCGGCCCTTCCCGCCTTGGGGAAGGGCTCAACGCGTGGGGACTAGCCGACCGACCCTTCGAGGCTGATCGAGATCAGCTTCTGGGCCTCGACCGCGAATTCCATCGGCAGCTGCTGGATGACATCCTTGACGAAGCCGTTGACGATCAGCGCCACGGCCTCCTCGGACGAAAGCCCGCGCTGGAGGCAATAGAACAACTGGTCGTCGGCGATCTTCGACGTCGTCGCCTCATGCTCGAAGACGGCGCTCGAATTCTTCGATTCGATGTAGGGCACCGTGTGCGCGCCGCACTTGTCGCCGATCAGGAGGCTGTCGCAATTGGTGAAATTGCGCGCGCCCGTCGCCTTGCGATGCGCCGAGACGAGACCGCGATAGGTGTTGTCCGAGCGGCCGGCGGCGATGCCCTTCGAGATGATCCGGCTCTTCGTGTTCTTGCCGAGATGGAGCATCTTGGTGCCGCTGTCGACCTGCTGGTAGCCGTTCGACACCGCGATCGAATAGAACTCGCCCTGGCTGTCGTCGCCGCGCAGGATGCAGGACGGGTACTTCCAGGTGATGGCCGAACCGGTCTCGACCTGCGTCCACGAGATCTTCGAGCGGTCGCCACGGCAATCGCCGCGCTTGGTCACGAAGTTGTAGATGCCGCCCTTGCCGTCCTTGTCGCCCGGATACCAGTTCTGGACCGTCGAGTACTTGATCTCGGCATCATCCAGCGCCACCAGCTCGACGACCGCCGCATGCAGCTGGTTCTCGTCGCGCATCGGCGCCGTGCAGCCCTCGAGATAGGAGACGTAGGCACCCTTCTCCGCGATGATCAGCGTGCGCTCGAACTGGCCGGTATTGCGCTCGTTGATGCGGAAATAGGTCGACAGCTCCATCGGGCAGCGGACGCCCTCGGGGATGTAGACGAAGGAACCATCCGAAAAGACAGCCGAATTCAGCGTCGCGTAGAAGTTGTCGGTAACCGGAACGACCGAGCCGAGATACTTCTTCACGATCTCCGGGTATTCGCGGATCGCCTCGGAGATCGAACAGAAGATGACGCCAGCCTTCTTCAGCTCGTCCTTGAAGGTGGTGACGACCGAGACGGAATCGAACACGGCATCGACCGCGACCTTACGATCGGACGCGCCCTCGACGCCGGCCAGTATCTCGCGCTCGCGCAGCGGGATGCCCAGCTTCTCGTACATGGCGAGCAGTTCGGGATCGACCTCGTCGAGCGACTTCGGACCCGAGGTGCTCTTCGGCGCCGAATAATAATAGAGATCCTCGAAATCGATCTTCGGATACTGGACGCGCGACCAGGTGGGCTCGGTCATGGTCAGCCAGCGCCGATAGGCGTCGAGGCGCCACTCGAGCATCCACTCGGGCTCGTTCTTCTTGGCCGAAATGAAGCGGACGATATCCTCCGAGAGGCCCTTGGGGGCGCGCTCGGATTCGATATCGGTCACGAAACCATATTTGTACTGATCGACGTCGATCTGGCGAACCTGATCGACCGTCTCCTGAATTGCAGGCATTGCCTACTCCATCCACAGCGGTTTCAAGGACCGCGGGTTGAGTGCGTTGTCATGCGGCGCGTGTCACGCCCGGCGCGAGCCGTCTCATGACACGTCCCCAGACCTCCGTAAATCTACGTATGTCGGATTCGGTGGTTTCCCATCCGAAACTGACGCGGATCGCGGATTTCGCATGCGCATCGGGCACGTTCATGGCCTTCATCACATGCGAAACACCGACTTTCCCCGAAGAACACGCCGATCCGGCCGAAACCGCGATCCCTTCGAGATCGAGCGCGATCACCAGCGTTTCCGCCGAGAGACCTTCGACGCCGAGAGACAGCGTCTGCGGGAGCCGCTCGGCGCCCCCGCTCAAGAGAATGGCCGGCAGGGCCGCCGTCGCGAGCTGATCGCGCCAGAGGCTCCATTCGGCAAGGCGTTCCAGATCGTCGCGGGCGGATTCCGCCGCGACGCCGAAGCCGACGATACCAGCCACATTCTGCGTGCCAGCGCGGCTGTATTTCTCCTGGCCGCCTCCGACGAGCAGCGGCGCCGGCGAGACGAGGTCGCCGCCCAGCACGATCGCGCCGGCGCCCTGCGGACCGCCGAGCTTGTGCGCCGACAGCGTCAGGAAATCGACGCCGAGCGCCGCGATGTCGATCGCGACCCGGCCGGCGGCCTGGATCGCGTCCGTGTGCACCAGCGCGCCGAATTCGTGAGCGATCGCGGCGATCTCAGCAACCGGCTGGATCGTGCCGGTCTCGTTGTTCGCCAGCATCACCGAAACCAGCGCGCGCTTGCCCTCTGCCTTCACGGCAACGAGCGCCGCGCGCAGGGCATCGAGATCGAGCCGCCCCTCGCCGTCGACGGCGATCACGTCTGTGTTCCCGGCGCCGAAGCGCCCGCCGGCCAGCACCGACGGATGTTCCGTCGCCCCGACCAGCAGCCGGTCGACCACGACCTCGGCGGCGCCGACCCGCATGCGCGGGCTCAGCACGGTGACGTTCGCCTCGGTGCCGCCCGAGGTAAAAATGACCCGGGCCGGATCGGCGCCGACAAGCGCGGCGACGCGGCGGCGCGCCGTCTCGACCCTGGCGCGGGCGGCGCGGCCCTCGCCATGCACGGAGGACGCGTTGCCGGTCGCATCCAGCGCCTCGATCATCGCCGCGCGCACTTCGGGTCGAAGCGGCGCGCCGGCGTTGTAATCGAGATAAATACGCGGCGCGGCCACGGCTTGCAGTCTCCAGTCGCGGGGCGGATGTCGCATTATGCTTGAAATCCGGACCCCGCCTCATGCTACAAGGCCCGCTACAAGGCAGGATCGACATCCAAAGCCGATTTCGAATAATTCTAAAGTGTTCTAGAAACCCTGACGCTCAGAGTCAAGTTAGGATTTGACACTGATATAGGTCGACCGGGGCGTTCTGAACAGATCGAAAGGTCCGAGGCTAAAATGCCCGAGGTTATTTTCACCGGCCCCGCCGGCCGCATCGAGGGACGATTCCAGCCGTCCAAGGAAAAGAACGGCCCGATCGCCATCATCCTTCATCCGCATCCGCAGTTTGGCGGCACGATGAACAACGCGATCACCTACCAGCTGTTCTACATGTTCGCGAAGCGCGGTTTCGCCGTGCTGCGCTTCAATTTCCGTGGCGTTGGCCGCAGCCAGGGCGAGTTCGACCATGGCGAGGGCGAGCTTTCCGACGCCGCCTCGGCGCTCGACTGGGCGCAGACCATCCATCCCGACGCGCGCGCCTGCTGGGTCGCCGGCTTCTCGTTCGGCTCGTGGATCGGCATGCAGCTTCTGATGCGCCGGCCGGAGATCGAGGGCTTCATCTCGATCGCGCCGCAGGCGAACCTCTACGACTTCTCGTTCCTGGCGCCCTGCCCCTCCTCCGGCCTGATCGTCCATGGCGACCAGGACAAGGTCGCGCCGCCGAAGGACGTACAGACGCTGGTCGACAAGCTGAAGACCCAGAAGGGCATCGTCGTCGAACAGCAGATCATGCCGGGCGCCAACCACTTCTTCGAGGGCCAGGTCGAGCCGCTGATCGATATCTGCGGCAACTATGTCGACAAGCGCCTCGCCATGCTGAGCGCCGCCTGAGGCTGCTTTTCCTCAGGAAGCCTCGTGGCTCCCGACATCTTCGACGGCCCGCAGCGACCTCGCCGCGGGCCATTTTGTTTTTTGCGCGATCGTCCGAGCCCGCGACAGATGCCCGCTGCACCCGCGAGGGATCCTGACGTGGTTTCAACAGCTTGCGAGGATCGATTGAGGAGTTGATTCCGGCTCGGGGCTAGTGGCAGCCCTGAGCCCTGAGCCCTGAGCCCTGAGCCCTGAGCCCTGAGCCCTGAGCCCTGAGCCCTGAGCCCTGAGCAAGGTGCGCCGGCACCTGAAAAACGACAAGCGCCAAAAGGCCCCGCCGAAGCGGAGCCTTTCAGAATGCGCCCGGTCCGTTCGATCAGAACTTGTAGCTGAGGCCGACCGTGACCGCCGTCTGCGTCCAGCTCGCGTCCACCGGGCCTTCGAGCAACTCGTAGGTCTTGCTGCCGAAGTCGGTGTAGCGGAGCTCGGCGCGGCCGATCCAGTTGGGCGTGAAGGCATATTCCGCGCCGGCGCCGATCGTCCAGCCGACATGGGTGTTGCTGTCGGACGAGCTGAAGTTGGCGTCGGCATTGTAGGCGTAGCCGTTCGACGAGAGCTTGCCGTCGGCAAAGGCGATACCGCCGGTGGCATAGATCAGGAAATTGTCGACGGCATAGCCGGCGCGCAGGCGGGCGGACGCCTGCCACTCGCTTTTGAGCTGGAGCGTGCCTTCGACATAGTCATTGCGGAAGTCCGGCACGTAGCCGGCATAGCCCTCGCTGCCCTTGATGTTGGTGTAGTCGACATCGCCCTCGACGCCGAAGACGAACTGGTTCGCCTGCCAGTTGTAACCGGCATGGACGCCGCCGACGAAGCCGTCCATGTCGAAGCTGTCGGCCGGGGTCGGCTCAGGACCAAACAGGTTGCTCTGATTGTCGTCCTCACTGCCCCAGGCATAGCCGGCATGAACGCCCGCGTAGAAGCCGGCCCAGGTAAAGGGAGGCGGCGGCGCCGGCGGCGGCTCATAGGTCAGGTCGGCCGCGAGCGCCCCGCCGACGCCCATGGCAAGAACGGATGCGGCTGCGGCGGCAGCCAGGAGCGAGTGTTTCATGCGTGCCCTCTTCAAGCTCAATGTTCACGAAGAATGCGATGAAAGTGCCACCCAGAGACTAGATGCTAGCACCGCATTGGCAAACAAACCATTGCCAGGCGATCACAGTGACCTCGGAATCTACGTCTGCACCGATCTTTTCTTGGCGGCCGGGCCTTATTCAAAGACAAGTTGAATCGAAAAGTCCCCGAAGACCTCCGGTCGACCTGATCTCGTGCGGTTAGCTAAGAAGAATGGCGCAAGCCATGCTGGCCAATTCGCCGCGCGCGGCCAGGCACCCCGCCGCCGTAGACGCTGGAACAGGCCTACGCAGAACCGGGAGGCCGGGGCGACGACGACCGGCGGATGGAGGAGGCCCGAGGTAGAACGCCGCGCCCCGCGGAACCGGGAGCGTCCGGCGCCGGCGCGCCGAGCCCTGCCTGAAGGGCGGCTGGCTGCAACGGATCGGTCGCATCGCCGCAAACGAAAGGGCCCCGCAATGCGGGGCCCTCGCTATCTGCCGGAGACTGCAGCCGATCAGAACTTGTAGTTCAGGCCGACCTTGAGCGTGTGGAAGGCGACGTCCGTGTCGAACCGGCCATCGAGGTCTTCGAGGGCATTGTAGCCATCCTGATGTATGCTGCCGAGGTCGACATACAGGTATTCGGTCTTGAGCGTGATGTTCTTGGTGATGCCGTATTCGATGCCGGCGCCGATCGTCCAGCCCCAGCGCGTATCCGAGAAGGACGTGCCGTCCGAGAAGCCGGGCTCGGAATAGTTGGTCTTCACCTCGACATCGCCATAAGCGGCGCCGCCCGTGCCGTAGAACAGCACGTTGTCCCACGCATAGCCGATGCGGCCGCGCAGCGTGCCGAACCAGTCGACGTCGGTCTTCAGATTGTAGCTGGAGTCGTTCACATAGCTCCAGGTCGAGTCGGCGTTGATACCGGAATAGGCAATATCGGCCTCGACGCCCGCGACCCAGTTGGTCGCGAACTGCCAGTTGTAGCCGATCTGGGCACCGCCAAAGGCGCCGAAGGCGTTGTTGCTGTAGTCGCTATAGGGGAAACCATCGACCGAGAACGCCGTGTCGATGTCCCCGCCGCCAATGCCGCCATGGACGCCAACGTAGAAGCCGGTCCAGTTGAAGACGACCGGAGCAGCGACAGGGGCCGGCTCGTAGGTGAGATCAGCAGCATGCGCGCCGACGACGCCGAGCGCCAGAACCGATGCCATTGTTGCACTGCGCAGAATGAACTTCATCGTGAGCCCCTTTGCTCGCAAACGTGGATCCAGACAACCTTGCTTCACGGGGGGAGGCTATCCAGGTTGCATCAAGCTAGCGCAACTCCATCCGTTTGACTGTTGCGGAAGAGCATCACCAAACCCGCAAGTGACGTAGCGTCGGCCTCACTTTTTCTCCATGATCAACTGATTGCCTTAGGTTTTGACGCCCAAGCATCTGATCGGACAGACATTTTGTAAGGCAACACGAAACACTCGACGGTGCGAAGCATCGTCGAGAAAAATAGCAGCCAGGCCTTTGAGAGGCTTCAGAAGGACGAAATGGCACCCAATTCAGGGTCCGGAGGGCGTTCGGCACGCCCCATTGGCCGGACTCAGGCCAACCTTCGCCGGATCCCGGCGGAGGCAGCCAGCGGCCAGGGCCCACACAGGTCCTCGCCGATTCCGCGGGGGATCGAGGTCGAAAGTCTCCCGTCCAGATGCTGCACCGCCGAAAGACCCCCGCTCGCGCGATGCACTTCCCAGATGCTCCTGATAGCCCGAGGCCGAGACGTCGTTCTGGCCGAAGGCGCCGCCATGGACATAGAAGCCGGTCCAACTGAATACTTATGGCGCGACGACCACCGGCTCCTGCGTCAGGTCCGAAGCCTGGGCGCCCGCAACGCCCAGCGCGAGCACCGACACCATCGTCATTCCACGCAAAACCGTCTTCTTGCCCAACCCCAGCTCAAGCCGTTAAGCTTTCCCCCGGACGGCTCCCAGCAAGGACACCCGCCCTGATATCTCAGGCTAGCGATTTCAGGCGTGATCCGCTGTGGCGGAATTGCACCAGATTCAACCAATTGACGTAGCGAATTGCTGGACTGGGGAGCCGATCCGCCGCCGGGAATCGGGGCATCCGCCCACAACCTATTGATGCGATTACGCTTCGCTCCGGCGATCGTTCTAAAATCGAACTATTTTCGTATGACTCAAAAAGCGCGGGTCACATCACCTTTATTTGGGTCACAGGATCGCCGCTCGCACGATTTCAACGCGCCCAGGATGCGACCACCCGGCGGCTGTAACCTGCACGGGAAATTTCCAGAATCCCCTGTCGAAGCAAAACACCCGGAAAGCGGCGCAACAAGGGATGCCAGCGCGGTCCGGGCGGCGCCCCCCCCAGCTGCAGCGGCGGCATTTTCCGGCCAGATCGAGGACCGGCGGCCCATCCGTGCCCGATTCAGGCACGATAGCGCGGCCAACGAAAAAGGGCTCCGCCACGACGGAGCCCCTCCCATTCATTCGGTCCATGCCGACCCGACCCGGTAACCCCTACGGGACGGGGCCCCAGACAGCATTCCCTACATCGTGCCGGTCTTGGGCTGCGCCTTCGGCTGCAGCTTGGGCTGCTTCGGCCTCGCACCGGTCAGGCGGACGATCTCCGCCACCACCTGCTGGTGCAGAACGCGGTTCTTGTCGATGTCGAAATGCGACAGCTGTGCCTTGATGTCGGTGCGCTTGCGCACGTCGGAATTAACGACGCGCTTGCCGGCGCCGGCCGGAACGTCGAGCGCCGAGCTCCAGCCATTGTTGGACTGGTAGAGGTTCAGGTAGCGGCGCACGCCGGGCGTGATCGGGCCGCTCGTCGTCGGATCGAAGGTGACGACCAGATCGACGGGAACGCCGTTGCGCACCAGTTGCTGGCTCATGACCAGCACCGCATTCGCGCCGAGCGAGTGGCCGATCAGGATGATCGGGCGGGTTCCCTTCGGATCGGCCTTGTACTTGGCGGTGATCTCGGCAGCGATGCGCGGCCAGTTGGCGTGGTTCAACACCTCGTTCTGCACGCCCTGGGCGCGCAGCTCCTTCGACATGTCGTCCATGCCGAGCGAGAAGACGTTGGCGAGGCCGCGGAAGAGATAGACCTGGGGATCGCGATTGACCTTCGGAGCCGACTTGGCGCGCCGAACGACCGGCTTCTGTTCCGGCCCCGCCACAGCGGCGGCACCGGCCGCGGGCGCAGTTGCCGCGGCAGGCGTCGCGGGCGCCTCGGCCGCCATCGCCTGCACCGTGGCGGCCTCGGCGGATGCCGCCAGCGGCAAGGCCAGCGCCGCGCCGACCATCGACAACAAGCCAAATTTCAGCAGGCGATTGAGCATCCGGATCACTCCCCAGGAAAACGTTGCAACGATGGTGGCCGACACGGGCGCGATTCGTCCATCACGGCGCCGGCGGTCGCGGCTCGGCGAGGACGCCGCCCGGCATCGGATAGGGCACGCCCGTGGTCTCGGGCAGGCTGAGCGGCAGTCCCGCGACGCTGCGGGCGGCGAGATAGGCGAAGGCCTGCGCCTCCATGAAATCGCCCGACCAGCCGAGCGCGTCGGCCGTGGTGACGGTCGCGCCGCTGGCTTCGGCCAGCAGGCGCAGGATGGCCGGATTATGCGCGCCGCCACCGCAGACGATGATCTCGCCGGCGCCGCCGGCGAGCGCCACGCCGCGCGCGATCGTCTCTGCCGTGAAGGCGGCGAGCGTCGCCGCGGCGTCGGCCGTCGACAGTCGCGCCACCGGCGCGCGCGAAAACGCGTCGCGATCGAGCGATTTCGGCGGCGGCAGGTCGAACCAGGGATCGTCCATCAATTCTGCCAGCGATTGCAGTTGCACCGTGCCGGAGGCGGACAGGACGCCACCGACATCCATGCTGGCGCCAGTCCGCTCGCGCACAAGGTCGTCGATCAGCGCATTGCCGGGCCCGGTGTCGAAGGCGACGATCGAACCGTCGGCGCCGATGCGCGTGACGTTTGCGACGCCGCCGATATTCACCACGGCGACATCGCCGGAAAGGCCGGCAGCGCGCACAAGCGCCGCATGGAAGACAGGCACCAGCGGTGCCCCCTGCCCGCCCGCCGCGACATCGGCGGCGCGGAAATCATAGACCACCGGAATTCCGAGCCGATGCGACAGCGCTGCTCCGTCGCCGATCTGGATCGTCAGCCGGCGGTCCGGCGCGTGGAAGACGGTCTGGCCGTGGAAGCCGACGAGGGTGACGCGGGGGGCGTCGACATCCTGCCGCGCCAGCAGCGCCTCGACGGCCTCGGCATGCGCCTCGGTGACGATCCGCTCCGCCTCGCTCAGGATGCCCGGCCGGGCGTCACGGCTGTCGAGATCGACGGCAGCCGTCAGCGCGGCGCGAAGCACCGCGCGCTCATCAGGCTCATAGGGCCGGAAATGGGTCGGGCCGAAGGCCTCGACTTCTTCGCCGTCGGTCGCGATCAGAGCCGCGTCGACGCCATCCATCGACGTTCCGCTCATGAGTCCGACAACGACAGTCCTGTGCATTGGTTCCCCCGGAAACGTTCTAATCCGGGATAGCGGCAACGGCCGCGTCGGCAAAGAGCAGATCGGCAACAGTCTCGCCGTTTCGTCGAAAGCCGCATTCTCCCCCGTGACAAACCCCGGCGGCTGATCTATATGCGCTTCCATGACTTTCGCCGCCACCACCTATGCTTGGTACTTTAGCTATCCGCTCGCAATGGCGGAGGTAGGGGTGCGCGCGGTCTAAAAACCGCAAAATGTCCCGAAGCCGCCAGACACCTGGCGGCTTTTTTTGTGCCGCCGGGTGGGTCAAAATCACAAGGAACCCACACCGTGCTGATCACCGACGACCTCCGCATCCGCCAGCTGAAAGAACTCTCGACACCGGAACAGGTGATCCGCGAGTTCCCGCGCACCGAGACCGCGACCGACACCGTCACCGCCGCGCGCCGTTCGATCCATGACATCCTGCACGGCACCGACGACCGCCTTACCGTGGTGATTGGTCCCTGCTCGATCCATGATCCCGTCGCCGCCATGGACTACGCCCGCCGCCTCTCCGAAATCCGCCCCTACCTCGCCGACCGGCTCGAGATCATCATGCGGGTGTACTTCGAGAAGCCGCGCACGACGGTCGGCTGGAAGGGCCTGATCAACGATCCCGGCCTCGACGGCAGCTTCGAGATCGACAAGGGCCTGCGAATCGCCCGCAACCTGCTCGTCGACATCAACGATCTCGGCGTGCCGGCCGGCTCGGAATTCCTCGACATGACGACGCCGCAATATTTCGCCGACCTGGTCAGCTGGGGCGCGATCGGTGCGCGCACGACCGAGAGCCAGGTGCATCGTGAACTGGCCTCCGGCCTTTCCTGCGCCGTCGGCTTCAAGAACGGCACGGACGGCAATGTGAAGATCGCGCTCGACGCGGTGCTCTCGGCCTCGCAGTCGCATCATTTCCTGGCCGTGACCAAGACCGGTCGCGCCGCGATCGCCGAGACGGCCGGCAACGACGACTGCCACATCATCCTGCGCGGCGGCAAGTCGACCAACTACGACGCCGCCAGCGTCGAGGAAGCGGCCAAGGCTTCGGAAAAGGCCGGCATCGCGCCGCGCATCATGATCGATGCCAGCCATGCCAACTCGTCGAAGAAGCCGGAGAACCAGCCGATCGTCGTCGAGGACATCGCCCGCCAGATCGAGGCCGGCGACGACCGCATCATGGGCGTGATGGTCGAGAGCAACCTGGTCGCCGGCCGGCAGGACCTCGTCGAAGGCCAGCCGCTGGTCTACGGCCAGAGCATCACCGATGGCTGCATCGACTGGGATACCTCGGTCGACGTTCTCGAGCGGCTCGCCGCCGCCGTCGAGGCCCGCCGCGCCAAGGCCCGCCGCGCCGCCTGATCCACGATCCGGGAAATTTCGCCCTTCAAGGTGAAATTTCCCGTTCCGGCTGCTAGAAAGCCGGCCAATCCCAACATTCTCCAAAGGTCCGTCATGAGCGCCTTCAAGTCCGAGTTGATGCAGATCCTGACCGAGCGTGGATTCGTCCACCAGTGCTCGGATGGCGAGGGGCTCGATCGCCGCTTCGCGACGGAGACGGTCACCGGCTATATCGGTTTCGACGCCACGGCGAAGAGCCTTCATGTCGGCTCGCTCATGCAGATCATGATGCTGCGCTGGATGCAGAAGACCGGCCACCGCCCGCTCGCGCTGATGGGCGGCGGCACCACGCGCATCGGCGACCCGTCCTTCAAGGACGAGGCGCGCAAGCTCCTGACCGACGAGATGATCGACGAGAACCTCGCCGGCATCCGCAAGGTGTTCGCCAACTACCTCGATTTCGACCGCGCCGAGCGCCCGGCGATCATGGCCAACAATGCCGAATGGCTGAACGGCCTGCAGTACATCGACTTCCTGCGCGATGTCGGCCGCCACTTCTCGGTCAACCGCATGCTGTCCTTCGACTCGGTCAAGCTGCGCCTCGACCGCGAGCAGTCGCTGTCCTTCCTCGAATTCAACTACATGATCCTGCAGGCCTACGACTTCGTCGAGCTGAACCAGCGCTACAACGTCACGCTGCAGATGGGCGGCTCCGACCAGTGGGGCAACATCGTCAACGGCATCGAGCTCGGCCACCGCATGCTCGACAAGCAGTTCTATGCGCTGACGACGCCGCTGCTCACCACCTCTTCCGGCGCCAAGATGGGCAAGACGGCGAACGGCGCCGTCTGGCTCAACGCCGACATGCTCGGCTCCTACGAGTTCTGGCAGTTCTGGCGCAACACCGAGGATGGCGACGTCGAGCGCTTTCTCAAGCTCTACACCGAGCTGCCTATGGGCGAGATAGCCCGCCTCGCGGCGTTGGGCGGTTCCGAGATCAACGACGCGAAGAAGATCCTCGCCACCGAGGTGACCGCGCTGGCGCATGGCCGCGCCGCCGCCGACGAGGCGGCAGAGACGGCCCGCCGCACCTTCGAGGAAGGCGCGCTGGCGGAAAACCTGCCGACCATCGAGGTAGCGGCTTCGGAATTCGCCAACGGCCTCGGCGTGCTATCGCTTTTCGTTCAGGCCGGCCTCGTCGCCTCGAACGGCGAAGCGCGCCGCCAGATCAAGGGCGGCGGCCTGCGGGTGAACGACCAGGCGGTCACCGACGAGAAGGTTCTGGTCGGCCCCGACGCGCTGACGTCGGAAGGCGTCGTCAAGCTGTCGCTCGGCCGCAAGAAGCATATCCTCGTCCGCCCGCTCTAAAGCTTCGGGCCGGACGAATTTCAGGGCGGCGCAGGTGACTGCGCCGCCCTTTTTCATCTGTGATGCGGCGCTGCCCAATGTATGCGGGCCGCCGGCCTCAACTTTCTGCAGAGGCCGCGGGGCCGTCACGAAGCACGCAATTTGGCCGTGCGATCCAGCCTCGCTCGCAGGCTGCGACATTCAAGCCGCCAACGAAAAAGGGCGGCGCAGTGACCTGCGCCGCCCATTTCCGTGTCCGGAGAGAAACCTCAGAAGGCGACGCTCAGGCGGCCCTGGATCGAATTGTCGGCGGCGTCGCTCGCGAGCTGGCCGGCATAGAACAGGCCGAGCTTGGCGCCCGCCGTCACGTCGACGTCGAAGCCGGCCTTGAGCAGCGCCGCGTCCTTGGCGATCGGCGCGCCAGTGACCTGGAAGGCGTCGCCGCCGGAGAACGCGAGCGTGCTGACCGAGGTCACATCGCCCCAGGCATGCTGCCAGGCGGCCGAGCCCTGCAGCGTCACGCCGACATTGCCGACCACGATCTTGTGCTCGGCGCGCAGGCCCAGCGTGCCATAGGTGACGCCCTGGTTGGCGCCGTCGACGGCGAGCGCGGCCGAACCGCCGGTCTCGTTGTAGCCATCCGTCGACAGATGGACATAGGCGAGGCCGGCGAAGGGCTCGATGGTGGTCGCGGCGCTGACGGCGACGTCGTAGCCGAGTTCGCCGAACACCTGCGCGGTGCCCGCGGAATAGTCCGCCTTTTCGGTTTCGAAGAAACCGGGGATCGAGACGTGCCGCGTCGTATCGACCTCGTTCCAGCTATAGCTGGCGCCGAGGCGGACATTGACGTCCGAGACCTTGCCGCCGGCATAGGCGAGCAGGTGGTAGTTGTTGCTGTCGCCGGACGAGGCGCGGTCGTCGAGGCTGAAGCTGGTGCGGCTGTAGCCTGCCGCGGCGCCGATCAGCCAGTCCTGGCCGAAGGTGTGATCGTAGCCCACCAGAACGCCGCCGGTCGAGCGGTTGAGCTTGGCGACATTGGCGTCGCCATCGCTGTGGCCCCAGGAGCCATAGGCCTGAGTCCAGAAGGTGTTGGGCTCGGCGGCAGGCGCGGCGGCCGTGCCCGGGAAGGGAGCGGCGCTGCGCTTGTCGGCCTCGGCATAGCCGGAGGCAAGGCTCGCGGCCGGCGCCGTCGCGCCCTTCGACGGATATTGCAGCCGGCCGAGCACCGCATCGCGCAGGAAATAGCTCTCGTTCAGGAGCGCACTGGCGGAAGCGGCATGGATCTCGCCGGAGATGGCGTTAAGCGCCGCAGGGGCGTCGGCCGTCGAAACGACCTCCATGGCCTCATACAGGGACCCGGAACCGACGGAATCGAGGCCGTTCGCGGCCGCCTTCTGGTTCGCGGTCTGCGCGGCGGAAGCAAACGCGCTCTCGCGGACGAGGCGCAGATAGAGCTCGGTGCCGCCGTTGCCATAGAGCAGTTCGGGCGACACGAAGGCGAAGTCGTGCGGCGCGATCTGGAACGTGTCGTCCGCGTTGCCCGACTGGTTGAACGAGGTAGCGGTGACGATCGTGTAGTTGTAGTTCGCCTTGTAGCCCGAGCTGGAGTCGATCTGCAGCGTCGCACCGTCCAGATCGGCGGCGCCTGACACCTCGATGCGACCGGCCTGACCGTTGGAATCGATGCCGACGACGAAGGTGTCCTCGTCGCCGAGCGAAAAGTCGCCATTGACCTTGAGGCGCGTCCCCACCGCCAGATCGAGCGTGGTCGAGGCGAGGGAACTCTTGAACTGAGCGCTCGATCCGAGCGCGACCGAGCCCTCGGCAATCTGGAGACCGCTGATCTCGCTGGAGAGGCTGCCAATCTTGAGTTCGCTAGCGCCGAGCTTCACCAGCCCGCCTTGGCCGAGCAAGTCGCCCCGCCAGTCGGCGCCGAAGGTAGAGGTGTCGAAGGTCGACGTCGTGCCGTCGACGAGTGTGGCATCGACGTCGGCAGCCGTCACCAGCTGCGAGCCGATCACCCGGATCGTGCCGCCGCCGAGGTTGAAGGCATAGGAGCCCTGGCCGTTGACGCGGTGGGCCCGCAGGCTCGACCCGCCGATCTCCAGCGCGCCGCCATTGAGGTCGTAGGTGCCGGCGCCCGTGCCCGCGAGGAACAGCGAAGACGTGCCGTCTACGCGCAGGACGCCACCGGTCTGGTTGATCGCGCCGGTCGCGTCGGCGGCCCCGTTGTTGGTCTCGCGGCCGAAGCCGATGGCGAGATAGCCGCTGTTCTGGATGGAGACCGTGCCGCCCTCGATGTTGAGGGTGCCGCTGGTGCCCGTCGTCTGGGTGGTGTTGCGGCCGATGGTCATGCGGGCCGCGTCGACAACGAGCTCGCCGCCGCTGATCGTGTAGGTGCCCTGGCCGCCCTGGTTGCCGATGTGGAGCGCGGCGCAGCGAGCCTCGTCGCCACAGGTCGGCGAAACCGTCACCGTGCCGCCGGTCTGATCGACCGTGCCCACGCCGCCATAATAGCCGACCGAGAGGCCGACGCCGAAGGAGACGCTCGCGCCGCTGCCGATGGTCATCGCGCCCAGATTGGAGCCACCCGAACCCACGGCCAGATAGTCGATCGTGCTGCTGCCAGTGAAATTGACCGTGCCGCCGGCGACATAGGCCTCGCCGCCCAGGATCGAGGCGCCGTTCAGCGTCAGGGTGCCCGCCCCCATCTTGGTGAAGGTGCCATAGGGATTCGCCCAGGCAACGCCATCCAGCAGGATCTGGTCGGAGAAGGTTACGGCGCCAGTATTGTTGAGGATGAGCTGATCGGTCGCCGCGACCTCGATCGTGCCGGGCGCGCTCGGCGCCGCGCCGACCAAGCCGTTCAGCTCGGATTCGGTTTCGACGACGATCTGAGCGGCCGATGCCGGAATGGCCAGGACGGCGGTCAGCGCAACCAGAGATGCACCCGCGGCCCAGCGCGTGCGTGCGAGAGAATGCGGCAGAGCGGATCGATCCGCGCTGCCTCGTTTGAACGATGCCATGATGCCCCCAAATGCCCTTGCTCGAAACCGGAACGCCGTGGAGAGCCACGCTCCAACCACGGCTCCTGTCTTCGAGCCCCCCCCGGAATTGACGGACCAAGGCTATCAACCCGTCCGCCTCACTTCAATACTGATTCATAAGTAATTCAAAATCGGCATGATTCAGAAATATGCGTATATGCGCAGCAAAATGACGATCTTCGGACTCCAAAAGGAATCCATTGTCCGGAAAAATCGAAAGTAATATTGTAGTTAATCTACTTATACTTAAGTGTATTGATAAATTTATCGGAATTATCTGGACCGCAACGCATAGTCAAACTAGCCCCAGACGGCCCAAATTGCCGCCTGCGGCTTAATGCATCGCGATCCTTATCAATTAGGATTGCTTGCAATACGAATGAATCAACCTCGCGTTGCTTCGCGGCGAGGTTGATTTCCGACTGCCTTGACCGGTACGCGCGCACAACCGAGCACAACACGGCGCGTGCAATACCGGCGACAGCCGCCCGCGGATCGCGACGCTAGGCCGCGATGCAGCGTCAGTTCACCGGGAATTCGAAGATCTTGCGGAAGATGCCGGGCGTGATCACCGAGAGCGGGTTGATCATGAGGCTCGGAGCGCTCAGCTTGCCGTCGACCTTGAAGGTCACGCCGATCAGGCCGCCCTTGCTGCCGCCGCCGAGCGCCAGGCCAATGATCGGGAGCCGGCCGAACAGGTTGTTGAAGGCATAGGCGGGCAGATAGGTGCCGGCCAGCGACACGGTCTGCTTGGCAAGATCGAGCGTGCCGTTGAAGGTAGCGCCGACCGAGGCACCGCGCAGCGTCGCGTCGTCGATCACGACGACCGAGCCGCGCTTGGTATAGTCGAGGCGCATGCGGTCGAACGGCACGTTGGCCGGATCGAGGCCGGTGCGGGTCGCTTCCGGCCCGTTGCCATTGGTCGCCGACACAAGCCGCCCCATCGACGGCTCGTCGACGATGCGGAAATTCAGGATGTCGAACACGCCGGAGAACGGGCCGGAGGGACCAGCGCGCTGGCCGGTCAGAGTCATGCGGCCGCCGTAGATGCGGCTGTAGATGTCGATGAAGCGGAACACGCTGCCGGCATCGCCGGAATTCAGCCGCAGTTCGGCCTGGTCGCCGCTGTCGACGAAGTTCATCGAGATGCCGCCCTTGTCGAGCATGCCCTCCAGCGACGCCTTCTGGACGACGCCGCCGCGCGCCTGCACGATGATCGCCGCGTCCGACAGGGTCGCCTGGTTGAAGCCGATCAGCGTCGCCACCTTGGCGTCGACCGAGATGTCGGCGGCGGCCTCGTTCGGCCCGGTCGCAGAGGCCTTGTACTGGGCGATCAGGCCGCGCACGTCGAAGGAGGAGCCACGGGCGACGATCGAATAGCCATTGCCCTTGCGGCTCAGATTGACCGAGATCTGGTCACCCTTGCGCAGCGCCAGCTTGTCGAGCTCGGCCGAGACGAGGCCGTATTTGGCGTCGAGCACCGCCTTGCCGCGAAAGCCGAAGCCGTCGCCGGTGGCGACCATGTTGTCGACGACGAAGCCGTTGCCGGTCGGGCGCAGGTCGAAGCTCAGCTTGGCCGGGACGCCGATCCCCTTCGACCAGCCGACCGCCTGCAGCACCAGGCGGGCCTGCTTCAGATCGAGCTCGTAGTGCTGGCCCTTGCCGTCGCCGAGGTCGGAGACGATGGCGCCGACGGTGCCGCCGAGCACGTTGTCCAGGCCGATTCCGAGCGCCTTGCGCGCCTTTTCGTCGAGGCTCAGCGTCACCTTGCGGCGCCCCGCCTCGGCCTGGCCGTCGCCATCGGTGTCGCCGAGTGGCTGGGAGACGTCGATCGCCGCGGGTACGCCGTTGATCGTCGCCTTGCCGTGGATGGCCACCTCTGCCGGCGTCGCGGTCATGGCGAGCGCGCCGTTCTGGATCAGCTTGCCCTCGATCGGCGCGCTGCTGGCAAAGCCCGTGGTCGTCAGCGCGACCCGCCAGTCGACCTCGGCCGGCGTCACGCCCGGCCGAAGCGGCAGCTTGATCGAGACGTTCGCGCGCGCCTTGCCGGAAAGCGTCGCCGGGTCGATCGACCGGCGCTCCATGGCGCGGATCGGCTCACTGTCGGCGATCTCGGCCAGCGCGCCGACGCTACCCTCCAGTTGCATCTCGATCTGGCCATCGGGGAAACGCTGCGCGGTGTTGGAGACGGCAAAGGCGCCGGCCGTCACATCGACCGTGCCACCGAGCGGCGTGACGACCTTCCCCTTCTCGACGTCGATGCCGAAGGTCGAGCCGGCCAGCACGGCATTGCCGGTCGCTCCGGTCACCGCCGGCACATTGCCGATGGTGGTGAAGGAGACGTCATCGAGGCGCATGTCGAGGCGCATGTATTCTTCTGGCAGGATCACCCGCTCGCCGGTCCAGAGCACGCCGGACGGCACGGACGCCTCGAACCGGCCCGCCTCGAGCGTGCCGCCCTTGATATGCTCATAGGCCCATTTACGCGCCGCACCGGCCAGGAAGGGCGGCCACATCTGCTTCAGCGTCGAGAGTGCCATCGGCGTGAAGGAGGCGGCCATCGCCAGAGAGGGCGTGGGCCCGTCGAGGCCGAGCGAACCGGCGGCGGCGACCGATCCGCCCTGGGTGGTTATCGAGGCGTCGGTGAAATCGATCCGCTTGGCCAGAACGTCGGCCGTGCCGACAAAGGCGATGCGGTCGGCGACGATCGGCGGCGCATTGGCGTCGTCCGCGAAGAGGACCGCATTGCGGCTTTCGAGCGTGAATCCGTACTGGCCGTCGGACTTGTCCGAGAGCGGCTTGACCTGGCCGACAACCACGGCGCGGGTATCGCCGAAGAAGAGCGAGGAAGGCTCGATGACGATGGCCCGCCCGGGGACATCCCAGCGCATGCGCACGGTCGCCTCGTCGAGCAGTACCGTATCCTTGCCAAGCCCGGAAACGATGTTGCCGGCGCCGAGATCGAGCCGGGCTGTCGCGGCCTGGATCTCGCCCTTGTCGTTCAGGCGAACGGTGAAACGCCCGAACATCGGCACGTCGGATTGCAGCAGGCTGTCGGGCTTGCCGAAGGCGGGGTTGATGTCGGCGAGCGAGAGCTGCGAGACGATCAGCGAGAGGTTGCGATCGTGGTTGTCGGCATCGACCAGGCGCTCGGCCTGCACGCCCCAGCGGCCGGCATAGCCCGACGTCTCGAAATTGGCTTTCACGGCGCCGCTGCCACCATCCACCGTCAGCGCGATGTCGGTATGACCGAAGGTGCGCAGCTGCATCTGGGACGCATCCCAGAGCTGGATGGTCGAGGCATCGACCGAGAGCCGCTCGAAACCGCGCGCGATGGCGAAATCCACGGCCGGATCGAGCGCGCCATTGACCGTGCGGAGCGCCCGGAGCAACTCCGGAAAGCCGCCATCGGCCAGCGCGGGGCTGTCCGGCGCGGCCGGCGCCACGCTGATGGCGGAAGGCGCCGGAATGTCCTGGCGGACGGTGTCGGCCGTGCCGAGATAGATCGCGCCCGAGGCGGAGCGCACCAGCGACACGTCGGCGTCGGAGATCTCGACCGTGCGGATATCGAGACGCAGTCGCAGCAGCGACAGCGGATCGATCGCCAGCCGCGCGGCGGGAACGGCGCCGACCACAGCATTGCCACGATCGCGTATCGAAATGTCGTCGATCTGCACCACGAGGCCGAGCACGGGATCGACGTCGATCATCGCCCGGCCGACCTTGACCGCATAATCGGGGCCGAGGCGCGAGGCGATGGAAACGCGGACGCGATCGCGCACGGCGCCAAGCTCGACAGGGCCGGCCGCGACGATCGCCGCGAGCGTGCCGAAAAGAACGACGACAAACAGCAACAACGCCCCGAGCAGGCGCGCCAGCAAGCGAGACCAGCCACGCCTTCTGGGCGGCGGACGCTCATAGAGAGGCCGATGAGCGCGCGCCGATGGATACTCGTCGAGGCGCATTGTCAGGCGTCAACACCCCTTGCCGGCCGTTCCCGTCCCGGGAGCAGCATGAAACCCATCGGTGACGTCGACCGATCCCGTGGAGCAGACCGACTGACTGATTCCGATCTCAACCGGAATCGCGGGACGATCCAAGCCCCACTTGCAAATTCCCCGTCAATTCTGCTTCTCACGCCAGACAAGTGCGACGAAAGGAAGGCAGCATGTCCACCCTGGCCCAAGGTTCCCTCGCTCCCGATTTCGACCTCCCGGCCGAAGGCGGCAGCAGAATCAAGCTGTCGGACCTCAGGGGACGCAAGGTTGTTCTCTATTTCTATCCGAAGGACAACACGTCCGGCTGCACTCTGGAAGCGATCGATTTCTCGGCCCGCAAGGCCGACTTCGAAGCCGTCGAAACGATTGTCGTCGGCGTGTCGCCCGACAGCGTGAAATCGCACGATTCCTTTCGCAGGAAGCACGATCTTTCGATCCGGCTCGCCTCCGACGAAAACCACGCCATGCTGGAGAGCTATGGCGTCTGGGCCGAGAAATCGATGTTCGGTCACAAATATATGGGCGTGGTGCGCACGACCTACCTGATCGACCGCGACGGCCGCATCGTCCAGGTTTGGGACAAGGTGAAGGTCAAGGGCCATGTCGACGAGGTTCTCGCCGCGGCGCGGAGCGCCTGAAGCCGACATGCAGTCCACCGATCTCCGCAGCCTCGCCGCCGCCTCCGCTCGCATCGTCGCCACCGCCGACCTCGACGAGAAGGTCGAGCTCGCCTTCGCCACCGCCAAGGCGTGGTTCGGCCGCCGCCTGTCGCTCTCCGCCGGCGCGCTCGACGGCGCCATGCCGGCCCGGCCCGGCCGCCCCGCCAACCTCGTGCTGGTGCCGCCGCGCGAATTGCCGAAGCGGTCGGTCCATTCCGAGCATGGCCGGATCTCGATGATCCACTCGCTCGCCCATATCGAGCTGAATGCCGTCGACCTGACCTGGGACCTGGTCGGCCGATTCGTCCGCGTGCCCCTGCCCCGCTCCTTCTTCGACAACTGGGTGCAGGTCGGCCTGGAGGAAGCCAAGCACTATTCGCTGCTCGCCGACCGGCTGAAGGATCTCGGCGCCGCCTATGGCGACCTGCCGGCGCATGATGGGCTTTGGCAAGCGACGCAGGAGACCGGACACGACCTGACCGCGCGGCTGGCCATCCTGCCCCTCGTGCTGGAGGCGCGCGGGCTCGACGTGACGCCGCCGCTGATCGACAAGATGATCGAGGTCGGCGACACAAAGAGCGCCGACATCATGTCGATCATCTACCGCGACGAAAAGCGCCATGTCGCCTTCGGCGCCAAGTGGTTCCGCTTCATGTGCGACCGCCAGCGCCTGGCGCCGGAACCGACCTTCCGGCAGCTCGTGATCAAGCATTTCCGCGGTCCGCTGAAGCCGCCGTTCAACGAGGCGGCGCGCTCCGAGGCAGGTATGACGCCCGGCTTCTACCGCCCGCTGGCGCCCTCGCGCGACCGCTGAAGCAAAGGCCATCAACCAAGCTTTAACCTTAACCGCCTCTAATCGTTGCGATCGGTCGTTCTCCTCGGCCAAAGGTCCGAGTACCGACGTCACGGTTGGAACGCAGATGCCGAGTCACTATCCAGAATATCATCCCGCCCCCCGCCAGAGCCTGGTCTCCCACCTCCCCGCGCCGCCCTTGCCGGAACCCGAGCCGCAGGCGGAAGCGCGCGGCGGCAAGGGCAAGACCAAGCTCGTCGTCTCGCATGGCGAGGGCGTGCGCGCGATCCATATCCGCCCTCGGACCGTGGCGATCGGCGGCGTCTGCCTGCTTCTGCTCTCCTCGCTCTATTTCGGCGCCACCGCCTATCTGTTCTTCCGTGACGGCCTGCTGAACGCGGCTGCCGAGAGACAGAACGCGATCATCGCCTCGCAGAATGTGCGCGAGGCGCGCGAGGTCGAGGCCGCGGCCATCCACGAGGGCCAGATCTCGGCCTATGAGGGCCAGGTGGCCGCGCTGCGCGACAAGGTCGGCAAGCTCAATTCCGAAATCGAGAACCTGAACAAGACGCGTTCGAAAGAGAACGCCGGCGTCGACGAGAAAGTGCGCAGCCTGCTCGACCGCCAGAAGGAACTCGAGGCCCGCCAGAAGGCGCTGGCCAAGGTCGCCGAAGCGGCGAAGCGCGCCGGACTCGACGTCACCATTCCACCGCCTTCCGCCGCGCCTGCCAAGCCGAAACCCGCCAAAGGCCGCAAGGCCGCGCTCGATCCGGAAGTGACCGGCTCGATCTCGCCGGCCGTCGCCAAGCCGAGCGTGCAATTTGCCGACATGGGCCTGCGCTCGCCGCAGCCGATGCCACCGGTCGTGGCCCCGCGCCTCGATCCGCTCGAGGACAAGATCGCCTCGATGGCCGCCGACCAGGACGCGCTCGTCGGGGCCCTCATGGCGGGCGTCAGCCAGCGCAACCAGAAGATCGACAGCGCGTTGCGCAAGCTCGGCCGCCGCGTTCCTCCCGCCCCTTCGGGCATCGGCGGACCGTTCGTGCCGGCACCGAAGGGCGCCGTCTCCACGCCTGCCGAATTCAAGGCCGACGTCGCGACGCTTTCCAACCAGTTCGACCGCCTCGCCAAGCTCCGCCAGATCGCACTCGCCCTGCCGCTGAAGCGGCCTCTCGAGGACGCCGACATCAGTTCGGGCTTCGGCACCCGCCGCGACCCGTTCCTCGGCCGCCTCGCGACCCATACCGGCATCGACTTCCGCGCCCTCTCCGGCCTGCCGGCCCGCACCGTCAACGCCGGCACCGTCATCGCCGCCGCCTATAATGGCGGCTATGGCAATTGCGTCGATGTCGACCATGGCAATGGCGTCGTGACGCGCTACGGCCACCTGCGCAGCATCAGCGTCAAGGTCGGCGAACGCGTCGTCGCCGGCCAGAAGATCGGCACCGTCGGATCGACCGGCCGCTCGACCGGCCCGCACCTCCACTACGAGATCCGCGTTGACGGCGAGGCGATCGACCCGATGATCTATCTGCGCGCCGGCCAGGAAATCAATCGCCTGCTCTAGCCCTGAACCGGCAGGGCAAGGCGCGATGTCCGAAACCGAAATTCCCGACGACGACGCCTGGAGCGCCTGGGGCCCGGAGGAACTTGGCCGCCGCCTGCATGGCGTCCCGAGTCCCTGGTGCATCGTCGGCGGCTGGGCGCTCGACCTCTGGCACGGGCGGAAGACCCGGGCGCACGAAGATCTCGAATTCACCGTGCTTCGCGAAGACGTCGCCGCTTTCCGCGCTGCGCTCGGCGGCATGGCGTTTTTCACCGCCGGCGACGGCATCGTCGCGCCGCTCGTCGACGGACGGGATCCAGCCGCCGGGATCTTCCAGATCTGGGCGCTCGACCGCGCGACGCGGCGCTGGCGTGTCGACATGATGATCGAGCCGGGAACGCCCACCGAGTGGGTCTGCAAGCGCGACAGCCGCATCCGGCAGCCTCGTGCGGAAATGGTGGCGGTCACGGCCGACGGACTGCCCTATCTGAAGCCGGCCGCGATCCTGCTGTTCAAGGCCAAGCACCGGCGCACCAAGGACGAGGCCGAATTCGCCCGCGCCTTGCCGAAGCTTCCGGCCGACGAGCGCGTCTGGCTGCGCGACAGCCTGTGCCTGCTCCACCCCGGCCATGACTGGATCGCCGCGCTCTAGGAACTGGCGGCTCACGCGTGAAAGCGGCGGCGGTACTCGACCGGCGACAGGCCGACGATGCGCGCAAACACCTTCCGGAACGCACCGGGATCGCCATAACCGACCTCCCAGGCGATCTGGTCGACCGACAGGGCGCTGAACTGCAGCGATTCGCGCGCGCGGTTCACCTTGAGCTGCTGCAGGTATTCCGTCGTCGTCAGTCCGGTCGCCTTGCGGAAGCGGCGCAGGAAGGTCCGCTGCTCCAGCCCCGCCCGCGCCGCGAGATCCTCCAGCGATGCATCCCTGGCGCCGAGGCCGTGCAGCCAGTGCTGCGCCTGCAGGACCGCGCGGTCGCCATGCTCCAGCGGCGGCACGAAGGTGCTGTAATAACGCTGCTCGCGGCCGGGCGGATCGACCAGCAGGGTCCGCGCCGTGTCCAGCATCACCTCCGAGCCCAGATAGCGGTCGACCAGCTTGAGGCCAAGGTCGGTCCAGGCCATCAGCCCGCCAGCGGTGATGATGTCGCCCTCGTCGATGATCAGGCGATCGAGATCGAGGCGGGCGTCGGGAAAGCGCTGGCGGAAGCGCTCGCCGAGAACCCAATGTGTGGTTACAGCGCGGCCCGACAGCAGGCCCGTCTCGCCGAGCAGGAAGATGCCGGCGCAAACCGAAACCAGCGTGCCGCCAGCCGCGTGAAACCCCCGCATCCACGCCGCATAGGGCGCCGCCACGGCCGCCTCGATGGGACCGAGCAGGCTCGGGACGACGATGAGGGCGGCCGGCTCCCCGGTCGCTCCTTCCGGCGCCGAATCGAAGACACGGACGACCGGGCCGCCGGGCCCGTCCTGTCGCCAGTGCGACACACGGATCGGCTCTGCGTCGACCTTGCCGAGGCGCAGCGCCGCCCGGTTCGCCACGGCGAACAGGTCACCAAGGCCGAGCACCGCCGCCATCTGCGCGTCGGGATAGAGCACCAGCCCGATTTCAGTCGAACGCGTCGCCATTTGTCGGAATCGCCCCGAAGATTGTCGATTTCGCCAGTTTAGCGCGAGGCCGCCTGCCTGCATATTCTCCTCGTCTTTCAACAATGCGTCAGGAAATCCGCCATGAGCCAGCGCGCCCTCATCATCGTCGACCTCCAGAACGACTACTTCCCGGATGGCAACTTCCCCCTCGACGGCATCGACGCCGCCGCCGCCAATGCGGCGAAGGTGCTGGAGGCGGCGCGGCGAAGCGGCGACACGGTAATCCATGTCCAGCACCACTCGCAGGCGCCGAACGCACCCTTCTTCGTGCCCGGCACGCGCGGCGTCGAGATCCATGCCGCCGTTCGCCCAGCCGAAGGAGAGGCGGTGGTGACGAAGAATTACCCCAACTCGTTCCGCGCCACGACGCTGAAGGAGCTGCTCGACCGGAACGGAGTCGAGGACGTCGTCATCGTCGGCGCCATGAGCCACATGTGCATCGCCGCGACGGGCCGGGCCGCCGCCGATTTCGGCTATCGCACCACCGTCATCCATGACGCCTGCGCCACCCGGGCGCTGGAGTTCAACGGGACCGTCATCCCGTCGGCGCAGGTCCACGCGGCCAACATGGCCGCGCTCGCCTTCGGCTATGCCAAGGTGATCCCGGCCGCCGAGCACCTCGCCGGCTGACCGACGACCAGGGCCGCGGAATTGATGCGGCGACATTCCGAACCTCCTGTAGATTGATGACGCAGCGTCATGCATCGCATGGAGGTTCGGAATGCCAGCCTTCGACAAGCCGCTCGCCTCGTTGCCGGGCCGGGAGCGCATCGTCCGCAATTCGCATGGCGGACAGGTCTTCATCCACGCGACCGCCGCCGAGACGGCCGGCGCGCTCGGCATGTGGGAGACCTTCTCCGCGCCCGGCACGGGGCCGCACTGGCACACGCACACGCGAGAGACCGAGGTCTTCCGCGTCATCAGCGGCCGCTACCGCTTCTGGTGCGGCGACACCGTGGTGGAAGCGGAGCCCGGCGCGACGATCACGCTGCCGCCCTATGTGCCGCATTGCTGGCGCAACATCAGCGACGTGCCCGGGCGCATGCTGGCGATCGTCACGCCGGGCGGCTTCGAGCAATTGTTCATCGAGCTGGAACGAAGGGGCGCGACATCGGACGCCGACGTATTGGCGATCGAGACCGCGCTCGGGATCGTCGACAGCGGCCTGCAGGGCGCCGTTCGCCCGGATCCCTGACGGACGGCACCGCGATGCCTGTCGCGCGCCCATCTCGCTGTCATGGAGATCTGGCAGGAGCAGCGGCAGGACCGCGCGACGCCGACATCCGGCTTCGCGCCCGAGATCGAAAGACGACAGATGGCTGCCCAGGACGACAGGACGCTCAATTTCTACACACGCGAGGCGGCCGCCTATACCACGCGGGTCCAGGGGGCGAGCGAGCGCCGGCTGCAGCACTTCCTCGCCGGCCTGCCGGCCGGCGGCGTCGTGCTCGAACTTGGCTGCGGTGCCGGGCAGGACAGCGAGTTCATGATCGCCCGCGGCTTTGCCGTCCGCCCCACGGACGGCACGCCAGAGATCGCGCGGGCGGCGGAGCGGCGGCTCGGCATCCCGGTCGCCACCCTGCTCTTCGACGAACTCGACGAAAGTGAAACCTGCGACGGCATCTGGGCCAATGCCTGCCTGCTGCATGTGCCCCGGGCCGACCTGGCCGCCATCCTCAAGCGGATCCATGCCGCGCTGAAGCCGGGCGGCGTGTTCCATGCGAGCTTCAAGGCCGGCCGGGCGGAAGGCCGCGACCAGTTCGACCGCTACTACAATTACCCATCCGAAGCCTGGCTGCGCGAGCTCTATGGCGCCTTCGACTGGGAGATCGCGATCGAGGCCGGCTTCGGCAGCGGCTTCGACAACAAGCCGACCGACTGGCTCTACGTAACCGCCATCAGGGCCGGCTGACGCCGGCGCGATCGGCGGCCCTCAGCCCTCGTCAATCGAACGAATGACCCGCGCCGGATTGCCTCCGACAAGCGTATTCGCGGGAACGCCCTTCGTGACAACGGACCCCGCCGCGACGACCGCGTTCTCGCCTATCGTCACGCCGCCGATGATCGTGACGCCTGCGGCGATCCAGACGTTTCGCTCGATGACGATCGGCTTTGCGATGACTCCATCGCGTCGGTCGGAAGCGGCGATCGGATGGCCGGAGGTGAGGATGCTCACATTCGGCCCGATCATCACGTCATCCGCGATATACAGGCCGCCGAGGCCGTAGAACGTGCAGTTCTGATTCACGAAGACATTGCGCCCCACTTGGATCCCGTCGCCGTCGGCGGAATAGAACGGCGGGATCAAAACAAAGCTGTCGTCTACCTTCCTGCCGATGAGGTCGCTGAACAGCGCCCGGACTTCCCCGGCATCGTCATAGGTCAGGCGATTGATGCTGGCGGTGATCGCCATCGCCCTCCTGACATTCGCTGCCATCGCCGCCGATTCCGGCGTTCCCCGGTGTATCCGCTTGATGTCGCCCTCATTCGCCATGCGCGGTGACCTTCGATTAGGGGGGCGGCTTACACGAAGGGCGGAGCCATGGCCCCGCCCTTCGTTCAATCCGTGAAATCGTCGACCGTGACGACCGTCAGTCGATGTCCTGCACGTCGGCGGCGGGGCCGCCGAGGCGCTGGGCGAGCGCCGCTTCCATGAAGTCGGTCAGGTCGCCGTTCAGCACGTCCTGCGGGCTGGTCGATTCCACGCCGGTGCGCAGATCCTTGACCAGCTGGTACGGCTGCATGACGTAGGACCGGATCTGGTGACCCCAGCCGATGTCCTTCTTGCTCGACTCGGTCGCCATGGCGGCCGCCTCGCGGCGCTCCAGCTCGGCCTCGTAGAGGCGCGATCGCAGCATGTCCCAGGCAGCGGCCCGGTTCTTGTGCTGCGAGCGCTCGCTCTGGCACTGCACGACGATGCCGGACGGCATGTGCGTGATGCGCACGGCCGAGTCGGTCGTGTTGATGTGCTGGCCACCGGCGCCCTGCGCGCGATAGGTGTCGATGCGGCAGTCGCTTTCGTTGATCTCGATCTCGATCGAATCGTCGACGACCGGATAGACCCAGATCGAGGCGAACGAGGTGTGGCGGCGCGCGGCGCTGTCATAGGGCGAGATGCGGACCAGGCGGTGAACGCCCGACTCGGTCTTCAGCCAGCCATAGGACTGCTCGCCCTTGACGAGGATCGTGGCCGACTTGATGCCCGCCTCTTCGCCGTCATGGACTTCCAGCAGTTCGACCTTGCGGCCGCTCTTCTCCGCCCAGCGCGTGTACATGCGCAGCAGGATATTGGCCCAGTCCTGGCTCTCGGTGCCGCCGGCGCCGGCATGGACTTCGAGATAGGTGTCGTTGCCGTCGGCCTCGCCGGACAGCATCGAATTGACCTGGCGCTTGCGGATGTCGCCCTTCAACGCGACGATCGCGGCCTCGGCGTCGGCGATGATCGAGGCGTCGCCTTCGGCCTCGCCCATCTCGATCAGCTCGATATTGTCGGCAAGCTCGCGCTCGCTGGTCAGGACGGCGTTGATGCCATCCTCGAGGCCCTGGCGCTCGCGCATCAGCTTCTGCGCCTTCTGGGGATCATCCCAGAAATTCTGCGTCTCGGAGAGGGCGTTCAGTTCGAGCAGGCGTCTCTGGGCACGATCCCAGTCAAAGATGCCTCCTCAGCAGGGTTATGCCCTGCTTGATTTCGTCGATGATCGATTCGATCTCGGCTCGCATTGGATGGACGTCCATTTCTCGTTCGGGCAGGTTCTCCCCGCCGGGTGGGGCAACATAGTGAGCCCCCCTCTCCATGTAAACCAAGCGGATCGACCCGGGAGACTTTCATGACGCTGCTTCCCAAGGCATTGAACACCCGCCGCCGCCTGCTGGCGGGCCTGGCCCTGCTGCTCTTTCCGGGCATCGCGTTCGCCGATGGCACGATGGCGGCGCGGACCCTGACCAAGACCGACAAGGAGCGGATCGCCCGCTATGAGGCGGCGCAGAAATCCGCCATCGCCGAGGCGCGGAAAGGCGGCGACAGCGCCGAGGTGGCGACGCTCGACGCACTGCTGGCGTTGAAGCCGCAGCCGATCCTCGGCGGCGACATCCGCGGCGATTATCGCTGCCGCACGATCAAGCTCGGCGGCAGCCTTCCCCTCACCGTCTATGGCTGGTTCAACTGCCGGATCGACGAGGACGACCTCGGCTACCGGCTGACCAAGACGAGCGGCTCGCAGCGCCTGACCGGCCACTTCATCGACGATTCCGCCAATCGCCTGCTCTATTACGGCGTCTCGTACATCGCCGGCGACAAGCCGGGCCGCTACGGCGCCAAGGCCGACGACGACCAGGTCGGCTACTTCCTGAAGACGGGCCCGTCGAGCTACCGCCTCGACCTGCCGCTGCCGACATTCGAATCGAAGTTCGACATCATCGAGCTGAAGAAGCGGTAGACAACCCGCTAGTTCCCCTCGGCTCCATCCAGAGCGGCGATGATCTTCGCCAGCATGTCGAGATAGGCCGCCTGCTCTGCCGGCGCGAGCGCCGACAGAGCGGTCGCATTGACGCCGTCGATCGCCTCGCGCACGGCCCGCGCCTTCTCCATGGCTGCCGGCGTCAGGGAAACCAGCGTGCTGCGCCGATCGTCCGGATCGGGCCTCTTCTCGACAAGGCCGTCACGCTCCATGCGCGCCAGCGTCGCCGCCATGGTCGGCTGCTCGATCGCCGCCACCTCCGTCAGCGCCCTCTGCGACAACGC
Source organism: Kaistia sp. MMO-174 (assembly GCF_037147815.1). Classification (NCBI taxonomy): domain Bacteria; kingdom Pseudomonadati; phylum Pseudomonadota; class Alphaproteobacteria; order Hyphomicrobiales; family Kaistiaceae; genus Kaistia; species Kaistia sp. MMO-174. The sequence goes on along the minus strand of NZ_JBBCUO010000002.1, from coordinate 76,706 downwards.
CGCACCGCCCCCCAGCGCAAAGAAGACCGGAAGCTGCCCGGACGAGATGCCGAGCGGCTTCAGGCGTCGATCGATGGCGCGCGCGAACAGGCGGGCCGCCCAATTGGTCATGTAGCCGGCCGAGCGGCTGCGCTGAAGCGTCATTTAAATAGCTTGCTATCTAATTGCATCGTATGCTATACATCTCCCAATGACCTCTCTTCGGCAAGCGAGAGTGACACCATGAACCGCAGAATTCTCCTCCGCACCCTGCATGCGACCGCCGGATCGATCGCCCTCCTCGCCATCCTGTCGTTCCAGACGGCCACGCTGACGACCGAGATCCTCGGCGACCCCGCGCGCATCGCGGCCGTGAAATCGTTGATCGTCATGGGATTGCTGATCCTGATCCCGGCGCTCGCGGCGACGGGCGGCAGCGGCTTCGCCCTCTCCGGCCCGCGTCCCAAGGGGCTGGCGGCGCGGAAACTCAAGCGCATGAAGATCGTCGCCGCCAATGGCCTGCTGATCCTCGTCCCCGCGGCGCTCTTCCTCAACTGGAAGGCCGGCCAGGGAGCCTTCGATCTCGCGTTCTGGTCCGTGCAGGTGGCCGAGATCGCGGCAGGTCTCGCCAACCTCGTCCTGCTCGGGCTCAACATGCGGGACGGCCTGCGGATGACCGGGCGCATCGGCCGCGACGGTTTGCGCCGCCGCCTCACGCGCCCGGTCTAAGGTGCTCTACAGCAGCGTGCCGCTCAGGATGACGAGCGCCACCGAGAAGTAGATGACGAGGCCGGTGACGTCGACGAGCGTCGCGACGAAGGGCGCCGAGGCGCTGGCCGGGTCGAAGCCGAGCCGCTGCAGGATGAAGGGCAGCATGGAGCCCGTCATCGAACCGAAGGTGACGATGCCGAGAAGACCGGTGCCGACGGTTGCCGCCACCAGGATCCAGTGCTCGCCATAGTCATAGAGGCCCAGCATCTGCCAGACGGTGATGCGGATGATGCCGAGCGTGCCGAGGATGGCGCCGAGCGTCAGGCCGCTCGGCAGCTCGCGCAGCGCGACGCGCCACCAGTCCCTGAGCTTGACCTCTCCGAGCGCCAGCGCGCGGATGATCAGCGACGTCGCCTGCGAACCGGAATTGCCGCCCGAGCTCATGATGAGCGGGATGAACAGCGTCAGGACGATCGCCTTCTCCAGCTCCGTCTCGAAATGCTGCATCGCCGTCGCCGTCAGCATCTCGCCGATGAACAGCGCACAGAGCCAGCCGGCCCGCTTCCGCATCATCATCAGGAAGCTGATGTCCATGTAGGGCTCGTCGAGCGCCTCCATGCCACCGAACTTCTGCACGTCCTCCGTGCTCTCCTCGAAGATGGTGTCGATGATGTCGTCGACGGTGACGATGCCGACGACATGGAAGCGTTCGTCCACGACCGGCACGGCGATCTGATCGTATTTCGAGAACAGGCGCGCCACTTCCTCGCGGTCTGTGCGGGGGGTGACGGTGATCGGACGGCGGTGCCGGGCTGCGGACAGGACAGGCGCATTCGGTTCGGCCGCGATCAGGCGGCGCAGCGTCACCGTCTGGACCAGGGCCTGCGTTACCGGATCGAGCACGCAGATCGTGTAGATCGTCTCGCGGCTCTTCTCGACCACGCGGATGTGCTGCAGCGTCTGGCCGACGGTCCAGTTGGCCGGCACGCTGACCACCTCCGTCGTCATGATCGAGCCGGCGCTGCCCTCGGGATAGGCGGCCAGCCGGGCGACGGCGTTGCGCGTCTCGGGGTCGAGCTTGGCGATCAGCTGCGACCGGCGCGGCTCCTCGATTTCGGCAAGAAGGTCAGTGGCCCGATCCGCCGACATGCCGGCGAGAACGCGCACGGCGCGCCCGATCGGCAGGCTCGAGATCAGTTCGACCGAGGCCTCGAACTCCGGCTGGTCGAGAACCTCGATCAGCCGATCTTCGGAAAGGCCGGCCAGGATGGCCGGAGCCTCCTCGGGCTCGTGTTCGTTGAGATGTTCGACGAGGTCGGCGACGTGCTCGCCTTCGAGGTCCAGTGCGCGCGAACGCAGGGTCGCCTCGTCTTCGCGGACGATATCTTCCATGACTCACTCCGATCGGCCACCCAGCCGGTCGCGTGAGCCGATCGAGCGATCAGGTCACGGCGGCCGTGGGCGGCGCCTGTATTCGACAGCTACTGTCGCTCGACATGAAACGGGGGTTCCGATGGGGGTCGGCGGCCCGGAGGCAAACCGACTTGACTGTGGTGAGGTGCGCCAGTACGGGCGCGGCGTCAAGGCCTTTCGCGCAGCTCCCTGCAACGAAATCCAAAATGACGCAGAATTGCGGCATGATGGCACCCTGAGGCGGCTACGGAACACGCAGAGCCCGATCCTGGCAAATCCCCCAGGGACCCGGCTCAGCTGCGCATGGCCACCAGAATCGCCCCGGACGCGATCAGGAGCACGCCCAGCCAATTCTTCGCCGAGAGCTTCTCGCTCAGGAAGACGACTCCGAATACCGCCACCAGGACGACGCTCAGCTTGTCGATCGGCGCGACGCGGGCGGCGTCGCCGAGCTTCAGGGCGCGGAAGTAGCAGAGCCAGGACGCGCCCGTCGCGAAGCCGGATAGCACCAGGAAGGCATAGCTCTTCGGCGACACCGTGCCGAAGGGCTGCCACTGACCGGTCGCCGTCAGGATGAAGGCGATGGTGACGAGGATGACGATGGTGCGAATGAAGGTGGCGAAGTCGGAATTGACATTGCTGATGCCGACCTTGGCGAAGATGGCGGTCAGAGCGGCAAAACCGGCTGAGAGCAGCGCCCAGAAGATCCACGACGCAAGCATGTCCCGCATTTCTGTTCTCCTCGGCGAGGCCGGAAGCGTCGCAGAAGGCAGTTCGGCGCGCAACGCGGGAAAGCCCCTCACCCCAGCCCTCTCCCGCGCGCGGGAGAGGGAGCACGACGGCACTCCTCACGAGGACAGGGCCGCGCACCTGCTGGCCCTCACCCGCTTGTGGGAGAGGGTTGGGTGAGGGTCTTGCTGCCTAGCCGAGCGGCCGCACCATAAAGCGGGCGTCGTCGTCGTAGCTGCGGAGCTTCGTCTCCAGCGTCGGGTCCGACACCGTCTCGAAGCCATGTCGGCCCCAGAACCCGGCCGATTCGTTGACCGCGACCAGAGAGACGTCCGGGCAGCCCGCCCTTGCCGCGCCCTCGAGCAGGATGCGGACGATGGCGGAGCCGGCGCCCTGCCCGCGCGTCTCCGGCAGCAAGGCGAGGTCATGGATGTAGTAGGTGGTCGGCCGCTCCGGCAAGGCGCCGAGCAGCGTGTTCAGCGACGGCGGCGCGAAGGCGAGCGCCGGATGGCTCAGCACATAGGCGATGAGCGCGCCGTCCTTCTCATAGACCCAGCATCCCTCGGGCCACAGGCGCAGCCGCTCGGCAAAGATCTCGGGATCCTCGGGATAGGCCTCATGCACGCGATCGGCGATCGCGGCCACGGCCGGGAGGTCGGCCGGCCGCATCGGCCGCCATCCGCCCGTCGTCATCGGAAATTCGGTCATGGTCTCGTTCGGGAATACGGCGCAAACGAAGAGGCCGCGGGGGAGCCCGCGGCCTCTTGGATCAATACAATCCGCCGGTGCCGGATATGACAGCCCGGTCGGCCTCCGGCGCCACGGTCAGCGGCTGACCATTCGCATCGGTCTGGCCGATGATCGAGTAGGTATCCGGCGGACCCGTGCCCGGCTTGAACGCCTCGAGGATCGTGCCCGGATTGCCGGCGGCGGAGCGCATACCGGTCTTGCGGTCGATCGGGATCAGCGTCAGGCCCTCGGGCACGCGGAAGGGAATGCCCGGCTTGTCCGCAAGCGCCAGCTTGAAGAAGTCGCCGGCGATCGGCGCTGCGACCTCGCCGCCCGTCATGCCGCGACCCATCGGCTTCGGATTGTCGTAGCCGATGAAAACGCCGACCACGAGATCGGGCGAGTAGCCGATGAACCAGGCGTCCTTGTAGTCGTTCGAGGTGCCGGTCTTGCCCGCGAGCGGCTTGCCGACGCTCTTAAGCACCGTCGCCGTACCCCGCTGCACCACGCCTTCGAGCATGGAAGTGACCTGGTAGGCCGTCATCGGGTCGAGCACCTGCTCGCGATTGTCCTCGATGAGCGGCTCGTCCTGATGCGTCCACTGCTCGGCGTCGCACTGCTCGCAGACCCGCTCCTCATGCTTGAAGATGGTCTTGCCGAAGCGGTCCTGGATGCGGTCGATCAACGTCGGCTTCACCTGGCGGCCGCCATTCGCGAACACCGAATAACCGGAGACCATGCGCAGCACCGTCGTCTCCGACGCGCCAAGCGCGTTCGGAAGGAACGGCCCGAGCTTGTCGTAGACGCCGAAACGCTTGGCGTATTCGGCCACGAGCGGCATGCCCATGTCCTGCGCCAGACGCACCGTCATCACGTTACGCGACTGCTCGATGCCGGTCCGGAGCGTCGACGGCCCGTAGAACTTCTGGGCGTAGTTTTCCGGACGCCAGATCGGCTGGCCATAGCCTGGGTCGATTTCGATCGGCGCGTCCATCACGACGGAGGACGGCGTGTAGCCATTGTCGAGCGCGGCGGCGTAGACGAATGGCTTGAAGGACGAACCGGGCTGGCGCATCGCCTGCGTCGCACGGTTGAACTGGCTCTCCGAATAGGAGAAGCCGCCATCCATCGCCAGCACGCGGCCGGTATGCGGATCCATCACCACCATGGCGCCGCCAATGTTCGGCACCTGGCGCAGGCGGTAGGAGTCGGGCTTGCCGTCGGCCGGCTCGACATAGACGACGTCGCCGACCTTCAGCACGTTCTCGACGGTCCGCTTGCCGCCGAGCGTCCATTTCATCTCGGAGGCCGGGATCGTGCCCGTTTCGCGCGCGGCCAGCAGCTTGCCGGTTTCGTCGCGGCCGGGCTGCAAGCCGATCTGGGCCTCGTCCTTGCTGGTCGCGGTCACGATGGCCAGGCGCCATTCGATGACGTCGGTGAGCGCAGGCACGCTGCCGACGGCAACGCCCCAGTCGCCCTCGATCGGCACGTTCTTGACCGGGCCGCGCCAGCCATGCTGCTCGTCAAACTGCACCAGGCCGTTCATCAGCGCCTGACGCGCCATCACCTGCATGCCCGGGTCGAGCGAGGTGCGGACCGAGAGGCCGCCGTCATAGAGCGCCTTCTCGCCATACATCTGCATCAGCTGACGGCGCACTTCCTCGACGTAATAGTCGGCGGCGAAGATGTGCGGGCTGGCGACGCGCGTCTTGACGCCGAGCGGCTGGGCCTTGGCGGCCTCGCCCTCATCGGCGGTCGCGTAGCCATTCTCGACCATGCGGTCGATGACCCAGTTGCGGCGCTCGATGGCGCGGTCGGCGTAGCGGAAGGGATTGTAGTTGTTCGGGCCCTTCGGCAGGGCGGCGAGATACGCGGCCTCAGAGAGCGTCAGCTCATGCACCGACTTGTCGAAATAGGACAGCGACGCCGCGGCGACGCCATAGGAGCCGAGGCCGAGGAAGATTTCGTTCAGATAGAGCTCGAGGATCTTGTCCTTCGAGTTCGCCTGCTCGATGCGCAGCGACAGGATCGCTTCCTTGATCTTGCGATCGAGCGAGCGCTCGTTGGTGAGCAGGAAGTTCTTGGCGACCTGCTGGGTGATCGTCGAGGCGCCGATCATGCGCTTGTCGGACGAGAGCGCGGCGACGTTCTGCAGCGCGGCGCGGGCGATGCCGTAATAGTCGAGGCCGGCGTGCTGGTAGAAATTCTTGTCTTCGGCCGAGATGAAGGCTGCCTTGACCCGATCCGGGATCGCCTGGATCGGCAGGTAGAGACGCCGCTCGCGGGCATATTCGCCGACCAGCTGGCCGTCCGACGCATGGATGCGCGTCATCACCGGCGGCTCGTATTTCGCCAGCACCTCGACGGAGGGCAGACCGCCCGTCAAGCCGGAGACATACCAAGCCACACCTGCAGCAACTGCCAAGAAAAACACGGCGCCAATCCCGAATAAATAGCCGATTAGTCGCAGAAACATATCGCTCGCGTTCCCCGCTGGATCGCCTTGCCGGCGACGAGCTCAGGCCGACGAGACGAACCCCGGTTCGAAATTGGATGAACGGCCTGGCACGGGTTGCCACACCGGTTCCGATAAAAGAACGACACCGCCCGCGCTCTCCGCGCGACCAACGCCACAAGGCTTCAGGCTCAACCGCCCGTTGACTGAAGGCGAACTGCAGGTTCGTTTGGCCTCGATAGACCCAACGGGTCCGTTCTTCCAGTCGATTTGTGGAGAAACTTGGGCGCAGAGGCCACCAAGGGAAGCGCTGGCGGCTGCGTGATTTTCAGGCAACAGCGGATTCATGGCGCGCCGACCGCGGAATTCGGGGCTTCCGAGGCCGCCATGTTCGCCACCCGGTTGCGGAAATATCCGTCGATCGCCCGCGAGATCGCCACCGCCGTCTTGTCCCGCCATTCGGAGGAAGTCAGCAGCTTTTCATCATCCGGATTGGACAGATAGCCGAGTTCGACCAGCGCCGACGGCACGTCCGGCGCCTTCAGCACCATGAAACCCGCCTGCTGGTGCGCGCGCTTGAACAGCCGCACGCCGGGCTTCAGTTCCTTGATCACGTTGCGGGCGAAGACGACGGCGAAATTCTTCGTCTCGCGGCGCGCGAGGTCGATCAGGATGTCGGAGACCTCGTTGGTATCCTCGGGCACCTCGACGCCGGCGAGGATGTCGGACTTGTTTTCCGATTCCGCGATCGATGCCGCCATCTGGTCCGAGGCGCGCTCCGACAGGGTGTAGACGGTCGCGCCGCGGATATCGCTGCCCGAGAACGAATCGGCGTGGATCGAGATGAACAGGTCCGCGTGCTTGGCGCGCGCATACTGGACGCGGCCGCGCAGGGGGATGAACGTGTCGTCCGAGCGCGTCATCAGCACTTCGTAGCGGCTGTTCGCCTCCAGCTTCTCGCGCAGCGTCTGGGCGAAGGCGAGGACGATGGTCTTCTCCATCATACCGGACTTCGCGATGGCGCCGGAATCGATTCCGCCATGGCCGGGATCGAGCACGATGCGCAGCTTGCCGTCGTTGGGTGCCGGGCCCGGCGTCGCGTCGAGCTCGTGCTGGGCGGCGGCGCGGTCGCGATCACGCGAGATCCGCAGCGTATCGAGAAAGGCGGTGCGGGTGCTCTTGACCAGGTCGACCACGAGACGGGCGGGCTGGTCGTTCTCGGCCGGCAGCACGAAGGCCTTGTCGACCGCGACCGGCCCGGTCGCATCGAGCACGATGCGCGACTTGCCGGCGGAGATCAGACCGTAGCGGAAGGCGGAGATCAGCCCCTTGCCGGTCTTGCCGGCGTCAGCGGCGAGGTCGAAATGCATTTCCGGCAGGTCGACGACGACGCGATAGGGCTCGTCGAGCGTAAAGACCGACACGGCCGAAGGGCCGGTCAGGTCCATGACGAAACGGGTGCGCGCCGCATCCCCGACGACGCGGGCCTCGCGCGCGACGACCGGTGCCGTCTCGGCCACGGCCGGGACGACCGCCGACGGATCATCGCCGGCCGAAGGGCTCGCGACCCGCGAGGGAAGCTGCGAAACGGGCGACGCGTCGCCGGGCCGCGATCCGGCCGGCGCAATCGCGGAGGTGATGCTGTTGTCGATCGGGGATTCCGCCGCCGAAGCCAGCGCGGAAACCAGTATGAAGCACCCGGCGCCCAGCCATCGCCCGAGCCCGTGGCGGACCCGTCGCCAACTCCGTGGATTGCCGCTGATGCCTTGTCGTTCTCGCATGCCTGTCGTATCGCCCGGTTCAGCCTGGCCCCCGCCCCGATCACGGCTGTTTAGACGAATAGGATCGAATGGTTAAGAGCTCCTGACCAGACGAGACCGGCGCAGTGTAGCACAACTGAAAAATCTGAGCCGGATCAGTGCCGGTAGCGCCCTCTCGATCGCCGGTCCGCCCCACCCAATATCCTTGCCAAGAATCGTCGCCTTCCATAAAAGGAGACTACGGAATTCATCCTCCGACCGGTTTGCTGCCTAACGTGGCGTGATCGGCATGATGCGGTGGGGCGCTGAGAGACATCCGGCCGGAGCTAACGGCCCAAAGTCCCAGGAGCGCTCCGCGGTCACTTCGGTGCATGGTGGGAGGATGGGACAGGTATCCTTGTCGTGCACGCTCGACTTTTCCGAGCGCTCGACGAGCGGACCTGCGATCCGGCGGCTGCGTGACGCGGAAGCGTCCACGGTCGGATTTCCGGCTGAGGCAACTTGGCCGGCGTGTTCTTCAAGAGGCTCAAAGCGCGTACCGATGTTCTTGCCGACCCCCTATCGTCCCGCCAACCTTGAACCGGCCATTGCCGGTCGGGTGGCATCGACGGTGCTGGCGCAGGCACGCGCACGTTCACTTTTCCCCCATTTCGGCTTCTTCGCGATCAACACGGCATCGGCGCTTCGCGCCGGCCGGAGACTTGCGCGTCGAGCCATGGAGAATTTCCAATATGGCAAACAAGATGCTCATCGATGCCACCCACCCGGAGGAGACCCGGGTCGTGGTGGTGCGCGGCAATCGGGTCGAGGAATTCGACTTTGAATCTGCCAGCCGCAAGCAGCTTCGCGGCAATATCTATCTAGCCAAGGTCACGCGCGTCGAACCCTCGCTGCAGGCGGCCTTCGTTGAATATGGCGGCAACCGCCACGGCTTCCTCGCTTTCTCGGAAATCCACCCCGACTACTACCAGATCCCCGTCGCCGACCGTCAGGCGCTGATCGAGGCGGAAGAGCAGGAAGAGCGCGAGGCCGAGGAGCGCGCCGCCGCCAAGGCCAAGAATGCGCGCCGGCGCAGCGGCCGTTCGGCTGCCGCCAAGGCCGCCGACGAAGCCCGCTCGGAAGCCGTCGGCGCCGAGGAAGGCGCATCGGCCGAAGCAGCCCAGGCTGACGAGGCAAACGCCGAGGCCGGCGCCCATGACGAGGCGCATGCCCACGACGCGCATGCCGGCGAGCAACACGACGATCATTCCCATGATGACGAGGCTCATGGCGAGCGCCGGGCCTCGGCCGAGAGTGACGACCATGCCGACGAGAACGGCGCGGAGGACGATTCCTCGTCGCATCTCGACGCCCCCGCCTCCGACCATAGCGTCGAGGAGATCGGCGGCGACGAGGAGCATGAGGAAGACGCCGTCGAGCTGGTCGGCGCCGAGGACGCGCTCGAGGAACTGCCCGAGCGCCGCCGTGGCCGTGGCCGCCAGTACAAGATCCAGGAAGTGATCAAGCGCCGCCAGGTGCTGCTCGTCCAGGTCGTCAAGGAAGAGCGCGGCAACAAGGGCGCGGCTCTCACCACCTATCTGTCGCTCGCCGGCCGCTATTCGGTGCTGATGCCGAACACGGCGCGCGGCGGCGGCATCTCCCGCAAGATCACCAACACCGCCGATCGCAAGCGCCTCAAGGAAGTCGCCGCCGATCTGGAGGTGCCGGAGGGTATGGGCGTCATCCTGCGCACGGCAGGCGCCTCGCGCACCAAGGCCGAGGTCAAGCGCGACTTCGAATATCTGCTGCGCCTCTGGGAGAACGTCCGCGAGCTGACGCTGCGCTCGGCCGCCCCTACCCTCGTCTATGAGGAAGGCAGCCTGATCAAGCGCTCGATCCGCGATCTCTACAACAAGGACATCGACGAGGTTCTCGTCGCCGGCGATGACGGCTATCGCGAGGCGAAGGACTTCATGCGCATGCTCATGCCGAGCCATGCGAAGAACGTGCAGCCCTATCGCGAGAGCCAGCCGATCTTCGCCCGCACCGGCATCGAGGCGCAGCTCGACGCGATGTTCTCGCCGCAGGTGACGCTGAAGTCCGGCGGCTACATCGTCATCAACCAGACCGAAGCGCTCGTCGCCATCGACGTGAACTCGGGCCGGTCGACGCGCGAGCACAACATCGAGGACACCGCGCACCAGACGAACCTGGAAGCGGCCGAGGAAGTGGCGCGCCAGCTCCGCCTGCGCGATCTCGCAGGCCTGATCGTCGTCGACTTCATCGACATGGAGGAGAAGCGCAACAACCGTTCGGTCGAGCGCAAGCTCAAGGATGCGCTGAAGAACGACCGCGCCCGCATCCAGGTCGGCCGCATCTCGCATTTCGGCCTGCTCGAAATGTCGCGCCAGCGTCTGCGCACCGGCGTCGTCGAGAGCTCGGTCGAGACCTGCCCGCATTGCCATGGCACCGGCTATGTCCGCGCGCCGGCGTCGGTGGCGCTGCATGTTCTGCGCTCGCTCGAGGACAACCTCCTCAAGGGCGCAACCCACAACCTGACCATCCGCACCAAGACGGTCGTCGCGCTCTACATTCTCAACCAGAAGCGCAACCACCTGGCCGAGATCGAGGCGCGCTTCGGCATCGCTATCACCGTTCTCGCCGACGAAAGCGTCAACTCCGCCCAGCACTACATGCTGGAGCGCGGCGAAGCGGTCGCTCCGCGTGACGTCCCGCAGGTCGCGGCCCCGTCTCACATCGTTCATCCCGACACGATCCAGCCGGTCGACGAGGAGATCGAGGACGAGACGGAGGCCGATGGCGCCGAGGCAGAGGCGGAAGCCGCTAGCGAAGGCTCGGCCGATGGCGCCCGTGCCGATGAAGGCGGACGCCGCAAGCGCCGTCGCCGTCGTCGGCGTCGTGGCGGCGAGGCTGCCGGCGAGGCCGGACAGGAAGCCGGAGCCGCCGATGCTGGTGACGAGGACGAGGACGGCGAGGCCGGTGAAGGCGCCGCTGCCGAGGCCTCGACGGGCGAAGCCTCCGAGGCGGGCCAGGACGCCGAAGGCGACGAGACCGAGCACGACGAGAATGGCGAGCCGCGCCGTCGGCGCCGCCGTGGCCGTCGCGGCGGCCGCCGTGGTCGCCGTGGTGCCGAGGGCGAAGGCTCCGACGAGAACCGGACGCTCGAGCTCGACGAAACCGGCGAAGTCATCTCCGAAGGCTATGTCGAGGTCGAGGATGAAGGCATTCGCGACGTCGAGCCGGAAGATGCCGGCGAGCGCCTGATCGCCTCGGACATCCCGGTCGCCGACATCGCCGACATGTCCGAGCCGTTCCTGGACGAGATCCGCGACGAGCCGGAACTCGACATGCCGGAAACCGGCGACAACGAGGATGACGCGCCGGCGGAGGAACGCCCGAGCTTCAGCGTGATCACCGAGGACACGATCGAGGCCGAGGAACAGGCCGAGGCGGTCGAGCGTGAGCTCGATCAGGCAGCCGCGGCGTCGGAAGCGCCGGCCCCTCAGGCCGAGCCCGCCGCCGAAGAGGCCACGCCCCCGGCAGAGCCCGAGGAAGACCGCCCGAAGCGCGGCGGCTGGTGGCAGCGCCGCTCCTTCTTCTAGGCGCAGCGAAAAGCATCTGGCGAAAGCCCTATGAATCGAAAAGGCCCGGCATCCGCCGGGCCTTTTCCTTTACGAGCTTCGCCGCGTCTCAGACGGCGACGGCGAGGCGGACGTCGAGATTGGAGCGGGTCGCTTCCGAATAGGGGCAGACGACATGCGCCTTGGCGACGAGATCCTCGGCGGTTGCCTTGTCGAAGCCGGGGATGGCCACCTGGATCGCCGCGTCGAGGCCGAAGCCGGCGCCGTCGGCGCGCGGACCGATGCCGACTTCCGCCGTCACGGTGGTGTTGTCCGGCAGCTTGACCTTCTCCTTGCCGGCGACGAAGCGGAGTGCGCCCATGAAGCAGGCCGAATAGCCCGCCGCGAAGAGCTGTTCCGGATTGGTGCCGGGGCCGTCATTGCCGCCCAGCGACTTCGGGATGCTCAGCTGAAGATCGAGGCGACCATCGGAGCTGGTGCTGCGGCCGTCGCGGCCACCACCCGAGGACGTTGCGGCGGCGGTGTAAAGTATCGTCATGATTGGCTCCTGCATGCTCGGCGCCGAGGCGCCCATCGGTCCGGCTGTCGTCCGGCGACGAATTAGATCGCACACGATTTAATCGATGACGATATACATGATCGCATGGCTGCGCTGCGATTCAGGCGCTTCCGCTTCAATCGCACGCGACCTAATATGCGCGGTCAAACCGGAGATGCCCCATGGCGCCGACAGATGCCCCCGTGCTCGACCTCGATCGGATGCTCTGCTTCGCGATCTATTCCGCCAATGGCGCCTTCAACCGCGCCTATCGGCCGATGCTCGACCAGCTTGGCCTCACCTACCCGCAATATCTGGTGCTGATGGCGCTCGGCGATGCCGACGGCCTGACCGTCGGCGAGATCGGGGCGCGCGTCTTTCTCGAATCGAACACGCTGACGCCGCTCTTGAAGCGGCTGGAGGCCGCCGGCCACGTCGCCCGCCGCCGCGATGCCGCCGACGAGCGGCAGGTGCGCGTCTCGCTCACCGATCAGGGGCGGTCGCTGCTGCAGGATGCCTGCGCCGTGACCGGGTCGCTCGCCGGCAGGCTCGCCATCACCGAGACGCAGGCGATGGCGCTGCGCGACAGCATCGCCGCGCTGCGCGACATCCTGCAGGATGCCGGCGCCACCGCGCCGGCCGCCGCGGACCGCGACGGATGAGCGCAAGCGGGTCCGTATTCCTCCGGATTGCGCGCGACGGCCTTTGACTTGGCCGCGTCGCGGCGGCATAAGCAGGGGAAATACCTGTCGAGAGAAGGGTCGAAAATGGGCTGGTTCCTGACCGAATTGTTCACCTGGTGGAACGGCCAGACCATGGGCACGCGCCTCTATACCCGGCGCAAGGGCGAAAAGGTCGGCACGGACGAATTCGGCAACACCTATTACCGTACCCCGGACAAGGACCGCACCGCTGGCGGTTTCCCGGAGCGCCGCTGGGTCGTCTACAACGGCTACGCCGAAAGCTCGACGATCCCGACCGGCTGGCATGGCTGGATCCATCACCGCCTCGAGACGCCGCCGTCGCAGCTCGCCTATACGCCGCGCGACTGGCAGAAGCCGCACCAGCCGAACGGCACCGGTACCGCCGCCGCCTATCGCCCCAAGGGCTCGATCGTCGGCGCCGACCAGCGTCCGCGGGCAACCGGCGACTACGAGGCCTGGACGCCCTAGTCCCGCTTCCCCTTTGCCGACCCCGGCCGGCTTGCGAGCCCTCCCCTGCGGAGGGCTCTTTTGTTTCGGGCCCGCCTTGCCCGATCGCGAATGCCAGCCTCCGGCCCGCTGGCCGTTCCCGCCCACGCGCCTGCCGATTCGCCGGGCGGTGCGCAGTCGACGAACACCATGGCGAGCGCGCTCCCTGCAAGGCTGGCGGCTTTCCGCCATTTCCAATTTCGCAAGGTCGCCGCGGCCACACTCGCCGGGATCCTCGCCTCCTGTGGAGATTGAGGAAAAGGCGGGCACACCACCCTCCCCGCGGGACCCGTCATGCGGGTGGCATCGCTTCGTGCCTCGGGTCGCAAGGCTTTGTTAACCTTGAAACTCCTGTCGATCCAATCGGCTGTGCCGTTGCGCTACGCAACCGCCTCCGGAAAATGCAATGACAAATCCACATCTAGCCGGCTCAGAATTCACCACCACTATTCCTTGACGCTTTCGCCGGACTCGTCATAGCTTCCGGACAGAGAGTTGGAATGCGCTCTGGGCCGCTCGGCCCAGATTTTCCAGGACATCGCTGGCAGATTCGGCATACGCGGACGGGCAGACTCCCGCCCCCGTCTGATCGCCTTTTTGTGTCCTCGGCGTGAGTTCTCAGCCGTGACTTTTGGATGTGTAAATACTATATTTAGAGCTTCAGCGTAGCTTGAGCACAAGATGATGGATGGCTAAAACCCATCCGCGCGTAATGCGTTGGGCAAGGGACAGAGCGGGCGCCATGGCGCGCCTGCCAATGGCGGGTCCGGGACGGGACCGCCAGAAAGCAAGGGGCTTGAGACGATGCGGATCGAACGGCGCTACACTACAGCAGGCCAGTCAGCCTATGCCGGTATCGAGTTCCGAACGACCAAGAGCGAGATCCGCAATCCCGACGGATCGGTCGTCTTCCGGCTGGAAGGCATTGCCGTCCCCGCCACCTGGAGCCAGGTCGCGAGCGACATCATCGCCCAGAAGTATTTCCGCAAGGCAGGCGTCCCGGCGCGCCTGAAGCGCGTCGAGGAGAACGACATTCCGTCCTTCCTCTGGCGCTCGGTCGCCGACGAGAAGGCGCTGGCTGCCCTGCCCGAGAAGGAGCGCTACAGCGGCGAGACCGATTCGCGCCAGGTGTTCGACCGTCTCGCCGGCACCTGGACCTACTGGGGCTGGAAGGGCGGCTATTTCGACACCGAGGAGGACGCCCAGGCCTTCTTCGACGAGCACCGCTACATGCTCGCCACCCAGCGCGTCGCCCCCAACTCGCCGCAGTGGTTCAACACCGGCCTGCACTGGGCCTATGGCATCGACGGCCCGAGCCAGGGCCATTTCTACGTCGATTACAAGACCGGCAAGCTGGTCAAGTCGAAGACCGCCTATGAGCACCCGCAGCAGCATGCCTGCTTCATCCAGTCCGTCTCCGACGACCTGGTGAACGAAGGCGGCATCATGGACCTCTGGGTCCGCGAGGCGCGCCTGTTCAAGTACGGCTCCGGCACCGGCTCCAATTTCTCGGCGCTGCGCGGCGAAGGAGAGCGCCTGTCCGGCGGCGGCAAGTCGTCCGGCCTGATGAGCTTCCTGAAGATCGGCGACCGCGCGGCCGGCGCCATCAAGTCGGGCGGCACGACGCGCCGCGCCGCCAAGATGGTCGTCGTCAACGCCGACCACCCGGATATCGAGAAGTACATCAACTGGAAGGTGCACGAGGAGCAGAAGGTCGCCGCCCTCGTCACCGGCTCGAAGATCAACGCGCAGCACCTCAAGGCCATCATGAAGGCCTGCGTGAACTGCGAGGGCTCGGGCGACGATTGCTTCGACCCGGCCAAGAACCCGGCCCTGAAGCGCGAGATCCGCGCCGCCAAAAAGGCGCTGGTGCCGCAGAACTACGTCCTGCGCGTCATCCAGTTCGCCAAGCAGGGCTACACCGACATCGAATTCCCGACCTACAACACCGACTGGGATTCGGAAGCCTACCTCACGGTCTCGGGCCAGAACTCGAACAACTCCGTCTCGATCACCGACGACTTCCTGCGCGCGGTGGAAACGGATGGCGACTGGAACCTGATCCGCCGCACCGACGGCAAGATCGCCAAGACGCTGAAGGCGCGCGACCTCTGGGAGCAGATCGGCCACGCCGCCTGGGCCTCCGCCGATCCGGGCCTGCACTTCAACACGACGATGAACGAGTGGCACACCAGCCCGGCATCCGGCCGCATCAACGCGTCCAATCCGTGCTCGGAGTACATGTTCCTCGACGACACGGCCTGCAACCTCGCCTCGCTGAACCTTCTGCAGTTCCGCAACGAGGACAAGTCGTTCGACGTCGAGCGCTACGAGCATGCCTGCCGGCTCTGGACCGTCGTGCTCGAGATCTCCGTGCTGATGGCGCAGTTCCCGTCGAAGGAAATCGCCGAGCTCTCCTACGAGTTCCGCACGCTCGGCCTCGGCTACGCCAATATCGGCGGCCTGCTGATGACCGCCGGCATCCCCTATGACTCGGCCGAAGGCCGCGCCATCTGCGGCGCGCTGACCGCGATCATGACCGGCACCGCCTATGCGACCTCGGCCGAGATGGCCAAGGAACTCGGCCCCTTCCCCGGCTTCGCCAAGAATCGCGAGCCCATGCTCCGCGTCATCCGCAACCATCGCCGCGCGGCGCATGCGGAAGCGACGGGCTATGAGGGCCTGTCGGTACTGCCGGTGCCGCTCGACCATGCCTCGCTTAGGGATGCCCGCCTCGGCGAGCGCGCCAAGGCGGCCTGGGACAGGGCGCTCTCGCTCGGCGAGCAGCACGGCTACCGCAACGCCCAGGCCACCGTGATCGCGCCGACCGGCACGATCGGCCTGGTCATGGATTGCGACACCACCGGCATCGAGCCCGACTTCGCGCTGGTGAAGTTCAAGAAGCTCGCCGGCGGCGGCTACTTCAAGATCATCAACCGCGCCGTGCCGGAGGCGCTCGCCTCGCTCGGCTATGCCGAGCACCAGATCGCCGAGATCGAGGCCTACGCCGTCGGCCACGCCTCGCTGCGCCAGGCGCCGGGCATCAACCACACGACGCTGAAGGCCAAGGGCTTCACCGACGAGGTGCTGGAGAAGCTGGAAGGCTCGCTCGCCTCCGCCTTCGATATCAAGTTCGTCTTCAACAAGTGGGCGCTCGGCGAGGACTTCCTGAAGTCGATCGGCTTCACCGAGGCGCAGCTGAACGACCCGGCCTTCGAGATCCTGCCGGCGCTCGGCTTCTCCAAGAAGGACATCGAGGCCGCCAACATCCATGTCTGCGGCGCGATGACCCTCGAGGGCGCCCCGCACCTGAAGACCGAGCACTACGCCGTGTTCGATTGCGCCAATCCCTGCGGCAAGCTCGGCAAGCGCTATCTCTCGGTCGAGAGCCACATCCGCATGATGGCGGCGGCGCAGCCCTTCATCTCTGGCGCCATCTCCAAGACCATCAACATGCCGAACGACGCGACCGTGGAGGACGCGAAGAGCGCCTACATGCTGTCGTGGAAGCTGGCGCTCAAGGCGAACGCGCTCTATCGCGACGGCTCGAAGCTGTCGCAGCCGCTGAACTCGCAGCTTCTCGCCGATGACGAGGACGATGCCGAGGACGCGGTCGAGGCGCTGGTCGCCAAGCCCGCCGCCGCGCGCGCCGAGCAGATCGCCGAGCGCATCGTCGAACGGATCATCGAGCGCGAAGTCCGCAAGCGCGAGAAGATGCCGGACCGCCGCACGGGCTACACCCAGAAGGCGAATGTCGGCGGCCACAAAGTCTATATCCACACCGGCGAATACCGCGACGGCCGCCTCGGCGAGATCTTCATCGACATGCACAAGGAAGGCGCCGCCTTCCGCGCGATGATGAACAACTTCGCCATCGCCATCTCGCTCGGCCTGCAATACGGCGTGCCGCTGGAAGAATATGTCGAGGCCTTCGTGTTCACCCGCTTCGAGCCGGCCGGCATGGTCACCGGCAACGAGGCGATCAAGAACGCCACCTCGATCCTCGACTACGTCTTCCGCGAGCTGGCCGTTTCCTATCTCGGCCGCAACGACCTGGCGCATGTCGTCCCCGAGGACAACAACGCGACGACGCTCGGCGGCGGCGACCAGCCGACGGTCAAGCCCGCCCCGGTCAGCCACGGCCTCGTCCGCGGCAAGACCGAGCGCTTCAAGCTGGTCGATCGCGCCGGTGAATCGAAGGGCGCCGCAGCGGCTCCGGCCACGACCGCCTCGACCGTGACGGCGCTGCGCACGACGGGCACCGGCGGCGCGGCCGCCACCGCCTTCAAGCGCGACGTCGCCAGCGAGACGGAACTCGTCGTCGGCCAAGCCGAGCCGGCCGCGGCCAGCCAGCCGAAGCCGAAGGCGGCCGAGCAGGTCGCGATCGCGCGGATGAAGGGCTACGAGGGCGAGAGCTGCACCGAATGCGGCAACTTCACCATGGTGCGCAACGGCACCTGCCTGAAGTGCGACACGTGCGGCAACACGAGCGGCTGCTCGTAAGGGAAGAGTTTAGGCCTACAAATCGCGTCTCGGCGACAGCTTTTGTCGAGACGGCCGCTATCGAAACAGTTCAGATGCAGACAACCTGTCGATCCAAGCGGACTAAGACTAGGAGGTTGGAAATGGCAAAGAACACCGGTGACGGATTTCGGCACGGGGCGGTCAGAGGCAGGACGCAATTTCAGCGTCCCGATGGCCATTGGCAGAAGCGAGACGAGGGCAACGGCCAATTGATGGCCGTCAAACAATCTGAGGGCCCTTACAAGGGTGTCGCCAAAGAGCCTGACGGCCGAGACACGCCTAGGTCGCCTGAGGATTGGGATAAGTAGAGTCTGATAGCGCGGCGCGCCGGCATGCGCCCTGAGTGCAGCACTCAAATGAGAGTATGGATCGCCGCTTTGTCGCTATGGTAGCGTCGTGTTGTCGACTCAGGGAGGGAGACAACACATGTCATACAACTATTGGGCTACAAAGCGGTCTATTGGGTGGGCAGTGGAAAAGGAGGGAGCGTCAATGGCTACCTCCGTCCATGAAACACGAGAGACTGCGTGGTTGGAAGCCGGAGACTTGCTCGTGGATCAGGGGGCGAAGCGTTGCTCCAAGATCGGAACGGAAGGATCCTGACCCGCAATTCGTATGGCCGTTTCTACTTGGCGACGGAGTAGCATCCTTGGCCAAGAAGAAGATCCCACTTGCCATTTGCTATGACTTTGATGGCACGCTTGCATCCGGAAATATGCAAGAGCGTGATTTCATCCCTTCAATTGGTATGACTACCGAGTCATTTTGGGATGAGGTTCGTACTAGGTGTGAGAAACACGAAGCTGATAACATACTGATTTATATGGGCCTTATGCTTGAAAAGGCTCGGGCAGCTCATGTTAAGGTTCAGAAAGACGCCTTCTCAGACTACGGCGCTAAACTTGATCTGTTTAACGGCGTAGAGAATTGGTTCGACCGCATCAACGCGTTCGGCAAAGAAGCAGGTATTTCCGTCTCACACCACATCATATCATCCGGCATCAGGGAAATGATAGACGGAACAATTATAGCAAAGTATTTTAGCAATATTTATGCATCGTCGTTCTGCTATGACCACCACGGCGTCGCCGAATGGCCTGCGCTAGCACTGAATTACACCACGAAAACGCAATATCTATTTCGAATAAACAAAAACGTGAAACACGTTTACGATCATGGAAAAATCAACGACTATATCCCACCATCTGAACGACCTGTACCGTTCACGAACATGATTTTTATAGGGGACGGCGAGACCGATATTCCTTGCTTTCGCCTAGTAAAAGACAAGGGTGGCCACTCGGTTGCGGTCTATCAACCCAAAAAGAAGGGCGCCAAAGAGCGCCCCCAGAAGCTGCTAAAGGACGGGCGCGTGAACTTCATGGCGCCGGCTGATTACTCTGAAGGACAAGATGTCGATCGGATTGTGAAGGCCATTATGGAAAAAGTGGCGGCCGACAGCTACCTGCGTACTTTCTAGAGTCGGCGCGTTTCCACAGCATAGCGAGCCTGCCGGGGACGCTTGTCATTTTTGGCATATGCCCCTACTTTTGGTGCATATCGCCATCAGCGGCGGAGGCCTCCCATGTCCCACACCCACGCACTCGACATCGTCGGCGGCGAGAGCGCGCTCGGGATTTCGATCCGCAGCGGGCGCGACCTGATCGCGGCGGTCCGGCACGGCTTGCCGGTCAAGGCGGTCGAGCATGTGCTCGACACCGGCCGGATGACGCTGGCCGAGCTCGATCTGGTCGTGCTGCCGCGCAAGACCCTGTCGCATCGCCGCAAGATCGGCACGCTGACGGCCGACCAGTCCGACCGGCTGATGCGTGCCGCGCGGGTCATCGCCGCCGCCGAGGACACGTTCGGCTCGAAGGAGAAGGCGGCGACCTGGCTGCGCCGGCCGACCACGGCGCTCGGCAACGAGACGCCGCTGTCGCTGCTCGACACCTCGGAAGGCGCGCTGCAGGTGGAAACCCTGCTCGGCCGCATCTCGCACGGCATCGCCGCCTGATGAAGGCGCATGACCTTGCCCGCCGGCGTCCGTCGCCGGTGAAGGCGCCTTGATCGCCTGGCGCATCAGCCGCGCCCCGTTCGCCGATCTCTCGGGAACCGGCGCGCGGCTCTATGGCGGGCGCTGGAATTCGCCGGGCCGCGCGCTGATCTACGCGGCCGAGACGGCGGCGCTCGCCGTGCTCGAGGTCCGCTGCTATCTCGACCTGACGCCCGACCTGCTGCCGGACGATTATGTGCTGACCGGCATCGAGATCGGCGCCGCCGCGATCGAGACCGTCGACGGATTGCCGGAGGCGCCGCAGAAAGTGGGCGACGCCTGGCTCGCCGCCGCGCGCACCCCGGCGCTGCGGGTGCCCTCCTTCATCGTGCCGGAGAGCTTCAACCTGCTGCTGAACCCCGCCCATCCGGCGGCCGGCGATCTCAAGGTGGCGAGCCAGCGGCCCTTCCGCTTCGATGCGCGCCTCTGGCAAGCCGGCGGCTTCTGAGCCGCCGGCGCGGCCTCACAATTGCGACGACAGAAGCCCCTCGCGCAGGGGCGCGCGGATGAACTTCTCCACCAGTTCCGGCGTCCACTCGACATATTCGACGAGGAGGCCATCGGCATGGCGGGCATAGAGAAAGCGCCCGGTCGGCGAGGCGGCCGCCGGCTGGGTGATGGTGGCGCCCGCGCGCAGCAGACGGCGCTCCGCCTCGTCCAGATCCTCGACGATCCACGGGCCGTGACTGTCGCGGATCGGCGCCAGCGCCGCGTCGGTGCCGCCGACGATGAAGGTGTCGCCGATACCGATCAGGTCCCATTCGCCGAAACGCAGGCGAAGATGCGGCTCGCGGCCGTGCAGGGCCTGGAACGTCGCCAGCGCTTGATCGGCGTCATTGGTGAAAACGCGGGCGTAGGTCTTTAGGATCATGGGCTTTTCCTGGGTTTCGGATGTCTCCGTGCCTTCGGATTGGCAGCGCGTCGAACGAGCGACCTGTCCGCGAGAGCACGATTCCTAGCGATCCCTAAACAACCCGAGCTTGACGCCATCGGTCAAGGGATATTTAGTGATCGCTATGGAACCAGAAACCCCATCGCGCGGCGGGCGTCCGCGCAGCTTCGATCGCGACGGCGCGCTCGACATCGCCATGCGGCTATTCTGGCGGCATGGCTATGAGGGCGTCTCGATCGGCGAGTTGACGCGCGCGCTCGACATCGCCCCGCCCAGCCTCTACGCCGCCTTCGGCAGCAAGGCCGCGCTCTATGAGGCGGCGCTGCGGCGCTACGAGACCCTTGCCCCGGTCGAACTGCCGCGGCCCGGCGACGCGGCGACGCTCGAGGACGCGGTCCGGGAGATGCTGGAGGCGAGCGTGCGCGCCGTCACCGATCCCGCCGGCGAGCTCGGCTGCATGATCTCGACCGGCATGATCTCGTCCCACGCCGAGCATGAGCGCCTTGGCCGCGCCGTCGCCGAACGGCGCGACCGCTATCGCGAGGCCATGGCGCATACGCTGGCGCGCTGGACCGGCGCGGCGGAGGCCGCCGCCCTCGCCCGCTATCTGACCGCCGTCATGCAGGGTCTTTCCGTGCAGGCGCGCGACGGCGCCGGCGCCGACGCGCTTTCTCTCATCGTCGACGAGGTGCTGGCGGGCCTGCGGGCGCGACGACAAAGGGCCGGATAGGTCTGGTCGCCATTGGAGCCCCCGACGGGTTGGCGCTACAACGGGCCGACCAACGAGGCGCCCGATTCCATGACGAAGTCCCCTGCCCGCATTCTTGAAAACCTTTCGGCCGAGCGGGTGCGTCTCGCCACCCTGTTCGACGGCGAGACCGATCTTTCCGGCGCCCGCTTCGTCGATTGCCGGTTCGTCGAATGCGACATCAAGGGGCTGAACCTCGCCGAGGCGGAGTTCGAGCGCTGCGATCTCTCCGGCTCGGATCTGCGCGGCGTCGAGGCGACGGGCTCGCAATGGCGCGAGGTGCGGGCGCCGAAAGCGATCCTCGCCGGCGCCGAGCTTTCGGACACCGGCTTCCGGAACTGCAATCTGAGCAATTCCGACTTCGTGCGGGCGCGGCTGACCAATGCCCGCTTCGAGGATTGCAAGCTGACCGGCGGCGATTTCCAGGGCGCCGCGACGATCGGCATTTCCTTCCTGCGCAGCCGCCTCAACGGCGCGATGCTGCGCAACATCGTGTTTCGCAAGGAGCGGATCGACGGGGTCGACTTCGCCGACGCCGACATCGGCGGCGCGGATTTTCGCGATTGCGTGTTCACCGACTCGTCGCTGCGTTCGGCAAGCCTCAGGGCGGCGAAGTTCGAGGGCGCGGACCTGCGCGGCTGCGATCTCGGCGCGATCACGCTCTCCGATGCCGGCCTCTTCCGCAAGGCGATCATCTCGAAGGCCCAGGCGGCCGAACTGCTCAAGGGAATCGGGCTGATCGTGCTTTGAAATGGCGCTTGCGCGCGACCTTGGGTTGCGCGAACCTCCGGAAGCTCGACGGCGTCAGGTCACATTGCGGGCCGGGCGCGGGGCCAACCAGGGGAAGTCCATGCGTACGCTTCTTGCCGTCCTCGCCCTCAGCGCCGGCCTCGCCGGCCTTTCCAGCCTTTCCGCCTGCACGACCAATCCGAACTCGCCCGCGATCAAGGCGATGGACGATCCGGTCAATGCCTGCGGCCCCGGCGGCACCAGCGGCGACTGCTCGAGCGGCCGCCGCTGATCCACCCTCCCCGGCGGCGGGCGGGCTTTCCCACCTGCCGGTCGGGAGGGCTTCGGCATCCACAGATTTCGGAAACGGCCCGGCTCCCGCAGCGGGAAGGGTAGCCTCGGTTGCGCGCCCGCCTATATCGCCAGGAGATCTCCTCGAAGGCCCCGCCGGACCGGCAACGACGGGGTCCATCGCCGCCATCCGGCACATACGGGTGAAACAAGCACATGCGCTCTTTTCTTATGGTTCTCGCGGTCCTCTCGGCCACCGTTGGCCTTCAGGGCTGCACGACGGATCCGAACTCCCCGGCCATCAAGGCCATGGAGCCGGTCAATGCCTGCGGGTCGGGCGGCACCTCCGACATCAACGCCTGCTCGCGCAGCCGCTGATCGGCCCGGCGTCCATCCCGCCCCATACCGGCGGTTGCGGCGCTCAACCGGCGGAATTCCTGCGTGCCGCGAGCGAATCCGGCGGATTCCGTCGCGTGCAATCCCCCATTTTCGCACGGGTGACGTTCATCACAGGCAGGCCGGCCGTTCTTGCTCTCGCCACGAAGTCCGGCCAGAATGCCGGCCGGACCTTGCTTCGGCCCTTGCCGAGGCACTCTCGATTCGTTCCTTGGAGGACATGATGAACCTGACGGTTTCCGGCTTCGCGGTGCGCAGCCTCACGCTCGCATCGGCGCTGATGCTGTCGACCGCCGCCTTCGCGGCTCCCGACGCCCAGAAAATCGCAGACGCCTTCGTCGCCGCCGCCCAGGCCCGCGGCGAGGCCAAGGTCACGTTCGACTCCGCCAAGGCGGACGGCGACAACGTCACGCTCAGCAACGTGAAGATGGTTTCCAAGCACGGCGGCGACGTGAGCATTCCCGCCGTCGTCATCGAAAGCCCGCTGGAGCGCACCAGCGGCGGCTTCACGGCAGCCAGCATCGCCTTCGACGGCGGCAAGGTCGTCGACGACGAGACGACGATCACCTGGCAGAAGGGCATCTTCAAGGACGCCATCGTCCCCGCCCCGACCGAGATCAACTCCAAGGCGAAGATCACGCCGTTCTCGAACATGGAAGTGACGGGGATCAGCGGCGGCGCGGCCGACGCGCCGGCTCCGGTCACCGTCGACGCCGTCAATGTCACGCTCGGCGACGTCATCGAAGGCGCGCCGAACGATGGCCAGCTGCGCATCAGCGGCGTCACCATCCCCGGCGAGGTCCTGAAGGCGGACGAGCAGACCAAGGATTGGGTCGAGCAGCTCGGCTATGACAAGCTGACCTTCGACGTCGGAATCGATGGCGCCTATGACAATTCCAAGCAGAGCTTCACCTTCCGCTCGATCAGCTTCGACGGCAAGGATGTCGGCAAGCTGGTGATCACCGGCACGTTCGGCGGCCTGCCGCGCGACAAGCTGCAGGATCCGGACAAGCTCTCGGAACTCGCCGCCACCGCCACGGTCGACAGCGCCAAGATCCGCTTCGACAATGCCGGCATCGTCGGCCGCATCATCGAGATGCAGGCGAAGGCGATGGGCGCCACCCCGGACCAGTTCGTCGAGCAGATCTCCGGCGCGCTGCCGCTGCTGCTCTCGGTCGTCGGCAACCAGGGCTTCCAGGATCGCATCGCCACCGCGGCGACCGCCTTCCTGAAAGACCCGAAGTCGCTGACCATCACCGCCGCGCCCGGCAATCCGGTCTCGATCATGCAGATCTTCGGCGCCGCCTCGGCCGCGCCGCAGACACTGCCGGACGTGCTGGCCGTCGACATCCAGGCGAACCAGTAAGCGCCGCGGACACAGGCGCCAGGAACGGACGTGCCAGGCGCGCCGAATGAATTCCCGGGCGGTGCAGACCGCCCGGTTTTTTCTATCCCGGATCGGGACATCTTGAATGTCACGGTCGATCGCGGCTCGCCGAGCCGCCCGGTCGTCCCGCCATGGAGTTACCTATGAGCCGTTCGTCGCTACGCGTCCGACTTCTCGCCGCCGGTGTCAGCGCCTTCGCCATGACGGCGTCGCTGCCCGCCCTTGCCGAGGAGCCGATCGAGACGGCGATCCGCAACTGGGTTTCGACGCTCGACGCCTCGCCCAACTGGGTCGCGGGCTTCTCCGAGCTTTCCTATGACGAAGGCCGGCGCACCGCGACGCTGCGCAACCTTACCATCCGCAGCGAGACGCTGGCGACCAAGCTCGAGATCAGCTTCGGCACCATCGCCATCACCAATTATGCCGAGGCAGCCGATGGCGGCTTCAAGGCGAGCGAGATCACGGCCGACAGCGGCAAGCTCGTGGTGGGCGAATTCGGCAGCTCGACGCTTTCGGATATTCGCGTCGACAACCTGTCGGTGCCGAGCTTCGTCAACTACGTGTTCGACCAGAACCGCATCTTCACCTCGCTCGCCAAGGGCTGGGGCATCATCGCCAAGGCTTCCGTCGACAGCATCCGCGTCGGCCGCATCCAGGCGACGGAGACCTCGGAAGGCCAGACCTCGGCCGCCAGCTTCGGCAGTTACGAACTGAAGGGCATGGCGAACGGCGTCATCGACCAGGTAACGATGGGGCCGATCTCGCAGGAGATGCCCTCGCCCGACGGACTGATCAAGTTCACGATCGACAAGATCGAGGCGCGCAAATACGACCTCGATGCCCTCTCCGCCGTGCTCGATCCCGACCGGTATGCCGGCGGCGTCGGCGATGGCAAGTGGCGCACCGCGCTTGGGCTCGAGGTCTACCGCAACTTCTCGATCGAGATGCCGGGCGCCTCGGTGCGCATGGGCTCGTTCGAAATGGAGAACCTGCGGCTGCGCCAGCCAAAGAAGAGCTTCACCGACTTCCTCGATACGTTCCTTTCCAAGCCCGACCTCCCCGATAACGAAGCGGCGCGGCTGGTGCGCGACAACTTTGCCGGCCTGCTCAGCTTCGCCGGGGTCGGTTCCCTGCGCCTCAGCGACCTCGACGTCACCGCCCCGGAAGTCGAGCGCTTCCATCTCGGCGATTTCCATTTCAACGACTTTTCCAGCGACGGCATCGGCGAGATCGGCGTGCACGACCTCGACGTCGCCATCCAGGACAAGGGTACGCTCGGCGCCGAGCGACTGGCGGTCGGCGGCTTCAAGTTCCCGTCGCCGGAACTGCTGGTCTCGTCGATGTATGCCAGCGAGAGCGGCATCGACTTCGATCCGATGCCGCTTATCCCGACCATGGGCTTCGCCGAAGCGGTCGGCGTCGACGTCACCCAGGGCGGCAAGAAGCTCGGCGCCGTCGATCGCGCCCGCATCGACCTCGGCGACTATATCGGCCCGGTCCCGACCAGCATCGCCAGCGACGTGCGCGGCCTCGACCTCGACCTGTCGCAGATCGACGACCGTCGCGCCCGCGAGATGATCAAGGGCCTCGGCTATGACCGGCTGGTCGCCGACTATGGCTTCCGCCTGTCGTGGCGCGAGGCCGACGAGGCGGTGATCCTCGACGGCTTCAAGCTGGCCATCAAGGACCTGGCGACGATGAATGCCGACGCGACGCTGACGGGGCTGACGCGCCAGGCCATCCAGGATCCCAAGCAGCTGGAAGGCGCGCTGTCGTCGCTGCTTTTCACGCGCGGCAAACTGTCGGTCGAGGACAAGTCGATCGTCGAGCGCGCCGTCGGGATGCAGGCGAAGAAGATGAACGTCGAGCCGGACAAGTTCCGCCAGCAGATCGCCGGCGCCCTGCCGCTGTTCCTGATGGTGCTGAAGAATCCGGGCTTCCAGGCGAAGCTGGCCCCGGCCTTGCAGGCCTTCATCAAGGCCCCGGGCACGATGACGATCACCGCCGCGCCGGCGACGCCGGTGCCGCTGTTGAAGCTGATCGAGACGGCCGACAGCGCGCCGCAGAAGCTGCCCGACCTGCTGCAGGTCGAGATCAAGACCACCAACCCGTAACAAAAAAGGCCGGATCCAGGATCCGGCCTTTTTCTTGGAATGCGCGCGGGATCGACGATCAGGCCGCGATGGAACGGGCCGTCTCCGACGCCTTGGCCTCGGCGGCCGCGACGGCGCTCGCCGCCTGCTCCGGACCGAAGGCGACGCCCTCGACGGTGATCTCCTCGACATCCTTCAGGCCGATGAAGGCGAGGATGAAACGCAGATAGGGCAGCTGGAAATCGGCCGGCTTCATCGGGCCTTCCGAATAGATGCCGCCCTTCGACTCGACCAGAACGACGCGCTTGCCGGTGACGAGACCGACCGGGGCGTTGTCGACATAGGCGAAGGTGCGGCCGGCGCGCGCGACATAATCGAGCCAGGTCTTCAGCGTCGAGGTGATGGTGAAATTGATCATCGCCGAGGCGATGACGATGATGTCGGCGGCGAAGAGCTCGTCAATCAGCGTGTCGGAAAGCGCGGCGATCGCCTTCTGCTCCTCGCTGCGCGCCTCGGCCGGCGTGAACACGGCGCCGAGATAGGCTTCGTCGACATGCGGCAGCGGATCCCGCGCCAGGTCACGGCGGACGACGGTTGCGTTCGGATTGTGGGCGACGAGGTCGGCCAGCACGCGCTCGGCCACCTTGCTCGAATGCGACGCGCCGCCACGCGGGCTCGACGTCACGAAAAGGATGTTGGTCATCGGTCTTCCCTTCACTATGTTACGGAAACCGGCCGAAACCCAGGGGGGAGCTGCGCCGATACCGTTTAGTAACATTAGCAAATGTTACTATCGGGTAACATCGAGTCAATGGGATGGATGTGAAAAGCGCTGAACAGTCTGTTCACAGCGGCGCGGCTGCGAAGCCGCAGCCGCCGCGCGAGCGCATTCTCGTGGCGGCGCGGGAACTGTTCGGGCGGCACGGCGTCCATGGCGTCGGCGTCGAGACGATCGCCGAGGCAGCCGGCACCAACAAGATGACGCTTTACCGACATTTCGAATCGAAGGACCTGCTGGTGGCCGAGTACCTGCGCGGCCTCGCCGCCGAGGGCGCCGCCATCTGGTGCGAGATCGAAACGGAGCATCCGGGCCAGCCGCTGGCCCAGATCGATGCCTGGCTGACGCGGATCGCCAACCATGTCGAGCACGGCAACGAGGCGGGTTGCGCGCTGGCGAAGGCGGCGGTGCAGATCACCGATCCGGACCATCCCGGCCGCGAGGTGCTGGATGCCAATACGCGCCAGCACCGGGACAATCTGATCCGGCTCTGCCGCGCCTCCGACCTCGCCGAGCCGGAATTGCTGGCCGATCAATTGTTCCTGCTGATCGAAGGATCGCGCGTCACCTGGCAGCATGTCGGCGACGGCCGCCCCGGCGCGGACCTCCCGACGCTGGCGGCCGGCATCATCGCCTCGCACCGGCGCTAGGGTCTCCTCCTTCACCTCTCCCAGAGGGAGAGGTCGACGGCCGCAGGACGGCGGGTGATGGGTTTAGGCCTCACCCGAGAGATCGCAGCCCCTCACCCGGAGCTTCGCTCCGACCTCTCCCGATGGGAGAGGTGAAGGGTAAGCCTCATCCCTCCAGCGCCAACGCTCCATCCTCCAACCGATAGACCCGATCGACCGCACCCTGCGGCAGGGCGGCGTGCGTGGCGAGCACCAGCGTGCGACCCGTGGTGACGGCGAGCAGGTTGGCCAGGAACGCCGCCTCGGTCGGCCGGTCGAGTCCTGCCGTCGGCTCGTCGAGCAGCAGCACCCTCGCCGGCGACAGCAGCGTGCGCGCCAGGCAGAGCCTCCGCGCCTGTCCGGCCGAAAGCGTCTCGCCGGATTCGCCGAGCCAGGTGTCGAGCCCCTGCGGCAGGCCGCGCACGAAGCCGTCGAGCCGGGCCTTTTCCAGCACGGCGAGAAGCGCCGCATCGTCGGCCGCCGGGTCGGCGATCCTCAGATTGTCGCGGATCGTACCGATGAACACGGGCGCATCCTGCGAAAGCAGCGCGACATGGGCATGGAGATCCGCCTGCCGGACTTCGCGGATACCGACACCGCCGATGCGGATCTCGCCGGCATCGACGTCGACGAGGCGGAGCAGCAGACCGAGCAGCGTCGACTTGCCCGAGCCGCTCTCGCCGACGATGGCGACGCGCTCGCCCGGATGCAGGGTCAGGTCGAGGCCGGAAAGGACCTGCTGGTCGCGGCCATAGGTGAAGCCGACCTTGGAGAAGACGATATCGCCCGTCTCGGGCAGCGCGACCGGTCGGGGAGGATCGATGACAGACGGACGCATGTCGACCAGCGACTGGACGCGCTTCGCCGCCGCGCTGGCCGCGCCAAGCCGGCCGGCACCGCGCAGGATCGGCCCCGAAACCTCGAAAATCGCCATGACGGCAAGCAGCGCGCCAACGAGGACAGGCCCCGAAACGCGGCCCGCTTCCAGCACGGAAAGGCCGACATAGAGCGTGGCGACCGCGGTGGCGCCCGTGCCGAGCACGACGAAGGCAGGCCCGAAGGCGATGCGCCGGCCCTGGCGCAGCCGCGCCGTCCGCACGGCCGCAGCCGCCTCGTCGACCGAGCGGCGGGCGCCGTCGACGGCGCCGAGCGCGACCAGATCCGCGTGGCCGTCGATGCCGTCAAGCACGGCACTGCGCAGGTCGGCCGCGGTGCGTACCGTGGCGGCGCCGCTGCGGCGGCCGGCGAGCACGATCAGCCCGGGCAGAAGCAGCGTCGTCAGGCCGAAGCCGATGAGCGCTACCGGCAGGCTGTCCGGCAGCACGATCCACAGGAACAGGCCGAGCCCGAGGGCGCCGAAAATCGCGGTCGCGACCGGGGCCACGACCTGCAGGAACATCATGTCGAGGGTCTCGACATCCGCCGTCAGCCGGGCGACGAAATCCCCGGTCCGGTGCGCCGCTGCCCGCAGCGGCACCAGAGGGATCAGCCGCGAAAAGATCCGGACACGAATATCGGACAGGATCTTGAAGGTGGTGGCATGGCCGGCGAGCCGCTCGCCATAGCGCGAGACGATGCGCAGGAACGAGAAGCCGCGCACCATGGCCGAGGGGCCGAAGAGGTTGAAGGTCAGCGCCGAGGTGGCGAGCGCAGCCCCGGTCAGGAACCAGCCGGAGACGCCGAACAGGGTGACGCCGGCGGCGAGCGTCAGGCAGGCAAGCAGAAGCGCCAGCAGAAGCCCGCCGGACCGCTTGGCGTAGAGGCTGAACAGAAGCCGCATCATGCCACTCCCAGCATGGACGCCGAGGCGGGCGCCCCGGCGCGGCTGACGATCCGCCTGCGGTCGTCGATCTCGCAGATCCGGTCCATCAACGCCGCGACGGCGGTCGAATGGGTGGCGATCAGCAGGGTGCGGCCGGCGGCGAAATCGAGCACCGCGCGCATGACGCGGGCCTCGGTCTCGCGATCGAGATGGGCGGTCGGCTCGTCGAGCAGCACCAGCGCCGGATCGCGCAGGAAGATGCGGGCGAGCGCTACGCGCTGCGCCTCGCCGCCCGACAGGCCCCTGCCCCGTTCGCCGACCGGGGTATCTAGCCCTTCCGGCAGCCTGTCGGCGAAATCGAGCACGCAGGCGCGCTCGGCCGCCGCGCGGACCTCGGCGTCGCTGGCGTCGGCGCGGCCGAGCCGGATATTGCTCGCAATGGTGCCATGGAACAGGCGCGAGCGCTGGCCGAGCACCGCGACATGGCGGCGAAGCGCCGCCTCGTCGATGTCGGCAAGCGACACGCCGCCGAGCTCGACGCGGCCCTGATGGGCGCGCAGACGGGCCAGCACCTCGATCAGCGTCGATTTGCCGATGCCGCTCGGGCCGAGCAGCGCGACCGTCTCGCCCGGCGCGATATCGAGCGACGCGTCGGCGAGGATCGCGCCGCGATCCGCCGCCGCGACGGTCAGGTGGCGCACCGTCACGCCGACGGCGCCGCGCGGGCTCCAGTCAACGCCCGGAATTGCCGCGGCCTCATCGACGGCCGGCAATGTCTCGAACACCGCCGAGAGGTTCGTCACCGCCGCCTTGGCCGAGGCGCGATCGTGATAATGGGCCGCGAGCGTGCGCAGCGGCATGTACACTTCGGGCGCCATCAGCAGGCAGAACAGGCCGGCCTGCAGGCCGAGCTCCGCGCCGCGCAGATCGAGCAGGCCGATATAGGTGAGCCCGACATAGAGCGCGACGCCGGCGACACCCAGCGCGGCAAAGAACTCGAGCACGGCCGAGGAAAGGAAGGCGATCCTGAGCACGGCGAGAGTGCGCGTCGCGAATTCATCGCTGGCGCTGCGGACGCGGACGATCTCGTCCTCGGCCCGACCGAACAGCTTCAGCACCAGTAGGCCGCGCAGCCGGTCGGCGAACATGCCGGAAAGCCGCGACAAAGCCGTCAGATGCTGGCGGCTCGCCGCCTCCGCGCCCCATCCGGCAAGCGCCATGAACAGCGGGATGAGCGGCGCCGTGACGAAGAGAAGCAGGCCAACCGCGAGATCGACCGGCATCAGCCCGACGGCAAAGGCGACCGGCACCACGGCGGCGGCGACCATCGCCGGCACGAAGCGGGAGAAATAGCCATCAAGCGCCTCGACCTGGTCGAGGATCTGGCTCGCCAGTTCGCCGGAGGCGCGCTGGCGCATCCAGTCCGGCCCGCGCCGCATCAGCGCCGCGAACAGGTCCTTCCGAATCGCCTGCTTGATGTCCTCGGCGGCGCGTATGCCAGCCGCTTCGCCGGCCCAGCCCAGCACCGCCCGCAGTGCAACCAGACCGAGCAGGCCCAGCATCGCCGTTGCCTGCGCCGCACTCGCAACATGGTCGACGATGGCCCGATGCAGGATGGTGGCGAGAAGATAGGCCTGCGCGACGGTGAGGCAGGCGCTGACGAGCGGCACCAGGATCGCCAGCCCCATGGCGCGACGACCGACCCGGCCGCGCGCTTTCAGCCACTTCATCACGGTCGGATCAGAACGGACAGACTTCGCGCCTGCTGCGGATTCGGAGGTGTTCATGCACCAAGCTTACAGTGTTCAGGATCATCCGGGCGCTGCCTGTGCCAATCCACCGCACGCGGCAGCTCGCTGCATTGATTTCGCTCAATGTTGCGTGCCTTATGAGCCGGTAGCTGTGAAATCCTGGCGACTCAAAAGGTATAGGCCATGATTGATATCGATATTGTTACTCTGTCGCGGCTGCAGTTCGCTGCCACCGCGATGTATCATTTCCTCTTCGTGCCCCTGACGCTCGGGCTCTCCTTCCTGATGGCGATCATGGAGAGCGTCTATGTTATGACCGGGCGCGAGATCTGGCGCCGCATGACGCTTTTCTGGGGCACCTGCTTCGGTATCAATTTCGCCATGGGCGTCGCTACCGGTGTCGTCATGGAGTTCCAGTTCGGCATGAACTGGTCCTATTACAGCCACTACGTCGGCGACATCTTCGGCGCCCCGCTCGCCATCGAAGGTCTGATGGCCTTCTTCCTGGAAGCGACTTTCATCGGCCTGTTCTTCTTTGGCTGGGACCGCCTGTCGAAGGTGGGGCACCTCATCGTCACCTGGCTGGTCGCCTTCGGCGCCAATTTCTCGGCGCTGTGGATCCTGATCGCCAATGGCTGGATGCAGCATCCGGTCGGTTCGGTCTTCAACCCTGACACGATGCGCATGGAAGTCACCGACTTCATGGCGGTTGTGTTCAACCCGGTCGCCCAGGCCAAGTTCGTCCACACCGTCAGCGCGGGCTACGTCACCGGCGCGATGTTCGTGATGGCGGTCAGCTCCTGGTACCTGCTGCGCGGCCGTCACCAGGAATTCGCCAAGCGTTCGATGGCGGTCGCCGCCAGCTTCGGCCTCGCCGCGGCCCTTTCCGTCGTCGTCCTCGGTGACGAGAGCGGCTACGTCGCGACGGAAAACCAGAAGATGAAGATCGCCGGCATGGAATCCATGTGGCACACCGAGCCGGCCCCGGCCGCGATCAACGTCATCGCCTTCCCCAATATGGAGAAGCAGGAAAACACCTTCGCGATCAGCATTCCCTACGTGCTCGGCCTGATCGGCACGCGCTCGCTGACCACGGAGCTGCCCGGCATCGTCAACCTCGTCGATACCGCGCATGACAAGATCCGCGACGGCATCGAGGCCTACAAGGCGCTGCAGAAGATCCGCGCCAATCCGAACGACACCGCCGCCCGGGCCGAGTTCGACGGCAAGTGGCAGAACCTCGGCTATGGCCTGCTGGTGAAGCAGTTCCGTCCCGACGTCGAGAACGCCACGGAAGAAGACATCACCAAGGCCGCCAATTCGACCATCCCGAACGTGCCGGTGCTGTTCTGGAGCTTCCGCGTGATGGTCGGCCTCGGCTTCTACTTCATCGCCTTCTTCGCAGCCGCCTTCTGGGTCGCCTCGCGGCACAAGCTCGGCGAGCAGCGCTGGACGCTGTGGCTGGCCCTCTTCAGCCTGCCGCTGCCCTGGCTCGCGATCGAGTGCGGCTGGTTGCTGGCCGAGTATGGCCGCCAGCCCTGGGCGATTGAAGGCGTGCTGCCGACCTTCTACGCGGCTTCCGGCCTGACCCTTTGGGATCTCGCCCTCAGCCTCGCGATCTTCCTGATCCTCTACAGCATCCTCGCCGTGATCGAGGTCATCCTGATGGTCAAGACGATCAAGAAGGGTCCGCTGGAATACAACCCCTTCCAGTCCGCCGGCGCCGAAGCGTTGCCGACGGCGGCAACCGCCGCCCCCAAGCTTTGATCCGCGAGGTTCGCCATGCACGACATCGTACCAATCGACTATGAATACCTTCGCCTGATCTGGTGGCTGCTGCTCGGCGTGCTGCTGATCGGCTTCGCGGTGATGGACGGCTTCGATCTCGGGGTCGGCGCCCTGCTCCCCTTCGTCGCCAAGACGGACGAGGAACGGCGCATCGTGATCAACGTCGTCGGCCCGGTCTGGGAAGGTAACCAGGTCTGGCTCATCCTGGGCGGCGGCGCCGTGTTCGCCGCCTTCCCGCTCCTCTATGCCGTCTCCTTCTCCGGGCTATACCTCGCGATGATGGTGATCCTGATCGCCCTCATCCTGCGGCCGGTCGGCTTCAAGTACCGCAGCAAGATCGGCGATCCGGGCTGGCGCTCGAAGTGGGACATGGTGCTGTGCTTCGCCGGCATCGTTCCCGCCCTGATCCTGGGCGTCGCCGTCGGCAACGTCCTGCTCGGCCTGCCCTTCGAGTTCGACGACACGATGCGGGTGTTCTATCGCGGCAACTTCTTCCAGCTGCTGACGCCATTCGCCCTCCTCGCCGGTCTCGTCAGCCTCTCCATGCTGGTCATGCATGGCGCGGCGCTGCTGACCTGGAAGACGTCCGGCCCGATCGCCGACCGGGCCCGCACCTTCGGCCGCTTCGCCGCGCTGGCCGCCATCGTGCTGTTCGCGCTGGCCGGCGTCTGGGTCACCTACGGCATTGGCGGGCATGTCCTGACCAGCGTCGTCGACCCCAACGGTCCGTCCAACCCGCTCGGCAAGACGGCGTCCGTCGTCACCGGCGGCTGGCTCGCCAACTACACGACCTATTCGTGGATGATCCTGGCGCCGATCCTCGGTTTCGTCGGCACGGCGCTCGCCTGGGTCGGCTTCACCGCCCGCAAGCCGGCCATCACCTTCATCACCTCGGCCATCGGCATCCTCGGCATCATCGCAACGGCCGGCGTCTCGCTGTTCCCGTTCCTGCTGCCGTCCTCGATCAGCCCGAATGCCGGCCTGACGATCTGGGATGCGTCTTCCTCGAAGCTGACGCTCTGGATCATGCTGCTGGTGACCTGCTTCTTCATGCCGATCATCCTCGCCTATACGGCCTGGGTGTACCGGGTGATGCGCGGCAAGGTCACGGGCGACAGCATGGCCAAGAACCCCAACGCCTACTGATCGGAGAAACGAGCAATGTGGTACTTCTCCTGGATCCTCGGCCTCAGCCTGGCCTGCGCCTTCGGCATCCTGAACGCCATGTGGTACGAGCTGCGTGACGATCGGCTGAAGGGACGCGTGGCGATCACGCCGCCGGAAGACTAGGCGGCGGAACCGGCGCGCCCGTCGCGCGCCGGCACATGAATGCAGAACGACCGCCCGACGGAACCGTCCGGGCGGTCGTTTCGTTTTGCAGGGTGCCTCCGTCCAGCGCGTCAGCCGCCGCGTCCCTCCGCATGGACCGCGATGCCCTCGGCGGCGAGTTCCCGAGCGAAATCGCCGAGGGCCCAGAGTTCCTCAATGTGATGGACGCCCGCGCGGGGAGCCTCCCGCAGGAGAAGCGCGACCCTGGCGGCGATCAGCGCGGTGATTTCGGCCTCGGCCCGGCCCTCCAGAGCCAGCCGGCGCCGCCGCCCGCCCTTTCCCACGGCCTCGACCGCCAGCGCCGTGCGATCGGAGCCGAGCCGGAAGCGGGCCATGCTCCAGCGCAGGAGCCGGCGGAACCAGTCGCGCCGCGCCAGCCCCGACAAGAGGCGCAGCGAGCTCGCGCCGATCAGCGGCGAGGCAAAGCCTAGCCGTGTGGTCACGCTCGGCCACCCATGCCGGCGCATCAGGACATGCTGATCGGCGAAGGCGAAGGGGATGGTGGGAACGGCCCGGCCGGGGACGCCGAAATCGAGCGGCACGATCTCTCCCGGCCCGAGCGGCTGCAGATTGTCCAGCGTCCAGTCCACGGCGGCGGCGCCGTGCGCGTCGCCGAGACCGAGCAGCACGCCGATCGTGACGCCCACGGGCCGATCCAGATCCGCAACAACCTCGCGCGCCATCAGGTTGGTCAGACCCGGCGCGAGGCCGACGGAGAGCACGGCGCTGCCGCCGCTCCGGCGCGCCAGCCCGTCCAGCGCCTCGACACGCGCCAGCACGGCGTCGGTCGCGGAGATGTCGATATAGGCGAGCCCACGCCCCAGCACCGTAGCGGGAAAATCGGCGGTCGCGAGGTCGATGCAGACGACGACCGTGCCGATCCCGTCGAGCGCCGCGTCCCAGCCGGCCGGATCGGCCATGTCGATGACGGCTCCTTCGCAGCCGAGTGCGGCTGCAGTCGATCGCGCCCGTGCGCCGTCCCGGCCGGCGATCCGCACGCCCGCGGCGCCCGCCCGGACCAGCCGCGCGGCGATCCTCTGCCCGACATGGCCATAGCCGCCGACGATCAAATATCCCGCCATCGCTTGTTCCCTGCTGCCTCCGGGCCGATATCACGCCCGATGACGCCGCAAGGACCATACCGAATCGTGACTATCCAAACGGAAAGCCCGCCGAGCGACGATGCGCCAAAGGCCTGTCGCCCCGCCGACTGTCTGGCCGAGGACTGGCTGAGCTTTCTCGGGCATCGATGGAACGCGCTGGCGCTCTGGCAGCTGACGGCGCGGCCTCTGCGCTTCACGGAGCTGCAGGCCGCGCTGCCCGGCATCACGCCCAAGGTCCTGACCGAGCGGGTGGCCGGACTTGTGGCGCGCGGGCTCGTGCTCCGGTCGGAGAGCAACCATTACCCGCGCGAGGTGAGCTACAGCCTCAGTCCGCGCGGACGCGCGCTCGGCCGGATCCTGCTCGATCTCTACGACTGGGCCGAAGCGGACGCCGCCGCCCGCTAGTCGAAAAAGCCGAGGCGCTTCAGCAGGAGCAGCGTGCAGACGGAGGCGAGGCCGCCGATCAGCGTGGCGCTGATCCAGCCATGCGCGCCCTCGAGAAAGGGCAAGCCGCCGGTATTCATGCCGAAGAAGCCGGTGACGAGCGTCGGCGGCATCAGCAGCGCCGTCATGATCGACAGGAAATAGAGGTGGCGGTTGCTGATCGTGGCGAGCTTCGCGGCGATCTCGTCCTGCAGGAAGCGCGCCCGGTCCTGCACCTCCTGCACCTCCTGATCGAGCGTTTCGATCCGACGCAGCAACCTTTCCGCCGCCGCGCGCGAAGCGACATGGCTGTCGTCGGCATGCTCGTCCTCGGCGAATTCGCGCAGGATGCTGCGCAGGCCGGAAAGCTGGCGGTGCAGTTTCACGGCTGTGCGGCGCAGGGGCCCGAGCCGGCGCGACTCGTCGTGCAGGCTTTCGTCGAGCACCCGATCCTCGATCGAATCCGCCTCGGCGCGCGACGCCCGCAACGTCTCGGCGACGGCGCGAAGCACCTGGTCGATCATCATCTCGAACAGGGCGACGGGCCCGCCGACGACCTGCCCGCCATCGACCTTCTTGCGGGTCAGGGCGGCGGCGCGCACAGGATGGCGGCGGCCGGAAACGAGATAGCCGGGGCCGAAAGCAAAGCGCATCGGCACCGTGCGGTCGCTGTCTTCGTCGGGATCCTGCAGCGTGTCGGAGAAGCGGCCCCAGACCGACTGGGTGTCGTATTCGAGCGCCGGGTAATCGTCGGCGCTGAGCAACAGGCGGCGCGCATCCTGCCCGAGCCAGCCGACGCAGTTGACCCAGTCGCGCGCAAGCCTGTTGACGAAGTCGAGATGGACCCAGAGGAACCCTTCGCCCGGCGCCGTCGGCACGATCGTATCGTCGAGCGGAACCGGGCGCGCGCGCCCCTCGCCATCGAACCGATAGGCCCAGATCACGCCGGAGGCGGGTCGCGCCATCCGCTCAGCCGGCAATGGATTTTCTGCGTGGCTCATCGATCGTGGGCAACTCGAAATCGTTCAGGCGCGGTGCCTGCCGCATCACTGCGACGACAGTCATGACAGAACGATGACAGTCCTGCGGGGCGTCATGACGCAGCGGCGGGAAGCAACCGGATTTTCATTGTCGACAGACCGCCAGCCAGCCATGATCGCCCCTGCCCCTCCGGCACCTGACCGACTGGAACCTGGCGGAACCGCACATGCAGAACGACCCGCGATCGCACGGCCTCTGGGAACGCACGGCGCCCGCCGCTCCGGCCACCTCGCCGCTTCATCGCGATATCAAGGCCGACGTGGTGATCGTCGGCGGCGGCTATACCGGCCTCTCGACGGCATTGCACGCGGCGCGCGACGGGCTCGACGTCGCGCTGCTCGAAGGGGTGGAGTTCGGCTTCGGCGGCTCGGGCCGCAATGTCGGCCTCGTCAATGCCGGCATGTGGGTGATGCCGGACGATCTGCCGGCCACGCTCGGCCGCGATCACGGCGACCGCCTGCTCGACCTGCTCGGCAACGCGCCGAAGCTCGTCTTCGAGATCATCCGCAGCTACGACATCGCCTGCGAGCTGGAAACGGCCGGAACGCTGCATTGCGCCGTCGGCGACAAGGGCCTCGCCGAAATCCGGCAGCGCGCGGCGCAATGGAGCGCGCGCGGCGCGGCCGTGCGCCTGCTCGATGCCGACGAGACAGCGGCGAAGCTCGGCAGCCGCGCCTATGCCGGCTCGCTGCTCGACCTTCGGGCCGGGACGGTGCAGCCGCTCGCCTATGCACGCGGCCTCGCCCATGCCGCGATCGGCGCCGGCGCGCGGCTGCACACGCGAAGCCCCGTCCGGCAGGCGGAAAGGGTCGCTTCCGGCTGGCGGGTGAAGACCGATCAAGGCAGCGTCACCGCGCCGTGGATCGTCGTCGCGACCGACGCCTATACCAACATGCCTTGGCCCGAGATCCGCAGCGAACAGGTTCACCTGCCCTATTTCAATTTCGCCACCGCGCCGCTCCGCGCGGAACTCCGCCGCTCGATCCTGCCCGAGCGGCAGGGCGCGTGGGACACCAAGGAGGTGCTGAGTTCATTCCGCTTCGACCGCGCCGGACGGCTGGTGTTCGGCAGCGTCGGAGCGCTGCGCGGCACGGGCGCCTCCGTCCACCGCGCCTGGGCCAAGCGGGCGCTCACAAGGATCTATCCGCAGATCGGCGACGTCGCCTTCGAGGCCGAGTGGTATGGCCAGATCGGCATGACCGACAACAGCCTGCCGCGCTTCCACAAGCTGGCGGAGAACGTCATCGCCTTCTCGGGCTATAATGGTCGTGGCATCGCGCCGGGAACGGTGTTCGGCCGCGTGCTGGCGGAGCACATCGCCGGCAGGATCGCCGAAGCCGACCTGCCGCTGCCGGTCACGCCTCCGGTCGAGGCGCGCTTGCGCCGGCTCAAGGAAGCCTATTACGAATTGGGCGCGCAGATCGCCCATCTCGCCGATGCCCGGCTCTGACCGCCGCGCGGACACCACGGAATTCGAGGAAACACCATGACGATCGCCATCAAGAACACCCTCGCGGCCGAGGTCGACGCCCTGCTCTCCGGCCTGGGCGTCACCGCGGCGCGCACCGGCGGCACGCTCGCCGTCCATTCGCCCATCACCGGCGAGGAACTGGCCCGCCTCGTCGAGACCGACGCCGCCGGCGCGAATGCAGCGATCGAAGCCGCGCACGCCGCCTTCCTGGCCTGGCGCAGCGTGCCGGCGCCGAAGCGAGGCGAGTTGGTGCGCCTGCTCGGCGAGGAACTGCGCGCCCACAAGGCCGCGCTCGGCCGCCTCGTCTCGATCGAAGCCGGCAAGATCGTCTCCGAAGGCCTCGGCGAAGTGCAGGAGATGATCGATATCTGCGATTTCGCCGTCGGCCTGTCGCGCCAGCTCTACGGCCTCACCATCGCCACCGAACGCGGCGACCACCGGATGATGGAAAGCTGGCACCCGCTCGGTGTCACCGGCGTGATCTCGGCCTTCAACTTCCCCGTCGCGGTCTGGTCGTGGAACGCGGCGCTGGCGCTCGTCTGCGGCAACAGTGTCGTCTGGAAGCCCTCCGAGAAGACGCCGCTGACAGCACTCGCGACCTCGGCCCTGTTCGAGCGCGCTCTGAAGCGCTTCGTCGCCGAAGGCGGCGCGGCGCCGGAGGGCCTCGCCGCGCTTCTGATCGGCGGACGCGAGATCGGCGAAGTGCTGGTCGATCACCCGCGCGTGCCGCTCGTCTCGGCCACCGGCTCGACCGCCATGGGCCGCATCGTCGGCCCTCGCCTCGCCGGCCGCTTCGCCCGCGGCATCCTCGAGCTCGGCGGCAACAACGCCGCCATCGTCTGCCCGTCCGCCGATCTCGACCTGACGCTGCGCGGCGTCGCCTTCGCCGCCATGGGCACGGCCGGACAGCGCTGCACCTCGCTGCGACGCCTGTTCGTGCATGACAGCATCTATGACAGCTTCGTGCCGCGCCTGAAGCAGGCCTATAGCTCGGTGACGATCGGCAATCCGCTGGAGACCGGCACGCTGGTCGGCCCGCTGATCGACGCCGCCGCCTACGAGGGCATGCAGACGGCGCTGGATGCGGCGAAGGCGGCGGGCGGCAGCATCACCGGCGGGGCCCGCGTCGACGCCGACAGGGCGGCGAACGCCTATTACGTCCGTCCCGCCATCGTCGAAATGCCGGAGCAGAGCGGCCCGGTCGCGCACGAGACCTTTGCGCCGATCCTCTACGTCATGCGCTATTCGGCCTTCGAGGACGTGCTGGAACTGCACAATGCCGTGCCGCAGGGCCTCTCCTCGTCGATCTTCACCAACGATCTGCGCGAGGCCGAGACCTTCCTGTCGGTGCGCGGTTCGGATTGCGGCATCGCCAACGTCAACATCGGCCCGTCGGGCGCCGAGATCGGCGGCGCGTTCGGCGGCGAGAAGGAAACCGGCGGCGGCCGCGAATCCGGCTCCGACGCCTGGAAGGCCTATATGCGCCGCGCCACCAACACCATCAATTACGGCAAGACGCTGC
This sequence comes from Kaistia sp. MMO-174, assembly GCF_037147815.1. Lineage (NCBI taxonomy): Bacteria > Pseudomonadati > Pseudomonadota > Alphaproteobacteria > Hyphomicrobiales > Kaistiaceae > Kaistia > Kaistia sp. MMO-174. The sequence goes on along the minus strand of NZ_JBBCUO010000002.1, from coordinate 36,872 downwards.
CGCTGGCGCAGGGCGTCAAGTTCGACGTCGCCTAGGACATCGCTGCAAAAGCAAGACCCCGGCCGGTGCGAACCGGCCAGGGTCTCGTCGTTTCGTCAACGATGGAAGAAAGGCGTCAGGCCTTGTCGATGGCGCTCTTCACGGCATCCTTGGCCTTGCCGACCGCCTGCTGGGCCTCGCCCTTCAATTCCTGAGCCTTGCCCTCGGCGCGCAGGCGATCATTGTCGGTCGCCTTGCCAATGCCCTGCTTGACGTTACCGACGGCTTCGTTGGCAAGGCCCTTGATCTTGTCGCTGGTGCTGCTCATCAAATCATCCTCATGATTGTCATTGCGGGAGGACAACCGCCGAACTGGCGGATGGTTCCGCTATGAAACCGGGAAGCCGTGACGGCGCGCCGCCCACGCCACGACCAGCGTCGGCAGCAAGGCGAGGATCATGGCCCACGGAAACGAGACCACGCCGAGGCTGTCGAGCAGCACGCCACCCGCGATGCCGCCGCATGCGATGGCGAGGTTCCAGACCGTGACGACCATCGCCTGCGCGACATCTGCCGCCTCCCTGGCGGTCTTGGCCGAGGCGGTCTGGAACAGCACCGGCGCACCGCCGAAGACGATCCCCCAGACCGCGACCGCGCCATAGACCACCGCGGTCGAATGGCTCCAGAACGCCAGCGCCAGCATCGAGGCGATGAAGGCGACGATGCTCGTCAGCACCACCTCGCGCAGCCAGCGATCGATCAGCACGCCAGCGATCCAGAGGCCGCCGACACCGCCAATGCCGAAAACCAGCAGGATGCCGTCGACGCGATCGAGCAGGCCGAGCGGCGCGAGGTAGGGCGCGATGTAGGTGTAGAGGATGTTGTGGGCGAGCACGAAGGCGAAGATGACGAACAGGATGGAGCGGATGCCCGGAATCCGCGCCACGGCGCTGAGCGACAGACGCTTGCCTTCCGGCTGCCCCGGGAAATCCGGCACCTTGGCGAGGACCAGGCCGATCAGCACCACCGTCAATCCGCTCATGATGCCGAAGGCGAACCGCCAGCCGACCAGGCCGCCGAGAAAGGTGCCGGCCGGAACGCCGACCGAGAAGGCGAGCGGCGCGCCGATGCCGCTGATCGCGATCGCCCGCCCCGCCAGATGCGATGGCACCATCCGCGCGGCATAGCTTGCGAGCAGCGCCCAGACCAGACCTGCGGAGACGCCGGCGAAAAAGCGCGCCGCCAGCGTCAGCCAGAAATAGCCGGACATGGCCGTCACCGTATTGGTCACGGCGAAGCCGCCGATCGCGAGAAGCAGCAGGCGGCGACGGCGCAGGCCCTGCGTCGCCGTGATCAGCGGGATCGCCGTCAGCAACGAGCCGAGCGCATAGACCGTGATCAACTGCCCGGCCATGCTCTCGGAAACGGCGAGGCTGGCGCTGATCCGCGGCAGCAGCCCGGCCGGCATCACCTCCGTCAGCATGGTGATGAAACCGGCCATGGCGAGCGCCAGCAGGCCGGCGAGCGGGAGCGGATCGGAACGGCTGGCGACATGGCCGTCCGGCGGCAAGTCGGTTGGCGTGATGGATGTCATGAACAAGGCCTCTGCCAGAGTTGGGACCGAAGCGGAGACGGCGACGCCAGGTAACGGCGCAGTCTCGAACTCCGGGGTTCGGACGGAAGCTAGAGGCTCGCCCCTGCCCGACAAACAGGCTATAGTTCACAACACTTCCGACAATAACGTCTCGCATCGAGGAGCGAATGGACAGTCTCGGAGCGCTCGGCGCCTTCGTTCAGGCCGCCGATTCCAACGGCTTCACGGAGGCCGGGCGCAGGCTCGGCGTATCGCCGTCCGCCGTCAGCAAGGCCGTCGGACGGCTGGAGGAGCGCCTCGGCGTCCGCCTCTTCCATCGCTCGACGCGGACGATCGCGCTGACCGCCGAGGGCTCACGCTTCCTCGAGCGCTGCCGACGCATCCTCTGCGAGGTCGAGGCGGCCGAGGCCGAACTGACGCAGACGCAGGCCGAGCCGCAAGGCAGGCTACGCGTCAGCCTGCCCTCGATGGGCATCCTGTTCATGCCGAAGTTCGCGGATTTCAAGCGCCGCTATCCGCTGATCGAGGTCGAACTCGATTTCAGCGACCGGCTCGTCGACGTGATCGACGAAGGTTTCGACGCCGTGATTCGGACGGGCGATCCGGCGGATTCGCGCCTGATGGTGCGGAAATTCGGCAGCTTCCGCCGGGTTCTGGTCGCCTCGCCGGCCTATCTGGAGCAGCATGGCCGACCGAGCCGGCCGGAGGATCTCGTCGATCACGCCTGCCTGATCTTCCGCTATGCGACGACCGGCAAGCTCGACCGCTGGCCGCTGCACCGCGATGGCGAGCTGCTCGCGATCGACCTGCCGACCACGGTGGTGATGAACACGCTGGAACCGCAGATCTGCCTTGCTGAGCACGGCCTCGGCATCGCCTGCATCCCCGACCTCGCGATCCACCGCCAGCTGCAGGCCGGCACGCTCGTGACCGTGCTCGACGACTGCATGCCGGTGACGACCGGGCTGAGCGTGCTCTGGCCCTCCAGCCGCCAGCTGTCGCCCAAGCTGCGCGTGTTCGTGGATTTCGCGGCGGAGTGCCTGCTAGAAGCCTGAGCGACGCCGCGCCCGCCCATTTCCGCCATCGATCCAGAGGCACGCCCCATGACGATCTTCTTCCTCCCCGGCGCCGGCGGCAGCGCCTCGTTCTGGCGCCCGGTGTCGGATCGGCTGGACCGCGACGAAGACAGGCATTTCTTCGCCTGGCCGGGCCTCGGCAACGAGCCGGCCGAGCCGGATGTGAACGGCATCGGCGATCTCGTCGGGCGCGTGGTCGACGCGCTCGAAGAGGCCTCCGGCCCTTCCGTGCTCGTCGCGCAATCCATGGGCGGCTATGTGGCGATGCAGGCGGCCCTCGCGGCGCCCGGGCGAGTCCGCAGTCTCGTCCTCGCCGTCACCTCGGCGGGCGTGCCGATGGATGAACTCGGCGCCAGCAACTGGCGCGAAAGCTATCGCTCAGGCTTCCCGCATGCGGCGCCATGGATCGGCGATCCGACGGAGGACCTGTCGACGAAGCTGCCGGAGGTAACGTCGCCCTGCCTGCTGCTCTGGGGCGATTCGGACCCGATCAGCCCGGTCGCCGTGGGCAAGAGCCTGCTCGGCCTGCTGCCGGATGCGCGCCTGCACGTCCTGGCCGGCGCCGACCACGACCTCGCCATCACCCACGCCGCCGAGGTCGCGGCCCTGATCCGCGCGCATCTCGCATAGCGCCAATCCATCCGTTCCGATGCGGCTTCCCGAGGGCGACATCCGCGCATGACGCGTCGGCGACCACCGACCGGAGCCCGGGGACGAGCAAGCCGGCTCAACTCTCCCGAGGGATTGCGAGCAATTCTCGCCGACGCGCGACGACGGAGCGGCTTGGGCGCGGACTGCGCTTTCACGATCGCTTATTTTGTTTGATGAGCAACGATATTCGTTCGCCCAGCCGGAAGGGATCTGGCCGAGAACGCTGCGGGTCCTGGAAGTGACCGGCTCAATTCTGAGCATTTGTGCAAATTGCGGGCGCACGATCAAGACCTCTTGACTGTTAGAGTACAAATGAAATGATTTCTTCTCTGCTATCGACTTGCGAAGACAAGCGCAGAGCAAAGGGGAACGATCATGACGCGAGACAAGAACCTCATTCTGGGTGGCCGCCTGAGCCGCCGTTCCTTCATGGGCGGCGCTGCCGCACTGACCCTGCCGCTGGCGATGCCGAGCCTGGCGCGCGCCCAGGCGGCGCCCTTCAAGCTCGGCGTGCTGCTGCCGTTCTCGGGCGGTCTCGAACTCTTCGCCCAGCAGGGCATCCAGGGCGTGAAGATGGCCGTGGACGAGGCGAACGCCGCCGGCGGCGTGCTCGGCCGCCAGATCGAGATCGTCCAGGCCGACGACAAGACCGATCCGCGCACGGCCGTCGAGCGCGCCACGCAGCTGATCCGCCGCGATGCGGTCAACGCGATCGTCGGGCCCGTCACCAGCGCCAACCGCGACGCGATCAAGTCGACGATCGAGCGCGGCAAGACCCCGCTGCTCTACGCCACCGACTATGAGGGCGGCGTCTGCAGTCCGTGGATGGCCTGCTACAGCGCCGTGCCGGCGCACTTCGTCGAGCCGCTGATCCCGTTCCTCGCCGGCCGCGGCGCCAAGAGCTTCTACCTGTTCGGCGCCGACTACACCTGGCCGCAGAAGATGAATACCGCGATCCGCACCAAGATCGAGGCCAGCGGCGGCAAGGTCGCGGGCGAGGAATACACGCCCTTCGGCATGAAGGATTTCGCCCCGACCTTGCGCAAGATCGAGGAATCCGGCGCTGATTTCGTCATCCTGACGCTGCCGGGCGCCGACGGCGTCACCTTCGTCAAGCAGTTCGCCGCCTCCGGCCTCAAGGGCAAGGTCGGCGTCTCCTTCCTCGGCTTCAACGAGAACTACCTGCCGGGCTTCAGCGGCGAGGAAGCCGAGGGCATCATCGCCCCGCTGCCGTTCATGCAGTCGCTCGACCGGCCAGAAACCAAGGAGTTCGTCGCCAAGCAGCAGAAGATGTTCGGCGACGACGTCGTCGTCACCTACTATGCCGACTCCCACTACGGACTGACGAAGTTCTACCTCGACGCGGTCCGCAAGGCCGACACGGACGACAAGGCCGCCATCATGGCCGCGCTGCCCAACCAGTCGATGATGTCCGGCAATGGCGAGGTGACGCTGCGGCCGTCCGACCGGCATGTCGACCTGAACATCCTGATCGCCTCGGTGAAGGGCGGAAAGCTCGGCATGGAGGAATATATCGGCAAGGTGATCGCACCCGACCAGTGCAGCCTTTGACGAGGTCTTCCGTGACCGTCGACTTCCTGAAAATTGACGGATTGCGCAAGAGCTTCGGCGGCATCCATGCCCTGCAAGGGGTGAGCTTCACGCTCGGGGCCGCCGGGATCAAGTGCATCGTCGGACCGAACGGTTGCGGAAAGAGCACCCTGTTCAACGTGCTCACGGGCGTCCTGACCCCGAGCGCCGGCACGGCGACGCTGGCCGGACGCCGCATCTCCGGGCTCGCCGCCCACAAGGTCAGCCGCATGGGCGTCGGGCGCAAGTTCCAGGTGCCCGGCGTCCTCGCCGACCTCTCCGTCATGGAGCACATGGAGATCGCGCTTGCCGCCCGCGCCACGGGCGGCAAGGTGTGGCGGACGCTACGCTGGCGCGGCAACCGGGCCGAGGCGATCGCCATGCTCGACGAGGCCGGTCTCGCCGACTATGGCGACAAGGTCGCCTCGCAGCTGCCGCACGGCATCAAGCAGCGCCTGGAGATCCTGATGCTGGTCGCGCGCGGCATGAAGCTGCTGCTGCTCGACGAGCCGACCGCCGGCATGACCGCCACCGAGACGCAGGCGACGATCGACCTGATCCGCCGGATCAACCAGACGACCGGCGCGGCGATCCTCGTCATCGAGCACGACATGACCTTCGTGCGCAGCCTCGCCTGCCCGCTGATCGTCATGATGCGCGGCGAGGTGCTGCGCGAGGGCAGCTATGACGAGGTCCGCGCCGACCCGCATGTGCGCGCCGCCTATCTCGGAGACCGCCATGCTTGAGATCAACGCGGTCCGCTCCGGCTATGCCCGCGGCGCCGACGTGCTGAAGGGCATCGACCTCACGGTCGCGCCCGGCGAGCGCCTCGCGATCATGGGGCGCAACGGCATGGGCAAGACCCTGCTGGCGAAGACCATCATCGGGCTGATCAAGCCCTCCGCCGGCGCGATCACGCTCGAAGGCAAGCCGATCGGCGGCCTGCCCGCCCACCGGATCAGCAACATGGGCGTCGCCTATGTGCCGCAGGGGCGCGAGATCTTCGACGATTTCTCGATCCTCGAGAACCTGCGCATGGGCGTGATCGGCAAGCCCGGCCTCGGGCTGGAGCATCTCGACCAGATCTATGACTGGTTCCCGATCCTGCGCGAGCGCCACGCCCAGCGCGCCGGCACGCTCTCGGGCGGCCAGATGCAGCAGCTCGCCATCGCGCGCGCGCTCATCGGACGGCCGAAGCTGCTGCTGCTCGACGAGCCGTCCGAGGGCATCCAGCCCAACATCGTGCACGAGATCGCCGAGAAGCTCGCCGCGATCAGCGCCACCGAGGGGCTGACCGTCGTCGTCATCGAGCAGAATTTCGAGATGGTCGAGATCCTCGCCGAGCGCGTGGCCTTCCTCGAGAACGGCCTGATCACCGGCGAGAGCCCGACGGCGCGGCTGATCGCCGACCCTGAGCTCATCACGCAGAACATGGGACTTTGAAGCCATGGTGTCCTTGTTCGGACTGGCGCTGGATGCTCTGAACTACGTATCGGTGCTGCTGCTGGTGTGCGTCGGGCTGGTCGTCATCTTCGGCCTGATGCAGGTCATCAATCTCGCCCATGGCGAGTTCTTCCTGCTCGGCGCCTATACGGTTCTGGTGGCGCAGGGGTTCGGCGTCCCGTTCTGGCTCGCCGTGCCGCTCGCCTTCGTCGCGGTCGGGCTGGTCGGGCTCCTCTGCGACGCGGCCATATTGCGTTTCATCTACGACAGGCCGGTCGACACCATCCTCGCCACCTGGGGCCTGTCGCTCGCGATCCGGCAGGCGATCGTCATCGTCTTCGGCCCGCAGTCGCAGCAGGTCGCTGCACCGCTGACGGAACCGGTCCAGCTCTTCGGCGTCGCCTATTCCTCCTACCGCCTGGTGGTCATCCTGATCGCCATGCTGGTGGCGCTGGCCGTGTTCCTCGTGCTCTACCGCACGTCCGTCGGCCTCGCCGCGCGCGCCGCAATGGCCAACCGGCAGATGGCGCAGTGCCTCGGCATCAACATGCGCCGGCTCGACCGCGCCACCTTCAGCGTCGGCGCCGGTCTCGCCGGCCTCGCCGGCGCGGTGATGGCGCCGCTGATGAGCGTCGATCCGCAGATGGGCATGGGCTTCGTGCTGCCCGCCTTCCTGTCGATCCTGGTCGGCGGCGTCGGCAGCCCGGCCGGCGCGATCTGGGGCTCGATCGTCATCGGCAGCTCGACGACGCTGGTGTCCGCCTGGTGGACGCCGGTGATCGCGCAGATCGTGGTGTTCCTGCTCGCCATCGTCGCGATCCGCTTCCTTCCCACCGGCCTGTCGGGACTGCGCAGAAAATGACCCTTCGTCTAATTCCGACCCTGGCGGTCTGGGTGGTGCTCGCGGCGCTGCCGACGGTGCTCGGCCTGTGGGAACTGGCCATGTTCGGCCAGTTGCTGATCTATGGCATCGCCGCGATCAGCCTCGCCTTCATCTGGGGCCAGGGCGGGCTGGTCAGCTTCGGCCAGGCGCTGTTCTTCGGCGCCGGCGCCTATGCGATGTCGCTGACGGCCAAGGGCATGCTGCCCGGCATTCCCGAATCCCCCTGGCTCGGCCTGTTCTTCGCCATCGTCGCCGGCGCCGTGTTCGGCGCGCTGACCGGCGTCGCGCTCTTCTTCGGCAAGGGGCTGCGCACGGCCTATTTCGGCATCATTACCATCGCCGCCGCCGTCATCGCCGAACGCGTGACCACCAACTGGCGCTATATCGGCGGCTTCAACGGCCTGCTCGACGTGCCGCCCTTGCCGCTCCCCGGCGGGCTCGACAGTGCCGATCCGCTTGCCGGCTACCTGCTGGTGCTCGGCTTCGCGCTCCTCGCCTTCCTCTTCCTGCTCGCCGTCGAGCGCTCGCCCTTCGGCACGGTGCTGCGCGGCATTCGCTGCGACGAGCGGCGCATCATGAGCCTCGGCTATTTCGTACCGCTCTGGAAGGTGATGGCGCTCGCGCTTTCAGGCGGCGTGGCCGGCCTCGCCGGCGGCCTGTTCGCGGCCCAGTTCGCCTTCGTCTCGCCCGCCGTCATCGGCCTCGCGCTCTCGACCGAAATCCTGATCTGGGCGGCGGTCGGCGGCAAGGCCGTGCTGATGGCGGCCTTCATCGGCGCCATCTTCGTCAAGTACATGGAAGGCTACCTGTCGGAGACGATCGGAAACTACTGGCTGCTCGTCACCGGCATCGCCTTCATCGCCGTCGTCGTGCTGTTCCCGGAGGGCCTGCTGGGGCGGGTGTTCAAGCTGCCGCCGCCGGCGCGCCTGCGCCGCGACTAGCCCCCGAGCCGCAGGCCCTGCCGCGCCTGGAGGGCGGATCCAAGCGGCAGGATGCGCCCGAGCGGCTCACGAAGGGCCGGCGTGCCGGCGAGGACGGCATTGCCGCGGAGCAGGCCGCCATCGGCGGTGAAGTCGCTCGCCCAGCCGCCCGCCTCCTCGACCAGCAGCAGCCCGGCGAGCACGTCCCAGCTGTGCAGGAACAATTCGCAATAGCCGTCGATTCGACCGCAGGCGACCTGGGCAAGCCCGATCGCGGCAGAGCCGTTCTGGACGAAGGCGAAGTCGTTTTCCAACAGCCGGCCCACCAGCGCGACGTAGTCGACAAGCGGACGCTTCGATGAATAGCCGGCATCGATCAGGGCGTCGGTCGGGCCGCGGGTTTCGCGTACCCGGATCGACCGCCCGTTGCAGGTCGCGCCAAAACCGCGCCGGGCGACGAACATCTCGTCGAGGATCGGGTTATAGACAACGCCGCTCTCGGTGCGGCCCTCCGCATGGAAGGCGATCGACATGGCGAAATGCGGGATCCGGCGCGAGAAATTCGTCGTGCCGTCGATCGGGTCGATCACCCAGAGATTCGCGGCCTCCCCGCCCCCCGATTCCTCGGTCAGGATGCCGTCCCCCGGAAAGGCCTGACCGAGCCTTCCGATCAGGAAGCGGTCGATCTCCAGATCCGCCTCCGTGACGAGATCATGCGCGCCCTTCTCCGTGGCGCGGATGCTATCGCCCGCCTCGAAGTAGCGCCGCGCGATCGCACCGGCCTCGCGGGCGATTTCCTGGGCAAAGGTGTGTCGGCGAGCAATCTCGCTGCTATGCATGGTGGTCTTCGACTATCGATATGAGGGTTATTTCAGGCGGCCGAGACGGGCATCCAGCGAAGCGCTGACATCCGCCTCCGCGCCCTCCAGCAGGGCAATCAGCGCGCGCGAGGCGGCGTCCGGATCGCGCCGCTCGATGGTTTCGACGATCTCGCGATGCAGGCCGAGCGAATGCATCTGTCCGGCAGGGTTGTCGTCCGTCAGGCGGAAACTGATCACCAGAGCCGTCTCGATCAGGGCGGAGAGCGAGCCGATCAGCTCATTGCCGGACATGTGGAGGATCGCCTGATGGAAGGCGAGATCCGGAACGGCGAACCGCTCGCCGTCGCTGCCGGCCTGTTCCATCTCGTCGAGCAGCGCGCGCAGCTCGGCGATCTGTTCCGGCGTCGCGCGCTCGGCCGCCAATGCGCCTGCCATCGGCTCGATCGCCCGGCGCAGCTCGAACAGGGAGCGCGCTTCCTCGGCCGTGGTGCGCGTGCTGAAGCGCCAGAGCAGGACGTCGGGATCGAGAAAGTTCCAGTCCTTGCGCGGGCGGACGCGCGTTCCCGTGCGCGGGCGCATTTCCACCATGCCCTTGCCGGCCAGGACCTTCACCACCTCGCGCAGGCCCGTACGGCTGGCGCCGAAGGCGGCGCTCCAGTCGTCGCCGTTCGGCAACTGGTCGCCCGGAACGAGCTCGCCGCGCACGATGCTGAGGCCGATGTCGTTCAACAGCCGAGCATGCAGGCCGGACCGGGAAGAGCCCTCGATCCGCGGTCTCGTGCGGGATGCCCTCGCGAGGGCGTCGGCATTCTTCATATCATTCACACCATTCACACAGATGTCATGCCCCAGCCCTACTAAGCACACCATCGGCCACGCATCCAGAGTATTCGATACAAAGACGCATAAATATTTCTCGATATAATTCAATATCTAAAGATCTTATCGATCTGGCTGGATCCATATTCCGGCCCGATACATCTATTCATAGCGATGTATCCCGCGCATTGATTTTGCTGACTTCTATTAATTCAGCGAGATCACCACAAATCGATTTTGAATCTTGCCACCGTCGAGGGCTGCCGCCGTCGGGGAACGATGTCGCGCGGGCTGAGAAATCGACGCAATGCACCAACAGGAATTCGACAGCATGCCATCCACGATGATCGATACTGCCGGCGAAACCGCCCGCCGCCCGGCTCCGCATCAGCGCCGCCTTGCCGCCATGAAGAACGCGGCCGCCGGCCGCCTTCCGAAGACCCTGATGTCCAGCCTGCTCTGGTCGACCGCGCTCGTCGCGACGTCGCTGCCGGCGCTCGCCGTCGAACCGTGGATCATGGTCGAGCGCAACTTCTTCCTCGATGCCGACCCGGCCCGCGGCCAGGGCGTCACCTCGGACGGCACCTACTGGTACTTCTCGGGCACGCATTCGCTCGAGATCGCCGACAGCAACTTCAACACCGTCTCGATCAATTCCGACGCGATCGCCGCCTCGCTGAAGATCCCGTCCGAGTTCTCGGATGCGGGCCTCAACCACATCGGCGACATCGATTACGCCAACGGGCTGCTCTACATCTCGCTCGATTCGAGCAACCGCGACCCGGTTACCAACCTCAAGTACAACAACCCTGTTTTCGCGATCTATGACGCGACGACGCTGGAATATACCGGCCAGGCCTATGTGCTCAATCCGCCGGGCGGCACCGTCGACATCGCCAGCTGGGTGGCCGTCGACGCCAAGGCCGGCCTCGCCTATGGCATGGCCTATGACAACGCCACGCAGATCGCCGTCTACAACCTGTCCGACTTCAGCTTCAAGGAATACATCCCGCTGTCGCAGGTCGTCGACCAGGCGCAGGGCGGCAAGATCCTCGACGGCTGGATGTATTTCTCCAGCGACGACGCCGAGAAGACGCTGAGCCGCGCCAATCTCAAGACCGGCGAAGTCGAGGTTCTCGGCTACCTGAAGCTCGACGCCGAGCAGGAGGTCGAAGGCCTTTCGTTCAAGTGGACCAAGGACGGCTGGTCGCTCAACGTCCTCGACCGCGAGGAGAGCTCGCCCGGCAATGGCGAGGAAGGCGTCGCCTTCTACAAGTACCTGCGCCCCTACGGCAACGCCCTCTCCGGCGAGATCCATGCCGACATCAAGGGCGGCCTGGTCGAGGACAGCCGCTATGTCCGCGACGCGGCCAACCGTCGCCTCCGCTCGGCCTTCGACGCGATCGCCACGCCGCCGTCGGTGACCGCCACCATCGACGCCAACGGTCTGCATGCCGCGCCCGCCAACACGGACGGCATCGTGCTCTGGGGCGAGGCGCTGGCGCTTACGGCCGATGCCAAGGGCTCGGGCTATGCCGCCGATTTCGACCGCACGGCGGCCGGCTTCGTCGCCGGTGTCGACGCCCCGGTCGGCGGCTGGCGCGTCGGCCTGCTCGGCGGCTACAGCCATTCGAGCTACAATGTCGACGATCGCAACTCGACCGGCTCGAGCGACAACTACGACATCGGCGTCTATGCCGGCACCCAGTGGGGCGCGCTCGGCTTCCGCTCCGGCGCGATGTATGGCTGGCACGAGATCGACACCCGCCGCAACGTCGTCTTCCCGGCGTTCAGCGAGTCGCTCGCCGCCGACTACAACGCCGCGACGGCGCAGGTCTTCGGCGAACTGGCCTATCGCCTCGACATGGGCAAGAGCGCGGTCGAGCCCTTCGTCAACCTCGCCTATGTCCACCTCGACACGGACGGGTTCTCCGAGAACGGCGGCACCATTGCGGCGCTTTCGACCGACGACTCGACGACGGAAAACACCTTTTCGACCTTCGGCGCCCGCGCCTCGACGAAGTTCGACCTCGGCAAGACCAAGACCGCCCTGCACGGCATGCTCGGCTGGCAGCACGCCTATCAGGACGTCACGCCGGTCTCCAGTTTCGCCTTCGGCACCGGAGCCTCGTTCGACATCGCGGGCGTTCCGATCGCCAAGGACGCGCTGGCGCTCGAAGCCGGCTTCGATGTCTCCCTGACCGACAGCGCCACGCTCGGCGCTTCCTATTCCGGCCAGATCGCCAACGACGTCCAGGCGCACGCCTTCAAGATCAACTTCGACGTGAAGCTCTAGCCGCCCGCCCTCTCCCTCCCCGCCGGCGCCGAGCGCTGGCGGGGTCCGGAGGACAGCCCCATAAAGAAAAAGCCCCGGATCTTGCGATCCGGGGCTCTTTCTTTGCTGGTTGCGGGGACACGCAACCAACTTAGCTTGACACCAAGAACAGATAGCGAATTGGGCGGCTTTCTGCGGTTCACGAAGGTGCTGCCAATCTAGTGTCTTGGATACCAGAGGATCTGTCCACGCCCAGCCTAGCGCACCAAAAGCTGTCCGACGCTTTCGGCATCAGGACTATGAGGCAGTCGGCGCAATCTCTGCCTGTTCCGCGTCTCCGGTCGCCAGCCGCGACGATGGCCGCGCCGTCGCGGGCAACCTTTACTCGGCGTACTTGAATTCCGGCGCCGTCGTCAGGCTCTCCTTGGTCGCGGCATGGAGGATCGTTTTGCCCTTCTGGGTGGTATCCAGTTCCCGATATGGGACGGCGACGAGCTTCGAGCCCAGGCCCAGGAAACCGCCCACCGATACGATGGCGTAGGGTACCTGTTGGTCGGCGGTGAGGATGAGGTCGTCGACCGAGCCGATCTTGTCGCCATTCTCGTTCTCGACGGTCGAGCCGATAATCTTCGACGCCCGCCAACCGGTGGCGATCGTGGCGGGGTCGAGCTTGACCTCGCCGACCGTCTCCTTCGGCGCGGGCTTGGAATCCTCCGCGTGGGCCGGAACGGCGATGGGAGAGGCCAAGACCGCCAGAACGGCCAGTTTCGCGAACATCTTCGTCATCCGAGTGTCTCCGGGTTGTTGCGTGATCATCAACCCGCGCATAGCGGAATCGTTCCTTGCCGCAGTTAATGGCCGGGACAGGAAATTAGCCTGGGGCGTCCGCGGCCTTGCGAAGGCAGTCTCCGAGATAGATGCGGAACTGCGGTGCTGTCCGCCTTGAATGCTGCAGCATCTTCCCGATGTCGCGGGCCTCGGTCCCGCTTCTTCCAGCCGTCATCGCCGCAGCCCAAGATTGTGCCCGGCTGCAGATTGCCGTGGCGACGTTGAGAATGGCACGCCTGAGCCGCGAAAGGGGGCAGAAAGACCCTGATGATGCCCCTTCCCTCCTCCCTACCATTGGCGTACTGACAAGGGCGTCCAGCAGTCGACTGGGCCTGAAATGTGGTCCCATGCCGATCTCGAAAAGCGCCCTCGTCCGCTCGACGGTCCTCTTCATCCTGCTCGGCCTTGCGGCCCTGCTGGCCATCGTCGGAGCCATGTTCTGGCTCGTCAGCGAAACGGCCGACAGCTCGAAGGATCTGATGCAGGCGCGTACCGAGCGCTCCTTGCTGATCACCCTGCGAAGCCTGGGCCAGGACGCCGAGACCGGTCAACGCGGCTACCTCTTGACAGGAAACCCGCTGTATCTGGCGCCCTATGAGGACGCAGTCGCGAAGTTCCCAGCCCAGATGGATCGTGTCCAGGCGGCCTTCGAGGGAGATAAGGAGCAGGCGGCCCTGATGGCTCGCCTGCGGCAGACGCTGACGGCGAAGTTCGACGAACTGAAGCGGACGATCGACCTTGCAAAAGGCGGCCAGCACGACGCGGCCATCGCGATCGTCAATGCCGACAGCGGCCGCGAGCTCATGGACGATGCCCGTCAATTCTTCGAACGTTCCATCGCCCGCGCTGATCAGGCCGTGCTCGACAGCATCGCGCGCCAGCAGCGGGGAATCGAGCTGCTTCGCTGGGTGACGTTCCTCGGCGCCCTGGTCATCCTGGTGGTCGTCGGCGGGTCCGCCTGGACAGTCTGGCAATATACTCGCCAGCTGGTGATGGCGCAGCGTGAGGTCGCGACCCTCAACGCCGACCTCGAGCGACGCGTCAGCGAGCGTACCGCCGACCTTGGCCGCGCCAATGAAGAAATCCAGCGCTTCGCCTATATCGTGACGCATGATCTGCGAGCGCCGCTCGTCAACATCATGGGGTTCACGAGCGAGCTCGAAGCGAGCCTGGACGCGCTGCAGGACTACGTCGGCCGCGATGAAATGCCATCCACCGGCGACGAGGACGACAAGAAGGCGGCGGCAGCCCGCGTGGCGGCGTTCGACGATCTGCCCGAGGCGATCGGCTTCATCCGCTCGTCGACCCGCAAGATGGATGCGCTGATCAATGCCATCCTGAAACTGTCACGCGAAGGACGCCGCACCCTGAAGCCGGAGAGCATCGAGCTTCAGGCGATCCTCGAGAACGCCGCGGACGCCGTACGCCATCAGATCGTCGAGGGGGGCGGCGAAGTCACCATCGCCGGTGCGCCGCCGGCGCTGCTGTCGGACCGCCTCACGCTGGAGCAGATCTTCGGCAATCTGCTCGACAATGCCGTCAAATATCGGGCGCCGGACCGGCCCCTGCGAATTCACATTCAGGCCGGAACGGGCCCCGGTAACACCATCCAGGTCAAGGTCGCCGACAATGGCCGCGGCATTGCCGCCCAGGACCATGAGCGCATCTTCGAGCTGTTTCGTCGGTCGGGATCGCAGGATCAGCCCGGCGAAGGCATCGGGCTGGCGCACGTCCGATCCATGGCCCGCAATATCGGTGGCGACATCGTCGTCCGGTCGGAACTGGGAACGGGGTCGACATTTGAACTCACATTCGCGCGCGACCTGCGCAAAATCATCGGAGCTGCCTAAGTGAACCAGCACGCCAAGCCGGTCGTCATCGTCATGATCGAGGACGACGAGGGCCATGCCCGCCTGATCGAAAAGAACATCCGTCGCGCCGGCGTCAACAACGAGATCCTCCCGTTCACGAACGGCACTGACGCGCTAAAGTATCTGCTGGGGCCCGATGGTTCGGGTCTGGCGAGCGCCGGTCGCCAGATCCTCGTGCTCCTCGACCTGAACCTGCCGGACATGACCGGCATCGACATCCTCGAGAAGATCAAGTCGAACGCCCATACCCGCCGATCGCCAGTCGTTGTCCTGACCACGACGGATGACAGTCGCGAAATCCAGCGCTGCTACGACCTCGGTGCCAACGTCTACATCACCAAGCCGGTCAATTACGACGGTTTCGCCAATGCGATCCGTCAACTCGGCCTGTTCTTCGCGGTCATGCAAGTGCCGGAAACCGAGTAGCAATGCCGAACCGGCCCGTCTCTATCCTCTACATCGACGACGATCCGGGCCTCACCCGGCTCGTGCAGAAGACTCTCGGCCGACGTGGCTATACGGTGGAATCGTCATCGACCGGTGAGGCAGGTCTGGCACGGCTTGCTGATGGCGGCATCGATGTCATCGCCCTCGATCACTTCCTTCCGACCGGTACGGGTCTCGATTTCCTCGGCGATCTCGCCCGATTGCCCGAGCGGCCACCGGTCGTTTACGTCACCGCCTCCGGTGACACGACGGTGATCGTCGCGGCCCTCAAGGCCGGCGCCGCCGACTACGTGCCCAAGGCCGTCGGTGAGGAGTTCCTGGAGATCCTTGGCAGCGCGATCGACCAGGCGGTCGAGAAGGCGCGCCTGCAAAGGGCGCGGGATCTCGCCGAGCACGAAATGCGGATCGCCAAGGAGCGCGCTGAGATCCTGCTGCACGAGGTCAATCATCGCGTTGCCAACAGCCTCGCGATTGTCGGCTCGATGATCCGGCTTCAGACGAATGCTGCGGCGGATGCGCATGTGAAGCAGGCGCTGGGCGAGGCGCAAAGCCGAATTGCAGCCATCGCCGGCGTTCATCGCCGGCTGTACTCGTCGCACGACGTGCGCAATGTGGAACTCTCCGCCTATCTCTGCGGCCTGGTCAGCGAGCTCGAGACCGCCATGAAGGCGTCGGGACACACCTCGACGACCCTCTGCCAGATGGAGATCGCATTCGTCCCGACGGACAAGGCGGTGACGGTCGGCGTCCTGGTCACCGAACTGGTGATCAATGCATTCAAATACGCCTACCCCGACCAGCGGACCGGCGAAATCCGCGTGATCCTCAGGCTCGACGACGCGGACCGGCTGGCGCTCATCGTCGAGGACGACGGCGTCGGCCGATCCAGAGCAAACTCGTCCGGTGGAACGGGCGTCGGAAGCCGTATCGTCAGCGCGATGGCCACGAGCCTCGATGCGACGATCACCTATTCCGAGCCGCCCGGCTGCTCCGCTCGGCTATCCTTCAAGGCGAGTTAGCGGACGCGTAGACGGCAAGAACGACATCGTCAAAGCTCCCGGCCAGGCGGCGCTATCCATCCTGCTTCGTCCCGCGGGCGACGACCTGGAGCGCGCCATCCGGCAGCGGTCGCTGCATCTCCGGCACCTCGTTCGCCGGCGCCGTCATCCAGCGCTCAATCTCGGCCTCGGTCCGCAGGATGACCGGCATCGCCTTCGGGTGGATCGCCTTCACCTCGGCGTTCGGCTCCGTTGTCAGGAAGCCGAACAGGTCGTTCGTCGTTTCCCCTTCCCTCACCTTCCGCACGCTGGTCCAGTTGGTCCATATACCGGCGAAGAAGGCGAGCGGCCGATCCTCGGAAAGGGCGAACCAGATGTCGCCGCCGGCGTCGCGGTTGAATTCCGAGAAGGAGGTGAAGGGCACCAGGCATCGGTTCTCGACCCCAAGCCAGCGCTGCCAGTGCTTGCTGCCGATGTTGCGGATATTGGTGGTGCCGGAGTCCGGCTCCATCCGCAGCAACTCCTTGAAGTCGACCGTCTGCCCCTTCGCCTCTAGCTTGGCTGCCCGCTTCTTGGTCGCCTCCATCAAGGCGAATTGCGAGGTCGGCATGCCCCACCGGGCCGTTGCCAGCTCGCGGACACCGTCGGCACTGGTGCGCACGATCGGCGCGGCATAGTCGGGGAAGATGCCGGGCAACGGCGGCACATTGCCGGCGTAGTCGCGCAGCGCTTTGGCGAAGGCGCGAATGGCATCCTGCGTTCGGGTCATCGAGTAAAGGTTGCACATGGGGCGAGCCTATCGGGGAGATCGGCCGCCTTCAACCAGAGGCAGATTGACTCCCTCGCGCATGAGAACAAAATAGGAACATAAACCCAGAGGTGACCACCATGGCGCATGCCGCCAAGACCATCGATGCCGAGCAGACCGCGCTCGACGAGCGGGTCGATAGCCTGCTCGCCGCCCACAATGGCGACGCCCGCGCTGTGATCGAGACGCTCTTGCTCACAGCAGATAGCCGCGCCGCGAGGATCTCGTTCGGCTATGTGCGCGGCCGACTACCCGATGAGCCATGAGCATTGGTCGCCCCCTCTCGCCTTGGGCGGTCCTATCGCGGCTGGAACAGAGGGTCAGCCAGCAGAAGGAGGTGCGGCTCACACCGGCGACCGCGGCCCTCTTGTTGCAGGCCCTGCGCGCGTATCTGGCCAACCCCAGACGGGATGAGATCGCGGCCATCATGTGCATGCGCCACAACATCAAACGCGAGCCCTGCCAGCCACTCTGCCGACGGTGCAGGGAAACGGCATGGGAGTTGAAATGCCTGATGCGTGGAGAGATAAACCCCTTCGGCGACGGGGACGATCGCTAGCAGCGGTCTTGTCTAGAACGCCTGGCTGACGTCGAGAGCCAGAAGTCCGACAGCCAAGCAACATCCGATCGTGGCCGCAACCAGACCGACATACATCATCGCGTAGGCAAACGATCTAAACATGCTCGCAAAGGTAGCATGCGAAAAAAGCTGATGATATCGGCACTAGAGTACCGTGCCATTCCGTTCCGGACTATTGTATTCCCTGACCATTCATTCAAAACTGCATTGACTCTCATGAAGGGAGCCGAGTTGTGAGCGCGCAATGTCGGAAGATGACTCTCCCTATAGCCTGCCGAGACGGGCACTTGATGGAGAGAGACGGGACCACTCGCATGGAAGTCCTGTTCATCCGCGGATTGCGCATCTCGAAGAAGAGCTGGCCCAACGGGACGCCAAGATCGCCGACCTCAAAAGCTTGGTCTGGGTCCTCTGGGCTACGCTATTCTGCGTGTTCCTGGTATGGGGACTGAGGGAATGGCTGTCCAGATAGCTAGCTCGTCTCCAAAAGAAGCGGCGCCAGAGCGAGCTTTCCGTGAGTTCCTATTGATGACATTTGATGAAACCCGCCCCGAGGCGCGAAGTCAGACCCTCTTCTCCATCGCAGCGGCAGCCATTCCGGGTCTACGGCAGCCAGCGCCAAGCGGATCGTGATATCTTCTTTGCGGCTCATGAAACCCAACCTCTCAATCGCGAGGAGTGTGCAATCAGGGAGAAAGCAATAGGGCCGCGCACGCCGCGTCTCTGAGCAGACCTTGCGGCGGGCGGGCCCCTGAGCGCCATCAACTAGGCCCTCGACAAGCCAACGCGTCGGGCCCGGGGCGGTTGCGAATGGATGCTTTCGTGAGAGCCAATATTGAAGGCGCGCCTGAGTGCCAATCTCACCGCCAGCGCCCATCAGCGCAGCAGAGTTCTCACGAGCTCCTGGAGCTGCGAAGGTCAGAAAATGACCATCGCCAACGCCGTTGCGCCCATCAGGAATGTAGTCAGCCACCCCAGAACCTTAAGCGCCAACGGGGCGGTATAGTCCGCCATGACAGAACGCCTTGAGACGGCGACCATCATTCCAGCGAGAACCGGAACCGCCACTATTCCGTTCACGACCGCACTCCAGAAGAGCGCCTTGATGGGACTGAGCGGCGTCCACTCGATCGAGAGCCCGAGTACCACCCCTAGTGCGATCACTGCGTAAAAGGCCTTGGCCCGCATTGGGCGATGCTCAAGGCTCGCTCTCCATCCGCCGATCTCGCAGATCGCATAGGCCGACGACCCGGCCAACACCGGGACGGCAAGCATCCCTGTTCCAATGATTCCCAAGCTGAAAATGGCGAAGGCTAAATTGCCAGCAACTGGCTGCAGCGCCTTCGCGGCGTCCGCCGCGCTTGCGATGTTCACCTGGCCAGCCGCGTGCAACGTTGCCGCCGTTCCCAGCATGATTGCGAGCCCGACGATGTTCGAGACAGCCATGCCGACAAAGGTATCCCAGCGAATTCGGACAAGCGCGTCCTCGCCCTGAGATGGGGCTTGCTTCAGCGGCTTCCGCTCGGGGACCCGGTGGATCTCCTCGACCTCCTGGGAGGCCTGCCAGACAAAGAGGTAAGGACTGATCGTCGTGCCGAATATGGCGACTATCGTCGTAGTGGCATCCCGGCTGCTCAACCGCGGCACCAACATTCCGATAGCCACCGTCGCCCAGTCGATCTTGACCATGAAGAGAAGCGCGACATAGGACAAAAGGACGAGCGTCAACCACCTCAGATAGTCGGCGTATCGATGGTAGGGAATCCAAAGCTGGAGGATCAGCGACGCCAGTGCAAAGGCAACGGTGAAGGCGAGTTGGGCCCGTCCGGCCAAGAGCGCAGCGGCCTCCCCCATCGCCGCCAGATCCGCACCGACATTGATCGTGTTTGTCACGAACAACAGCGCCGCCAGACCCAAGACCACCCAGCGGGGCAGCGTTGCTCCCAGACTATGGATGAGCCCCCTGCCGGTGACACGCCCGATGCGGGCGCTCAGCATCTGAACAGCGACCATGAAGGGGTACGAGAAGACCAGCGTCCAAAGGAGCGTGGGCCCGAATTGGGCCCCTGCCTGGGAGTATGTCGCAATGCCGCTGGGGTCGTCGTCTGCCGCACCGGTAATGAGACCGGGACCCAGCCGCTTCAATTGCTCGCCAAGGCTCATGGCCGCCTACCTGGAAGCCTCAGCTCGCGCCACAAAGGCGGCGCGAGCGCGAAACCGAGATCAAGCCGTGGGGTAGGAACATCCGCAACGGCCTGCCCCGCAGGGAATGCCTAGATCTCATCCTCTCGCCGAAAAGCGGAAGGAGGCGCGTTGGGATCAAAGCGCGTCCAGCCTCCCCGCTCGTAGTCGGCTCGACGCAGGTCGAGGTCGACAGAGCCGCGCTGGAGGATCGTTGTCGCGGCTCCGACGTCCGCGTCCTCGACACGCGCGGTGACCAAGGTCCCGCCGCGCCGGACACCCTCGGCATAGACGTTTGCGTCCCTTTCGGGAATGCCCGAGCTGGTCATCGCGCCAACGATACCGCCTGCAGCGCCGCCCACGACCGCTCCGGCGGCAGCGCCCGCAGCCGTCGAAACGAGCCAGCCTGCCGCCACGACTGGCCCGACGCCGGGGATGGCCATCAGGCCGAGCCCCGTCAGAAGTCCGCCCAAACCTCCGACCGCGGCGCCCAGGCCGGCGCCGGCGCCCGCATCGGCTCCCACGTGCGAATCTTCGATCTCGCCGTTCTGGCCCGATGCAACCACGCTGATGTCGTCCCCTGCGACGCCAAGGGCCTGGAGCTGGTTGACGGCGGCCGCGGCCTCGGCACGACTATCAAACAGGCCGGAAACTGTAGTCGTCATTTTGTATGCTCCCATCGCTACTTGCTGGTGACGTTGCCCTGAAAATCGACCTGGACATCGACGGTTGCGCCATCCTTGGTCGCCTTGCCGCGCCAGATGCCGTTGTCGTCCTTGGAGAGGCCTGACACAGCGGTAAATCCGGCATCAACGATGCGAGCTCGCGCCTGTTCTTCGGTGAAACTATTGGCGCCGGGGACCGGGGCCTTCGGGTTTGTGGATCCCTGGGTCGATACAGCGGGGGTCGTCGCATCCTCCGCGATCGCGGGCAGACAAAGGGCGGCCGAGACCAGCCCGGCTAAGGCTATGGCTTTCATGGAAGTCTCCTCCAAAGGCGCTCCATCTTGAGCGCAGGCGACGAAGACCAATCCCCGCGAAGGCACGAAGTTCCCGAACATTGCACCCTTGCGGAGAGCCCGGCCCAAAGCCGGCGGCGCTGCGGACAGCGCTTCTGCGAATTTCATGGGACGCGGAACCATGGGCCGTGGCGACAGTTGAAACAGCTTCATCCCCGGACCGCCAGGCGTAGCTGACCGCGGTCGGAGGAAGGGGCGGCTGGAGCCGTCATTGCCAGATCGAACCAAGCATCAGCAGCCCGGTACGAAACCGAGGAGGAAACTGTCATGAGCCTGTTTTCGAAAGACATCACGAGCCTGGACGAATTGTTCGTGCACCAGCTCCGGGACATCTACTACGCCGAAAATCAGATCCTGAAGGCCCTTCCCAAGATGGCAGAGAAGGCCAATTCGGCGCCGCTTGCCGAGGCTTTCCGCAATCATCTTGCCGAGACCAAGGAACACGTGAACCGCCTCGAGGAGGTGTTTGAGCTTCACGGTGTCCAGGTGAAGGGCGTCGACTGCCCGGCGATCGACGGCATCATCGAGGAAGCGGACGATGTCGCCGGCGACGTCGACGATTCGGCCGTTCTCGATGCGGCGCTGATTGCGTCTGGCCAGGCGGTCGAGCACTACGAAATGGCCCGCTACGGCACTCTCGTCGCCTGGGCAAAGCAGCTCGGCCGTGACGATTGTGCGGCGCTGCTGCAGCAAAACCTGGATGAAGAAGGCGCAGCCGACAAGAAGCTCTCAGCGCTGGCAGAAGGCGGCGTCAACGCTCGCGCGGCGTGAAGATGGCTCGCTGGCGCCTGCTGCGTACCCTGCTGGGAACGCGGCTGCGCTATCGCAAACCGCCCCGCATCCGGGCACGGCCCTGGTACTATCCCGGATAGTCAGGACCGTCCTCTGGGGCTCAGGAGATGGACGGCCGCTGTGGACGAAATCAAGTCATCGTCGTTTCCGTGGCAACCGACCGAGCGGACCGTTCATCTCTGCATCGACATGCAGGGCCTGTTTGCGGCGGATGGACCATGGCCGACACCCTGGCTGGAGGCTGCTCTTCCGAACATTCTACGCATCGCGGAGTTCAGACCCGAGAGGGCCGTCTTCACCCGCCTCATCCCGCCTCGTACTGCCGAGAACGCCCGGGGCACCTGGCGGCATTACTACGACGTCCATGCTCATGCGACCCGGCAACAGCTGAAACCGGTTTCGCTTCAGCTGTTGCCACCTTTGGCTGCGCTCGTGCCGCCAGCGCTTGTCATCGACAAGCCCGTCTATTCCGCATTCCTTGGGTCCGATCTGCGCCGCATCCTAATGACGCGGAAGGCCGATGGACTCATCATCACCGGCGCCGAAACCGATGTCTGCGTACTCGCAACGGTGCTTGATGCGGTCGATCTCGGATATCCGGTCTTTGTGATCGCCGACGCGATCTGCAGCTCGACAGACGCCTCGCATGACGCAGTCGTCACCCTTTACCGGACGCGCTTCTACCGCCAGGTGCAGGTTCTATCGACGGATGCGCTGCTGGAGCGCTGGCCGCGAAACTGATGCTTTCAAACAACTCCTTAGAAGGGAGGCAACGATGAACTCGGCGAACAAGGCTGCGGAGAGGCAGCGCCGGATCCAGCGACAGGTCGACAGCAACGACGCCTCCGCTTCGCCACGACGCGTCGAGGCCATGCAGGCCGGCGCGCGTGCCTATCCTGCTCCCCCCTTTCCGAAGCAGCACCACCCAAAGCCTGGACATGAGAGCGAGATCGAGCCGGCCCCGATGTATGAGGCACCCTTCTGGAAGGGATCGGGAAAGCTCGATTCCAAGGTTGCGCTGATCACGGGCGGCGATTCCGGCATCGGCCGGGCCGTTGCGGTTCTTTTTGCCCGCGAGGGGGCTGACGTCGCGATCTTCTACCTCACGGAACATGACGATGCCGAAGAGACGAAATCCGCCGTCGAGGCAGAGGGGCGGCGCTGCGTCCTGATATCCGGCGACGTCAGCCGACGAGAGGATTGCCACGGCGCCGTTGCAAAGACCCTGAAGGAATTCGGCCGCCTTGATGTTCTCGTCAACAACGCGGCGTTCCAGGTGCATTCCGACGCCTTTTCCGACTTGACGGAAGATCACTTCGATGCGACGCTAAAGACCAATCTCTACGGCTATTTCCATATGGCCCAGGAAGCGGCTGCGCACATGAAGCCCGGCTCGGCCATCGTCAATACCGGTTCGGTCACCGGACTTACGGGCTCCAAGAACCTAGTCGACTATTCCATGACGAAGGGCGGCATCCATGCTTTCACGCGGGCGCTGTCCGCGAACCTGATTTCAAAGGGGATCCGGGTGAATGCGGTCGCACCGGGCCCGGTATGGACTCCGCTCAACCCGTCGGAGAAGAGCGCCGAGGACGTAGCGCAGTTCGGTGCCGACACGCCGATGAAACGCCCCGCGCAGCCGGAGGAGATTGCTCCGGCCTATGTCTTCCTCGCGTCGCCCCAATGCTCGAGCTACATCACCGGCGAGATCCTCCCGATCGTCGGAGGCTACTAGCACTCAGCACTGGTACTTAGCTCCGCCTCTCCTGGTTCATCGGTCCAGCGCGAAATCACTGAACCACTGTCGTTCCTCGCCGGCGACGATCGCAGCGATCATGCGCGAGGCAATATAGCTGAACGTGATCCCGTTGCCGCCGTAGCCATAGGCGGCGATAGCCCGGGGCGCCCGGGGAACCCGGCCTATAAGTGGCAACCCGTCGGCGGTTTCGCCAAACGCGGCCGACCAAGAATGGCTGACGTCGAACTCCAGCTGCGGCTGCAGGCCGCGCATGCGCTGGACGAGCCGGGCAGCTTTCTCCGGCATCAAGGATTCCCGCGCGTCCGCAACAGAAATTGCGGCGTCCTCGCCACCGATCAACAGCCGGTCCTGACTATCAAACCGGGCATAGAGATAGGGGTCCGCCGCCTCCCATACCAAAGCACGGTGCGGCCAGAGACGGGCCTCTGCCTGCGGAAGGGTAGCAACACACCAGGTCGAGACAATCCGGTGCAGGTCGGAGGGAACAAAGGACGGCATGTCATAGCCCGTCGCGAGCACGATATGTCGGGCCTCAATTACCGCGCCGGATGCGAGCACTGCCGCGGCACCGTTCTGGGCGAATTGGTAGTCGACGACGGCGTCGGCTACCAGTCGTGCCCCACGCTCGAATGAACGGTGCAGCAGTCCGTTCGCCAGGCGAACGGGATCAGCTTCCGCCGCACCTGAGACGACCAGCGCTGCCGGTCGGCTCATGCCAAAGGATTGCTGCAACTCAGCGTTGGATAGATGGGTACTGGGAAGGCTGGCCCGGAGCCTCGCCTCCTGTTCCGCCGCCAGGCTGTCGGGTGAGGCGTCGGACTCGGCCAGGTAGAGGGACGGCCTCGCCGCAAAATTACAGTCGATGGCAAGCCCCGACACCAGTTCACCGAGTTCGCGCACCGCCGCAAGGCAGCGACCGTACAGCATGGAGGCCTTGGTGAATCCGTAGCGTTCTGCCAGCTCTACAAGGGATGTGTCGATCTCCCAGAGCAACATCGCGGTGCTTGCCGCCGTGCTGCCGCGCCCCGGAAAGGATCGATCCACGATCAGGACGGATTTCCCCTGACGCGTCAGCGCCTCCGCTGCGAATGCCCCCGTGATGCCGGCGCCGACGACAACGACCTCACAGCCGGCGCCACCTCTTAGTTCGAGAATGGGTAACGGAGGCCGTTCATCCGACCAAGGCGCTCTGCCGGAACGCAAAGGATGGATGAGGGGACTTGGCGAAAACTCGGCATTGAGACGTGGATAAGAAGGCAGTCCAGACATCCCCTCCCCCCGAACCGACAGAGGCCCGCCGGATGGCGGGCCTCTCGCAACTTATCGCTGGTCGTTCTGGCGGCCGGGGCGATCCTTGTTGTGGTCGGCGCCGCCCTGCTGACGGTTGCCGCCATGCTGGCTCTGCTCGTGCTGCTTCTGGCCACCATTGCTATGCTCGCCGCCCTTGCGTCCGGCCTCGGAGGCCTTCTTCGGGTCGTTCGCGAAGTTTCCGGCGCCGCCACGCTTTTCATTGTCGGGCATTGTTCAAACTCCTCTCTTGCGCTTCCCCCCGATAGGACAAGTTCTCAGCGCCAAGGTCGTTCCGAGGACACCGCTAGACATGCCGTTCAGGTGGAGGTAGCGCTCCCCTCGGAGCCCAGGCATGTCGCATACATGATAACGGACCAATATATGCATCCATCCGTCCTAAGCCGCGTTGGCTGGCAGGAGGCCCCGTATGCGGACACCAAGGAACCTGGAGCATGGCCCGGACGGCGACGAAGATCTGCCAGAGGCAGTGATCGCCTTGATTGGAAGCGGCGTCTCGCCCCTCACCGCCGTGCGGCAATGGCGAGGGCTCTCGATCGAGGATCTCGCCATCCGATCTGGTGTCAGAGCTTCGGTCATCCGGAGCGCGGAAGGGGGAACCGAGCTTTCGCCCGAGGCGCAGGTGAAGCTCGCATGGGCGCTCGATGTCGGCGCGGACCTGTTTATTGACTAGCGACGCCTGAACAAAGCTGCGCCCGCTGCATCGCGGGGGAAGGATGATCAGCGGGCGCGCCTTGAGTGCATCGATAGTGTCCGCACTCGACGGATCAACGCCATCCGACGGCGATAGTTGCGCCGCCCCCGCACCCAACTCGCCTCGCCGGGTTCATACTGTGGCTGCAGCGCGTCGATGGCTTGGCAAAGCTCGGAGTGCGCGCCTCGAAGCCACAGGCCCGCAGGGTGCGGCGACGGAATCACCTTCAGCGTGGCGCGGGCCGCGTCTTGCTCGGGAATTCAGGTCTCCCTCATGAAGGCCGGTGCTTATCCGATTCCTTGCCCTATTTAGCCGGGCATGAACCACAAGTTCGCACCGGTCTACATCTGGAATTCCGACGGCAAGCAGTTGGCGGTCAGTGACGTGCTACGCGTTGCCAAGTGGTTGACCGAGCTATGGCCGGCCGAATACCGGGGCACCGACCGGCACATTGAAGCCATGGAGATCTGCCTCCTGGAGTTGGAGGGCAACGCGACGCCAGACGATGTTCGCGCTCTATTCGTCGAAGCGGCGTTCGAGGCCGACCTCTTGGCAGTCGACCTGTTGGCATGAACCGCCCTCCCCGAATTGCAAAGGCGCAACCAGGGAGAGTAAGCTGCTGCGACCGTCGGCATGGTTTCGGGCGCCGATGGCAGGGACCGGGAGGTTGAAATGTCCCAGAAGATCTCCTCCGTTATTGTCGAGCTCAACCACTTGGCGGAGCAGGCTCCCGACGCAACAGCTCGTGCCGATCTGCAGGAAGCCGCCCGCACGCTCCAACGGAAAACGACAGCGTCAGACCCAGACCATGATCGGGACGACCGACTTCCCGACGCCACCGATCTGTCGCCAGACGACTGACCAGACTTCAACGCTTTTGCCTCGACGCCTCGATCAAAGGCGTCGCCCGCACTCGGCTTCTGCAAATGGTGGCAGGCGGAGGTACTCTTCAGGCTGTCCAACATCGTCGGAGTCGCAAATGCCGGAAGAACGGGTTCAATACAAACTGATGCTTCCGGTCATCCTGAAGATGGAACTGGAGATGGCTGCGGCGCGGCGGCGGCGAAGCCTGTCGGCAGAGGTCGTCGAACTGTTGAGGTTTCGCTCCTCACCGGCGAGGATTCCCACCCCATAGCGCTCGAGATGCGCCGGCAAGCTTTGTGGATCGACATTCAGACGTTGAGAAAGCGTCTCGATGAGCTGAGCGAGAAGCTGGAAATTCTAACCGACGGGTCGTGAGCCGTGTGCCTCTGCCGGCGGCCAGAATTGCTATTGCCGCTTCAAGCTCCCATCGTGCATCGCGTGGGAGCGGATCAGCGGTCCAGTTCAGCCAGGAACTTATCCAGCTCGCCAACATGGCGCGGCCGTGCATGGTTCGCCACGCGGTACTCGGACGGGCTAACGCCGAAGCAGGACTTGAAAGCTCGCGAGAATGTTGAAGGGTCGTAAAACCCATAGCGAGCAGCGATGGCTCCGATCTTTTCCTGGTCGTTGGTCACCAACACCTCCGCGATCGCATTGAGGCGCTCCTTTTGAATGACGGCTTCGACGCCCTGATCGGGAAAGATGCGGTAGAGTGCGGACCGGGAGAGACGGAATGTGCTGCAGAGCATATCTATCCCGAGATCCGGGGCTTGGACGCTAGATCGGATCTCGCGAAGAATGCGTTGGTTCATCAGAAAACGCTGCACCTCTCGGGCGTTCTCGGGGTGTCGGGCGAGAGGCGACACCGTAGCGGAAATCAACGCAAGGAGCGTCTTGCGGACCGCTAGCGGGTCGATCGACAGACCGTCGAACAGGCGCCCCCGGAGCGAACTAAGCAGATCCATGAGCAGACCCGCGGAGCCAGACTCGACGATCGGCTCATGGATGCTATCCAAGGTCGACGCCAACTGAACCGATACGGCATCGCGAGGAATGAAAAGGCTGATGACGTCGGTGTCGCTGCCCTGCCCGGAAAACGGCATTCCAAGAGAGGACACATACAGGGTCCTTGGTGCGTAGGGCTGTCGCCAACCATCTGCGATCGGAAGCATAAGCGACCAATGATCTACCGCCGGCTGCCTAACTTGGGTCCACCTTCGCGCATAGCCGAGTCCGGGCATCCGCATGGAAACGAGACCGACACCAGCGAAGTCCCATGCGTTCAGGACTGCCGGAAAGCCTGGTGGTCCGTCCCGCGTGTCGACGCGGGCGACATCAATGACCGTCTCCATGGCGGCGTGCCACATGTCGAACTGCTGATTGGCAGAAACAGTTTCGGTGTCAATCTGAAATCCCGACATTGAAGCCTCGTCAGTCCGCTCCAGCCTTGCAACAGCGGAGGAGAAGGCTACGTCCTTCTGTTGTCGTCTTCCAGACTCCTCGGATGCGGCGGGGCCCTCCACCGCGTCGCATTTGCCCACTCTGCCGGGACGGCGAGCAAGAGGAACAGTCCCCGCTAGAACGCAGGGCTGACGTCGAGCGCAAGAGGCCCTGCGACCCACCAGCATGTGATGGCGGCGGCAATCATGCCTGCATACATCGGTGCAAAGGCGAGCGCTCGTGGCATGTCCGTCAAAGTAGCATGGATCTGGGGTTGGCAGTATGTCGCCTGCTAGAACGAGGCCGCTAGGATGTCGACCGCGGCCTTCCAGATCGCCCACCAGCACAGGAGGGAGAACCCGGTTAGGCTGACGAAGACCGTTGAGCGAGTAATGGCCCGTATCATGCTCGCCAAGGTAGCGCCGATCACAGGCTGGTGAAAGCGGCGTGACGGCCGCCACGGCCGCCGCCACATCAGCGTGATGTTCGACGTGACGCCCAGAGAGAGAACCTGAGTGAACCTAACGCGGGTGGGAATGCCTCAGGGAGGCGCCCACGAAGCACCCGCTTGCTTCCGTTGGCGGCCTGGATGACAGCCTGCCTTGGTGGCGAAGCCTGGACATAGGTTATACAAAGCCGGCCAAGGTGCGGCTGAACCGCCGCGTCCACGGATCCCGGAATATCGACTCATGCCAAGAACAAGAATTGGTCCCGTTCACCAGATACTGATCAACCGCCCCTTCAATCGCGCACCCGTCCTCCCCTCTCTCGTTCAGGATAATGTCGACAGACTGAAGCAGCTATATCCCCACTCGCCTTATCGACTTTGGTGCCACGACAGCCTGCGCACCGACCTAGACGCCTTGGGAGGTGATGTTGTCTCAACCTTCGACAAGCTCCGGCCCTTTGCATACAAAGCAGATCTTGCTCGCCTGTGTCTCCTGTACATCTATGGGGGCTTGTACTCGGATCTCTCGCTCTTCTTCCTGAACGCATTCGCGCCTCCCGAGTGGGCGGAGTTCAGCGCCTTTCAAGATGCACCTCAATCGGGCCAGCACTGGACCTCCACCGCCAATGGAATTCTCTGGTCCATACCTGGCAGGACAGAGCTGGAGTTGGCTATCACGGCGATCATGGCGAACTGCTCGTTAGAGTACTACGGCAGCAGCTCGCTTCACCCAACGGGTCCAGCCCTGTTGGGGAAGGCAATGATCAAGGCACTGGCGAATGACTCGGGCGATCGAACCCGGGAATCCCAGTGGATTGGCAAGGCGCGGCTACTTACCCCCGGATCCAGGACAGGAAATCTCGCGTTTTTCGACCCTCATGACAATCTCGTGGCAGTATCACGAAAGAAGGGAGGGACAAGTCTATCGGAGTTGGGGATCGAAGGGGGCAACGATTACAATACGCTATGGAATAGACGTACCGTTTATGGCGAAGGCAGGAAACGTCAGTTAGTGAAGGGTTTCATGCGACGCTTTCAACGATAAGGACAATGCTCCTCCGCTAGCACTCGCCGGGGCTAGTGCTTGGATGGAAGACTTTTCAGTGCCTCGATCGTCGCGGTAAGCGCGGCGATCTGCCCGGCTTGGCTGTCGACCTTGTCGGTGAGCTTGATCAACTGGGCGAGCACCTGGTCCTGATACCGGATCCGGTCCTCGCGCCCGGTGGCTTCGTTCCCCTCCAACACGGTGACGCGGGTCTCCAACTTGGTCGCGGTTCCAACGGCGGCGCTGGCATCGGCAGCAATCCCGTTAAGGTAGAGCCAGAACAGAAAGCTGATGGCAGCGAGAAGCCCCGGCGTTGCGACCATGGAAAGCCGCGACAGGATTAGTATCGTCGTGTTCGCGGCAATCTTGTCTGCAGCAGTCATCGTGCCTTCCACCCGCATGCCTGTTCGCCATAGCTGTCGTGCTTCAGGATCTGCCGCTTCGTCCCCTCGGTAAGCCTGTCCTCGACGGACGGCAGGATCGGCGCCGCGACGTCGCAGAAGTTACCTGCCGTCCCGCATCCAGCGAGACAGCCTGCCACCAACGTCAGCAGCCCCAAGCTGATCCACCTCGGCATCGCTGGCCCTCCTCTTCGATATGGCCTTGAGTTTGTCGGCCGCCTGCCTGGCCTGCTCCTGCCCTCGCCCCACGGCGATCAGCTTCAGCGCGAGGCCGGCCAGGATCAGCAGCAGGGCACCGATGGCCGCCACATAGCGGCCGACGCGCGTCGCGAAGAACCAGGCGATCACCGCGACGCCTGCAGGGTCCGGCGGATGAAGTAGAAGGCGGCCACGGCGGCGCCGATAACGATCACCGCGCCAATGGCATAGGCGATCGGCCCCGGCCCATTGGCCGCCGCGATCACCGTGCCGGCGGCAGTCGCGGCCGGCATCAGCACTTCCGGCTTCGTCAGGATGTTCGCCTTGGGCGGCGCCGCCGGCACCGACGCGCTGGAGACGAAGGAGCCCTTCACCCAGAGGCCACCCTCGGCATTGCGGCGGTTCACCAGGCCGGTGATCTTCTTGCCGTTGTCATTGACCCACTTCGCCATCTCGGCCGGGACCGAGGCGTAGTCGCCCTTGTTCAGCTTCTTCAGCAGGGTCGAGCCGCGGAACTGTTTCTCGCCGATGTTGAAGACGAAGGAGACCAGGGCCGCGAACTGGTTGTCGTTGAGCGACACCTTCACCAGCCGGTTGATGATCTCCTCCGCCTCGCGCAGATCCAGCCGCAGCAGCTCCTCCGCCTTGGCTTCCGTGATGACCGCGCCGGCCTTCACGACATAGTTGCTGTCCGACGTGTGGCCGTAGCCGATGGTCAGGACGTTGCCGGTGTCGAGGTAGGCCTTCGCCTTGAAGCCCTCGAACCCCTTGATCATGGCGATGCCTGCCGCCGTAACTTCGCGGGTCATGTCGTCTCTCCGAATTGTGAAGCGGGATCGATTGAAAGCGCCAGAGCGCGCACCCAGAGTCTGGTCCTGGCTAGATGAAGCACTCCGCCCGCCGGCTAAGCCGCGCGGGCGCTCTTTTGCCGGCTCAGGCGCCAGCGAGGGTTTCGAACAAGGGCATACCGCCTTGCGGTGATGGCACCCCCTTCTCGTTGGTGATGATCAGCTCGGCGACCGTCTGGGCCGCGCCGGAAGCGATCGTATAGGTCGTCTCGACTTCCTCGATCGCGAAGCCGTCAAAGGCCGCGCGCACCTCCGGCGTATCGTTGATCGACAACATGAAGCCGCCGGCGATCGTGCGCAGCTGCGTCGCCAGCTTCACGAAATCGTCGGGACCGAACACACCCTTGCCGTAGTCGTCTTCCGATCCGGCATAAGGCGGATCGAGATAGAACAGCGTCCCGTGCCGGTCATACCGTCCGATAAACTCGCTGTAGTGCAGGCACTCGATCACGACGCCGGCGAGACGCTCGTGAACCGCCTCGAGGATGGGGCCGAGCTTGGTGACGTCGAAGCGGGCCGGCATGTCCGGGGAGACACCGAAGGTCCGGCCGCGAACCTTGCCGCCGAAGGCCAGGCGCTGCAGGTACAGAAACCGCGCCGCGCGCTCGAGGTCCGTCAACGTGGTCGGGTCCGTCGCCGTCAGCCGCTCAAATTCGCGGCGGCTGGCGACCTGGAAGCGCAGCATGTCCAGAAAGGCGACGTAGTGGCGCTGCAGCACGCGGAAGAAGCCGGCGACGTCGCCGCTGATGTCGTTGATCACCTCGGCCTTGGGCGCCCTCTCTCGCTTGAGAAAGACGCCGCCCATGCCGACGAACGGCTCGGCATAGGTGATGTGGTCGATCGCGTCGATCAGCTTGACCAGGCGCGCCGAGAGATTGCGCTTGCCGCCGATATAGCCGGCGACAGGCGAGACCGGCCTGACCGGCCGGAATTCCATTTCCATGGTTTGTTTACTCGAATCGATCACGCTCGGGGGGCTGTGCACAGCAGCGGCGGACGTGACGTTGAGCTTTTTGGCGTCTTGCGGGGGCTCGGTGCCCACCTGTCCCGAAGTTCGGAGCGTTCGCGCGCTCCGGGCCGTCCGCTCCTTTTCGAGCGGCACGGATCTCTAGGCGCCTACCGCCAGTAGGCCGCCGCCATGCGCGGACGGTTCGGCGTGGCACAGTCCGCCGTGATCGCGATCAACGTCTCGAGGTCGTTGCCCATTGCAGCCGTGGCGACATGCGCAGCGAAGACATTCATGGCCTGCGTCGCCTGCACATCGAGCCCGATCCAGGTGATAGCGCCCGTTCCGATGTTGAGCGCCACCGCGATCGCGACGTTGCCGGTGTCAGTCGGGCTGAAGGTGGTCGTCGGGTCCGAGTTGGCCGGCGTCGTACCCGTGGTGACGAACGTCCCGATCGGCGTGGTGCTTTGCAGGTTCTCGAGCATGAACATGTCGAGCGTGCAGCCGCCGGCGGTGCCGTTGGACGAGACGACGATGGTCGCCGACGACATGTCGCTTGGCGCGACATACTGGTAGATGCCGACCATCGTCAGTCCGTTCGGACTCACCGCATTGGGCGAGGCCGCATTCCCGTTGACCGTGCAGCCATTGTAGTTGCGGTTCGCGCCGGAGGCGTCCGAGGTCAGGCACATGACCAGAACAGCGCCGGCCGGAACCGTCTGCCCGAACGACTGCGATGAGAAGGTGAACGACGTCGCGCCCGAAGTCTTCGGTGTCGCCGAGCCGAGAAACGTTACCTTGGCGCCGGACTCCAGAAGGGTGCCGAAGCCCTCGAGGTGATTGACCGCATACATCAGTCGTCGCCCGGCGCCAGGATCTCGTCAGGGTCGAGGTCAACCGCCTCGAGCACGGCAATGGTGTCGGGATCGTCGGAATTGACGAAGGGATAGTCACGCGAGATCCAGCGGACGAACTTCGAACCATCCTGCATCAGGATCGCCATGATCTCGGTCAGCTTGCCCGGATACCGATCGACGCGCGCCTCCACCAGGGTCTTCGCCACCTGGCGCTTCGGCTGCGGAATGGCTGCAGGATCCTGCACCAGGCGCAGCACACGATCGGCCTCGACAGTGTCACCGAAGGGCTCGCCGTATTCCTCGACGATCGGCAGCCAGCGCCAGCCGGGCTTGGTGCCGGCATCCGGGTCGATGAGACGCGCCGGCGAGATCCGGGCGATGACGCCCTGCGGCGAGACGAGCGCGATCAGACTGGCTTCGGTCATGCGTCATTGCCTGTGTTGAAGCTGATCATCAGCTTGATGCCGATCAGGATCGCGTCGCCGGCCATGTTGTCCGAGGCAACCACGCGCGAGACCTCGAACACGACAAGGTCGCTCTCGGCCGGAGTGTTGCCGATTTCGATGGGCGCGCTCTCCGGGCCGATGTAGAGCCAGTTCTGGCCGTTCCAGGCATCATCCGACACCTGCGCGGTCCCGAAGACGCCGTTGATGCCGTCTGCATTGCCAAGCGCGCGGCCGGCCAGCGACCAGACGACATTCTGGCCCGTCGCGCCGCCGGTATTGGTCCAGTAGGGAATGAAAGTGACCGTACCCACGTCCCAGCCCTTCGGCATGGCAACGGCGAAATGCGCGTATTCCTGCGTCGTCGTGTCGAAGTCCATCGTCGACAGGCTGATGTCGTTCGAACCGGAATCGTACTTGCCCCGACCGGCCGGGCTGGTCGCGCGCGGCATCATCGCGCCGGCGGGGATCCAGATCGTTTGCGGACCGACAGGGAAGTGCCGCGCAAGCGGCGTCACGAACATCTGCGCGGCTGTCGTGACATTGAGCAGCGAGCCGGTCGTCGACTTGATCAGGCTGCGCGAGAAGCTCGTCGTACCGGCAATATAGGTGCCGATGCCCCACTCGAAGGCCGAGCCCTCTTCGAGAACGTAGGCGAACTGGTCGCCATTGACCGCTCCGGCAGCAGCGAGGGTTTGATAGTAGCCCGTCGCGGCATTGCCCACGGCAGATCCGAGCGTGAGATTGCCCGCTCCGCCGGCCGCGACGGTCATCCGCACCCGGTCGAACAGTTTGACAGCCATCTTGTTCCTTACTGGTAGTTGGTGCGCCAGGAGCCGCCACGGCCCATCCAGCCGTGCGTTACGGGCTTCCATGTGCCGCCCTTGCGGACGAAGAGCTTGGCCGGCACCGCGATGCCGCCGCGCTTGACGAAGAACAGGCTGCCGCCGATCAACCCCAGCGAGATCTCGGCTGGCAGTGACTGCACATCGCTGCCATGCAGGGCATGGATCTGGCCCAGAGGCGACGCGCCCACGATGGCCGGCTGGGAGACGAGGGATTGCCCACCAAGCGCGTGGATCTGGCCGAGAACGGCGCTGCCGATCTCCGCAGGTGCTCCGACAAGCCCGAGGCCGACGAGCGGCACCAGAACGGCCAGCGATCCTGCATCGATTGCAGCGGGCGCGCCGATGACGGGCAAGCCCGCCAAGGCATGGACCTGGCCGAGCGCCCCCAGACCGATCGCTGCAGCGCCGGAGAGTACCTCCTGCCCGGCCAGGGCGTGGATCTGGCCGAGCGCCGCCGTGCCGATCTCGGCGGGCGCGGTAGCGACCGACAGGCCAAGCAGAGCCACGCCGGCGACGCCAAGCGAACCCAGTCCGATTTCAGCGACCACACCGGCAAGGCTCTGGCCGGCCAGAACGTGGACCTGGCCCAGCGCCGCCATTTGGACGACCGCCGTCGCGGAGACCAGGCCTGCGCCCGTCAGGGCATGGACTTGCCCAAGGACGCCCGCTCCGACGACGGCCCCCGAAGAGGTCACGGCGGCGCCGGAAAGAGCATGAACCTGGCCAAGCGCCGCCGTGCCGATCTGGGCATTAGCGGAGACGACGTCGCTGCCTGAGAGCGCGACGATGTTGCCCGGCGCCTGCCGGCCAAGCGGGACAGAGCCGAGAGGAGCTGATCCGAGCATCTATCCTCGCAGGATGAAGGTCAGGCCGGGCCGAGCAGGGAGACGTCCATGGCGCCAAGCGTGAAGACGTTGCTGGCCGTCACCGGTTGTGTTGCGGTCAGCGCTTGGGCGACCAGCAGGCGACTGTTGACGGTGTCGAGGCCCGCCCAATGTGACGCAGTGCCGGTCGTGGTGATCGATCCATCGGAAATTGCGGTCGATGTCACCTTGCGCCCACCAGAGCGAGCCGCCGGAGAGCCGAAGGCACCGCCTACGGAGAAGGCCTTGCTACCGAGCGCATTGGTAGCGTTGGCGGCCGTGAAGGTAGCCGGCTCGGCATTGCAGACGGCGATCTTGTCTGCCTCGGCGTCGAGCACGTTGAGGCCGAGATCAAGCACCCGGTCGTTCAGATAGGGCATGTGAAGACCTTTCAGTTTGGATTGATGGGCCGCCGGCCAGGTCAGCCGGCGGCGATCTCGGTCGCGCGAGCGATTGCCGCAACCTCATCGGGGTGGTCACTGTCTTCCTGCCACTTGCCCCGAGCATCGAGCAGATAGACGTAGAAGACATTCCGACCGGCGAGCCAGTCGAGATAGGCCATTGGCTGGCCGAGCAGGATGGGCTGGCCGAGAGCGTCACGGTGCGACCAGCCAATCTGTTCCCCGTCCTCGTTCAGAACGGGTTGGGACACCTGATAGTGTGCGGCGGTGTTTTCGTTCGAGAGCAGCGCTTCCGTTGCCTCCGCAGTCTTCCTGGCCGGCCCGCGCTCGACACGCGCCTTGCCGCCGATCTCGATAAGGTCTTCGTTGATACGGATCGTTTCCATGGTCGGTCCTTTGGTTAGGCGGGAACTTTCAGCCAGAGCGCATTTTCCGGCGCGGTGCCGGTCGGGTCGTTGGTGCTGATGGTGATCAAGGGAATGCCGAGCGCGGCGAGCACGTCGGCCGTCGTCGCGCCGGGCGCGCCGGGTGTGCCGGCATTGCCCTGCATGCTGGTCGGCCCGGCCCAGTCGCCGGAGGTCGCGCTGGCCTTGATGTAGATCTGGAACGGCACGACGTCGGTGCGGACGAAGATGAAGCCCTTCGCTGCGGCGTTGTTGGCCGCGCGATCGGTGAGCGCGCCGGTCGCGTCCGGCTTGAAGCCGATGCCCGCCTCGAGCGCCGCGACGATCGACGTCAGGCGGGCGTTGATCTCGACGGCGGTGTGCCAGCCGACGCCAGTGCGCAGGATCCGATAGTCCTGCTCGTCGGTGAGCATGGTGCCATTCCAGGGCGTCGCCAGCGTCAGGCTGGTGTTGCTCGGAACCGCCTCGATCACCGCAAAGCCGTTGCCCTTCAGCAGCGTATCGCCGGGCTTCACCTGGCTCAGGAACGCCGTCAGCGTGCCGAGCACGGCAAGACCGCCGGCGGCGACGGAAATCGAGCCGGCGTGATAGGTGCTGTCAGCCATTCAGGAACTCCTCGAGCGCGGCTTCGATGGCGGCCGGATGCGGCGCGGAACGAATGGCGGCCTGCGTCGCCTGTCGGCGAGCCTCGATCGTCGCCAGCGTTTCCGCCCCGGCCGTTGCCTTCTCGACGACAGATGCCGCCAGTGCGGCGACCCGGACCCCCTTGGCGCGGGCCTCGGCCTTCAGCATCGGCGCCCCGCCCTCGCCTGCCAGCACGCGCTTCGCCTCGGCCAGCTTCCGCGCCCGCAGCATCGCGATCGGCGACGCCGTCTGAGCGTAGATCTGCTGGCCGACGAACTCGTCGAGATGCGCGAGGGCGCCCGCCCGGAACGGGTCCAGGTTCTTCGTCAGTCGGATTTTCAAGGGAAGGCTCCGGCTAGGTGGCCGTAATCTCGGCCGACCAGGGCATGTACGGGAACTGGTCGAAGACAATCGAATAGGTCGCAGGCATGTCGGCCGTCAGCTCCAGCAGCCCGCCCGCGACCGTGACGGGCTCGCCGTCGACGAGCACGACGCAGGGATCCGGCAGGCCGGCGATCTTGACCTTGCTGCGCTTGTCGGCCGGGATCTCGGTGCGGTTGATCGTGATCGGCGCCACCGGCCGGGCGGCAAGCTCGCCGTCGAGCACATAGCTCTGGGCGAAGGCCGCATCGTCCGGGACCGTGAGAAACAGCTGACGCTCCGCCAGGCTGACCAACTCCTCTGGCGAAAAGGCCCCGGAGGCCTGGCCGGTCAGCCTGCCCTCGGCATCGTGATAGAACAACCGCATCAGGTCATCTCGTTGTCGAAGACGTTGTAAGAAAACACTGCGCCCGCCGTGGTGTTGTTGATCGTGAAATAGTTGCTGGCCCGGCGATAGGTGACCTCGAACCCCCGCCCTGGTCCGCGCACGCCGCTGGCGCCGTAGAACATGTCGACGAGGATCAGC